>CAWJMX010000001.1:0-679071 GCA_963844185.1 uncultured Gammaproteobacteria bacterium
TTGCACGATTCTGTGACTAGGAAAATTGAAAATCTTAAGGGAGATTATACCGTTGCGGGCGCGGCAGAAAATAGAATTGCCAAAGCAAAAGATATCCTTGAGCGATTAAAAGCGAAAGTCTCTGATTTGCAAACGATCAACCAAATAAGTCATGCATTTACCGCGGCGGCTCAAGAGATTGAAACGGTTCATCAACATTTGCTAACAACCATGAAAACCTTTGAAGTGGATGAAGTTGAGCACGAGGCTAATGAGCGTGTTGCGGAAATTAGTCGATTCCGAGCACGCGTTATTAGTCATCATCTGGAGACCAATGCAGCGTATCGCATATTAGATGACTTGTCTGCTGGAAGAATCGGCACAGAGATGGACAGAAATAGAGATCTGTACACTCAATCGCCTTTAGAGCGCTCTGAATTTTTCAAGCAAGGAAAAAATTCGTTCCTACCCGGATCCGTATTCCAGGAAATCCAAAGTTTAAACCAAAAGCTTAAAGCAAAAGTCATTGAGATTGTAGAACGAAAAGTCATCATAAGTACGAATACTTATGATGCCAGTACTCTTGATTCGCTTCATAGTGGAAATGATGAATATATAAAAATTGATAAGCATGCAGAGGAAATCAGTAAACAAGCCATCGCGGAGGAAATTAAAAAAGAATGGGTTCGTAAGCTGTTTGCCCTCTGGTTAAAACATGAAAATCCCGAGAAATTATATGATATTCAGACAAGTGCCTCCGAGCCTACCGTCGCGATTAACCATGCCTTCCATCACTTTTTGGCACAAAAAGCCAACATTAAATACGCAGCGCTCCAACAATCAGGATACCCCATTGACCTCTCTACGAGTCAAACCCTGGAGTTTGGCTGGAAGCCAATTGATATAGAGGTGATTCGTGAACGGCGTAAAGAGGCGGGAACGCTCATCGCAACAAAATTTAAAGTAATCATTGCCAAGCGTAACGAGGCGAACGTTCTTATTGCGAAACCCAAAGTGGATACTCTTACCGCGGTTCCAAGCCAGCTTACAGGTAAGGATTTAGAAAGACAAGCTGAGGCCGCAGTTTTCACAAGTTTTGTACCCCCGAATATGGAGTTTTTAAGCCTCTATCAAAGAACCGTGATCGAGGGCAGCACGTTAAAATTTTTACGCGAAAATCCAATGCCTTCGCTGAAAGGAGGTGGGGGAAACGACGAATGTGCTCACTATTTTAGAGCGGTTTCAGTTTATTTAAATAAACTACAGACCTTTAATGGCTTAGAAAATAGACGTGAACGTATAACCGAATTTTGTCATTCTGCCGCCTCCACGATCTTTAATTTACCCTACCTTCCACCACCCGAGTTGGTAACCGAGATAGCGAACCGTATGCTGGATCGCTATGCCGCAGACGACGAGGAGGGGTCCCTTAATGAGGCGTTCATGCGATTAGAGAACACGCAAAGAACGCAATTGTTAACGAATTTAATTAAGTTGAGTTTGTCACAAATTGATGTGGCAAAAGATGCAAAGGTAAGTGCAACATTTTTTTCTATTATCAAACAATGGGAAAAATTGATAATTCCGCGTGATGAGGCGATTTCAGCAAAAATTTCGTGGTTAACTCCTGATGGAACGAAACCTGTTGAGAGTACTTTATTAACCAAAGTTGAACGTGCTCTTCATGATTCCCCAGTTAGTTTAGAAGGCTTGTATGAAGGTCAAAAAGGATTACAAAGCGCGTTAACCGCCTATGGTAAAGAAAAGGCAGTCGATGCCAAATTGCGTCAATTAGCGGAGCGTTTAGGTATGCGTAATGGTGATGCCCTATTGGCGCACCAATTTATTACCTATTATGCAAAGAAACAGTTTCTTCTTTCAAGTGAGGGTATAAATAGTACACAAGGCCGGGAATTTTTTGATAGAGCCTTGTTGGATGCGTTTAAAAACGCCACCACAGATAAAGAAAAACGTGAGCTTTTAACTTTTTTAAAGACCCTGACGTTTCATCAAAAAAAGAATCCATGCGCACTTAAAGTTCCGCATGAAGTATTTATTGAAGACGTTTTACTCAAGTGCGCCAATATTGATCCTAGAGCCTTTAAGGCAATTACTACTACGGATAGTCCCTCAACCACAGAAACAGACAACTTTGTTGATTCTTTAACTAAAGAGAACCTTTTAACTCAACCTGATGCTACAGACAGGTTATTTGGATTTGCTAGAGACGTCAATTTATGCGCGCTCAAAATTGAGAATGAACAAAACAAGAAACCAGTCGATAAGGTTAAAATAGAGGCGCTTTATGCCCAATTTATCTGTGCTAATTTAGCCTATCAATTAATTTTTGATCAGGCAACGGAAGACACTCGTGCTAACCTTAACAATAATTTTGAATTTACGAGAGAGATGGCTTTAGTGCAGTCACATATCAATAAATTTCAAGATAAATTAATGCAATTCTCAAGTAATTTGCATGAAAATAATCGCGCAAAACAATTTAATGACGTTTTTAGTCAGTATGCAGAGGATAAAAAATTTGATGGGGTCAAAGTAGCGATTACAGCGATACCAACCTCGATTGAAGATCTTCCTGGCTTCATTTCTTTGGGCGACAATAAACGTTTGGATGTGTTGCATGGTGTTCTTTATCTTGGTCCTAATAAATTAGGCGTGATGCCGTCTTATATTCAAGCAAATATAGCATTACACGAATTAGGGATTGAAAAGCTTCCCTTTAAGCCTCAAGACGGAGGATATATTTATGTCGAGGGAAACGACAATAAAATAAAAGCGTCTATAACCCAACAAGAAGATGGAAGTCTTGTCATTCAACGCGAATTAAAAGTTTTAGATGGCCGTTTTCAAACGCTTCAATACATTCAACCCGAGCAGATGGATTCACTTCCCATCGCGTTAAAAAGAAGACTTAACGTCGAACATTATTTTATCGATTCTGCCGGCGCAATACATGGGTACACGGCTGACTTTAAGCCTATATTAACCTTGGCAAAAGGTCAGGACAATGACCTCTGGAGCGGTCGCTTATTTGATTATCGTGGTCAGGAAATTTCTATAAGCTTGGATGCGAATGAGGAATCCATTGCTCACGATTTAGCTAAGATTTTTCCAATGGATGAACTGCTCCGTGTTGATAAAAACACGGTCTATGTGCCATCCATTGCTAAATTTGTGATTTACAATGGGCCAGATTATTGTCTTTCAGACAGTCATCGTCTTGTTGACACGAACTTAAGAAGGCATCTTCGTGTAACGAAAGAGGGTAGTGCATACACCGTTAACGAATTATCTTTTTCTGAGGAGCAGGAAGTAACTGCTCTGGACGAGCAAATACAACAATTAAAAACAGAACGGTCACAAATAATTGGTTCAGGTTTGCTCAGCAGCCAAGCCAAAGCGCAAATGGTGAAGAAGATTAAGGACTGTGGGTCTAAAATACAAGCAATTACCGCTCCAGAATACTTTGTTTTTGTTGCGAAATCACCACAAATTACAGCCCTTGAAGAAGCGCAGGTAACCTTAACAAGGGTTATGCACGCTGCCTATAAGGAATTTCAGGCGGGGGGAACGAGCGAGATACACTTGCGATTAATTATGACTTGGCGAAACAAGCTTATTTAAGTGGGAAAAAAGCGCTTACTCAAGCTTATGCTGAAGCAGATTATTTGCGCGCCTATCATGACACCGCGGATGGCTTAAACGCTAAAAACGTGCAAAGCATTCTTTATCTGGGCTCTATAGACGGTAAAACGGCAATTTTGACCCAATTATTGGGCGCCAATGTTCCTAAATTCCCTTTGAAGTCTAGTGAATTAGATGAATTAAGAAACCTCAAGGCGAAATTTACTGAATTGAAAAAAGCAGGGCGATTCACCATGGAGCAGCGAGCAGCCCTAATGATGCTGATTGGCACGGAACTCCAACATCATCTATTAGAACGAGGCGCTTGTGCTACAGGAACATTAGATACCTGGGATAGAGACGCTTATAATCAGCTATTAACCACATTTCGTGATGAGGTGCATGAATTAAGAAACGCAGCACAAGGATTTCCGTTCGCGCAGTTTTCTGAACTGTGGCGAGTAATAAACGCTGAATTTAAAGAGGACACCTTACAACAATTCTTTACTAAACCTGTAACCCTGGTGCCAACGGGCGATAAAAAACCGCTAAGCCTCAATACAAAAACGACCGATATGCCTATTGAATCAATAGGTGCGCGCGCGTTAGTTCAATTTGATCTGTATGCCGAGCCTTATACACTCGTCGAGGCCGCTCAGCGTGAGCTTGAAGAGCGGTTACATCGCGATTTAGGTGCGTTTAAAGAATCGGTACACGCGCAGGAAGATGGGTATTATTACGAAAACTATGGGATCTTTAATGCGCACACCCTGGGTAAGTTATTTGGTGTAACCACGGAACATGCGGGAATTGGCGGGTTAAGCACAGAAAATGTTGCCGAATTATTTAATTTAATGGTGCGCGAAGGATGGATTCGTGCTGTCGGGTCAGACGCGACCGACAAATACCAGATAGCACGTCATCCCAGTGCATTTTATTCGGCGCCGAAAATTGCAAGTTACCTTGCTGAAAAAGGTTTTACTCGAAGTGAGATAGGCGCCATTTCTGATAGGCTGGAAACATTTTTATACCAAACTGCGGTTAGTGGTGGAACCTATTCGATAAAAGAGGGCGCGCGAGTTGAATTACTTCAAAAAATCACCGAAGCACACAATCAATGCAATATAGAGTATTTGCAGGCTCAAGATAAGATTGAATCCATTGTCGCTGATTCGTCTCCACGAATTACTTTTGCAGAGCTTAATGCGGCTTATCTTCTTAATGACTACAGTCGAATTTTTGCTCAATTTCCCCCTAAAACGGATCTTAAGCACGTTGAGATTGCAGTGAACAACGGAATGACTCGATTGTTCTATTATAAGACCGAGTTGGATCACTTCAATGATGTGCACGATGCATTCAAAATGGGTGACACGGCAAAAGCCGTGTCCCTGTTGCATATAAAAAGAAACTACCCACTCGACCGATTACTCGATTCTGAAATGGCGTTAGATGCCCGCGCCACCGATCCCCTCGTCGTTGCGCAAGAACGTAAAATGCAACGCGCATTTCTACTGTTTGAATCTGAATTTGGTCATCGCTGTACTACGCGCCAAGTGAATATCTTCCGTGGACTACTTCTTGATGATGAACACAATCCTGATAAAATTGACTCAGCGCAAGCCAGGATGGGATTTGGTAAGACCACTCTATTACCGTTGGTTGCTCTGTATAAGACTGGAGAAAAGTTGGTTCGTTTTATCGTGCCAAAATCTGCGCTTGAAACAAATGCAGCCGACATGTCGTCAACCTTAAGCCATTTATTGGGTGGGCGTGCTGTCAACGATGATTTCCAGCGTTATCGAATAGAGGCGGATCCTCAGCCTGAGATGGGGGTGGATAGTCCACGATTAAAATCCATGCACAATATTAAGGAAGATTTGCGAAAAAGACGCTCCTTGTATGAGAAGGTCAGGGCGGAGCGAGAAGTGCTTGTGCAAGCCCCAAGTGTGCGTAACTCGATGGAGTGCCAAGCTAAGATTTTTTTAGATATGTTACTTAAACTTAGCCCTAAAGAAACCTTGCAACGAAAAGAACTTATGGCGTGCATTTCATTACTTAATGAAATTCGTTCCTTAACAACCGTTTCAATCTTTGATGAATTAGATGCCACCCAAGATAGTGCAACAACCGATGTGAACTACACGGCAGGTGAAAAAATTGCGCTTAATTCTGCTGAAATTTATCCATTAGAAGTGATTACCCAAACAATACGCGGGGCAGAGGATAGGACGCCCGCCAAGTTGGCTGAGGTATTGCTTGCAAAACTTAATATTAACGATGATGACGCTCATCGTATTTTGCAGTACGTTACCTCGTTACAAGCAGAGCAACCCCTTGCAGTAACTGCTGCTAATAGTACACCCGTTTATTTAATGCGCGCCATTCTCACCGATCCCGTCATGCTCAGTATATTTACTGAAAAAGAACCGGGTACTGACTTTGGGGTTTGGTTTCAAAATGCTAATGATGGCTCGAAATTGTATGATTACGAGGCGCTCAAGACTGGAAAAGAAACGGCCGCCACAAAACCCTTATTAATTGCTATTCCCTATTCCGCAGCCAATACACCAAAACCACAAGGGTCAAGGTTCGATAATCCTGAAGTGACTGCAATCACAACCTTTTTGTATTATCTTGATCCGCGAACCGAAATACATGAATTACCTCATTTGGAATTTTTGATTGATTCTTTTCGAAGCGGTGTTGGTGAGAAGCCCTTTTTAGATCCTACAGGTCAACATATTGAACCTGAGTTTGTCGCTATATTTAATGAGCTTAAAAAGTTAGCGGAAATAGAAGATCCAATTTTTAGAAATGCGGAACGAGAAAAGTACTTTGCCGTGCTTGATAAGGGGGCTGCCTTGAGAAGGATGTTAGCGCGCACCATTATTCAAGAGCAGATAAAATTTGATTCTGGAAAAGCAAACAGTAATCGCTATGAACAAGGAACAACTCAGGATTCGGTTATTGGATTTTCAGGTACTGCGGGCGATACCTCTTCCCATTTTAAAGAAAACATGCTTGATCCTGCTGCTGATGGAAACATGACCTTAGGTATTATGGGAAGAGATAATTGTCAAACAACCACATCGCTTGATACGGCAGGTTTTACTAAAGCACCAGAAGGCTACACAACGGCGCTGATTCAAGAATTAGCTGCCTCGTCGTTTTTAACCAACTCCAGAACCCTTATTGATGTAGGTGGCTTATGTAAAATCTCTAATCGCGCAGTGGCCAAAGAAATTGCACTGCAATTGAACGAGCATAAGGAACCATTACTTAAGGGGTTAAAAGGGGTTATTTTCTACGATGATGTGACCAATATGAAAAAGGTTCTTGCCGTAGATCTGCAGGGTAACGAAACCATCATTGATTTAACGCCTGAAATGGTGAGTGACTCGGATCAGAATGGACGTTATTTTACGTACTATGATCAAAGCCACTCACGCGGTGCCGACATCAAGCAGATGAATGGGGCTCATGCTGTTTTAACTTTGAATTTCACCGTAACTAATAATGATTATAAACAAGCGGTGATGAGGATGAGAAAAATTGTCGATAAGAGCGCGGGTCAATCATTTTCCGTAGCCGTACCTGAGACGTTGAAAGAGCAAATTCTCGTTGACTTAAATCTTGGTAAGGGGCAAAAACTTACAGGAAATGATATTGCCTTTTGGTTAAGGCAAAAAGAACTTAACCGTGATTTAAATAATGTTTCCATATTAATGATGGAGCTTGATTCGGTAGTCAAAAATGCCATTTTGCAGCAACAGGCAGCGATAACCCAGTTAATGGATTTTGACAACTTGACTCCAGAGCAAATTGACTTATTTAGTCATTGTCTTAGCGAATTAAATGAAATCTCCCCTTTTATATCGGGTAGTTCAGCTGATTTGAAGACCAAATATGGGGGTATGTATGGTGAAACTACGAAAGACGCTTTTGTTAAAAAATTAAGAACATCATTCGATGAGCGAATGCTTGCTATTTATAATGTGGTCAATAAAACAAGAAACGACTTGGAATTAAAACCTATCTCTTCTGAGGTGAAAGATAGCTACTCAGCAATAAACGAGCGAATTATAAAAAGACGTGAAGCTCAGTTAAGCGAAACATTTATGATTCCATCTGCACGTGGTAATGCTTTGGCTGAAGGTCAAGTTGAAACGGAAAGTCAATCGCAGAGTCAATCACAAAGTCAAAGCCAAGGTCAAACCCAAACCCAAACCCATTCATTTTCTGAGGTTAAGAATGAAGAGGTGGTTGTTGAGGCGAAACTTACAAAACATCGCGTGGACTTTGTTCCTGTTTCTATTGATTATTTATCTAATGTGGATGAACTAAATGCATTACCCTTGGCGCACAAGATAGTCCCTATGCAGAATTTGTTTACTGAAGCGGATCCTATTCGCTGCAGTCCAACTTATAAACAGGATGATGACAGTGAGGATTTTGTACCTCCCGTTCGTTATTTTGTGGCACGTAAAGAAGGCAACCCAAGAGTCATTTTAATTAACCAAGATGAGGCAAATCGATTTAAAGAGTCACCCGCTGCGGGCTGGAGCTTATATGATATAAGATGTACCCAATTAAATAATGTCTCAAAATTAAAAGACATCGCGCCGATAACTGGAATCGAAATGCTCTCCTTAAACGATCCCTTGTTGAAAAAATTGAATTTTGCAGCATTTAGATACCCAGTTAAAGGCGATACTGTTGCCGAGTTAGGCCAATCTTTGGATGGAATGTATGCGCCCGAACAACTTAAGCCCTCTTTGGATATAACGTACACAGAGGCTGAACATTTAACCGCTAGGGATGCTGTATTTAATTTCTCTAAATGGGGTTTTTCTGGAAAAGACCCACAAGATATTCAATTAACAATTAAACAAAAACCAAGGTTAATCAAAGACCAGAATGATGAAGCACATGCAGAAATCACTGATAAATATGGTAAAAAACATGAAAATAGAGGCGCAACTATTTCGATAGGTACAGAGGATACTCTGGCTGATGTGTTTATTTCTGCAAAATTAAACAAACGTATTTTAGCCGAGGAAAAGCCCCAAATTAAGAAAATTGCAGCACAAATTATCTTGGATGATGAGGCGGTTATGAACGAGCATGTAGCGCTTAAAAAAGAACAAAAAGAGCTTAGGATAAGTAAGAAAAACACGTTTGAAGATTATGGCAAACGAATTGAGGAATTAGAAGCTCAGAAAGCGAGTGTTATTGAACTTGGCAAGAACAAGTTAATCGATTGTTTCCCTGGGGCGATTCAATTTTTGCTGGAAAATAGAGCGGCTACTACTCAAAACAACCATGATTATGTCCTAGACCATTGGCGCGACAAACTTGCGAATAATCCTAAGCGTGGTATTCGCGTTCATGGCCAATGGTGTCTTGATATCAACTCCGCTATTGTGCTTTGTGTGCAAAAACTTTATGAGACGAATCAAGCTAAGGCATTATCTTTTGTAGAATTGGATGAAAAATTAACTGCAGAAATTACTAAAATCTTTACTCTTCTTGAAAAAAGATATTCATTGAGCGTTAATGATATTAAAAAAATTAATAGACTACCCATGGATGCTCTTTATGCTGCTACTCAAGAGCCATCCCATAACCATATTCAATTATGGGGAAAAAATTTCGAGGAATCTTTTACTCATTTATTTTATGATATTCATTATGAAATGATAGATGAGACTCAGAAAAAGGATGCGAAAAGAAATAAATCATGGAATACGCTTACGGCCGCTATTAAAAAAGAAATTATTGATGCGAGGACTATAATCCCTAAACTTTCCCAAGAAGTACTTCAGGAAAAAATATTAGCCAAGTTCCATAAATTAGGGGAGGAGCGAGGTGTAGTTGATTCTTGTAGAAAGAGCAAAGAAGAGATTGTGTTATTCTGTAACTGCTGGCTCTAACCCAGAAAAGAATATTACTGCATGGAAGGAGGACATCACCAATGAAATTATAGGAGGTTTTATTGCGGTTGCTGAAAATCCCAGCGAGGAACAAAAAGAGTTTTATAAGAATCTTCTTCAATTGGCACAAACCAAAGTAGTTAAAAATGAGTACACCGTCCCAGCAAGGCTTTTGGACTTTAAAACCCATCCCATTTCAAAGCAAGAGATAACTTGTGCAATTAAACAAGCATTAGCGAACCAAAATGTCCAAACTACGGAAGCAGAAATAGAGATTATGGTCAGTGAGACTGCGGAGCGACTGTCAGGACAAAAAGCCCTGGTGGAGCTTTTGGAACACTATAGACCACCCAACAAAGATGAGGTTCGCAATATTCAATTCGCACCATTGGATGGGCAGGGGCGAAGGATGTTTCAAACAAGCTACGAGCTGTTAGTTGAAATGGATAGGGACGTTATTAATATTCAAGAAAAAATTGATGAGCTGAAGGCACAGAGAAAAAGAGAAATTGCTGTAATAAGGGAAAAATATGGCATTGTTAAAGAAAAACTAGCAGAAAATGCTGAAAAGGTTAAGGAAATAAAAGGAGAAGTGCACACGATTAGAAAATTAATCGATGACATTAAACGCTTTTTTGGTACTTTCCGTGAACATCAGGTTATTGTCGAGGAAATGCGGGCGGAGGATTTTTTTGATGCGCATTTTAATCTACCCAAAATCATCGAAAATAAGGTTGCCGCCTCCGCAACAATGACATTTATGCCGCCAGAATTCTACGATGTGCTACTTGACATGGAACAACAACGTCAACAATTGCACGGTCTTGACGAAGCAACTGAAGTTCGCGCCAAGAACGCTCTTGATGGGGCAGGTATAATCGTTAGGAGAGAAGCAGAAGAAGTACAATCCAGAGACTATGTAAGAAAAGGGCTAATTAGCGAACACACCTTGGAAGAACAACAAGGTGCAAAAGTAGAACGTGTAGTTGATAAGAAGCAATCAGTGCTTGAGTCTCCAGCTGAAGATGGATTTGAGCACGAATTAGATAAACCTAGGGTAATGGATGTGCAAGTCTCTTCTTTAGAAAAAGCAATTGGTATGCAAGAAAGTATTGGCAATACGAGACACTTAAAAACGCAATTGAAGAATATTGCAGAGCCAAAAGATGATGAGCATCCTCAACATGATCAGTCAATAACTATAGAATAGAGTCCTAAAACCGAGGAGCCTGGCTGCAGGGCAAGCAACCAAACCAAATACTCTTGGCATCGCCGCAGCGACTAAAAATGGTTTGCTGTTCTTTCTTAATCGACTTGAAGCGGATCATGGGAAACTAAAGCGCCTTATTAATCCAGTCCGAGGATTTCAATCTATGAAAATTGCCTACGCGACTATTAAAGGATTTGAACGTATGCGTATGTTCAAAAAAGGACAGTTCAATAACGGTTACTGCTTGATGATACAGGGGAGTAAATAACGCACGCGCTCCCGTTTTCCAATAGCGCTCCAAATATTGGCAGGCGACATCCTGTCTATTGAAGCTGCGCCAAAAATCTTCATTATGGGGAGTGGCTACTCGACGTTATAATCACGATGTTATTGCTTTGAAACGGATGAATGCTGTTCTTTTTAATCAATCTTTGAAAAAGTGGTTGTCTTTTAAACTTTGATGAAATCACTCAGGAAAGGACCCGAAATTTACAAGAGTCTTAAGCTATTTTTAATAATATGAGTATATAATATATTTTATGCGTAATAGATTTATTGTGAGCATGATAAATTTACTCACTGCTCCAAAATCGGTAACTGGAAGAATATAATGAGTAAAACTGTCTTTGATATTTTGGGCATAGAACCCACTGTGAATTTTACGATGGTGAAAAGAGCTTATATACACAAGGCTCGTGAGCTACATCCTGACCTATATTTGGATCCATTAGTCAAAATAGAAAAAACAAAACAATTTGCGGAGTTAGCTTCAGCTTGGGAGCTAGTGGATAATCAAAGAAAACTAGAACAATATTTTACAAATCGCCATACAGGAATTTATCCTGATAAATATACACAGGATAACCAAACTCAAAATGAATCAACTTCGGCGTCCCACGCAGGATTTTCTGAGTTTTCAGACAGCTTGCGTGTGCCAAAAATAGGTTTTGTCAATGTCTTTATACCTGTGCTTATCTATGACGAAGAGCAGTTCAAAGACTTTCCAAACTTTAATAAAGATGGTGCGCGTTTTCCGCTTATAAAAATTGGTGATAATCCTGACACAAATCAGTTTAAAACAGATTTTAATTATAAAAAGCTAGCGGAAATATTGATAAATCAAAGTAAACGATACAGTATGCAGGTCGGTGTAACTCCTGAAGAAGCTAAGGACATTGTTAATCAACATAGCCATCGTGCATATACGGTGATTGTAGAAGTAAATATCCCTGCTACCTGTTTGTCTGATTTTCGTGCCTCAGAAGCAATGGCGTATGGTGGCGGTGTCTTAAATGCAGGGGGTGGCAAGTTTTTTTGGCTTGAGATGAATACTCAATTTAACGATAATGATATTATTTCTGTACGTCCTATGACTCGCTCTGATTATGAAAATTCACAAAGATTTGGGAAGATAAATGAGACGCGCATTACTTCTATAGACAAGTTATGGCCCGAAAAATTGGTGGTTAGTAATCCTTGCGCTATAAAACCAGCTTTGGAAGATCAGAGTAACCCATTAAATAATAAAAACACCCAACCTGAAACCCCTCAGCTAATAGCGAAGAGCACTCGCTTTGAAGAAAAAAGAAAATCTGTGAATAATCCAACTGCAATTAGTCCCTCAACGCTGAATACCCCTGATAAAAATAATTCCGATATGAAAAATAAAAAAGCAATGCCCACTGAGGAATTACCTTCAAAGGTAGCAACCATTTCAGAGGCTCAAGTCTCTTTATTGGATCAGTTAGCGCTTATTAAAGCTAAATCAAAACAATTGAAAGAGGATGGCCATAATGCAGCAGCCGAAGCAGCAAGGACTTTATATAAAGCAATAAACACTAGTTACGATAAATTCATTAAAAAAAATGAGATAACTCAGCAGCAGTTTGAGAAAGATTGTTCTGCTGCTATTTTTGTAGCTCGACCGGAGCTTGAAAAAATTCATGATTGGAATCAGATATTAAAGAATTTATTACTTGCTGTTGTTGGTTTAGGCGTTTTGTATGTTGCTGCTGGATTAATCAATAAAGCCGTGACTGGAAAATTTTTATTTTTTAAAACGGACTTAGAAAATATGATTGATACGACAGAGACCAAAATCGATTCTGTTATAAACCCTAAAAATTAGGCTTGGATATTAAAATAGCCCATCCGCTGGGCTTTGTTTCTTAACTACCCAAAGCCGGTAGTGGAGCTGGATACATGGGTGCGATGCTATCGCATTAAGCAGCGTTAACAAGGTTGATCACTATCCTAATAAAACTTGGGGTTCCCGCGTGTGGGATGCGCAGGTGCTTGTAAGTTCTGGAAAAGGATGGTGGCGACTTTCCCTTAGTCCTTCAACCAATCAAGCCATGAGTAATTCCTGGTTCGAAAAGCAAGGTCTAGTAAATTTTGTTCAACATTTAACTGAAACCGCCGTATGCGACATCGCACATACGGTGGTGTGGAAGCCGAATTTGGGAGACTGGATTCGGCTATCCGATTCGAAAAATCAAGGAATATAACGCAATTCATGGCAAAATAATCTGTATTTAGGCATTTTTAAAATTTTAGCCGCTTGGAGGTGGTTTCTTCCTGTTCAAGCAATGGTCTCTTTTTTAGATAGGTGTCAAGTATATTCTGAAATACCTGATCTTCAGAAAGTAAATGCAGCGGTGTTATACCAGATTGGTTTGTAATTGTGAACAAATCCTGATTGATTTCAATATGATCCAGAAAGATTGAAAATGCTAATTCATTCTTGCTGTTTAGAATGTCATGTAGAACAGTATCCCCATACTGGTTTTGCTGGCAACTATCAATAGCTGTTTTTTCAAGCAAGTCTTTAAACAGTTTCAGATTATTATATCTCAGAGCCAACATCAGGGCTGAATTTCCATATTCATCATCAAAATTATTGTCAGTATTTGCAAAATAGTAGTTAAAACCTTCATCAACAAGTTCTATATCTTCGTTAAATACCTTATAGAATATTTCTTTGAACTCTTTTCTGTATAGCAAATCACGGGGCGTATGCTTAAGAATATGTTGAAATTCATTTGGAAATTCGGTAAATGAAGGATAGTCAGATAAATCGATTAATCGCTTATTTATTGTTTCTTCATCAAATTTTATAGTTTCTGAGTATTCTTGCATCTGACAATTAAAAATTTTTGATAAAAATACAAGTTTTGCAAACTCTTGGTTATTACGTAAGAATTCATCTGTACTCTCATTTACATAGTCAAATATTAGATCATTAGCATAGTCACCACAGGCGTTATTGTAACCCTCTTCCGCAATAACTTTTAATAGTTCTAGGTTATTTTTTAGTGCTTCAGAGAGGTATTGAATGGACGGGAAAGCCCATCTGATAATTGTTGCAGCGATTTTCTTATTATTAGGATAAAAAAATACTATTTGTTCCATCCATTCATCAAGGACGTTTGTGCCATCAATTTCTTTATGCTTAGATACTGCATTATGTATCGCATATGAAATATGCTCTCGAAGAGCATACAACACAAGCTCTGCATCAGGAAGTTTCTTTGTATTGATTACCTTGTTTCCATCATCGCTGTCTAAAAACGAACCATCATCCTCAGTGAATATTGATAAAAATTCATTTCTGTAAGTAGGATTTGTTCGTATCTTTTCGATCTCATTTGCTTTTTTAAGTGCTTCTTTGAGTCCTTCATCATTTCTGTATTTCAAAGGAAGATCGTCTTCTTTTGAAATGATTCCAAGACCAATTGCTATGCGTAATAGGGCATTTTCCTGTAAATGTTCTTCTTTTTTTTCATTAGACGATGCATAATCATCTACTTTCACAGTGATATCACAAAAGAAAGCATTTCTTTGCGATTTATATAGTTTTTCCCCTATATTTAAGATTCCAAATAGATTAATAGGATAGTCCTGCAAATAGTAATCCAGATAGTCATATATCTCCCTATTGCCTGCAATGGCTTCGTTTAAAAATCCAATTAATTTATTGTAAAAATTGTGGTTTCCCTCGACTGCATGACGGACTGATTCAATGAGTAAATTTTTAAAATTGTGATCGCCTATTTGTAATTCTTCAATTTTTGATGGCCTTTGAACAATAATAGCTTTAGCTAATTGCAGTTCTGTGACATTGACGTAATTCATGCTCTCGATCTCCTCCCATTAAATTCGGTCAAATTGTAATGCGACTGTGCATTTTATGTCAATTTATATCTAAAAATAAACCACTTGATCTACTGTGTACATCGGCGCTGTTTTCGATCAAGGTTTTAGTGGTTTATTAGTGCGGAACGCTCTAAATAGGCTTTGTTTTATAGCTCAATAATCAAATAAAACGAGGCATAAACCTGTACTTTTGTTAGGATGCGTGGCTTGTGAATTTCAATAGCTGATTATGCCAAATAAGAACTCAGAAAGGTTGGGAAGTAGCGAAACAAAAATATAAGATAGGTAATTGGTCAACAAACAATGAGTCCTTGCGTAGTCGAAGAATTATTACGGTTTGGCTATCAGAGGAGTTCATATCATAATAGTCATTGATTCTATTGGTTTAAAATGATTTGGTCGTGGTGAATGGCATAATGAGAAATATGAATATTCAGGAAATCAAAGAGCACGGTAGAATGGTATGACAGAAAAAAAGGCACTATGGCAAGAGAAATCTATCTGCGCTTGCTCTGCAGCGTTATCAAAAAATACTGGGTAATACGATGCATAACAGCGATTTTTTAAGACAGAAACAAGAGGCTATGATTGGCTGCGGTGTACTTAATAAAATGACTTCTTTAGGTATGCTTTCAAGCTATAGATCTGCTTAAATTTCAGATACGGTAACCACCCAAGAGGTTAAGAAACATAGATGAACCTTCCCATTTTGCACGCTAAATAAAGCCATCTAGATAGATAGTTATTTGCTCTATAATTGAACCTCGTGACTAATTGTGATACCATTGGTTCAAATTATGTTTGTTAGGCTGGTTCTTATGCAGAAAATTGAAGAAAAAATATTAACTCTAATAAATGAAAAAACAGAGTTATCTACGTTCTTTGAACATACAGACATTCAACATAAAATTAATGAGGCATTTGAACAATTAACCCGACGACCTTTTGGGCTATGTTCCCGAGAGTTTATTGAGCAAATTTTAATATTTAATGAAGATGTATTTGGTCATGCTACAACCAATCAACTTTGGTGCATGATAGAAGACTATATAACCGCGCAAAGATTTCCAGAATTAACAAATAACGTTGAATCTGCATTAGAGCGAATCCATGAAAAAATAAATAACATATTTGAAAATAACATTTATAGTGGAAATAAAGAATCAGGAACATATTTACTACCTAGAGAGCTTGCAAACGCCCATTTTATAAAATGCATTTATTTATCGAACGATAAAACACTAATTAACTTATTTAAACACTATTTACCTACACCCCATTTTTCTTTGTTTAAAGGCTCTGACGTTCCTGAAGAAATAGCGTTACTTGAAAAGACAGCAACTAACATTATTGAAAAAGCAAAAGAATTCGAACCAGCATTTAAACAAATTCAACGAGCATTTAGACGAAAACAAAGAATGAGCGAGGAGGTAAATAGAATTACCAAGGCAATTCCTTACTATTTAAAGCAAGAAAAACTACTTGCTCAGGATATTATTCGCGATGCCAATACGCCGTATACCCCAAAAAAATGCAGTGAAAAGATAGCACAACGTATTGTCTCTGCTGCTGAAAAAATTATCTTATTTGATACGGTAAAACATTGGACTTCTATGGATACAATACACAGCATATTGGATGATGCATTGTATGGGCGTCGCACTTTATTGCAACACTATATCCCCTTTAGACCCGCTGCGTTAATGATGGGTGATATTGATTCAGGAGATGCTAATGTTATATGTATGAGTGCAGGTGAAATTGATCCAAGCGCCCTTCAGGCTGGCACATGTGAACTTGTTTTTGATCTAGATAAATTAATGCATGATCATCCCGTTGCATTTTTCAAACAACGTGATCTTGGATACGATAATAAAAAAATTCGTCATGTTAATATGCAGAATAAGGATTTATTTTTTACACATACACAAAAATTAAGGACTTCGGTAGCAGGATATACGCCAATACAAATTACTAATAAATGCGGTTCTTTTCAAGAATATGCAGTTCTCCCAGAGCAATTATTTATTTCATATAACATTGAGAAAATACACCAAATATTAACTTTAAATTTCTTCAGATTTTTAGATAATTTACATACCATCAATCAAACTGCAACCTCTAATATAACCAATGATACTTATTGTTTAATAGAAAAACTTTCAGACGAAGAATTATTAATATTTTTAAAAAATTTAGGCAAACAAATGTCAGATACTATGGAATTTAATTTTTATGGCGCTTATCAAATTGAGTTGTCAGCGATCCAATCAATTTCCATTTTAAATTTTTCTGGTACTCAAGATTATACATTAAATATAGCTGAATTGATTAAAGAATTAGAATCGGGCAACACCCTCATCTTATCAGAGGCAAAAGAAAATGTACCACAAGTGTTTCAAAGCCATCGCTTTATGGATTATTTACTATCTGAAATTACTCATGCAGATAGTAAAAAAGAGCTTGAATCAATACGAACAATGGGGGATACGTCTCCAGCTCCCTGAAAATAGAGAGCAGAGAATCATCTAGACGATGAATTCGTGGCATGCTTGAACGGAGTAATCGCACTGAAATGAGGCTGAAGCCTCCCTCCTACAGCGTTGTTATCCAGATTAGCTAACGACTCAAATAAAATAATTGAGAGGGAGAATCATTAAATGGTGGTTTATTCATTAAAGCCATACTAATTTGTCTTGTTGAATATAAAAATGACTGTTGTAAAAATCTGAATTTACAGTTTTTGAACCTTTTAGAGTAACTCTCTTAGAGCTCGTTCAGCTAGGGCGTCTCTAAGAGAGTGGATTTTTATGAATGTACTGGGCTGTCTGAGAAAGCCAATGATACATCGGCATTTGTTTGCCTATTTTTGTTAGTACCCGTAGCAAATAGTCCTATTCCCGACATGACGGCTGCAAGACCAACACCAGCAGCTACACAAAAAGCTGCCGCATTAAGCACCGCAAATGCGATGGCAACCGTGGCAATTCCGGCTGTGGTAATAAAACCGCCTAAAACCATCATGCTAATATTTTTCTCATTTGATGAGGTAGAGATGGAAGTTTTAAAACCTAAACGGTGATGTGCCGTTGCATCATTTGTTTGTAAGGTAGGGACGGAAGTTTTAAAACCTAAAGCGTGATAAGCCTTTGCATCATTTGTTTGTAAAGAGGGTTCGAGTTTTATGTCCTGGGCATTATATAGAATAATACCATCGGGTTGGTCAAAACGGTTTCGAATCGCTAGAAGTTGCGATTCATTCATAGTCTCTAGTTCAGAGTAGTATAAACTAACCGATGTAACATTTTCTGGAATCGCAGTAAAGATGGCTTGGAGTTCCTCAGTTAATTTGTTCTTAAAGCCATTTAACGATAAATTAAGATGCGTAACTTCAGTTTTCTTTAGGGCGCCGAATAGGGCAACCAGCTCCTCAGTTGATTTTTTTTCAAAGCCATTCCCCTCTAAATTAATATGGGTAATGCCTGTCCCTTCTGCAGCGCCTATTATAGCAGTTAGTTCTGGCGTTGATTTTTTCCAAAGTATATTCCATCCTAAATCAAGAGAGGTGACATCTGTCCCTTTTAGGGCTTTAATTTCAGCAACTATTTGGTCTATTGTTTTATTCGCAATAAGTATAGCTTTTTCATTCATTTATAGTTCCTCAGGATAATGGTCTTGTGGGCTTAATTTTTTTCAACCTGGCTCACATGGTTTAATATCAAAGCGCCTAGACAGATCAAATATTAAACAAAATGACTCTCTTTGTGAATACGCTATTATTGAAATTTCTTTATTCCAAAATGGAAATTTTCGTAACTGATCTTATAAAGTTTAAGGAAAGGGGAAGAACGCGCTAACATGGATTATTTAGGAGCTGGTTTCTTTGAAGGATTTTGATTGGTATTAAAATATTGATAAAGGTCATTCTCCAGCTTAGCGCAATAAGTCATTTGAATAGGCAAAGGGATTGCACCCGACTTTTACTAGGGGCGGTTGACCTTTCTACTATCTTGGTCAAAATGAATTGACGTTCGGTGCTCCGATGCGCACATATTTGAGGTATGCTCCGCTTCGGTGCTCAAAAATTCATTTTGGCTCAATCTTGCGAAATGGCAACAGACCCTAGTTAGCATTCAATTTGATCTAATAGCTCTATCTGTTCATTAAGATTTATCATTTGATTTTGCCAATATACAGCCGTATTAAACCATGGAAAATTCAATGGAAATGCTGGATCAGTCCAGCGTTTTGCCAACCACCCTGAATAATGCAGCATGCGTAGTGTACGAAATACTTCAATTAAGTGGCGTTCACGCGGGTTAAAATCATGAAATTCACAATAACCTTGTAAAATGTTCTCCAGTTGTGTCTCCATTTGATTCGGTTCGCCTGAAAGTAACATCCAAATATCCTGTATTGCAGGCCCCATGAGACAATCGTCTAAGTCCACAATATGAGGGCCTGATTCGCTCCATAAGACGTTTCCTGCATGACAATCGCCGTGTAAGCGTATTTGCTCTACTGGACCTATGTATTTAAATACTTGCTCGATTTTTTGTAAGGCTGTTTCGACTGTTTTGCAAAAATTAGGTTTTAAGTAATCCGGAATAAAGTTGTGTTCAAGAAGAAATTCGTAAGGAGCATGACCGTAATTTTGAGTAGTTAATTGGATGCGATGTTGAAATGACTGGCATGCACTGACTCTATGTAAGCGCCCTATAAAGCGTCCCATCCATTCTAGTTGTTCATTATTATCCAATTCCAGTGCATGGCCACCGCGTCTAGGAAAAAGTGCGAATCTGAAATCATGATGATGATGTAAGGTTTGCTCGTTTATAATCAGGGGCGCAATAACGGGAATTTCATGTTGCACTAATTCAAGTGAGAATTGATGTTCTTCTAAAATAGCAGCTGAACTCCAGCGTTGAGGTCGATAAAATTTCGCGATGATGGGGGCAGCATCTTCAATCCCTATTTGATAAACGCGGTTTTCGTAGCTATTGAGTGCGAGTAAGCTGCCTGTGCAAAGAAAACCTGTGCTTTGAACTGCATCCAAAATGACATTGGGATCGAGTCGCGCAAAGGGGGGGTGATTCTCGTGATTCAAATGCGAATCCTTTGATGAGTAAGTATAGAGATGCATTATACAGATTGTTTGCAGCAAGCGTAGGTAAGTAAAGGATAAGGGGGCAAATAAAAGGGAAAGTACTGAAAGAGTCTCTTATATTCTTTCCCATTCCATGGAGGTATCATCCTTGACTATCCCCATTCTATTCATACCTAACCAGGTCTATTGCTAAAAGAAATTAGTCATTGGGGTATTATCATCTCTCTGTTCTGGGGACTACTAGATTCGAATGGGCATATTTTTTGTTGTAATGCTCTGGAATTTATAATAATCAATCTAAATAAACACGCAATAAATTCAGGATCTATAGCGCATTCTTTAGATAGAGATTCATAAAACGCATGATTCTTTTTTTCTTGAGCTATATCAATAACTTGTTTCCCTGCTTTTTTCTTTAATTGGGCGATTTTTTTACATAAATCCTGACGAAGAGCTAAGTTTCTAATAATATCACGATCTCTGTCTTGAATTTGTTCTCTTAATTGTTCAATGGTTAACATAGATAGCCTTAAGATTAAGTATCGCTCCAATGACGAATTAAATAGCCGTGTTCCAATTGATTCACTTCTTGAATATTAGCCGCAATGCGAACAATATGACCGCTGCCGGGAGCACGGCTGATTGAATGTCCTTCGCTATTTTCAATAGCTTCTAATGGAAAAATGTGATTACCATTTGGAAGCATGATCTCAAGCGTATCACCAATGGAAAATTGATTTTTTACACGTACTTCAAGCAGTTGCCTGCCGCGGTCATAATCAAGTAATTCACCGACAACCTGCTGTTTTATACCGGTTTCATTGCGATCTTTATAACTTTGATATTCCTCAGGAACATGACGACGGTAAAAACCTTCGGTGTATCCTCTGAGTGATAACCCTTCCAGAGCATCCATAAGATTCCAGTCAAAGGGTTTTCCGGCAGTTGCATCATCAATCGCCTTTCGATACAACTGGGTCACCCGCGCCACATAAAAGTCTGATTTAGTACGTCCTTCTATTTTTAAACAGTCAATACCCATTTGGGCAAGCGTTTCAACATGTTGAATCGCCCTTAAGTCTTTTGAGTTAAACAGATAAGTCCCATGCTCATCTTCTTCCATAATATTCATTTCTCCCTCACGTTGAGGAGCTTGTTCAAAGAGAAAAGTTTTAGTTTCTACATGTGCATTACCCCATTCGTCTTCTGTGCCTTCTTTAACATCATATTTCCACCGGCATGAATTAGTGCATGCTCCTTGATTAGGATCGCGGTGATTAAAATAGCCGGATAAGAGACAGCGTCCAGAATGAGCCATACATAATGCGCCATGCACAAATACTTCTAATTCAATATCTGGGCAAATTTCACGAATCGCTTGAATTTCTTTTAAAGACAGCTCTCGAGATAAAATAACTCGTTCAATGCCCATAGATTGCCAAAATTTTACAGCAGCGAAATTCATCACATTTGATTGGACTGATAAATGAACCGATTGATCAGGCCATTTATCTCTAACCATCATAATGAGTCCAGGATCCGCCATAATTAGAGCGTCTGGGCCTGCTTCAATCACCGGTGCAAGGTCATTAAGGTAGGTATTTATTTTATTATTTTGCGCAATAATATTACTCGCAACAAAAAATAATTTACCCTGAGCATGAGCTTCATTAATGCCTAAGACCAAATTTTCATGAGAAAATTCGTTATTTCTAGCGCGAAGACTATAACGCGGTTGACCCGCATACACGGCATCTGCTCCATACGCAAAAGCTCTTCTCATACGCTTTAAAGAACCTGCAGGAGATAATAACTCTGGAGATTTCATGTTAATACTTTACCCCATATAAAAATAAATCAATGATAATATTTGTGTAGTAAATGGCCAGCAAAGAGTTTTATTGGGCCTAATTAAGTTGCTTAAGCAAATAGTACAATATTAAGTTATGAGTACAGCGTTACAGCTAAAATGCCTCGAAAAGTGCAATTAGTGGTTAAAGAGAACCTATGATTTTGCTTCTTTAAAGGTTGACCAGGATTTGTTCTCAAAATCATACAACTTGCATTTCTTAAAAATACCTAGCACATAGCGCAATTTAAAATGATATTCATGAATGTATTCACCGTATTTATCTTTTAATGCTTTATGAGCTTGCGGTAAGTTATAAAAAGGAATTCTTGGATTTAAATGGTGTGGAACATGTATCATTATATTATGCAACAATACTCTTGATAGTTTTGAGCAATGGATAATTGTACTGCAATATAAAGCACCAACAGAATGAGACCACTCCGCTTTTAAATCAAAGAACGGGATATCGGGATGTGTATGATGCAAATAGACAATTATTGCAATGAAGTAATTAAAAACAAGAAACGGTAAAACTACTGCGACAGCAATACCAAGAATGCCTCCTGCAAAAATATATGCCAATATGGACATCGTTAGCCCATAGAAAAGCACTATTAGTTTACCATTGCGATAATACCGGCATTGTTGTTTATCTTTACCAGGATTAAAACATATCATTTGTTCCCACCAAATCCTGCGCAAGTAATGGAAAGCCGATGTGAAAAAACAGCGCTCTATTCGATAAAGCAAGCGCTGAACAGTAGAAAGTTCTTTATATTCTGTACGCGTTAGTGGGCGCCATATCCAATCAATTGGAGAAAAAGAAGTGAACCCATGGTGAACTTTATTATGACCGAAAGACCACATTCGATAAACATTTAATGAGGGGAGCATCGCGAAGGTTCCCAGCCATTCGGAAATTTTGTTGTCTTTGAAAAGTGCCCCATGGGCAGCATCATGTGCCCAAACAAATAACATAGCCGTAGCAACACCTGCAAGCAAACCACCGATAAGCTGCAATTCCCAATGAGCACTCAAAAAAACAAGGGAAAGCCCCAAAAAAAAGAAGGTGAGATCAAAAAAATACCAAAATAAAGTCTTAACCTGTGATTGCTTGTAACACTCATTAGGTATGCTTGTACGAGCCACAGATGATTTTATTTCCTTGACTTGCTTCCATAATTTATTTGCTTGGGTGGATTTCATAGGGTACTACCTTCTTATATAGCGCAGGCCAACGTCATAACTTAGGCTATTTTAAATAGAATTTTATAGATAACCATGATCTAGATCATGGAATAGTAAATAGGGTACTTCTTCGGTGCTCATTTATAGCCAGTAAGCGAATATTATCGCCGTTCACTAAGGCATTGATGTAGCAATAAGTACTTTACTCAAAACCTTGGAACCGAGTAGTGTTTCATATCGGCAATAAGCTTTAATTGTTCCGGTTGCAATAATTGAATTTTTTTATGATCAATGGTGATCATTTTATTTTTTTTAAATTGAGAGAGAAGGCGGCTAATGGTTTCTGCGGTGAGTCTTAAATAGTTACCAATATCTTGACGAGACATTGGTAGCAGAAAGTTTAATTGCATTTCTAATGGGTGTAACCGATTGGCTAAATCAATAAGAAAAGCAGCAAGGCGTTGCTCCGCTGTGATTGAAAATAAATAAGAGCCTACATTTAGTTGTTGGCTCATTAAATGTAAAACATGTTTTTGAAGGGGGGGATTTAATTGCAGTAATTCAAGGAAATTATCGTAGGGAATTTCACAAACGACAGTTTCAGATAAAGCAACTGCTGAAAAAAGGTACTGTCGTGAGTAAATTGCCTCCAAACCCAGGACTTCACCCGTAAAATAAAATCCTCTAATTAATTCATTTCCATTAGCATCTACTTGATATGTTTTTAAATTTCCACGTTGAATCGCATATAAGTTTCGAAATGTATGCTGAGGAAGATATAAGACTTCATTTTTTTTTAGATGGAAGTGTTGTTTTACTACAGGGTTATTTTGATTCATCCAGTTCAATGATTTCTCTTCTGCAATGCAAAAAGGAGAGAATGTACAATGCTCACAAGTTGGCTGATTTTTATCGTTGTCTACCATATTTGAATCTTCATAAAGAGCTTCAATGTCTGAATTGCTCATTGTAAAGCGCAAAAGGTTTTTTTTACACAAAATTTTTTCCATGATGTAGATCAATGCGATACCTGAGCACGGCTTATAGAATCCTGAGAAAGCAATATTTAGGGTGCGAGATAAACATGAATAACATTACACAAGTTAAAACTTATTTATCTGAGTTACAAAAATCAATCTGTCAGGAATTGCTGGCCATTGATGGTAAGGCTAGCTTTATAATAGACAATTGGGAGGATCCCGCTTTGGGATATGGAAGCAGTTGTGTGATATCTAATGGTGATGTTTTTGAAAAGGGCGGAGTAAATTTTTCGCATGTTACAGGGAAAAGCTTACCTGCCTCAGCCACAGAGAAACGACCTGAACTTCAAGGTTATCAGTTTGAAGTTCTAGGCGTATCAATTGTTATTCATCCAATCAATCCTTATGTACCTACCTCCCATGCTAATTTTCGATTTTTTATGGCTACTAAGGAAAATGCTGAACCTATTTGGTGGTTTGGTGGTGGTTTTGATTTAACGCCCTATTATGGATTCGAAGATGATTGTGTTTATTGGCACGCCATGGCGAAAGAAGCTTGTGACCAATTTGGTGATGATGTGTATCCGCGTTATAAGAAATGGTGTGATGATTATTTTTATATTAAACATCGTCAAGAACCACGTGGTATTGGCGGGTTATTTTTTGATGATCTTAACCTGTGGGAATTTGAAACGTGTTTTAATTTTTTAAAAGCGGTCGGAAATCAATATACCAAAGCGTATTGCCCCATTGTTATTCGTCGACAAAATATACCTTATTTAGACAGACAGAAAGATTTTCAGCTATACCGACGCGGTCGTTATGCAGAATTTAACTTAATTTATGACCGAGGAACCGCTTTTGGTTTACAATCAGGAGGGAGGATTGAATCGATTCTGATGTCATTACCTCCAAAAGCAACTTGGGTTTACGATTGGCAGCCTCAATCAGGAACTGAGGAGGAGAAGCTTTATACTCATTTCCTGATTAATAAAAATTGGCTTGATCTCAATATGTAATAAGGAACGGGCGTTTGAGCGTTTTTTAGATACATGTTCAAGGGCTACTTACTAAATGTAACTGTATGAGAAGTAGATTAACTAAATAGGATATATTATAAATGAAAAAAATAACCAGTCTTTTATTAACCAGCATTTGTCTTGCAACTTCAGGCGCAGCATTAGCTGAATCCCCATGGCTCACCCGAATACGAGCTATTGATGTTATTCCTGAGGTATCTAGCAGCACTATTTCTTTAGTGGGGGGGCGGGTTTCTTCTATTAGTAATCAAATTGTCCCTGAACTTGATTTTAGCTATTTTTTTACACGACACATCGCAGCCGAGCTGATATTGGCAACTTCTCGTCATTCAGTTGAAGCAACACACACGGCATTAGGAACTGTTAATCTTGGAAAAGTATGGGTTCTCCCTCCCACACTTACCGCGCAATATCATTTTTTACCTGAACGTGGATTCAACCCTTATATTGGTGTGGGTATTAATTACACCCATTTTTATAATGTAACTAATGGGCCTGTATCCTTGTCGACCCATTATGGGGATAGTGTTGGTCCGGCCTTGCAAGTCGGTGCTGATTTTGCCTTCAATGAGAATTGGTCGCTTAATTTGGATGTCAAACAAGTCTTTATGAAGTCGAATGTGCATGTAAATACTGCTTTGGGTCAGCTTAGAACCCATGTCACCATCAATCCTGTTATTGTGGGATTAGGTTTGGGTTACCGCTTTAGTTAGAAGAGAACGAGGGCTTTTCAGCCCTCGCCAACAGACCCTAGTCATCGAAATAATTCAAATGTTAAAAATATCAGAATTTAGCCTCCATGAATTCACAAAACACCAAAAGCTCATGTTTTTGCGTTATGCGTAACTGGTACTTATTCTTTGGGACATTAAACTTACCTACGATTTAAAGTGCTTTGCTTTGGCAAAGGTCTTCATGCTGAATTCATTGTTTGTGAGAAACAGATACTCAATCCCTTCGAGTTCTAAAATGGTTTCTTTTGATAAGCCGTCAGGTAGCGTTATCTCGAGTGCTGTCAGTTTGGGTGTTTTAGCCAGCAGCAATTGTAGCGCGTTAATCCCTATGCATTCATCAATGTTGAGCGATTCAATGTGAGAGAGATGCTCTAGCTTAAATGTCTTGCCATCGAGAGTAACTGTTTCTTTTGAGAGTAATTCATCGGTTAATTCTTTATTTAATGTAAGTTTTGTATAGTGTTCTATCCATTTGACTTGTGATAAAAATAAATTATTTGACAAAAATTCAGACGCAGCAGGGGGAAATTCATCGTAGATAATGGATTCAAGAGGCGGTGTAGATTCATGAATGATAATATTCAATACGTGGAGAAGTTTATCATGCGGTCCATGCAGTTCGCTCAAGTATAATTGGTGCGGTTGAGAGGATGCTTTATCATTTAGAAGAACATCCATCCAATAATTATCTAAAATAAGAATTTTATCTGGTGATAATTGGCATTGAGAAGCAGCAACTTGTTTTATTTTATTGGAGGGGACTGGGGTGAGCCATTTTAATCGCCGAGTAAAAAAAGAGATTAACTCGTCCTCTGTAAGTTTATAGAGTTCTCCTTGCAGCGATCTATCATCTGGCAAGTCATCATGCCATGAATCATCCATTCTTTTTATTAGGTTGGATGAAAAAGGCTCCAATATATTTTGCCATACATAAAGAGAGAACCCATCATTAATTAATTGGGCTAGTATTTTTTGTACCTTATAGATTTTTTCATGAGACCAGTATTCAGTAGTCCAATTAGCCAGAATCAGGGTTTTTGGCTTTTGCACGTTGATAAGTATGTCGTTTTTAAATGGCTTTTTATTTTGAATCAAGCGGCTAACGTCTAATATGCCCGATGGTTGATTCGTGAGCGATACCTCAGGTTGCTTGCTGTTGAAGTAAAAGGAAGAGGGGTATTGCATTGAAGTTCCAAAATAAAAGCAATATGCGTTAATTATGGCGTTTTTTATATTTTTACAATCACTAGACGATATGCGAGTTGCCCCTCAGTTTGGAACCGAGGATGTGACATTTTATACCCATTTTTTGACTAATAAAAATTGGTTTGCTCTCAGTCCACGCTAACAGCTCGATATATTAGTCATCAAGATAGATAATTTAAACAAATAAATCCACTGGGTTTTGGCGCTTGATTGGATTGAAAATTAGGCGCTACTCGATTAGTGGCCAGACTCGGTTAATTTGGACAAAATCAACTTTTTTAGGGGCAAAGCATTATTCGCCAATTTTAAAAAAACACTGCGTACAACGCGTATGATTGGCGAGTCATTTGTAAATAAGGTTGCAATGCTATTCGTTGTTATATAAACCAGTTTGGTTAATTGTCGATGTTCACTCTCATAGCGAGCCAGGGTAACTTGTGAGCCAATAAAGGAGTTTGATTGTAAGGCTATTTTAATTTTGTTGGATAAATTACATTGCCCTTGAACGCCAAAATTAAACCCATGCGCTGTTACTGGGTGCATACCTACAGCCGCATCCCCTACTAAAGCAAAGCATTTACCAACAAATTGATTTGCATACACACTGATAAGAGGGTAGCAATACCGCTCTCCAACCAATCTCATTTTACCATATTTAAAGAAACTGAGTTTTTCAACTTCAGTATGAAACTCGGCAGCATCCATGTTCATAAAAAGGCGCGCATTATGCGGCGAAATAGTCAAAACAACCGAGCACTTGTTATTGCACAAAGGCAATATTGCCAGTGTATACCCATAATGGAAGCATTCATGTGCAATATGGTTATGATTTATTTCACTTTCCATTTGGCAAACGATAATGTGTTTTCCGAAATTAGTCATTTTCGATGATATGCCCATTTTCTCACGGATAGTCGAAAAACGACTGTCAGCTGCTACCAACAATTGACCGGATATTTTTTCGCCATTGGATAATGTTAAAAATGCCGCTTTATCAGTTGCGTAGGCATCAATAGCGGTTACATTATTGATCAATGAAATATTGCTGTATTTTGTTGTATTTTGAAATGCTGCTTTTCGAATCAGATGATTTGAAACAATATAGGCGAGATTTTCTTGTCCAGCATCTTTGGCATTAAAATCTAATGCATATGAAGATGAGCCATTTAAGACTTTTGCCTGTTTAATTTCTGAGACCATATTTATTGGAATATGCTGCCAGACTCCTAGTTCAGTGAGTATTTTTTTAGATAAATGTGTAATTGCAATATCTCTTCCATCGCTTGTGGGTAATGCAAGGCATTCCTGACTTTGCTGTTCAATCACAACAACGTGCAAACCTAGCTTGGCAACAGATACGGCGAAACAAAGTCCTACAGGTCCACCTCCTACAATTATAACATCATAATTTTTCATTGATTTCCTTTGCATCTATCAATAAGTCATGATAACTAGAACCAAGGACTGTGACATTGATCTATGTCATGTTTTGTCGTGGTATGGTTGAGATGGTTGACGTTTAAAGCGTCTATCTCAGACCTCGATATCTCGTGTTCACGCCTTTCCTTAGATTATCTAATGGGTGTCCCCTTTATTGAATTCTAACTGTATGCTATTAAATCTTGCAAAGAAGGTATAAAGCGTAATCAAATCAAGTTAGACTTAAGGAGGAGTATCGAATATAGACACTTAAAGGTAAGGGATGCGTTATATAAGTCTAGTAATTCTCATATTGTTACATTTCACTTTTAATGAAGTGATTGCAGCTTCTTCTATTACTTTTAAACAAGCATTAAGCATTGCTTATCAGAATAATCCTGAATTACACGCTGAAATGGATAAGGCGCAAGCTATTCGTGGTTATTTTATTCAAAGCGGTCTTTATCCCAATCCCCAATTGACTTTGACTGCAGAAAATTTTGGTGGTTCAGGTAGCTATTCCAGTTATGAAGCTGCAGAAACAACCGCTTCTGTTACCCAACCTATTCCTTTGGGGCATCGACTACAGTATTTGAAAAAGGCAACCTATGCGGATTATTTAGCCTCTCTTGCTCAAATTAAAGTGCAAAAATCGGTATTGTATGTGGCAGTTGGTGTGGCTTATGTCGATGCATTCTATGCCGGCCAATGGCATCAAGTCAGCAAAAAACTTACAGGGCTCAATCAAAACATTGTAAAGGCAATCGAACGCCGAGTGAAGGCAGGCGCAGGCGCGGAATTGGATTTACGATTGGCCCAGGTACGATTGGGTGAGGCGCGTATTCAAGAAAATAAAGCAGCTCGTGATGCGTTGTTGCAGCGTGCAAAATTAGCGCGCTTATTAGGGGATGGCTTAAGAGTCGATAAGTCGTTAGTTGATAAAGGGTTGCCGGATGTTTCCTTAAACTGGCCGCAATTACTTAAAAAATTACCGCGAAGTCCACAGTTAGTGCAATTGCAACAACAATTACAAGCAAAACGCGCGACTATTACTGCGGTGAAAAAGTCTGTGTGGCCGGATTTAAATATTCAAATGGGAGGCCGCCATTTTTCCGATGACGGCAGTAATGCCGCAGTGGCATCTGTCTTTGCAGAAGTGCCTGTCTACAATAGAAAACAAGGAAAAATCATGACTGCTGAAGCCCAATATACGCAAACGGCTCATGAGCTTCAAGGCGCACGCCTTGATGTGCGTCAAAATATCTACGCTGCTTTTTTACAAGCCGAGCAAAGTCACTATGAGGTCAGCCAAGTAACGAAGTCATTACTGCCTTTAGCACGTAAATCAATAAAGTTGGCGCAGGACGGTTATCAAATGGGACGTTACACTTACATTGAATTATCAATAGCACTTAATTCGTTGTATGAGGAAGAGCGTCATTACCAAAAGGCGCATGCAGATTATCATAAGGCCTTAATTCAACTTACCGGGCTTTTAGGGTTAAATCCTACTAAGGAGAGTCCATGATCTTTTCAAAGTCATTTATTCACTGTGTACACCTACTAATTTTTTTATTGGGGATAACTTCCTTTTCTTTATGGGCTGATGAAGCATCACCTGACGCACAAGAAAACACGCATCAAGAAAATATGGAGAAAGGATCGCATCGTGGGCGTTTATTTAAAGACGGTGATATAGCTCTTGAGCTTTTAATTTTTGAACATGGCATGCCGCCACATTATCGCGCTTACTTGTATCAGAATGGCAAATCTATTGCGCCCGGGAAAGCCCAGTTAACCATTCAATTAACGCGATTTGGCGATAAACGAGAGTCAATTTTCTTCATTCCTGCCGGGACTTTTTTACAAAGCAAAGAAGTGATTAATGAGCCTCATTCTTTTGATGCGCGCATTAAGTTAGAATTGCAAGATAGATGTTATACCTGGCATTACGCGACCTATGAAGGACGAGTTAAAATGGCGCCAGCCATTCTTGAAGCGGCGGACATTCAAACGGCTATAGCTCAAGGCCAAACAATTAAAACCCAATTAAAGGTCGTAGGCAAAATTGCTCCCAATCGGGATACCTTGACCCCCATATATGCACGTTACTCGGGAATTATAAAATCGATAACTAAAAATCTGGGTGAGGAGGTTACCAAAGGGGAAGTATTAGTCACGATTGAGAGTAATGAAAGTTTACAAAATTATACGATTAATGCGCCTATGAGCGGGACAATCGTGCAAAAAAATGCGACCAATGGGGAGCTGACGCAAAACACCAAACCTATTTATGAAGTGGCTAATTTAGCTAATGTGTGGGCTGATTTTACCTTGTATCGTAAAGAAGCGCCTTCGGTAAAGAAAGGCATGGAAGTGACTGTGACCGGAGATGAAGGAAAGCCGAAGTCCACCAGCACTATTTCCTACATTGCGCCCTTAGGTATTGAAGACAGTCAAACGACGTTAGCGCGCGCAGTACTTTCTAATGAACCTCGTGTTTGGTTGCCTGGCATGTACGTGACTGGGGCGATTACCATTCAAGAAAAAACGGTTCCGGTTGCTGTACTTTTGTCTGCTATCCAGCGCATTGATGAAAAGGATGTGGTGTTTGTTCAACAAGGGGATTATTTTGAGCTAACTCCAGTTATTTTAGGACAAAGAGACGATCAGTGGGGGGAGGTGTTATCAGGCATTGATCCTGGCCAGCGCTATGTCAGTAAAAACAGCTTTTTTATGAAAGCTGAATTAGGCAAAGATGGCGCAAGCCATGAGCACTAAGGATGCATGATGCTTGAAAAAATAATTCGTTTTTCCCTAAAACATCGTTGGTTTGTCTTATTATTTACGGCCGTCATTGTTGTATATGGTGTGTATAATTTTCAACGTTTGCCTATTGATGCGATTCCTGATATCACCAATGTACAAGTGCAAATCAATACACAAGCCTCAGGTTATTCACCTTTTGAGGTAGAGCAACGAATTACCTTTCCTATTGAACTGGCCATGAGCGGACTTCCTAACTTGGATTATACCCGTTCTTTATCGCGTTATGGATTATCACAAGTCACAGTCGCATTTAAAGAGGGTACCAACATTTATTTTGCACGACAATTAATTAATGAACGCTTGCAAGAAGTTAAAGATAAATTACCTCCGGGAGTAGAAACTACTCTAGGTCCCATCTCGACTGGGCTTGGTGAGATTTTTATGTATACGGTGACCAATAAAGTCAATGTGACAAAGAGTCCGCGTTATAATCCTACGGAACTGCGTACCATTCAAGATTGGATCATTAAACCACAATTGCGTAATGTTGAGGGGGTTGCTGAAGTAAACACCATTGGCGGTTATGAAAAGCAATTTCATATAACCCCAGATCCCATGAAACTGGTTCGATATAGTTTAAGTTTAAACGATATCGTCGCAGCATTAGAGCGCAATAATGCGAATGTCGGTGCGGGTTATATTGAAACCAATGGCGAGCAAAATTTAATTCGTGTACCGGGGCAGGTGCAAAACATTGCCGATATTGAAAATATTGTCATTGCCAGCTTTGAAGGAACACCGATCCGAATTCGCGATGTAGCGGAAGTAGATTTGGGCAAGGAGTTACGCACCGGCGCTGCTACAGAAAACAGCAAAGAAGTCGTCTTAGGTACTGTATTTATGCTTATGGGTGAAAATAGTCGCACTGTATCTGAGCGGGTGGCCGCCAAGATGAAAGAGATTAATAAATCACTGCCAGAAGGTATTGAAGCAGTCACCGTTTATAATCGAACCTTGCTGGTGAATGCCACTATTAATACGGTTAAGAAAAACCTACTGGAAGGCGCATTATTCGTTTGCGTTATTCTATTTCTTTTTTTAGGAAATATTCGTGCAGCCTTGATTACCGCGATGGTGATTCCTTTAGCGATGCTACTTACTATTACCGGGATGGTATCTAATAAAATTAGTGCCAATTTAATGAGCTTAGGTGCACTAGATTTTGGTTTAATTGTGGATGGAGCGGTGATTATTGTTGAAAACTGTATTAAGCATTTGGGGGAACAACAGCATACGTTGCGCCGTGTTTTAAATTTAGATGAGCGCTTAAAAGTCATTGCCTATGCCACTACCGAAGTGATTCGGCCCAGTATTTTTGGCGTCTTCATTATCACTGTTGTTTATTTACCTATTTTAACGCTCACGGGTGTTGAAGGGAAAATGTTTTTACCAATGGCTGAAACGGTAATTATAGCGTTGCTCGCTTCCATGCTCTTTGCTCTGACTTTTGTTCCAGCAGCTATTGCGATTTGTTTATGCGGACGCATACAGGAAAAAGAAAATTGGTTGGTGTGCTACCTCTCTTTGGGTTATGCCAAAGTCTTACGTCGCTGTTTCCATGCCCGACGTTTGGTTATTGGAGCCGCGCTTGTTTTGGTGGCTATCAGTCTGTTGATTGCATTTCGTCTGGGTGGGGAATTTATTCCAAGTCTTGATGAAGGCGATATTGCTATGCACGCCATGCGTATCCCCGGAACAAGTTTAACGCAAGCCATTACCATGCAGCATTTAGTTGAGAGGCGGATAAGCCAATTCCCTGAAGTAAAACGGGTCTTTGCGAAACTGGGAACTTCAGAAGTGGCAACAAATCCCATGCCTCCCAATGTTGCGGATACCTTTATTATGTTAAAGCTTCGAAAGAATTGGCCTAATCCTAAAAAAAGTAAACAGGAATTAGTTCAGGAAATTGAACAGGCATTAACGCAAATTCCGGGAAATAATTATGAGTTCACTCAACCTATTCAAATGCGATTTAATGAATTAATTTCCGGAGTACGCAGTGATGTTGCAGTGAAAATATTTGGTGATGACATGAATACACTGTTAAAAATTGCAGAAGCCATGAGTACGCAATTAAAAAAAGTGCCTGGTGCTGCTGATGTGAAAGTAGAGCAAGTTAGTGGTTTACCGCTGCTAACCGTTGCAATCAATCGCGATGCTTTGGCACGCTACGGATTACAAATTGGTACCGTCCAAGAGGCTATTGTGATTGCAATTGGTGGCAAAAAGGGTGGTGAGCTCTTTGAAGGGGACAAGCGTTTTGATTTAGTGGTTCGTCTGCCTGAATACTTACGCTCTGACCCCAATGTATTGCGGCAAATCTTTATTCCGTTACCACCGGCTAAAGATGGTGAACGTCATTTTATTCCGTTGAGTGAAGTAGCCAAAATGGTGCACAGCGAAAGTCCGAATCAAATCAGTCGTGAAAGTGGTAAGCGGCGGGTTGTGGTCAGTGCTAACGTACGCAACCGTGATTTAAGCTCATTTGTGAATGAAGCCAAACAAGGGATTGACCAGAATATTAAAATTCCCAGTGGTTATTGGGTGACTTGGGGAGGGCAATTTGAACAGTTACAATCAGGTTCACAACGACTACAAATCGTTGTTCCTATCACGTTGCTTGGGATTTTCTTATTGCTGTTTATGAGTTTTGGTCGAGTACGAGACGCGCTTTTAGTTTTTAGCGGCATTCCGTTAGCATTAACCGGTGGGGTATTGGCGTTATGGATAAGAGCTATTCCTTTGTCCATTTCAGCAGGTGTTGGGTTTATTGCCTTGTCCGGGGTGGCTGTACTCAATGGCCTTGTCATGATTACCTTTATCAATAAGCTGTATGAACAGAAAAAAATGTATTTAAAGGATGCGGTATTACAAGGGGCGCTGGCGAGACTTCGTCCAGTACTCATGACGGCTCTCGTTGCCTCGTTGGGCTTTGTACCCATGGCTTTAGCCACGGGCACCGGCTCTGAGGTGCAACGACCCTTGGCGACTGTCGTGATTGGTGGCATTATTTCATCCACTTTTTTAACACTTTTAGTGTTGCCCGGTTTGTACTATGTATTTCATGAGCGACACAAAAAATCGTTGGTTAAAAAATCTAGCGCATAAATTTACCTACGATTCTGTAGTGTTGATTCACGCTCCGCTTTAACTTTTTTGGGTGTTGATTGGGCAAAAAAACCTTTTCGCTTCAAGAGATTTCCATGGTCTACCTCACTCATTTCTTCATCAATAAAGATGAATGCTTGTTCCTTTTTAATCTCTAGTTCCGCCAGTTGGAGCAAATCCCTAAATGTAGGTTGGGGGGTAAGGTTTTTCTTCAGTGCTTTTGCGACATTATGCTCATAAGCTGCAACCATTAATGAGGCTTTCTCCGGATGAAGTCCTTTGTTCATCAAGATGGTTTCCATTTCATCGCGAGTGTAGGCGGGGAGTGCGACGGTCATTAAGCGCCGAGCAAGCGCCGTACTTGGGGCGCGCCGTCCATCCATGGTAACTGGGTTTTGAGTGCCAATAATCAAAAAGCCGGGTTGTTCAGGACGCTTGCCTTCTGGGGTTTTGCCCATCAAGAGATCGTTCAGTAGGCGTTCCATCATGGGTGAGCTGTTGATTTCATCAATAATCACCACCGCTCCTTGATGAAAGGCCTTGAGCAACAGGTTTTTTTTGTCTTCCAATTGCATGCTGACCGGCATGCGGTAAAAGGGTTTTTGGGGTAAATACTGCGCGTGATGTACTTCTTGGTAGCCCTGGGCAATGAGGGTACTGAGAACCAATTCACTTTTACCAATCCCCGGCTCGCCTTCAAGGATAATCCCGCCCAATCCCCCATAACGCTGCGCCTCATTTAACGCCATAGTGCATCTAAATTGGCGTAAGGCTAGAACATCATTTAAATGATGACTGATTTGTTGCCGTGAGGGTGTCAGCAAAAATTGCGGAGTGACCCGGAGGTTTTCTTGCCGTACTAATTCTGATTTCGGCTTAAATTGTTTGTCCAATTCTTCTCGATGTTGTTCTGGGACTAAAGTTGAGGCCAGGTACCAGGCATAATGTTGAGCCGCCAGGGTATCCTCGTGCTCTGGGTATTGTTGCTGGTAGGATACGATGAGGAGCGCCATCATTTGTAATTCACGCGGAGAGATTAAAATTGTATCGGTGGAACATTCCCCTAAAAATTTATAAATGTTGAGTAAAGGGGTGCATAGACTCAGCACCTCTGCTTCGAACAGGCTCTGCGTAAAGATAGGTTTTAAAATGCGTTCATAAATAAATTCCTGAGGCATGGATTCAAAAACAAGCGCATTCCCATGGCGTGAAAAAAAGGGGGCAAGCTTGCGTTCATCGCCATAATTGACGGGATTTCCCGCAAATAAGACTTTATGTGCGGACGTTAAGGGATAATAATGCCCTTCAATGAGGATGCCGGGTGGGTTATTAAATAACCCTTCAAATTCACTCCATTCGCGCTCACTTAAATTAGCCTCATCAATGAACAGAATTTTGCGTTTACTGGAGGCATCTTTTGCCCAGGCCGACAGGAGCGATTCACCAATGTACAGGACATCTTGTTCTGTATTCACATTTTTTTCAACAAACGTAGATTTACCAACCGCAGTAAGGCCCGTAAGAAAGACATAGGGCGCTTGGGTTAACATTCGGTTTACCGCATCAAGACGTTGTTGCTCAAATTCATCGGCGATTTGAGTGCTGTTTTGTGCATTAAATTCCTGAAGAACGACCCCCGAAGACAAGCCCTGCAATCCTTGCCAGGCATTATCTGTTTGGGTGACCCGTTGGTAACTTAAGCGCGCATGAAGAAGGCTAAGGGACTCTTGGTCGAGTAACGCTTCATCCACCCTTTGCACTTCCTCTGCTGAAAAGTGATGTTCTAAGCAGTTCTGTTTTTCCTGGCGGCTGACTTGGTGCTGTTGGGCGGGTAAGTAATGAAAAGGGTCGTCTTCACTGAGTACAACCAATTGCCCTTGGGAATGTGGATTGCGCAGTCTTGCCAATAAGAACGGAGCTAGGGAGTCGACTAATTCGGCTGAAAAGCGACCTTTGAGCATCACTCTTTTTCCCTGCTCCAGAGCCAGCAGAAGCGCTTGCTGTTTTTGTTCGAAGCGCATGGTACCGCTCAGCGCATCCACCTGGGCTTTGATGTGGATTAATAAGTCATCGCCTCCACATTCTGAACTCTCGATAACCTGCCAGTCCTTATCCTGTAAGGTCAATTGCTGGGCGGTGGTATCATAATCCGTACTGACCACTATCGTGGTGTGCGCTAAGGTGGTTCCTGTCCATTCACTTAACGTTCTGGGGGCTTGCGCTAAATCAACACCCAATACCTCCGGAAGGGGGATGCCGGGTGCGCAATGTACGGTTAACTGAATGGCGTGCTCTTGGCAGGCTGATAAAAACAGCGCCCATTTGTCGTCACTCAAAGCCCCGGTGAAATTCACCTGCAAATGCCCCTGGGCATGGGCTTGAATGAGCCCCTCCAGGGTATCGAGCATTTGGGTTTCATTGTTGCAGTGGTAGCGCGTGAAATAGTCATTGATGCACTGAGCATTGAACACATAAGCCGGTTCATTGAGCGTCAGACCGGCCTGCCAAGTAACCTGAGTGGTTAATTGTTCCCAGTCATAACCGCTACTTTGTAGGAGTTGTAAGGAATCTGGGAGATGGATTACTCGTCCTGCCTGTTCAATCTTGCCAAGAAGACAGGCTTGTTGCCAAAACTGCACAAATTTCTTATCCTCCCAGGGCGCATTTTTTAATTCCAGGGGAAAATTCCATCCTAAAGCCCGTTGCAACTCGTCAAAGGTATATAAGGGCATTTCTTGGGGTTCAACTGGCGGGGGAGTATTAAAGGCTTTTTGCAGCGCGCCCTCAATAAAATAAAGCGCGTCGTTTTGAATAATCCAGCGTCCAAGCAGGCGTTCTTCCCAATCGGGGTCATTGTACAAATTAATGGACACGGTCTTGAGTTCGGCTGTTTTTTCACGAAGCGGGAGTGGTGCTAAGCCCTCGGATAAAGAGAGCCCTTCGGGGCATTGTTCTATGATGTTAAACCGCGAGTAAAAATCAGCCCCTTGATAACACTCTGGTTTTTTAGAATTAATAAGTCCGATAATGAGCGTGTCTGGCGGAATAGGGACGCCGTCGGCCAGACGTTCCTTATCCAATAAGCTATTAAAGCGCACCAGGTCGTCTGCTTCAAAATTATCGTAATTGATTATCAGTACGGCCGGGTTACTTTTATCTTTATTCTGTTGTAAAAAATCATATAAAGGTCCACCGGGTCCGGGCGTTAAAATGCCTCGATGCCCTTCGCGTTTTAAAAAAGGCGCACTGCACACTAAATCATCGGGCGCATTGATGTAAAAGAAGGGGCGCGCGATTTTTTTGCACCAGGATTGGAGCTGCAAGTGTGCGTGGTGTACCTCATCACTGCTTGTTAGTTCAATGAGTCGTTTCTTGGCCTCTCCTGGCTGGGTTAAGTGCTGGCAAAAACCTAAAATAGTCTCAAGATAAGGGGCGTGCTTGTTCCAGGTTTGGAGCTGTTTTTCGTACGCCATGGAGGGAATGGATTCAGCCGGTGTCCAGGATTCGTTCACGCTGAGTTGGACGGGATACCCCCCTAAATCATAGGCCACCCATTGATTGTCCTGATTAATCTCTACAAAGGCATGACATTGGTTGGTGATGATGCGGACAGGAATTTCAGGGTAGCGCTTTTCCATCAATACTTTAAAAACCAAAGCCCGGTGCCTGCAGGCACCTTTTCTTTGGGTGATGAGGCTGTTTAAGTAGTCTATCCCTGTTGCGGCCTCCTTGTTTCTTGTTAAAGCACCGGCACCAAACTCGGAACAATACGTGATGAGTTTCTGAACTTGCTGGGGAAGGGGGGCTGTTCTGGGTGTGTCGGCGACTTCTAATAGAAAACTGAGCACGCGCGGGCCGGGAATGGTACTGCGAAGATAATACAGGTTGTCGCGTGGTGACCAGGAAAACTCCATGTCTTTTGAGCCTGAATCAACCGAAAAATGAGTAAGTGTCTCCTGAGGCGATAAAGACGCGAGGGCTTGCCACTCGCCGGTCAACCTTAATGTTTGTTTGCCCAGGTAATAAGTGCATCCTGTTCTCGTACGTGCGCGTTGTTCTCCTATTTCGTGGAGATCATCGACCAGCACCGGTTGCGTGCATTCAGAGAGGGGGCTACCTTCTTCATTCTCCAGTAGGAACGCCTCGTTTAAAGCACAGGGCGACGTGGTGATGCCGACCTTGTTAAATGCCTGCAAGCGATAGTTCCGTACTTCGGGCATTGGCTGTTGCCCTAAAGGGTAGAATACCCGGCTTACCACCATTTCGTTATTGGCTGAATAATGGGTATCGGCATCCATTGGCATGCTGGCATTAAATGAGAGTTCTGCAATTTCGTTGGTTGGGCTGTCGTCATGCCGCTTTTGCTCGGTGAGCCAGCCGTCATATTCATCAATCTCCCCTAATTCAAGTATGATGCCTTGCATTAATTTCTTGAGTTCACTATCGATATGCAGAGTTTTATTACAGTCGGCAATGCATAGTTTTTTTAGATTGGGCGCTGTCTTTAGCCAGGCTTGCAGTTGTTTTGCATTAATAGGGCATCCCTCGACATCAAGATGAATAAGGTGTTGTAGGTGAAGTGTCTCTATAAAATTATCAGGTAAATCAATGCTGTGAGCTAAGCGAAGGTATTTTAGTTTTTCGGTTCCACTCAGTAGATTTTGTATATTATGGCGACTTATATTGCAGCCACTAAGCGTCAGGTCCTTAAGATGTTTCAAATTAATATTTTGGCTGAAATTATCGGTTATTGCTGAGTCAAGTAACCAAAAGACTTGCAGTTGGGGATTTTTACGCAATAAATTTTCAATAGCGGCAGCGCTGATCGTATTGAACTTTCCGCTACGGAGCTCAAGTTTTAGCAAATTGTGCAAATTAAGTTGTTCTAAAGCATTAGCTGGAAGGCGACAGTTATTTAACGAGAGCTGCATTAGGTGCGGGCTTATAATTTGTTGCAAATCAGCAGCGCTAATAACGGAGTCCGTGATATGTACTTGTTTAAGTACTTCGAAATTTAAATTTTCTTTAAACTCGTTGGGTAGAACAGTACTTTCTGTTATATGGAGCATTTTAAGGTACCTTGCTTTGGCAAGGAGATTCATGCTGAATGCACTGCCTTGGAGAAACAGATACTCAATCCCTTCTAGTTCTAGAACGGTTTCTTTTGATAAGTCCTGAGGTAATATCAACTTGAGTGCCGTCAGTTTTTTTGTTTTAGCCAGCAGCCTTTGTAAAGTGTTAATCCCTATGTCTTCATAAATGTTGAGGGATTGAATGTTAGAAAGGTGCTCCAGGTTAAACGTTATATTATTGGCAGTAATTGATCCTTTTGAAAGTAATTTATCAGCTGATTTTTTATGTAATGTAAGTTTTGTATAGCGTTCAATGCTTTTGGTTTGTAACAAAGTCGTTGTTAGATTTGACAAAGGTTCTGGGTAGTCAGGGGGAAATTCATCATAAATAATGTATTCAAGAGGTGGGGTAGATTCATGAATGGCAATATTTAATGCTTGAGGTAGTTTATCACTTTGTTCATACAGTTCGCTCAAGTATAATTGGTGAGGATGAGAGGATAGTCCATCATTAAACAGAACATCCATCCAATAATTATCTAAAGTAAAAATTTTATCCGGTGATAATTGGCATTGAGAAACTGCAATTTGTTTTATTTTATTGCTGGGGGCAGGGGTGATCAATCCTAATCTTAGAGGAAAAAGAGCGAATAATTCGTCCTTTGTAAGTTTATAGAGTTCTCCTTGCCGCGATCTATCCTCTGGTAAGTCATCATGCCATGAATCATCCATCCTTTTTAACATGTTGAACCCAAACGGCTCCAATATATTTTGCCATATATAAAGAGGAAACCCGTCATCAATTAATCGAGCCAGTATTTTTTGTGCCTTAACCATCTTTTCATGAGACCAGTATTCAGCAGTCCAATCAGCCAGGATCAGGGTTTTTGGCTTTTGCACACTGATAAGCGTAGTGTTTTTAAATGGTTTTTTATTTTGAATTAAGCGGCTAACGTCTAATATTCCCGATGGCTGATTCGTGTGCGATAGCCCTGGTTGTTTGCTGTTGAAGTAAAAGGAAGAGGGGTATTGCATTGGCTTTCCAAAATAAAAACAATGTGTGTTAATTATATGCTTACGTGGCTGATTTTTACAATAATATAGAATATATTTGAGTTGCCATATAAAAAATGTTAGTGAAGAAAACAAAGGATGTTTTTTATGGGTAAGTTATCAAGCTGCGAGGAAACGTAAAAAAGCTATAATTTTACTTAATTTAGCAATCACACATTTAAGGGCCAATGCTATCTGTATCAAGAGTAATTGCACCACTATATGCCCACATTCTACCGATTTCATTTACACTATTTTCTATTGTAATGCTATTAAATGCTACAATTTGCCCTTGAAATGACGTGCCGGCGCCAAAGGTTCCTGAACTAGCAATTTGCCAATACACATTTCCGGCAACGGCACCGTTTGTGAGAGTTACAGTTGAATTAGCGCCAGTAATCAGTGTAGATCCTATTTGGAAATACCATGTATCTGTAGCCGAACCAGTGCCCATAAGAGTTAATGTGCCACCAGCGACTAATGATGCCGATGTATCGAAACAGTAAACACCAGGTGTAAGTGTCATTCCTCCTAAATCCATTCCAGTTAAATTAGTATTACAGCTTAATCCGGCGATGATATTGTATAGTGTGTTGGCATTATTATGATCTGAAGCGCTAATACTATCATTAGTGTGTAATTGTCCAGATGGCACAGTCTGGCCAGGAGGAAAGCCTGTAATTGCGGTTCCAGATGAAACACAAACACCGCCGGTAATGACGCTTGATCCTGTATTAGTAACTGTCGTGTTACCCAAGACTGTGCAAGGTGGCGCTATAAAAATACTGACAACTGGAGCAATAGCCACTGTATTTGTTCCTTGGACAGTTCCCGTACCCGATTGTCCTGTAGGTGATGCCACGGTCGTAATGCTAATGGTACAGGTGCTCAAAGGTGCGATTGAATCGCAACCGGTATACACCGGAAGGCTGGTTAATTCGCCTTGAGCGTTAGGGGTAATGGTCATGGTAATATTTAACGCATTCAAGGTGGGACTGGTATTAGTTACCGTGAATATTTGTGTTTCATTTGGCCCAAGAGTGATTGTAGGGGGACTGACGGTTATTACAGGAGCCGCTCCGATGGTAATGGCGGCGGTGGTTGCTGGGGCTGCCGTATTGGTTCCTTGTACCGTAGCAATTCCTGATTGAGCTGTTGGTGCTGCTACTGCGGTAATGCTAATGGTACATGTGTTAAGTGGTGCAATGGAATTACAACCAGTGTACACCGGAAGGTCAGACAATTGCCCCTGAACGTTTGGTGGAATAGTCATGGTGATATTTAGAGCAGATAAAGTGGCACTGGTATTAGTTACGGTGAATACTTGGGTGTCATTAGGGCCAAGAGTAGTCGTTGGCGGACTCACTGTTAGTGCCGGAGCTGCTCCGATGGTAATGGCAACGGTAGGTGCTGGAACTGCTGTATTGGTGCCTTGCACGGTTGCAATCCCTGATTGCGGAGTAGGTGATACTACGGCGGTGATGCTAATGGTACAGGTTGTAAGCGGCGCAATGGAATTGCAACCTGTGTATACCGGAAGGCCTATTAGCTGCCCCTGAACATTAGAAGGGATGGTCATAGTGACATTCAAAGCAGTCTGTGTGGAACTGGTATTTGCAACAATAAATACTCGGGTGTTATTCGTTCCAAGCACAGTAGTAGGCGGACTTACTATTAGTGCCGGAGCTGCTCCGATGGTAATGGCAACGGTCGGTGCAGGAGCGGCGGTATTCGTACCTTGCACGGTGGCATTTCCAGATCCTGCTGTTGGTGCTGCTACTGCGTTAATGCTAATGGTACATGTGCCAAGTGGTGCAATGGAATTACAACCAGTGTACACCGGAAGGCCAGACAATTGCCCCTGAACGTTTGGCGGAATAGTCATGGTGACATTTAGAGCAGATAAAGTGGCACTGGTATTAGTTACGGTGAATACTTGGGTGTCATTAGGGCCAAGAGTAGTCGTTGGAGGACTCACTGTTAGTGCCGGAGCTGCTCCGATGGTAATGGCAACGGTAGGTGCTGGAACTGCTGTATTGGTGCCTTGCACGGTTGCAATCCCTGATTGCGGAGTAGGTGATACTACGGCGGTGATGCTAATGGTACAGGTTGTAAGCGGTGCAATGGAATTGCACCCTGTGTATACCGGAAGGCCTATTAGCTGCCCCTGAACATTAGAAGGGATGGTCATAGTGACATTCAAAGCAGTCTGTGTGGAACTGGTATTTGCAACAATAAATACCCGGGTGTTATTCGCTCCAAGCACAGTAGTAGGCGGACTTACTATTAATGCCGGAGCTGCTCCGATGGTAATGGCAACGGTGGGTGCAGGATTTGCGGTATTCGTACCTTGCACGGTAGCATTTCCTGATTGCGGCGTAGGAGATGCTACAGCGTTAATGCTAATGGTACACGTGCCAAGCGGCGCAATGGAATCACAACCGGTGTAAACGGGAGGTCCTTGTAATTGTGCTTGCACATTCGTGGGGATACTCAGAGTGACCCCCATAGCGGGTGTAGTAGTACTGGTATTAGTAATCGTAAAAACTTGTGATGCATTAGCCTCTAAAAAAGTTGTTGTCGGACTAACTATTAACATGGGGGATAGAGCTGCTATGACGTTCAGAAAATCATTAGGGTTTGAAGGAATGTAACAATTTATTCCAGGCCTCCCCATCCAGTCATCACAAACTTTAACGGGACCTGAAACAGGCCCAACGATATTTAATTTTAAGTTACAGCCCTCTGGACTTATTGGAAAAACGCCACACGCATGATCAACAGTTAAATCCTGCGACACATTTGATAAATTTGAGAGCAAAGCTAAAAGTATGTGATATTGTCCAGGAAAAAAAATACCGACAGACGTAATTTTATAAATCGCAGATACGGTTTCTCCTGCTCGAATTGATTTAGGTAAACTACCTACTGGCGTGAAGTTAAATGTGTTGGCATAACATAAGCCCACATAACAAAATATCCATGTTACAAATATTAGTTTCGCTATCCTTTGCATATATTGTCCAAAATTACTTAGAATAACCCTGGTAGGGAGTCGAGAAGAGATAAGTTAACTGGATTAATACTTCCTGATTTAATGAATTCGTTGATTGCAGGCCCGGTAGAGTAAAAATCCCACCGCCGGCACCTGTATCAAGTATTCCTTTTCCTAGGTTGTACTTCCCCAAATAGCCAAAACGGTAGGCAATTCCTAAGCGCATTTGCTTAAACACGTCTATATCTAGCCCAACACCACTGGTATAAATAAAATTTTTATTATTATGGTTTGCAAAAATTGCCGTTGCTACTTCTCCTGCGTTCTGCGGGGTTGCCTGGAATCCATGAGAATGGTTAAAACCTTCACCTAAGCCGATTAATAAATAAGGATGATAATATTTTTGAAATGTAAATAGTAATTTATTCTCCAATAATAATTGGCGGCGCGATATTTTATAACTGTAATTCCAGACATTGATAGCATCGAGACTGAGTAGAGGGGCCTGAGTCTCTTCCCCACTAATAGAATAATTAGACATTTGATAAAATGCTAATCCGAATTGCCAAGACAACTTTTGATTAAATAAATATTCAAAGCCGAAAAATCCACCAACTATGGGTTTATATGCAGAGTATTGATGTGGTTGATAATCAAAAAAAGTATTGGCAAAAGTAAGATTTTGCGATGGTCGTTGATTAGGTGTGGTTATTCCACCACTTAATATGACCAGTGGATTTATTGCATAGCTGGATAATGAAATGGTTAAGTATGTTATTAAAGCGAGACAAAATTTAATACAATTTCCTTATTATTAATACTTCCAGATGGCTAAATATATACTTTCAAATGGGTGATGTACAGGGGGGGATCACGGTATCTTTTTTATCAAATTGATATAATTAACATGGGGAGTCATTGATTTATAAGTCTTAAGATGGTGTCTGACTTTGCAAGTAGGCCAGGCTAGTTTTATCTCGTGAGATAAAGAATAATGAAATTTCGTTTTTTAAATAGTTTTTCATCGGGAGCATTTTTATCGATTTCTTGCTTTAAATTTTCAGGTAGTAAGTTTGATTTTTTTTGTATGGATTTTTTCGAAGGTTGAAAAAAGTTGACCATTTTTATATTCCTTTTGCAGCGAGATAATATGATTATAGTAGGTTGGAGACCATCCCAAAGCCTATATAGAGGAAGTAATTAAGCGTTGAATTGATGAAAAACGACTTGCCTTTTCACTGCAAATTCACAGAGTAGCTCGTATTACGCTCGTTAAATATGAGCTACTCTTATTGTGCCTGTAGATGGATTAACAGCCTGCTCCAGACATGAGTATTGCCGGTACAAGTTGGTCTTGGTTCACGATATAGGTTTTATTAGGAATAATATCTACCCAGTTTGTGAGTAAGTCTGGTTCCTGCTTACCAGTTGACCATACCACTAGTCTAAAGTAATGGGCATGATTAGGTGGCGTGAGTGGGATTTGTCCTTTTTGAGAGAGTATTATTAACGAGCTTGAGTCTAATGGTAAACCATTAATGATGGTTTTATTGGCTTTTTGAGTCGCCTTAGCGGAAGTTACCCATTGTACTGCAATTGTTCCTGGGTTATCTTTCTCAGGGTAGTTCGTTTTATTATCAAGCACAATTTGGTCAGCTAAGGCGACTGAGGCCATGAAGAGTAAGCATAAATAAACCAAGATTTTTTTCATTATTTCACCTAATGGTTATTCAATGATTTTGCCTTCTTGAGGCATACAGGTTGCATTTTCATTGATTTTTGGCGTTGTTAGAGGAAACTTGCCTTCCGAGCTAAGCGTAGTTTGCCCTCCCACGGTTTTTGAATGTTTTTTTAGGAATGTGAACAGCTACATTTTTAATAACATTGACTGCTTCAGGAATGTAAAAGTCGCCCACCATACTTAAAAGTTGGTAACTTTCTTGTGGAGATAACCCTTGGGTACGTACTAAAAAGTCAATCGCATTCTTAGAGGCAAGTTGCATGGCTTCAAACAGGTTTTCATGTAAACCCATTATTATCCATTCTTCAGAGTTTTCGACTATAGGCCAGGTGAATAGACTATTTCCATTACGTTTGGTTTTATCAAATACCCCTTCGGCTTTTAGATCTTTTCTTACAAAAAATTGCAGGGTGATTCCTTCGTAGGAGGTCTCGAGTGCTGTGACGTCAATTTCGCCATTACTTTGCATGGCATGTGAATCACCAGTCCAGACTAAAGCACCTTTTTGAAAAACGGGTAAATAGAGAATGGAGCCTGCTTGCAAGCTTGGTTGATTGAGGTTCCCTCCAAAAGGACCTGGGGGGACAGAGTTGAATTGTCCAGGAACGGGTTGGCCCATATGGCTTTCTAAATTCACTGGCCATCCATCTGGCCAATCCTTAGGTGGGGCTACTGCGATAACTCCTGGAAATGGCTTTAGATGTAAGCATATACCCTTGGTAAATTCAGTGGTGTTTTTTTCTTTATCATATTTAAAGTACATGATTCTTGGTTTGGTAAACTCAGATAAAATACCTTGTGTAGGACTTAAAAAGTTATATCCAAAGTCATTTAATTTGATATCTAGCACCCGAATCTCAAGCACATCTCCTGGCTCGGCTCCTTCAATATAGACAGGGCCAGTTAAGCTGTGCATACCACGTCTTTTTTGAATGTTATATTTTGTATAGAACTTTGCAACTTCAGCAGGTGTTGTTTTATTGAAGAGGCACCGTCAAGTTAACTATTGAAAGAGCAAAAAGTATTTTTTGTCGAATTTTAGGCGCAAAGCATCTCAGTTGCAGCGGCATTCCAAATTTCTTTGGCTTTATGAAATTGTATTTTTCGATGAGAAGCGGAATGGGTGTAGCGTCCAACAGCGACTGCGAAGAGGTTCCTGATTTTTCCCATGAATGCGATGAGGTTCTGCGCCCCTGCTGGTGATTTAAAGCGAATGAGGCATTTTTCTTTTCTACGCGTGGGCTGATGAGCATTTTCAACCCGATTATTGAGCCCTTTATGCGAGCGATGCTCGACTCCTTTGCACATCTGGCGAATTGGTCTCACATAGCTTCTTAGCTTGTCTGTTACGATAACCCTTGGCTTGGGATAGGCGTTTAATATGCGAGACAGGAAGCGGATGGCCGCCTTTTTATTACGTCGCTTTTGCAGAAATACATCCAACTCATAACCCACAGCACGCCATAGATAATAAGTCGCTCCTCTAATACGTAGTTGTTGTTCATCCAGGTGCCATTTATCTGATGCCCTGGACTCTCGTTTCTTCATCACGCTCTTAAAATAAGGACCAAATTTAATGCACCATTGCCGTATCGTCTCATAACTTACGTCAATCCCTCGATACAATAACCGTTCGGAAACGTCCCGGTAACTGTCATTAAATCGATGATAGCTCCATACCGAAATACTGATGAGCTCTATAGGGTAACGGTATCTTTTCGGCTTCCTTTCTAACATCGCGTTCTTCCGATAAATAAAGTTCAGTCTAGACCAAAAGTTAACTTGACGATGCCCTTGCTCGGCTTTAGTAAATCGGGGATTGAATAAAATCAATTTGTTTAACAACTTGTTCATAGGCACCCCAATAGTTTATTTAAAGCATTATTTGCTTAATTATAAGCGTCATTAGTTCGTTCCGCTATTTTTGAGCACATGGCGAGATGTTTCATGGTTCAACTTTAGTATCTAAGGTCATCTTGAAACACGGCTTAAATCGTCATGATTCTTTCGTAAAATCAGCAAGCGAAGCTGCTTTTCAATCTCAATAATGGCAAAAAAGGCCACGCCTACGGCGATGATAAGCGTTCCATCAACAATAGGGATGGCCTCAGTAGTAAATACCTTTTGTAAGAAGGGGAGATAGGTAATGGCAAACTGTGCCAGTGTTACAATAACCACGGCTAGCCACACAACTTTAGTGCCCTTCACAGCACCCCTCGTTAGAGAGGTTCCGTACATGTTACGAATGAAAAACAAGTAGAAAATTTGCATCACTACCAACATATTAAGTGCAATAGTGCGAGCCAGATCCACTGAATACCCACGCTCAATGGCATAAAAATAGAGTCCGAATACGCCGCACAGAATAAGAAGAGAAACGAGGATGACATGCCAGGCCAGAACACCACTGAGTAATGGCTCATCACGTGGGCGAGGGGGGCGTCGCATGGTGTTTTCCTCAGTCGGCTCAAAGGCTAAAGTAATGCCTAATGTAATGGCAGTAATCAGGTTAATCCATAAAATCTGAATGGCCGTTATCGGTAAACTCATGCCAAAAAGCAATGCCACAATAATGGTTATTGCCTCACCTGCATTGGTAGGTAACGTCCAGCTGATGACTTTTTTTAAATTGTCATAGACCGTTCGGCCTTCACGCACAGCGGCAACAATGGAGGCAAAATTATCATCTACCAAAATTAATTCAGCAGCTTCCTTGGCAACTTCACTGCCATTTTTACCCATAGCAATCCCTGCATCCGCACGCTTTAAGGCGGGTGCATCATTGACTCCATCGCCAGTCATGGCCACCGTTATTCCATGGGATTGCAACGCCATAACCAGTCTTAGTTTATGCTCAGGGCTTGTACGCGCAAATATGTCAGTCATTAATACAGCTCTGGCAAGTTCTTCATCATTCATATGATCCAAATCGCTACCGGTGAGCACTTTATCGGGATTTTTAAGCCCAATTTGTTGACCTATGGCAATAGAAGTACTGACATGATCCCCTGTGATCATTTTCACTTGGATGCCTGCTCTATAGCATTGATCAATTGCTGCAATCGCTTCAGGGCGCGGTGGATCAATCAAACCCACCATACCAAGCAGAACCAACCCATGCTCAACATCAGAAAATTCAAGCACCGTATGTTCCGGGTTAATTGGCTTCATTGCTAATGCCAAAACACGCTGACCTTTGGCGGCAATCTGCTCTATTTGATGGAGCCAGTAGGTTTCATTTAATGGTTCCAGATTACCGTCTTCTGCTTTTTGATTCTCACATTGAGCTAGAATATGCTCCGGTGCTCCTTTGACAAAAATAAAAGCGTGCTTTAAATGATTATGATGGAGTGTTGCCATAAAGCGGTATTTGGAATCAAAAGGAATAACATCCGTGCGCATCCAGGTACTTCGCTCTTCACAAAGTACTGGATTTATTTTTCCTGCGAAGGTTAACAGTGCTCCTTCCATTGGGTCGCCGTCTACTTGCCAAATCCCTTCATGCTCATGAAGTGCGGCATCATTACAGAGAATGGATGTCCGCGCGAGTTCTGTTAACAAAGGGTATTGATTGATGTTAATAGCTTTCTTATTTAATTGAATGGTGCCTGATGGATCATATCCCGTGCCATCACACGTAAATATATGTGTGGCTGTGACAATGGATGAGACCGTCATTTCATTTAGGGTGAGTGTTCCTGTTTTATCGGTACAAATAACGGATACTGAACCTAAAGTTTCAATAGCCGGCAAGCGGCGTACAATCGCATTACGACGCGCCATAGCCTGCACCCCAATCGCAAGCGTAATCGAAAGCACGGCGGGAAGTCCTTCTGGGATGGCGGCAACCGATAAGCCAACAACAACCATGAACAGTTCGCCAAATTGATGGTGCTGCACAAAATAACCATAGGCAAGCAGTAATGCCGCAATCAGCAAAATCAGCGTAGTAAGCCATTTAGCAAACAATCCCATCTTTACTAGCAGCGGAGTAGTTAACATGTTTACTGTCGATAAGAGACTGCTGATGCGCCCAATTTGGGTCGTCTCACCAGTTGCCACCACAATGCCCCTGCCTTGACCGTTGGTGACCAAGGTACCACTAAACGCCATGCACGAACGATCGCCCAAAGGAGCATTGCTGTTGACTGCTTTTGTCTGTTTTTCAACAGGAACTGATTCACCAGTGAGTATGGCTTCCTGGATGGTGAGACCATGAGTTTTTAGCAAACGTAAATCAGCAGGTACCTTGTCTCCCGCTTCTAATAATACGATATCTCCGGTCACCAACTCTTCACCTGCTACGCTGTGACGCTCGTCATCGCGCAGCACGGTGGCTATTGGGGTAAGCATCTGGCGAAGTGCACCCAGTGCTTGTTCTGCTTTACCTTCCTGAATAAAACCAATCAGAGCATTGATGATAACTACCGCTAAAATAACCAAAGTATCAATTACATGGTGCAACAGCGCGGTAATTACCGCGGCGCCTAACAAAACATAAATCAGAATATTATTAAATTGCAACAAAAAACGAAGTAGTACACTGTTCCTGGCAGGCTCTGGCAAACGATTGTACCCGTAGGTTTTAAGCCGTGATTGAGCCTCCTTTTTAGTTAGACCGGATGGAGAACCTTTAACTTCAGCAAGTACTTTTTCGGTAGATTGAGTATGCCATGTTTGTTGTTTATTCTTAATCATCATTACTCTTAATATGGTTTAATAGGCGCTTACAGGCGAAACAAAGCCATTAGGCTTTAAGGCCATTAAGGAGCAGCTTAGTTGTTGCACGACACTTTCAGCCGTATTGCCAATAATAAAGCCTGGGATCTCCGTTCGCGCCACAGTACCTATAACCAGTACATCAATTTGGTTATTCGCAATAATTTTTTGCATCACATGCTCTGGCTGACCTTTAACATGCTGAATTTTATAGCGGCCACCGATATTGGCTTCTTTAATCAGTGTTTCTAGTGCTAATAGGTGTTCAACCTGGGTCTCTGATACGATTCTGTTTAATTCTTTTTGGGGTATTCTGATATAAATCCGCTCACGCAGATATTCTTCAAGCTGATAAACCCAGCATGAAATAATGGTGAGCTCACCACTGCATCGGTCAGCAAGTGTGCGAGAAATTTTTAAAAGTCTTAGTGCGAGGTTACGGCCTACTTGCTCTTCATTTTCAGGATCAATAGCTACGGCTACCTGGATGTTACTGCGTGAATGTTTAATAGGACGGCATAACCATACAGGACAAGGGCATTTACGAAGTAAAGCCATATCCAGTGCTTCAAATCCTTTACCATCCACCCTGGGCTCTGCTTCTTTGATTACCAAGTCATGCGCATTACGTAATACATGGCGGATAATCCGTACAGCAGGAACGGAGCCACAATCAAGCGCAACAGTAATACTCAGTTCCGTATCACTTATTTGTAACATTACTTGGATGGCTTGAATCGACTTCATCAGTCGCTCTTTCAGAAAGTCCTCATAGGATTTTTTATATTCTTTATGACTTTCTGGAAGTTCTGGACAAACAATTAAAACTTTAAGTGCTGCTTGATTGTTTTTTGCAAGACTTTGAGTCTGTTTTAATCCTTCCATTTCATCGCGAATACCATGGCTTACAAATAAGATATTTTGAAACTGTTGCATTAGTTATTCATCCTTAAAATAAGTAATAGTGCAGAGGGCGATTAAACAGTGAAGACAATGAACGGTTATCAGCCCACTGCCTCATTTTTAAACCTTAATCAGTTTTTTAAATAAACTCACCAGTCATTTACATGTACTGTCCACCGTTTATATCGATATTAGCACCTGTTATAAAACTTGTTGTAGGAGATGCCAAAAAAGCAACAGCTTCTGCGATATCTTGTGGTTGTCCTAATCGACCCACAGGGATGCCAGAGATAATGCCGTTTAGCACGTCCTCACGCATTTGACTTATCATTGGCGTTTCAATATAACCGGGTAAAATAGTATTGACGGTAATTCCTTTATTGGCGACTTCAAGGGCTAAGCTTTTAGTAAATCCAAATAAAGCCGCTTTAGTTGCTGCATAATTGCATTGGCCGAACTGTCCTTTTCGTCCATTAATAGATGAGATGGAAATAATCCTACCATATCCTTTCTCTAACATAGAAGGTAAGGTATTTCTTGTCATATTAAATACACTGGTTAGATTGGCATCTAATACTTGATGCCATTGTTCTGGTGACATTTTTTTAAACTGGAGTCTTTCGTAATAGTGGTTCTTTGTGGGAAGGTACGGAATTTCCCAGAACACCCCTACAACCCTTTGCTAGTCTAGGCTGCAGCCAATAAATCGATTTTTTTGTTAGTTACTAATTTTTCTATAACATCATGTAAATTAAGGCATTCCTTCTTGTTATAAAATTCATATATTCCAATCAAATTAAGAAATTGGTTACTTGAATAGAATAATCATCGATAAAATCTCTTTTCTCTGCCCCTACTTGATTCTATGTTTGTCATTTTAGGGTCGGTGATTCTATAAATTTTATTTGCCTCTTTTGAGCATTAACTTCAACCATAGAGCCGATTGGCACAGTATAAATGTCTTCCTGATGACCTATCATTGCACCGCTAAATGCGGGGATATGAAGTGGTTTAATATAGCGTTCAATTACTTCATTTAAAGAAAAACTTCCACGAGCCTCTGATTTGCATTTTTGACAGGTTCCAAATACGAATCCTGATATCTGATTTAATACGCCTGCGTTTTTTAATTGTCCCAGCATTCTATCAATTTTGTAGATATCCTCATTTACATCTTCTAAAAACAATATTTTACCTTGCCAATCTTTTGGAAAATAGGGTGTGCCTAGTAAGGAAACCAATACTGATAGATTGCCACCAATGAACGGCCCCCTTACTATACCACTGGTGATTGTATAAGCAGGGTATTCAGAGGATTTGCCATTTTTTTTATCTGGATTAAACATCTGATTGCTTAATATAGTTTCTGTGTTTTCTTGGAATAAAACATCTTTTTCATACGCCATGGTCAGTTTAGATTGCTCCGATGCAGCTGATGGGCCATAGAAAGAAACTAGGTTCGATTTAGTATATATGGCAATAAGCAAAGCCGTCAGATCACTACGACCTATAATTATTTTGGGATGATGCATTAAGTATTTATAATCAATTTTATCTAGTAAGGTTGCATTTCCATATCCCCCTTTTAAAGAAAAAATTGCCTTCACTTTATTGTTTCTTATTGCTTTATTGATGGCAGCGGCTCGCTCTTTCTCTGTGCCAGAAAAATAGCCATATTGATGAAATATCGTATCATCATATATAGGTTTTAGACCAAATGATTGCAAGCGTTCTATTGCTTCATATAATTGTTCTTTCTCGAATTGAAAAGATGGAGCTACAATTGTTACGGTATCTCCTTTTTTTAACGCGAATGGCTTAACGATTGCCGTATGAGCAAAGCAATTGGTCACAGTTAATATTATAGATAATAATATAATAAATATGGCTTTATCCATTAAGCTCTCCAAAGCAAAGATAATCTTAGTTTAAAACGCTCAAAAGAGCATTTATGTTTTACTAAATCTACTAACATGCAGAATAATTGGTCCAGATCTATAGCTTTCACTGGCTTGGTTGTATACTTAATATACCAACTATTCCATCCACTCCTCGCATAACTCTTGTTGTTCTTAATTTGCATAATAAGTCTATTATTTTCCTTATTTTGTATCCCTCAGTAAACAAATCTGAGTTCCTTAAACTATTTGGCGTAGTTGTCGTTTTTTTACATAGGTATTTAGACCAATATGATTGGTGTAGCCTAAAAAAATAGCTATCTTTCTAACTGATAAACCCAAGCCCAATAATTCTTTAATTTTATCAACATCCTGATCAAATTTACTTTTTTGCACAGTCCCCTTAGGCTTACCTAACTTGATTCCCTGCGCCTTTTTATTCGCCAACGCCTCTTTAGTTCTTAAACTAATAAGATCACGTTCAAGTTCAGCAAAAAGTGAAAACAGAGTGATCATTACTTTAGAAGTCATATCATGTTGCTTCATATCCAGATTTTGCTTGATGGCAATAAGAGGGGCTAGACGCTAACCGCCGGAATTTCCGGACAGTTTTTAGCCATATGTCGACCACGTTGATCTGATAAGGGGTTCTAAGCGTAAACCGGCAAAATTTCCGACCATTTGTTAATCATTATTTAAAATTAAGTAGCCACAATTTACGCAAACCCACCATTGTTTTAAATTCATCAGAGTTACTCTTTTATTAGGGGCTGTTGACATTTCACATTGGCAACCACAGAAGTGTACAGGCCATAGCAACTACGGATGTGTAGTTGCGCTTTAATTTATCAAATCTTGTTGCAAGAGCACGAAAATGTTTTATCCTCGCGAACAAATTTTCAACTAAATGTCTGTATTTGTACAGACACCAATCCATATCTGCATTACCTTTTTTAGAATTGTTCTTTCGGGGAATAACTGGAACAGATGATTTTTTACGAATAGCCTCCCGAACCTCTTCGCTGTCGTATCCTTTATCAGCGATAGTAAAATCTGCTTTGGGTAGTTTTTCAATAAACTCTGGGGCAACTTTGCAATCATGAACTTCGCCACCTGTTATATCAAAATCAATAGGTAATCCATGTGCATCAACAGCCATATGAATCTTTGTTGTATTGCCCCCTCTGGATTTCCCGATAGCCTGATGTTCTTCAGAGGCTGCGCCAGCACTGTGTTGATGGGCTTTAATGATGCTGCCATCTATAAACTCCCACTCTAGATCAGGCTCTTGTATAAGGGCTTTAAAAATGAGCATCAATTTGCCTTTTGATGACCAGCGATTAAATTTTTGAACGATTGTATTCCAGCGACCAAATTCTTTTGGGAGGTCTCTCCAAGGACAACCAACACGCATTCGATACAGCATTCCCTCTGTCATTTTACGCAAATTGGGCTTGTGATAAATCGCATGTTCGCGCATTATTGTCCTCAGCTTTGACCAATGCTCGTCAGTGAGCATACGTCTAGCCATTGCAAACTCGTTTTGTTCTTGTGTGAGAGCTTGAATTCTACGAGTTTGCCCTTATTCTTCAATGGGTTAACGATGAAATGTCAACAGACCCTAGTACTCTTTCCAAGAGGTTATGACAGGTTGAGCGCCTCATAAGCTCGTGTCAATTTAGCACGAGCTTTATCTAAATCAAACATCCACTTAATCGTTGCTTTCTCATTATTTCTAGCATTCTCCCATGAACTAAGCTCATTTTTAAGCATTTCCCAATCTGCGATTCTTCGATCAAGGCATTGCTGGTTCATATTACCAATTTCAATTTCAACCATATTTAACCAACTGGCATGTTTGGGTGTGTAATGAAATTCTATTTTACGCAGAATACGGCGTGCCTCTTGGGGGGCAAAAGTTTTGTATAATGATGCTGGATTGTGGGTGTTTAAATTATCAAGCACAAGGCGTATTTTTTCTGCATTCGGATAATGTATATCGACTAGCTCCTGCATACACTCAGCAAAATCTTTGGCTGTTTTTTGTTCGGTTACTTTTGCTTTTCTCCATCCTCGATGCCGGTCAAAAAACAAAAAAATATTCGCCGTGCCTACCCGTCTGTACTCATAATCCTGCTTTGCTGTTTGACCAGGACTGGCTGGTATGGGCTCTCGAGTATCAGCTATCATTTGCTTCATTGCTTCGTCAAAGTTAACAACAGGCTGTAAAGGATTCTCAGGTTCTGCATATAAATCAAGTATCTCTTCCATATGTGCTACATAATCTGCATCAAACTTTGGTATACACCACATTTTTTTTTGCCAAGGTTTGATTTCTTTTTCTTTTAGACGGCTTCGGATCGTTTCAAGTGAAATGCTCTCTAAATCGGTCAATACAATCAGGCGATCAGCAAGTAATTGCAGCGTCCATCGCGAACGCCCTTTGGGCGCATCACTACAAGCAATGGACACTAATAATGCTTCTTCTACTCCACTTAATAAACGAGCCCCGCCAGGTCGCTCATCATCCTTATCCAACGCAGAATCCAAACCATTCTCAACAAAGGAGCGTTTTGTTCGATATACCGTAGATATACCAGCAGATAATGCATTAGCAATATCTATATCCTGGTAAATTCGCTTATCTGCCATCAATAAAATATTCGCTCGTTTTAATTTTCTGGCATTTGTCGCTCCTTTTGAAATCAAATCCAATAAAAATTTTCGTTCTGATTCATTAAGTTCTACGATATATTTGACGTTCATACCCTGATCCATAAGGTTTAATTACATGACATCTGATCATAAAACTCATCACTTGTCGATCCTAATAGCAGAACAAATAGATGAAAAAATTTACACGGAAAAGCAGGGGCAATACTTGGCTTTTATCTATTACTACACAAAAATTAATGGGCAACCACCCGCTGAAAATGACATGCAACGATATTTTAATGTCTCACCACCATCCGTTCACCGCATGATTGTTGAGCTTGAGAAAAAAAACTTGATAGAACGTGAAAGAAAAAGATCGAGAAGTATCAAAATTCGGGTAGCTATTGGACAATTACCTCAACTAACTTGATGCCTCAAACGATCTTTTTCCCTTGGAAAGAGTACTAGTTTAGGCGAGATGTTTTCATCTGATTCGATGATATTATCGCTACTTTTAAAAAGAGTTGGTGAATTACTACCAAATTTGGTATTAGATTTCGGTAATAACATCTTTAATTCTTCTAGCTGCCTCTTGAGTTCCTCGTTTTCTTTACTCAATTTATTATTGTCTTTCGAAAGACTACAGGTTGCCTCACCAAGGAGCATGACTGTTTCAACATCAATGTCTAATGCCTCTAACGCATACGTAGTGCCATATAACCCTGATAATTCATTATAAATTTGTGTTCTAAGCTCGGCGGCATATTCATTTTTTGTGATTAATAATATTTTTAGAGCTTGGCGTTGATTCTCAGGGCTAGCTGTATAAATAAAATGTGCAAATTCAAAACGGAATTCAGTAGCCTCTGAACTTTGGATGTCTTTAGTTTCCGTTAAAAAATCCACCACATCATCTAGCTTATCAAGCTGCTGCGCATGCTTCGCCAATACAAAATAAGCTTCATCATATCCATTACTTACAGCTTCTTTTGCCATAGTAAAGACTTTTTTAATGCCGTCAGACTCATACTTCTTAATTAATTGACTATAGACTTCCTTATGGGTAGGCTTCAAATTAAGAGTGGTCTTTATATCATTGTAAACAAAATCAATAGATTCGATTTTTTGCAAAAAATCAAGGCTCACAAGTATTTTCTGTGTTTCAGTAGAGTTAATATTAAAGCAAAGGTGCTTACAACATTCATCTAACAAACCAACTACACCAAATCCAGCGTCCTCATATTTTTGTTTTAAAATTAAAAAGTTTTTTTCATCTTTAGCATAAGCATGCAGCCTTAAAGACTTATCCTTATAGCCGAGCAATGTGATTTTGCTTATCACCTCATTGAGATTTAGCTTTTTATATTCAACCCGTCTTTCGAAAACAATTGATGAATCATTACCAAAATCTAGCTTAATTGCAAAATCACCTTTTTTTCCCATTTTTCTTTCATAATATGCTCCATCTTAATGTATTTAAATTGAATCAACCAGGTTAATTATAGCGCACGGACTATGTGTTTTTGTTAAACACACGGCGAGTCAAACACGCTTACCTGTTCTTCAGCTAATAAGGCTTCAGTAGTCACATTAAGTCCTTTAATTTATGTAGGAATGCTTTGAGAGATAAATATTTGCCATAGCCCAAATGAGGATTTTGTCGCAAAAATATTCTCAGATCACAGACAGAGCTATTTTGGGCGAGTTTATACCGCCAGTCCATAGAACCGTTCAAAAATAGTTTGATTGGCCGATTCAGTATGCTGGTTTTTTCTGAGCATGTGATGCAATTCAATGCCTGATAATGTTGCATTCGCTAAGTGAAATGCTTTGAAGCCCTTCATAGGCTTGGTGATTTTCTTAATAAATCGATGGTCTTGTTCTACAATGTTATTGAGGTATTTTATTTGTCTGACCGTGAGCGGGACGAAGAGTCCACCCAACATAAACAGCAGCACCAAGTGTAAATTAATTGTATCAATTCCAGCTTTGTTAGCGCCACTTTTATCCATTGTTATCTTGTCGGGTAAGCCATTGCAACCTATGGCCTTCTCAAAAAATGCTCTTGCAGCAGGCTCATCTCTTTTTTCTGAACGCATAAAATCAACGGTCTTACCTTCCTTATCAACGGCTCGATACAAGTAAACCCATTGGCCCTTCACCTTGATATAAGTCTCATCCATCCTCCATGAAATTCCAACAGGACGCTTATGGCGTTTGCGAAATACTTCTTCCAATTGAGGAGAATAATCAATAACCCAGCGATTGATAGTGGAGTGATCTACTTTTAGACCACGTTCCAAAGCTAACTCCTCAACATCACGGTAACTCAATGAATAAGCCAAGTACCATCGAACCAAAATCAAAATTATGTCCTGCTGAAAATGGCGCCACTTAAAACTCAGCATATCTGATCGTTCCCTTGCAAAAAAACAGAGTCTACTCCGGGAATTAATTTTTTGCGACAAAACCCATTATCAGGCATTGAATTGCATCACATGCTCAGAAAAAACCAGCATACTGAATCGGCCAATCAAACTATTTTTGAACAGTTCTATGGACTGACGGCATAAACTCGCCCAAAATAACTCCATCTTTGATCTGAGAATATTTTTGCGACAACCCCCAAAAACTTCAGTAACTTGGCAATACCAGGAACTTTTGCAACATTTTATTGATGTTTGTTGGCACGAGCACGCAGCCGCCTACGCGACCGCACTTTCTAGCCTTCACTTCAAAGAATTAGACATCCAGGTCGGTTGCGGTACTGGTTGTGACTGCATAAGTTCTGCAAGTTTGAAATTTTTGTTCGACATAAAAGTTTGCCATACCGTGCTGTTGCCCACCCCAAACAACACCATCGTCGCATCAACCTCGGTCTCCCCCCACGGCCAGCCGAATATACCAACCGAAAAATCCCCGCCAAGGCCATCAAACGAATCATCAGTAGAAATAACCGGAAAATCCCCATCACTATCACTATTTTTAAATTTATATGACCGCGCGACGACCTCCTGTTCTTCTATCACATAATAAAGCCCCTGCGCCATCACACATCTATCAATACCAGGCAAGCGTCTCATTTCAAAACCTATCAATTGCCGCCACACCAAACGAATCTTGTCATAACCATTGTCGCCTGTTTTGTATAAATCATCCCACTCACGTTCAAGTAGTTCAAAAGCATGTTGAAGGCTCGCATAATTATAATGCATGCAGGGTTTCGTCAAAATTCGAGGCGCCCAGTCTTTTCGGAACTTAATGATAGCCTCACAAAGGTCGCTCTTATGAGTCATATCTTTTTCGAGTAATGCAGTTACATCCTCAGCAGACGCTTTTTTAATAAGGTCAATTAATGGCCCTAAATCATAAGGTTTTTGTTTCAGCATGTCTTCAATATGCGGTCTATAGCTTTCATATTGATGTATCTGGTGTTTTTCACCCTCTTTTATTTTTGAAAAATAAGGCTGCACCATCTTGGCCAGCTCATAATCCCCAGTACCTAATACCATTTCATAAATAGTTACATTTCTGATTTCATCGCCACTAGGCGTTTTCACATCGGCTCTTTGAAGCAGTAGCGTTGGATTCTCATCTAACATTTTAAGTAACGCTTCCACATCTTCTTTTCGTGCATACGCTGCATACTGCAATGCCTGTCCAACATCGCTATTTGCCCAACCACTGATTTCTTTAATTAGCTCAACTGGAACTGTAGAAAAAAGACTGTTTTCGCGATTACGTAACACGAACATGGTTTTTATTTGTTCATGACTTAACATGGCTGTATTCCTGGTTGTGGCTGTAAATGAGCGAAGATTATACATATAGATTTAACTATGGGCAATAACTTTCTGGGCATTTGTAGCGGCAATTTAGAAATGTCCCCTTTGGGTCTCGCTGAATCTACTCTTTAAGTAGGCAAAAATCATCGAGGACGGAAAATGATTTTAAAGGGGTTATTGACCATGAGCACAAAGGAATTAGAACGTTTATCAATTATTGAAAAAACAATTGCTAAACGATTAACACAGATGATTGCCGGCTTTGTCGCAGTACGATTATTTATGCAATTTTTAAGAATTTATACTTTGTTTACGTTCATTATTTTGCTAGAGTTCGCTAATAGGACCCCCTTAAAAAATTAGGATTTTTATTATGAAAAACAGTAAGTTAAAAAGTTTGCTATTACTTGCACTATTTGTTCCTCCTCTTTTTGCTGGAACACTTCATTTGGCCGACCCTGATAAGCTAAAAAATAAAATTGATGCGATTGCGGAACTTACGGTAACTGCTAACGAGCAATCAACCTCAATATGCTCTAGTTTTATACAAAATTGTACGGTAAACATTGGTACGACCGGCTGCGTAAATCCTCCAGGATCTATTACTGTAACGAATAACTCCACTATTAATGCACGTAATATCACCGCATCATCTACAAATGCAAATTTTCTCAATTACGTGCTGCAAAACAATGGCTGTCCTGCAATATTAGGCCCTAAAGCCAGTTGCTCTATATCGTTCACTTCAAGCACTATCAATGCATTTTTAATACCCGATGTGATCACAAAAGGAACCAATACAAATACTACGTACTTTAATATCAATGCCTTGCAATGTGATACCGGAACCTTAATCCCTATTCCTGGTAGCCCTTTTGTCACGCAGCCACTTCCTAATGATCTTGCCGCTACACCGAATAGTAAATTTTTATACGTATCAAATTCTGGCACTGATTCTGTAGCCGGATATGCAATTAACCAAATTACAGGGGTTTTAACTCCACTTTCAGGCAGTCCTTTTTCTGCGGGAAATAATCCTTCAGCTGTCGCGGTAAGCCCCAATGGACAGTTTGTATATGTTACTAACGCTAGTGATGACAACGTCTCAGGCTATCAAGTTAACCAAACAACAGGAAACTTAACTCCAATTGTTGGCAGTCCATTTGCTGCTGGAAGTACTCCAGCGAACATTGCAATAACCCCTAATGGGAACTTTATCTATGTTAGCAATCAAAATGGAAATAATATTTCCGCATACGCAATTAACTCTAGCACAGGGGCTTTAACTCAAATTCCAGGTAGCCCTTTTGTTTCCCCCTATCCTACGGGAATAACCACAACTCCTGATGGGGCATTTCTTTACGTAGCCGATCGAGACCCTTTCGGATTTGATGGATATGTATATGGCTACGCCATTAACTCCACTACTGGATCTTTAACATCGATTGTCGGTAACCCATTTATCACCGGTACGTACCCTGATTCTGTGGTCAGTAATTCCGCCGGAACCTTTATTTATGTTGCAGCAGGCAATGGTCCAGGTTTCAAAAAAAATGCCTTTGATAATTCTATTTGGATTTATTCTGTTAACCAAAGTACTGGAGAACTAACTGACGTTACCCCTGTCCCACCAATGAGTATGGTGTCAGCTTCCGACATTGCCCTTACTCCAAATGACAAATATGCTTACACCACACATTATTCGGATAATACAGTGCTAGGCGATATAATTGAAATGACCGGTGTGCTGACGCTAATGAGCACCAATCCGTTTGCAACTGAAAATGGACCTAATGCTATTATTGTCACACCCAATGGCTCATTTGTTTATGTGGTCAATTACAACAATAGTTCAATTTCGGGCTATACCATCAATTAAGAGCGTACAACCTAGCTACAATTAACGTTTTTCCGGTCTATTTAAAGCTTTCGTTAGCCCCCCATAGGGGGGCATCATCATGTATGGTTTTGTCGCAAAAATATTATCAGATCATAGACTGAGTTATTTTGGGCGAGTTTATGCCGCCAGTCCATAGAACTGTTCAAAAATAGTTTGATTGGCCGATTCAGTATGCTGGTTTTTTCTGAGCATGTGATGCAATTCAATGCCTGATAATGTTGCATTCGCTGAGTGAAATGCTTTGAAGCCCTTCATAGGCTTGGTGATTTTCTTAATAAATCGATGGTCTTGTTCTACAATGTTATTGAGGTATTTTATTTGTCTGACCGTGAACTGGACGGTAATCCCCCCAAAGGAAAATGAAAATTTTTTTAATTCAGTTGGGGTTTTAAAGGGACTTTCCTTTTCGTTTCAAAACAAGTTTTTTGATTACGTTGAACAAAAAGGACATAGATTTAGCACAATAATTAACAAAAAATCCCAAAAATATTATATTGAAAATAAGAATAACTCTTTATTTAACAAATTTGATGAAAATATTTCCGCTCTAAATACTCATTCTAACTTAATTACTCAAATAGTTAATCAGTTAAAAAGATCGAGAAATTATCAATTGGGATAATTATTATATTAATTATGTTTCTGATTTATAAGGTATTCTAAATCGGAAGAATCAAAAATCTCACTAAACCAAAGCACTCAGAAGGAAACCACCAATAAGGCTTAGCGGTTGTATAACGTTTTACGGAAAAATATATTGAAAATAATTATCACGCCTATCTATATCAAATAATGTGCACTTTAATGAGTTTTAAAGACTTTGATTTTGAGATAAGCTTTTAATAGCCCAATCCAATCTGCATGCGGTCCTATAAGAATTGATCTAATACGCTTCAAAAAACGGTCCTTTTTCAAGACACTTATTTTTCCCTATGCGAAAGATGATGATCTGCTTAAAAATACTAACACCTGACAAGATTCTGCGTTACCATTAAACCAATCATGAAATTGCTTTTAAAAGTCCAGAGTAGCCATATATGATTGAACAATCCTTCGATGCCCTATTACAGCACCCCGACTTTCAAGTTTTAAAACGAGTGCCAACACACTTTAACAACATTACCCCACGACCTGAGTCTAAAATATTTGTCGCAACTATAATTGATTTGGAGACAATGGGTATCGATGCCACACAAGATGCAATCATTGAAATTGGATTGCTTTCATTTTCATTTTCCAACGAGGAAGGAGTTCTTGAAATCAAAGACTCTTACAATGAATTGAATGACCCAGGAAAACCAATACCTCCAGAAATTACAAAAATTACCGGCATTCATAACGAAGATGTAGTTGGCAAGGCAATTAATTGGGATTTTGTTTTACAAGCGCTAAAAGATAGCCACGTAACCATATGTCATAATGCTCAATTTGACCGTAATTTTTTAGGGCATCGTCAAGTTAACTTTTGGTCTAGACTGAACTTTATTTATCGGAAGAACGCGATGTTAGAAAGGAAGCCGAAAAGATACCGTTACCCAATGGAGCTTATAAGTATTTCGGTATGGAGCTATCATCGATTTAATGACAGTTACCGTGACGTTTCCGAACGGTTATTGTATCGAGGGATTGACGTAAGTTATGAGACGATACGGCAATGGTGTATTAAATTTGGTCCTTATTTTAAGAGCGTGATGAAGAAACGAGAGTCCAGGGCATCAGATAAATGGCACCTGGATGAACAACAACTACGTATTAGAGGAGCGACTTATTATCTATGGCGTGCTGTGGGTTATGAGTTGGATGTATTTCTGCAAAAGCGACGTAATAAAAAGGCGGCCATCCGCTTCCTGTCTCGCATATTAAACGCCTATCCCAAGCCAAGGGTTATCGTAACAGACAAGCTAAGAAGCTATGTGAGACCAATTCGCCAGATGTGCAAAGGAGTCGAGCATCGCTCGCATAAAGGGCTCAATAATCGGGTTGAAAATGCTCATCAGCCCACGCGTAGAAAAGAAAAATGCCTCATTCGCTTTAAATCACCAGCAGGGGCGCAGAACCTCATCGCATTCATGGGAAAAATCAGGAACCTCTTCGCAGTCGCTGTTGGACGCTACACCCATTCCGCTTCTCATCGAAAAATACAATTTCATAAAGCCAAAGAAATTTGGAATGCCGCTGCAACTGAGATGCTTTGCGCCTAAAATTCGACAAAAAATACTTTTTGCTCTTTCAATAGTTAACTTGATGGTGCCATTGCCACCCCTGCTCTTGATGACAACAACTTTAACCTTAACTCTGATTTTTTGCGACAGAACCAAAAATCATGTGTTCGAATACATTGAAATTTATTACAATCGAAAACGACTTCATTCGACGATCGGTTACAAAACACCTGTATCGTTTGAAGTTAAAATGGTCGCTTAGCAAAGTGTCCGATTTTCCGGGGCAAGATCATAACTCTAATATGCGAGCAATTTATGCCATAAAATTCCTTAACCGAATGCCATTGACGTACACACTACCGCATTTATTATAGATTTCTCTAACTCATTAAGTATAATGATTTTTTTTAAAGTTTATAAGGATGTTATGAATACAATCGCCTCCAATAAGAAAATAGCACTGTCTGCAATGTTTGCTTTAAGCTGCTATACAGCTGTTTATGCCTCCGGTGACCATATCAACAAAAGCATGCCAACTTCCACTTTAAGAGGAAGCATCACTGGTCTTTTTTTACAACCTAATGCTAACAATCTTCAATATTCTGTCTATACTACGCCGCTACCATTACCGGCCCCTAACTGGTACGCTCAAACAGTAAAGCCCGCATATCGCCCAGCTTTCGACTTAGAACTAGACTACTATTTTTCCAATGGTACAGATAAAATAGCATTAGACTGGCTGGATTTCCGGAGTAATAATAATGCACAGTTTGCCGCAAAAGAGATCAATGCGTCTGTTGGCCCTACTTATTATTTCGGCCCAGCAGAGCAGTTTTTGCTCAATACATCGGCAAGTAGCTCGATTAAGTTTATAGTGGATGATATAACTTTGGTTGCCAAACATTTAGTCACCATCAGTCAGCCGATTCAGATTGAGCCATTTTTAGGTGTCGATGCTGCTTATTTAAAAGAAAACACTACCAATAACTATGTGGGCACCGATCCTATTTATGGCCCCTACACACACAGCACCTATATAAAATCGAATTTTACAGGATTTGGTCCAAGAATAGGGCTTGATGCTCGTTATTTTGCATCGTCTAATTATGGCATCAATGCATCAATGGCAAGTAGTGTCTTGGTTGGTACCTTAGCTTCCAGCACTGCTTTTACGTCATGGACTAGATATACCGGTGGAATCTTACCACGCAATAATACGCCGGCGAATACAACACTCTCCAGGCAAAGACAGACGGTTATAGTACCTAAGGTGGATGCTAAAATAGGGCTGTTCTACACCAAGCCATTGCACTCAGGAACCAGCATTACCGCGCAAGCTGGATATATGTTTATAGCCTACATCAATGCAATCAACCAAGTGCTGCCCAGTACGTTGGTTCCTGGCGCATGGGAAGCGGGAACTGTAGCTATAATCAATCAAGCACAGCAGCAGAGTAATCTCTCTCTCAATGGCCCTTATCTAACCTTGGCTTGGAAATAAGGGCATGATTCAAAACGGCACCGTCATGTATGGAACCTTAAACACTGGATTAGCCCTCAATCACCTCTACACCAACGGGGTTTTATTTAATTGGACATACATTGCATAAGGACAGCAGATGAACAGCAGAAATTTTATTAACAAAATAATGATAGGCCTATGGCTTACATGCGTCATGGCTTTGGTGCATGCGGAAACGTCTTTGTGGACATTTACACCTTTAACCGCAACAACACTCACGGTCGCAGCGAACGACACCGCTACAGTGAGTTATCAAGTCACCAATCAATCTAGAAAAACACATACATTAGTGATGAAAGCCATTCCTGGCGTAACACAGATAACTACGTCAGGGAATTGCCCAACTCCCTTTGTTTTGGGCTACCAACAAGCGTGTATTTTAAATTTATCTATTAACGGCAGTGCCTTAAAAGGTAATATACAGGGTGGGCCTATTGTAGGCCAGCAAAGCAATCTAAATCAATTTTATCAACCAAGCAGCGCCAACAGCTTACATATTACCAAAGGACCTGCGATAGATTATACCGTAGGAGGCTCTGTATTTGGTCTTTCAGGTACTTTGGTGCTGGAGAACAATGGTGGTGATGCATTAACCCTTAATGCAGACGGAACATTTACTTTTTCCAATGCCTTGCCTCCAGGGAGTACTTATTTGGTCACAGTACAGAGTCAACCTGTAGCCCAAACCTGTACCGTAACCAATGGCAGTGGTACCATCACCAATGCCAACATCACCAATGTGACTGTGAACTGCTCCACCAACACCCGAACCATAGGGGGAGTGTTTCCGGGCTGGCGACATCAGAATCCGTTGTGCTGCAAAATAACGGCAGCGATAATTTGACCGTCAACAGCAACGGTTCCTTTACTTTTTCAACACCCGTTGCTCAAGGCGCCACCTATAACGTGACGGTTCTGACACAACCCGCAACTCAAACCTGTACGGCGACCAACGGTAGTGGCACTGTAGGTACTTCTAATATCACCAATGTACAAGTGACTTGTTCTGTCAACACGTATACCGTAGGGGGGACGATCACGGGACTTGTGGGTTCTGTTTCCTTAAAAAACAATGGTGGTGATACCCTAACGCAAAGTACAGATGGCAGTTTTACTTTTCCAACATCCATAGCCGAAGGCAGTACCTATAATGTGACAGTCTCTTCACAACCAGCGACCCAAACTTGTACAGTGAGCAATGGTGCCGGAAGTATGGGAGGAGCCAATATCACCAATGTACAAGTGACTTGTTCTGTTAACACGTATACCGTAGGGGGGACGATCACGGGACTTGTGGGTTCTGTTTCCTTAAAAAACAATGGTGGTGATACCCTAACGCAAAGTACAGATGGCAGTTTTACTTTTCCAACATCCATAGCCGAAGGCAGTACCTATAATGTGACAGTCTCTTCACAACCAGCGACCCAAACTTGTACAGTGAGCAATGGTGCCGGAAGTATGGGAGGAGCCAATATCACCAATGTACAAGTGACTTGTTCTGTTAACACGTATACCGTAGGGGGGACGATCACGGGACTTGTGGGTTCTGTTTCCTTAAAAAACAATGGTGGTGATACGATAACGCAAAGCATGAATGGCAGTTTTACCTTTCCAACACCGGTAGCTGCGGGAAGCACTTATCATGTGACTGTGTCTTCACAGCCCATACCTCTGACTTGTACTGTAAGTAATGCGGCGGGAACAGTTGGGAGTTCTAATGTCACGAATGTGCAGATTACTTGTACGATCTATACGACCCCTTTATCTGTAAATAATGGCATCATTCCAGTGAATAGTGGTTCTGGGACAATTACGATAAAGAATACAGGCGCCAACACAGCTTATAATGTTCACGTTACGTTGCCTTCAGGATGGACGGGGATGACTCAAGATGCCAGCAATTGTACTAGTATTGCCCCAAACAATGGAACCTGTACGGTGACGTTTACAACAACAACACCTTATGTGGCTCAAGCGAATATCTCCGTGGTTGGAGACAATATTAGCAATACTCCAACCACAAGATTAGCATTTTCTGTTCAAGGTTATTTGGTTTGGAATGTATCCTCACTTACAACAGTGGAGGTTGTTGATAATGTTAACCAGGCTACATCTGTGGGCTGGGGTTTTTGGGGAACAGCAATAGGTTCAGGTGCTCAGAGTTTGACTGACGGATCAGGTAATACTAATGCTATTGTAGGGGCTGTGGGTATCGATACCACTTATGCTGCAGTGCTTTGTTATCAGAGCACCCATGGAGGAGCCTCAGTTGGTAGCTGGTATTTGCCGGCTATTTGTCAAATGGGCAACTCAAGTATGGGGGCTGGATGTCCCGCTGGACTTGCAAATTTATACACTAATCTGGCGCAACTTGGATTGGGTAATCTGACGACCTACACCTATTGGAGTTCCACCGAGTACTCCTCCGGCGGTCACTCGCCATATTGGTCATGGGGCTTGAATTATGCATCCATTCTTGAGGCCCCCTATAATAAAAGTCTTTCGGCGAATGTTCGTTGCGTACAAAGATTAACCTATTGATCGGCATCGTCATGTATGGGGTTTAGTTCAGGAAGGTACGAAATTTCCCGTGGCATGACTGCAACCCTTTAGTAGCCGGCTCTGTCGAAAATAGCGAACTAAAGTTATCATGTTCGTAAAAAAGGCAATTTGATGATCAGTTTTAAAGGGCGACACTTTCCAAAAGATATAATATTGATGGAGGTCCGATGGAAAATAGCTCACCCATTAAGTTATCGTGCGATTGAAGAATTAATGGAAGAACGAGGAGCCGATTTAGATCACTCCACAGTTCAAAAATGGGTTGTTCATTATGCGCCCCAATTGGAACTTAAATTTAGAAAAAGAAAGAAGTCAGTAGGTCGCAGCTGGAAAATGGATGAGACGTATATCAAAGTGAATGGCAAGTGGGCTTATCTTTACCGTGCGGTAGATAAAGAGGGAAGTACCATAGATTTTATGCGTTCCGAAAAGAAAGATCGCCCTGCTGTATTGAAGTTTTTTAAAAAAGCCATAGGTTCTAGTGGACTTCCAGACAAAATCAATATTGATAAATCCGGCTCAAATACTGGTAGGCCTTACGCTCCGGAACTTGCGCTGTGATGCAAAAATATAGATAAAATTTATTACTGATTTTACTTTATTGAAACAATTTTAGAGGGGCAATCAGATGATTTTAAATTTTTTATGCATAAAACGAGTTTCGATAAACTTAATTGAATTATATATAGACTGTTAGTTAATTATCAATCCAATTTCTTTGGGGTTTTTGCATCACAGCGCAAGTTCCGGAGCGTAAGGCCAACTCATAGAAATCCCAATAACCCCATCGTATTGATGACACATAGAATCGGTAAGGTAATAAAGGGTATTTTCAAATTGAATGAAGTGTTTTTTCACATGTTTAGGCAGGAAGTTAAGGCGATTTTTTTCTAAAACGAGTTGTTTGTAAATGGTTGTTTCATTGCTCATTATTTGCGGCACCGTCAAGTTAACTATTGAAAGAGCAAAAAGTATTTTTTGTCGAATTTTAGGCGCAAAGAATCTCAGTTGCAACGGAATTCCAAATTTCTTTGGCTTTATGAAATTGTATTTTTCGATGAGAAGCGGAATGGGTGTAGCGTCCAACAGCGACTGCGAAGAGGTTCCTGATTTTTCCCATGAATGCGATGAGGTTCTGCGCCCCTGCTGGTGATTTAAAGCGAATGAGGCATTTTTCTTTTCTACGCGTGGGCTGATGAGCATTTTCAACCCGATTATTGAGCCCTTTATGCGAGCGATGCTCGACTCCTTTGCACATCTGGCGAATTGGTCTCACATAGCTTCTTAGCTTGTCTGTTACGATAACCCTTGGCTTGGGATAGGCGTTTAATATGCGAGACAGGAAGCGGATGGCCGCCTTTTTATTACGTCGCTTTTGCAGAAATACATCCAACTCATAACCCACAGCACGCCATAGATAATAAGTCGCTCCTCTAATACGTAGTTGTTGTTCATCCAGGTGCCATTTATCTGATGCCCTGGACTCTCGTTTCTTCATCACGCTCTTAAAATAAGGACCAAATTTAATGCGCCATTGCCGTATCGTCTCATAACTTACGTCAATCCCTCGATACAATAACCGTTCGGAAACGTCCCGGTAACTGTCATTAAATCGATGATAGCTCCATACCGAAATACTGATGAGCTCTATAGGGTAACGGTATCTTTTCGGCTTCCTTTCTAACATCGCGTTCTTCCGATAAATAAAGTTCAGTCTAGACCAAAAGTTAACTTGACGATGCCCTTATAAAGCTTGTTTGGCTTGCTGAGCGCGAAAAAGGATAATGACATATAATACAACGCCGACAAAGGCAATTATAAGAAAAAATAGTGACATTAATCCAGCTTGTTTCAGATTAAAATAATCTCGTAGAAAGAGACTAAAAGAACTGCTTATCAAGAACCATAAAAATAGAAATAGCAATAATGAGATTAATGTATTTATAAAATTTCTGATGCCATAAAAATGAGAAAGCGACCCTAAATCTACAATACTTAAAGAAAAATATTGAGCTAAAGCATAGCAGACGGAACTTACAAAACTGCCAATGCAGATAAAACAACAGCTAAAAAAGTAATGGGATCCGAACAGAGCAATCATGCATAAACTGAACAGCAATCCAATGGTGCTTAAGCGATAAAGCTGAGCATAGTTAAAACGTTTGAGTGCTGACATAGAAAAAAAATTGCCAACCAACATTCCAACACCCGCAAAGGAAAGAATAACCCCTATCTCTGAGACGGTAAAATGGAGTGAATAATAAGGAATAATCATAATACCCACTAAATTTAACCAAATGAAATTTAAACCATATAAATATAAAATGGATTCTTTATTGATAGTACTATCTGGTTTTTGAGATGGAGAGAGTGGTGAAAAAAAAGAATTTTTACTTAAATTCCATTGCATACAAAATAGGAAAATACGATAAAATAAAGTAACAAAAATGGAGATAAGAAATAAATGGGAAAACGATAATTTGCTGAAAAAAATACTGCCTATAAGCGGTCCCAGGATATATCCTATGGTATTCGCTAGTCTGGTTGTATTAATGGCAAAAGGCAAATCACTATAAGAACAATAAGTCGCAGTAACCTTATCAAAAAAAATAGATTCCAATGAAGATAGAAAAGCCAAACCCGCTAAAGCGATAAGTAAATTACCCAGATGCACATTCTTGGTTAGGGTAAGAACCCAATATACTGATAATAGAATTAAAATAAAATTAAGGCACCTCTTTAATACTTGAAATACATCTTTTTTTTCTGTCAGCTTAGGCACAATGAGCAACAGCAGGACTGAAGGGAAGTACACTAGCGCACCAACAAGTGGATATTGTTCAAGGGTAATATACTGTTGCAATAAGGTATTCAATAGAAAAAAATTGAATACCTTAAAAGTAACAGTCATGACTCCATGACTTGCCCAAATTTGTAAAAATTGCTTTCTATTCATGCGAAAAAATTCCTATGATAAGGATAGTAATGTCTCGCAATGGTCATCAAGCAATTTTAGCATTAATAAACTATCTCGAAGCATCGCTTCATTATTGAAGCAATAACAGGTCATTGTCCAGAACATCCACTTTGCTGCAGAGGTGTAGATATCTATTTCATTAATTGATAATGGCCGTGAGTACGCTCTCCTAAAACTTGTTGTTTGTTCCTTGTCCAAATAATAGGCGTCCGCCTCTTTGCGAACAGCCCAACTGGTTACAGTATCGATAAAGTCAGTTTCAGCTCGCATCAAGCAAAGTTCATCCCAATCAATAATAAAATATTGATCTTTATTATTCCAAATGACATTTTTAGGTTTGATGTCCGCATGACTTAGCACTGCGGATGGGGTGTGACTTATTTCCAGAATAGAATCATAAGTAACTGCATGAGATATCTTAGAAAGCATTTTTTTTGCATTATAATTTAAATGACTTGCTGCGAGTTTTTCAATTAAATTCAATCCATTACTATCTAAAAATGATTGCCAGGCTCGAGCCAAAAATTGGGCTCGAATAGTAAAAAAGTTTCTATTATACTGACTAAAATCAGTTTGATGTATGGTTGCAAGAACTTGGGCAATCAGATTTTTCTGATGGATCTTAAGACAAGAACTTTCTTTGTTTTCTCCAGGAATGAATTTCATCATATAAAACAAAAAATCTTGATGGGATTGAACAAACGAGTTATTAATGGAAATTAATCTGGGAGCGGCTATTTTCTTGGCTAAATCATTAACATACATGGTATGCAACATGATAAATTCCATAAAGTCATGTTGATTTAATTGGTAGAGTTCCTCTAGTTTTTTCGATTTTACTATTTTAACGGTTGCTTTATTGATATTGTTTTCTTGAACGATATATAAGCCTCCAGCAAGAGTTTCTGAGCATTTTAGCAGTACGGGGTTTAGAAAATTATTTTTTTGTAAAAAATCGATAATTTGGACTTCAATAGCAGTATTCATAGGCTTTCCCTTTTTCTTTTTAGGTATGGGATTAATCAAAGCATTGCACTTGGATTACCCGTACGAGCCAATCAATAATAATCCAATATGTTTTTATTTTGATTGTTATTCTAGTATAGCTCGATTTTTGAGCTTTTTGTTTTTGTAATTATTTTAAAATTTAATCATTTGCTCTAACGCCTAAAAGAAATGTCGATAGGTGATACCCATTTACCTGGACATGCTCAATGATTTAAAACAAAGCCCCTTGGCTTCTCTAAGTGAAACAGAATGATGAAGTTGCTAGAACTCGGTTTTCTAAAGTTTTATGACGACGGTAGGCCACAATAAGGCTAACCAAGCTTCTAAGCTCAAGCTCAAATGATGGTTTTAAGGTGACTAAAGCGATATAAAACGTAAATAGAACAAATGAATTGTTTGTAATTAATTCGATCTGTTTAGGTTTGGCTCGCTCTAAGTGCTATACTTAACATGCAACTTAATTTTTCAAGGAAGAGATTATGTTTGGCACGATTATATTAGTTTTATTGATCCTTTTTCTAATCGGTGGATTACCTACTTGGGGCTATAGCCGAGAATGGGGATATCGTCCGGTCAGCATTATTGGGCTTATATTGGTGATCTATCTCATTTTAGTATTATTAGGTAGAGTTCCTCTGGGATAATCAAAAATCGAGTTCTATGATTAACAATCATTGAATTAAGTTTCATACATAGAGAACGAATTGGATTTTAGCGATATTGCTGTTGCTGCACTTGTTTGAAATCGTAAAAATCTTGTTCGGTGGGGCAAATTCTAACTATAATTTCTCTAGAAAATGTAAGTCCATGGTTTATGGACTTACATTTTTTTTGGGTGGTTATTTGACAAAATATTTCATAAAGAAAAAATTACCGTGGACAATACAGTTACTTTTTTTAAGTCAGTCCGAGCATCCCTTAACCGATGACGAAATTCAGATACAGAATTAAGTTGCTATATTATAGTTAAGACAAAAATGAAGCCCACTCGCCAAGACAACTAAAACATGAAAGACTTCATGATATCCAAAGATGCTAGGAAATGGATCCGGCCACTTAAAAGCATAGATCATAGCACCTAGCGTATAGGTAACTCCTCCTATTACTAATAATTGGATATTTGTTGTGTCTAGTGAAGATGTAATTTCGGGAAAATAGAGAATTCCAATCCATCCCATAGCAACATAAAGAAGTGCTCTAGCCCATTTGGATACGTGAGTCCAGATGGTCGTTATGAATATTCCAATAATTGCAACTAGCCACAAGATTGATAAAAGCTGCAATCCAGACGCGTTGTTTAACTTAAGTAGACAAATGGGCGTTGCGGTTCCTGCGATTAAAACAAAAATAGCCGCATGATCAAGGCGTCTTAGTAATAAATATTTTTGTCGACTCCACATGCGGGTATGATAAAGCGCGCTCACACCATACTGTCCAATAAGGCTTACACTATAGATTAGACTGGCAAAAACGGCGCGAGTCCCATTGCTATAAGTGATTAGTATAGTGCATGCACAGAGAGTGATGAAAAATGCTGCTAGATGTATGTATCCACGTGTAAGAGGTTTCATATTTAATAGTCTACAACTTATTTAAATTCTTAAGCAAGGGATTGGGATGGAAATTCCCCAAAATTGTTTCATTTTTCCTTTGGAGTTTGGATTATGCCTGCCCATTCCTACGCGATCCAAGCCAAATTCAGCAGCTTTTTTTTAAAATTTATGATCAGTCTATCACACAGGTCAATTTAAATATCAACATAACCAAACGGGATACCAAAACGGGCATTAAACCGGTCAAAAAAGATAGCACAAAAACCATAGTGGTTACTAAATGTAAATGGCTAATAAGACTAATGGTGGTTATTAATAAAGGCGCAATAATCTATTTTATTGCACCTTTATTAGTCAGATGGTAAGCTTTAAAAAGCTTAGTGATAAACAATTTTTTAAATGAATTAATAAGTCTTTATTTTGAGTTAATGCCTGATTTAATTCAATTTCTATGCCTATATACTCTTCAGGAGAGTATTTTTTCCGCATAGACGTGGTAAGTCCATCGCTAATCCCTTTATAAGGATAATTCATCCTTATCCTATATTGTTGCGTATGTTTTTTTATTTCTAACCGCCATTTTTTAGCAATTATTTTTTCTAAAGGTCTTTTGGGATCATAGAGAAAACCAATTTCAGCATTTCTTACGCTTTTATTCAGCGCAGGTGTAAAACTATGGATAGAGCAATGCAGTACTTGAGCTCCCTCTGCTAAGTGTTTTTCAATGTTTTCTATAACCGTTTGGCGGTAGGGCAAATAATATTGAGTAATAATTTCTTGTTTCTTCTGCTTAGGCAATTTTTTAGTGATCTCAGAAAAACAATGGTTATTTAAACTACGGTTATAGTCAATTAATAACCTTGAGGTATGGGCTTGAATTAAATCACAAGAAAAAAAATCTTTAAAATGTATTGCTATTTCCAAAGCGCCAAAATCTATTCCTTGATGAGATTCCAGAAGATTTTTAAAAGGTTTAAATAAGGATTGATAGGAATCTGGTATGGTGTTAACCGCATGTTCACAACTAATTATTAGCGTTAATTTTTTCATGCTTGGAATTGCTGATTTGAAATTAGGCAAAAAGTAAGTTGTTCATAAATTTTCTTTAGTGAAGATAAATTTATATTCTTTTCTGCGGCACGGAGTATACGCTCACTTAAATTTCCTTGTGCTAAGATCTGTTCTAAGGCGAGTTGTTCTTTGTATTCTAAAGCAGAACTGTTTTTTTCAATAAGATAGGACCAAATATCGCGAAAAGTTGCCAAACATTGAGGTACTTGCCATTGCCTGAATAATTCAGGACTGTTCACTGGAGTAGATAGTCCGCCCTTAATTGATTGATCAAAATAACTTTTTAATAGTTTTGTTTCGCAAGGCTTTTCTAAATAATATTGAGAAGAAGCGTACCAACTTTTTAAAATAGCACATATCACTTTAGCAATAGCAATATCAGCAGTGATGCATTCCTGGCTATCTAAAATACGAATCTCAATCGCTTTCTGTTCAAATTTAGGAATGGATGCGCGTGAGTTTAACCAAGGGTGCTGTAATATACTTTCTGGATCAAAAGGACGGATGTCTTCATACATTGGATCTAGGATTCTTTCTTGGTATTCCTGCTCTGTTCTAATAAACTCGGGAATAATATCACCACTTATAGAAGGAATGCGTTGTTGGTTTTGACTGTAAAAATGTAGGCGTGAATCTAATAAACCCGTAGATTTTCCATCCAGAATGGGGGTACTGGCAGCAAGAGCAGGCAGAAGAGGCAAAATCAACCTTATAATATTATGTAACTGACAAAATTCTTCATCATTAGAGTAAGGTAAATTAACATGCATGCTTTGTAAATTTGACCAACCGTGCCCTTTGCAATCAAATATTGCATCATATTGCTGGTATATGTCATTATTCCCGTGCGACCAACGGACTGTTTCTAAGCGGGGATTCATCCATGGATGTGCTCCCGTAGGCATTAAGATTAGATTCTGTTCTGCTAGTACAGGTTGAATTTCTAAAATAGTTTTTTGAAATTGCGCGGCAATAGGAGTAGACGGAGGTTGAGGTCCATTATTTTTGAACTCAAGTACATGCATCACCAATTCATTGCTAATAGCAATGTCGCCTAATTCAACTTCATTTACGTGTTGTCCTGCTAATGCATTAAGAATGAGATCACTTTTGGGCTGAATATTGAAATGTTCTTTATCCACTAACATGTATTCTATCTCTATACCCAGCACAGAAAAAATGGGGAAATTAGACATAACCATGCTTCCTACGGATACGTTGTAAAAAGAGGCTCATAATTTGTTGATATAAATTATCCCCTAAAATTTTATCCTCAATTCCATGATCAATATTAGGATTATCATTGATTTCAATAACGTAATGGGTCTCTCCTTTGCTTTTAATGTCGACTCCATATAATCCATCACCAATTAATTTAGTGGATTTTAAAGCAATTTTGATAATGGCTTCAGGCACCTCATTAATAGGAATTGTTTCACATTTCCCTTCTTTTTTTTCTTCTGCCCCATACCAATCATAAATCTGCCAGTGGTTTTTGGCCATGAAATAACGACAAGCAAAAAAAGGTTTATTATCAAGAATTCCAATACGCCAATCAAATTCAGTAGGAATGAAATGCTGGGCTAGCACCAAGTCTGAAGTTTTAAAAAAGTCTTTTAATGAGTTTTTAAGAGAACCCTCATCCTCAATTTTAACTACGCCAAGCGAAAAAGCACTGTCTGGTTTTTTTAAAACGCAGGGAAATTCTATTGCGGGAAGTTGCGTATCGTATTTATTAAGAAAAACAGTGTGAGGAGTCCTTATTTGATGAGTATTTAAAAGCTCAGCCAGATAAATTTTATTAGTACATTTAATTATGGATTGAGGATCATCAATGACTACCAAATTTTCTTGGGCTGCTCGGCGTGCTAATCGATAAGTATAATGATTTACTGCAGTAGTAGCTCGAATAAATAATGCATCATATTCACCTATTGCTTTACCTTCATTTTTATCAATGATATCAATATTCAACCCCATTTCTTCACCTGAAGAAACGAAAAAATCCAATGCTTTTTTATTCGAGGGCGCATTAGATTCCTCCAAATCTACGAGAATGGCTAAATCATGAAATCGTAGCTTCTTCCTGCTTTGGTATATTCTTTTTTTAGAAAGATAATCTTTAGCTGCTTGAGACATAAATTCTAGGTGATGTGACGGCACCTGGGTAATTGCCAAGGGAACCATCTGTTTAATACGCCACTCTCTTTTTAATTCCAGAGTGTACCGAATTAAAGGAAGAGGGAATAGACCATATAATAGCTTGGCTAAGGTGGCATATTGTTTCGCAATATTCTGACCAAAATATACACTTAAAACAAATTTATCCGTTTTAATATTATGTAAGCTGTGCTGTATCTCATCATGGATCTCTTGTGAAATTAACTTTGTACCTACGTTCAATACATCTTGGATACCATGTACTGAGGGAAAAGCCTTGTGATCCCGAGCTTGTGCTAAAAGAGAGACGTAATAACCTACGGTTTGATAGTTATAAGACTCACAAAGATTAATCACTCGGAAGGATTTATTCTGAGGGTATTCATCACCAATTAAGTAAGCTGAACTTGAAACAATTGGAGCGAATTCATTAAGAAAACTCCAGCTCTCCGGATCATCCGTAATTATAATTGTTTGCATTTATTTCTCTTTTGGTTCAATTATGAGTAAATTTGCATCATAAGTGAGTACGCCCAGCATAATAGAGTTAATCAACCGGTTCACACTTACTTTATAATAGTTATCCTTAAATAGCGGATTGGTAGGGTGCGGATCTGCCACCACTACCAGTCTTTTTTTTGCATCATAACCACACAGGACAACAAAATGTCCACAAGGGGTGCCACGAATATCATCATAAATAGATTTTCCATCAGGCGTAAAATATTCACGCGCACTTCGATAAAGATAGGTGGCACTGAGAGCTGTTAAAATAGGAATTCCTCTCATAAAATATTTTTTTAATAATGCTACATTAAGGGATTGAAAACAAATTGTTCCCCCTTGCTTCAAATAGTCTAAATAAGCTAGTGTTTCCTTGATAATATATACATCTTTTTTAAATTCCATCTGGGCCTCCAGTTTTTCAATTAAAAACTGGTTATCTTCTTGAGCATGTTCAAACCAAGTGGGATCGAATATATTTAAATTGTAGATGTATATTTTCGTTTTAAACCCATGTTGTATCGCGTGCTTTCCTAACATAGGGCTTAATGTACCTCCAGAAATAGAGCGCTCCACGTTTTGAATAATCTTATTTAATGGTATATTTAAACCATAATATTTATAAATAGCGTGTAAGCTCGTCGGGCCGCATGTTTCATCATCAGGTTGCACTTCAATTTCGATCTCTATCATAGATACGGCCTTTAACTGCAGACAAAAATTATCATAGATTTGAACTTACACATACCTTGAAGAATTTGTCAAGCTCATGATTTGATTCATGAATAAATTTATTGATGCTGTAATCTCGATAATTATAAGGGCCTCGAGGAAGAACCAAAAATAAGTTCATATACTATGATAGTAAGATAACGAATGGTCTGAAAATTTAAAAAGGAATTGTCATAATAAATTAGCTGCGAAAGTGAAATAAAAAATAGTCTAATTAAAGTGAGTATAACTTATCTGTGTATTTTGATTACTATGCGCTATATTTAAATATGGTCTCATAAATCGAGGCAAAAATTATCGGGACTTCCTTTTGCAAGGAATAAAAATGGATGCGCTAAACTGGCTAACAAAACTTATTAGCTTTAATACCGTTTCATGCAATTCGAATATGCAATTAATAAACGCAATTGATGCTTGGTTGAAACAAAACGGCATTAATACTCATATTATCCCCGGTCACTCAAAAGGGGTGAAAGCTAATTTATTGGCAACGATTCCTGCTAGAAATGGTCAGACTCAGGGTGGTATTCTATTGTCTGGCCATACCGATGTAGTTCCTGTTGCTGGACAAAAATGGGATACTGACCCATTTGTAGCAACTGAGAAAGATGGCAAAATTTATGGTCGAGGTTCTTGTGACATGAAAGGATTTATTGCCGTATTACTTGCACTTGTACCGGAGTTAAAAAAATTACATTTGTTAAAGCCCATTCATTTTTCATTTACTTACGATGAAGAAATTGGTTGTATTGGTGTGGGTTATTTACTCGACCATTTAAAAAAAATCGGAATCCAGCCAGAGGGTTGTATCGTGGGTGAACCATCCAATATGCAGCCGATAACCTGTGAAAAAACCAGACATGTTTATCATTGCCAAGTGCAAGGATTAGCATCTCACGCATCTCTTCCTAATCGGGGCTGCAATGCCATTGAATATGCAAGTAAATTAATCTGGTATATACATAAGATTGCTGAGCATCTAAAAGAGAATGGCCCATTTGATAAAGATTTTGATGTGCCATTTATAACAATTACTACAAATATCGTGAGCGGGGGAACTGCAACCAATATTATCCCCGGTCTTTGTGAATTTATATTTGAAGTCAGACATATGCCTACATTTTCGGTTGAACCTATTCGCAACCAAATTGAAAATTATATTCATAAAGAGTTGTTACCGAAGATGAGAATATCATACTCGGAAGCCGAAATTTATTTGGATAAAACTTCAGATGTTCGAGGTTTTCAAGCCTTGGAAAATTCACAAATTACACAATTAGTACGCAAGGTTACAGGTATAAAGGATAGTTTAAAAGTTTCTTACTCGACTGAAGCGGGAATATTTCAAGATGCAGGTATTCCTACTATTATCTGTGGTCCTGGGACCATTGACCAAGCTCATCGAACAAATGAATTTATAAGCATTGAGCAACTTAAAATGTGTGAAAATATGCTGCGTAAAATAATTCATTTTTTCTGCGTTGATGTAAAATCGATTCATAAGACATGAATAACTGCAACAAAATAAGTAGCTGCTTATCTGATTTTGATTCGGTAAAACCGGCACTGCATGTTTAAATAATCGCTGTCTTTATAATGTTGCAAGCCACATTTTTCCATAACATGAAAAGAAGCGGTGTTATTTTTGTCAGCAAAAGCAACAATATAATCTGTATCCATATGCTTTTTTGCCCAATCAAGTAACGCTTTTAATACCTCAGTTGCATAGCCTTTATTCCAATGTTTTTTATGAAAAAGATAGCCTATTTTCATTTCTCCAGTATCAAGCTGACCAAAGTAAGCTTCCCCCACAAATTCTCCAGAGTTAATTTTAAAAATGACAAAACAAGGCAGGTTTCGCTCATCACCTAAGGCTATACTTTCAGTAATGAATTCATTGATTTCCTGAATACTTAGGGTTCCTTCTGGGAAAAATTCTTTTACAACGGGATCGTTATCCAGATTTTTTAAATGTTCAACATCTTCTTTTCTAATAAATCGTAAACCAAGATGTTTTGTTTTAATTAGATATTTTTGCATTTTATTCTCTTAGGTACAATTAACACCAGTAATTTCGCTTGCTTGCTTTGACAACCTTTCTAAATGTCATGATGTTCATTCCTTTGAAAATAAATAGTTAATACCATCTGCTAATTGTAGTATTTTTTGAATAAATGTTCTAATTATTAACTTCCGGCTCGTTGAATCTCACCGTCTTCTTTAAAAACCTCTTTGCCAAAACCGTTGACAGTACTACATCCATTGATAAAACTAATCGAGGCACAAAATAAACCAATTAACGCAACGGTTACTATTTTTTTCATGAAATACACTCCTTACATCTACGCATCTTCGGGGGCCGTCCCGAATGGCGCTCACTAAAATACTTAGATAGAAAATCTTATCCATCCTAAGCATAAGTATTTTTTTTGTTTTGTTATGCAGGCATTAAATTTACATTGATAAACATGATTTATCAATGTACAGTATCATGATTTATTGGTCAATTTTGATTGTAAAATGAAAAATCAAGCAAGTTCTACAATAAACTTTTATGAGTTTCCCTAAGAAATTATTTTATACATTTTGCAGTTTAGCAATAGAAAAGATTTTATCTCCATTCCTCATGCATTATCTGTAAGTATTCTTACCCAGAATGAAGATAAACGACTTTATGAATTAGTGACTAATGATTTTAAAGGGCGATGTAAAAAAAACACCAGCTTAAACTCAATTGTTGTAATGCAGTCAAACACAATGGATAAACCAACAACGTTAGGAATGGCTCATTAAAAAGTAACGCATCATAAGGCTCTATTAACATGCAAATTCAAAGCTCTAAAACAACGTATAATCTGACCAACCCTTCTGACGTAAAAAGATTAAAAAAGAATTTATATGGAATTAGCACTAAATCAATGCAAACGATTTATAACCAAGTAATGCCATATCAAGATTATCAGGGCTTGAATGAGGGAAAAAAAGCAGCTAAAGAAATTTGCGACTATCTAATTCTTAAGATGAATAAAGGATCTATCAAGAAGGAACCCCAAATAGATAATACTTTAGAAGCGAGCCCAAAGCCTCTTCAAAAGCATGAAAGAAACACCGAGCAATTAAAGCCCAAGATCCCCCCTATAACCTCCAGAGTAAATAACAATCTTGCATCAGGAGTTTGGTTGTCAATGCAGCATCTGCTTCATTTAACAACTTATTTTGAACAAAATCAGCATCCCTTAATACATAACCATATTACGGCTTTAAATGAAGAAGTTGTTCGCCAGGAAGAACCAAATACCATGGCGGCACCATCACTTACTCTAACAAATGCGTTAAACGTTTTTCAGACCACTAACAAGCCTTATGGTAGTTTTATTCTTAATGTGAGCAATCACTGGGTGCATTTATTCATTGATTTAACAGTACAAAACAAGTATTTTGCACTATGTACCGATTCAATGGGGCGGGGAAATTATAAACCCCTCTTGGCGACTATATTAAATAACATTTTTGGCAATAATATTTCAGTTCATATTGAATATTTAAACACCCAACAGGATGGTTTTAGTTGTGGCTATTGGGCGATGCAAATGCAGCGTTTAGTTTATAATGCCTTAGCAACAAAGGAATATCGCCCAGAACAACTATGTGAACAACTCCAAGCAACTGATGGAAATGCAATCATTAATGAATTTAACCAAATAATTGGTTTGAACAAAGGCCAGGAGCAGAACTATAATATTCCTTTACCGTCAAAAAAAACGCCATCTTTACTCCATAAAGAACAGCCCATTACAGAACCACTCGAGTCGTTAATTACTGACGAGCAACTTTTTCCTCGCTCCGAATATTACACTCGCTTTGCAGGCACTACAGTATTTGCTATGACGGACCCTAGATATTGGGGCAGTTACCATCGAAGTGAAGCAACTCGTTTTGTCAAAACCGGTGGTTGTAGAAACATACAATTTAATAGCCCTTTTATAAATAAAACTCCTTCGGCTCATTCATTTTATTCACATAGCGGGGGTTATCGTTCTCCTTTTAGTACTCCCCTCTACAGTAAGGTACCCAAACTCGCATTATTAGCCGAAGAACATCATGTAAATTTGCGCGATCAGTTATTACTGTATAAAAAAAACATGGCCAATGTTGTGGTAGAATGTTTTCAACAATTGCAAAAAAATGAACAATCGATTACCAATAAAAACCATGTATCTATACGCCCTATTGTTTATACAGAAAACGATTATCCCTGCATCTTAGTTGGCTTTCCTACTTTAAATTCAAAAGAAACACCAACACATGCCGCAAAATATTGGGAAGAGCATCCAAAACCATTTCAAAATTTATTGATTGCTACTTTTATTGCCTTTTTAAATGTAGAGGCTATGCGAGCGCAAATACCCATTGAAATAGTATTAAGATCCAGTTTTGGTCATAATCTTCCTAGTGTATGTGAAACCGATCACACATTTCGTATTAATGTTGGCCTGATACCAAGATGTTATGCAGAATTAATGGGTAAGACGCTGTATGCACTGAATCAGGCTATCAGTAATATCTCAGATAAAACCTCAGCTCAAGCCCTATTTGATGTTACTTTCCTGAGGCAAGTAAGAGCCTATAATGCCCACAAATTAAAAGAAAAAATTAATGAAAAAACACGCTATAAAGATTTAAAGGAAACTGAAGTATTTAAAAGCGAAGAACTCTCTGATGAGCAGTTTGAGACACTATATAAGGCATTTCAAGATAAGAATAAACTAAAAAGTAATGCTAAAAGAAGCATTTTTGTCCCAATCATATTAGATAATCAAACCATTTGGTCTGCTATCAGACAAAGAGGGAATTGCAAAGGTAATTCTGTTTTATCTGAATGTTTTAGGGAAAATAAAACCATAGATTGGTTTGCCAATCAGGTCATGGAGGAATTACTTATTGATTCTCCAAACCCCATTGAACAAGGGTTAGCTAAGTTATTGCAATGTTTGTCATTTCAAAAAACTACCACTATGACTTATGACCAAATTAACAAGGATCTGGCAGGTGCAAAACGAGAATTTGTTCAATCATCCTTTGAACTAATTTATGAAGAAGATATTGAGTTTAAAAAACTTATTGATTTAATTTGCACTGCTTTTTTCATCAAGCGTCCTTCACACTCCTTATATGCTACATTAGAACGAGCAGGAGCACAGTTAGTCTCTAATTATAGAGGTAGTGATAAGGTAGCCCAAGAAGCTGATTTTGGGAGTGATTCTGAGTTTTCCGATGAATTACCTGAAGAGTCATCGACGAAAAAGCCACATTTTGTCCACATGAAGTTACGTATCTGCAATGGTATGAAAGCAATTTTGTTGGCTCAATACGGAGCTCTTTCTTATCTTCGTACCCAACAAATTAAATCGTATAACCAAGATATAGAGCACATGTATTATGAAGTTAAAGAGGCATTGCAGTATGTTACAGTAAACTCGCTAGAGCCTAGTAAGGCTAGTAAGACTAGAGCTCAAAATATTGGTAGTATTTTGCAATTTGACTTAAATTACTGTAATTCTACAAACCAGCAGCTTACTCCAACGTTACAGGAAAAAATGTACGGTTCTAATCCAAAAATTGTTATTTTAGACTATACCAGCACCACAACCTCAACAATAGAAAAATCTTTACAACAATGTTTCTCTAACCCTGTAGTTGAGCTAGTGATCTCTGGTGGAAAGTGGATTAAAGAACAGCCAAGGTGGTCTTGATGTCAATCCCTATGGTGAAGTCAGAGTCTGTGGAAGAGATAGAAACCTTATTAAAAATTTATTAAATGAGATGAAGGGGCAATTATCTGAAGAAGATAAACTATCACCACAAACCCATGAAATAGTACGTGTCTGTAAACGAAGAGGTATGGCAATGAGTTTATATGGTTTATTTAAAACCAACAGCAGCAAATTACAGGAAGCTCAAGAAGAGCTTACCTCCACTAAAGCCACATTATAAATAAAGCAAGCTTGCCCGAGAGGTGCCTTATTTCTAACTTAAATGGTAATAGGTCACGTCCCTCTATAAATTTTGGTTCTACACCAAATCCGCACATCATTACCTATAAATTTAATTGGCGTAGGTGTTTTTGGTTTAGCGTTTAAGGGTGACCACGATAGTGAGGGACATAGTTTTAACTTTTTTAAATCCTTATCTAGCAATTTATATGAAGAGGCTGAAAGTATATTGAGAGCATTAAGAAATCTATTTAAATTCAATGCATTGTGGAAAGAGAAGATGTCTTTAACGTGGTATCTGTGATACGTACCAAGCTAGAGACAAGCTAAGTGAATCCATCAATAATCTTTATTCGATGCAGGCACAAACCTTTAACGAACTACCCGTCTATACATTTAATTAAATAACATTTATATGCTAATTATTAATATGAAAACACTCTCAGAAACTAATCCTTACTTACAAGATAAGGAAAAAGCAATGATATTAAATGCTCGTTCTGCAAGAACTTCTTGTGGTGTTGAAGGCATTGTCGCTAGTATTCGCTCAAACGTTAATATTGAAATTGATACATCAAGATCTGAGGCTTTTTTTGCTAGGATGAAGAAGCGTTTGAGTAAAAGTTAAGTTGCTTTTAGTAAATCCAAGAAAATGTTTTGAATCCTTTTATAATCCATATCAACTCCTTTATGTATTGCTTTGATGTAGTCATTATATCCAGTTGGGTTAATGGTTCTGTCTATAGGTTCATAATTTAAAATACTTCTTTCTGCTTGTAATGCCATTAAATTAGCTAATAACCGTGCTACTCGTCCATTACCTTCTCGAAAAGGGTGGATTATAATAAACTCCACATGGACTACTCCTAAAGCAAAAGCTAAGTCTTCATCTTTAGTAAATTTACATGGAGTATATTTTTTTAGAAATTTAATTTCAAAGTTTCTCGTGGAATTAGCTATATACTGAGGTGCGGCAAATGGGAATCCATCTTTTCCTGGTTTGGGAGTGGCATCAGCATCAATAATTATTCTCGGTTTCTGATCCAACATCTTTCGGCTCGGTCCATACATGACGATGCGGGTATGAGTGATTGAGCATTCTGTAAGGCATGCTGACAAATGAATCACAAAAGGAACAAGCGTTGCGACACTCAAGAAAAAAAATCATCAACATTAACCCGATTGAATCTAAAGGCATTTAAACCGATTTATACGGCTGCAAAATATGTCCAATAAAAACAGCTGTTGATTCAAAAAATAGCGCTATGATATTATGTGCTCAGGTATAAAATTTACGATTAAAAAATATGATGAATTCACTATTTAAAGTATTTTCGTCTAACACTAACCGAGTTGACGACTTATCTATTCTCGCTTCCATTGGCAATCTGGATGAAATAAAAAGGAAAACTTTACCACCGATGAAATTAATTCACTAGCAAGATACTACAGTAATTATAATGCGCTAATGACGGCTGTAGAGTGGAAACATATAGATGTTGTTCAATACTTTTTAGAAGAAAAAAAAGCTAACCTCTACATAAAAGACGGCGAGGATAATTATTTTACAGCATTGGATATCGCAAAGAAAGATTATAATGTAAATCAAGATCTTCTGAATTATCTTAAAGAATGGGATCGCGACATATTGGAGGCGGAAACAGAATTATTAGACGCGCTCGTAGAGGGCAAACTTAACAGATTTAAATCTGTATTAGACAAAGAAAATGCCTACCAGGTTTTAGATAAGTTTGGATACGAAAATGCTGGCCAGGATTTAGATAAATTTGGATACGAAGGTATAGGTCTCTACATTTTATTATCCGATGCGGAATTAGGCGGGTATATCGATATTTGCGATTATTTAATCAGATACCACTACGCGCCCAAACATGTTAGCGTTGCACTCAGTTCTTATTCAAGGTACGGGGTTCTTAGCCACTACTACGCTGTCTATAATTTATTTTTAAAAGAAGCGCCTAGTTCTGGAGAAATAAAAAGCCTTTTAAGAAATGCAGAAGCACAACTCAAGCCTCGCGATCTTTACTATGCTCGCCTTATCACTCTTTGGATGATGGTTAGTAATCGAAGTGAAGCGTTTATAGGTATGCCGCAAATTTACCAGCTAAAGCAAGAGCACCAATATGAGCTTAAGTCGCACATGGAAGAGAGTACAAACGCATAGGGGAAAGCGCAAATGCCGAAGAAGGGTTTTTCTCGTCAAGAATCCCCTCACTCCCAAGGTCTTTATTTAGGTAAATCGTCAATAATGCGCATTTTTTGGTCTAATCCACAAAAAAAGATAAACTACATCCCTGCAGAGTGAGGAGTAAAAAAATAAATGAATAAAATTAACCATAAAGAGGCACGTGCGTTGTTGACCAACGCATGTGAGCGCTATGTAAGTCATAAGAAAGGTCAGCTAGATGAAATAATTGCTGAATCCCATTATTATCCGCCTTCTTTTTATGAGGCGTTAGGAAGAGGTGAGCCTAGGCAGGGCTTCTCTGACTTTGCGAGGTATGAGTACCACGAGATGTTAAAGAGTATTTTAAGAGTATCTCGCAGTGGGAAAGACATGAGATTATACCAAAGGGGTTCGCTAAATTTTCCAAAGGAAATTAAGGAGAAATATTATATTGGCAGGTTTAAGTCGCACCGTGAGAAGCATGCGAACCTCGATCAGAGCGACCCTCAATTGATGTTATCAAATCTTAAGGCATTAACAGGAATTTTTAAATGCGTTATCGCTGAGGATGAATTAAGATTTAATTCAAATAATTTGAACTTAAATCAACCTAATGACTGTAATGAAGCTGAGCCTTTGTCTCTGCGTATTGATCAAACTCTAAATAACTTAAAAGCATTATGTAAGCTTGCCAAGACGCTCCCCTGCTATCTTTCAAACGAGAGGTCAAAAGATGAAATGGATGACCTTCGATGGTACCTCGATAAAGCATCATCAACGTTCGAAAGTCTTATTAAGAGCATTATTGTAGGCGAACTAAAGTCTATCCTAGACGACAAATCCTTGAGCGACAAGGACGCTTTAGAGGGCTTTGAACGGCACTTAAAGAATGGCCGCACTTTAGATATTCTTGGTAAGAATTTGCAATCAGAATCTGAGCAACGATGGAAATTGTACTCTGTGATTGGAATAGTTTTTGGGATTGGAATCTTTACTACTTTAGGCTTAGTTGCGAAACGGTTCTACGACTCAGGGTACACCAGCATTAACTTCTTCAAGCCTTTAGGCCAAAATCTCATAGAAGACATCGAGGCGGTGACGGCGAATATTAGCCCTGCATCAAAAATATAGAGAGAAAAACAAAATGGCTATAAACCACAGCAAAGCAAAAAATATGCTTATAAACGCTTGCCAGAACTACATAGAGCACAATGACGAGCAGATGAAAGAAATAAGTCCTGATTTCTTCGGCCGGGTAAAAAATTTGCAGAGCTGGCTGATTGGGAGAGTGTTGAAGCTTTCTCTAACTGGGAAGTTAAACAAGATGTATAATCAAGGAGAATTAAACTTCCCAAAAGAAATTAGCCAAAAGCATTACATAGGTGCGTTAGAGAGGTATCATAACAAAGGCGACACGTACTTGGTTTTATATAATTTCCAAGCACTAATTGGCATATTAAACTGCATCCTAGAGGAAGACGTTTATAAGAGGGAATCTAAATTAGATCTGGACAAGCTAAAGAAAGAGCATGGCTATAACCCAGATGACTATTCCTGTATGCCTGATGAGCCGGTGTCTTTACAGATTGAGAAAACCATTAATAAATTTACGGCGTTACTGGGATTTGTTAATAAATTACCCGGCTATAGAGGATCACAGTTTGTTGGAATTTCTGGGGAAAAATACCTAATAGAGCACGAAGCCCCCCTAAGAGATATGATTCTGCAGATGAATAAAGAACATTCAACGTATTCTGAATTCTTAAAAGGCCTCGCGGTTAAAGAACTAAAAGCCATCTTGGACAATCCTGACCTAAGTGACAAACAAGCTGTAGACGCCTTTGAAACACGATTACATCAAGGCCGAACCTTAGAGATTCTGTCTAAAAACTTACAAACTGAAAACGAGAAAAATCTGAAATTTTATTCTTTAGTCGGAATCATATTCGGAATTGGCATCTTTACCACGCTTGGTTTGGTGGCGAAACGGTTTTATGACAGCGGCGGTACCTCGATAAATTTTTTCAAATCTCTAGGCGAGAATCTAGTAGAAGATATGGAATCTATTACCGCGAGCGTTAGCAAGTCAATTTAGTGGCGCATGGTGCCCTTCATTGGTGAGAGTACCATCTGGCCTATTGCACCACTCTTAGCCGACTAAAAGATAACTCACAGCCCAACAGAGTTCAGTATCAGACATATTTCTATGTCGTCTGCTTGACCTCAGAAAGGCCAATAATGCGCATTTTTTGGTCTAACCTACAAAAAAAGATAAACTACATCCCTGCAGAGTGAGGAGTAAAAAAATAAATGAATAAAATTAACCATAAAGAGGCACGTGCATTGTTGACCAACGCATGTGAACGCTATGTAAGTCATAAGAAAGGTCAGCTAGATGAAATAATTGCTGAATCCTATTCTTACCCTCCTGATTTTGGAGAGGGGCTAGAGGGGAGGGAGGAGCCTAGGCAGGGCTTCATTGACCTTGCGAGGTATGAGTACCATGAGATGCTAAAGAGTATTTTAAGAGTATCTCGCAGTGGGGAAGACATGAGACTATACCAAAGGGGTTCGTTAAATTTTCTAAAGGAAATTAAGGATAAATATTATCTTGGCAAGCTGAAGTCGTACCGTAAAAAACATGAGGATCTCGACCAAAGCGACCCTCAATTGCTTCTTTCCAATCTGAAGGCGTTAACGGGGATTTTTAAGTGTGTTATCGCTGAGGATGCTTTCAAACTTAAGTTCAAAGGTTTAAATTTAGATCCGTTCGATGATTGCAATGAAGAGGAGCCTTTGTCTCTTCGCGTTGATCAAGCCATAAATAACTTAAAATCATTATTGGAGCTTGCCAAGACGCTCCCGCACTATCTTTCAGACGAGTGCTCAGAATTGGCCATGAAGAGACTTGGTTTTCACCTGCATAAGGCACTACCAACGTTCGACAGTCTATTAAAGAAAATCATTGTAGATGAACTCAAGTCGATTTTAGACGACAAATCCTTGAGCCACAAGGACGCTTTAGAGGGCTTTGAGCAGCACTTAAAGAATGGCCGAACACTAGACATTCTCGGGGCGAATTTGCAATCAGAATCTGAGCAGCGATGGAAATTATATTCTGTAATATCAATAGTTTTTGGCATAGGCATATTTACTACTTTAGGCTTAATTGCGAAACGGTTCTACGATTCAGGGTACACCAGCATTAACTTCTTCAAGCCTTTAGCCCAAAACCTCATAGAAGACATCGAGGCGGTGACGGCGAATATTAGCCCTGCATCAAAAATATAGAGAGAAAAAAAAATGGCTATAAACCACAGCAAAGCAAGAAGTATGCTTATAAACGTATGCCAGAGCTACATAGAATACAATAAAAAGCAGCTGGATGGGCTAATTGCTACAGCAAGTAATTAGCCTGCGTTCACATTTTTTGAAGGTGCGCAAGGAAAGGATGAGCCAAAAAGGCTCTACACCATTTAAGGGGGCACTTTAATCAAATTAGTCTAGACTAAGTCTTTGATTTAGCGATCAAAAGGAGATTAAAGTGCCCAAGTACTTTATTGATTTTAAATGGTGCGCTCGGAGGGATTCGAACCCCCGACACCTTGGTTCGAAGCCAAGGATTCAAATATTAAATGTTAATTAAATCAGTGACTTGCGATGTAACAAGTCAGTGAAATCCTGCCTAATACTGCTTGAATCCACTACAGTACAACTACGGTTTGTTACAAATTTGCTACATCATTTGAGAATCATTAGATAACTCAAACTTGCATTTTTGTATCCTATGGGATACATTTAAGATATGAAGGATATTAAAAGAAAAACAATTAAGATGTATCAGAAGGATAATGGAGAATGTCCTGTTATCCAGTGGCTAGAGAGTTTAGATGATTCAATTCGTTATCGCATTAAATCAAGATTTGCTCGAGTTACCCTTGGGAATCTAGGTGAATATAAAATGCTTGGAGAAAGTCTTGGTGAACTAAAGTTCAAATTTGGTTCGGGATATAGAGTTTATTTTGGCGAATTTGATGGCGAAATTATTCTCTTACTCTGTGGCGGTGATAAAGCTACACAAAAGAAAGATATAAAATTAGCTAAAGAATACTTAGAAGATTATGTGCGAGGTGGTAAATCATGAGTAAGATTATTGATTATAAAGATTATTTAATTGAGTCCCTAAAAGATCCGAAAGAGGCAGCTGGATATTTAAATGCTGCACTTGAGGATGGTGATATTGACGGCTTTCTGGAAGCACTACGCAATGTGGTTGAGGCGCAAGGAGGTATGACTACATTAGCAAAAAAAACAACCAAAGGTCGTGAAAGCTTATATAAAACAATATCAAAAGCTGGTAATCCTTATTTGCGTAATACTAATGAGATCTTGCATGCTCTTGGTTTTCAGCTAGCGGTTACACAATCTGATATCCATATTTAGTTGGTTGCGCCTGTTGTTGCCAGACGCTACCGTTACTTCTTCAGCAGGTAAATGAGCTAAGTTAATTATAGCTATCGTGAACGTTCGTCAATGGATTTAAATTAGAGTAAAAGTTTTTTTATACTCTTTTTGTGGAAGCGTGTTGTTTCTTTTTCTCAAGCTATCCGGAATTCCGGACAGTTGATGCGAACAAAAATTCTTGTAAAAATATTTTGGATGTGCTCATTTACTGATTCCTGTGGGTGGAGGTGTCGTCCCAAAATTGGAACCGATTCAATTCCCATATTTTGAAGTGGGAAAAGAACTTTTGGAGCTGGCTGCGTAATGAAAAATGTGAAGTAAACATTGAAGAGTAGAGTATTTACATTGATGAAATTAAAATTATTATCACCGGTAGATATTAGAACCATTAATAGCATGCTTAATATGGGTTCACTTACCTAGAATATTGTATTTAGTAATCATTTAAATAATAGACCTACTATACTTAAATCAATTCAAACAATTGGACAGTATTTTGGTTTATCCCTGGGAAAAGGAAGAATACAAAAAAGCAAGAAAGTGGTCATCATCTTCTGAAAAGAAAATGCTAAAATCAACAACATGTGTTACTGGATGGTTTGATATATGTGGGTATGGTCAGATACTGGATAAATGCCATTGGGATTTAAATGAAATCCAAAAAGAAGGTTATATACATTTACTTAATAAATTTCATGAACTGAATGCTTATCCTATTCTCCCAATCCCAGGATTACTATGTGAAAAAATTTTAATTCTTAATGATGGTTTAGCACGAACCTGCGATATCGTCCCAAGCCCGGGCTTAATGTATTTCAATATACCATTTCTCTTTTACATACGAGAACTCTTTTTTAAGTTTCATTTTTCTAAGGGTTTGTGCCTTAGTTATGGGCTAGGTCTTAGGGCGGTATTTGCTGGTGGAGAAAGAATGCAATATTCAACTGAAACTGTGACGGGAAATTCTTTTTTATTACACGATGAAAATAAAATTAGCACCTTGGGTGAGGAGCTGTTAAGTACTAACTATTTATATAATCCTAGTGAATTTCAAATAAATACTGCATTTTCAAAAGCTTATTTAATAGATAGATTAGGCACACAAGAAGGATTTTCCCCTAATAATTGTTACGTGGAGAGAAGTTTTTGGGATGTTTGTAAATTAATTCCACACCTGGATTTTAATATGGAAAAAAAATACATTTGTCTTTTATTGCATGGAAATGAAGCCATCCGATTATATATTGATAAAACAAATCAATGCAAAATATTAGGTTTAGATGTGATAGTAGACCAAATATCCGGTATTCGGTTAAACATTCCTACAGAAAACGAAGAGGTATATATGTGGCTGTAATTCTTGATTTCTGTCTCTGCCAATATCATAAAGCAATAATTTAATCACCTCCATCCTATCCCCATACTTCAAGCATGCTCTCATAAACACGGTAAATTTTAAGTTTTTTTTCTCATCGGTAATCCCCCCGAAAAATAACTGATGTCAAAAGTAGAATTTTCTCGTAATCTATGCACAGGAGATTCTTCATGAAAAAATCAAGATTTACAGACAGCCAAATACTGTCGATTCTAAAACAAGCTGAAGGTGGCACCCCTGTTTCAGAGCTATGCCGTGACCATGTCATCAGTGCAGCAACATTTTATAAATGGCGTGCCAAATTTGGTGGAATGGACGCATCGATGATGTCTCGTTTAAAAGAACTGGAAGCAGAAAATAGTCGTCTTAAAAAGATGTATGCGGAAGAACGACTTAAAGCTGAAATTCTCAAAGAGGCTATTGAAAAAAAGTGGTAACACCGTCGCGTCGACGAGAACTGGCGAAAAAGGCGGTGACTAATAAGGATATCTCCATAAGATTGTCGTGTGAACTGTTTGGGATCAGTGAAACCTGCTATCGATATCAAGCAAAATTAAATAACGAAAATGCAACAATCGCGGATTGGTTACAGCGTTTGGCTCAGAACCAGCGTAATTGGGGTTTTGGACTATGTTTTCTGTACCTGCGCAATGTGAAGGAATTTATCTGGAATCACAAACGTGTTTATCGAATCTATCGGGAATTAGAGCTTAACATGCGCATTAAGCCCAAAAAACGGTTAGTCAGGGAAAAACCAGAAGCATTGGCAGTGCCAACCACAATCAATGAATGCTGGTCAATGGATTTTATGCATGATCAATTAGAAGATGGCCGTAGTTATCGATTATTTAATGTACTTGATGATTTTAACCGCGAAGGTCTTGCTATCGAGGTGGATTTATCCTTGCCGGCAGAACGAGTTGTACGAGCTCTTAATCAAGTCATTGAATAGCGTGGCAAGCCAAAACAGATACGCTGTGATAATGGTCCCGAATACATTAGTAAGTTGCTGGAACAATGGGCTGATAAAAATCAGATACAGTTGGTTTTTATTCAACCAGGAAATCCACAGCAAAATGCTTATATTGAACGGTATAACCGCACTGTTCGGTATGATTGGTTAAGCCAATATTTATTTGAAAGTATTGCCGAGGTACAATTACATGCAACACAATGGTTATGGACGTACAACAATGAGCGTCCAAATACTGCTATCGGAGGAATTCCTCCAAGGCAAAAATTGGCACTAGTTGCCTAAACCTCTACTTTTAGCTTCGGTTAAAAATGGGGGGATTACCAAAATACTTCAGAACACAGGGGATGAGGCGTTGGATATTCTCTACAAAATGCACCGATAAAAAAGGCAATAGCTACTTTCTTGATTTGCTATCTGCTGCTAAGATACCCATAAGACGTCATGTTAAAATGCGTGCGGAGGCGACACCTTATGACCCCAAATACCACAAGTATCTAAGTCATAGATTGTCACAACGACAAAGCAAACAAGCCGCTCGTACTCCGTTAAAATGGCAACAAGCTTGGTGGGAGCTGTTTTCTGAGCCGATGGCTGAGTCACCTAATGGGGCTTAATAAAGGCTTGAGCCGTATGATGCGAAAGTATCACGTACGGTTCTTAGACTTACTATTACCCATAATTAAGAAAGAGCAAGAGTCCAACCTTCCGCAAGATCGACTAATCTTTTCCATCCTCTCCACAGTGTTGTAGGGCCAGGTTCTCCATCGTTATTGCGGGCTAAAAAGCCTCCTAACTGAGCTATCCATTTCACGGCTTCTCTTATTGTCGGTGGTGTATTAGGATAGTGTTTTGTATGATGTATTTTGGTATACAAGACGTTCCATTCCTCGTTAGCCAGTAAGAAAGTACAAGGAAGATTAGGACTTTCTCTAGCGACTAATGTGATAAAAAAAATTCTCCATGCAATGACGCTCATTATGGTAAGAAAACGGATTAATCTATCGGCTGTTCCGAGCCTGCATTCTTCAACTTTAAAATCAGATTTTAAGATTTTGTGAAAAATTTCTATCCTCCATCTTAAGCAATACCATTGTATTTTTTCTACGGCTTCTTCTAAATTATTAATTCCTATGTTGGTCAACAACATCCAATTCATAGGTTCCTCACCCAGAGGAGGAGATTGTTCCATAACATACACTGCATTTAATTTTAAATCAGGGAGTGTTCGGGTTTTACGTTTCACGTTATTTTTAGGGGGCTCATCGCAAAATGATTAAACCTTACTTCTAAAGTCGCTGTTCTTTTAGGCTTATTATCACGAGCTGGAATAGTGACTTGAATTTCTCCGCGACAAGGCGAACCACTTACCAAATCCCATAATTTTTCACCACTTTTTTTAGAGTAAATTGATTTCTTATTTACTGTTCTGTCTAGACGCGCTCTAACTACAAAGGGAGATTGATTCATAGAAGCCACTTCAAATAAATCATAAATATCTGCTTCTCTGTCACAAACAGTAACTACTTTAACATCGTTTAACTCGGGATAATTATTAGAATGTTCAAGAGACTCTATCCACCGCATACTTTCTTTTTCTTCTATAGGAAGAGCGATATTATGACTTCTTTTTTTCAGCTCCTTTACTGTTTCATCTAAAAGCGGTCGTGAGCTAATTTTTTGATCCAGTAACCCTATAGGTAGTCCTTCTGCAGTCACTGCAAATGTTGTATGCATTACTAATCCATGAGTTTGAAAATTAGTTGTTTTAGAACGAACCCTGGCGGCTATAATTCCTAGTCCTTCAGTCTTTTTATGATTTTTATAAGAAATATAACTCGTATCTTGGATGGCTAAAATAGTTGGATATTCCTTGGCTCTTTCAACCGTTTTAGTGATATGGCTCGCCAGGATTTTTCTTTCAGATACAGCATCATTTTGGAAAAACCTATAAGCTGCTTTACTTTGATGCCAATCTTCACACGCTTGATTTATTGAACGTTCAGGAGAGTTGGCAAAACTATCTGCTATTTTTAGAAGTCTTTTACTTAATCGTTTATCACCAAAATTAACTAGGCCAAACTCGCTCTCTGCCCATCCCGTAGAGGGATTATTTAAAGTTCCTTTTATCATTTATTTTTATTACCAGGTTAAATTATGCCACCATTTATAACAGAGAGTTAAATTAATGGAATATTTTTCTTATAATTTATAGACTTATGGGTAATAGTAAGGTTCTTAGAGGAGTCTGCCACAGCAATGTGGTAGGCTTACTCGACTCTTTCGAATGCTGCACTTGTTTTTCTACTTTTTGTTCGTAGAGTTGTTTTATCTGTTAACTTAATTTAGAGCGAAAGATGAAATTTTCGACCTATATTTTTTTCAAAAATAAGCTGCTTTATACGTCAACTTCACAACCACTATTTTTCTAGACTTACTTTGTCTTTCATGGAATAAAATAAGTATGTAATTCTATATTTGCTTCATTTGGTTTTGTATATTTATTAAAATGAATTTTGCAGTGCGTACCTGAGCAAATTTATTTTCTAAGTAAGGGAATACGCTAAAAAGTGTATATGTGAGCAATATGACAATAATATTTGTTATAGAAATTGCTTTATTTGCCAATAGCAGAGCGCCAAAATATGTGGAGATAATCGATATAGGAATAATCATCAAAGGATGTTTTAGAATGAACGAAGTGTTATTTGCTTCTAATATTAAATATGTGTCACATTCCTCAATGGTTTTGTTTAAAAAATGCTCATTATAACGATTTTCTTTCTGTAAAGTTTCTTTTATCGCATGAATCCGTAAAATAAGATAATTATGCTTAAGAAATTCCATAGTTAAAGGTTGTTTAATGGTGCTTTCGTGGTCTTTGTCGATTAACTTAAAAATGATGATGGACAATAATCCAAAGGAAATGAATAGCAAGAGCGAGTATATTAACGGTCCATAAAAAGCAGCAAGCATTGATAAAATAAGTAATAGGCATACTCCAACACCCAATAAATTTCGAAAAATATTCTTGCATAATGATATTTTTATAAAATAAAACCAATTATATTTTTTAAATAACTTTAGGATATAAACTAAATTTTCCATATTGTTAGCTCCTTATATAATTTTATTCATACACCTTGTTGATATAAACCCTTTGCTCGTTTCGCAATCAAAGCACTAATACGTTTAGGAATTTTGGCTTCCGGATGTTTATCCATCATTTCTTCGAGGACGCGATCTTTATGAGTTAAAATTAATTCTTGTGTGTCTTTCACCCGTTGGGTGAATGATCCTTCTTTTATACCTAACTCTTTTTCAAGAAGTGTAAACTGATTTAAGCCTATTTTGGCAAAAGTATATCGATCTCCGATTTTAAAAGAAAATTCCTTATTCAAGCTTCTATAAATCGCAGTGCATAGAAGATCATAAAATGGAGCAAGTTCGTTTTTATTGTTAACTAGTAGTAATGAAAGATTTTTAGAGTGGCTGTCGTTATTTCCAATAAGTAAATTAAAACTTAGCCAAGAGAGAAACTCTTGTAATGCTTGAATACGTTTATTTGCTGTGACGTTATTGATTAGTAATTCATAATTATTTTTAATACTTGGTCCGCCTTTAAATTCATATTTTGTTTCACTCACTATACCTTGAGCCTGACAGAAGTCTTGTTGATGAAGTCTGTGAATTATTCCTTGCTCGTCTTTAATGCGATCGTATCGTTCTGTTATAAAGAGAGGGTAAGTGCCTTCCCAAATTTCACAAGGAGCCACGTGTAGGCCAATAGCGCGAGCTAATTCCATACAATAATATTCATTATATACCGACTCTTTAATTCCGTGGCGAAGTATAGGCGTTTTTATAATATGGGTAGTTGGTGCTCCCTGAATGGGTAAAAATATTGTTCCTTCTTTTATAATAGCTGCAAATTTTTCTTGGGCTCCCGCTAGAGAAAGATATCCTGGCTTCATCTGAGAGATTATTTCAGCAATAGATTTTCTTTTACTTATTGCTGCATATATTTCATCTATATCTAATTCTTTCATAGATGAACTACTGGGTATATATGAAAAATTTTTATCAGCTGTAATAGTAAAAGCTCCCGCACAATCTTGCCCAAAAAGTTCTAAAAACTCGAAGGAACCATGAATGTTATGGTCTCGCTCTAAAACATCTCGGACATCACCTTCTGGAAGCAGGTTTTCAAAAAAGGATAGAGTAATTCTATTATTAAAAGTTTGCTGTGAAAGGGGCATTGCTAGACTTAGAGGAAAGCTATTTTTGCCAATTTGCCATTGTTCATCATAAGAAAAAGAAGAAACTAAATTTTCATCTCGCGAAAAAATACCTACTCTTTTATTTTCGTAGAACACATAAAGCGCTTTCATTCTTCCATCTCGAGTATTATTTTAAAGCCAAGAATTTTCGACATTTTTAAAATTGTAGATAGCTGCACGTCAGATTGTGCTAGTTCAATACGACTAATACCATTATGAGAAAGATTGCAAAAACCAGCTAAAGATTTTTGAGTTATTTTCAATTCATGGCGTCGTGTTTTGAGTGTATCTGCTAATTCTTCAATGTTATTGATAATGTATTTATTCATACTGACCGCTGTATTCTTATTATAATGAGAATTATAGACCATTTCGTCTAGTTTTTAAATATTTCTTATTATAATGAGAATTATGAGAAGAAAGGCGCGAAATCGAATTAAATACACTTTAAGTGAGAATTGTTTGAATGTGATGGTTAAGATCAATCTATACATGACATGAGCACTTTTATCGGCTCTACCCCAAATAAGGGGGCACTTTAATCAAGTTAGTCTAAACTAACTTATTGATTTCGCGATCAAAATGGAGATTAAAGTGCCCAAGCATAATCTTATCTTAAATTTACCTGGTTTTACCATACAAAAAGTGAGTGGCTATCAACCTCTTATATTAGATATTTCCTACCATAGGCTACCTCGTTGTGCTCATTGCCAGAGCAAAGCGGTGCGAAAGAAGTCTTCTTATATACGTACGGTTGCTCATGAGTTAATTGGCCATCGCCGCAGTCTTTTGCGTTTCAAGGCTTATAAGCTTTACTGCAATACGTGTAAGCGCTACGGTAATCAACAATTTCCTGGCATTAATAAACATCAACGTTCCACCTGGCGTTTACAAGCCGCTGTATTTCATGACCATACTCGTGGCATTTCTCAAAAAGACCTTGCCCAACAATTTAATAAAGGAAAAGCCACCATTGAACGTTGGTATCATCGCCATTATCAGGAGCAAGCAAGAGAGCTCATGAACACACCATGTCCCGTGGTGCTTGGTATCGACGAACATTTTTTTAGTCGAAAGCAGGGATTTGCCACAACGCTCTGTGACCTTAAAAAGCATAAGATTTTTGACATCGTTAAAGGGCGAAGCGAAGCAGATCTTTCCAGTTATCTGGCTTCACTGGTAGGAAAGGAACGGGTTAAAGTGGTCTGTATGGATTTAAGTAGCACTTACCGCTCCATTGTAAAAAAACATTTTCCTAATGCAAAAATAGTAGCAGATCGCTTTCATGTCATTCGTTTACTTCAACATCAATGCATGATGACCTATCGTGAACTATCGAGAAAAATCAAAAGTAATCGGGGTATATTGGCTTTACTGCGTACACGACCCGATAGATTGACTCCTCAACGAAAACTCAAGCGGGATGCATTCCTAGAAGACAATCCAGCTATAAACGCTATATATCAGTTCCAGCAACGCATTCATAAACTGCTCTTACACAAATCGATGAACAAAGATTGGTGTGAAAAAAAGATTCCCCAGTTTTTAAGTATGCTGGATGAACTGAAAAATAGTCCATTTAAAGCTCTGGCATCGCTTGGAAAAACATTCTGTCAATGGAAAGAAGAGATCGTGCGTATGTGGCGTTTTAGAAAGTCTAATGGCATTACAGAAGGGTTTCATAGAAAAATGAAATTGATACAAAGAAGAGCTTATGGCTTTCGTAATTTTGAAAATTATAGAACTCGTGTTAGGGTGCTCTGTTGTTAACTGGTGAGTGCCCCCGTAATTGGGAAAGACCCCTTTTATCGCGAAGATGAAGTGGCTAGAATGTGGCGGTTTAGTAAATCAAATGGAATAACCGAAGGCTTCCATCGAAAGATGAAATTGATACAACGAAGAGCTTATGGATTTAGGAATTTTGAAAATTATAGGGTCCGTGTTAAGGTGCTCTGCGGATGATTATAGCTGCCCCCTTAAATGGGAAAGAGCCGATTTTAAATGGTGCGCTCGGAGGGATTCGAACCCCCGACACCTTGGTTCGAAGCCTGATACTCAATAATAGGAAACATTATAAATCAACAACTTACGATGCATCAAATCATCGAATTACTGCCTAGAACTGCCACAAACATACTACAAACGGCCATAGTTATGGCACGTTTTCGTCACTGTTGTGTCAGGCAGTGCTAGGCAGTATTAGTATCAACTTTATGTTTTTTACCTGTTATTACCTATAAATTGTGCCAACTCCACGGGCACTATTTATATCCCAAATACTCACATTACAATTTACATGAATTTTTAATAAAAATATTTGCAATATAGCAATAATTTGCATATAATTTAATCATGAAAACACTAAAACGCGATAATGTTCTTTCTCATATGAAATCTGGTGTGGTTTACCGGAGAGTTGCTTTATTGCCTTTCTCAAATGACTTGGATCGAGACTTAAACGCCTTAGTGTCTCAAAATAAATTAAAAAAACCTGCGTCAGGACTTTATTACAAGCCTAAAACTTCTCGATTCGGATTATTGCCTCCATCTGATGAAGCTTTAGTAAAGGCTTTTTTGAAAAAACCATTTCTGATGTATTCTTGGAATGATTACAACAAATTAGGATTAGGGCTAACACAATTATATAATCAAGTGGTTGTTTATAATACAGAGCGTCATGAAGAGGTTACACTTGGAAATAGAAAGTTTGCGTTTAAACGTCCCAATAATGGATTTCCTGCAAAATTAACCCGTGAGTTTATATTGGTTGATTTGTTAAATAATGCAAAATATTTAACTGAAGATGTCACTCACCTTGAGTTGAAAGTTAAAACCAAACTGGCAGAGTTTAATCAATCATCACTATTAAACTTAGCGATGCAGTACGGCAAGGTGCATACACGTAAATTAATAGCTACTCTTTTAGGAAAATAAAATGTTTTTGCATGAGTTGCCTGATGTAAAGGAATTATTTCTTGTTGTTTCAGATGAAAAAGCCATACATCCGAGTATTGTCGAAAAAGATTATTGGGTCATGCATACCCTTTGGGGCTTGCAACAGCAAGGATTTGAATTTGAATTGAAAGGGGGTACATCTTTATCCAAAGGCTATAAAATAATTGACAGATTCAGTGAAGATATCGACATTCAAATTCATCCTGCTGCCTCACTCGAGGTAAAATCAGGCAAAAACCACGACAAAAAAAGCCATATTGAAAGCAGGAGAAATTTTTTTGACACTCTTTCAAATGAACTACAAATATCAGGGTTACTCTTTCAACGTGATCATGAATTTGATGATCTACCTAAAATGCGCAGCGCGGGGATTCGAGGCACTTATCAATCTCTTTTTCCATCGTTAGCGGCATTAAAAGAAGGTGTCCTACTTGAGGTTGGTTTTGATAAAACAACCCCTTATGATTATAGAGATATCAGCTCTTGGGCATATGAGAAGGCAATTACATCCGGCATTAAAATAATTAACAACCAAGCAAACGGTGTAAAATGTTACCTTCCAGAGTATACTTTTATTGAAAAGTTACAGACCATTTCAACAAAATACCGTGTTAACAAGCAGAGAAATATTGAGTCACCTATTAATTTTATCCGGCACTATTACGATGTTTATCAGTTACTCCAAACCGAACAAGTCAAAAATTTTTTAAGCACAGATGATTATTACACCTATAAACAGGAAAAATTTGGTATCCTGAATGAGCTGGATTTAACAAAAAACCCAGCATTTCAATTATCGGAACCAGGTGAGGTTGATAAGTTCAGCTCTCTCTACCAAAAGAAGGCTGAGATATACTTTGGAGATACTCCTCCATTTGAAAAAATAATCGAATATATAAAAAATTATGTAAGTACGCTCTAATTATACGCTGGTGCCTAATTGTTTTTTAAACATAAGCAGATCTCATTTAATAAGGAAATAAATTGAAAGAAAAAAAGTTAGCGATACTCCACTCTATAGAGCAGTTAGATATAAAGAATTCTGAAAATTAATCTCGAAAAAAGGTGGTGCATCAGTTTTGTTGATCAGACATTTCTACCGTACTCATTCATGCATTTTTGCCATTATCTTTTTCCTCAAAACCAGCTATCAAGTCAGGAATAATATTGATTAGTTGTATCATAGTTTGCAGTACTTGATTTACTTGCTCTATACCTAAAGTTTTTTGCTCTGATTCCTCCCTGGTACAGGCTCGCTCGATATTATAAACCATCCAATTAATCCAATTACCTAAAACGGCATTAAAAGCTGCTTCAAGAACAGTTTTATCTAATTGTCCACCTGAATTGCTATAAGTCTGTATCATTTTGATAAAAATAGCCTGATTGAAATGGGTGGTAATTCCACTCCAATCTAAGCTTGCATTGACTATCTCATAGGTTGGATTTAGTTTGCGAGCACATTCCCAGTCTATTAGTATAGGATTATCATTTTTATCCCATAGGACATTTTTTTGATCCAGATCCCCGTGACTAACTACACTGCTTTGTTTGAGAAGAGGGAGCATATTTTGGTAGTTTGTATTGATTGTGGTAATAGTCTTTTGATGTTCTGTTAATGCGGCTGCAAATGGACAGTGGTAACTCTGAGCTTTACTGAATAGTTCTTCCAGACTGTCATTGGTGTGAATATCAAATTCTGGTTCCTTAATTTCTGGTACTGCAAGATTAATCAGATGCATCTGTGCGATAGTTTCAGCTATTTTTAGGGCGTGGGATTTTGAAACGGTGTCTTTATGAAGTGGTTTCGCATCGACCCAGGGGTAAATCAAAAATCCAGTTCCATGAATCAATACAAGATACTTTCCTGATGGTTTCAGTGCGCATATAGCAGGAATTCCACGTTCAACAAAACGAGTAGCTATTTCCTCAGTTAAGTTATAATTCTCTATGATGCTTTTATTTTTAAGTTTAATATCGGGGGAAAGTTGTTTGATGGCATAAGAGGCTTCCTCTGTATTAATGCGCCACATTGTATGCAATAAACCTCCGTGTACCCTTTTAGGTGGGCTTAATGGTATACCTAATTCAAGTTCGTTGCAGAGATTAATAAGATTACTGTGGTTCATTGGATAGGATGCCTTAATCGTTAAATAAGCTTATTTTTATTTCACAAGATTATATCTATTTCAATTTCTTTGTGAACCACAACACCAAATCGTCATCAAGACAAACTTGACTCCCAGGCTCAATACTTTTGTAATCATAAGTAATCCCCAGTCCATCGGGTTTATAGCCTTTTGCTATATAGAGCTTTTGAGCACTACCGTATCCGTCATAAAGACCGACACCAAGCCCTACAATATCATAAAACTTACCAGCCTCTTGTTCAGCAATATCCAGCATAGCAGTACCAAGGCCCTTATTACGGTATGGAGGGAGAACATTTAGGTCCATAATCTCAGGAATGTTTTGTTGTTTAAATGAAGGATATAAAGAGCGCCACTTCAAGGTACTATAACCAGCAAATTCACCTTCATAAAAAGCCAACCAAACCATTCGCTCTTTATTTTCGTGCTCATGCCAATAAGTTTCAAAAGTAGACTGTGGTTTTGGCCAATTGTGTTTAGCAAAATTGCTTACGAGAAGGGGGATATCCTTTGCAACAAATGACCTTATGCTAATTGCTTGATTATTGCAGTTTTTAAATTGATTTAGGCTCAAGGCCATATAAACCATATTCCATTCATAACCAATGGGTTTTAAATTCAGTAGAGAATTAAACCCATTATTTTTATAAAAGTTATAGGTCTTTAGATAATTTGCATCAGACTCTGCAGGAGCAAGGGTTTCAACAGTCATGGTCGTAGCACCTTGCAGTCTTGCATAATATACCGCTTCTTGAAGCAATAAAGACCCTATGCCTTGGCCTTGAAATGCACGTAGAACGCCCATCCAATAAATATTGCTGTTTGCAGGATATGGAAAATCAAGGCTTAAAAGCCCGACATATTTTTCTCCTGCAATTGCTGCAAAATTAATGCGCGAACAAACGCCTAATGCATAATGTTCATTACAATCGGGTAAACCAAAATATTCTGGTAAATCTGCCGTGATTTGGCGACATAAGGTTTGCGCGATTTCAGATGAGATTTGTTCTATTTTATAATTCATTAGTATTTATCTTCAGTGACCTGAAATGCAGGATAAAATTCAAGCGGATTTACATCTGGCCATAGCCTTGAGAGCTTTTCAAGCATTGTTGCTGACATTAGTCTTAGGTTGGGAAATTGATTGTGTTTCGTTGCTACATCAACAAAGGCTTGTAGTCGAGATAATACCCTTGGTCTGACCCAATTGTCTTTTGGTTTCCACAAGGAATGGTCTGGTGTCGGTCCAGAAGGGCCTACTCTATCGATTTCCAGTGTGGAATTGAGGAAGTGTAGAGTTTGCTGCAATACCCAAAAACCACAGGCCTCTGTATAAGCGGTGCTATAAGCTAAATCATCCGATGCAGCGGGAATTAATTGTTTCAATTCATTTCTATAAATCAGTTCAAGAGGTTCAATAATAGGGGTAGGTATGGCTTTCGCACACCAACAGGTGGGCATGCTCATGCGCAAGTAGGTTGCGTCTAAAAGTGCATTTCTAACACTGCCCCACTCAAAGTCTATGAGCTGTAAGTCACGGTTCTCTTCGTGATCAAAAACATTGTCGGGACAAATATCTCCATGAGTTAGAACTGTAAAGGGGCCTGGGAGGTGCACTGACTGTATAATATGACGGGCTTCATTTATAAGGCTTGCACTTATTGACAAGCCTAAATTTTGATTGGCTAATTCAAGGGTTGGTAATAAATCATTAAAGCAAAAATCTAGATTTTCTTGCAGGGTTTCTAATCGGGGATTAATCTTTTTTAGGATTTGTTCATATCGATTTGTAATACCAAAACTTTCTCCATGAAAACTTCCTAAGGCCTTCATAAATCGTTCTAAAGCCTCAATTGCTTTACTTTCATTTGGCAATGTTAGCGAGTCCACAAGGCTGATATGTTTATGACCTAAGTCCTCAATAAGAATAAATCGCTGTTGCTTACTACCGCCATAAAATTTGGGAACATTATGAACGTTTTTCTCAATTCCACTTATAAATTTAAGCCCAGCCCAATCTCTTGAAAACCGCGCATAAGCGTCTTTATCATCTGAATCAGATGGTTCAGGCAGTGATTGTTTTAATATAATGCTTTTTGGAACGGTTGATGAGGGGCTGGTGAGAGTTATTCTTAATAGTACATTTCTCCGATCAGCTTCACTTAAAAATTTAATAGAGTTTATCTTTATATCAGATGCAAAGTGATCCTTAAGAAGGTGCAAGGCCTCTTGCAAAATGTCTGGATGAACTAATCTATCTTCTTCAATCATTTTTTCTCTGTATTTATTTAATCGGAAGGGAAAGAGTCATTATAATTCATCCATTGAACCTTACCATCATTTAATTTTGGAAGTCTTATTAGTGATCGAGATGTATTAATTGTCCAATGGTATGAAAATGTAAGTTAAGGAAGCTCAGATAATTTTTTCTCCAAGATAATGGTCCTTTCTTCCCCGTAGTACTCATTGCGTAACGCACTATACCCAAGCTTTTGATAAAATCCCTCCGCAGTAATTGATGAGGAAACTGTCAAACTGGAAATACTTTCTTTACGTGCCATTTCTTCTAAGTAGTGCATTAACAAGGATCCCACTTTTTTACCTTGCTTATTGGGTAATACAAAAACCGTTCGCACTAGGTTTCCCTCAAGACTTGCTGTACCAATAATGTGGTTCTTTTCTGTTATGACAATAATTTTTCTTTGTTTCATTTTTACAGTTATTTGTTCTTTAGAAAAACTTTTAATCACTTCATTGATAACACTGTCTGGGTAATCCTTTGAACTTACTTCTTTGAGTGTTTGAATGATAACGTGACTGATTGCTTCGGCATCAGCAAGAGTTGCTCTTCGTATACATAAATTGGTCATCATTCTGATTTTATATCGTCAATAGTTTTCAAAATATATTCGGCACGTTCTATAATGGAAATCTTTGGTACTTCTATTATATCGTACCCACATTTTAGATACCCTTCTTTAACCGCATGATAAGTCTCTACTGCTTCATTAAAATCCTGTTTTCTTTCGGTATCATGGCAATAAATTTCAGGCCAGGGAGGGAAGAGGAATGCTTTTTGGTTGTATCGATAGTTATTAACTGCCTCATTAATTTCTGAAGTTACTCCGCCACAAAATCGTTCAGAATAGCTATACAAATCGGGGATACCGCGATCAAAGAAGATTATCCTTTCGGTAACTGGCAACATTTTAGTATAATCGGCAATGGATTTTTTGAGCATTAAATCACAATATATTATTCTATTACCGGTATGAGTAGCATTACCACCAGTAGCTTGTTGATTTATGATAATATCACGCGCCACTTCGGCTATAACCAGATGTCCTTGTTGTTTTAACCCATTCAAAACGGTTGTTTTACCTGCACCTGGACCACCAGTGAATAAATAAAATTTGGGACTTTGAATTAAATTCATTGAGTTTTCATCATGTTCGGTCCTTTAATCCTGTTGAGTTTTCCCCATCTTGATGTAATACCAAATGTGAAACTTGTCCGCTTTCATTTTTGAAAAAATTAATTTGGATATCTGGTATTTTCCCAAAAAATTTAGTTTCTGATTCAGGAAACAATTTCATATTCGGTTGGTCTGTTTCCTGTAACATCAAATAGCCATTTTGTAGAGAAATAATAAGTTGCCTCAAGCGGGTGAGGCCATAGGTGCCGACATATGGTTTAATGTTGTATGTTCCAATATATTTAGCAAGCGATTCAGAAGAGAGAACTATTTCTTTTCTCTCGGAAGGTAATGTAACAGATCTTCCATGAGCTAAGCCTACCAATTTTAAAGCAAGATCTTGCGCAACATAACCTAAAGCATTTAGGTTGGCTAAAACAATAACCGTGAGCTTATCGTCTGGGAAATAGATTAATTTGGTATTAAATCCACTAGTGCCACCAGCATGGGATATTACTTTATGCACATTCAAAGAGTATATTCTTACACCCAAGCCATAATCATTTTTAAAAGGCTCTATCATTTTTTTAAGTGATTCTATTGATAGAATTTTTCCTCCAAACAAACTTTGTTCCCATCTTAGCAAATCGTGTGTTGTGGAGTATAAAGAGCCTGCTGAATAAGGAATACTCATATCTAAATAATCTGCATTACGAATTCCATTTGAGCTGACCATATACCCAGCAGCACGATGTAAAATAATTTCTGAGTGAGAGTCATATCCTGAATCGTTCATCTCAAGAGGTTTGAATATATTATTTACAACAAAATCTTGATAACTTTGACCACTTATTTTTTCAATTAGGTATCCTAGGAGCACATAGGCCGAATTGTTGTACTCAAAGTTTGATCCAGGTTGGAAATTTAATGGTTTGTTGCGAAAAAATTCGATTTGTTGTTCTGGTGTTTTGGTACTTGTTGTAAATGCAGCAAAATCAGGAAAACTAGTGTAACTAGGAATCCCAGAGGTGTGGTTTAACAAATGGAAGAGTGTTACCTTGTCCCAAGCAGAAGGTGCATCTGGCATGTATTTATTAGTGAAATCGCTTATTTTAAGCTTACCTTGTTCTTCAAGCAATAAAATCGCTACGGCTGTAAACTGCTTTGTGAGAGAGGCGATGCGAAATTTTGTAGTTGTTGTATTAGGTATTTGCCACTCAAGATTGGCGTAGCCATAACCTTTATCCAGAATAATATGCCCATGTTGTGCTACAAGAATTGCTCCCATGAATTGTTTATCTGCTACATACGACTTTACAACCTGTTCCATGCGCGATACTTGTTTATTCATGGTATTACCTCCTAAAAGACATAAAAGCGAGCATCTGTTTTTTGCTAAAATTTCAAAAAAATCCATCCAGAAACTGCCGGTGAATCTGGTAAAGACGGGCATGGCGGTTCGCCCATGTTCCATGTTTAATTGTAAAGCCAATTGTAGCAAAAGCTCTACTCAGGCGTAAGAGTGGCATTATGGCACTGTAATCAGGAATTGGGCGAATGCTTTCATATCCTCTCAAAAAGGACTTTATCCTAGATGGCTGTTCCCCCCATTCCTTAAGCTCCAAAGGACAAAAATCTTCTTCGGCAAAACTTGCACGTCCTGAAGCCCAATCAATCATTCCTTGAAGTTTTCCATTATTAACAATCACATTACCCGGCCGAAAATCACGGTGTATCATGCAAGGACCATCTACTGAGGACAAGAGATTGATATGGTCATCATAATATCGGTGGCATTGATCAAGCAGTGTTCTAGGCAAATGATTACTACATTCCGCAAAGCCTTCATCAAATTTACGAGTAAAGTAAATACGTGGGTCAGGGCTTAAATCATGAGGTTGTGTAAGGTCGCCATACCCGTTTACGCGGTTGAGATGAATACCTGCTAGCCGCGAACCAATGTCATAAGCCAATGTATCGGTAAGATCTATTATTTTAAGCAGGGTGCCGGGTAGGCACTCCATTAAAATTGCACCATGAATACCTGTCTCTGGTGGCACTTCTTGTAAAATACGCGGTACTGGTAATATCCCTGCAAAGTGTTTTAGAAAAAAAAGTTCGCGTAAATAATCTTGAGTTCGGGTACTTATTTTTAAAATAAGAGGTAAACCAGTAGGCTCTGTTACTTTATATACGATGGCAACCATTGCATCATCATGGTCTATGCGTATAAAGGTAGCGCCATGAAGATTAAGGCGTTGTTTATACAGAGTGATAAGATTATCCAATTTAATCCTAATTTATGGTACAGCTTTAGATGTGGGTAAAAATTCTTTGCGTAAAAAATAAAACACCGAGTTTTTTTGAAATCCATGTCGTTCAAATTCAATGGTAAAGCCAAGTTTTTGATAAAAACCAAGTGCTTCCCAATCCATAGTATTAACGGTGGCAAAGGTGCAGCATTTATCCTTACCGTATTGGAAAGCTGACTCAATAAGTTTTGTCCCCAAACCTTGATTTCGAAGTGAGTCACTTACCCAGAGTTGGTCGATATAAAGACAGCCATATAGAGTACAGCCATTACAGCCGCCGACGATAGTATTGTCTTCTTCACGGATGAATAAGCCAAAAAAATCCAGAGGCTTAAATCCTTTTTTCTGGGTGGCTTGGTTCATAATAGCATCACCAAGAACCTGAATATCCTCAGCGCGTGGATTGTTTTCAAAGATCACTTGGTAAGTCATGACAAGATTTTCCTAAAGCAAATTAAACGATTTATTTATCATGCTACAACTGGTGGAATAAACCCCTCAGCCTGCATTTGCCAAAGTTTGTAAAAATGGCCATATTGATTCTTTAATAAATTCTCCAATGAACCATCCTCAACAATTTCACCGTTAACAAAAACTAATATTCTATCCATATCTTTTAGTGTGGATAAGCGGTGTGCGATGACAATTGTAGTTTTATTAGCCATGACTTCATGCAGTGCTTCATGAATTTCGTTTTCAGTGAGGGAATCAAGCGAGGAGGTTGCTTCATCAAGGAGCAGAATTGGGGCATTTTTAAGAAATGCCCTTGCTATGGCAATACGCTGTTTTTGCCCGCCAGATAACTTAACCCCGCGTTCTCCAACTAATGATTGATATTGTTCAGGTAAATCCATAATAAAATCATGGCACCGCGCTTTTTTGGCTGCATCAATGACTTCTTCATCTGTAGCACTAACCCGTGCAAACTTGATGTTTTCTAAGATGGAACGATGGAATAATTCAGGTTCTTGCGGAATGGTTCCAATTTGCCTTCTTAAAGAACCTTTAGTGACTTCTTTTATATCTTGATCATCAATTAATATTTGGCCTGATTGTATCTCCATGAGGCGTAAAATTAATTTGATAAATGTCGATTTCCCTCCGCCGGAATAACCAACTAGTCCAACCTTTTCGCCTGGATTTATTGTGATTGTAAGGTTTTTAAACAAAGGCTTGTTGTTTTCATAATGGAATGAGACTTCACGAAATGAAAGCTGACCTTGTGTCACTTGAAGTGGTTGTGCATTGGGTAGATCAGTAATTTCATGAGGTTGTTTAATAATACTTAAAGCTTGATTGCAGGTCCCAACCACTTTGGAATAACGTTGCATCTGTTTGCCCATATCATGTATTCCCCACATAAAGGTAATTGATAAGGTTAACACTAATGCAAAATCTCCTGCACTTACCCATCCCAGCTTAAGGCCGTAGATCAATGCAATCAGCATGGAAACAATCAAAACCGATCCACCACCCATGGATGATGCAAAGATTGACTACTTAGCATGGCTTTTAGGAATGCTTCTTTATCTTCAAACGCTAGCTCGCGGATAGTAATATTTTTCATCATAATTTTCTATTAATCATTAATAAGCTTCACTAATTTTATAACCCAATGAATTGAAAAAGACCGCACTATTTAACTATTGATTGATCTGAAACTGTGAGCTCTTCTCTTTTAAGACAAAATACATCAACCATAACATTTTTAAAATTCGTTTTTTTCATCAACCGCAACCCAACTTTTTTTGCAACACGCTTCGAGGCATCATTTTGGTGGTGAATAATCGAGATCAGCATAGGGATATCAAGTACGTTAAAAGCGTAATCTCTAACCGCCACAGCGGCTTCTGTTGCAATACCTTTTCCCCAATATGCTTCATCTAAGCGGTAACCTAATTCAATATACTCAACCTCATCGACTGTTTGGTGAATGAACCCACAAAAACCAAGGAGTTCATTCGTTTCCTTGATAACAAGTGCCATCAAACCGTACTTTTGTTTTTCATACAACTCAATCCACTCTGGTATTTTCTCCGCGATAATATCAAGACCGACCGGCTTTCCATCACCAATATAGCGCATCACATTTGGATTTGCGCAAATTTTAGCAAATGACTCAATATCATCGATGCAAAAAGGTCTCAAGAAAATTCGGTCTGTCTCAAGAATTCGGTTCATTTTTTGTGTACCATTATTTAAATCAAGAGCGAAATTATAACATTTAGTAGGCCTGATGGGATTATTCTAATCCAATATAAATCGCTACTTGATCAGGGCCGCTATAAACCTCAAAGTCGCTGATAAAATTACGCCGATGCTCTGAGTTTGTTTCAAAAAACGCCCATACCCGTTTCCAAGTTTCAACCACTGTAGCAGGCATTGGACCTGTGCCTTGAAAAACAAGATAATTACCCGCTTGGATGGTAACAGAACTCAATTGAGTTTGTGCATAGTCAGATTCAACACCCACAGTAACCGTGTAAAAGCCATTAGCATCTGAATCATAGTTTGAATAAACACCAAAAATATTGGCATTGGTAGCTAACTCACTGGTATAAAATTGCTGCCAAAGACTGGGTAATTTCGCTGTTTTCTCATTAAACTCATCGCTATTTTGAGTTCTTACGCTCAGCCCTGTTACAATAAAACTTTCTACGTATTGCACCGCTGGTAATATAAACATTTTAGTCACCCCTGAATATTGTTAATATGCATCGCTTTAGAAATTTGCTGCATATCATGCTCGCTGATTTCCATCAGTCCAAAACGAAATTGATAGCCCCAATTCTTTTTATTTTTTGTGAAATCTAATTGATTGAGAAGCGGTATAATTGCAGCTTCTTGTGACTCAAACCAGCGCACATCTCGCCGAAATGGACAAAAGCCATTACCCATATCAACGTGGTAAGGCTCTTTTTCTTTAACTTGCCCTATTGCTGTAAACGATTGTAATTTGTCTTTTCCGCCAAATGTCACAGTTGGTGAATAATAAACAACCCAATCGTTAGGTTTTAAACGTCGTAAAGGTGCTCCTTTTCCATGACACACTTGCATAAAGCCTTGTGCATAACCATTTCGAACGTGCTCTGCTGATGCAACCGCAATCCAGTTTTTCACTATGATTTTCCAAGAGAAGCAACTCGTAATCGATGACCATCCGGATCGAGAGCAACAAAAGTATAGCCAAAAGGCACCTGGCTTGGTGGAAAAATAATACTTATTCCTTTAGCTTGCCATTCTGCAAATAACTCATCCACTTTTTTATTACTATCAAGTGTAAATGCGAGTTCACCATTACCGCTCTTTTCTTCAATTGGTGGTACAACCGAATGTTTTGACTTTAAGGCTAAACTCATTCCATTTGATAATTTAAACGCATGGAATGTGGGAGAGGTTTCTTCTGGTGTTATTTTCAATATATCCTGGTAGAAGTTGCTAGTTATCGCAAGATCATCAACATAAAGCACAATCACGCTGGGTTCGAATATCATATTTTCCTCTTTAAATTGGTTGACATTAACGAACCTAGTTTACCAATATAGACTGACAGTTTTTGTCAGTAGTGAGTGCTTATTTATTGAACAGGTATATTATGAAGTTCGCGCCATTTCTTAAGTAGTGTTTGACGACGTTTAGGATAACGCGTTTCTAACTGCGTTAATGTGACGATTCTATCCGTTCGGAAATGACGAAAATCAAGGCGCAGCTCACACCAAGCTACAATAACATGTACTTCCTCGAAAAAACCAAGTGCTAATGGCCAGATAATGCGCTGAGAGTCATCACCTTTAACATCAGTATAAGTCATTTGAAGTTTGTTCTCTTTACGAATGGCATGACGGATTAAGGCCTCTTTTTCATCGTCATGTTCTACCAACGTTTTAGCAGGACCAATCAGTAAACCTGAAAATTCAAGTTGATGCCGCAGATCTTCCGGGAGAACGGCGGCTATTTTGGCTAGAACGTTCGTTGCAGCAAGCCCTAATTTTTTATCAGTTCTGCGTGCCACCCATCGTGAACCAAGGACTAATGCTTCGATTTCCTCTTCAGAAAACATCAAAGGTGGCAACATAAATCCTGGACGTAGCACATACCCCACACCAGGCTCACCCTCTATTAAGGCTCCTTGTGTTTGTAGCGTGGCTATATCTCGATAAAGAGTTCGTAAGCTTATATCAAGCTCAGAAGCCAAGCACTTTCCACTAACGGGGTAGCGATATCGCCGTAGTATCTGAATAAGATCAAAAAGACGTTGTGTTCTGGACAGATACAGACCTAAAAGTTAGTTAACACTGACATATTTTGGCAGCATTAACTCGAAATTTCCATGATTTAATTTAAGCTGTATTATTGCTGAAGTAGAACGTCTAATATTGTGACTTGTTGCTATTTGTTTTTTTCGAGTGCCCCCAGCTGCCCCATATAAGAATTTAAAATATAGTGACAAAAATATAATGTGTTGATTATTAGGAGTATAAATTGATTTTATTTAAAATAATCACAGGGCTCATAATCCGTTGGTCCTAGGTTCAAGTCCTAGTGGGCCCACCAATTAAATCAAGTAGTTATGGTAGTTTTAGAAAAATTGAAGACCTCTGAGGGGCACTCATGGGGCACTTGGTAATAACAAATCACAATATATCATCTAATATCCCATACTCAAACTAACATTTTTTCTTGATTAAGCCGCTTCACATGCGTTTCTAACTGCAATTTTTTTGGATTTCCTCACTTAATAATTGTATTGCCTCGTTTACTTCATCAGTTATTTTCAAAGAATCTGCTTTCATATTGAAGTCAATTTTACCACCCCCATGACCAGCATATTTGCTTCGTTTTCTTTGCAAAGCTCTTAGTGCCTTCATAATTGTATTGGTACTTTGAGAGCCCCAACTTTTCAGAAGTATTTCTAAACATTCCATAGTCTTAGTTTTTTCATCAGCCTGAACCAAATTACGAATCGTTTTCTCCTCTAGTCCGTCGATAACCAAAATGGTCAAATTTAACAAATAATCCCGATACTCTTTTTTTATTTCAGTGATGACTGGATGGACTTGATTTAACAGAACATCAATATCACCCCCTTTAGGAGCCCATAAAACAAATTTTTCCTTATCTAAATAATAAGGCGGAAATTTGGCTAATTTTTGTTTTATCGCTCTAAGAGTACTTGCTTCTTCATCGAATTCAGCTAAAAAATCTGTGTTATAAGCAACTTGTGAAATCCACGCTTTTGGCTCTTCATTATACTGCTTCCAATGAAGTTGTTCTTTATAGGGTAATTGCCCTAAGCAATAAATATAAGCGTGTACTTGTCCTTCATCATTTATTGAGTAAGACTTCAAACTCCAACTTCCATAACAATGAATTCCCCGCTCTCTGACCTCATATTTCTCATGATTATTTTTATATTTAGACAATACTTCTGGATTAAAAAATGCTGGGCTTGTCTCAAAAGGTTTACCAGTATCTTTATAGTAATTATCAAGCATTTCAGGAGCACACGACCATTCAACTATTTTACTATTTTTAAAGTCATTAATAATAAAATTCTCATATTTCTTAGGATTGCCTTTTTCAATCTTCTCAATTGAATAAACTGTTTGGATTACTTCTACACCTTTAAACCGTGGTATATCTTCATATTCATAAATTCTTCGTTTGATTTTTGAAGTTTGTAAACTACTAATACTCCATTGTAGAGGGCTCTCTAATTCTTTTAACTCAAAAAAACGTACTAAAAAATGATTTGCATAACCCAAGTAATAATCTAATGCTTTTCTTTCAAAAAGTATTAAATTAAAATTCTGCTCAACTATTATTAATGCCTTTGGCTCTACATCACCATCCTCGTTTATTAAATTGAAAGTCCCTTTTTCATTATCCAAGAATAAACCATTAGCATGAACAAAATGCTGTAATAATTCATATTGAGTAATTAATTTCCCATCTTTATAGTTTGAACGAGAGAAGAAAAGTGGCCACATTAAGGTATCATCTAGACCACGCTCATGTGAAACTTCCATTGAATTACTATAACCATCATCTTCTCTATGCCTGAAGCAAGAAATCGAACACTCTTTTAAGGGAAAATTTAAGGTCAAGATTTCTTTTGAATTGTATAAATCAAGATTTCTTCGTTCAACGGTAAATGAGTTTAGGAAAATATTATCTGTATATAAATACACCATGACCCAATCTGCCGAAGTAATATTCAACAAATGATCAGCATCATTTTTAGAGATAGCTGTTCTTATTTGCTTCACAATTGGCTGATATTGCATGGAAACTCTCTTATACATTTATTAAAATCAAGTACTAAGCCAAACTAACTATTATACTTATTACTGATAAAATTAAAGCTCCAATGGATAACCATATACTCGTCTTAAACCTTCTGTGATCAGTTAAAAGTTCAGCGAGTATTGATACCATTAATGGGAATTGAATTACGTGCCTATCTTTACCCATAGTAATTTCAAATAATGGGGCTTTATCGTAACTATGCTTTTTATTTAAGTAATGATATATACGACCAAATATTAATTCCTCATCAGTCTTTAAAATTTTTGCTATTTTTTTAATATCAATTGGAATATAAATTTTTTCTTCACGGGTTTTATTTTCAGTAGAGAAATTAAGAAAATCATCTAAATATACAATATAAATTGTATCTAAAATTTCCATATCTGATCTTGCCTCGAAATACCGGACACCAATTTTATGCAGCTAACTCAAACTCATCTGGTGTCAGATATCCCAAAGTTGAGTGAAGTCGCTGCCGATTATAAAATACTTCAATGTAATCGAATACAAGCAATTGAGTTTCTTCTCTAGTTTTATATTCCTCCCCATAAATCAATTCAATTTTTAACGTGTGGTAGAAGCTTTCCATCACGGCATTATCATAGCAATTTCCCTTGCCGCTCATTGAGCAAATAAAACCATGTTGTTTCAAAAGTGCTTGATATACATCACTGCAGTACTGTGAACCTCTGTCTGAATGATGAATCACGCCTTGTGGTGGTTTACAGCGCCTGATGGCCATAGTTAGAGCATCCGCAATGAGTTGAGTAACCAGCCGTGTACCCATACTCCAACCAACTATCTTTCTATTGCATAGGTCTATTACAGTCGCTAAATAAATCCACCCTTCATTTGTATGGATATAGGTGATATCCGATGCCCAAGCTTTATTTGAACTCTGAGGCCTGAACTGTCGACCTAATATATTTTCGGCCACAGGCTTATTATGATTACTGTTGGTAGTTACTTTAAAGCGCCTTGCTGCCTTTGGCTTAAGTCCCTCTTGTTTCATCAGTCGACTTATCCGTGCTTTACCATGAAATTTGCCTGTTTTGCGTAATACCTGTTGGATTCTTGGAACACCATAAGTCTGCCGTGACTTCATAAAGTGCTCTTTGATGAGCTTACTTAAGTCCTCATTTTCTTGTATTCGTAGACTGGGTGTTTTCTTAGCCCAGGCATAATAAGCACTACACGAAACACCTAAAATGAGGCAAAGCCTTTTGGTGGTATGGAAAACCGATTGACTCTTAATCATCGCGTAGATCGCTGGCTTTCCTTGGCGAAAAACGCGGCTGCTTTTTTTAATATTTCACGCTCCTCTTCAAGCTCTGCAACACGAGATCGTAGACGCCTTAACTCTAATTCTTTCTCATCAAACTGGGGTTGATTAGGGAACGCTTTTTCTTGTTTCTTATGAAACTGCTTACGCCAGTTATATAGGTTGTTTTCAGCAACTCCAAGTTCCTTTGCAACTTGTCTTACTGACTTATTGCCTTGTTCAAGCAGTTCTACTGCTTTTATTTTAAATTCTTTTGTGTAGCTGTTGTTGCTCATTATAACTCCTCATTCTGGGCATTATACCCATTAAACAAGGTGTACGGTTAATCGAGGGAAGTTCAATCTGTAGGGATATTGCTTTTGCAAAAATTATTTTTTAGCCAGCCATTAACCTTTTTTATCCATATTTTTATTTGGCACATTTCACTATTCTCATCTCTATTTAAAAACACTATTAACCCATTGAACAAATTCAGTCATATTCATTAAATCAATCCTACGTTTTGGAATGTCTAATTCTCTTAAATTAAACTTCTCACAAGATTCTCTTAACCATTCTATTGCTCCATGTTTTGCACCGCCTCCATCTAGCAAAATAATAATATGTGGCTCAATCATTTTTTCAGAGCAATTTAAAAATAAATAAGGAAGTTTTTCATCAACACTTCCAGAAACTTGCTGCCATTTACATTCAATCCTAGTATTTAAGTTGTAATTTTTTGACATTAAGACAAACTCTGTTGCACTTGCGTGTTTATAAAGCCCTTCATAGGGGACATTTTTTAATAATAGTTCTTCACCATAGCTAGTTGGATTTAACTTCCAATCTTTATAACGAACAACAGTAAATCCCTTTTTTGTAAGAGCAAACTCGACTAGTCCTTCAAGAACTCCTCCACTACTATTTGCATATGAACCGCCTTGTTTCATGACATTGCCCCTAATCAAATAAAGCAAGGACTTCCCGTGCTCTGCCCCTATTGCTTCCGTTACAACTTATATTACGTTGCACGTCAAAACTGATGATGCTTGATCCTTGGTATAAATTCTGAGTAAAAGCCGTATCATGATTAGATAAAATGACTGGAATTCCCTTGGAAGCTAGTTCTCTAGCTAGATCAACTAATCTCTTCTGGTCTTCTTGTCCAAAAGGAGTGGAATGATATTTTGTAAAATTAGCCGAGGCAGATAAGGGTACGTAGGGAGGATCGCAATAAACTACATCTCCTTTTGTAGCCTCACTCATAATTAAGCTGTAGTCGGCACATTTAAATTCTGCTTTTCCTGCTTTTTGAATAAAAGCCAACATTTCTTTTTCTGGAAAATAAGGTTTTTTATAATCTCCAAAAGCTGTATTAAACTTGCCGGAACTGTTATACCGCATGAGGCCATTAAAAGAATGACGATTGAGATAAAGAAATAGTGCCGCCTTCAAGTGGTAATCTGTAGTTGAATTAAATTCTGAACGAAATGATAAAAAAGTGGATTTTTTATTAAATTCATCACCAAAAAATTGCTTACAAAAATGGATAAAATTATGCTTTTCAAACCTCAAATGTTCAAACAAGTTAATTAGATCAGCATTGATATCAGCGAGAATAAACTTGTCATAATCTGTATTTAAAAAAACTGCTCCAGAACCTACAAACGGCTCAATCAAACGTGACCCTTTAGGTAGGCTCGCTCGAATCTTCTTTATTATCTGGAACTTACCACCAGCCCATTTTAAAAATGGTCTAATAGGGATTATTGAGGCCTGTTCATTGGTTTTTCTCATTATTTATCCTTTTTATCTAATTTTAGTCTAGTTTAGAAAATTAGGACTCACTTATGCTCTATAATTAAACAGTGGCGCTCCGCCTTATATTATTTCAAATTTGAGAGATTGCTTGACAGCTGGGCAATTAAGCTCAAGTACCTAGGCTTGTTCCTAGCGAAATAATAAAAGAGAGTTGTTATGATATATAGCAAAAAAACCGTTTTTGTAAGACAACATTGGAGAAAGCTATACAGCGATCCCATTTATGTTCAGTCTCACTGGCGGTCACCTCCTATGAGGTAAACTCTACTTAAGGCATTTGCGCCACCCTCTTCAAATCACAAAACCATAGAAAATCATGAGTTAAAAATTTGTACTAATAAGTTTGTTTTTGCTTACAAACAATAGTGAAGTGCCCCACAATTGCCCCTTGATATATAAAACAAACTCAAATATTGAGTTTTATCATATATATATGAACTCAATTCTTCAGTAGAAACGGTACTATAGTTGGTAAGGCGTTTAGCAATTTGATTATCTTGACTATTCATTTTTCGTTATCTCATAAAGGAGTTGAACCGTATCAAAACGTCTAAATTTATCAATAGCACGCATACCAATACTCTCGAGTAGGCAACATGAGTTCTTATTAGCTTCCTGAGTAATAGCGATGATCTTATCCAGGTTAAGTTGATTAAACCCATAATCCAGATTTGCACATGCTGCTTCTTTGGCTAGTCCTTTTCCCCATGATGCAGGAAAAAACATATAAGAAAGTTCAATGCCATCTTCAGAATGATGCAGGCCACAAATACCGATGACTTGCTCATGTTTTTTATCAATAACAGACCATTGCCCAAAGCCATGTTGGTCCCAATGTCTTTGAAGTGAAACAATTTTTTCATCGATTAGTTCATTTGAGACTACACCACCAAGAAATTGCCGTACTTGTTTGTCTTGCCAAAGAGCACGTAAGAGTAATGCATCTGCTGCAGTTGGTCTACGGAGCTGAAGGTGCGTAGTCTCAACGTCATCACTCTTATAGATTTCGTACCAGAATAACTCCATACCATCGGAGGTTTGTTTTTTACCTCTAAAATCAAAACCAGATTTTTGTAATACTTTTTGAGAGGCAGTTTGATTCGGATAAGTAGCAGCAACAAGCTTATTAATTAATAAATGTTGAAACCCCCAATGGACTAAAGCTTTTGTTAATTCAGTGGCATAACCTTTTCCCCAGAACTTTTTGTGTAAATGATAGCTGACTTCAATTTCGGGCTGAGTGTCATCAAAGAGCAGATGAAACAAACCAGCTTCCCCTACAAAACTGCGGCTTTCTTTTTCGAATACCAAATAAAATCCCATGCCATGTTTTTTTTGGTAGGACAGAGCAAAATTCAAATAATCCTGCACTTGCTCTTTTGTTTGAGCCCCACCTTCGCCAGTGTATTTCATTACTTCAAAATCAGATCGCAATGTTACTAACTCATCTAAATCAGATAACTCTGGTGCTCTAAGGACTAGTCGTTTTGTTTCTAAAAAAATACTCATCCCTTTACTCGCTTATCTGAGTCAAACGAAGACTTGAGGAGGCCTTGACTTAAAGCACCTGGAAAAACAGTATCGTGATCCATATCATTTAGAATATTAAAAACAGTGCTTAGATTTCTGTGGGGCTTGCTCATGATTGTTTCGTTCAATAACTTTAAATCATCTATCATGTGGTAATCGCCTTTATTTTCTTGGTCGCCGATAATAAAGCAAGCGCGGGTTTTCTGAAGTAGATTAAAATCCCTCTTTCTTTGGGCTGATTTTAACACCAAATGATTATCATACCAGAGAGATGGACTGACGATGATGTAATGATTAAATACTTCATGATGATGGACTAATAAATAAACCCCAAATAATCCACCATAAGAATGACCGACAAAAGTAGCGTTTTGATTGACTCTATATGTCTGGTGAAGATATGGAATAAGTTCTGAATTAATAAATCGATAAAATGATTCGGCACCACCCGAGTATTTTTGATATTCAGATCCATAGCCCCCTGAGCTAACATAGCTTGGTGTGTAATCTCTGGTTCTATTTTTCTTATACTCATTAGGATTTGCATAAGCTATCCCAACAATAATGGAGTCGCTGATTCTATTTCTATCAGATAAATGCTCACTAATTTGTTTCGCTAATGCAAAGCTGTAGTCAGCATCTAATAAGTAAATAATTGGGTAGCTTTTGTTGTTCGAAGTGTATTCTTTGGGGAGGCTGATGTATAAATTATATTTGACTCCATTGATCTTGGAAGGAAACTCTTTGGTTAAAGTATGATGTAAAAACAATTCATTCGAGGATTTTTTTGCTGGAATATCGATTTGTTTCATGGCCGATATGTCAGTTGCTGCCATAAGGTTTAAGGACCAGCCTAAACTGAAAAATGCGAGTATTTTTTTCATATACTAGTCTCGTAAGAACTTTAAAATCAGATCATTAATTTGTTGCTGAGTTACCTCTGAACCACGATCACATAAATCGATATGTTTAGCCTCAAGTAGTGGGATAATTGTTATGGCTAATTGTTTTAATGACTTTTTAGGAGGCAGTACACCTTCTTCTGCTTTAGTATCATTTCCACGTAATGATAAAATAGGTGTTAGTCCGGTGCGTGGAAAAGGCATGCGCAAGCTATCCAGCGATATAATTTTTTTCAATAATTGAGGATGGTTGCTTGCAAACAGCATGGCAATATCACCACCATTAGAATGGCCAATTAATGTCACTTTAGACAAGTTTAAACTGGGGTTGATGCGGTTAAGTTCTTTGATTACGTAAAGTATATTAGCACTTCCTCGCTCCCATAAGGGTTTCCGTCGCTCAAATAGATTGCCGGTTTGAGCTAATGGAGGATCTGATTTTAAGTCATGCTGGATGCTTACAACAAAATATCCGTTTGCTGCAAGTGCATTGGCTAAAAATGAATATTCAGTATTGCGTACTGTGTATCCGTGATTAATGATGGCAACGGGTAGTTTAAGGATGCCTGCATTTGCTTTCCCTTGTGATTCATTACTCACATAAATTTTAACTGGAATAAGGCGCTTGCGGTCTTTATCATAAAATTTAATGGTATTAGTAGTGATAAATGGATTGTTATTAGGTTCAGGATCTTTAGACCAATCAACCACTTTCCCCCGGGTAAAATCCCATCGATAAAGCCAGGAAACACCAAAAGGGGCATAGTAGGCATCAGCGGACAGATAGGCTTTATCCTGTAACGCATCATCAAGACTGATAAAATGATAATCGTATTCTTCTGCTATAGTTAAGAGCGATTCAATGGCCAATGAATTAATAAGATTGGCATGCAGAAGCCAAATCTGATTAATATTTCGACCAAATATTTGCTTGGATGCGCTTTCATAAAAGGCAAATTTTGCACGGGTATGCTTCAGGTAACTTTGAATGATTTTGTTTTTATTCTGAGGGAACTCATGTAATTGCTGATTAAATTTCCAGTCATCAGTGTCTATAGTAACTGGAGCAACCAGATATCCCTCATTTTTTAAAAACGATTCAAATTTAGAACGAATCTCTAATGTTTTACCCGTATCAAGGTAGGGATGTCTAAAGTAGTGGTACTGCCTACCGGCACTTTGCATTAATTGTTTGGATATTTTAGAGCCATTAATCACTTCGGCTTTAAATTGCTTGGGTGTGAGGCTGCTTAAGGACAGATGCGAATAGGTATGATTTCCCAAATTAAATCCGTTATCTACCCATAATTTTAAGAGATTTATTTTTTCTTGAGTTTCATTAGTGCCGTAGAGTTTCCCTTCATTCACAAATCCAATTGCAGGTACTCTATATTTGATAAGTGCATTTACTATTCTCTGATTTATTTGAGCTTGTTCCTCTATAGATTCTTCTATTGAAGCAGGTAAATCGTCAAAAGTAATTGCTATTTCATTGGCGTAACTAAAAATCTGATAGCAAAATAGGAAAAGAGCCTGCGCTATTAATAGAGCTATTTTGAATTTCATGTATTATTGTTCCAATTCATTAATCAAGTAAAATAATTGATTCAATGCCTCATTTTTCGCTCTGAAACTGGCGAATGTTGCATGTTTTTTACTGTCTGCAATGTGTTTCGTAAAGGTAATCACACGACCGTCTTTCTCAATCCAACCCACGAACCATCCATGTTGTAGTGGTAGTTTTTGGCTTTTATCCTTTGTTAACTGTCGACCATTACCCGTTTTTCCATATAGTTTCCATCCACCCGCTAATTCTTGAATATATAAAATGTCTTTACTCATAGTGAGCGCTTTTGGGCTCACAGGTAATTTTTTATTGACTATTTTTTGTAGAAACTGAATTTGTTCACTGGGTGAGATAGCAAGCGAGCTTGATAGCCAGGCATGGGTTAGTCCATTATTCTGACCTTTGTCGCCGGAAACATCCTGATTGCCATAGTGAAATGCATCAATATATCCTTTAAATCGCTTCATACCTAATTGTTGTGTTAAAACTTGCGAATACCAAACGCAGGAATCCCTTATCCAGGTACGAGGATTATGAGGATATTTCCATACATTAAGATAAAGTTCATATTTTTTTTTGTACGGCCATTCTGGATGAAGTTCATCTTTTAATATTCCTGAATCAAAACCCATAAGACTCAAGGCAATTTTAAAGGTTGATTCTGGTGCAAAGCGTTGGTTGCAATCTTTGCCTTCGTGCTTTAGCACGGTTTGATTTTCCTGTACCAGAAAGCAAGTGCTTTGGGCCCAAGTAGTACTACAATAGAATAGTGTCATACATAGAAGTACACTTAATTTCTTCATAACAACTCCAACATCATTTTAATTATATCGATATGGGTACAGCAAAGCTGCCGCACCCATAGGTGATTTATAACTTCGTACTACTTAGGCTATTCACTGCAACCTTACGAAATACCGGAGCAGCCAATTCCCCACCGGAGGTCAAGTTTTTGCCATTTTTGCTTAAATGACCGTCTTCAATCACGACCACCATAGCGTAACGTGACGCATTAACCGGTAGATATCCAGCAAACAAGGCAAGATGTTTACCCTGAGCAAAATTAATACTTTCTGCAACTGTTCCTGTTTTACCAGCTACGCTAACACCAGGAATCGCAGCGAGTTTTCCAGTGCCATTTGTGACAACGTTCTCAAGGATATGATTTATTGAGCGTGTTGTTGTTTCTGAAATAACTGGTGCCTCTCCTTCTTTGAATGGACGTCCTTTGTTAGCAAGAATGGCATAGGATTTTGTTAACGAGTCAATCGTGACCGGTATATTCTCACCAATTGAAGCCATTGCAAGTTGCAATTCATCACTTTGATTTGCTTGCCACCAGGTGTTCATGTCAAAACCAAATTCAGCTAATTTTTTACGAATTACTGGTGCTCCAGTCTCTTGAGAAACTTTAATAAGGCATACATTACTTGATTGTGCGATAGCCTCTGTTAAGGAAGCAGAACCAATATTGGGATTGTAGTCTGTAAATGTTTTTCCCTCTATCTGATAAGGTGAATGGCAATCATAGGTCTTTGTTTCAGAGCTATGGCCGGAATCGATTGCTACGGCTGCAATAAAGGGTTTTATCGTGGAGCCAGGTGAAAAAACACGTGACTTCCAACTGTTCTTATTTTTATTCTTACTGGACTCAGCAAATGCAATGAGTTCACCGGTTTTTGCATTGACGATTGCAATAACCCCCGATTTAGCATGATATTGTTCCACCGCCGTTTTAATTTCTTGCTCTGCAATATTTTGCATTTTAGGATCTAAATGGGATGTATCGATTTCTTTTGCCTTAGAAGCGGTCAATGATCCTACTGCTGAATAGGCGACACAGATTGGAGCCAAAATAGAAAACCCCACAAATCCAACCCCTAACAATAAGGATTTAGATGGTTTAAGTGGATAAGCTGATAACATTGAAATTCTCCTGATGATAAAAGTACAGTCTTCGTTGTCTTTGCCCAAAGCCATACCCACCGTGCATGCAATTTCTCGGTTAGATGACAGAGAACATTGAGATACTGTCTGAACTACATCAAACAGACAGTGGCCATAGTCATGTGCCGAAATTTTTGGCTGGCCAACCAATACTTCATCACATGAAAATTCTTGTAATTCGCTTAAAATACGACTCCATCGGGTAACACCTGGATTACCCCAGAAGATAATGCGCAGGGCTTCAATAAAATAGGCCCATAGGCAATCACCATTACGATGGTGTTGGCCTTCATGCCCAATCGCAATCTTCACGTTCTTAGAAGAAGAAAATAGGGATACGGGTAATACAATATAAGCTTTGTTGAATAAAACTACTGAGAAAGGAATATGGCAACGGTGAGAAACTTTAATAACCAATTTACCGGAAGTTCGATAAGGAATTGCTTCAGCTAATAGTGCTCTTAAACTACCCAAACTCAATATTACTTTATAACTGCGAAACAAGATGAGCAAACAAAACAGGACATAAAAGAGCTGAAAATAACTCGTACTGCCTATAGAAGTTGTTTCTGATTCAGGAGTTTCTTGCGAAGGTTTAGTCTTTAAGATGGGTTGGTTCACATACTCTTGCAAAGCATCAATGGATGCATAATGATGCCGTTCAGGTTTTTGAGTGGTGTTTATACAATGAACAATTACTGGCGAAATCACACAGCTGACTAATAAAAAGCGGGCTAATTTGAGTTTAAATGACGGCTGATTCGCGAGCCAACGACCACCAATCAGCCATGAGCTTACTAAAAGTAAGCAATGAATGCTCAATAAAATTTCTAGGAATAACATAACTAGACCTCTATTTGTTGTTCAGAAGTTACCATTTGTTTTAGCGCTTCCTCAATGGCTTGAATGTCGTCATGCTGTAACTTTTTGGCCATCAAAAGTCGTTGCACCAGTGCCGCAGGCTCACCATCAAAAACATTGGTTACCATGTGATCAATACACGTACTTTCATAGTCAGACTTTGTAACAATAGGAACAAAAACATGAGCATAAGAGTTTTTTTGGCATTCAAGAAATCCTTTTTGTTCAAGTACTTTTACTACCGTTGCTACAGTGGTATATGCTAAAGGTCTTTCTTTAGACAAATGTGAAACAACATCTTTAATAGTTACTTTATTAAGGTTCCAAATGATATTCATTAATTCAAGCTCTACCTCTGTTAGGAGGCGATCATAGGCAAAAATTTGCGACCCTTTTTTTGTGGACATTTTTTCTCCAGAAACTAAATAAAACATGCTCTACTATCTTTTTAGTAGATCCTACTATAAAAATAGTAGGATTGAAATAGTTCTGAAGAAATGAATTTTTGGAGCTTCTTAGAGATTTTTTCCTTGATCTAAAAAACCCCGAACTGAGGTTATAAAAATAAACTCATTTGCTTTTTAGCAAATGTTATTACCTTTACAAGTTGTTGGAGACGTGTAGCTATCATGCCTTTTTCTTCCTCGCTACCGTTAGGATATTCATGCTTTTTTCTGCCACAAAATCATTTCCATCCATATCATATTGCCCTATGACTTTAAACCCATTGTGCTCAAGCATTGTCTGCAATTCTTCGGCAGTATAAATTTGCAGGCTGAAGCTATTTGTGTATATTTCTGGCTCACCTTTTTCTTTGGAAATGGTATAGTGGTCATGGGAGGTTAGAAGACCATGTTCTCTGTCAATCTCAGAATGTTGAATGTTGCGGATTTTGACGCCATTAACAATGCTCTCAATATCCATCGCAAATTCATCAATGATGCTATCAGTAATGGCTTGTAGGTTAAAAATGTCAAAAATATATATGCCGTCATCTTTGAGGTTGGCATATATATTCTGTAGTGCTTTTTCAAAATCTGCTTTGGTTAGGTGGCCAATGGCGTTGAAAATAGTAATAACTGCATCAAATTTTCCAGCGTTTACCTTCCGTATATCACCGTCAATGAAAATAATATTACGATTCATTTCTTTTGCTTTGCTTCGTGCTCTATCAAGTAAAGCAGGGCTGAAATCACTACCAACGACTTCATAGCCCCGAACGGCCAAGTAAAACACTTGTGAGCCGGTGCCACAGGTCATATCCAGAACCGTTTTAACTTTCTGCTCTTTTAGTAATTTCTCTATTAGAGCATTTTTAGCTTCAGTCTGTTCACTTATATTATGCGCATCAAAATATTCAGGCATTTGTTGATATTCTAATGGCAAACCAAGCTTGTGTTCTTTATTGTTCATTCAATCTATTCTCCAAATCCACTAGATGCGCCTGTAATTAATGTTATTTTACCGGTTAAATCAGAAGGACATGTTTATTGTTTTCTACGGTCCATTAAGTTTCAACTTGAATAAGGCCTCATGATATAATAGTTAGCTGTAGTAAAAAACAAGATAGGCCAATTTTTGACCTATCTTATAGTTTGAATACGAGTTGAAGAGATAAAATAGCTTATGAAGATTACGTTCACGCAACTAACTGAATCACATTTTCCCCTACTTTTGAAGTGGCTTGAAGCAGAGCATGTGAAAACATGGTGGGACCAGGATGTCCATTGGACGAATGAATTGATTTCTAAAAAATATGCCGATTATGTCAAAGGGTATAAGCTAGTTCATGGTACTCCTAAATCCATTAACCCTTATATTATCTGTGTTGATGAGAAACCTGTGGGCTATATTCAACTCTATAATGCGTATGATTTTCCGCGCAGCAAGCCACTTTTTGGATTTCAGAAAAATTTAGGTGCATTTGATATCTTCATTGGCGATGAAAAATACTTGAAACAAAACATAGGTTCCATAGCCATCACAAAATTTTTCAACCTATATGCTCATCAGTATTCTCATATTTTTGTTGATCCTGATGCAGGCAATACAGCTGCTATAAAATGCTATGAGAAGGCTGGATTTAGACGATTACCTGAACAGAAAGATCCCAGTGAAATATGGATGCTTTGGGAAAATAAAGTGGTTTCCGTAAATAACGCAGAACATTTTGTATGGGGGGATCACTGTGTTGGTTATTGGCTTAAAAAAGGTAAGAGTTTTACTGCGATCGAAGAAACGATGCCACCTGGCGGTTTAGAAGTAAAACATTTTCATAATATAACAGAGCAGTTTTTTTATGTGTTAAATGGAATGCTTTACATTGAGATGGATAATCATGAACATCAGCTCCAAAATCACCAGGGGCTTACAATTCCTTCAGGGGTTGTTCATCAAGTACTCAACAAATCCAAAGAGTCAGTTCGTTTTCTTGTTATTTCATGCCCTGATTCTCATGGGGACCGAGTGAATGTAGAAGATGAAAAGCCGAAATCAATTGGCGATAACGGTCTTACATTCAGCGATATACCAGATCTAAATTTTGACGACAAAATCGACAAAGCTTTATACCTTGAATGCGAAAAATTAACTGGTATCAAGACTAACTTTGAACGCGTTAGCGTTTACCTAAAACAGAACAAAGAAACAGTTGCAGGAGCACTTTGCTACATTCATGGCAAAATATTATGGTGTGATTCAATTTATGTTGAAGAACCATTTCAAAACAAAGGCTTTGGTCATCAGCTTATTAGCGAGTTATTAGAGATTGCTTCAGCTCGTGATCTTCGTGAAATCCAGTTAAACACTTACTTTCCAAAAGCTTTGGCGTTTTTCAAAAAATGTGGGTTCGAAGAAGTGGCTGTTGTTCCTAATTGGAAATACGATCTGACATGCTATTTGATGAGGAAAATAATATGAGAAATGAACCACATTTAAATGAGTCGAGTGCAAGCAAGATATTGGATGAACTTGAATCAAGAGAACCAATCTTTCATCACCCTGAAAAGTTTGGAAAAACCAAACTAGATATTGAAAACCAAATGTGTGATGAATTTTGGGAAGTTGGGGCATCAGGAAGTATTTATACAAGGCAAGATGTTATAGAAACATTACTTGAGCGCTATAACGACCCAAATTATCAAGATATTTGGGAAACATCAGATTTTCTTCTGACTCAAATAGCACCTGACAATTACCTGCTGACATACAACTTAATTCAAAATAACTCAAGACATACAAGAAGATCGACCATTTGGCGAAGAGTAAATGGTAGTTGGAAGATCCTCTATCATCAAGGAACAGTGGTTGATGGGGGTGGCGTATGACCCAAGAAGTTTATTTGAGGAAAAAAACATGAGCATTCATTTTGAAAAAGCCAACAGAAGTCACCTTGATATTATTTGGGGTTGGCTTGCGGAACCTTTTGTTCAAGAATTTTGGGACAATACACAAGCTCATAAAGACGATATTTTAAATTTTGTTAATGGCAGAAAAGAGCCTTCGAATTATTGCGACGGCAAGTATGTTTATTGGTTAGCAAGTGATGATGGGCATCCATTCGCCATGCTTATGACAATTCAAGAAACGCCAGAAGATCATATTGATGACATTAAATTAATGCATCTATCAAAAACAGGCCACACATACGGTATTGATTATATGATTGGGGACCAAAATTATTTTGGTAAAGGTTGGGGAGCTAAAACGTTATCAGAGTTTATTGATTTTTTTAGAAGAGAAGTTGATGCATCAGCAGATACATTTTTAATCGACCCTGCAAGCGATAACCCGAGAGCCAAATATGTTTACATGAAGGCGGGTTTTGATCATATTGCTGATTTTGTCATGTCGGGTGATGTTTCTGGCGCGGGGAAAGAGCATCATTTATTGATTAAACGATTTTTATCCCAGGTTACTAATGATTAAAATTGACTCTTTAAAAAACCATCCACACGCTATACCAGCACTTGCAAATATTTGGCATGAAGGTTTAGGTAAAATCTGGATGCCAGAGATTGGAATTGAAGAAATTGAATCTTTATATTATGAAGAGCTGAACCGAGGCATGCCTATTACCTACTTTGCACTATACGGTGAAATTCCTGTAGGTTCTTGCACATTGCAATTAAAAGATGATGTTCGGCCAGATTTAGGACCTTGGATTGGTGATTTGGTAGTTGATCCAAAATACCAAAAACAGGGTATTGGTAAGATGCTGCTCGATGCCGCAGTACAAAAAGCTCTGGCTCTAGGATTTGAAAGGCTCTATCTTTTTGCCTTTGATCCTACTATTGCTGATTATTATGTGTGTCAAGGCTTCCGCAGAATTGGTATGGATGAATTTAAGAAGCACCCGGTAACCTTGATGGAGCTGGTTTTGTGAAAATAAGAGTATTAACTCCAGAAGATTGGAATATTTGGAAGCAATTTAGATTAGATGCGCTAAAAAATTCACCTGATAGTTTTGGCTCCTCTTATGAAGAGGAATTAAATTGGTCAGATTCAGATTTTCGAGATGGATTAAACAAAAACACTATTTTGGGTTCCTTCATTGATGGCACACTTGTAGCAAGTGTTGCCTTTTATCGCTTGAATGGGAGCAAGACAAAACATCGCGGCGTTATTTGGGGAATGTATACCGAGCCTAAATACAGAGGACAAGGGGTAGCAAGTGCTTTAATTCAAACGGTTATTACTCATGCAAAATCACATGTTATCCAGCTACATTTGACCTGTGTGACAAATAATTTGAGTGCAATTAAGTTCTATCATAAGCATGGATTCAAAATTTATGGCACTGAACCTCGTGCACTGAAGAATGATGATACCATTTTTGATGAACATTTAATGGTACTGGATTTAACGGAAGAACCCATGAAGAAATTGAATACCTACCTTAGTCTTTGCACAGAGGTCTATGATTTAAGTAAGCTCAAGCCAGAGGCAGACGCGTATGCTTTTTATCGAGCATATGCCTTGAATGCAACTGGGCCAATATTAGAGCCAATGTGTGGTACGGGCCGTTTTCTTTTGCCTTTGTTTGAAGAAGGATTTAATGTCCATGGCTTTGATGCAAGCGATAACATGCTTGAAGCATTGCATGCAAAAGCTCGTGATAGAAATCTCAAACCAACGGTATGGAAAGGCTTTGTTGAGGATTTAAAAAGACCGGAAAAATACAGTTTGATTTTTATTCCTAGTGGATCCTTCTGCTTGATTATAGATATGGAAGCAATTAAATCAGCTATAAAAACGTTTTATGATCATCTAAGTGTTGATGGTGTTTTATTATTTGAAGGCGAAACGCATAAAGCTGTACCACCGCTTAACATTTGGCGTGGATCAAAATGGAGCCGACCTGATGGAAAAATGATTATGCTCTCATCCTGTGCAACACTTGAAGGGAATGTCTGTTCCTCTATGGATAAATATGAGCTTATTCATCACAACAGCATTATTCGTACTGAAATTGAAGAATTAAAGGTACGAATTTATGAGCCCAGTGAGTTGATTGAAATCCTTAAAAATTGTGGCTTTAAACATATTCGAACGATTAGAGCGTTTAAACACGATACCACTCCAGATGACAATGATGAGTCAATTGTTTATGAATGCAGAAAGTAATATTTCAAAACTACTCAATGAATTATCTAATGAGGTGAATAGACTCTATGGGTACGTCAAAATAGCTGGTGATAATTTTGACGAACCTACGATAAACTCTGGTCCATGTGGACCATTTGCTTATGCTTTTTTTAAACTATGGAATCAAAAATTCATTGAAAAAGTAACTATTGTATTCATTATGGTGAAAAATTCTGATGAATGCTGGCATACGTTAATAAGGTTACCCGATGGTTCACTTTTTGATGGAGGATATGGCGTACGTAGCGAAGAAAAGTATCGTAATCAGTTTGATATAGAAGATATGCTGACATTTGATATAGACCTGCTAGATAAACGCTCTTATGGGTTAAATAGGGAATACCCACGGTATTGTCCGAATTTCTCAATAAAAGTTATTGAAGATTTGATAGTAAGGTATCTAAATTTAATCGATAAAAACATCATCTTTCAAAAAATAAATCCAACAAGCCCTTTGCTTGAGACAGTCATAAAGAGCAGTATCGGTTCACCAACTTCAGAAAGGATTAAACAAGTTCTCAAAGACTATGAACTGTCAAATCGATTTTTAATTGGCGCCTTTTCTTCGCAGACATTAATTGCTGTTATCGGCTATGAGTTGAAAGGCACACAAGTCATCATTAAACACATCAGTGTAATCGATGCATTTAAAAAGGAAGGAATTGGCAAGACCTTAATTCAACAATTAATAAATAATTGTACCCCAAGTTCAGTAACACTAGAAACCGATGATGAATCGGTCGGCTTTTATGAAAATATTGGGTTCATATGTACACCTTTTAAAGGCAGCTATGGAGTTAGATATAGTTGCATCCAGGATTTATCTTCTTATTTGCATTCGCGCCGATGATCGGCAAGTAACTCATCAACGACACGCCAATCCACACGTTTTTCACCTGGGAATGCCCAACATAATGCTTTCCATAGCGTCCAACCACGACCACGAGCCCAGGTTGCGCTATCGAGCTTTAGTGTTGCACGAAACGCGTCTCGGCTTTCTCCTGTAAATAATGTCCAGGCGATTGCTAAATCACATGCTGGATCGCCGATGCATAGTTGTCCGAAGTCAATAACGGCGCTTAACTGTCCTTTATTTACAAGTAAATTACCAATGGCGATGTCACCATGCACCCATACTGGGGGACTTTGCCAAGTAGACGAAAGAGCTAAATTCCAAATTTCAGTGGTAACTTCAGCATAGGTTTTATCGTCAAGAGAGGCAATCGCTTCCCTTGTTTCTATATCATAGGTTGCAAGCGCGCCGCCTCGATAAAAGTTATGCTCTCCAGCTAAAGGCCCTCCAGTAGGGTCGCACTGTTGTAGCGCGTTTAAGAATTCTGCAAGAGCTACAGCGAATTGAGGTAGGTTTTTGATGCGTTCAATAGAGGCGGTGTTGCCTTCAATCCATTTATAAATCGACCAATGCAAGGGATATTCAAGGCCTGGTTTACCCATGGCAATGGGCATAGCAATAGCTAAGGGTAATTGCGGCGCTAATTTAGGAAGCCAATACTGCTCTGTTTCCACTTGACCTGAATAATCAGCGTGACTTGGTAACCGAACCGTCATGTGTTTTCCAAGATGAAAAGTTTTGTTATCCCAGCCACTGAGCTCCACAGGCTTTATCTCAAGAGAAGCCCACTCTGGGAATTGTGTGGCAATCAGGCGTTGGACGAGACATGCATCTATATGAATTTTATCATGATTGGACATAAGTAAACTTCCCAAAAAATTCTGTTAATTGTTTGAAATAAGATTCATCACAACTATCCTCTATAGCCCACACCCAGGCAAGTACCGCTTGTACAAAACACCAATCAAGGATTCGTTGCTCCGGTAATTCAAGGATCGCAGCAAAACGAGCGATGCGTTGGCTAATGATATTTGCTGCATTTTTTTGTGCAAGTAATTCGGGTATGGGATTACGGATAAAAGCGGCTACCTCATAGGCTGGTTCGCCAATTACACCTTTGGGGTCAATTACAATCCAACCATCCCCGTTTTGCAGCATATTATCATGATGTAAATCTCCATGCAGCAAAACAGATTCTGAAGGGGTTGCAAGTAAATCATCACGCAGTTGTCTTGCTTGATGCAAGTAATGAGCTGGTATATTGAGGTCTTTATCAAGCGCAATGAGCCATTCTTTAATTTGAGGAAATACATGCGCATGAGATATTGGTGCCTGATGTAGTCGTTTTAAACAGTCACAAGTAATTTGAATTGCATCATTATCTTGTTTAGGAAAATAAGATTTTAAAGATGCTCCTGAAATAGCGCGTTCAATGAGCAGCATTCCTTCATTTTCTTTCAGAACTTTAACAACACCAAATCCTGCAAAAGCCTTAAGTGCTGAGGCTTCGCGTTTGAATCCAGCACTATCTAGACCCAATTTTAAAATAATAGGCTGTGACTCTTGGAACCCAGACAGTACGTAATTGTAGCTTAGGTTTATAATTGGCTTCAATTTTGATAATCCATATGCTATTTCCATCTGCTCGATTAGATCAGGCAGAGAAGCCAACCATTGTTTTCCTTTATCGCCGTATAAATTGATGATATTTTTTTCTAATACTCTCATGGGACATCTTTCCTCATAAACATTCTATCGTGCCCTAATAAGTATTCTGGTATTGTTCCTATGCAATAAAAACCATGCTTTTGATAAAACGCTTGCGCTTGAAATGCATAGGTATCGACAAATATTTTTTGTAACCCTTTATTTCTGGCTACCTCGTCAATCATGCTAATGATTTTTGTTCCTACTCCTTTTTTGCGATAGTGTTCATCGCACCAAAGTACATCAAGATACAGCGCATCGCTGTGCTCCCAAATTAAAGCACCGCCTATTATCTGGCTCCCATCTTTTGCAAATATGCTGAAATGAGTTGCTTTCTCATTTATAGTCTGACTATTAAAATTAACGATCCCATCACGTATGATTTTATCATCAGATGCGCTGGGATTATTATCAATGACATATTCAAATGTGCTCATTTTATTTTCCTAAAACTCAGTGATATTAACTGTACCTACCTATTTGATCTGAAGATAAAGGATCTGTATTGCCAATCCCTAAAACCAAGTGTTTATGGTATTCTGTGGGAATAAAATTGAACATTATACGAGAAGAACGTTAGCATGAGTCAACCTTATGAATTTTCTATTGCTACAAATGCAGAAGCAGAAACCTTGAATGATAAAATAGACGCGTTTAATGGCAAGCAGGTTTCGTTTTATGGTGATGTTGAAACTTTAATAGATTATGTTATTAAAGATAATGGCAATATTATAGCGGGCATAAGAAGTTGTTTTTATCTTGGAAAATGCTTGGCTATTAATGTGCTTTTTGTTGATGAAAATCATCGACACAAAGGTTTAGGCAGTTTATTGCTGAATAAAGTTGAGACTAAGGCCGCAGCATTGGGAGCCAGACTTTTCCATTTGGATACCTTTGATTTCCAAGCAAAAGATTTCTATTTGAAATATGGGTATGAAATTTTTGGCATTCTTGAGGATTGCCCGCCAGGTTATAAACGCTATTACATGAGAAAATATTTATGATTAAATCTAATGGGAAAATTACCACTGGATCAACTATTGGCCTAATTACTCCATCAAGTCCTCTTTCTCCAGAACTACTTGAAGCCTCAATTGCTTACTTTGAAAAAGCAGGATTTAAAATAAAAATTGGCAAAAATATTCAAAAAACAGAGCTGTTTTCTGCTGGAACAGATGAGCAGCGTGCTGCCGATATTATGACTTTTTTTAAAGAATCGGACGTGTCCGCTATAATCACGACTAATGGCGGGACTTGTTCTATAAGAACGTTGCCCTTGCTGGATTATGAGGTTATTCGTAAAAATCCTAAACCAATAATCGGCTATAGTGACACTACAGCTTTGCAGCTGGGGATATATTCTAAAACTGGGTGCATATCCATTACCGGTTTCAATTGCAGTGATATCCAAAACGGTGCAATAGATCATAGGATATTAAGCACTTTAACACACTGTTTAAATGAAGAAAGCTACTCCATTCATAGCGGATCGACCGTCAATCATGGCAGCGTTACAGCACCTCTAATCGGTGGAAATTTGATGTGTTTGCTAAATCTCATGGGCACACCTTATCAACCCGATTTTTCTAATAAGATTTTATTGATTGAGGATGTAGGAATTGAACCTTATATTGTGGAAGGAATGTTTTCGCAATTGTATGTTGCAGGGATATTAAACAATGTATCAGGTGTTGTTATTGGCGCTTTTTCTGAATGTACAGCTCAGCGTTTTTTAGACCAAGGTGGAACAACAGAAGATATTATTGATTTTTGGTGTAAGCGAATTAATGTGCCATGTATAAAAAGTTTTTCATATGGCCATATAGAAAGCAGGTATGTTTTACCGATTGGCCAGATGGCAACCTTAGATGCAACAAATTGCAAGTTGGATATCCATTTTGACAAATAAACAACACTCACATGATCAAATAATCCTTTGGGCCAAAAATATTCTTGGCTCAAATATGCTTGATACAGAAATTGTTGTACAAACACCTTGGTCAAGTGTTTTAAGAATTAGCACACCCGAAGGTCCACTTTATCTTAAGCAAACGCCACCCACTCTATTTATCGAAGTTGATATCCTTCAAAAATTCCGCAACTTATGCAAAATAACTGATATCCCAGAAGTCATTGCAGAGAACAAAAATTTACACTGCTTTTTAATGAAGGAGTGCGGAGATGCAACACTGCGCACTTTGTTTGATGGGCATCTTAAGATTGATCTGTTAGTTCAGGGCTTGCAAGTTTATAAAGTTCTGCAACTGGCTACAGTGCCACATGTTACTGTATTTATTCAATCAGGTGTGCCAGACTGGCGCCTTGAGAAATTCCCAACATTGTATCAAGATCTTGTTGGTGATGATGTATTTTTAAAGGCTAATGGATTAGATACGGCACAGATTAAGACATTACAAAATGCAATGATGGATCTAGAGATACTATGCCAAGAGCTTTCAAGTTATGGGATACCAGAATGTCTTAATCATTCTGATTTCCACGAGAATAATATGTTATTCAGTAGCATCACAAAAAAAATTAGCATCATAGATCTTGGTGAAACAGCTATCAATCATCCATTCTTTTCTCTTGCCGCTTTCCTTAAAATTCCATGCAGCCGCTATAAAATATCACTTGATTCCACAGATTATCAAATACTTCATGATACCTGTTTTCAAGGCTGGCTCTCATTGGATGAGGATTTACAAAAGGCATTAGAACTTACCGAAAAATTGCTTCCCATCTATTTAATTTTTGCACATATGCGATTAGTTAATGCGACGTGCCCTATTGCACTGGGTACTATTCCGCGGATGAATAATCGTGTTAAAGACGCTTTTCTGTGGTTTATAAAAAATCTCAGAACTATCCGTTAACATTTCACTGGTAAATCAAATTAATTAGGCTAAATGTATTAATATCTCCCTGTATACCTCACAACACACACAATAACGCCGATAATTATAGCGTCAGTTACTTTATCAATTTTTATATTCCCCCAATTATCATTTTCGGCCCGCAATTCAAATGGATTAAATTCTTTTGATAAGGTCAGTTGTTTATATCTTCGTACAATAACCTCATTTTCTTCGTTAAGCTGTGTTGCAACTAAACTTCCTGGATGCAGTTCAGAATTGGGATCAATAATCAAAATATCATTAACTCTTAATTCAGGGTGCATGCTCTCATCTTTCATTTTTAGAGCAAATGCGTTTTCTCCAAGACGAGTACTAAGCTCAGCAGAAATAGGTATAAAGCTTATTTCACCTGAATTATGTTCGTTCCTAACTCTTTGAATGAATTCTTTAGGATCGCAGGCTTGTTGATGATCAAGCAGTGGAACCAACGCCCCTAATCCTGGAATTTTTTTTGGACGTTTCTCATCGGTTAGGCACATCAAATAAGCAGGTGAAATATCTAGTGCTTTAGCCAGTTGTTTTATTTCTTCAGGCCCAGGAGTTCTATCACCTCGCTCCCAATTGCTAATTCTAGATTGTTTAAGATCATCAGTTAACTCCTCAAGAGCTTTTCTAGTTAACCCCTTTGCTATCCGTTCTGCTTGAATTCTTTGACCAATTTTTTCTTTTATATTCATATTAGCTACCCGTCATGTCCCATATTGTGAAAATAAGTATTGACAATTTCACGTTTAGTGGTAAATTAAAATTATTATTTACACGATACGTACAGTATCGGTGGTTATTAATAGCAAATATACCATAGAAATAAAATAATAACGAATTTATACACGTATTGAGAGTAAACAATGGATTTTTTAATTAATGACAAGGAACTTGCTGCTCTATGTGGACTACCTCACCTTCAGCAGCTGGCTTATCTAAGAGGAATACGGCCATATATGGACGTCAAGACAGGCTTAGTTGGCATAAAACGCGGAATTAGCTATCAATCAATAGCAGAGCAACTTTATATTGAGCCGCACCAAGGCATTAAAAGCGAGAGCTATTCGCGCATGCAAATACGCCGAGCCTTATCCGCTTTGGGACGTATGGGGCTTATTACACCACAATCCGAAGGCCTAAAATTAATTTTAAAATGCGAATTAGCCACAAAGGATTATTCCGTCCAAAATAAAGTAGACCTAAACCCGACACAGCAACTAGGCCCAGCTAAAAATCAGCAACGTCTTATAAATACTGGCTTATCAGAGACAGACTCGCTAAAAGCCGGCATAGATAAATCTCCAAAAGCCGACACACCTCTAAAAGAAGATAATTATTATATTTTTTTATTATCACAATTCGAAAAATTTTGGGATTTGTATCCGCTAAAAAAATCAAAGCAAAAAGCATGGGAAGCATTTCAAGCGCTTAATCTCACACCTGAGTTGCCAATACAAATTTATTCGGCTTTACAACAACAAATCCAGTTTTATCAACAACAGCATAGCCAAGGCCAATGGGTTGCTGCTTGGAAATATCCTGCCAATTGGTTAGCGCAACATTGTTGGGAAGATGAAATTCAAAGTGATACGTGTCAGGAGACAAATAATGCAGTCCATGAAACAAATTATAAGAAACAACCCATTAGAGACAGCTTCTGGGAGTCATGTAAATCAGGCATTGAAGAAGAAGCCGATGACAACATCATCGACCTTAGCGCCTACCGAGGAAAGTCGCAAGCGCATTGATCGATTATTTTTGAGGTTTGCAGCTATGTACGGACAGGTTTGGCGTAGTCAATTTAAAAGCGATGAGTTTTTAGTTTTTGTTAAAGGTGAATGGCAACAAGGACTACTTGCCTATGCGGATAACATTCTTGATCTGGCAATTGATTTATGTCGAAAAAATAAGGAACTACCGCCAACCTTACCCCAATTTATTGATTTTTGTAAAAACTGTTCCAAGAGAAGTTCATTTTTTGTACCTGATGAAGCTCCCAAAAACAATAACCCTGAAGTGGCTAAAACCCAATTACTGAAAATGAAACACATTTTAAATATGAAAGTTAACTAAAAAGGAGAAGAAGATGTTGAGTTTAACTAGAAGAGTCGGTGAAAGCATTGTTATTGGAGAAGATATATTTATCACAGTTCTATGTTGCAAAGGGAATCAGGTACGCATTGGGTTTAATGCACCCAATTCAGTAGCCATCCACCGTTATGAAATTTATCAAAAAATTCAATCTGAAAAGCACGATGGTTTGGCTGATCCAACAAAGAAATTTTGCCCATCAATGCAGCAATCAATCCTCAATCACCATTAAAAAGGAGGGATAACATGTCTTTATTAAATCAGTTCAGAAGTAACGTGTTAAGCAGTATTAATGCTCACATTGGAAAGATTTTCATACTTATTTGCTTGCTAATAATGGCTCAAGGAACCTTTGCAGCGGATGCTTTATCCGCTGCAGAAGAAGTAGTTAAGGATACCTACAATGGTTCGATAAAAACCTATCTTTATGTCGGAGAAGCTGTAGCGGCTGTTGTTACCTTGATGTTTACTCGAAATATTAAAACGCTTGGCGGCGTTGGGGCGATGGCTATTTTTCTAAACGTCGTTGCAATGCTAGCAGGGGTTTAAGATGGAAGATCCGAAAAAATACAAAACACCCCAATATCTTAATGAGCCTTATCGATTGATTATTTTTACACTCGATGAGGTCATGGTAGCAGCATTAACGCTCTACGTATTTGGGGCTGTTTGTGGTTTTTTTGTTACCTCATTGATTCTAACCTGTGCGTTTCTATTTCTTATGAAACGCATGAAGGGTAATGAAGGTCCCTATTTTTATATCCACCTTTTTTATTGGTTCTTTTCCCTATCACCTAAGTTGCGGGCAACACCCCCGTCATGGATTAGATCTTTTTTGGGGTAACAGATGAAAATAGAACAAAAAAAATCCGAGTTAATGAAGGAAAAAAAGACCAGGGTTTTGCTCGTAGGTATTAGTAGTGTGTTGCTTGCTATGACCTTCATGCAATCAATTACCATTGTAGCTTTATTGCATTATGCCCATAGCAAACATGAGACCCATTTTCTTCCACCTAAAATATCTCAAGAATTTACGCTCTCTGGAACAGGTGTTTCAGAAGGCTATTTAAGAGACATGACCAATTTCTTAACGCAACTTCGTTTTAATATCACTTCAAGTTCGGCCACTTACCAATTTAATGCACTCTTAGGCTATGTGGCTCCCTCACTATATGGGGACATCAGGGCGCAATTGGTTAAGGAAGTCGAACAAATCAACCACGAACATTTATCCAGCGTGTTTTATCCATCGACCTTTGAAATTGATATCAAACACTTAAGCGTAAAAGTAATGGGACAAATGAAGCGTTTTGTTGGCGCGGACTTGATGTCTGATGTACGGGAGACTTTTTTGATTAGGTACTCCTATGAGTATGGCCTGTTGAAACTAACGAATCTTGAGAAGGTGTAATCATGAAACAAATGGCAATGATATTCAGCTTAGGCTTATTAATAGCAACAGCAGAATCTGCTCAAATAAAAACAGTCAGAAATTATGAAGATATTTTCATTAATGCCTCAATTAAAGAACCCAATAATCTCATGTTAGAGGACGATCGCATTCAGCAAATAAAAGCACCTGGCAACACCCTGGTTGATGCATGCAATGGAAAGGCGAATTGCAAATTAATTGATGATACGACGGGTATTCTTACTTTTTTGCCTTCTCCTCTTTACCACACGCGAGCTTTTACTATTAATTTGCTGACTGAAAAAGGCTTTTTTTACAACGTGCGTGTAGAGCCAAAACCCATTGCTTCACAAACAATCGTTTTTAAATCCTATAAAAATCCTGTAATTCGTGCCCGTGACCCACGTACTTCAAGTTATGAAAAGGTAATGGTTGGTTTTTTAAGAGCACTGGTTAATGGGTATTTGCCTGAGGGGTTTACCCAAACAATACCCAAAAAGCCCTCGGTATATAAAGCGCAAAAAACACAGCTAAAACGTTTGTTAACAGTTAAAGGCAACCGTATGCGAGGTGAAATTTTTGAGTTAAAGAACGTTACAAATCAGCCTATTGATGCCAAGGAATCCTGGTTTAATTGGCATGGAACCAAAGGGGTGGCGCTTGCTAAAACCCATTTAGCGCCTTTAGAAACTACTCGACTATACAGGATTAGCTAACATGTCTATTCAACTTAAAAAACAACAACAGATCCTTTTAGGGGTTGTTATCGGCATTATAGTGTTGGTGATTGCGTGCTTTGCCTTATTGGGAAACAAGAGTGTTAAATCCAAAGAGGTTGATAAACCCGCATATAAAAAACACAGCTTAGCCAGCCCGATATCTACTGCTACTAATGAATCCCATTGGATTGAGAAAACACAAAATGCCTGGCGAGCTGAGCTTGCTAAATCAGAACTCTTTGATAAAAATCTCAAGGCATTAGGTGATGAAAAAGACAAGCAAAGCAAACTCATTACCTCGCAAAAAGATGAACTATCAGAAATGAAATCAACACTTTCTGAGCTAAAGCATCAAATAGTTAAACTGCAAATGGAGCGTACTACTCCAATAGACGGGGCATTAAAAAACAATGAGCCCCAAAATGGGTTGTTACCCCGAGCAGATGAGGCGGCAGCGAGCAACTCCATGGAGATGGATTCGGGATTTATTCAATACACAGCTAAGTTGAATAAAAAATCCAAGCCACGAATCAAAACACCCAATAATTATGTCTTTTCTAATACCTTTGCTAAAGCAGTTGTTTTACAAGGAGCTGATGCTTCAGCTGGAGTTCTAAGCCAGGCCAACCCGGACATTATGATATTTCAAATAGTCGATGATGGAGTGATGCCGAATAAATACAGGGCACCGCTTAAAGGCTGTATGGTAAGTGCTTCTGTAATTGGTGATATTTCCAGTGAGCGAGGGAAATTTCGTACCGAACGATTAAGTTGTATTCATTCCAATGGGACCAGTATCGACATCCAGGTCACGGGCATTATTGCAGATTCTAAAAACGGAATTCGTGGGCGTGCGGTATGGCGTGATGAACCGATGGTGAAAAAAGCTTTTTGGGGGAACTTCTGGGAAAGCATGGGCAATATTGGCCAGCAATATTCCACTGATTACAGCACCTCGCCTCTAGGAAGTGTATCAACCATTCAAGCAGGCAAAATTCCCCTAGCGGCTGTTTCTAGTGGCGGATCGGGTGCAGCCAAAATGTATGCACAGTACAACATCAAGCGCGCTGAAATGTACCACCCAATTATTCAATTGCCTCCAATGGTTACAGTTGATGTGACTTTTCTTAAAGGTTTTTGGCTTGACGGAGGGACGGACACTAATGCCCCTGAACAACCAGAAGAAAGACAAGATTCCAAAGTGGCTTTTGAAGCTTCTGCCGAGTCTGAGAATGCTGAAGAAAAAGCCGCCAATCAATTTTTCTATAAAAACCACTCGTTTTAAGGACATAGAGATCATGAAAATTCTAATTACTTTATTACTGTTGCCCTGTGTTGTTTTGACCGGCTGCGCCAAATTGAATGAGGACTTTGATTGCCCAGCTCCCAGCGGCGGATCGTGCAAACGCATGGATGAGGTTTATGACATGGTGAATGGTAAAGGGAAATCCTTGGCTGTAACGCCCAACCGAAATCCTTTGGTGATGGATGGACGACCTGGTCATCCTGTACGTTATGGAGAAGGGGTGATGCCTCTTTGGATAGCGCCTTATGAAGACACTGATGGCAATTATCATCAAGCCAATCGGGTGTACAGCGTGGTTAAAGAAGGACAGTGGATGCAGCAGTCCCAATTGGCTTCAAAATAAGGAGAGCCACTATGTTATCTACACTAAAAAAAGCGCGTCGCGCAGTTAGAAACACAAGCACTACTTTAAGTCATGCAACAGGCTCGCTACTGGAAACATTGCGAGAAGAGCTAGGCATGACGGATGCGCATCATAAAAAGCAAATAGAAGCGCTGTTGGATACCTATTGCTTAGCACCTTATTTGCCAGATGAGGTCTACGATTCGGAAGCCGACATTTATCCCTACAAACAAGCCTCTCATATGATGTTTGAATGCTCCACATTGATTGGTGCCAGTGAAGAAACCATGACTATTCTCACCAGTATATTAACCGATATTTTACCACCGGAAAGTTGTTTTCATGCTTTGTTTTGGGCATCGCCTAAAATTGGCCACATGATTGATGAAATGGAACATCAACGCAATCAAGGCAGTGAGGTTTTAAAAGCCCTGGCACACCGACGAGCTGAATTTTACCGCAAAGGGGTGTACAGCTCATTAACTAAAGAAAGCAATTTTGTCTTGCGTGATTTTCGTTTATTTTTATGTATTTCAATTCCGCGCAAATCCATAGAAGACGATCGCTTGTTGCTTGGTAGTTTACGCGAAGACATCAGCAACAATCTAAAGTCAGTCAATATTGTTTGTAAAGAACTGTCTGTTGAAGAAGTGATTAGCTTAAAGCGGGAGTGGCTCTTTCCAACCGACAGCTTGTATGAAGAAAAAACCAATTACGATACCAATACTGAAATTCGTTTTCAACTGACTGACATTGAAGCGAGTATGCGGGTTAAATCCAATCAAATAGAGATTGAGCGAGAAGAAGATACAAGGGTGATTAAATGCTTGTCCGTCAGGCAATATCCTAAATCCCCGGTGCAATGGCAAATGGGTGATTTATTTGGAAAAATGTTTAATACCTCTTTGCAAATAAGTTGTCCCTTTCTTTTTAGTTTTGCAATACGAATTAAAGATAAAGATAAGGTGATGGCAGCATTAGATGCCAAGTATGCTGATGAAGGTCAAAATGCCAAACAACCTTTTATTGCCAAATGGGTCAAAAATTTTAACAAAAAATACGCAGAAATTGAGGAGTTAAGAGAGCGGCTCAGTGGCGATGATTCTTTGGTTGATTCCTATTATAACGTTTTATTGTTTACAACACCTGCCAATGTCCGTCGCGATGTGCGACGTGCCAAGGATGTATTTCGTGGTAACCAATTTGATTTACGCACGCCAACAGGTTTGCAGTTACAAACACTTCTAGCCTCCATGCCCTTTGCACCTGCTGAAGGTATGTTTGATGATTACAAATCATTTGGACGGGTAAGACCTTTAACCAGTTTTAATACGGTTAACTTATTACCTATCCAGGGGGAATGGAAAGGGGCGGGACGATTTGCTCAGGTCTATCCACAAAGACGGGGGCAATTTACCGCTATTTATTTTTTTGACAACGTAGTCAGAAACTATAATGTCGCTATTGTAGCTCCTCCTGGAAAAGGGAAATCCTTTTTAATGAATGACTACATTCAAAGTCTGTTATCCCAGGGGGGCTTTGTTTATATCATTGATGTGGGCGGTTCATACGCTAAATCTTGTGAGATGTTGAACGGACAGCTTATTGATTTTAATCATGACACCGAAATTAGCCTAAACCTCTTTTCCACAATTGATGCACAAGCCAAAAATGATACTGCATTTAAAGACGTTCACAATCAGCTAATACAACTTGTAGGTATGATGGCAAGGCCATCAGGTAACGTCAGTGATGAAGAGCGAAGTCTTATTGAGAAAGCCATTGAGGCGATGTGGCGACAACATCACAATGCTACAACTATTACTCTTATTGCTCATCACTTAGAAAGTAGTAACAATCCTATATCTCAAAATATTGGGCGCCTGTTGTATAGCTATACTAAAAACGGTCGTTATGGCAGTTATTTTGAGCCGCCTTGTTCGCTGGATTTTAAAAGAAATTTAGTTATTTTAGAGTTGGGTGGTCTTGATGGAAATAAGGACTTGCAACGCATTGTATTGAAAATCTTAATGTATCAAATCACCAATGCAATGTATTACACGCCAAAGCACATTCCCAAAAGTTGCTTGATTGATGAATCCTACGAATTACTTTCAGACAATGGCACGGGAGGCAGTGCTAACTTTGTTAACGAGGGCTATCGGCGTGCGCCTAAATACGGTGGTAATTTTATTACAGTGACTCATGGCTTAGATGATTATGAAAACAATCCAACTGCCAAAATGTGTTACGACAACGCCTATTATAAAATCTTTTTAGGTGCCTCCAAAAGTACGATTGACACTTTAAAAACGAGTAATCAGTTGGATGCTTATGGCGAGCGTTTAATCCGAAGCCTTAAAATAACTAATGAATACTCTGAGTTTTTAATGATGTGTGAAGAGAATTCAACAGTGCATCGTTTGATTGTCGATCCATTTTCACGCGTCCTAAACACAACAAGAGGCCCAGAAGTAGAAGCCTTGAAACGATTAATGGCAACAGGTTTGCCATTGGCTGATGCCATTTCCAAAGTTGCCCTGGAGGTGTATGGCTATGTTTAAGACAACTCAAGTATCTCTTTTGACCACACTCATCACCAGCATCTTAGTTAATGGGATTTTTTATAGTGCTTTGAGACGGCCAGATATTGCAACCGTTGATATCGTGTCAATCACCTCCCAATTTATCAAAGAGGAAGCGCAAAAAAATCATTCCAACCTTGAGAAAGAAGCAGCGATTAAAGCATTTTCGCATCATTTGGAAGCAGCGTTACAAGATTTGTCCCAATCCAAATCGTTGGTGTTATTGCCGAAGGAAGCAGTAATTAAAGGCAGCACTGATTATACAGCCACCCTCATGACGATGATCAAATTGGAGCATAAATCGTGAAAAAGCTTCTGTTGATTATTTGCATGTTCTATCTCCCTTTTGCAGAGGCTAAAGACTATGGTGTTTTTGGCAAAACCTTTGAAATAGCTGAAATGGATTTTTTAGAGTACATCCAGAAAAAAATGAAGGGGATGCAGGCTAATGGGGAATGGAAGACCATACAATTTGAGTTTAAAAAACGGGTAAAAGAACATATTGCACGTCCAACACCTACTCGTTTGCCGAGAACTGAAGTCAATAGAACCTGGTTTTTTAATCCATCACTTACCGTACCTTACGATGTGAAGGACAGTCACGACCAAGTGATTGTTAAACAAGGCACAATAATTAATCCCTTAGATAGAGTGAGCTTGAGTAGCACTCTCCTGTTTTTTGACGGGGATGATGAAGCCCAGGTTGCATGGGTTACCCAGGAATTAACGCAGCACCAAAAAGTAAAATTAATCCTCACCTCAGGCTCTGTAAAGGATGTTGCGAATCAATTAAAGCAAGCTATTTATTTTGATTTGAATGGATTTTTGGTTGCCAAATTTCAAATAAAACACTTGCCGGTCAGGGTTTTTCAAGCAGGGAAGCGGTTGAAAATTAATGAGGTGACTGTATGAAAGCCTTTTTTGTTTTTCTTGCATTTTTAGCTTCTGGGTTGACACAAGCAGGCTCTTGTCATGGTCGTTTTGTTAATCCCATTACGGATGTCTGTTGGTCGTGTTTGTTTCCATTCAGTTTAGGACAAGCCAATCTCGTTTCCTCCAATCATTTGCCAGACACTAAAAACCCTAAACTGCCTGTTTGTGAATGTCCAGGAAATCCTATACCACGATTTGGATTAACAATGGGTTATTGGGAGCCTGTGAATTTAGTGGATGTAACCCGAACTCCTTTTTGTCTGGTTAATTTAGGGGGGATTTCTTTAAATTTTGGCAAGTATTATCGCAAAGGTGCGGTGGAAACAGACAGTAATTTATCCAATCAATCTTTTTACCACGTGCACTGGTACAAGTTCCCATTGATGTATTGGTTGAATGTATTAACCGATGGTATTTGCGTTGAGAAAGGGGATTTTGACATTGCTTATCCGAGTGAGTTGGATGTGATGTGGAATGATGATGAGCTAGGTTTCATCATTAATCCTGAGGCGGTATTGTTTGGTAGTTTACCCGCACAAGCGGCTTGCGCTGCTGATTCAAGTACCGCTTTATTGGGCAGTGCGATTGACAAACTCTTTTGGTGCGCAGGCGCTCAAGGAAGCATGTACCCTTTAACGGGGCATGTGCAAGAACATGTTGGCGGGGTTCAGGCATCAGTCTTACTGTCTGAGCGTATGAATTTTAAACTGCATCGCCAGGGACTATTGGAAGACACAGTAGGACTTGACGATTCGACAAGCAGCGCAAAATCCATTTGTCATACTCATTATTCCCCTATTTTGCCCAAATCACGTTACCGCTATCAAATGGTCAATCCTTTACCGACTACTAATGCCTGTTATCCCCTTGGGCGAGCTACGACCCTATGGGAGGCAGGGCACGAATATCCGTTTAAGGGCGAGGATTTTGGGTATCTGATCTGGCGCAAACGCAATTGTTGTGCCTTTTAACGATAAGGAGATGTGATGAAAACAATACGAATGAACACTTCTTTCTTGGTTGCATTATTTTTGTTGTCATTTCCTGCCCTTGCAGAAGATGAAGCCTATATTGCGTCTATTGAGGTGAATACAAAAAATCGCGCCAATGCTTTTACAAATGAAATAAAACAAATCAGTAAGTCTCTTGAGACTTCAGAAAAATCGGGTCAAATTGCAGAATTTACCGGCGAGATGCATCAAGTCATAAAAACACAGGAGCCCATTGTAACCCACTTAAAAAAAGTCAGTGAGGTACTCGTGTTCTTATCGTTTTCAATGCCAGAAAAAAGTCTACAAGCGTGGCTTTTACAATGTAAACAAAGCGGCGCAACACCTGTAATTCGTGGACTGATTCATAATTCGTTTAAAGAAACGATGACGGTTATTCAAACGCTCAGTAAAAAAACAGGAATTGGGATGCAGCTTGATCCTATTCTTTTTAAAACCTTTGATATCACTATGGTTCCTGCAGTAGTTTATGTGAAAGACACCCCTGCTTGTCCTGCCAATATGGATTGCAAACCGGTGAATTACGACAGTCTTTATGGTGATGTGTCGCTGGATTACGCCTTAGAAAAAATGAGGGGCGATGAGCAGTCAGAAGACCCCGTGTTGGATCAAATGATTCTTCGGTTAAGAGGGGGGTTAATCTGATGAAAGGCTTCGTTTTAGTTTTTTTAATCCTTTGTTCACCGGTTTTTGCACTTGATTTGAATCAGGCGTATCAAGAAGGCGTTCAGACCGGAACAAGCCATACCAATCAATCCATTGATTTATTAAAAGCACTGGATCTGAGCCAGTTTCCTGGCTATCAGGCCAATCTGCCGCAGGAACATTATTATAGTGGCGTCACGCAGGCAAGCACAGGTCTTGAAGCCGATTCGCAAACTGCCGTGGCTCAGAATGATGCAGGAAAGGCAGTAGGCGAAAGTTTTAATCATCGCCCCTTGTATCAAGTAAATCCTGCCTCCGAATCAATGCAAAAGTTAAATCAAATCGCAGAAAATGGAGATGCGATTATGCACGGCCAAAATACCGATAAAACCACCTGCTCTTTAAAACCCAAAGAATGCCATTACTCATGGCAGGAAAAAACATGCCTGTCCAGCAAAGTATTAGGTATATTGCATTGTGCAAGGCACTTACGGCTGGATGTTTCACCCTACAAAACAGAAAGTTACAGTCTATACCTGCGAAAAGGAGGTATGAGAAATGCCCCTTTTAAGGTCTCAGTTAACCTGGGACATACGGATACCTGCCAACAAGGCAAAGCTCCTTGCTATACGATTTATAAAAATTCAGTACCAGCACCTGTGATTATATTGCCGGTCAATTGCGCCATGGTTAAGGTCAGTTTCCTTGATGAAAAGAAATTAGTGGTTGTTGAGCAAACGGCTACTTGCGCCAATCCCACCCTATCATTGTCTGTGGGCAATTGTCGATTTGGTCGCTGCACAGTGCCCTATTTTCACTCCGTTTCTATGACGGTTGAAATTTATGAAAGCAAAGAGTATTGGGACGACCAATGCCAACATTTGCAAAACAAAGAAAAAGAGGGGTTGTGTCATATTACTGCGCCTCTAACATGCACCGAGCCCAATCAAACACGGATTATTGGCGATGTTCCATTGACCCGCCCTTGCTGGAAAGAGAGAGCATCCTACACCTGTGGTGGTAGTCAGGAGCAAAATACGTGCGATAACCTAGTTAATCAAGGGTGTGAGCAGACTGCTTCGACTTGTGTAAAAGAAGACGCAGGACGTTGCACAACCTATCAGCAAACGTATCAATGCCCGATAAACCAATGTACTGACAACCAACTATTGTGTGGTGAGGATGCTTTTTGTTTGGATGGTAATTGCGCAAAACATGAACTAACCCCAGCCAATGAAGACGATTTTAAAAAAGCAATGTCCACCTTATCCGCTGCCTCGGATGCCTCCAAAGACTTTGATGGCAATGCCAATTTTATTTTCAAAGGCCAATTGCTTGAATGTTCAACAACAATGCTCCATTTTAAAAATTGTTGCAGTGATAAGGGGTGGGGTCTGGATCTTGAGCTGGCTCAGTGTAGTGATGCTGAGAAAAAACTGGGAAAAGCTCGAGAAAACAAACTGGTAGTACCTACGGGTGAATATTGTTTTAAACGCAAAAAACTCCCTATTGGCTCTGTCTGTGTCGATCACCACCAGACTTACTGTGTCTTCCAATCTAAATTAGCCCGTATGGTTCAAGTACAAGGAAGACGGGACCAGTTACATATTGGTTTTGGCCAAAATAAATATTCTAATTGCTCGGGTATTACGCCTGAGCAAATGCAATTAATTCACTTCGAATCCATTGATTTTTCAGAATTTTATGAAGAGGTAAAAAATAAACAAAAACAACCGGATTACCAACAAACTGCCAATGGAATAAGCCAGCGCCTTAATCAATTTTACAATCAAGGAGACATCAATGGCTAGATGGTTTTTTGTTTTATTGGTAAGCGTGAGTCCTTTTTTGTACGCCGAGCAGCCTTATCTTAATGAGCATGAGGAGGGTTGGTATTGGCATAAGGATCCCAAAGAGGAAGTCAAGAATAAATCACAAACCGAGTCAGTGGCACCTTCACCTGTAAGTAAACCTGCCGATCCTGATAAAACATGGAAATTGATTGGTAATAGGGTGCAACAGGCTCGCGCACAAGCTATTTTAAATCCAACTCCTGAAAATATTGCTCGGGCAAGACGATTACAACGTTTGATTGTGGCGCAGGCAAATCTTTTTTCTGAGAAATGGATGCTCGATCTGCTAATCAATCCAGATCAAGATGAAAGTCTTATTAATCCGAGCGGTAGTGCGGCACGTGATGTCTACAACCAGCAAAACAGCATGCAAAAGGAAAAGGCGATTACTCAAATTAGTCAAACATCAGGTTTGTTGTATTTCTATGAAGGTGGTGAACCATTTAGCGAGCGAATGGCCCAAGTCGTGAGTGATTTTGCAAACAGTTACCGCATGACTGTTATTCCAATTGCCATGACGAATCGTATCTCCCCGATGTTACCTAACTCACGAGTTGATTCCGGTCAGGCAACTCAGATGGGTGTTAAACACATTCCTGCGGTTTTTGCTCTTAATCCAGTATCTAAAAAAACTATGCCAGTTGCTTATGGCTTAGTCAGCCAGTCGGAATTGAAGGAAAACATTTTAATGGCAAGCAACGCTTTTCAATCGGGAGATTACAATGCGCAATAAATTAGCTATTTTTCTAATATTAGGAACGTTATTTTCATCAAGCCTTTACGCCGATATTGATAATGCACCGCTTCATGCTCTTGCCAAACATCAAGGATTTTTCTTTTTTTTCAGTTCGAGTTGTCCTCATTGTCAACGCTTTGCACCCACGCTCAAACGCTTGAGTCAACACTATGGCTTTAGCGTAGTTGCTATTTCTGTTGATGGAGGCTTTTTACCGTCCTTTCCCGATGCGGTGATGAATGAAGGACAAACGAAGGTATTTCAAGTCAGTGTTTATCCTTCTCTTTTTTTGGTTAACCCAAAGAGCCAAGTGGCGAGTCTTGTTACTGAAGGCACTATTGATGAAGGCGAACTAACCAATCGGTTACTAAAAATTAGCCAGATACATGACAAAGAGGTGCCTTTATGAAAAAAATTCTTCTGTCTTGTGGGTTAATCGGTGCACTTGGCATCGGACAAGTGTACAGCAAATCAATAGGTGAGGATTTAACTGGCTATTTTAAAGCTCTTAATATGGGCGCGAATGTAACAGAGCCGCATGCTTACCAAGCGCAGCGTGCTGGTTTTTACACTGGCGGTAATTTATACGCTAGAAGCAGCGTACGTAATCTGCAAATCATGCGTTTGAGCTGGCCTAAAGTGTCCGCAGGCTGTGGTGGCATTGATGCCACGTTAGGTGGGTTTTCTCACATCAAAGGTAAAGAGTTTGTAGATTTTACCAAAAACATATTGAACAACTCACAAGGACTTGCCTTCCAATTAGCCCTAGAGCAAGCAACACCTCTGTTAGGTAATGTGGCAACCAAATTACAAAACGTGGCTACCTGGGTGAACCAAACTAATATCAGTTCGTGTGCAACGGCTGAAAGTGCCGTACTGGGTTTAGCCCCACGCACCCGTATTGCACAGCAACATGCCTGCCAATCCATCGGTCAATCTAAAAATCTCTTTTCAGACTGGGCCGAGGCACGACAAGGCTGTGGTAAAGGCTCCAGTAATTACGACTACGACAGAGTTATTAATGAAAACAGCAGTAATGAGCAGGTAGTTGATAATACCAATGTGGCGTGGAATGCGTTAAAGAAAAACGGCTTATTTGCAGATGATATCGAATTGGCTCAACTCATGATGACCTTATCAGGCACCTTAATTTTGACTCGCGATGCAGAAGGGGTGCATGTCCAACGCCTGGCTTCCTTAGTAAGTAATAACAATTTAATCAGCGCTCTTTTACGCGGTGGCGAGGTAAAAATCTATCAATGTGATGAAAAGGTCAAATGCTTACAACCCACCTTAACCAGTAAAACCATTGATATCAGTCATGGTCTTGAGTCAAAAGTGCGTGATCTGATTTTGGATATGGCAAGCAAGATTAAAGACAATATGGAGCAAAGTGAGGCCGCTAAAGGATTAATTGAGTCCACACAATATCCGGTGATGAAAATGGTCAGTGTGCAAATGGCCTTTATGAAGGACAGCGCAGTGATTGACACTACCCGTTACTCAGAAGCCATTGCCATCGATATTTTATTTCAGTATTTGAATGAAAACCTGCAACTCGTTAAACAAGCAGCAGGAGCTCTGCAATATCCAGAAGCAATAATGAAAGAGTTTCAAACTGATCTCACCCAGGCTCGTCGCGACCTAGTTCAAATGGAAGGTACGGCTCATCAGCGAATGAGCATGGCGATGCAGATGATTCAAGAAACTCAAACCATAGAGCAAATGCTTGTAGGCGAATTTTCATCAGAGCTCACTCAGTCTTTGAGTTGGGCTAATCAAATGAGGTGAGTGAAATGGCTGTTACGATGCAAATTTATACGATTACCGGTGGTGAGTTACTTAAGGCGTTTTATAACGCCACCGCAGCTATGTTTCACTATGATGGAATACTTGGGATTTTTAGAACAGCACTGATTATTGGTGGGGTTTGGACTGTTGGTCAATTTATTGTAAAGCGTGATGTGCGCAGTATGTTCTTCTATATTTTAAAATATGCTTTTGTTATTTCCTTTATTTTAACACCTACCTGCAATTTGCAAATCCACGACAGAACCGATCCTCTGCGTCCAGATTTAACGGTCGATAATGTGCCATTAATTTTGGGTGTGGTTGGGGGATTAAGCAGTCAGCTAAGTGATAAAGTAACCCGGCTTTTTGAATTCTTCTTTCATTCACCTAACGATATGGATTACAGCCAAACAGGCATGATCATGGGTGCGAAGCTCTTTTTATCAGCAAGTAATATAAAAATAACCGATCCGTTGTTTAATGCAAACATGCAAAAGTTCATGCAGCAATGCGTGTTCTATGATGTGATGTATGGACGATATGGCTTAAAAGACATTAATCAAGCAAGAGATATTTGGGAACTGGTTAAATCCAATGCCTCTGTTGCTCGTGGGTTTATTTACGATGGTTCATTTAAATCGTGTATGGAAGCCGCTAGTTTATTAGACAGTGCCTGGAGTGGCGTGATTGAAGATGCCAAATCTAAGTATGCAGGTTTTGCTTTTGGTAATCATTCAGATGCCCTAGCTAATTTCGAAAAATACTTACCTCAAGCTTATAATCATTTAACCGCCATGTCAGGTGATGCCGCAGCACTTATTCGGCAAAATATGATGGCCAACGCCATTCGCGATGGCGTGTTTTCTATGGGCGCACGTGTGAATTCAAAAGCGGCCATAGACAGTTTTTCAGCCAGTCGAGCACAGGATAAAATACCCGCGGCACTCAGCAACATTGGACTAATGTCCGCCTATTGGTTGCCCATGTTGCAAAGTCTTTTATTTTGCATTGTTATAGGGTGTTTTATTTTTGTCTTGTTTTTTTTCCCCTTTCCCTCCGGCATTTCTTTTTTTCAATTTTACGCAACACTGTATGTCTGGCTTGCCCTATGGGCACCGATGTTTACTGTTATTAACTACATCATGACTATTTTGGCGCAGTTTTCATTGTCCTTTGTGTCAACAGGGGCGACTACTTTGGCCTACCAAACAGGCATTAATCAAGTCTATGAAAATATGGCTGCCTTGGGAGGCTACTTAGTCTTGGCGACAACCACATTGAGTTATATGTTAATCAGTCGACACGTGGGTAGTTTTGTATCACTCACGCAACAACCAACAGGTATTGTTCAAAATGCCGCCTCCTCTGCGGCAGAAGAAGCACAAATGGGAAATTACAGCTACGGAAATACCAGTTTTGCTAATCATAATGGGTTTAATAGCAGTTCTTTTCATAACGATCAAAACGCCAGAATATCATTGGGTGGTATTGAAACAAGCCTTGATAGTGGTTCAATTGCGCGAATATCGCGTGATGGCAGTGAAACACTGACGATGGCAACTGCGACCTCGCATACCCCGCTTAATATTCAATTAGGAGAAAGCACGCGATCTGCATTTTCTGAATTATCCGACAGTGCTAAAAGTGCTGGGTTCAATAAATCAATTGCTTCATCAGAGCACTATGCGGCATCACTCAGAAGCCTGGCAGAGCTTGGTGAAACGCAATCACATGGGGAACAAAGTGGGCAGGGACACCAAATATCCACTTCAGCAGGCTTTAATGCGGCGGCATCAAAAATATCCAATCTCATTGATACCTTTGCTCACGATCATAATATTTCTCGGGATGATGCGACTAAAGTTTTAAGTGCTGCCAGTATTAATTTAGGAGGATCGTTTGGTTTTGGAACTGGTTCTGCAACACCTGGCGCAAGGGGCAATATTGAGATTGGGGGAAATGTGCGTCATGAACGAGACAAATCAGAATCCCATCAAGACGCACGCTTGATGAATGAAGCGCGACGCTTTAGTGAGGAGCATCATTTTACAGATGTAGTAAATGAGGCAAGACAAGCCACCAAGGACGATCATTTCCGCACTTCTGATGATTTTAGTGGACGCTTGGCTAATAACTTTTCAGCAGGCTTTGATAAATCTATGCAGTATCGAGATGAAGCTGTGGCGAGTTTTTCCGAATCAGAGAGTTATCACCGACAAGCAACTACTTCCAGCGAGCAAACAGCATCTATTAATCTTGATGCTCAAACAGGATTTATTGATTGGTTATCACATCATCGTGCACCTAATAGTCAAGGCACTATTGGATTGCAACAGGCAGAATGGCTAATTCGTCACGATCCTGAATTAGCTCAGTCTTATGCAAGACAATTTGTTGGTGAAAAAACTGCGCAATCAATCAGCCAATTTCAAAAAAATCATCCTATTAACGAAAGTCAAGTGCACCAAAAAAATGAAGGATTTAAAAGTCGTATTGCAGGTAGTGCGGGGGTTGATCATGCCCTAGGGGATTTTACCAATGAGTTCAATGACCGAGCAAAGAACATCAATGCAGGAAACGTCAATAAAGCTTCGGTTAGTGCAGTTGATAAGGATTTTGCACGCGCCAAGTCAGAGATGTCCAAGAATGTTGAGGGCATAGTACAAGACGGGTCGCAAGTCATGCAGGATGTCATCGTTGCCCAGGCAAACAAGGACGTAAAATGATCCTTACCAGGAGCGGGTTCCATAAGGGTTTCCAGAGGTATCCATACCACTGCTTCCTGACATCGGCCGACCTGAGCTTGGGTTTATGCTCACAGAAGAGCCGTAGTGATTTGAGCGATGGTAACTGGGCGATTCATGTGAGGAAAACGGCTGGTTTAGTGATGAAGAATCAGAACCACCGTAGGATCCAAAAGAAAATGCAAAGCCTAAATCTGAGAGCATCAAATCAAAGCCAAAAGAGGCACCAAGCCCAAAAGCCGCTAATGGTGACACAAGGAATAAAAGCCAATCGGTGCAGTAAAAAAATAAGGAGCCTTTGTTACTTGGGAAATCACCAAAACAAAGAAATAGTAACACCACAATTAAAAGAACAAGAGAACCGATTCCCATTGATGCCAAACGCAGTTTTTTTCTTTGTTCAGGGGACAGGTCATCAAGTGAGCGAATCATCACTTGCCCTTTATAGTTCTTCTCCATTGGATTTTCTCCTTTTTATTCATTGTAGCCTGATTTTCACTTTTTTTATATCGATTCGGAGTCAATGATGGCGGTAAATCCTACAAAATTATTTATTCGCGGCGGTCAAATCTTTTTGCACAATGTCCGCATGTTCACACAGGTAGGTAAGAAAGTAAGCCTTGCTATGCTGATAGTTTTTTTTATTTTCTTAAGTCTGGCTTTTTATTTTAATACCAGTGCGTATCAACGTTATATTGGCCAGCAATGGGTTAAAGCCCTGGCAATGACTTTAATACAGAGCAAAACCAAGCAAGTGGTTCGCATGCCAACGGGTGAATCTTATCCAGTGTATTCAGCGCAAATTGTAAAAGCTCCCATGGTCATCGGCATTGTTAATCAATTAAAACAAGCTCTACTTAAGAGCATGATAGAGGCACTATTTGCCTCTGTCATGATGTTAATTGTCATGGTTAAGTGGTTACAAAAAAGAGGGGAAAATCAAAGTAAAGCCAAGATCATTCGAGGCAGTGAGTTAGTGGATGAAAGCACATTACAAAAGCGCATCAAAAAAACCAGTAGGGTTTCTCCCTATCGTATTGGTGGGGTGTCACTGCCCTATGGTTCTGAAACCCAGCACATACAAATAGTCGGCACCACGGGCTCTGGTAAAACGGTTGCTATTCGTGATCTATTAACGACGATACAAGACAGAGGTGAGCGTGCAATTATTTATGATAAAGGGGGAACTTATTTATCCCGTTTTTATCGTGAACATCAGGATGTAATTTTAAATCCCTTAGATACAAGAGGCCATTCATGGAATGTTTGGGCGGAATGTGAAGACAAAGCCGATCTTGAAGCACTTGCTGAAGCCATCATGCCAATGCCTATCAATAACACCATGGATCCCTTTTGGATTAAAGCCGCGCGTATGATTTTCGTCTCCACTGCCAATGAGTTGAAAAATGATCCCAAACGCTCCAATCTAATGTTGTTGCAATACTTACTCACTGCAGATTTAGGTCGGATTCATCATCTACTGCGTCATACTGAATCAGAATCTCTGGTATCAGACAAAGTACAAAAGACTGCATTAAATGTAAAAACCGTAATGGCTACTTATTTAAAATCCTTATTGTATTTAAAGGATGACGGGGATATCTTTTCGATTCGGGACTGGATTTTGAATGATCAGAGCAACTCTTGTTTGTTTGTCAGTTCTGATGGGCGCAAACACCCAACCATTAGACCGCTGATTTCAGCTTGGATTAATACGGCTACCAAAGAGCTCTTAAGTTTAGCGCCAGATGATAACCGCCGTGTTTGGTTTATTTTAGATGAATTGGCAACTCTACATGCTTTACCCTTTTTAGCCGCAGTCAAGTCAGAAAGTCGCAAATTTGGTGGTTGCTTCTTATTGGGCCATCATGGTGCATCCCAGTTGCGCACTATCTATGGTAACGATGGTGCCGCGTCCCTTTCAAATTTGTGTTCGACTCGCTTGTTCCTCCGTTTACCCGAACATACTGATGCAGAACATGCTTCCCGCAATATTGGTACCTATGAAATTGAAGAGGTCAATGAATCTATTAGTTATGGTGCTAACACCATGCGTGATGGGATTTCAGTATCTCGGCAAACTAAGGAAAAGCAATTGGTTTTACCAACTCAAATTCAGGTAATCAATGATCTACAAGGGTATTTGCGAGTAAAAGGTGAATTTCCTGCAGCAAAAATAAAGCTTAATTACGTTGATTATCCTCTCATTCACGAAGAGTTTATTGCACGAGCTATTGATCCTGATCCGCTACGTCAAAAAGTGGAACAATTGGTGGATACCTATAGCGATCCTATCCTTGCCGCATCCCATGATGATGCTTTAGAGACTGCAACTTCAACAAATAAAAACCTTACGAAACCAATTGCCAGAGAAAAAAAGATTGAAGAAGAAAAAGAGCTTGTTGAGTTTTTATAAGAACAAATAAGGGGTAAGCATGTTAAGTCTTCAGCCATTAGACAGTGCTGATGGAGCAGCATCGTATTATCTGGATGTCGTCAATTATTATGAAAATGATTCTAAAAGTGTGCGCTGGTTAGGGGATGGAGCGAAAATTCTTGGGATCCACGGGCAAACAGTAGAAAAAGAACAGATGTTAGCCCTTCTTAAAGGTACATTGCCGGATGGTACTCAACTTGGTCGAATCGATAAGGACGGTATCCATCATCGTCCTGGTTTTGATATGACCCTTACTGCCCCAAAATCTTTTTCAATTTTACTTGAGAGTGGTGCTGATCCAAGGCTTGGAGAGGTGTTTGATAAGGCTGTTGAATGGTTCGTTGAAGAAATGGAAAAGGAGTTTGCCCAAGCAAGGCAACTTGTTGACGGAAAAATTGAATACATCGACACCCAAAATTTAGTAATTGCTGCTTTTCGTCAACCAAGCTCTCGCGCCAATGATCCTAATTCGCATAAACACCTGGTAGTTCAAAATATGACCCACTGTCCAGATGGTAAGTGGCGTTCACTTGCCAGTGACATGGATAGTCAAAAAGGAGTGGTTGAACAAATCATGAAACACCATATTTATGGTGGGCTTAAATTTCGCAACAAATTAGCAAATTTAACCAAAGAACTTGGCTATCAGCTGGTTTCTGATGGTGATGGTTTGTGGGAAATCCAGGGTGCACCTGAGCAGGTATTAACCCATTTTTCAAAACGAAGGGAATCCATCGAAGCACTATTAGATGAAAAAGGCTGGAGTGGTGCCAAAGCATCCTCAATTGCGGCTCAAAAAACAAAATTGGATAAGGACATCATAGATTATGATCAATGGAAAGAAGACATCATCAATGAATGCCAGGGGATGGGCTTTGATCCGCATCAATTAGTGGCCTCATCGTATAAGCCTCAGCAAAATCTGTTTCAAACTTTAAAGGAAAACATTATTGAGCGCTTTTATGGCAAGGACAACATCGAAATGAATCATGCCAGAGAGTCTGTGTATGTGGCCATTGAATCAATCAGTCAACAGCATGCGGTGTTTGAGGAAAGGGAACTTAAAAAAGAAGCGCTAAAATATGTAATCGCCAGCAATAAGATAATCGATGAAACCTTAATTAATAAAGCCATTGATGAAAACATTGCAAATCAAAACCTGTATACGGCAAGACACCCCTTCACACAAAAGCCTTTATTGACAACGCCCTGGCAACTAACACTTGAGAGCGAGGCCATCCAGCGTATTGAAAATGGTAAAGGTGCTGTTTCTGCTATTTGTTCGAAACAAAAAGTCAGTGAGTTTATAAAAGCAAAAGAACAGGAGATGGCATTTGCTTTATCCCCTTCACAGAAAAAAGCCATGACAACCTTCCTAACTTCAACAGACCGATTTATTGCCATTCAAGGGTATGCAGGAACTGGTAAAACCACGATGCTACGTTTGACTCGTGAATTAGCATCCCTTCAGGGCTATGAAATTCGTGGTATTACCGCAGGCTCGGCAGCCGCCAATGAACTGCGCCATAAAGGAGGGTTAAATGCTTCTACCTTTGCAAGAGAGTTAGGGAGATTGCAAAATCAGAAACAGGACTTAAGTAAAACCATATTTGTGGTGGACGAAGCCTCTATGTTATCTAATCCACAAGGACATAAAATCATCAAACTGGCGGAACAGTTTAATACCCAGTTAAAGATCATTGGCGATAAAGCCCAGCTTCCTTCCCCATCCAGCGGGAAATTATTCTCTGTCATTCAAGATTATGGGATTAAAACGGTTGCCATGACGGATAATCTTCGCCAGAAAGACTCAGAATTAAGGGAATCAGCAATTCATGCTGGTAGAGGTGAAATCTATGATGCCGTTGATAAGTTAACTCATGTGGAAACGCTTGATACTTATTTAAAACGGGTTGATTATATTTCAAGTAAATGGTTGTCATTAACACCAGAAGAACGCCAAAACACACTATGCTTTGCCCCAACGCACAGAAATCGCCAGGATATAACTCAGATTTTACGAAACGCTTTAATTCAAGAAGGGACACTAACCGGACAAGAGCATCTGCAACCCATATTAAAAGAACGCAATTTAACCGGAATTAAGCTCAGAAATGCAGCTTATTATAGTCAAAACGATATCATTCGTTTTAATCATACTATTCAGCGGTATAACATCAAAGCAGGAGATTATTTAACTGTTGGGCAGGTCACTAACAAAAACAAGCATAATAATACACTGATTCTTAAGCATGAAAATGGTCAAGCCATAAAATTTAAATTGTCCTCACTACCTGAATTTAGAACTGAAAACAAAGATTTGGAACGGCCTGTTGAAGTATATCGGCGAGAACAATTGAGTCTAATGGCCGGTGATCAAATTCAATGGAAACGTAATTCTGAACACAACGGTATTCGCAACTCTGAATTGGCAACCATCAGACAAATCAACAATGAGGGAATAACAATCATAACGGAAGACAATCAAACCCTACACTTACCTCACGGAGCAAAAGAACTACGCCATCTTGATCATGGCTATGTACTCACGACCTATGCTACCCAGGGAAAAGATAAAAAAAGAGGTCTTGGCCTTATTGAAAGCCAAAACCGATTTGCATCAACCATCCAAAACTATTACGTGGAAACAACCCGTGGTATTTGGGAAATGATAGTAGTCACGGACGATAAAGATCATCTGGTTAAAGCCATTACCACCAATAACAGTGACAAGTACTCCTCAATGGATATGGTTGATTCAGATACTCTGAAAGCTCATGAAGCACGTTTTAAAGAGCACAAAAACAGCATAGTCTTACAAAATGCCATTGAAAAAAAATTATCGAAAGAACAGGACTGGAGGGGCTTGGAACAGACAGTAGAAACCTATGTTCAATGCAAACAACAAGGGCAAGATCGAAAAGCGACAAAATTAGCATTTGCTATTGTGAATGAGCCCAAACTGTATCGTCTTGCTAAAGAACGCTTGGGCTTTGGTGTTAGTACCTATCGGCGTGAAGCCCTGCGTTTTCAAACCTCGAAGTTATTTCATTCACTACCTAAATCAGAACGCCAGGATTTTTCTACTGTCAGGCAGTACGTGTTTTTAAACCAACAAATCCTTAAACGAAGTCAGCATATCAAAGCCCAATCGTTAGATAATGGGATTTCAAATCAGAATAAACAATCTCTGCAACAATTGTCCGCTAAACGCAATGCAGTAGCTTTTTTAATTAGTAGGGATCTGGAGCGTTATAAACCCTATTTGCAACATTTTTCCATCGGAGAACTAAACCGAATTGGATTGCCACAGCATGAATATGGCAAGGAATTTAAAAAAGCACAGATGCGCCTGGAATCACTTGGCAAGCAGGCAACAAGGGACTTAATACGTACCAATATTTCGCTTTATTTAAACGCACAAGGCGAAGAGAAAGAAAGGCTCGCAGTCCAAATTAAAAGAGAATCCAAGTTATCACATCCTTTTGTTTTAACCCATGCAAAAGAATTGAATCAAAAGCCTGAGTCATTATGGCAATCCATACATAAAGATGCCCGTTTGCATAGCGATAAGTTGTTTCGAAATGGATTAAGTGCTGAGGGAAGATTGGCGTTCGATAACGTCAAAGTCTATAAAGCTTTACAGCTGGAGCTTAGAAAAAATTGGTCAGCAAGTTTAAAAGAAGCGGAAAACAATGAAGGGAAGGGGGGTAATCCAAAATCTATTGAGTTACTCACCACTCGTAATGAGTTAGCCCATGAATTGATGCACAATAAAGCTATCCATGAAATAGCTTCCTATTTCAAGTTGGATTTGGTAAAGCTAACAGTACAAAAAGAAAAGCATCACTATCGAGAGAACATCAAGCAATTTTTGGCAAGTCAGTCTAATTTTAAAACACGTCTGGCAGTAATTAATGAGATTAAAAATGATATCACTGGCCATTATCCCTTTATTAAAGAAGCAAATATTGAAGCTAAAACCCTTAGTAAATATCTACGAGTTACCGACAGAAAGGAACGATTATCCAGTCTTTCTTCATCTGAGAAAAAAGACTATCAATGTTTCCTGACTTACAAAAAAGCCAGCATTCAAACTTACAGGCTTTGGCAGCAGGCGCACCTTAATAAAGCTGATGGCAATGTGCAAAATAACAAGCTGATATCAGAAGCAATCTGTCAGTCATCAAAACGTGATGCTTTGGCTCACCAACTAAAAGACTCAAAATACCTTGATTCAATTTTATCTTATGAAAAAGGAAACAAAGAAAAGTTATTATCCCAGGCTAGCAACCACCAAATAAAATTGCTTGAAATTAAGGAGCTAAATAAAGTTGTACACACACTATCAACGCAGTTCTCCAGAGTTACACACTCTAATTCTGCAAAAGAAATATCCGCCTGGAAAAAGAACTGGTTATCCCTTTTCAGTCACATGAAGCAAATTGAAAAGGGCACGGGGTATCAATTAGCGTTACAAGAATATCCATTGAATGTGTCATCTATAAAGACAATTAATAAGGAATTAGAAAGCAACTACGATTTTAAGCCAGAAACGATCTTCCCAAAATCATTACAATCAACCAATCCGATCTTACAAAAAATCCAAAAATCCGCACAATTTTTGGACGCAAGAATTATTAATGAAGCCCTGATGGTAGACCCAGAAACAACCTATAAAGCAATATGGGGTGAGCCAAAAACGCAAAATTCCAGAGAATTACGTTATTCTGGTGGCTTAATTGTAAGCGTGAAAGGCAAGGACAAAGGCTTATGGCATGATTTCAGTGACGGGATAGGAGGCGCTCCGATTCAAGCGATTATGGCAAGAGATAGGCTGTCTTTTAAAGAAGCACTTGCTCAAGCTGCGTCTATGGCAGGTATTAATCAATTAGAAGAACTTTCCAAATTTCTAAAAGCACCCATTCCTAGTAAAAATGAATTACAAACATTAAGTGACCTTGAAAAGAAGAACAAAGTAATTTCAGCCAAAAGCATTTGGGGTGGTTCTATTCCTGCAAAGGGAACACTGGCCGAAAAATATCTCAAACAACACCGAGGCATAGAGACCATTGATAAAATGGATATACGTTTCTGGCCAACTGGAACTCAATGGAAAAACTGTAATGAACAAGGATTATTGGAAGATAAAGTTAATAAAATCCCAGCATTAATCATTGCAGCAAGAAATGAAAAAAATGAGCTAACAGGTGTTCAACGAATTTACCTCGACAAGCACACCGCCAGTAAAAATAAATTCATGGACAATCCAAAGCTATCTAAAGGAATCATCGAAGGCAGTTGCGGGATTATTCAAAAAGGAATGCAAGGAGCCAGTCTTTATATCGCCGAAGGCTTTGAAACGGGAGCATCTATAGCCCTTGCGGACAGCAAAGCCACAGTATTATGTTCCCTTGGTGTGTCAAATATGAAGAACTTAATCACAATCATCAAGAAATTCAATCCAAAGGAAGTCGTTATTGCAGTAGATAATGATGGAGAGTTCGCTAAATCACAACAAGCCATCGAAAAAACAATCGGTGCCTTTAAACAAGATAACTTAAGTGCCAGAACAGTATTTCCGGATGGATTGCAGGGGAAAGCAAAAACGGACTGGAACGATATTCATTTAAGCAAAGGGATTGCTGAAATCCAAAAACAACTAATGAAAAAGGATATAGGAGCCATTTCATCAACCGTTGATAAGCCAATTGAACTACAAAAAACAATTGCTGATTTTGCACAAATAAAATCCATGAAGTTAAGCGACAGCCAGATAATTTCTATTAGAGACAATGCTGCAACTATTGACAAAAAAAGAGACGTCAATCAACTGGTCGCAGCTTACAACAAAAGCCAGCAAGCAATAGAAAAGTCTGTCTCCTTCACTCCTGAAAAAACACTACCCATAAAAACAAGGCGTGAAATAGAAATGGAGCTTTAGATAGACCAACCATAACATATAGTGATCGCAATGAAAATTTCTGTCATTGATAGCTAATCATAATTTCTAGCTAAATAATTCCTTTTAATCTAATGTATTAGACTATATTAATCTTAATTAGTGGCAAATTAGTGGCATTTAGTTGTTAAAATAGCAATTCTTAGAGTAGAGCTATATTTATACAGTATGTTGCTGATAACTAAAGATGCACAACTAAAATTTATAGGAAAAAATGGATGAGCTTTAGTAAAAGAGAGGGATATAAGCCTGCAAATCCTCGCCAATTTGAAGGGATTAGTATTGAGTTAAAAAATGCAATTTTCAATGAAATTCACTCTATGATAAAAGAGTTTATTTCACCTGGAACCACGGGTTATGGTGATACATCATACAGAGGAATAAATGCCGAGCTTCTTTGGACTAATTTTTTCGAGAATAGGAGCAGTACCCTTCCTTATGCTGGAGATTTTTTAGAGAAATTTGAATATTTATATGATTCGTTGGAATGGTTTAGGATTTATGACCTAATAGAATTTGTAGCAACCCTGTCAAACGTACGAAATGGCTATATATTAAAGATCAATAAAATCCTTGAAAAATATAGTTCACCCTACAGGCTAATTAATAATATAGTACAGCCAATTTCAAGCATAGAAACTATCAATGTGATTAATACAGCTATAGAAATCGCCCCTACTAAAGAATCTAAACAGCACTTAGAAAACGCACAAAAGTTATACTCAAAAAAAGAAGAGCCAGATTTTAACAATTCCTGTCTAGAATCAATTAAGGCAATAGAAAGTTGCTTGCACTCTATCTTTAATAACAATGATATACTTGGTAATAACATAAAGAAAATCAAAGGTACATCTCATAATAAACATATAATTTCTATTATCGAGAAAATAAACGCTTTTAGAGGAGATGTAAGTGCTCATGCCACTAAACCTGATGGTTATCTGCCAACTAGAGAAGATGCCATTTTAATTCACAGTATTTGTTGCAGTTTTATTAACTTCTTCATAAGCACAACAGCCCATTAAATCTAATAGGAGTTCTCAGCTTATGACTATTTATGACGATGGTGACATTATAAGAGGGGTAGGCTTTGTAGCTGTGTATAGCGCATATTTAGAAGATGAGGTTATTGAACTTATTGAATTAACAGCACACATTACATCTTTAAGAAAAAATATCCATCAACTAAGTTTGACTGATCAAGCAAAGCATCTTCGTAAAGTATTAAAAAAACTATTCGAAGAAACACATGATTGGATTGGTAAAAAAGAGGAACAAACACAAACAGCGCATATTTTAAAAATTGTAGAAAAAATTACACCAGAACGCAACCAAACAATACATTCCCAACTCATTTCTAATCAAGCAGGTATTATCACGCAAAAAAACCGTCGCTTAAATACTAAAAATCAAATAAAAAGTTCTGATGTATATGATCTAGCCAATTATATTTATGATTTAACAGCTGAAGTTCGCCGTCTACAGTTTACAATAGGTAGATTAACTAAGCATTTTATTAACAATAATTAGGTTAATTGAATTATTTGTTGTAGCTTATTGCCATTAGAGTACCACTAAATTATTTTTATATTTTGGAGCTAGAATGCGCCAGTGTTTTAGGCACTAAACATGTTTAAATTAATGTTGCTAATCAAAAGACTTGACCCCCTACTTTTTTAATTGGTTTATACAGCTTAGTACCTCAGATTTTAGATGATATAAAAACCCCGATTGTTGCTTCTGGCGGAATTATGGATGGTCGAGGAATTGTTGCCACTATGAACTTGGGTGCTGCGGGTGTACAAATAGGAACTGCTTTTTTAACTTGTTCTGAAGCAGATATACCTGATATATATAAACAAACCTTATTAGCACAACAACAAAATAATACCGTGTTAACGCGTGCTTTTTCTGGAAAACTAGCTCGAGGAATACGCAATAAATTCACTGATCGCATGAATTCTAAGAAAGCAAACATCCTCGATTACCCCATACAAAATGCACTAACAAATCTGATGCGAATAAAATCAAAAGAACAAAACAATATTGATTTTATGTCCTTGTGGGCGGGGCAATCAGCACAGTTATGCAGAAATATTAGTGCAAGTGAACTGATAAATACCTTGGTTTGCGAAACAGAATAATTAAAAAGAACAAAAAACCACAATTCTAAATTTGGCAGCCCACGCAATTTAGAATTGCCTAGAGTTATTGTCTGAGCTACTGATTTTTTGTCGGCAGGCTAAAAACATTAATTTACTAATAACTAATTGTTTTCCCACCATCACAAGCAATAGTAACTCCCGTTATCCAACTAGAAGCATTAGAGGCTAATAATACAACAAGACCCGCGTAATCTTCCGGATATCCAATACGTTTCAGTGGAATATTATCTATTATTTGTTGCCATCCGCTCGGATCTTTCTGCCTGAAGGGTAAATTAGATTCGGTATCAGTTGTACCAGGAGCAATACCATTAACGCGTATTTGGTAAGGGGCTAATTCTAAAGCGGCAGATCTAGTCAACATATTCAGCCCTGCTTTTGAGCATGAGTTCAAGCAGCTCCCAACAGAAGGAGTTATACCTGAAATAGAGGATATATTGATGATGCTGCCAGGCGACTTTCGCTCAATCAGATGATTCGCTATACCTTGAATTAATCTAAATGGCACTTCAACATTCACTTTTTGCATCCAGGCAAATTGTTCATGAGTTAATCCAAGAATAGGCCCTCGATCATAGGCTGCATCGCAGTTGACAAGAATATCAATGGTATTAAATTCACTAATAGCAGCTTTAAGAAATAATTCAGGGGCATCTTTTTCTGTAAAATCTGATTGTATGGCAAAAGACCTTCGACCAAGCTTTTGTATTTCATCGACGGTGAGTAAGGCTTTATCTTTTGCAGAATGATACTGAATTACGACATCAGCTCCTGCCTCAGCTAATGCAATAGCAATCCCTTTACCAATTCCTTGACTGCCACCCGTAACAATTGCTCTTTTATTCATGAGTTGCATTTTTAATCCAGTTAATTTAACTTGCGTTTATGAACTTAAGTATATCATTCAACTTCAAAGCAACAACGATTTACTCTTTATATGATCACAAACACTTCGAATAAATTCGTCCACTTCCAAGCCATGTTTCTGCAAACCTGTGCGATCCCTAATCGATACAGTTCCTGAAGAAACTTCCTGATCACCAATAATGACAAGATAGGGAATTTTTAGCATGAGAGCATTTCTGATCTTATAGCTCATTGTGTCATTAGCCAAATTAAGCTGCGTTCTAATGCCATTCTTCATAAAAAGAGCATGCATTTCTTTACAATACTCTATCTGTTTATCAGAAACAGGTAGAATAATCGCTTGCACCGGAGACAACCACACTGGAAATGCCCCTGCAAAATGCTCAATCAGATAGGCTATCATCCGCTCATGAGAGCCAAGTGGAGCACGATGTATCACATAGACTCGATGTAATTGTCCGTCTTCTCCAACATAATTCAGATCAAAGCGCTCTGCTGTCAAAAAATCCAATTGATTTGTGCTGATAGTATATTCAGTACCAATAGCACTTTTAATCTGTACATCTACTTTTGGCCCATAAAATGCGGCTTCTCCATCTACTTCAACAAAAGGAAAATCTACTTTTTCCATTGCTTTACGGACGATAGATAACGCTTTTTCCCATTGCTCAGGATCATTAATGTATTTGTCACCTTGGCTTAAATCAGGCTTTGAAAGTCGTAGATAGTACTCTTTAATACCGAGTATTTTAAAATAATAAAGATACAATTTTAAAACATTGGCAAACTCTTCTTCAGCTTGATCTTCACTGCAATAAATATGAGCATCATTTTGACAAAATCCCCGTGTGCGCATCAATCCTGATAAAGCCCCACTGGCCTCATAGCGAAAGGCATTGCCGTATTCTGCAATACGAAATGGAAGCTCTCGATAGGAGCGTTTATCACTTTTATAGATTTGATGATGATGCGGGCAATTCATTGGACGTAGATAATAACGCTCTTCATCAATCACAATGGGAGCATACATATCTTCTTTAAAATAGGCTAAATGGCCGGAGCATTCGTAGAGTGCTTCCTTTCCAATAATAGGTGTCACCACGCGTTGATATCCGTGTTTTGCTTCAACTTGCCGCGCCCACGCTTCAAGTTCATCTCTTAAAATAGTTCCATTCGGAAGCCATAAAGGAAGACCCTGCCCAACCAAATCAGGGGAAAATGTAAATAAACCCAGTTCCTTCCCAAGTTTTCTGTGATCGCGCTTTTTTGCTTCTTCACGATTAAAGAGATATTGCCTAAGCTCTTTTTGAGATTCAAATGAAGTACCATAGATTCGAACTAACATTTTATTCTTACTATTGCCACGCCAATAAGCACCTGCAATAGAAAGGAGTTTGAATGCTTTTATTTTGCTAGTATTCTCAACATGTGGTCCTGAACATAAATCAAAGTAGGCATTTTCATGTGTACCTGTCCAATATACAGAGGGAATCGCCTCGTTTTTTTCAATTTCATCTAGCCACTCTTGTTTATAAGGATTATTAGCAAAGAGATGTCTGGCTTCATCCAAACTAATTTCTTTTCGTTGGAAGGCTAGGTTTTTATCTATAATGCACTGCATTGCCTGTTCAATAACCGGGAAATCAGCCTCGGATACTTTTAAGCCATTGGGTAATTCAAAATCAAAATAAAATCCCTCTTTTGTAGCCGGCCCCATTGCCTTAATAAGACCGGGATATAATGTTTCCATAGCCTCCATTAAAATATGTTCACAAGAATGACGTATTTTTAGTAATTCATCGTTATCCGATATGTGTTGTTCCATTGTATATCCTCCACCAAGGATTGAATTAAGATTAATATAATTGATCTAAATTGATTTAAGGGTTTAAAAAGTATAATTATACAAAGAGAAATAGACCCCTAAGGGGTATTGGTGAAGGTGGTAATTGTAACAATAGAATAGCCTGCCACTTTTAAAGCGGCTTCTAAGTCGTGACTTAAAAAGCTATAGCTAATGTTGTTCATGTCCGAAATAACCTATGGAGAATAAAAAACCACTTGTTAATCCTAGGGACTTTGAAGTTTTTTGTCAATGGTAATGATTAAAACTGAAATAAATAACGGTGCTTCCGAATACTAGTATGAATAACACAGTAGTTTACTCCAAGAGCATATTGTTAATTTATTTATGGTCTACGCGAATTAACCCTTAATTGTCATCTGGGAACACGATGATTCCAAGATTTTCCATAAATACATGTTGTTGCCATTCCTGTATTTTAACCCCAGAAAAATCTAGTTTTCTTATATCAATATCCCTTATTTCAGCATTTCGAAAATCTGCTTTAAATACAGTCAAATAATCATATTGACAAGGTGCAAATTCGGTATTTGTTAAATTCGCTTCCTCTAAATTTGCTCTTATAAAAATTACAGCTACAAATCTGCTGTATGACAAATCACATTTTTTTAAATAAACACTGCTAAAGTCAGAATACTTAAAATCTGAATTTGTAAGATAAGCAGCACTAAATATTATTGTTCGATTTACAGCCCTCGCAAAATTTGCTGAATTAAAATTACATCCATGAGCTTTACAGTTATCTATGGTTAATTGAAACGTTTCTGTTCGCTCAAAATTATTCAGCGATATATCACAATTATGAAATTCTGTTCGTTGTAAATTCGCTAAACGAAAATGGCATCCTTGCTGCCTCTCCTTTTCATACAATATACAGTCCTTAAATAAACTGTCTTCTAATTCTGCTTTTTCAAAATTACAATTAAATACTCTACAGTTTTCAAGACGTAATCCATTTAAATTAGAGTTAGAAAAATTTGAATTTGTAATAGTACAATTTTTAAATGAAAGACCTTCATGGTTTTTTTTAGACCAATCTAAGTTATTAAACTTTCGATCCTGAATTAAATTATTATTATCAGAGATAATCAGCTTATCCTCAATATTTTCGATTGAAGATATATATTCTTGCTTTAATTGATTTATTTCGGAATATTTTTTTAGCATAAGTCTTTTCGAATACTAACTAAATTTATAAGTTCAATCTATTATATCTTTAACAATAAACTTTTGCTCTAGTAATTCGTAACAGAGTATTAAACTGCCTTTTTTTCTCTTGCTAAGCAAGCTGCATATTCCTACGCAACGTGATCACCGATTCCTATCGATGTTGATCAGTAATTCCTACGCATCGTGATCACTCGGTGTTTAAATAATTTACAATGAACCGACGCAAGATAATCGTTTTATCCTTTTGTTTTTAATCAAACAAAAAGGAGCAAAACAATGCCAACGGAGAAATTATCTATGCGTAAGATTAAAGAGGTTTTAAGATTGCATTATGAGCAGTCTTTAGGAAATAGAGAAATTGCCAGAAGGCTAAAGATGAGTCCTGGCAGTGTCAGTAATTACCTAATAAGAGCAGAAGCTGCGAGCCTGACCTGGCCATTATCCGATGATTGGACAGAGGATAAGATCTACTCAGTGCTTTTTCCAAACAGTAAAAAAAATCTTAAGTGCTCACATCCTGATCTAGGAAGCATCCATAAAGAATTGAAACGCAAAGGCGTGACATTATTATTGCTTTGGCATGAATATCGTACCATCTATCCCAACGGATACAGCTATAGTCGCTACTGTGGGTTATACCAAGAGTTTATCGGGAAACTAAAGCCTGGCATGAGATTAACACATCATGCAGGTGAAAAACTTTTTGTTGACTACTCGGGGCTTACTGTTCAGTGGATTAATAAAGACACTGGTGAGGCCCACAAAGCACAGATTTTTGTTGCGGTTCTTGGCGCATCCAATTATACCTTCATTGAAGCGACCGTTGATCAGAGTCTGTTATCTTGGGTGCAATCCCACGTTCATGCATTCACCTTTTTTGAAGGGGTCCCTGTCTGCCTTATTCCTGACAACCTTCGGTCAGGTGTGACCAAATCCCACCTCTATGACCCTGATGTTAACCGAACGTTCCAAGAGCTAGCGGATCATTACGGTGTAGCAGTGGTACCGGCGCGGGTACGAACTCCAAAAGATAAAGCGAAAGTTGAAGTTGGGGTTCAAGGGATACAACGTTGGATTTTAGCACCTCTTCGTGATGTCACGTTTTTCTGCGTTGATGACATTAATGAAGCCATTAAACCATTACTGCAAGCATACAATAAACGGGCATTTTATGAACTTGAGGGATCACGTTTATCACAGTATCTGGAAGTAGATAAGCCTGCCCTTAAGCCATTGCCACTCAAACCTTATGTTGCTGCAGAATGGAAAAAAGCACTGGCTGGAATTGATTATCATGTTGCAATTGAAAAACATTATTATAGCGTGCCTTATCGTTTTCTAAAGAAACCCATTGATGTACGTATTAGCGCAAGTACCATTGAGTGCTTCCATAAAGGGGAGCGAATTGCGATACATCGGCGCGCTATGAAACCTGGACATACAACACTGCATGAGCATATGCCTAAAGCGCATCAGGATTATGCAGAGTGGACACCTGAAAGAATGCATTCATGGGCCAACAGCATAGGCCCTAACACAGGGCAGTTAATTAAAGCGCTGACAGAGCTGTATAAAATTCCAGAGCAATCTTATCGCACTTGTCTTGGTATCTTGCGAATGAGCAAGACCTACGGAAAGGATCGCCTAGAAAACGCCGCTATCCGTGCACTGCATATTGGCGCCATTCGTTATAAAAATATCGAGTCCATCTTAAAAAGTGGATTAGATCAGCAACCATTGTCAATGCCTGCCAGCGAACCAATGGCTGCTGAATCAACCCTTCTCCATGACAATATTCGTGGGTCGAAGTATTACCATTAACCTCTTATCAGGAGACTTATTATGTTAACACATCCATTATTTGAACAGCTAAAAACATTGCGCTTTCAGGGTATGTTAGAAGCGTTCCAAGAGCAGCTACAAGCCCCGGATATAAACCGCTTATCATTTGATGAGCGGTTTGCTTTGCTTATTGAGCGCGAATATCTCACTCGAGAAAACAGAAAGTTAATCAATCGACTTAGGCAGGCTAAGCTTAAAGAATCAGACGCTTGTATAGAAGATATTAATTATTCCCCCGAAAGACAACTTTCTAAAACAGTGATAACAAGGCTAGCCGAATGCAGCTGGATTGCTAGAAAAGAGAATGTGTTGATCACGGGATCTACCGGTGCCGGTAAAACTTATCTTGCTTGTGCCTTTGCCAATCAAGCTTGCCGACAAGGATACGGCGCACGCTACATTAGACTACCAAAACTCTTTCAAGCGATAACGATTGCCGGGAGCTATATCAAGCTCATGGAGTATGTCGCAAAGCTTCCTTTACTTGTTTTAGATGACTGGGGTATTGCTCCGATGAATGATGCTAATAGGCGCGACTTGCTAGAGATCATTGATGATCGCTATCATCAGTCATCAACCCTTATTACAAGTCAGCTTCCTGTTAAATCATGGCATGACAGTATTGGTGATGCCACTTTAGGAGATGCTATTCTAGATCGTTTAATACACAATGCCCATCGAATTGAAGTCCAAGGACCTTCAATGAGAGAAATAATAGCTAAAAAAACAAACAAAAAGGAGTTTTTATAATATAATTAAAATAGGCGTCGCTTCGCTCCGAGTGATCATTATCATTAGGAATGAGTGATCACGATGAATAGGAATCGGTGATCACGATGCGTAGGAATTACTGATCAACATCGATAGGAATCGGTGATCAACATCGTAGGAATGCGCACAAGCTTCATTAATTGTCTAGAACAAATAAAGGGGTTGTTTTATACTTACGTTCTTTACTAATTACTAGAAAAGAAAAATGATACGGATGTCTTTAACTGAAGAAGAGCAGGCGGCATTAAAAGGATTAAGACGAAATCAGAATTCAAATGTTGTTGAACGTGCGCATTATGTACTGTTATGTAATGAAGGTAAATCGATTCCACAGATAGCCGCTCATTTAAATCGTAATAAGCATACCATTCGATTATGGATTAAGCGTTATGAAAAAGAGGGGGGCCAGGGCTTAACGAATCAAAAAAATTCGGGTCGTCCTGCGAAGAAAGCTCCCGCCATTGAATTACAACTCGAAGAGCTATTAAGTAAATCTCCCCAAGATTATGGTTACCAAGAAGCCGGTTGGCAATTAAATTTATTACGTGACTGGTTTACAAAACAAGGTATTAAGGCCTGCGATAATACGCTGGTAAAGTCACTTAATAAATTGGGATATGTATACAAACGTTTTTCAAAAACAATGCCTATAAATTCGCCCTCATCGACTGAGAAAGAAGCACGTATTACTGAAATAATTGAGGCGATAAGCCAATTTCCTAAAGAGGATGTTGAACTATTATTTGTAGATGAGTCCCACTTTTCAAACCAACCTTATGTGAGCCGTGGTTGGTTTAAATGCGGTGAAAAAAAACAGTAAACACGGTTAAAAGCAGGTTAAGCAAAACGATTTTTGGTGCATTAAGTATGCGAAGTAGTCGATTTTACTGGAAGCAAGCTGATAGAGGGAATAGTAAAATATTCATACAATTTTTGCATCAGCTTCATAAAGCTTATCCGACAAAAAAATTGATCATTATTTTAGATAATGGCTCCATACACAAAAGTAAAAAAGTCCAGTTATTCATCAAAAAACAGGATTGGGTAGAGCTATTTTTTCTACCCCCTTATTCACCTGAATACAACCCCATAGAGCGTTTCTGGCATTGGTTAAAGCAAAAAGTGTATGGGTGCAAGTCGTTTACAAAAATGGATGAACTTGTTCAGCAAGTGCGCAAGCTAATATGGCATTATCATGAGGGTAGAACAATTTCTAGAATCAATTTTAATTATGAGGCTTATGCAGATTTGTTCTAGATAATTAGTGAGGCTTGCTTATACCATGTATTCATTTTGGTTTGGTATTCTTGTAATCATTATTAGTCTCTAAAGATAATTTAATTTGTTTGAAAAACAAGGCATTAAATCCTATCTAAATCAGTTTGAGTCAAATCACCAACAACAGCTCCTGTATTTATTGTGGTTTTAGGCTCAATAAGCATCACATGTACTTCCTCTTCTGCAATGGGTAAGTGCTCAACACCTTTAGGGACTATAAGAAATTCACCTTCTTCTAGATGAATATTTTTGTCTCTAAACTTGATTAAAAGTTTACCTTTGACAACAAAAAATAACTCATCTTCATTATCATGTTGATGCCAAGTAAATTCGCCTTTGAATTTAGCTAATTTTATGTGTGAATCATTCAAATCACCCACTATTTTTGGTGTCCAATATTCATTAAATAATTCAAATTTGTTTTTAAGGTTCACTTTTTGCATATTCTAACCCTTTGTAATGAGATTTGATTATATTTTATACCGACAATACTTTATTGAGCAAATAAAAGAGACTTTATTACACCCCATACATAACACAAAAGGTGATGCGATAAAGTCCCTCATACCTGGATATTAACAAAAAGTTTTTTTCATCCAACTTTTTGCCTCGTGGCTTACTTTATCGTCATTCAATGCCGTATCGATAATGACCGATTTCCGAGCAGAGTCGTCTCCATAGAGCTCCTCCATTGCTTTATTCCAAAGGAGTACTACTTCAGAGGAAGGTAGTATGGTCACCTGCGCAAGAATGTCATGAAGTCGTTGCTGCCAATAGGCATCAACCGCTTTCTCTATCCAAGAAACCATTTCAGGAGTCAATCCAAATTCTTGTAGGCCTTTGCCTTCGCCAAATCCTTGTTCGAACATTTTAGTCCGTAAATTGGCGTGCTCTTTTCCAAAGATACGGTTGGTTACTTCCATAAAACGTTGACCGTAATGAATACCTAATGCAGAGCTAGGATCTTTTTTTAGTGATTTGTTAATTTCTTCCATTAGATTATGCCAAAGTTGTCGTCGTGTGTTTCGTTCCTCTTCAGTAAAGTGCGATTTAATATTTGCCTCAAAGGACGCATATTGTTTTAATTCGTCTGTATTAAATATTTCTTTTACCCAAGAGTGTTCTAGTTGTTGCGTCATACGATATACCTCAATTAATTGAATAATTTTTTCCCAAGGAATGGATTCATCATTGCTGCACGTTGACATAAGGCTTTTTAAAAGATTACTGGCTTCAACGAGTGCTTCTGCCTTTTCATGCAAAAAATGTGATTGCATTGCAAAGTGCTCAAGAACATTCACTGAATTAGTCAGTAAAGTTTTGATTTGAGACAACTCAAAACCAAAATATTTTAAAGCGATAATCTGTTGTAGCTTTAACAAATCCTTTTCAGAGTACAAACGATACCCATTGCTTAAACGCAGTTGCGGTTGTAGCAAACCAATTTTATCGTAGTGATGCAGTGTGCGCACCGATACTTGTGTCAGTTCACTTAACTCTTTTGCGTACCATTGTTTCATCGTTTTTCCCCCTTGAGACCAAGGTTAAGGTCTGACGTAACGTCATAGTCAAGTGTTTTTTTAAGATTTTTTCAATTGAGCTTAGCAGCAATCATTATATCCCATTAAATGGATAGTACTAAAACTACCAAAATCTAATTCTCTGCTACATTTAGCAATAATGGTCAAATAACTGTTTAATGAATGCAGTATCCTTGTTTGTGTAAATAAGAGGATAATCTGATTTGAGAAAAGTATGAATTATGAACGACAGTTAAATAAAGTAATCGCTTTTATCGGTAAACATCTTGATGATAAACTCACTTTAACTCAATTGAGTAATATAGCTTGCTTTTCAAAATATCATTTTCATCGATTATTTACAGCGTACACCGGATTATCTTTACAACAGTACATCCGTTGGCTGCGCCTAAAACGGGCCGCTCACCAACTGATTGTTGATAAAAGTAAATCCATTATTGACATTGCAATCAATGCAGGTTTTGAGTCCCATGAGTCCTTTACTAGAGCGTTCAAACAAAGCTGTGGTTTTAGCCCCAGTGAGTTTAGATCTCGTTCAAGCTGGCAAGCATGGGAAAATCCACCTTATTGTTTGCCAAAACAAGGTGAAATAATCATGAATGTAGTAATAAAAAATTTGAAAGCAAGACGTTTGGCGGTTTTGGAGCATCGTGGAGATCCGCGAAAAGTAGGAGATAGCGTTAATAAATTAATTTTTTGGGCTAAAAATCAGTCGATGGACTTAAAGCCTGAAGCTGGAGAAGCTTTTGGATTTGCCTACGATGATCCAAAAACCACTCCCGAATCAGAGTTTCGTTTTGATCTTGGCATTACGGTTCCTGAGCAGTTAAAGATTGAGGGTGTTGTTATTGAAAAAAGATTACCCGCTGGTCGTTATGCCATAGCCTTGCACAAGGGGTCTCGAGATAATATTGGCGATACGGTGTATGGTTTATATCGAGATTGGTTGCCTCAATCCAATGAAGAACTTGGGGACCTACCTTGTATTTTTTGCTACCATAATTTCGATCATGAGGTTGCTGAAACAGAATTACTCACCGAGTGTTGGTTATTGTTGAAATAACCTAGGTTGTTTCGGTATTGTTTTAAATGTTCAATATATTTAAAATTGTTGTTTTTTTGTTGTGGAAAATACATTTGACTTCTATTTCTAGAATGATAGAACAAACCAGCATTAAATATGATAGGGTTATTAAAAAATTAACAACGCCTTTGTTGCAACACTTTGGTATTAATTATTTTTGTTATCAATTTGTATCTAATGAAGGCGATTGGTTTACTGTAGGTAATAATCCTTCTTGGTTGTTGCATAGTGCTGAGCATCAATTTTATCAATTCGATCCGAGTCTAGTGCGACCTACAAATTACACTACTTCAACTGTTTGTTTCCCCAAAAATCATCAAAATGACTTATTTCAACAAACATTAGTGAGTCAATCAGTTGATTTGTTTGATATTGATCACGCTCTGGCAGTAATTGAGCCCAATCCTCATGGCTGTGAATATTATTTTTTTGGTGCACCTAGGGCTCATCTTCAGGTGTTAAACTTATACTTAACTCAGTTATCAAGACTTCAAGTTGATTACACTCGATACATCAAAGAGAACTTACAACCTATTTATAATCACTGTCTTAACCATGCTGTGAATTTAGAAGTAATAAATTCAGTTAGTTTTAATTCAACGTCTAATATTTTAATAACGGAAGACTGTACAAAACAAGAGTTAGAGTTTTTAAGCGCTATTAAAAATGCCCCATTGCTAACTCCTAAAGAATATCAGTGCTTTCAACTGTATCAACAAGGACTGACAGCAAAGGAAACAGCGCATAAGTTGGGTCTTTCTCATCGAACAATCGAAGGCCATTTCGATAATATTAAAATGAAATATCAGGTTACAAGTAAGCGCGAACTCCTTAAATAAGCTCTACCCCCGTAGTTAATACGCTTATTTAATTAAATTCAAAATCTCATAATCCATGATTTTTACTTTGGAGTTCAATCATGCTAATCGATCTTAACGAAACTTGTTTTAATAATTTATTAGGCTACTGGAAAACTATGGTGGCAACTACCCCAGGGGCTGTAGTTGAATCCAATGACTGTGTGCAGGTTAATACAGGAATAGAAATCCCCTTATTTAATCCTATATTTATAAAAAATAATGCTCAACAGTTACCTTTGATTAAAGACAGTTTACCTCATAGTTTTTGGCACGACTCCAAGCGTAATAGACAAATACCTCTAACTAGTGTTCTGACATTAGAACCTATCATGCAGCAGGTACCAATAATGTCCATTGAGTTGGATAAAGAATTTAAACAAGAGTCACCACCAAAGGTCACGATAAGTATTATTAAAAATGGGACTGATTTAAATGACTGGATTATCCCAATTCAAACTGCTTTCCAACTTGATGAAAAAGCAGCATCGCGCTATAGATATTGTTTGGAGAATGCTCAGGATAAATTCGTCCATTTTATTGCTAAAGACAATGAGAAAGTTGTTGCCGCAGCCTCTTTGTATTTACATGATGACACTGCAGGACTGTATAATCTATCTGTTCTTCCTGAATACAGGAAACAAGGGATAGGGACTGCTTTACATTACGCTCGACTTAATGAGGCTATAGCTAGGGGATACAAGTACGCCACACTCCAAGCGACCCCAATGGCGACTGCCTTAGATGAAACTTTGGGGTTTAAAATACAGTCCGAGCTTTCAATTTTTAAGTGCTAAACGAGATTTTAATTTTAATTGCCGTGCGATATTGTGTCGCACAGCGAACCCTATCCTCCTGCCCCATATCATTACTTGGCTATAAATATTCCTGTCGAATACCTTTTACCTTATTAAATTTGCTAAGGGTCTCATTAGTAATTTGAGCGATTTTATCATTATCAAAATTAAATTTATCAACAGCAATTTCTTTAACAATGCCATTAATCTGAATAATTAATTTTTGGCAATACTCTTCGATGTCACTGGCTTTTTTCTCGTCTTTATTTTCAGCCTTGCTGCTCATGACCATGAGTCCAATTTCAACAAGCCTTGTTGTCGTATAAGAGAGCGAGTCATTCTCTTTACCAGCTATTTTAAGCACTTGCTCATGGAGATTGTCAGGTAAGGTAACAGTAATTCGAGCCATAATATAACCTCTTTTTGCGATGATGTTGGATGTCTGGCTGATGCATCCGTGCACGCCAACCCTAATTTCAATTAGATCATATTAGGCTATATATTTCAACTGGTTACTACTGGTAGTATGCAGATCTGCATCAGACAATATGCACATTAAATTTAAATTTGATGCACATTTGCATACTGCTTTTTGATTACTAATTAGCCAACATTTAAAATTTTGCAGTCACCCTTTGCAAATATGGCTTTATTCTCAATAAATACAATGAGTTACACATACTGCAACCAGTTGCGAAAGGTGTGCTGTTTTCTTTTTTAGAGTTGTCTTGTTCATTAATTCTCAGATCAAGTTTTATGTGAATCTGACTATTTTTTATTAAGCGCGGATCAATTGCGTGTTTGTGATTTAATGCCGACTCTAAATTTCAGCTATCAATTTACACCATGATCACCCGGTTTAACCCACTCTACTCTTTGCTTGTTTCCATATAGACATCAACTCATCAAAAGTTTGTCCTTCCAAATTAATGAGTTTCTTTTCATGAGCAATCATTTTATAAATTATTTGTTTTTGGAACGATAAAATTTACACTCAACACCATGACCAAGTTCATCTTTATAATATTCCATACCACACTTCTCCATTACTCGATGTGATGCACTATGTTTGAGTGGCGCAAAAGCAATAATATAATCAGAATTGATATTTATTTTACTCCATTCAAGAAGTGCCTCTAGTGCTTCAGATGCATAACCCATACCCCAAAATTTTCTTACAATAAAGGTATCCAACTTCAATTTCCCCTGTTTCAATTGGCCCAAATCCACATCGTCTAATGAATTCATGAGTCACCTTATTGAATATAACAAAACCAGGCAATCCTTTATCTCCATAAAGGTTCATAATCTGTTTTATTCTTCGCTTAGTCTGCTCGCGATCTTGTGTTCCATCAGGAAAGAATTTTCTAACTTCTCGGTCTGCATGAAGCTGAGCAACTTGATCTAAGTCCTCATCCTTAATTAAACGCAAAAGCATCCTTGGTGTTTCAATTTTAATGGTCATATTGGTTCACTTATAATCCTATATTTTCTATATATTGAATTTCTTCTTGTGTAAGCTCAAAGTCATATATGTTTAAATCATTATCCATGTGTTGTTGATTTGTAGTGCCGGTTAAAGGCAATATCCCCACTTGGTTTGCAAAGCGAAATATAATTTGCGGGATGGTTTTATCATATTTTACAGCAAGTGATTGCATGTGAGGGTTTAATAAATACCGCTGATTCGCAGTGAGCAAAGAAAATCCTTGATAGATAATCTTGTTTTTTTGACTAAATGTCCTAACGTCTTGATCCCATTGTGTTATGGCGAAACATCTATTTTGTATAAACGACGGCTTTATAGAGACTTTTCTATATAGTTCTTCAACTTGTGCCATATTAACGTTAGAAATGCCGAGAAACTTTACCTTTCTACTACACACCAGCTCTTCCATGGCCTGCCAAATTTCTAAATCTGCATCGATTATTCCATGAGATAGTGAAGGGCCATGAAGTATATAGGCGTCAATGTAGTCTGTTTGTAAATGTTCTAGTGAGCTTGCAAAGGATTGCTTGACCTGGTTGGTCAATGTATCAAATTCATCATAAGGTTTTCTATGATCTTGGCCATGTACAGAGGTAAATTTTGTTTGTAGAAATAAATCACTGCGTGTTTTTTGACTAGTTGTTAAAAATTGATCAATTGCATCACCCACGGCTTCTTCAAAATAATGCCTACGTTGATTGGCAGTATCAATCCCTCGAAATCCTGAGTTGAGTGCCTGGAGCACCAAACGTTTTGTGTCATCTTCTTTCCATGCTGTACCATATAAAATAGGGGGAGTGGTTGATGTGTCGTTTTGTTTTATATTCATAATGCCGCCTCCATTGGTGTCACAGCATAACCAAGCATTATCCTCCTCAAAATATAGAGGTATTTTTCGGAGGATAATGAGCTAAGGAACAAAGCCATTAATAGACCCTGTGTCAATTTTATTTTGACTTTGAGCTTTCCACAATTGAGCATAGGCACCATTTTGATTTAGTAGTTCATTGTGGGTACCTTGCTCAATAATCACACCTTTAGCGAGTACCAGAATATTATCTGCATGCGTTACTGTAGAAAGTCTATGTGCAATAATAAGCGTTGTTGTGTTGATCGATATCTGTTTGAGACAGGTCTGAATGTCTTTCTCTGTTTTCATATCCAGTGAAGATGTTGCTTCATCAAAAATAAAAATTTTAGGTTTTTTAAGCAGCATTCTAGCGATGGCCACTCGCTGTTTTTCGCCACCAGACAATTTTAATCCGCGCTCACCAACTCTGGTTTCTAACCCATCAGGCAGTTTTGCCACGAACCTGTCAAGATGTACTGCTTGTATTGCATCCGCCAACTCATCATGAGTGACATGCGGATTTCCATATATCAGGTTATTTCTTAAGGTATCATTGAATAAAGCAGTTTCCTGAGGAACAATACCGAGTATTGCTCTGAGTGATGCATGTTGGATATTGCTAATATTTTGCCCATCAATCTGAATACTCCCCGAATTCAAATCGTAAAGCCGAAAGATTAATCTTGCGAGAGTGGATTTGCCGGATCCTGAGGATCCAACGATTGCAGTAGTGGTACCGGGTTCAACTATAAAGCTAACGTCATCAAGAATTTTTCGATGTTCATTATAAGTAAAATGGACGTGATCAAATTGGATTTTTCCTTCTTTGTACTTAAGTGTTCTGGCATTGGGTTGGTCTTGAATATCGATAGGAATTTTCAGCAACTGAATCGCGGTTTGAAAACGAGCTAAATCATCTCGGGTAACACGAATTCGATAGCCTAGCATGGATAATGGCAGCATGAACATGAATAAATAGCCATGGACCAGTACAAAATCTCCGACATTCATGCTCCCTGCAATGACTCGGCTGCCAGCAAGTAAGAGCATAATAATAACACACATACCGACAATGACATTTTGCATAAGATGAATTTTTGCATCGGCATTTAATGCTCGAGTATCTGCACAGGCCTTTTCTTGTAATTTTTGAGCAGCTGTATTGATTTCATCCTGTTGGGTATTAAAATATTTCACGGTATCCGCATGCAACAGGCTTTCCACCAGATAGGCGTTTGCAGATGCATCTTCATTGTTTTGCTTCATTCTGCATTTTACAATCCATTGAGCGGTGTAATAGCTTAGCAAGATATAAGAAACCAGCATCAACAATAGAACCAATCCAAAAAAAAGATCATAAAAATAGCTCAAAAAAATCATAGCAAAAATTATTTCTATAAGAACCGGCAATATCATCACAATAGGTCGACCAATAAGATCAACAGCAGACGAGTGTGAACGTTCTATGATTGTAAGAATTTCGCCTGATTTACGTTCTCTATGAAATTTTGTGGAAAGCGCTTGTACGTGATCAAAAAGTTCTAAACAAAATTTTCTCGCCCCTTCTAATTCTACAGGAAAAGCTATTACTTGACTGAGGGTGATACAAGCTTTGGATGCACCCCAAACCGATGCATAAGTCAGAATGATGACTAAAGGGGTGCTGTTTAAAAATAGGGCATGTCCAGAGAGTGCATTAATGGCTTCTTTTAAAAAAATGGGGACACACAAATTTAGTGCAATGGAAATCAATATAAATAAGAGAGCCAAGACAACGTGAATTTTTCCTCTTAGGCTGTTCTTTGTCCAAACGCAAGGCCAAAGATAGTAGATAGTTTCTTTAATGCTGGGTAAACTTTCATTCATCATGATGCACTCTTTTGCTGCTGGCTATTCCACATGGAGTAATATAATCCCTTTTTCTCGATTAATTCTTGATGCGTTCCAGCTTCTACGATTTCTCCGTCTTGTAAAACAAGAATGTTGTCAGCATGAATAATCGTACTCAAACGATGTGCAATGACTATACTGGTGGTATGTTTTGTAACTTCCTCAATATTTTCCTGGATATTTTTTTCAGTCTGCGTGTCGAGCGATGCGGTTGCTTCATCAAATAACAAAATACTCGGGTTGCGTAATAAACATCTTGCTATTCCAATCCTCTGGCGTTCTCCTCCTGATAATTTAAAACCCCCTTCACCGATGTTGGTTTCAATTCCTTTGGGGAGGTTTTTTACCATCTCTTCCAAGTGCGCCAGTTGGATTACGTTATTGATTTCACGCTCGGAGATATTTAGAGCACCGTAGCAGAGATTAAACCTCAACGTATTGTTGAAGAGTAGAACTTCTTGTGGAACAATTCCGATTTGTTGGCGTAATGAATGCTTGCTCACAGCAGTAATATCCTGGTCATCTATGAGTATTTGTCCCTGAGTGACTTCAAATAATCCCAGCAATAATCGTGCAATCGTTGATTTACCCGATCCGCTGGGTCCCACAATAGCTGTCATCTTTGCGGGTGGAACTTCGAAGCTTACATTTTTTAAAATGGGGTGTTCTGGTTGGTAACCGAAAGTGACGTTTTTAAAGTGAACATGCTGGCCGGTAATGAATAAAGGTTTTGCATCAGGATGGTCTTGTTCAACTTCATCGGTTTGATCTAATAAATAGGCTGAATATTCTATTTTGGATAAATCATTTTTGGTATCTCGCCAACGCACACTAGCTTCGCTTAAAGGTTCAAATAACTGTAATAAATAGCCATTAATCAGGACAAAGTCACCAATTTTTAACTGTCCAATTAAAATTTGGTACCCTACTTTATAGGACAAAAAGGCAAGACCCCCCGCAATAATGAGTGTTTGTATCACCAAAAATGTACCGTTTCCACTAAATAATGCTGTATTTGCATGAACGCTTTCTTGTAAAAATTGGTCTATTTTTTTATGTTCTACGGTTTGACTGTTGTAGTATTTTACAGTTTCTGTGTTGAGTAGGCTGTCGGTAATTGCGGAACTTACATTTAATTCAGCAATGCTACAATTTTTTTGCAGGACTGTGGATTTTTTTTGAGTGAGTCCATTAAAAACAAGATAGATTCCCAAAATAATAATTAGATAGAGGCCATAGCTTAAGCCATAGAAGTGCCAAATGATTAAAAAAGCGAAGAGAATTTCTAAAAAAACAGGCACAATCCGAAACAATATGTTCGAGATAAGCATCGCGATTGCAAGCTGTGCGCGACTGATAGCGCTGGTTATTTTTCCGGTTTCCTTATCCAGATGAAATTTGTAATTTAAAGCATGAAGGTGTGCAAAGACATGAGTACTATAATCCGCAATTGTTGTACTTATGTTTACAAAAGAAAGCATCTCGCGAATTTTTTCACTGCATCTTGCCAGCATCCAGAGTAATCCATAACAGCAGATCAGCGAGATAATCATCATGCTCGATGTCCTTATCGTACCGGATAATGCAGTTACTATATCTTTAAAAAAAATGGGTACAATTAAATTTAAGGCGAGTGTTGTGAAAACCAAAAATAATGAAAATATGACCCGAAACTTTTTTTTAAAATTATTTTTCGGCCAAAAAAATGGAAAAAAATGGGATATTATCTGTAAACTCGTCAAATAGAGTCCTTATTGATTATTATCATATGATTGAGGAGGATAACATTAAATAATTTAGGAAGTAAAAAAACCGTAGACATTGAGGCAAGCGCAAAATAATTTGTGTTCAAAAAAACATACATTTGTGGAATAATATGAGTCAATCCGTAATGATATTCTATGCACTGACATGTTATTTGAAATAAAAAATTTCTTCATAATGATTGATTTTTGATAGGATAATGATTTAAATTTTTATAAAATAAATAGTGCAAAATTTTGATTGCCAAATTTTGGAGGGACTATGGAATTATTAGATGCAGTTGAGGCATTGGTGAAAAATCCACTCCTTGATACAGTGGCTTTAGAGGATTGGGTTTTAAGTAAAAGCTTGGTTGAATCATATAAAAACTCAGATACACATAAGATCAGGGAGTTAATCACTGATAAAAAGAATTTTTCGGATATGAGCCATGTGATCCCGTATCCGGATATGAGCCATGTTTTTCCAGTGACCAAATAAGGATTTAAGTGAAAGTTGTAGCGTTAGTTGGTACTGGAATTAAAACAATAGCTCATATTACAGAAGAAGCAAAAGGGTATATTTCTACTTGTGATAAGGTAATCTACTTAGTTAATGAACCCTTGCTAGAGCGCTATATTCGTAAATTAGCGAAATCATCAGAGTCACTGGATGAAATATACTTTAACTCTAAATCAAGAGAAAGTGCTTATAATAATATTGCACAATATATTCATAGCGCGATAGAAGATGTACGATCATTATGTGTTGTTATATATGGTCATCCATGTGTGTTTGCTACTCCTGGCTTGCTCGCTTTGTCTATGCTTGGTGATAGCATTAAAACAGTGGTGTGCCCTGGTATTTCAACTCAAGATTGTTTATATGCCGATCTTAGGTTTGATCCCGCATCTGGAGGTATCCAATCCTTTGATGCTACGGAATATCTTCTATATGATAAAGTAGTAGATCCTTCTTCTCATGTAGTAATTTACCAGATTGGTATGGTTGGAAATCTGGGTTTACCAACAAATAAAATCAATTTTGAGGCTCTTAATTTTATTAAAAAAAAATTAATCGAACTCTATAAAAAAGAAAAAAAAGCGGTTATTTACGAAGCTGCTCTTTATCCTGGTACTCATCCAAAGATATCTGAATTTGATTTAGAGCAACTTGATAGGCAAGAGTTAACAACACTGTCTACTTTGTATATTCCTCCCGATAAAATACAACGAATGCCGAGTTCTGATGCATTAAGGTTATTAAATCAAGTGGCATAGTTTAGTGGATGTATCTAATTTTTATTTAATGTGAGGGATTACAATGAGCTCAACAGTCAGCTCTTCTAAAGTAGGGTTCTCTTTTAGTGATTTACCAGTCACTTGTAAATTATTATTGGCTCTTTCTTTTATAGAGGCTATTGGAGGCGGCCTATCTTACCATATTGCGTATTTTTTTAGTGTAAGCACCAATTTTAATAAATTAAATATAGGCTTCTTAGGCTTTTCAATGGGGATTGGAGCTATTTTGGGCAGTATATGTGGTGGATACGTTACGGGAAAAGCACAAGCAAAGGGTATAATTGGGGCAAGTTTCTTACTCATGGGCGTCGCATTTGTTATTCTAGCAAAAGTGAGTTCTTTTCATTTATCTGTTGTCTTTGTATTGTTAATGGGATTTGGGATCAACTTGTTCATCACTTGCAGTAACTCATCTTTCTTGCAGATTTCAAAAAATACCAATCACAGTTTAACGATTGCCCAATCCTATAAAAATGCACTGGAAAATACTGGTGGTATTGTGGCAATGGTTTTGATAATGCTTTTAGCGCAAAATCATTTTAAATTAGCAATGACTTTGGTCGGCGTTACTTTGATATTGTTTTCAATAGTTATTTTTCTAAAATTAGAAATCAGTAATCAGGATGTGGCTGCAAAACCCAGTAATAAAGAAGAAATTGAGACAGTCTATAGCTCGCTTATTCCAATGTTATTTTCAGTATTTTGCATCGGTTTAACTTATGGGATACAAAAAACAGTACTAGGGATTCACTTAAACGAAACAATAGGAAATTCTTTAATCATTGGATTTTTTTTCGCAACCAATCCCATTTTAATCGCATTATTTCAAGTAAAATTATCAAAAAGGATTGAGCGATTCAATAAACATATAGTTGCTTGTATCGGCTGTATTTTATTAGGGGCGTCAACGTTTGCTATGGGCCTGTCTTCTACAATACTAGGAATGTTTTGTTCGCTTTTAGTATTCACTCTTGGTGAAATGTTGTTTATGGCGTACTCCGTTGCATTATGTCATCAATATGGAAGCTCTAACCACAGTGGCCTAGGTATAGGGGCGTGGCGCAGCGCATATGCATTAGGCATGATGATTGGCCCTCTCATATCAGGAGTAGCAATGTATTATTTCAATGCCCAAAGTGCTTGGACAATATCTTCTTTGCTTTGTTTCATGAGTGCCTTCTTAGTATTTAATTCTAAAAGAGCACAGCGGTTAGAAGCTGTTTATTGAGATGCATCCTTTAAAAAAAGGCGCATCTTGACAAAAAGTGTCATTACTTAAATGATGCACTCCAGAGTCATTTTGGAATAAATTATCAATGTCCGAAAGCCAATTTTTTTTATTCTCAAATCCATGGTAATAAAGAAATTGAGCTTTTTTGGCCTTTTCTTCAAGAATTGTATCAGCCCATTCTTCATGACTAGAAGAAAATAATTCTTTATATTTATTTGTAACGATTTTTATATTTTCAAGCTCAGAAATTAGAGTTGCTCTTTTTCTAGACAACCCTTGGTATGGTCTAAAAATAGGATGTTGAAGGGAAAAATATACCGGATTTTTTTCAACATGTTTTTTAGGTATTAATATAGAGGGGTCTGTTTTTAGCTTATAAATGTCTTTTAAAACGTAGGCTATCCATGATGCAGGCAAGAACTCATCGGTATTGGTAAACGAAAATCCATATTTTTCACCTATGAGAATTTCAAAGATATATTTAGCGGTATCTTGAATAAAAAAATCTCGTTCTAAATTTGATTTATCAAAAGCAACCCTAAAAATATGTTGATAATAGTCTCCATAGTAGGTGTAAGCATAATAATGTAGATAATATTTAAAGAAATATTTATTAATATTGATCCACTCAGGATTATTAACAATGTTTTCTATCCATTTTTCAGAAAAGTAAACGATGGAGGCCCGCCACTTACTTTCAGAAGGGCAAGATTGGTAAATTCGTTTAAAGAATTCACTGTGATCATGGTATGAATTGGGGATGGTGCAATCAATTCCAGATCGAATAAGACGATTATGGCTTCTTTTGCATCCAATGTTTTGTGTTACAAGAGTGGTTTGTGCCCCAGCTTTTACAGACAGTATGCCATTAGGCAAGTATCGTTTAAGTGGTTTTATCTGGGTTACATGTCCAATGTTAAAAAAATCCCCTTTCTTATCTATGTAAACAGGATGCGTTTCATTTTCTGAATCACCTCTTAAGTACCATTCAAAGCACTTATCTAATACAAGACCTAATGGACAACTGTGAAATCCATAAAAGAGGTCTTTAGTAATTGGTTCTTGAGATGAAAAATTATTAAGAGTTTGAAGCTTTCCTTGGTGCGGAATATAAAAGGTTTCAGAATCACCAATTAAATCACCATATCCAAAGTTAAAAACATATAGTGGGAAATCTTTTCCTGGCGCAATTTCATCAACTAAGAAAAAAAACTCAGGATTAGAGCGTTTTACTTCCTCTCTAATTTCATCCCAACAAACTCTAGTAAAATTCCTACAAAATTCCATATTAGTCTTTTTGTTAATTAAGTTGCTTTTTATTTTGAATTAAAATGCGTATTTGCCAAAGATTTTAGTGATATAAATGACAAACATATTATGCTCTAATCAAATCAAGCTTGTCAAATAAGTAAAGTACGTTGTTGTTGTCGTAATAAGGATTTTAATCATGAAGATTGTAAGTGAACAGGTTATTAATGGAGAGCGTATTGCGACTCAGGTTATTGATACAATCTTAAGCAGTACAGAACACAATCTTGTTACATTATCCGATATATTTGGTATATCTTTAAATAAGCTTGTTCTGAAAAAGGGGTTTTCAAATGATGAGATCTTAATGATTGTAAAGATAGGAAATTCTTTATTCATTAATTAATAAAATACTTTAGCCCCATTCTTTACCCAACCTATTATTTGAAACATTGATGCTGATTCAAATCGAATTTGTGGCCAGTCCGGATTGATAGGTGAGCATATAAACGTATTGTCTTCTGAGCTTATTTTTCTAAATAAGTTCTCTTCTGTAGCGTTAATATGAATCAGTACTAAATCGCAGTGGTTCTGTTTTTCTTTACAGAAAGTAACTAGGTCACCTGCATTATAAATAGGAGACATACTTTTATCGTGCACAATAAAAGCAAAATCATCATGCGTTATGTTGTCTTGAATTGATGAAGGTATTGGGAGATAACCTTCAATTTTAGATGAGGCATTGATTATAGGGATCGTTTGGAAGGGATGATCCTTCATAGGTTTGTGGTCAATATCTAAAAATAATAACCATGTTGGAGAAACACCCAATGCACTACCGAGTATTTCTGCATCTTTAAACCTGGGCGTTCTTGTTCCTCGTTCCCAATTACTAATTCGTTGCGCTGAAAAACCAGTGACTTCAGCCAACTGCACTGCAGTGAATTTTTTGTTTTTTCGCGACTCTTTAATTCTTAACCCTATTTTTAATTTTATATCCATATAAAAACCTTGCAAAATAAACATAATTGTTTATTATAAACGTTATCGTTTATATTTGTGTGTATTGTTTACCTAGCGTTTATTATACACATAAGTTGAATGAACAGTAACAAATAAACAAACCGATTTAGATAAAAAATATGCTTAGGCGTTTTCTGTAGCTATTTACAGAATAAGTTGAAAAGGAGTATTCGTTGTGGAAAATAACTTTAGGCTACAAATCTGTAAGAACATCATTAATTATCTATTAGAGTCAACTAACTATACTCTAAAAGACATTGCTGCTTTACTAAATTGCTCAATAAGACAATTACGTTCTATTTATTTCGATGAGTTAATGCCAACTAATCTATATTGCGAACGGGATCTTGTGAGGCTTTATCATTTAATTCTTGAACTCAATACTAATAAACAATATGTGCACCAGGGTTATAAATGGGGTTGCTTATGAATACTTTTAATATTGAAGAGGCTTCAAAGTTTCTAGGCGCCCACAGGGAAACTATCCGACGAATGGCTGCATCAGGTGAACTACCTGGAGTAAAGATAGGGCGAGGTTGGCGTTTTATAGAACAAGATCTTGCGATGTATATGCGAAACAAGTACTCTACTTGCGATGCATCGTGGGGTGTCGATATAGGAGATAATAAATGGCACTCACGAAAAAAAATGGGTTCTGGTGGATCGACGTCACCTTCGGTGACAAGCGTATACGCAGAAGCACTAGGACTAAAGTAAAACAACAAGCGCAACAATTCCATGATAATTTTCTACAAGATCTATGGAGTAACAAGCATACCAAATTACCCCAGCAGAAATCGTGGGTAGATGCTGTTGTGCGATGGTTAGAGGAATCAGCGCATAAACGAAGTTTAGTTACGGATAAATTTCATTTGGCCTTTCTGGACCCTTATCTTGGCCAGAAAACGTTAGATGAAATTAACGCCGAATTAATTGAATTTATTGCGCAAGAAAAAGAGCGGACTAATGTTACTCCAACGACGGTCAACCGAATGTTGGAAATTATACGTGCTATTTTAAACAAAGCTCATAAGGAATGGCAGTGGATAAACACCATGCCATTATTCAGAATGAGAAAAGTTGAAAATAAGCGTATACGTTGGTTGAGCAGCGGACAGGCTGGTAAATTGCTTCAGGAGCTACCAAATCATTTGAAAGATATGGCCGCTTTTACTTTAGCAACTGGTTTACGCCAATCTAATGTTACTAAGTTGCAGTGGAGTGAAGTCGATTTAATTAGAAAACATGCACTCATTCACCCTGATCAATCTAAAACAAAGAAGGCGATCCCTGTTCCTTTAAACTCTCAGGCAATTGCAATTATAGAAAAACAAAAGGGCCTACACCCCTCATTTGTATTTACCTATTTTGGTAAGCCTGTTACGCGATGTAATAATCATGCTTGGCAAAAAGCGTTGGTTCGGGCAGGAATCAAAGATTTTCGTTGGCATGACTTGCGTCACACTTGGGCAAGTTGGCATGTGCAAAATGGTACCTCATTGCAAGAATTACAGCAATTAGGTGGATGGTCAGAATATGAAATGGTGTTACGTTACGCGCATCTTTCAAGTGACCATTTAAAGGTGGCAGCGGAAAGAATTACAAAAAATTCTGGCACGTTTTCGTCACTGTAACTTGGTTTTTACGGCACGTTTCGATCCAGGTAACCGTTAACTACCTGATTTTAAAGGGTTTAAATGGTGCGCTCGGAGGGACTCGAACCCCCGACACCTTGGTTCGAAGCCAAGTACTCTATCCAGCTGAGCTACGAGCGCAATGGGGTAATGATTTGATGTGCTTTTTACTATATTTTATTTTGGTCGGAACAATCGAAACGATGACCAAAATGGTGGGCCGTGTAGGATTCGAACCTACGACACAGAGGTTAAAAGCCTCCTGCTCTACCAACTGAGCTAACGGCCCTTTAAGGGTAATTTTTAAAACAATACTACTACAACTTCTACTACAAAAACTGGTGGGCCGTGTAGGATTCGAACCTACGACACAGAGGTTAAAAGCCTCCTGCTCTACCAACTGAGCTAACGGCCCTAAAGAGGCTGAAATCATACCGGATTAGCGTAGAATTTCAAGTGTTTTTATCAATATTTGTTATTTTTTTGTGATTTTCTCATACAATGGCTCATTTATTTGCGCACCCAATGCTTTTTTGGTTTTTTATTGAACAATTTCCGGGTGAGGTTAAGATGATTTTTGTAGGGAGAATTTTTCTTGGTTAGTGCCAATCTATATGAAGGGAATGCATTTTCGTAAAAGCAAAAGAATTTTCTGTCGCTAATAGCGTGCGATTTTCAGCCTTAAGTTTATTATTTAGTGAGGATGCATTGGTTCGGGAAGTAATTAAGAGCAAAATATCAGCGCCTAAAGCCCCACAGCCCTTAACTGCTAATACTTCGGGATATTCTTTAAATTGCTTAATTAACTTAAGACTATGTTCAGCAACCAGGTTTAATTGGGCTAATTGTTCATGGTAGCGATTAATGCAGGTAATTAATCGTTGTGCATCAGCCTCTTCGAAAGCTTGTTTGGCTTCATCAACCAGAGCAGATAAATAATCGATTTTCGGAGGGAGGGCTGTTTCTTGTAAATGATGGTGGGTGGCTAATTTTACGCCAGTGTGAATTAGAAAAAAGGCCAAATCATGAAAGGGCCAATCATAAGATTGGATGATTTTGTTTTGTTTATTGATGTAGACACATCCTTGTTGTGACTGTGCAATCACATCATAGCCACTTGGTCTTAATCCTTTGCCAGTCCATGATGATTGATAATAAGCGCTAAGCATGTTGTTTAGCCCGGGTGTTTTATTCTGCAGGGAGCAACTGGCTAGATAACTTGCTAAAAATTGTGCGCTGGATGCGCCTAAGCCGCCACGACCAATATAAGGATCATGCCAAGCCAGGCCTTGGTTTAATGCCTGTTTTCGCCACCAAAGGCCTGCTGGTGATTCGGGATGAATTCCTAATAAACCTTGCTCTGCGATGAGGGATAGTTCAAAACAGGGGGCTGTGGTTAATACAATGGCAGAAGCTTCAGCTACTGCCGCATATTCACCTAATAAAAAGGTTTTGGCAGGGATTGACCACTTCATACAGTAATCGGTGTTTGTCTGATTTCAGCCAGTAAATCATGAGCATTATTCAGGCTGATTCGTTTATGCAGATTAAGCCAATTTTGCAAACGTTCTTTTAGTTCTGGCATTTCGTTTTCATTAGCGCCTGCTGCTAGAAGTAGATTATCAATATGTAATTTCATATGGCCTTGAATAATTCCTTCCGTACACAAGGCTTTTATTGCGCCTAAATTTTGCACCAGTCCGACGGCTGCGATCACTTGCGATAGCTCATTTGCTGAAGTGATATTCATCATGCGTAAACACATTTTCGCTGTAGGGTGCAGGGCGGTTACGCCACCAATAGTGCCAACAATAATCGGTGCGGTGAGGCGCCCAGTCAGAACGCCATCTTGATAGCGCCAACGGGTTATGGCTTGATAACGACCCTCACGAGCAGCATAAGCATGTACGCCGGCTTCAACGGCACGCCAATCGTTTCCTGTGGCGATGAGTACGGGATCAATGCCATTCATTACCCCTTTATTATGCGTGGCGGCTCGGTAGGAATCCATTTCGGCAAAAAGAGAGGCTTCTTGTAGTTTTTGCCCAAGCACCGGATCAATCCTATTAATCGTCACTTGTGCTGTTGTTATTTTTTGATCATTTAAGTTGGATAAAATGCACATGGTGACTTCTTCACCGGTTAACGCTTCAATTGGTGATTTTAAGTATTCTAGAACTTGATTAATGATGTTTGCACCCATGGCATCACAACTATTCATGGTTAAATGAATCACCGCCATATCATGGCCATCTTCTCTTTTGAGTTGGCGCAATTGTAAATCAATGACCCCCCCACCACGTTTTACCATGTTTGCGGCAACATCTTCATTGGCTTTTTCAATCAGATATTGGCGATTTTCTGCAAAAATTTGTGCAAATTTGTGGAAATCAGTTACTTTGGCTAATTGGATTTGTCCGAGGATGCAATCACCTTCTACCCAAGTTTTGATTTCCCCAGACTGTCTAATCCATTTGGCTGATTTAGATAGGGCGGCAATAATAGAGGTTTCTTCAACAGCCATGGGGATAACGTAGTTTTGGCCGTTAATATTAAAATTGGTGGCGACGCCTAAAGGCAGTTGAAAATAACCGATAACATTTTCAATGAGTTTGTCTGCGAGGTTTAAATCTTTGATGCCGCCGTTTTTTAGAAAAGTAATGTCTTCTGGGGTTACTGCGCCTAGGGCAAGCAATCGTTTAAAGCGTTCGTCACGTGAGAGTTTTGAAAATCCACGGAATAATTCGTCAGTATTTGGTGCTGGCGGCATGCTCTCTCCTTTATCTACGGCGTTACGCAAGTTTTATAAGGCAGCGTTTGCGTTGTTCAAATTGGCTGTAGTTGTCTTGCATACCTGGTTTTAGTGTTGAGAAAAATGAAGACAATTTTATCATAAAATAGTGATGCAAACTACCCAAAAATGTTTGCTTAGACATGGAACATTGAATTTTCTGTATCAATGTTCCATAGGATTGACCTTTTAGATTAAAGTAAAGCCGGTTTCATCGTCCTGTTTGTGTTCTTCAGCTTGTTGATGGTTATTGGTTTGTTCGGATACTGGCTTGGATTCTTGTGCAGGCTTAGGCTTGCTGAAGAAGTAGGTCAAAGCGCTTTTAGTAAAGTCGCCAAATTTATAGCTTGATTGTTCTTCTGCTATAGGTTGATTAAGAGTCGTAATCCAATCTAGAAGAGCTTTAGAGTAATCACCAAATTCATAGGGTTTTTCTGAATTATTCTTGGGTACACTGGCATTAACCGACAATAAAAATTCAGCGACTATATTTTTTAATTTTTCTAGCTCTTGGATATTTGTTTTATCCAAGTTGCTATTTAATTTTTCTGTAGCACTTAGAAGTAATAAGTAGCGAGGGCCGCGCTGTATGGGTTGGATTAAATGAGCTTGTAGGTCAAGTGGGTTTTTACGCTCAATAAGTCCTAAAATGGTATTCGTTAGCTCTGGATTTTTTTCACTTTCGAGCAGTTGGTCGCCACGAACATAAGTGCTAATTTCTTTAAATTGACTTCGATCATTTTTATTGGCCTCAGAAAATTGCTGATAGAGTCCTGCATAGCTCTTATAAGCCGTGAAAAAGGCAGTAATTAATTGTCGTCTTTGTTCTCTTAATTTGGGGCCATCAGTAGTTTCTGTTTTAACCGCTTCTTCAACATTGGTTAACAGCTTATCAGAAATAATTTTTAAAGCTGCAATTAATGGCTTTATGGTTGAAAGAACTTTATTACCACTCACATCGTGATTGTGGAGGATAAGGTCTAATAATGTTAATGACTTGTTGTATGTCATTTCGGTCATTACCATTTCTTTAAATACACCATTTTCAACAATAGCATTTAATTCATTTGCATCAGTCTTAGCGAGCATAGGATTATACCTCTTCATGGTGACCATCCTGGTCAATGGGTTATTAATAAAAAAATCAATCTTTATGGTCAATATAATAACATTGCTTTCCTTTTCGGAACATTAACTGATTGGAATTTTCGCTTAAATTAAATTAGTGACAAGTGATTTATGTAAATAAAATACACACTTAGTGAGTATTTTTATTGTAAATTGCCATGGTGTTTTTTCTTTTTTTAGAGTACATTGTGCCCATTTTGTATTCATTGTCTTACTAGGAGTTAGTAATGGGAAAAAGAGTTCAACAGCAGAATCAAGCTGCTAATGCTTATTTACAGAGAACAGAGGATCTTACTAAAAGGATAGAAAAGTGTGCTTCAGTTGTCGAATTGGATTCTATTTTAAGCTTTTATAAAAAGATGCAGAAAAAAAACTTTTTTCTAGTTCCTAAGGTGGTGGGAATTGGTCAGCAAGAAAATATAAATAAGGCGAAAACAAAGCTTAACGCAGCAATTAATGCGAAACAAAAAGAGTTTACCATATCTAAAGATATGGATAATGTAGGTGAAATCACCGAAGGACAGGAGCCTAAAGTTACTTCTGAGAGCACGGAAGTTAAAACTACTCCGGCGAGCACTGAGGGTGAAGTTACTTCTGAGAGCACGGAAGTTAAAACTACTCCGGCGAGCACTGAGGGTGAAGTTACTTCTGAGAGCGCAGAAGTTAAAACTACTCCGGCGAGCACTGAGGGTGAAGTTACTTCTGAGAGCGCAGAAGTTAAAACTACTCCGGCGAGCACTGAGGGTGAAGTTACTTCTGAGAGCACAGAAGTTAAAACTACTCCGGCGAGTACTGAGGGTAAAGATCCTAAAGACATTTCTGTAGGCATTAATGGTGCAGCAGAGAATTTTGCCGGGGAAACACCCGAATTAAACTTAGCCGAAGAGAACAGAAGAAGACGGCAGCTTGTCCCTATTTTTGAGCGGTTAAAAGCGATTGATGAACTGCATAACGATCTGCTTAAGCGAAGTGATGACAGCACCTCCAAAAAAGATAAAGAGAATTATAAAAACGCGTCCAAGGCCGCATTGCAGATTCACTCTGATGTATTCGCTTTATCGCAGAAATACATTGCTGATGGTGATTTAGAGCACTATAAAAACAAGAGTGCGCACATTTTTAATGAAGGCAAGGATATCCAGGAACTCAATAAACATCGTGGTATTAATAAAACTATATTAATTAATATTGCTTTATTTATTGCAGGACTTGGCGTGTTCTACGCAGCCGCTTGCTTAGCTAAAGGTGGTTTCTTTAGCGTTGATACTAAATCTAAGAAAGTGGTTGATGAGGTTTCTGCTACAGTTACGGCTGCAATTGCGGCACCAGCAGCTTAATCATTGATTGGGCTGGAATCGCCCAATGGCTCCTTTGTACTCGTTCCCATAAAGGAACGAGTACATTATTCTTTTGAAGTTCATATTATTGTTATCCACAACTTAATTAGCTTTTGTGCTTCATTCGTATTATTCTTGGGGTAATTCTTTAAAGACATAAGACTATGGTAAAAAATAGCCCGCAAATCACTTTTGATGAGGAACTTGCCCAATTTAACTGTACAGGCAGGTGGTCTGTTATGGATGTTGGCAGTTTGTTAAAAAGAATTACTGTGAGCACCTTACCTAAAACGCAAAAAATCAAGGTAAATGGAGAGGGGATAAGCCATCTTGATAGTGCAGGAGCCTTGGCTTTAATTAAATGTGTTGCTGCGCTAAAACAAAGAGATAATGAAGTTGCGTTGGTGGGCTTTTCCAAAACACAACAACAGCTTTTAGATTTAATACAAGAAAAACAGGAAATCTTAGACTATCAAATTCCTTCACCTCCCAAAGAGAACTTTCTTTATAAATTAGGTAAAGAATCTGAAACTAAATTAGTTCAGGTTGATGGCCTGATTGTCTTAATTGGTGATTTGGCAACAAAACTTTTTGATGCCTTTGGTAATTGGCGTCGTTTTCAATGGTCCAGCATCATGTCAAACATCGATGCTACTGGAATAAAAGCGTTACCCATCTTGGCACTACTTTCATTTTTGATTGGTGTGGTGTTGGCTTATCAAATGGGATTGCAATTAACAACTTATGGTGCAAATAGTTTTATTGCTTATCTATCGGGTATGGCTATTTTTCGCGAATTTGCGCCTTTAATTACAGCAATTATTGTTGCCGGGCGAACCAGTTCGGCTTATACGGCACAACTAGGTAGTATGAAAGTTAATGAAGAAATTGATGCGCTCTTAACTATGGGGCTATCACCCACTGAGCTTTTGGTTTTACCTAAGGTCTTAGGTTTATTGATTGCTTTTCCATTATTAATTTTTTGGGCTGATATTTTTAGTATTTTAGGCTCGATGATTATGGCCAATAATATGTTAGGAATTGGTTCCCTTGATTTTTTGCAGCGATTAAGAGATTCTGTAGGTATTTCACAATTTAAATTAGGCCTTTATAAAGCGCCGGCATTTGCATTATTAATTGCTTTGGTGGGATGTTTTCAGGGATTTAGAGTTGAGGCAGGCACTGAAAAAAATATTGGGAGCCAGACGACGAAAAGTGTGGTGCAATCATTATTTCTGATTATTATTGCTGATGCGATTTACTCAATTATTTATAGCTGGATGAAGTTGTAGATGAGCGAACCCATTATCGAAATTACAGGGATGAAGAATTATCTTGGCAGTCAATGGGTGCATTCAGACATTAATTTGACGGTTAATAAGGGTGAAATTTTAGCCATTATTGGTGGCTCAGGTAGTGGTAAGACCACTATATTGCGCTGTTTATTAATGTTGTTGAAACCTACAGCAGGCAGTATTAAAATATTTGGTCAAGATATTAATGGTCTAGATGCCCAGCAGTCTTTTCTGCTGCGCCGCCGTTGGGGCATGCTTTTCCAACATAGTGCATTATTTTCATCCATGAATGTTCTGGAAAATGTGATGTTCCCGATGAAAGAATTCACGAATTTAGAGCCTGAATTCATGCATGAATTGGCTTTATTAAAGATCGCACTAGTAGGATTACCTCAAGAAGCCGCAGGTAAATTGCCTTCCGAATTAAGTGGTGGAATGCAACGACGGGCAGCCGCAGCTCGTGCAATAGCTATGGATCCAGAGTTATTATTTCTCGATGAGCCGACTACCGGTTTGGATCCACGAAGTGCACGACTTTTTGATGATTTAGTTGTTTTTTTAAGGAATTCTTTAAATCTGACTATTGTGATGGTGAGTCATGATATTGAGTCTTTAAAGAGAACTACAGATCGTGTTGCTTTTGTTGGCGAGGGCAAAATTTTAAGTGTGGAACCCATTCGTGAATTAATGAAAAATAAAAATAAGCTAATTGCAGATTATTTTAGTAAGGTATAACAGAAATTAAGGCGTAGGAGATAAGTTATTTGGAAGCGAAAACCAATTACACCATTGTTGGTGTAGTCGTACTTATATTGATAGTAGGGCTTTTATCTGCCATGTTATGGTTGTCGGTTGGTTTTAACAAAAAATCATATAATTTATATACCGTTTACCTGCATGAAGCGGCTTCAGGATTAAGTAAGGATGCCGCAGTAAAGTATAATGGGGTGCAGGTGGGTTATGTCTATGATATAAAATTGAATAAGAATGATCCCAGACAAGTTGAAATTATATTAAGTATTGAATCAGGAACACCGATTACTACGAGCACTGCGGCAACCTTGATTTCTCAAGGAATCACCGGGGTGACCTATATTGGTTTGACTGCCGGTTCTTCGGATCTAACGCCCATAAAAAAATTACCCGGAGAGCCTTATCCTGTTATTCCTGCACGTCCCTCCTTATTTAATCAATTAGATAGTCTTTTAAAAGAGGTTTCTGAAAGCATTGGTAAAGTAAGTGTCCAGGCGCAGCATATTTTTAATGAAGAAAATGCAAGCCATGTAAGACATATACTAGCCAGTATGGAACGGTTGACTGGGGTGGTTGCCCACAATAGCAAAAATATTGATACCAGTATTAAAAATGCCGATATATTTTTGGCTAATTTGGCTAAAAGCAGTCATGATTTCCCACAAATGATTCGTGAATTACAAACGGGAATATCCAAATTTAAAACCATGGCCGACAGTTTAAGTAAAGCTGGAACCAGTGTATCAAGTACTATGGGGTCCGGAAAAAATACATTGGAGAAACTGTCCCAAGAGACGGTTGCTCCAGCGGCAATTTTATTACGTCGATTAAATGCTATTTCGGCAAACCTTGAACAGGTTAGCAGTGAAATTCGCCAAAATCCTTCGGTCGTCATTCGCGGAAGTGCTGCGCCGAAACCAGGGCCGGGAGAATAAGTGATGAGAATATTAACGAGTATTAGTGTCAGTATGAGTGCCTTTGCGCTTATGGCGTGCTCACCTGTTAAAATCCCGGTAACCAATCAATATCAATTGACCGAATACAGCAGTAAACAGCTTGCGAAACATCCTCGGCATATTGCTCTATGGGTTACAGCACCTGAGGCTGTTGCAGGTTATCAAACAGAGCAAATGCTTTATGTTAACAAGCCTTTTCAACGCGCACCTTTTGTAAAAAATGCTTGGACTAATCCGCCGGGTGACATGCTCTATCCATTAATGGTGCAAAGTTTACAACGAACCGGCTTTTTTTATGCAGTGATGTCTAGTGTTTATAGCCAGGGCGCTGATTATCGATTAGATACGCAACTGCTTTCGCTCGAACAGAACTTCCTTAAAAAGCCCAGTGTTATTGAGTTTTCAGCCAAAGTAGTATTGACAAAAGTAGCTGATAATAAAGTGATGGCATCAAAGATTATTAGCCAACAAATTCCTTGTTCTGCAGAGACGCCTTATGGTGGCGTTGTGGCAGCGAATAAAGCAGCGCGTCAATTTACGGCGATTATGTCTGATTTTGTGGTATCACATATTGGCGATTGAGCTTAGTCTAAAAATAAATTGATTCTGCTGATTTTAATACTAATTAATTAGACTGTTCCCCCTTGGGAGATGTTAGTAAAAGTAGGAATCAGCAAGACCTTCTATAGCCAAAAAATAAAAAGAATTGTACAATGTGCCCTCAAGAGCCCAGTATTGGGATTTTATGAATTTTTAATAATAAAAAGAATAAAGGAGATTGAGGATGAAAGCCGGATCGTTTTGTAAATTAGGTCTGCTTGCTGCGAGTGTTTTATTTGTAGCTGCTTGTTCTAAGGCGCCAGGTAGTGCTGATGGTGTTGGTATGAGTGATGCTGGGGCTTCTGCTCAAGGTCTGGGACAATTTACTCATTTTTCTGGTCAAGAGCCAGGTGAGTCTTATACAACTCAAGCACCACATAATCAATTGTATTTATTCTCTTATGATGACAGTAATTTAAATCCTAAATACTTACCATCTATTAACGCACAGGCTGAATACATAAAGTCACATGCTGGCGCACGTGTTTTAGTCGCTGGACATACTGACGAGCGTGGTAGTCGTGAATATAACGTAGCTCTTGGTGAGCGTCGTGCAAATACTGTCGCGGATATTTTACGTATGGCGGGTGTAAGCAGACAGCAAATCCGTATTGTGAGCTATGGAAAAGAGCGTCCAATTAACTTAGGACATGATGAAGCGTCGCATTTGCAAAACCGACGTGTGGAATTTACTTATGAGGCAACAAGATGATTAATTGCAAAAAGCACATTATCGCTGCTGGTTTTATGCTAACACTTCCTTTGGTTGGTTGGTCAGAGGCACCCGTGGTTGATGATAGTGATAATTTTGCAATTATGGATGGACGGCAGGCGCATGAAGCGCCTGTTGTCGATTCCAGATATGATGATCCGCAATTTGAAAGTGCACAAAATGATGCTTACCCAACAGACAGTTATTCAGGGGATGATGGTCCTGCACTTGCCAAAGACGATCAGGTGAATAGTTCCAATAATAGTGTAACAAATAATGCAAAGCTGATTGATAAAGTTCAAGGTTTGCAGCAAGAAATACAAGAGCTTCGTGGTCAATTAGAAGTTCAAGCACATGATTTAAAATTACTACAGCAACAACAAGTTGCTTTTTATAAAGATTTAGATACGCGTTTAAGTGGAAATGCTTCCGCAAAAGTCGCCATGCCAAATAAACCAGCAATGGATCTCTCCGCGGGCATTAAAGAACCAGTGCCAAAAGCGAGTGCGCCAGCAGTGCAACCAAGTGTAAGCACAACTGCTGCAACGACGCCTATGCCAGCTCCTGTTCCTGTTTCCAGAGCAAATCCGGCTGATGAGCAAATTAGTTATTTAGCTGCTTATGAATTAGTAAAAAATAGACGTTATGATGATGCATTGAATTCAATGAATCTGTTTGTGCAAAAATACCCTCGCGGTGGTTACACTGCGAATGCACAGTATTGGTTAGGTGAGTTGTATTTAGTTAAGAAAGATTATGCAAAAGCGGTAGAACATTTTAATGTGGTATTGCAGCAATTTGCTACCTCAAGTAAATCAGCTGCAAGTATGCTGAAGGTGGGGTATGCATATGATGCGATGGGTAATAAACCCGAGGCGAAGAAATACCTGCAACAAGTGGTAAGAGCTTATCCTGGCACACCTACAGCGCAATTAGCTAATTCAAAATTACAAACAATATAACGCATTTTGGATAGGAATTAGTTCCTATTGCTAAGACAACCCATAAACAGGTAGATATGTTTTATGGGCTGTCTTTTTCAGTTTTAAATACATAAAATTTTGTGGAATGACCCCTTAGGTCATTGATCCGAAGGAGAAACATTATGCATTGGGTTGCTCATGCTCCTGCTAATATTGCGTTGATTAAATATATGGGTAAAAAGGATGAGAATTCCAATAATCCAGATAACGCCTCGTTGTCTTATACCTTAAATAACTTATTAAGCACGGTTAAATTAGAGCAAATTAGCTCAAAAGAAGATGTATGGGAACCTCTAAATACACCAGGGGCACCTGAGTTTGTTTTGTCGGATGTGGGGAAAATAAAATTTCTCAATCATTTGGCACGCATAAAAAAACACTTTGCTTATGATGGGGGATTCTTAGTACAGTCATGCAATAATTTTCCTCATAGTAGTGGCATGGCGAGTTCTGCATCAAGCTTTGCTGCACTAACACGATGTGCTGTATTTGCACTTGCTGAATTGACGCAAAAAGAAACACTTTCAGTTGATGAGCAAGCATTCATGAGTCGCTTGGGTTCTGGCTCCTCGTGCCGTTCTTTTTATTCGCCGTGGGCATTGTGGCAAGAGGATAAGGTTACGGCAATTGATTTACCTTACCCCGAGTTAGTGCACCAGGTGGTGGTCATTGATGCGGAGAAAAAAGAGGTTTCGTCAAGTGAGGCCCATAAACGAGTTAAGAGTAGCGATCTTTATGCCACACGTAGCCAAAGAGCAGAAGAACATTTAATTTTATTATTGGCTGCATTTAAAGCGAATGATTGGGGCAAGGCTTATCAAATTTGCTGGCGTGAATTTCAGGACATGCATCAATTGTTTAATACGTGCACCCAGCCGTTTTCTTACATTACTGAAAATAGTTTAGCGGTGCTGAATGATTTGGAACAGTTTTGGGAGAAGAAAGGTGATGGTCCTCTAGTGACTATGGATGCAGGACCTAATATTCATTTGTTGTATCGTCCGGATCAAATTGAAATGGCGCGTGAATTTAAACGTGATTATTTAGTGGGTAATTATGACGTTCTGTGATTTTGAAACAACAACTTATGGTAAATGGATTTTAGTCGGTGAACATGCCGTTGTACGCGGGCATGCGGCTTTAGTGTTTCCTATTAAAGAAAAAAAATTAACCTTAAGCTATTCTACTAAATCCTCTTCGCTGGGAGCCGATTATACGGGCAGCAGTGGTGCAGACATGCAATTATTGTTTTGGAGCGTATTAGAACATGGCATGCAGTTGCTGGGACGCTCATTGAATCAATTAGGTGGCCATTTTCTTTTAGACAGCACGATCCCCGTTGGTGTGGGTATGGGGGCTTCCGCTGCACTTTGTGTGGCAATGAGTCGTTGGTTTTGCACGCAACAAATGTTAGAACACAGCCAATGTAACGCGTTTGCCAAAGAATTGGAGCATTTATTTCATGGCAAAAGTAGTGGTTTAGACGTGGCCGGTGTTGCTGCAGAAGGGGGCGTTTATTTTAAGGCTGGTTATACCGTGCCATTAAAACAAACAGTTCAACCTAAGTATTTTTTATCTTCGTGTCATCAAATTGGTATTACGTCTCATTGCATTCAACAAGTGCAAGGTATATGGGATAAAAATCCTGTTTTAGCCCGCAAGCTTGATGAGCAAATGGTTGAGTCCGTGGAAGAGGCCAAAGCAGCGTTAGAGCTGGGTGGCGCAGATGCCGAGTTATTCTTGGCGCAAGCGATTAATAAAGCGGCTGACTGTTTCGTGCAATGGGGTTTGGTTAGTGAAGGCTTGCAACAACATATGAATCGTTTAACCGCTGAAGGCGCTATTGCCGTCAAACCTACAGGCTCTGGAGGCGGGGGATTTGTGTTGAGTCTTTGGAATAAACAGCCACCCGCTGGTTTAGATTTGTTAGCTGTTTGAGCAATAGCTCCCTTATCCCGAGGGAAGTGTGTAAAAAGCCTTATATTCCTACGTTTCGCGGACACGCCGCAGAGCGTAGGAATAAGGCTTAATTTGACGGCTTTGGGTTTTCGCGCCGGCAATTTAGCCCGGACCATTTTTCGTGTAAGCCTCGCGGGTCACGATGGGTGGTAATATAGGTGCTAAAAGCTGCTTTTGATAATCACGTAACGCCTGTAAAGGATTCGTCTCCTCACTTGCGATACTTTCTTTATATTTTTTATAAGCTTCAGAATCAAAGGCTTCATTTTTCAGTGACTCCTCAAAATGTTTTAATGATTTTGTTTTGCCCCATAATGGCGTAAAGAATGTTTGTGGTGATCTAAATAGCGCAGTAAGGGTGCGTGATGTATTCAATGCTTCTCTTAAGCTTGGAGCCGAGAGAAATAATCCGCCTTCTTTTAAGGAGCCATCTGCATTCCAGTAAGTTACTTTGTAGTCAAGCAAAGCATCGATGGTATCAAATACTTGATCCTTTAATGCGTTTAGATCAACATCAGCTTCTCTTCTATTTTTTAACAAATGAATGTATTCATGAATATTTTCTTTAATAAAAAGCACTCGTCTTAACTGATAAAGTTTTTCATCAAGATGCATTATTTTAAGGCGGCAGGCTATAGGGGCATATCCGAGAAGAGAAGAGTATTCCTGTTTTCTAAGTAGCTCTTGTTCAACCCCAACCCTTGCTTCTAATTCTAGATATAAATCGTGTAGTGGTGTATTTCCCTGAAATTCATAAGGCGCTGATAGAGCTGGCTGAGAATCTTGTTTTGGCATTTACTTTCCTTTGTGAGTGCACATTTAATGGGCGAGATCTTAACAGAAGAAAAAGTAAAAACAATATGAAATGTACGAAATTTCGGGCAAGATGGCAAAGCAACAAACAAAGTTAATGTTTGAAAAATTAATAAGATGCTATAAAAAATAACATTTAAGCTTTTTTAGTGTAAAATAATGTTGCGCTTAAAAAAAACAAAATGTAGAGATGGTGTTATGACGACAAGCAGTGGAATTCTTCAATCTTATCTGGATACGTTAAGTAGCGACACGTTGCTTGAGCTGGATGATAATGCTTTATTTCTTCATAATAAATCAAAACAGGGCGGAGATTTTTCCGCGGCACTTAATGATTATCTTAAAGTTATAGAAGATTACAGTGGTGACATGATTTCTTATGAGCTCATGCTTCCTTACATGAGCGAGGAACGAAAAAAGCAATTGATTGGGGATCTGCAAATCACCAAAATACTTTTATTTGCCCAAACTAAATACGAGTTATTGCATCAAAAAAAAGAAAATCAGCGAAAATATGCTGATTATATAGAACGATGCGATGAACTACTCGTTTTACTTAATCAATACAAACCATTAAGATTTTATCATGAGATTATCAATAATTTTGATGAAGCCTTGTTTCCTTATTTAACGGAAGAAAGCAAAGTCCAGTTGCAACGAAATTTGAACGTTGCGGCTCTGCTTTTATTATCTGAAACACAATATGACGGTGAAAAGAAACGATGCGAGCAGCTTCTCGATGCTTTGCAACGTGATGCATTGAAAAAATCACCAGCGCAAGATCATCTTACAAAAGGCAATCCCCTTAAGTATGTGTGGCTTAGCCTTGGAAACGTACTGTCTAAATATATAGCTCAATGGGTGGACAGTAGCCAAACCAAAGTAATTATAGGTGCGATGAGCGCACTTAATGAGAAACGATTGTACTGGGTTTGGGGGGGCGGGCTGTTAAGTACCGTTATTGACTTGCTGCCGGCAGATTTTTTTAATGTGGATAATGCCTCCAAAGTCGCACGCGCGCCGGATCCTTATACGGGGTTTTTGAGCTGGGGCCTATACTACTTTCGCTTTGCTCTTAATTTGGGTTTATTGCTCAAGCACACGATTAAGGGGCCATGGATGTCTAAAGAAGAAAGCCAAACCCCCATGAGTGAACGCTTTCTTACCCAATGGAACCTGCGAAAGTTTACTTTGCTTAATGATTCATTGTGGGCCACCGCCAACATGGCTTGTTTTTTCTGGCTTAATGCCCAAAAAGCATTGGGAGTTTGGGGCGATCTGTTAACCTTGGTTCTTTTAGTTTTTGATGCGAGCGCGGCGATTTGGGGTTTTGCAGAGCAAGAGGCACAATACCTTAAAGAGGTTGAGCAATTTGACTTAGATATTCGGCGTTTAACGGATGAGATGGTGCGTGTGCAAATGGATGCCCAATTAGATGAAAAAAATAAATTGATAAGGATTCAAGCATACACGCTAAGATTATTTGCCTTAGAACGCTCTCAAACCCAGTGCAAAAACAATTGGGAATGCCAAAAATTAAGCGCACAAACTGAGATAGCTTACGCGGTCGCTCTGGTAATTGCCTTTGCTTTAATGACGGTACCCTTTTTGCCGATTACAGGTGCTGCATTAATGGTGATTAGTATTGGCGGTACGGCTCTTTGTTTTGCGCTTACGGTGCTTTATAATGCAGTAAAAAATGATCTGGAAATCTATGCGGCGCATTTGTCTTCTGAAAATGCCCTCTGTGCGCTTAATAAGAAAATAGTTGCTTTTCAAAAGCCAAATTTAGATGTTAACGAAAAAAAATTACTTTTTCTGGAAATCAAGCAATTAGAGGCGGAAACGAAATACCAAAAAGGAATGGTGGACTTGCAGACCATGCATTTTTTTCGTTCACTCATAATTGAGGTTTTTTTCCCACCGCTTATTTTTGCTTCGTTTATCTTTTTGCCCTTAGGTCCAGGATTTGCAATATTAGCTGTTGCCCTTGCTTTGGCGGTAAAGTCTAATTCAATGATTGATTCTAAGTTCAATCCTCCTAAAGAAAACTTAATTGCCTTTGCTCAAGAAGAATATGAGCAATTTTGTAAGGATGTAGGTCAACGCATTAAACCGTCTTTGTGCTCTGGATCATTTTTCTTTAAATCCAATAAGGTCGTGCATGAGGACTCTTTTGATGAGCGGCTTGGGTCTGCTGGATGTGTTTTATAATGGTTTAGAGGTTAATCAACAAATTGATAATAAACTTCGTTTTCTTTAATCATCCCTAACTCATGGCGTGCTTGTTCTTCTAAGGCTTGCTCGCCACTTTTAAGTTCTTTAATGTCTGCCTCCAATGCTTTATTGCGGGCAACTAATTTATTGTTTTCTTGCTCATGCTCAGCCAGCTTTTTTTCCAAGCTTACCCATTGAATTAAATTTCCATCGCCTAACCACAGCTTATGTTGTAAAACAACTAAGGCAATAATCAAAATAATAAATACGGGGCGCATAAGTTTTGCTTATTCATTTAGAGTATCCATTAAATGATTGTATTACCTTATTGCAATACGGGGCAATATCTGTTGGAAGTATTTTCAATGAGTTGTTGACCTTTTCTATGTCCCAATAGGGACATAGCTTATGGTATGCACTAATTCGGTGTTTGAAAATTAACCTTCTAGCCAAATGCTAATCGCCCCATTATTATGGTTAATCAATAATTTTACGTAAAATATGCAGTTCATTGTCCAGTTTTTCTATTTTTTCTAACAATTCAATGGCGAGTACTACGCCAGGTAAATTAATACCTAAATCTCGATGTAAGCGAAAAGCCGATTCAATTCGGCGCAGTTCTTTCTGATTTAAGTTCAGCTGTTCAACGTGCATAGATTTGTTGGAAAATAGTCCATGTTCCATCATTTCTACCAACAATTTTTTAGGTATATTGTATTTGTGGCATACTTCGGTATAGGTAATGGTCTCCGATTCTTCAATTAGCATGCCGATTAAAATACTATCTTGACTCATGTTTATACTCCCATTTTGTCACGTGGATTAAAAGGCATTACTTCGGCCATTTTTTTATATAAATCTGTAGCCGCTTCGGTTACTGCTGGCGGGGTAACAATTTTTAAAAGTACATATTGATTGCCTGGAGTCGCGCCAGGTAACCCTCGGTTTTTCAATCTTAATTTTTGGCCGCCTTGTGAGCTTGCAGGAATTTTTAAATCAATTTTTCCTGACAATGTAGGAACTGTTACGGTGGTTCCTAACGCGGCTTCCCAAGGGGTAACGGGTAATGTGAGGTAAATGTCATTGTCCATCACATCGAAAACAGGGTGTTTATCTACATGTATACTAAGGTAGATGTCACCTGGAGGACCGCCATTAAATCCTGCGGCTCCTTGGCCTGCCAAACGAATTTGTTGGCCTGATTTAACGCCAGCAGGGACTTTAACTTTTAAGGTTTGCATGGTTGTTTGCGCATGTTGTTCCCCAGGAACTTGGATGCTTTTTACTGTTCCATGAAACGCTTCTTCCAGACTGATATTAATTTTACCTTGATAATCTTGTCCTGCCATAGGCTGTTGTTGGTAACGTGAATGACCAAATAAGGATTCGAACAAATCATCATTAAATTGCGTGCCTTGGCTTTGATATGGGCCGGAGTGTTCCGTGTGCCAAGTAGATTGCTGCTGTCCTCGGCCACCGGCTTCCTTATGTTTCAGATATTGATCATATTCAGCGCGTTTAACCGGGTCTTTTAAGACCTCATAGGCTTCCCCCATTTCTTTAAATTGTTCTTCAGCGTTCGTTTCCTTGCTGATATCTGGATGGTATTTGCGTGCCAGTCTTCGATAAGCCAATTTAATGTCTTTCTCGCTTGCATCCTGGCTTAATCCCATTATTTTGTAATAGTCTTTATCCATTTTTATGCTCTCAAAAGTATGCTTTTATTATTTTTGTAACACGTAATCCCCGGGCGCATCAGGTAAGTCTTTATTAAGTATAGGGGGCTTAATTTGCGTAGTACTTGATTGTTGAACAAGCCATTCATGCCAGGCAGTCCACCACGAGCCACCTCTTTCTTCTGCCTGTTCACACCAGGCCATAGGATCAAGATAAGGCGTATCTTTTTTATGTTCACTAATACGATAGCTGCGTCCAGGATGTCCCGGTTCGCTGACTATTCCTGCGTTATGTCCACCATTTGTCAGAACAAAGGTAATATCACTATTAATTAATAAATGGGTTTTATATACCGATTTCCATGGGGCTACGTGATCTTTTTCCGTACTGACGACAAAGGCAGGGAGTTGGATATTTCTTGCAACGATGTGTTTGCATTCTACTGTAAATCGGCCTTCTGCAAAATCATTATTAAGGAATAATTTTTCCAAATATTCACTGTGCATTTTATAGGGCATGCGTGTGGCATCAGCATTCCATGCGAGTAAGGCGATCATACCACGTTGAGTTCCATGCATGTAATCTTGTACCATTTTAGACCAAATCAGATCATAAGAACGAAGCATTTGGAATGTACCTGCCATTTGTTTGGTATCTAAATAGCCTTGCTCCCACATCATGCTTTCAAGAAATGAAACTTCGCTTTGGGTAATAAACAGTAATAATTCACCAGCTTCAGTGAAATCACCTTGTGCGGCAAGCAGTGAAAGCGTTTTAATGCGATGATCATTATTTTTGGCCATTGCAGCAGCGGTAATCATGGCTAAAGTGCCACCAAGACAATAACCCATTAAATGAATTTTGGCATCGGGCCTTGCTTGAGAGACGGCATCAATTGCTGCCATAGCGCCTTGTCGGTAGTAATCCTCGAGTCCCAGATTTCTGTCTTTAGAATCTGGATTTAACCAGGAGACAATAAACACAGTATGTCCTTGTTGCGTGAGCCAGTTCACCAAAGAATTTGTTGGCAGCAGATCAAGAATGTAATATTTCATAATCCAGGCAGGGAGCATTAAAATGGGTTCTTTGTAAACCTTTTTAGTTTGGGCTTCATATTGGATTAGTTCAATTAGATGGTTTTTGAATACGATTTTCCCCGTAGTGATTGCTACGTGTTGGCCTGGGATAAAGTGTTCTACACCTGCGGGAGGGGCGCCTGTAATTTTTTCAACCATATCCTGAATTGCCAATTCGGTTCCGCGTATTAGATTTTGTCCATTGGAACGGATGGTTTCTTGCAATAAATCAGGATTAGTTAATATAAAATTCGAAGGGGATAAGGCATCAAGCAGTTGTCTCATTCTAAATGCGACTATTCGTTGAACAGGTAAGGGTAAACCAGGTATGTCACGTGTTGCTTTCAAACACCAGTCTTCCATTTGCAAAAATTGTTCGGCCCAGAGACGCCAAGGATAAGCACTCCAATTTTCTGTATGAAAACGCACGTCATTACCTTCTGCAGGTTTTTCATGATTCATGAGATTGTTCAAGTAATCAGGAAACTGCATCATCGGATACAAACCAAGTTTCAACAGGGTTCCTGGCGCTTGTAACAGTTGTGCTCCCCATGAGTAATAAGCGGTTCCCATAGCAGCAGGGCTAATACTTGCAGTAACTTTACCTAGGTTGGCTTGATATGTTTTATTAATAAAGTCAAAAACATCAATTGACTCATAAGGATTATCATCTTTACAGTCCAGAGTTGTTGGTGTAGTTTGTTTTTTTTGGGTTTGGGACGACGACTTATTTTTTTTAGCAGGAACCGTTTTTGCCATCTTTTTCATGGTCTCTGTCTCATCGCAAGTATTTGATAAAAATAAGTATAGGCTAGACCCTTTTATTTGTGTATTCGGAAATTAAAGTTCATACTATTTTTCTAGCTGTTTTTTATTCTATAGTGGAGATTTTTCATGCAAAAGTATTTGTTAAATACCTTTATTGCTAGCTTTTTATTGTTATTGGTAGGATGTCAGTCAAATCCTGGTAAGCCGGCTACACTATTTGGTAGCCCATTTAATGGATCTGCTTTTGCACCACAAGTTAATTTGACGCAATCGGTGCAGGAAGCGTTAATGCGCCATGATGAGCTGGCTATCGCGCCCATCCGCGTTGAAACCAGACAAAATACCGTTATTCTGAGCGGGTATGTAAAAAAAATTCGCCAAAGTGATACTGCAGAGCAAATTGCGCGTCAGGTTCCTGGGGTGCAATCTGTAGAAAATCGTATTATCGTTCGTCCGTAAAGAATTGCATGGGGTAGGGCTGCCTCAGCCTGAACGGTTCGAGGATAGGCAAAGGCAAAGGTTAAATTCCTTAGCCTTACAGCCCAGCCGTGCGCCATCGTTTTTTTGATATTTACCGGCGGCTTAGCCCGAACGGTTCTGGAGGATGTCAATGGCTTTTTCTTTAACGTGACAGCTATGGAGTTTTTGGCTTTCGATAAGCATATTTTTTTCTCTAAGAGTGACCCACTTTTATTTTTTAAATAAAAAAAGGATTTTGCAATTTAAAATGCCATGCCTGTACTATATTTATACAATAGATTGGGCGAATTATTGCATCATATGGAGAATAAAATGGCTGACCTCATTCATAGTGTGTTACCTAGACCTCTACGTGACATTGCATACATCCATCCTGACGAATCTATTCGAAAATGTATTGATTTGATGATAGCGCTTGATATAGGCGCCGTTGTCGTCATGGATAAACACAAGAAACTTCTGGGTATGGTAAGTGAGCGCGATATTGTGCGTTCTTGTTTACATCAATGCGTTAATCTTGAGACTGGTAAGGTTGCTGATGTTCTTTACAAAGAGGTGACTATTCTTAGTCCTAATGATGTCGTAGAAAAGGCTATGCAAGCCATGACGAAGACTAAGAGAAGGCATATTTTGATTCGCGATGAAAATGATGAATTTATAGCCATATTGTCTATTGGTGATTTGCTATTCCATTTATTAGACGACAAAGCCCGAACGATAGAACATTTAGAAAATTATATTCATACCTATTAACAGGACTATTATGAATGCTATAGTATTGTTTTCAATTAAGTTTATTTCTTATGAAAATAGTATATAGATTGTTTCTAATATTCCTCCTATTCAGCGTTAACGCATGGGCGAGTGATGACGTATCACCTTGGTATTCACTCAACGCGGATAAAAAAGTAATACTTAATGTGGAATTATTTCTTTCCACTACTTGCCCTCATTGCCATAAAGCAGATGCTTTTTTTAAGGACATTGCCGCCCAGCATCCTGAGTTGCATGTTCAATCGAATTTTATTAATGAAGATAAAAATGCATTGCTGCGTTTTAATCAACTATTAAGTGAGCAACATCTGAGTGATTTTGCGGTTCCCTCTATTTATTTCTGCAATTCGCGCTGGCTTGGTTTTGCGTCGGCTGAAACCACGGGTAAAGATCTTTTGCATGCGCTTAATTATTGTAAACAACAAATTGAGAAAAGTGGTACGTTAAGCAAAGCTACGGTAGATACTTTAAGGCAATGGGCTAATGCTAATAAATTTGATGCGGGAATGGTGGAGAATCCGTCGGCCTTTAGGTACATCGTTACGATTGCGCTTATAGATGCTTTTAATCCTTGTTCATTTTTTTGTTTTGTTGGCTTTTTGGCCTTTCTTTTCGTGGAAGAGCGTGGGAAAAAACAAATCACTGCGAGTTTGTTATTTATCTTTTCTGTAGTATTTATACACTATTTTCAACAGACTCATACCAGCGCCTTTTATCAATTACTTCCATGGTTGCGAGTTCCTGCGGCCTTAGTAGGGGGCTTAGGGATTTATTTTGTAGTGCAACATTATAAGAAAAAGACCAATAGCACTTTGTATTTTTCATTAGCGTTTTTATTGGGGGTAATGACCACTGCCTATCAGCAAACGTGTGAGATGAACTGGGCTTATATTTTTGAGCAATGGTTGCATAATCAGCAGATATCTACGATGCAAGCAAGTATTTATCAATTATTTTACCAAGTTCTGTATGCATTGCCGTTACTATTAGCCCTGATTATTTATATAACGCTCCTTAAACTAAAGCGTTTTGCAGCATGGCAACCTCGATTGCTCGCTTGTGGCTTGTTGTTTATTTTAGCTATTTCTTTATGTTTAATTGCTTATCCAATGCTGTTGTCTTATTTGATGGTATCGCTATTCACCATGGTAATATTGATCATTTGCGGACGCTTTTTAAATTTGACTTGATCTTAAACTAATGATTTGGGATCATCATTATTCTTTGTTTTACAGGTGGTAACATGAGTAAGCTTCTTGATATTCCCGTAGTTGTGGAAAGTGGACAAAAATACAAAACATCTCATGGCGTAACGGCGATTAAAGATGGGGTGAAGTCAACTGGGGATGTTCATGAGCGTTTACCTAAACCTAAATGGTTGCGTATTGTTAACCAGACTACTCCAGCTTATAGTCAGGTAAAGGAGCAGGTGCAAAAGCATCGTTTGGCCACCGTCTGTGAAGAGGCCAAGTGCCCTAACATTTCTGAATGTTGGTCTCATGGCACAGCAACCATTATGCTTATGGGGGCTGTGTGCACGCGAGCCTGTCGTTTTTGTGCCGTGGACACCGGAAATCCTCATGGTTGGTTGGATGCCTATGAGCCAGAGAATACCGCGAATACGGTCGCCTTAATGAATTTAGATTATGTGGTTTTAACTTCAGTAAATCGTGATGATTTACCTGATGGTGGAGCAAATCATTATGCGCAGACTATTCGTGCAATTAAACAACGCACGCCCAAAACTAAAGTAGAAGCTTTAACACCTGATTTTCAGGGAGTAGAGCGCGACATTGCTGTTTTATTGGATAGTGGCGTGGATGTCTTTGCACAAAATGTGGAAACTGTAGCGCGTTTAACCCATCCCGTACGTGATAATCGAGCTGGTTATTTGCAAACGTTGAATGTTCTTTCTTATGCGAAACGTTATCGACCTGATGTATTAACCAAGACTAGCCTAATGTTAGGCTTGGGGGAAACGGATGAAGAAATCATGCAAACAATGGATGATTTACGTGCTCATAATGTTGATATTTTAACTTTGGGTCAATACTTACAGCCTACGAAAAATCATTTACCCATCGCTCGTTATGTAACTCCAGAAACTTTTGCTGAATTACGACAAATTGGTTTAAAAAAAGGATTTTTTGAAGTTGCTTCTGGGCCATTAGTGCGCTCGAGTTATCGCGCGGATCGCATATTTAAAAGAGATAACTTAGGCTTAGATGACTAGCTTAGCCTATAAGACTAAAGCACTTCTTACCGCGATTAAGTTAAGTCCAGAGCGCCCTTCTCCCTTTTGGGAGAAGGGCGCTCTGTGCTCGCTTATGTTTAAGCCATAACTTCTTGATGAGCCTGCCAAATCGTAAATGCCAACAACAGGACTAATCTATTCCAAGAAGACCACAGCCCCTAGTGGAGGGACAATTGCTGGTCATTTTTCCTTTATGCTTGCCCCAAAGTGGCATTTTTGCCACTTGAACTCCACGCAGGTCCTGCCAAGAAGAAAATGAAAACAACAGCGGTCATTGAAACTCTTGCTGTACCTGCTCGTGCTGTACCTATGAGAGGTGGTAAGAGAAATCTTCGTCGTTCATGGAAAAACAATTTGGACAGAGCATATTATGCCTCGATCCGTTTGGGCTGAGGAAGCGCCTTAGCGCTGTCTTGATGTTTTGTTAGTCTTGGCACAAGGCTTTGAGACGGCATAAATTCCTCCTCAGCCCGAACGGTCTGGATGGCATTTATGGGCTTTTTATCCTTGTATGTGCCGCGTCATTGATCCATAAATTTCAACCGGCATAATAGCAAGCAAAGCATCTGATTAAAGGCAATAATCCTCTATAGAGAAAATGAGCTTGAACTAGTCGCCACCTCAGTTTCTGGGCTCTCTTTTTGTACATTCTCATGTACGTGCTTCTGTAAAAATTTAACTACTTTTTCGGCAACAGCAGTCGCATATTTATCCGTATTATTTTTTTTAAGATCTTTTTGATTAATTGACTTTAATTTAGCAATAAGCTTAGCTTCCCAAGCCTGAAGTAAATAAAAATCTTTATCGCCCAAAGTTCCTAAGGGAGCAATAGATTGGCTATAGTTTTTCTTAAAATTCTTGTTGATAGCTTGTATGGTTGTTTGAATTATTGTGTGTGTAATACTTAAGGGTAATTCAGGTTTTGAATCATTTGGATGGGTGATTTTTTGCAAAATAGAGTTATATGATACAAAACCTCTTACGACAGGTGAGCTAGCTAATGCCAATATTATTTTATCGCTTAACTCGATGTTAGAGACTTCAGTTGCATGTGAGGCAATGATACATTGAGCAATTTCTTCCAACTTGGTGTTGACGATGTGTAAATATTCGGGTGTTTGTTTTAGGAAAAATTCGCGTAAGGAACTTAATAAGGGTTTTAATTCATCAAGTTCAGTTTCATTAACCGCAAATTCGATGGGAAATTTATCGTCTTTAGTTACTAAACATAGAAATTTTATGAGCATGAAATTGGTTCTTAATTCCAGTGCTTGTTTTCGCGAATACTCCCGTAATGCAGGGCTATAATGGGATTGTGTTGCATTATCAAAATCAGTTATTCTATTATTTACAGGTTCATTAAGCATGGCTTCCAATACTCCATTTTGGAAATACTTAATGAAATTCTTGGTAATTAACGGTGATTTTTCTGCATACCACTGAATATACACTTCATCAAGTGATATCAATAATTCTTTAATTCTAGAAATTACATTCTTTTTTAATGGAATTAAGCGAGTACTTTTTTCATGTTGTACGTTAAGTTTAAATGCGAATGATGACTTAACGTATGCAGCTGCGCGATCATATTTTTCTTGCGCAGTTTTTTTCTCGAAATGTTCTAGATAAGCAACCGTATCGCCCCATAGAGAGGAGGTACTCGGATCTCCTTTAGGAATTAAATACGTTAAATGAAGGTGTTCCAGTTTTGGTGTTGTGCGAGGACTGGTTATTGGACTGGGAGGGAGAGTAAAAAAAGTGCTTTTTTGTCTTAAAGGTACCTTAAGAGGTGTTATTGCACGTGTAGATAAGGCTTTAGTAAGCTTTTCAGTTTCTGAAACGGGAATATAGACGCCGCCAAATGTGCTGACATCCTTAATAACCGCGGAGTCCTCGCTAACCTCAATGCAGGCAAAGGTCTTTAATGTTTTAAATATTAGGGCATGTACTTTATCGTTCAACAGACCGTTATTTTTAGTATAAAAAAGACAGGTAGCTTGATTGGTTTGTTCATCAAGTTCCCATACCAAAGGACTGCTTTGGAAGCTAATTTTAGGAAAATAAATTTTCATAACGGTACAACGCACTCTTTTTTGTTTAAAAAATCACATAGTACGAACCTCATTGAGAACAATCAATAGTGGTTTTAGGGAAAAGTTAAAAATACATTAATTGTCTATAACGTTAAGCTAAAATAACGCCACGATTTTTCATTATTTTTTGTAAACAATAAGCAACGAAACACATGATGGTGCCTAAGACAAGGGCACTAACACCTAAGAGCAGATAATAGTTTTGGTAATAGGGTAAGCTCTCTGTAGCCGAGTGGACGGTAGCCGGTATTGCTACCCAGCCTGCCATTCGGCCAGAGATGGCGTGGGCTAAAGAGCTGGCAAGATACCAAACACCCATAGCAAAGGCGATGGATTTTTGATCGCAATAAAGCCCAATCATACTTAAACCAATAGCACTGACCCATAATTCGGCAATGGAAATGAGAATGTAGGTTAGCGCAATATAATTGCCATTAATCAAGCCATCAATTGCTCTATGAGCAGCAAAGGTCATTACTAATAAGGCAATGCCAGAAAGAAAAACACCTGCAGCAAATTGATAGGGAATGGTAAAACGAGGCACCCATTTATAAAAACGGGGAAGCTGGCTGCCGATTGCTAAAATTAATAAGGGATTGAGTATCTGGTAATGGGCTGGTGAAACCGTTAACCCCCATAAATTATGATCCGAGTTGTTTTTAGCAAATAAAACCAAGGTGCTGTTCATCTGGTTATAAATTACAAAAAATACGACTGCTTCAAGAATTAATAATAAAGCAATCATTTGTTTGTCGCGTACTATGCCGGTTAAGGTTACGGTTTTTTTAAAGAACCATAATATGCCCAGGGCGCAACCTAAAGCAATTAAAGAGCTGGCGGCATAAACATAGGAATAGGCATACAAGGTCAGTAAATAAATTGCCACTATGTAAGCAAGCAAACGAAGTATGCCTTGTTGCGAGAATTTGGATAGGTCTTTACCCCAAATGACATTGTCATAAATGCTGTAGCGCTTGGAAAAATTTAAGGCAGCGATGGATTTACCCACAAACGCCACTGTAAGGATTGATAGAGGGCCAAAACGGCTTTCGAGTAATACCGGAGCAATTAAGGTCGCCAGTAAAGCTCCAATGTTAATAGCAATGTAATAGTAGGTCATGGCTGATTTGGCTTTGATGGCTTCGTCGGAATAAATATGAGAAACCATACTGGATGATGTGCCCATTAATAATGAATTCGTTGCAGGGATAAATGCATAGGCGGCAAGAAATAATTGGTCACCTAAAAAATTTACAGTATAACCGCTGAGCATGACGAATAAATACGCAGTGGCGAGCATGATACTGCCAAGAAGAATGGATCTACGGATACCAATAATAGTATCGGCCATATAACCGCCTAACATGGGCATTAAATAACCCATTGCATGCGCTACACCGATAAAGGCATAAGCTTTAGCTTGGCTGTAGCCTAAGCCCTGGGCCCATAATGGCCGTGTTAAAAACAAAACTAAGATGGTATTGAGTGCATAAGAAGAAAATTGGCTCCAAAAGGTAATAAATATGATGTTATTGGTTTGTTTTTGCCGCAAATCTAGTTCAGGTAAGTAATTTTCAACTTCTTGTGAAATCATTTTCCCGCCTCGCTCTGTAGATAATTGATAACTATCGTTAAAGCACTTTCTCAGCCTGGACAAGGCCGTTGGTATACGATGCGTTAAATATCAGATTATCACTTCTTCGCTAGAACTACATCAATAATGTGGGTGTCATGATAAGGAAATGTAAAAATTTTACTAAAAAGGCGTTTAAGCCGTTCTATTAAGAAATTTTTGGGTAGCATGCGTATGGATAATGTGTTGAGAAACCAAGTTCCTTCAATACCAAAATGTGCTAACTCATCAATATTATTAAGCGTAATGGGAATTTCTAGCCGTCGGTGATCAATGACGTCAAATTGATGTTGTTTAAAAGCCAACATTAATTCCTCATTATTTGCAGCAACGGTCGTATTCTTCACAATGGATTTGTAATAATGACCAACTACACTACTTAAAATGGAGTCTTGTGAGATAAATTCAGCCAGCTGTTGCTGTGCTACTGGAAATGAATCATAAGTGGTGGTGATCATGGAAAAATGACCATTAGCACGCGTGAGTAACTTCGCTTCATTGAATAATACATTAATAGGGATGTAGGCATTAATGAAATGAGCGAGGATTAAATCCTGACTATGTGGTGGCAAGAATTTACTCGCCTGAGCAGCACTGCATTCAATAGTAACTAAAGGCAGCGTTTCTTTGGCGCGCCGTAACATTTCTGAAGATACATCAATACCGGTAAATTCTGCGAGCGGCATTTCTTGTTGCAATTTATGCAAAAAAGAACCATCGCCAACGCCCAGATCAAGAACCTTATAATGAGGCTTTATCCCCAAATAAAATTTCTGCATCTGCTCAATTGCAATAAGATGACTTTTACTAATTGCTCCAAAGCGATTGGCCGTGGCGTAATTTTCAGCAATTTCATTATACATGGCCTTCAAGGACATGCAGGATTCCAATTTCAAACAATTTGGGTAAGTATATCCTTAAATGAGGGCGATTTGCGACTGCTGTTTCATGAAAAATTCTTGTTATTTTTCTTGTAATTATTCATCTTGCTGGTATAGAGTTCGGGGTTGTATTTAGGATACTTCATTAATATCAGGTTAAATTATGGCAAAAATATTAGTTACTGGCGCTACGGGTTTTGTCGGAAAACGCCTTGTTCCAGAACTTATTGCAGCAGGGCATGATGTGCGCTGTGCGGTATCTCGACATTCTGACTGGCTGCGCGCTGAGCAGGTGGTCATCGATAAATTAGAACATAATCCTGATTGGAGCGAAGCACTTTCTGGCGTGGATGTGGTTATCCATTTAGCGGCCAGAGTACATGTTATGAAAGAAAAGGCAGAGTTCGTTTTGGATGATTATTGCAAAATAAATAGTATTGCAACGAGAAATCTTGCCAAACAGGCGGCAAAACATCAAGTCAAACGCTTTATTTTTCTAAGTTCTATTAAAGTAAATGGTGAATTTACGTTAAAAGGGGCTCCGTTTACTGAAGAAAGCAGCGCTCAGCCGGAAGATCCTTACGGCCAAAGTAAGCTCTATGCAGAGCAGTATTTACAGGTAATTAGCCAACATACAGGTTTAGAAGTTGTCATTATTAGACCACCATTGGTTTATGGTCCCGAAGTCAAAGCTAATTTTTTAAAAATGCTGCGTTTAGTCAAGAAAGGTTTGCCATTGCCCTTCGGCAAAGTGGAAAACAGCCGTCATTTGGTTTATGTGGGTAATTTAGTTTCCGCATTATGTGCCGTAGTGACGCATCCTGATGCCGCGAACCAAACCTATTTGGTTGCGGATGATGACTCCTTATCTTTAACTCAATTAATGCGTCTTATTGGTTACGAAATGAATGTAAACGTTCGCTTAATTCCTATCCCAGTGCGTTTTATGGAGTTTTCGTTTAGGATATTAGGTTTGAACAAGCTTAATATGCGATTGTTTGGCTCTTTAGAAGTGAGCAACAATAAGATAAAATCACAATTAGGTTGGGTGCCACCAGTAAGTTCTACTGAAGGCTTAAAAGAAACCGTTAAGTGGTATCAATGTGAATCTAATTCTTAGTATTGCGTTTTTAATTCTTTCAGCGGCCCTGACTAAAGTTTTTTGTGTACTAGCACAAGACACACGTTTAATGGATAAGCCGAATAGTCGCTCCATGCATTTTAAACCGACGATACGTGGAGGCGGGTTAGTCTTTATTGGTTTAGCATTCTTATCACTCCCGCTTCTTGGTTACCTGACACAAACTTCCTTCCATAATCAGTGGGTATTGATGCTGAGTATCTTGATGATCGCGACAGTAAGTTTTTTAGATGATTTGTATCATTTATCGGTGAAACCACGCTTTTTGGTGCAATGTGCCACAGCGCTATTAGTTGCCTTATTTATTAGACCAGAGCAATTGAATTTTGGTTTTTTTTCAATAAGCTATCCTATATTGATTACCCCCTTTGTTTTTGTTGCGGCGCTGTGGGCTATTAATCATTTTAATTTTATGGATGGACTTGATGGTTTTTGTGCCTCGCAAGCGGTGTTTTTATGTGCTGCCTATGCAGTTTTGTTTGCAATCCATGGGGCTTCTTTTTATCTGGGCTTTTGTTTAGTCCTTAGCTGTAGTCTTATCGGCTTTTTAATTTTTAATTTTCCTCCTGCTAAATTATTTATGGGAGACATTGGTAGCGCTACTTTAGGGCTAATTACTTTTAGCATTGCTTTAATTGCTCAGCAACAATTTGAAATTCCTATTTTATATTGGTTTATGCTCAATGGGCTTTTTTTATTTGATGCAACCTGTACCCTAATTCGTCGTATTATTAAAAAAGAAAAATGGTTTGCTCCACACCGAAAGCACGCCTATCAACGACTAAGGCAATCAGGAATTACTGTGCGGATGATTTTATTAGGGCAATTATTAATCAATGGTTCGTTCTTTACATTCGTTTCATTACTGAATATGCGAGTTTTTGATTTAAGCCTGTTAATTTCATTGCAAATGGCGGTTATTTTTGTAATTTATTATTTAATTGAAAAAATTTTTCCTATGTTTCAATCTGAGTTTACTTATTGAATTTATTGAATAATTTCCGGTTTTCATAATAGAATATAAGTGGGGGTGCTATTTTTCTTAATACTTTGTTAAGAATAAAAGTGTACAATAACATCCGTGAAATAAATATTGCTAGGTTTTTAATCATCTTGTAGTTGCCGAGAACAACCATGGAAGCGTTCTATGGAGAAAATAGGTGGCTGCTTTGTTAGGGAGATTTGTTATGTTAATTTTAACTCGACGCATAGGCGAAACCTTGATCATCGGTGACGATGTGAATATTACCGTGTTAGGCGTAAAGGGTAATCAAGTTCGTTTAGGTATTAATGCACCAAAAGATGTGTCTGTTCACCGTGAAGAAATTTATTTACGTATACAACAAGAAAAACAATCAGATGATTCTGAAACAACGGTATAAATCGATTTCCTCGCAGTTCATCCAGTTCCGAGCACTTAACAATGCTCGGGACGAACTTAAATTTGGTTTGCTAACTGCAAGCGCTTTGCAACGAAGTATCCCCTGAGGATAGCAAATGCTTCACTCCCGCATCGTCCTCTAAGATCAACTGTCCCCAATGATTAATTCCACACGCTTTCCCTGATAAAGTTCCGGAAGATTGACTGACTTGGATGTATTTCCCAGCTAAATAATCAGCTTGATTCCATTCATCCATAAATGCTTGCAAATCATTATTGAGAAATTTGTCGAGATAACGTTCCAGATTGCTAATCAATCGTGCAATCAGAAGATTACGATCGAAATATTGCTTGGTAATCTCATATAAAGAACACCATGGTTTATCTGGAAGAGGGTGCTTTATTGTGTCGGTATTGACGTTTAAACCGATGCCAATAATAACTTGGGCGTTGCTGTTGGATTCAGCAAGAATCTCAATCAAGCTGCCACACAGCTTTTTATCTGTCCAGTAAAGGTCATTCGGCCACTTAATTTTAATCTCAGAAGGCAAATTAAACTCTTTTAAAGTTGCAAGGATTGCCAAACTGGTGATTAAGCTCAATCCCGAAAGTTTCGTTAGATCGCAATTAAGAGTCCAGCGACTGGAGCAGTAAATGTTCTCACCAAAAGGGGAATGCCAATGTCGGCCAAATCGTCCTCTACCCTGGGTTTGAATTTCGCTACAACAGATCTCAAGTTGCTTGCTGATAGGCAAATCTTTCAAAAAACGATTGGTTGAGTCAATGGACGTAAATAAATGCAGATTAAATGCGGTTATTAGCCTTTTGGTTAATAGCTGTTCGGTAATCTGTTGTTCGTGCAATAAAATGAGCTTATTAGGAAGCTGGTAGCCTTGCTGAGGTATGCTCTGAATCGGAATTCCAAGCTCAATTAGCTGATTTATCTGTTTCCAGATTGCTGAGCGAGTTATGCCTAAGGCCTGTCCTAAGGCTGAGCCACTATGGCAAAGACCATCCCCTAGTATATTTAACAAAATACTTTGTGACTGGGTAAATTGCATCATACAACTAAAATCTCAAGGTAGACGTATTGGCTTGAAGTTGGATTATTCCATGACGGATTTCACGAATAGTAGGGTGACAACATAAAGCCCCACTGCATGCGACTTCAGGCATGAACGAACGTAAATGCCAAGTCATGTTGTGTAGTGGATCATCCACTAATTGTTTTGTTGGCATTGAGGTTGGCACACTAAAATTTTTGGTTGGATAAGCAAGCCCTAAGCCACAGGCTTTAATAAATGCTTCTTTTTGCGACCAGATATGGAAGAATATTGCTGGTTTTAATGCTTGAGGCACTTTCATAAACTCTTCAAACTCATGGTCAGAAAAAGAACTTTTAGCGATTCCTTCATAGGGACGAGCAGAATATTTTTCTATATCAATGCCCATCGGAAATCCTTTGCCCACAGCAAGTACGGCTAAATCGCCTGAATGACTGAGATTAAATTGTAAGCGTGCTGAATTAATTACTTTGGGCTTGCCATGTGAATTATAAGAAAACTCCAAGCGTGCAGGATGGGTGTTTAAATAACGTGCTAAAATAATTCTTAGTGTCGCACGTGCTGTAGAAAAACGCCGTTGATGTCGACTGAAGTAGAATCGTTCGGTGCGCGCTATTTCGTCGGCATTTAATATTTGCATCGCATTGGGTAATTCATTCACTAAGGAGAATTGCCAAAGGTCAATCCGGGCTTCATTTAAGATGCAGTTCGCTGTATCTAATGCTGTAAATCCTGTAATTATCATATGCTGTTTTTGATTCTGGCATCAATTAGGGGTTATAGGTTATCATATACCATGATATTTTAATTTACCAAAGAGTATTGAATGAGCCGACAATTTTTGGATTTTGAGCAACCCATCGAAGAGTTGAATCAGAAAATTGAAGCACTTCGCATGGTGGGTAATGACAACGAAGTGAATTTAAGCGAAGAAATCACTCGCCTGGAAGTGAAATGTGCTGAATTAACAGCACAAGTTTTTTCTAATTTAGAACCTTGGCAGGTTGCCCAAATGGCCAGGCACCCACTGAGACCACAAACAACAGATTACATTGAACATATTTTTACTGATTTTCAAGAGTTGCATGGCGATCGCAGTTACTCTGCTGCGCCGGCAATTATTGGTGGCTTGGCGCGCTTAAATGGTGAACCGGTAATGGTGCTTGGACACCAAAAAGGTAAGCGTACTAAAGAAAAAGTATATCGCAATTTTGGAATGGCACGCCCAGAGGAATACCGAAAAGCGTTACGCTTAATGAATATGGCTGAAAAATTTAAATTACCTGTAATTACATTCATCGATACGGCCGGTGCTTATCCTGGGATTGGTGCAGAAGAGCGAAACCAATCGGAAGCAATTGCTCGTAATTTATTTGTTATGTCACGCTTAAAAACCCCGATTATTTGTGTGGTTACTGGCGAAGCAGGCTCTGGCGGTGCTTTGGCCATTGGTGTTGGCGATAGAGTGTTAATGCTGCAGTTTGGTATTTACTCGGTAATTTCACCAGAAGGCTGCGCCTCCATTTTATGGAAGGATGCGGCTAAAGCAAAAGATGCGGCACGTGCGATGCGTATTACCGCGCAGAGTATCTACGACAATCAATTGGTCGATGGCATAATTCCAGAGCCTTTGGGCGGGGCTCATCGCAATGTGGATGAAATGTCTACGAGTTTAAAAGAAGTTTTAGTCAATGAACTACAATCATTGCGAATGATACCCGTGGATCAACTTATAGAAAAAAGGTATCAAAAATTTATGGCTATGGGCGCCTTGTAATTGGTGCGCATATTCATTTGCTCCATAGTAATGCTAAATTAGATCAAAAGTAGATTGGTGCTGAGCTTGCGAAGCCCAACAACGGAGCGCAGCGACCTCATCCTGTTGGGTTGCACTTCGTTTAGCACCAACCTACAGATTGGTGTAAAACACGTTTCACCAGGACCAAGTAATGAATCATGATACAAATCCACTACTTAATGCCGACTGGCTTGTTCGTCTTGATTCATTTAGCAAATTAATTGTAGGTTTTAGCGGTGGGCTAGACTCTACGGTGTTGTTGCATGCACTCGCTGCTCAGCCAAGCTTGCGGGCCAAACTAGTAGCAGTTCATATTAATCATGGAATTAGCCCCAACGCCTCGTCCTGGCAACAGTATTGCGCACAATGCTGTCACGATTTAGGTATCCAATTCATTACTGAATCAGTACAATTTGATCGTTCTGCCAATGTCGAAGAACAAGCACGTATTGCGCGTTATGCGGTCTTTTCCTCATTATTAACTGCAAAGGATTGTTTGATTTTAGGTCATCACCAAGATGATCAGGCGGAGACAGTGCTTTTGCAATTATTTCGTGGTGCAGGCATTGATGGCTTAGCGGCAATGACCGCAGTAAGTCATTTAGGTGCCGGCACATTGGTCAGACCTTTTTTAACTTATTCGCGTTTACAATTAACGCATTATGCTACATTGCATCAACTTACCTGGATTGAGGATGAAAGCAATCAAGAGATAACGTATTCACGTAATTATTTGCGTCAGCAAATCATGCCATTGTTAGTTGAAAAATGGCCTGGTGTGGTAGGCACAATTGCCAGGAGCGCGTTGCATTGTCAACAAGCTAAAAGCAATTTGGATGCTTTAGCAACGCAGGATATTGAAGGAGGCAGTGAACTTATTACGCTAACGTCCACGTCGTTATGCGTTGACCCGTTATTGAATTTAACTTTTGCGCGTATTGCGAATATTCTGCGCGTTTGGCTGCGCAACAATCAAGTACAATTGCCTTCAACGGCAACGTTTCATCGTTTAATTAATGAACTGCTCTATGCGCGTACCGATGCTGCTCCTGCTGTGAGTTGGGGGGATATTTTAATCCGTCGTTATCAAAAATATTTATATTTAGACAGAAAAACCAGCCTTACTTTGCCTGTTTGCAGCCTATGGTCAGTCTTCCCGGCGCCGTTAACTCTAGAGGACGCTGGAATGAACCTGTGTGCCAAAAAAGCGGAGCAAGGTTTAATAATTCCTCCAGGTGCCAAATTAGAGGTCCGATTTAGACAAGGTGGAGAAGTCTTTTTTTGGCATGGACAATCCAAACAGCTTAAAAAATTATTTCAGGAATGGGGGGTTCCACCCTGGCAAAGAGCACGTACCCCATTAGTGTATATCAATGAGCAGCTAGCTGCGGTTGTTGGTTATGCGATTAGTGATTTATTTTTTAGTTCTTCTTCGGCTTGGCAACTCTCCACAAGCTCGGTTTTTACGCATAAAAGTGATTGATATCAATCATTTTTATGCGTCTATATGGTATATTGCCCGCCACACTTATTGCGATAACGTTACTTGAGTAAATTATGGCTAGTTCTTTGATTGAACGTATTTTATTACAAGCAGATAACCTGGATACCAAACTTGAAGATATGCCAAGGCTTAATGATCTTTTAAAAATGAAGTCACATCAAGGCCTTTTCGGCTTTAAAAAACTCTCAGGTGGTTTAGGAGATGATTATCAATTTATAAAGTCTTTCTTTCTTCTCAATGATAAGCAAGTAATTCTTGCCATTGATGAAGATGAATTCCAAGAACGTGCAAAAAATTTGCTGAATGCCGATGCACTAAACAAAGAAAAATTGGCTTACAAAGCCGGAATTTATTTGGCTATACTCGCGGTGTATGCGAGCACAACGCAAAAAAAATTAGCAGCTTATGCGCAATTAGCTGAATTATTTCAATCCACAGGCCCGCTAAGTAATGCATCCATGTTGGCGCGATGCAATGAGTTCCTGCAGCCAATTTCATTAAATAGTGCATTTTATCCTACCAGCAGAATCATTAGGACTTGGGAGTTTAAGGGGGCGGCTGAGGTTCTATCTTTTGAAACTAGGCGCCAGGATGCATTGCTTGACGGCTCTGTACTGACAATACGACACGCGTTTTACTTACTTGGATTATCTGATACGGATAAAAAACTCGATACAGAGAAAATAACTCAGGCAAGTGCGTTGTGCAAACAACGTTTAAAAACCATTGCTGAATTAAAAGCTCAAGAGATAAATGATAATCCTCTTTTCCACAATTTTCAAAATGCAGAACATCTTCTCTTAAATTACGAACAATTTAAACGTTTTAATTACAAACAAAGCTTTCGATTATTAAATGAAAAAATAGCTGCTGCTAAAAGGGCGGATCTTAGCGAAGAAATTACTTTTAGAGAGGTATACAAGGTTTTTAATGATCTTGAACATATATTAAAACAGTTCGTGAAACTCGCACATGTAGACCTCCCATTCATTACTGGGGATATGATTCAGGAGTGTTTGGGCGCTTCTGTTGGTGCACGATTTGAAGCGCAAGTTCTATTCGCAAAATTAGCCGGCGATTATTGGTATCTGATCTGCAATAAAATAGAACTATTGATTTTGGACGTCAGTAAATTTCAATACAGTACTGAATTCATAGTTAAGGATATAGAGTCTATCAGACAACTTCGTTCTAAATTAGGGAGTGCTTTAACGGTTGTAGGGCAAATTAAAGGTTCTGCCCTTGAGGATCCTAATATTGTTTCCGATGTAGCGATTGATGTTGAAGCACAAGGAAGACGACTTTCCTATTTTTTCGCAATGTTAGGGGAAAAAATAGAGCGCTATGAAGGAAAAATAAAAAAATATACAACGAGTATTATTGAGTTGAATCAGCGCGCTGCGCAAGAAGAACTAGATATTTTCCAGGAACCTGATCTGAATCGATTTATTCGCGATAAACAGATCGTAGTGCAGCAAATGGATGAGTATTTGAGTTGGCTACAACATTTAGATAGCAACGCCATTGCCTTGGCAAGTAGCCAATTTAATAAGCAGGTGTTATCCCAAGCAACGCTCAAAGAAGTAATCGCTGCAGTTACTAAAGAATTGACTCAAATAGATACAGATGCGGAATTAGGAAAAACGGTTCGTGAAAACGCAATGAAAGCGTTTCTTGGTGTTCATAACTATAATGCGCATATACCGCTTAATGTTACGGTGGAGCGGTTCTTTAATAACAAACGCGATCAAGATTTACAGATGGTTGTTAACTTGTTAATTGACGGAATTAGAACGGCAATTAGCGAACAAACAGGGCAAAAAGCAGGTATTTCAGCAAAGGGCTTAATCCCAGAAACTACCTATTTAACTTTTGATAGTGCAGTTCAGCATCTGGAAGCAAACAAAACTAAATTTGAGTTAGCAGTCAAAACAGCTTCTGTACAATTAAATGAAGAGCTACAAAGTGCAATTAAGCCTCTTGGGGAACGATATAAAAAGATGGCTGCTGTTCTGCAACAAGCGTATCAAGGGCGAAGTAGTTTAATGTTTTCATGGCAGCAACAGTTCATTACCTTTTTGCAGCAGCAGACTGTACTGAATGATGATTTTGTAAATCTTGGTAAGAAAATACCTATCGATTTTCTTAACACAAATTATCTTAATCCTGAGGTTAAAGAATTGATTGGCAAATTACATCAACAAGATGGAACATTAACGAGCGAAGCTAAAGAAATGAAACATCAAATAGCGAGCGCAAGTGTTGATGTGATCAAGTATTGTTTGTTAAAAACTTGTATTAAAAAAGAAATAAAATTATATGTTGCACAAGGTAAGCATGATAGCGCGCGTATGCATTCACTTGAGCGACTTAACTTAGAAATAGAACGGTTAGATGGTATTAATTTACCTGAACGTTTTTCATTATTAATTGCAGCAATTAAAAAAGAGCGGGAAGTGACCGCTCTCTCACATCAACAAATAGGTTTTCTAGGGCATTATCGACCCTCTCGACTACAAAAAATGTATACGAAAATTATTGATGAAGCAGATAAGTTAGAGGCCTATGCTCCAAAATACGCGCAGCATATGTCTTTAAATTTAGATACCTTGCAATATATAGCCTTAAAAAATCAGATTCTATTGCACCACAAAACGTATATAAAACAAGGAAAACACCATCAAGATCGTCAAGACTCACTGGCACGCCTTATGCAGAAAATTGAAGCGCTAGACGGACAAGAGGGGACTAACGAAAAACGTTTTGCCGCATTATATTTAGCCGTACAGCAAGAAGAAATAGTAACCGATCAATCACATCTTAAGGTTGGTTTTTTTGGTAGCTGGCGCCCTTGTCGATTACAAACAGTCTATGCTGAAATTCTTGCTCAAGGCGCACATGTTAATCAGTTATCTGTTGATGTGGTAGGACATTGCGATGTGCTCTGACTCCAGATATGTAATTCGTCCCGGAGTATTGCTTTGTCCAATAATCCGGGTTACACATGAAATTAACACTCAGGTAGATTCACTGCCAGGCCACCCATAGATGTTTCCTTATAGATGCTTTGCATATCCATTCCTGTTTGTTTCATCGTTTTAATTACTTTATCAAGCGAAATATGATGCTGTCCATCACCAATCAACGCCATTCGTGTTGCATTTACTGCTTTTACTGAACCCATAGCATTGCGCTCAATACAAGGTATTTGCACTAAGCCTAACACCGGATCACAGGTCATACCCAAATGATGCTCCATAGCAATTTCAGCGGCGTTTTCAACCTGAGCTACAGTACCGCCAAGAACGGCGGTAAGGCCTGCTGCCGCCATTGAAGACGCAACGCCTACCTCGCCTTGACAGCCTACTTCTGCGCCAGAAATAGAGGCACCTTTCTTATAAAGGATACCGATTGCGGCGGCAGTGAGGAAATAGGTATAAATATCTTCATTGCTCATGCGGTCATGGGCATGTTGACAATATTTAAGTACGGCAGGAATAATTCCTGCAGCCCCATTTGTGGGGGCGGTTACAATACGTCCACCAGCCGCATTTTCTTCATTAACAGCCATAGCGTAAAGATTTAATAGGTTCATGATGTCTGATTGCTCAAAAACACTTTTAACCCCCTTTTGATCCATAAGTTTTTTATATAAATCTGGGGCGCGTCTTTTTAAATTCAGGCCACCCGGTAAAATACCATCATGCTTACAACCGTTAGCAATGCATTCATCCATTACTTTGGCAATCGCCAAAATACCCTGATGAATTTCCTCAGGGCTACGCCAGGTTAACTCATTTTTGAACATCAGTTCAGCAATGCTTAAGTTGTTTTCTTCACAGAGTTTTAGTAATTCATTGGCCGTTGCAAAAGGATAGGGCGGCGGATTGTTGTCTTCCGTTGTTTTAGAAAAATCTTCCTCCGTAGTAATAAAACCACCACCAATAGAATAATAAACTTGGGCAATTAATAAATTATCCTGTACATCAAACGCGGAGAAGCGTAGGCCATTTGTGTGTCTGGGTAAAAGTTCTTTTTGTAAAAATAAAAAGTCCGTTGCTTCATTAAAAGGAATGTTTTTTTTCCCTGCTAAATTCAGGGTGTGGGCGCTTAGGATTTCATGCATACGCGGTATCATGGATTCAGGTACGACGCTTTCCGGTGTTTTATTTTCTAGCCCATTGACGATGGCCTTGTCCGTGCCATGGCCTTTCCCAGTTAAAGCAAGTGAACCATAGAGTTCAATTTTAATTCTTTGGATGTTGTCGATTGATTGCTTATTTTCAAGTAACTCTAAAAAAGCATTTGCAGCAAGCATGGGGCCTACCGTATGCGAGCTTGAAGGGCCAATTCCAATAGAAAATAAATCAAATACACTAATGTTCATGTGTGTTATGTCTCTTGGTTTAATTAATGCCAAGTTTAGAAGGATCTCACTTGTTTGTCTATTTTAATTAATTCATATGTTATTACTGGTAATTTAATGTGAATTTAGGCAGAATAACCTGGGATTTTTATAGCGATTTATATCTTACTAATCAATTAGTAAGATATGTATTATAAGCAAAGACTAAAAGGGGATTCTTTATGAAGATGAGATTGGTCACTGCGGCCGTTTTAGGGCTAGCATTGTCTACTGCAATGGCTGCTGATGCATTAGTTACTGACAAAGACAAATTATCTTACAGTATCGGTGCTGATTTAGGGAAAAATTTTAAAACTCAAGGCATTGACATAAACCCAGAAGCATTAGCAAAAGGAATGCAAGATGGTATGTCTGGTGGTCAGTTGATTTTAACTGAACAGCAAATGAAAGATGTTTTAAACAAATTTCAAAAAGATTTAATGGCAAAACGTAGCGCTGATTTTAACAAGAAAGCTGATGAGAACAAAGTTAAAGGCGAAGCGTTTTTAACAAGCAATAAGGCTAAAACTGGCGTGGTCGTATTACCAAGTGGCTTACAATATAAAATTGTTGAAGCGGGTACAGGCGCTAAGCCAAGCAAAACAGATACAGTAACTGTTGATTACACGGGTACTTTAATTGACGGTACCGTTTTTGATAGCACGCAAAAAACAGGTAAGCCAGCTACATTCCAAGTATCTCAAGTTATTCCTGGTTGGACTGAAGCATTACAATTAATGCCTGCTGGTTCTACTTGGGAAGTTTATGTTCCTGCAGATTTAGCTTATGGCCCACGTAGTGTTGGTGGTCCAATTGGTCCTAATGAAACGTTGATTTTCAAAATTCATTTGATCTCTGTTAAAAAAGCAGCATAATGTCTACTTTACTCACCCCAGACTTTTTCCGGGGTGAGTTTTTCTGCTCAGTTTTTGTCTTTAAGTGATCTAATGAACAAACGCTTGTTTATCGTCTTCATTTTAGGTTTTTCCTCTGGCTTACCGATGGCGTTAATCAGCAGTACCTTACAAGCCTGGTATGCTTATAGTGGTATGTCTGTTCTTGTTACTGGAACATTAAGCTTAATCAGCTTACCCTATGCGTATCGTATTTTCTGGGCTCCAATCTTAGACCGTTATTCTTTATTTAATCTGGGGAAAAGGCGGAGCTGGATCCTCGCCATGCAATGTTTATTATTGCTGGGATTTAATGTGATGGCCTGGTTTAACCCGGAGCAATACCCTAAATTTTTAGCCTTCTTGGCCTTGATCCTGGCCTGTTTTTCGGCAACGCAAGATATTGCCATTGATGCACACCGAACCGAATATTTGCCGACAACGGAACATGCTCTAGGTGCTTCTCTAGCCGTATTTGGTTATCGAGTAGCCTTATTATTATCTGGTGGCTTTGCTTTAGTTATGGCACAGAAATTAGGTTGGGCATTTACTTATCGCTTGATGGGTTTGTTAATGAGCATTGGCATGCTTGCCATTTTCTTTAGTAAAGAACCTAGCACACCAATTAAAGAAAAAATAAATTTGACCCAATCATTTATTGCGCCTGTAAAAGATTTATTAGCTCGCCCTGGAATTACTTGTCTACTGTGTTTTGTTTTTTGTTACAAGTTAGGTGAGGCCTTCACGACCACGACAAGTGGCATTGTAATGCCTTTTTTAATTCAGGGAATTGGGTTTTCCCTCGACACGATAGGTTATGTTAATAAAATGTTAGGCGTAGGTTCTATCCTCTTAGGGGGATTAATCGCAGGGCTTTTATTAACACGTTATTCTTTATATCGTTCTTTGTTTTTCTTTGGTTTATTGCAAGCATTAACCAATGTCTTGTTTGTTGCTTTAGCCATGGTTGGTAAAAATATTGTTTTATTATCTATAGCCGTCTTTTTTGATAATTTTGCAGCTGGAATGGGTTCTACGGCATTGGTTGCTTTATTTATGCGTTTGGTAAATAAGCAGTTTACTGGCACGCAATTTTCAATTCTTGTCGCTTTATCAACCATACCGCGTATTATCTCCGGCCCTGTTGCGGCGTCCATTCAAATGGCCATAGGCTGGGTTGGACTATACCAACTGTCGATTATCTTTGCATTAGCCTTTATTCCCTTTTTAATCTTGATTAAAGAACAAACTGAAGAGAATAAACAACGAGTAACTCATGTAAATAAAGAAGGAAATTTAAATCCGGTTCAATAGTTGCCCACGCACCAGCACTAAATATTGTTCAGATATTACCAATAACCACCTTCATGCCCTTAAAATGATCTTGTTTTTTAACAATAAAACATGTGTATCAAATTATTATTCCTTGTTTCTTGCTAACCCATATTTCATAAACCATATTATGACAAGGTTTATGATACTTTTATAAATATTGGGTTGAGTGCAAATCTGGATGCAGTTGTCACATTAGCCTTCATGTCTTATTCAGTGAGTGAGTAATTAGCGCATAATAGAGGATGTTAATCATGAAGCAAAAAAAGATTTCACATATGGTTATGATGGGAGATAGTTTAAGTGATCGCGGGACGGCGGATAAGGATTATGTTTTGGGCTGCATTCCCTTGGCTTTTCTTTCAGGTTTAATTGGAAGCTCACCTAAAGGTCGATTTACTAATGGCTATGTTTGGGCTGATGTTATTAGTTCTTTATTTGCTAGTGATTTTATGATTAAGCAGATTAAGAAAAAATATGGTTATACCAATGAAGAAATTGCTGATGCAGTGCTCACTAAAGAAAAAAAGATCATGGATGATCTGTGTTATGACTACAATTTGGGTAATGATTTGTTTGTCAAATTTGAAGGCCGTGATTTTATTCGTTCTTATGATGAGGGTGGTTTAAGTGCTTATAATTATGCATGGAAACTCAGTAGCAGTATTTCGCGTTTCTTCAGCAGAATCATCTTATCGACTTTGGAGGAAAAGCGTAAAAAACTATTAGCTTATGATGAAGAACATCATCTTTCGTGCAAACAAAAAACGCAAACTTTAGTCATTGAATGGTCAGGTGCCAATGATTTAATTACGATGAATGCAAGACCCTCAATTGTTGAAGTGGACAGAGCAATTAAAGAGCGAATAAAAAATATTGAACTCTTGATAAAAAATGGATACCGGAATTTCATTTGGTTTAATTTGCCCGATCTCTCACTTACGCCTCGTTATCAAAATATGACAGGAAAAGAAGGTGACTCGGAACGTGCTAATGCACAGCAATGCTCACGCTATTTTAATAAAGAATTAGCCAACGCTTGCCAAAAATTGCAAACGATGTTTCCTCATTGTTCATTTGATGTATTTGACATTAATAATGTATTCACGAGTGCTTATGACCACCCTGAGCAATACGGCTTAGACTCTGAAAAGCGAAAACAACCTTATAAAACATCGCTTGATTTTAAAATCCTGCCTAATGGCACTTCGCCAGCTAAAGGTTATATGTTTTGGGATGATGTTCATCCAACAGCGGATGTACATGCAATATTAGCGAATGAGTTTTATAAAAAATACAATCCTCAATATGAATTTACTGAACCTGAAAGTGAGGATGTGCACGAGGCAGAATTCAATATTTCTGCCGCTGATTTACAAAAAGCCTTTTGCGCTCGCTATGATGAACAATTAACAACCGATCAACATAGTTTCTTTGGTAGGTATAAAAAATCAAAGATCAATTATCAAACTGCAAGTCTTGAAGAGATATTGAAACATGCACTTTGTGAGAAAGGAACACGCACGCGGGAAGTACTTAAAGATTTGCAGTGGCTTGATAGCTCAGGGAACATCAATTTGAATATTCCTGTATTAAAGGAGGCAATGATGCAAGTCGACACTTATCAAAAAAATACAGCTTTTGCTGTCTGAGTTCTTTTTATTGGTAGGCTTAGAATCGTCAAGTTAAGGCCAATTTAGATCAAAAGGTTGGTGCGTTTAGCACTAACCTACACATAAATTTTACCGCCATCATCGCAGAATTTTCAAAAATAAGTAATGTTTTTCTTACTAGCGGAGCTCTTCTTAAGAAGAAGCGTTAATTTTTTTAGAGAGTATTTTTGGTCTATCCTTAAGGGAACATATTCTTAAGAGTATTCGGACAAAGTGACGTCCAAATATGGATCTGGACATTGAATAAGGATTATTCATCATGAAAAAAACAATGAAAGCCGCTGTAGCCAGAGAGTTTAAGAAACCCTTAGTTTGTGAGGAAGTCAGTATTCCTGAGCCTAAGCCTGGGCAAATCCAAGTAAAATTAGTAGCCTCTGGTGTGTGCCACACGGATTTACATGCCGTAGAAGGAGATTGGCCGGTAAAACCACAGTTACCTTTTATCCCTGGACATGAAGGCGTTGGCTTTGTGTCAGCGGTTGGCGCTGGTGTTACTTATGTCAAAGAAGGGGATAGGGTTGGTGTTCCTTGGCTTTATAGTAGCTGTGGTCATTGTTCTTATTGTTTAGGTGGCTGGGAAACTTTGTGTGAAAAACAATTTAATACGGGCTATTCGGTGAATGGTAGTTTTGCAGAGTATATGATTGCAGATCCTAATTTCGTTGGCCATCTTCCTGCCAATGTCGATTTCATTGAGATTGCGCCAATCCTCTGTGCCGGAGTGACTGTGTATAAAGGTTTAAAAATGACGGACACAAAACCAGGAGATTGGGTCGTTATTTCAGGCATCGGGGGCTTAGGCCATATGGCGGTGCAATATGCAAAAGCGATGGGATTAAACGTAGCTGCTGTTGATATTGACGATAAAAAACTAGCATTAGCGACACAATTGGGCGCATCAGTCACGGTTAATGCGCTAAAAACCGACCCCGTTGCTTTTTTTAAGAATGAAATTGGCGGTGCTCAGGCTGTTTTAGTCACGGCTGTTTCATTAAAGGCGTTTGAACAGGCACAAGGGATGCTGCGTCGTGGCGGCACGGTTGTGCTTAATGGTTTACCACCAGGCTCATTTCCTTTATCTATTTTTGATATGGTGCTTGAGGGGATTACGATTAGGGGATTTATTGTTGGTACCCGCCTTGATTTACAAGAAGCATTGGTTTTTGCTGCGGAAGCAAAGGTTAAGGCGACTGTAAGCATTGAAAAATTAGAAAATATTAATACGGTTTTTACCCAAATGAAAGAAGGGAATATTAATGGACGCATTGTGCTTGATTTTAGGAATTAATCAGCAAAAATCAGCCAATTTCAGGAGAAAAACATGGCAATTCAAACTACGAATCCTTTTGATAATAAAGTGCTTAAATCATTTGATGAGCTGAGCAGCGAACAGATTGACAAAGCAATAACAAGGGCGCATCAGGCCTTTCAATCCTGGAAAAATACCTCTTTTGCAACGCGTGCACAATTGGTGAGTAAAGCCGCTGCACTGATGCGTCAGCAAAAAGAAGAGCTTGCACGTACGATTACTCTTGAAATGGGAAAGCTAATCGCAGAAGCGCGAGCTGAGGTCGATTTAAGTGCAGATATTTTAGATTATTATGCCAAGAATGCCGAACATTTTTTACAAAACAAAACTCTTACAGTCGAACAGGGCGAAGCTTATGTTAAATATTGTCCCATAGGCGTAGTGTTCGGAATTGAACCATGGAATTTCCCTTTTTATCAAGTGGTTCGTATCGCAGGCCCTAACATCATGGCAGGAAATACAGTACTGATTAAACATGCTTCAAATGTGCCACAATGTGGTATTAATCTTGAAAAAATATTTCATGAAGCGGGTGCGCCAGAAGGCGTATTTATTAATTTACTTATATCATCTAAGCAAGTAAATCATGTAATTCAAAATCCGCTGGTTGCGGGAATATCATTAACAGGAAGTGAGGCCGCTGGTGCAAGTGTTGCTGAGGCTGCTGGAAAAGTACTTAAAAAATCAGTGCTGGAATTAGGCGGTAACGATCCATTCATTGTTCTGGATGACGCAGATATTGATAAAACCATTAATTCAGCAGTCTGGGGCAAAATGAATAATACCGGCCAATGCTGTATTGCCGCCAAACGATATATTGTGATGGAGCCTGTCGCGGATGAGTTTATTCAAAAATTCAGTAAAAAACTTGCGCTCCTGAAAGCGGGGGATCCATTAGATGAAAAAACAACCCTTGCTCCTTTATCGAGTGAAGGGGCGGCGATGCAGTTACAAAAGCAAATTGATGCAACATTAAAGATGGGTGCAAAGGCGCTTATTGGAGGGGCTGAGCGTAAGGGCGCCTTTATCAACCCAACCATTTTACTTGATGTCAAACCTGGTATGCCTGCTTACAGTGAAGAGTTATTTGGCCCTGTTGCTACAATTTTTCGGGTGAAAACGGAAGAAGAAGCGCTAAAGTTGGCAAATGATACCGCATTTGGTCTGGGAGCTTCTATTTTTAGTAATAATATGGAACGAGCAGAGAAAATGGCCGCTCAAATTGATAGTGGCATGGTATTTATTAATCATCCAACTTGGACCGCTCCTGAATTACCTTTTGGTGGCACGAAAATATCCGGTTATGGACGTGAGCTTTCTGATGTAGGAATTTTCGAATTCGTGAATAAAAAATTAATTCGTAAAAATGAGTACCACGATCCTTTCTAATAAAAAATAGCGGCGTCTATCTTCATGGATTTAATCTCTTGAAGATAGACAAACTATACATCTAAAATAATTTATTTCTTTTGTTGGAATAATTTAATTATTTGCGCAAGCTCGTCTTCTTCAGCATAAAAATAGGCGGTAGGCACCGCGAGTACAATGGCGATTCTTTTAAGTGTCGAAAAATCAGGAGCATGTTTTCCCGTTTCATATTGATTAATCCGTGGACTTGCAGAAAACTCATCTACCCCAGCAGAAATGCCCAATTGCTTCTGCGATAGACCCGCAGCGATACGTGCTTCTTTAAGTCTTCTTGGTAATGGTGAATTCGCCATTTTGCCTAACCTATGAAATAGCCATAACTAAGAGAGTCTTAGTTTTCGGGCGCCTATGATACTAAGGATTACTTAGTATCCGCAGAGTGATGAACCAAATATGATCATTTAGTTTTTTGGAGATGCATGAAGCATAAATAAAAAACCCAATGGTTACTTGTCATCAAACGTTTGACATTAACTCGTTAAATTTAACAATTTTATTTAGGGGTACCTAATGAAATCAAGAATCATGTTATTCAGTGCATTAATTTTCTGTTTGGGTTCTTCTGATCTTCTTTATGCAAGAGGATATCACCATCATCATTTTCATAGAAAACATCGACCGCATTTCTCCCAGGGCAGAGTGCATGTTGCCCGCCCTTACTTCAACGGGCCTCGCGCGCATGTGCACCGATATCACGCCGCTAATCCGTACCCTGGTTTGCACTGTCATAACAATATGTGCTAACCACTGCATCTATAGGATGTTATTTTTAATAACCTCGTGTGAGAATAATATGAAAAAATAATCGCCATTACCCCATTTCTGTTTTTATTGTTTAGCTGCGCAACCGGTTACCATCCTATGTCGTTAACCGGAGGATTTGAAGACTTTAAATTAGCTAATGATACTTACAGCGTGAAATTTTTAGGCAATGAATATAGCAATAGGGATCAAGCTTATAAATACGCTTTAAGACGTTCGGCTGAATTAACCACGCAAAATGGATATCGCTATTTTAAGATTATCGACTCAAATTCCAGCGTCAGTACCAGGACCTATGAAACACCTGTTACCGAAACGACCACAACGGATTCAAAGTCTGATTACCATCGTAGATATCGTCATTCAACGACGAGCACAACCATTATTTCTGGCGGGCAGGAAGTCACCGTGGAAATACCGACTACTTATATGAAAATCAAAATGTACAAAAATAATATTGGCGGTGCACTGGATGCTGAGGTTATTTTAAGTAATTTTAAAAAATAGAAAAAAGAATTTTTTTCTTTAAATCATGCTCGATGTGCAAGGATGCATTTCTTAGGTAACAAGAGGGGAGGGAGGAAGAGCAATTGCATTAAAGAATAGATACAAGATAATAGAAAAGAAAATAAAGGAAGAGAAATAATACACAAGATGAGCGATTAACATAGAAGTACATGCTTCACTCATATGTTTAAATAGCGCAGCAACAACCGTTATTATTAAAAAAATTAAAGCCCATACAAATATCATCACGCGTTCTACTTTTTTCCCTTACACCTTAAAGACGCTAAAAGAACCCTTAAGAGGAACCTTACTATCCATACAGTATATGCATAAATTATTCATATTGCTTGAATAATTGGCATATATTTTCTTGGTAGGTAATAATAGGCCTAGGTTGGGTCATAATGACCCAACAAAAAAGAGCTTAAATTCGTTCCCACTATTGATTCGTAAGAAAAATCGGAGTTAAAGTGAAAGCAGGCCAACCATTCGATGCTTTTTTAGTTTTCCTCTTTTTTTTCCAACTTGTGGCCATCTAGATGTCGTTCATTACGTTCATTTTCTTGTTTCTCTATCTGCTTTTCTTTTTTTGTCCTTCCGAATTTAATGCGATTTTCAGATGCTTTTTTTGCTTTTTCTAAACGAATCTTAGTCTTTCGTTTTTTGTTAAGATTAATGACCTCTCCCATAGTACTCTCTATTCATATGATGTTGTTTATACTATAGCGCATAAATAACGTGCAAATCATCTAAATAATGTCATTCAATAAGCATTCAAATGTTCTCATGAAAAATAGGTTATACCCGCCTGATGAGATCGCTTTTGTTGTACGAAGAAATATGGGATATCAAATTTCGTCTAAATTTAAATAATTAAAACCTTAGCCCCAGGATTGGCTTTTACCCAATTAGCGACATACTCGATATGGTTATTTTTGCCAACAGCAATGCATCCACGCGTTGAGTTTGGTAAGTTGCTTAACCAACTAAACCAGTTAGATGACTGAGTTGGCCCATGGATCCCTACATCTCTACCTGTATATCCTGCAGCTAATTGCTTTGTAGTCGGATAGAGAATTGGAATAAAGACTTTAAATTGATTGGATTTTCTTGGATGAGCTAACCTATATAAACCAATTGGAGTTTTATTATCCCCTGCTTGTTTTTTACCAACACCTTTGTTTCCGAGAGCCACTTTAAAGGTTTTAATTACAGTGCCATGTTTACAAATATTTAAAATTTGCTTTGTGGTGTGTACATTAATTCCGTTTGATAATGGACAAGTCGCGGTACTAGCGAACAAAGCGACAGGAAAAAAAATAGAGATCAATAAAGAAATTGCTTTTATTTTCATATGAGTAGACTAATTTTATTAAAATTGGCCAATAATTATTCCATAATATTCCCTTTATTCATAGGGGGTGGCAGGCTAAATCGTTCACCAATAGTCATCGTAAGAAAGCCTAATTGGAGTTAACTCTTTGATTTTAAATAGTGCTTTAGGTGGGACTCGCCACCCTGACACTTTGGTTCGAAGTTAATTTGAATAAGAATGAAATCAGTAATTTGCTAAGGATGCCGAAAGCAATAACAGCTATAGCAAAAACAATAAATATTAAAACTAAGAAGCTCACGAATATTGCCAATTGTTATAAATAATTATGGATGGTTACTTATCATCAAAGTACCGTCTAATGAGATAGAGCAGATTCTATTTGAAGCGGAGAATGCGCAAAATATTAAGCAAGGCAGCATAAATTGGCGCCGTTGGGGAGAAGGAATTTAAGAAGTCAATTTATGGAGACGACCTTGAATTAGAGAAACTTTCTATCGCTGTGCGCCAAGGAAGGCTGAAAGCCGAGGCGCATAGTCCGCGATAGACTGCGATTTACGCAGACAGCCCGCAGGGATGCGGAGTAAATCTTTATGCAGTCGTTAAGTCATTGGTGTAGGCCTACGCTTTGTTCGTTCAGAGCAAACGTGCCGGAAACAGGACGCTCGCGGCCTTAGCTTCGCGCGTTGGCGAGTCGATTTCGGGGACTGGGACGTCCCGAAATCTTTCACGAGGTAGCGCGACCCTTAATTCAAGGCCTGACCTCCCTGGGTTTTTATGTCATTTAACGTTACTTTAAAAACAGTGGGTTTAGGTGAATTGTAATTGCCGCCATGCTTCAAAAAGAATAATGGCGACGGCATTGGATAAATTAAGGCTGCGACTGTTTTCTACCATAGGAATGCAGATAGACTCATGCTGGTTTCTAATCTCTGCTGGCAATCCCCTTGTTTCTGGGCCAAATAACAGGATATCCTCTGGCTGATACACGACATCGCAATACCTTTGTTGCATTTTGGTAGTACAGCAAAAAATTCTTCGCCTTGCGTTTTTAACAATAAAGTCATCCCAATCGTCATAATGCTGAACCATGGCCCACTCATGGTAGTCTAATCCCGCGCGACGCATACGCTTATCATCCAAGGCAAAGCCTAAAGGATGAATTAAATGCAACTGTGCACCGCTATTAGCACAGAGTCTAATGATATTACCGGTGTTAGGCGGAATTTCTGGTTGGTATAAAGCGATGTGTAACATATAGAATATAGGCCTCAATAGAATGTGGTTGTAATGTACCTAAAAAGTGTTTCTTTTTAAAGCCAGAGCGTAAAAGACACTCGTACAATCGAATATCAATGGATGATAATTTTTTAACGAATAGTTGAGAATGATTTGAGAAGAAGAAGTCAGTATTATTTCAATAAGAATCAATGTGTTACGTACTGTTTAGAACCATTAAGAACGGTTATAAAATATCTTAATGGTACCTAGGGTGGGACTCGAACCCACACGGTGTCACCACCACCGGATTTTGAATCCGGCGCGTCTACCAATTCCGCCACCCAGGCACACAGGCGGTCATTATAACAAAGAAATAGATTCTCACAATGGGTTTTGGTATATAATTCATAAAAAAGGATAACTAAAGAATGTATTTTATGAATAAACACCCTATTTTTATTTCTGGATTCGTTTTAGCTCTTGGGAGTTTGAGTTGTTATGCTATTAATTGCCCCGATCCGCAAACTACGTCACTAAAATGGGGGGAAGTGCCCGCACCGTGGGTAGTCAATCCTTATTCTCAACGGCCGCAAGGTGATGAGAATACGCTTTTTATTCGCGCCAACATTCTTGTTGCTGGATATGGGCGAGGTGTTACCTGTACTTATCGTAATTCGGGTGGCGAATATTCCATTTGGTGGTCAGTACTTACCAAAATGCCCTCACGGATAGATTATAACTGGATTGATAGCTTAGGTGGTTTTGTTTGTACTCAGGGACTCGAAGCATGTCAGTTCTCAGTGGCAGCCGCTAATCCAGCGTATTAATTCTATTACTCTATGATGATGCGCTCTAAATGAGCGCATTCGCTTTCACTGGGAGAATCTGTAGGGATTGATGCGTATTTTAAATTCTGTCTTCGGTAATGTTAATCATCATTTGTAGTGATTTTTTCGCATTATCGATAACCCATTGCTGATCCTTGACTGGTAGTCGATTTCTAGTCCCCGTAAATTCATTAACCACATCGCCTGCTTTTACTTCATTATAAGACATGGTTTTTCCTTGGCGTAATAAATCAACTAAAGCAACTAAATGCGGCGGGTCATTGCGTGACATGGTAGCGCAACCACAACCAATGCCTTTTTCCTCTTCATTTTTAGGTGCTTCAGCCAAATTAACGACGTCAATACCTAAACCCTTGCAATATTGTTTTAGATTTTCCACCATATGATTTTCAGTGCCAATTGCATAGCGTTTGGTTTGGGCGCGATCATTGACTACATAATCCCAAATGAAGGCTGTAGACCCTGCGTGTTGTGCAACACGAATTACGGAGTTGCGGCATTCAGGATGGACAATCGTCGTATAGGATTTACTATGCCAATATTCACACATTTCAGGTTGATAATGGGTGTGTACTGCACATTGGCTTGCAAATAAGATGAGCTCGGCATCATCGAATTGTTTTAATGTTTTTTGATCTTGCGCTGCTAATGAATACTGCGCTCCAGCAGTGCCTCCTGGCCAATAAGCCAGATTTTTTATACCCAACCAATAGGCGACATTTTCACCCATATGTTGATCGGGAATAAAGAGGATTTTTTTATTTTGTTTTTGTGCCCATTGAAATATTTTCTTCACATTAGAACTGGTGCAAACAGCGCCACCTTGCTCACCAGTCATTGCTTTGACGCGACCGGAAGTATTCATATAACAAACGGGTAAAATATTCTCGGCACCGTAACGTTCATTTAAATCAATAAAAGCTGGCTCGACCATGAAATCTTTAGCCAGCATTTCCATAGTACATCCAGATTTTGGATTGGTAATATAAACTTGCTGATGGTTATTGGCCAGGATGCTGATTGATTCCGCCATAAAATGTACCGCAGATTCAATAATGACGGATTTCTCTGGATGTTCCGCTGCTTTCAAGGCGAGTTGATATGAGTCACCAATAATGCCGCCAAACTGTTCTACTAGTCTGACAATATCACCACCCATGTAATAGTGGGCAAGGAGCAATAATTGGTCACCAAAATGGTCTTGAGCTTTTTTTAGATAGGGGGTCATCCATGCAAGCACGGTAGTCAACTTACGGTCTGGTAAGGCTTGGTACTCTTGGGCATAGGGAATAAACTCTTCCTGGTACCAATCTATAGGGTAATCACTTTGGCAAATACTCATATCATTACTGATTCGCATTAAAGTCGTTTCAGGAGTATAAACAGTTGAATTTTTAAACATATGCTTTTTACCTCTAACTGGTACTTTTATTTTATTCAGGTGAAATGTCCGTCCATCCTTCCTTCGCAATACTTTCCTGTGCCCGAAGATTTTTATTTGGATAATCTTCTCGGAAGTGGCCGCCACGAGACTCGCGCCGTGACAATGCAGCGCGTACAATTAATTCAGCATTGAGAATGATGTTTCTTAGCTCAATAAAATCGCGAGTAATGAAGTGTTTCCAGTAATATTCGCCAATTGTTTTTTTTCTCTTCTTTATTAATTGTAGTAGATCTTGAAGGCCGGCTTCAGTACGTACTATCCCTGCGTAAGAGGTCATTTCCCCCCTCAAGCCACGCCATTGCGCATTAATTTGGCTTGCGCGGCGTGCGTTTACTTCAGCGGGCGCACTCCAGTTGGGAATATGAGCGGTAAATTTCCAGGGTGAAGAGATGTCTTTTAATGTACAGCGCGCGGCATTTGAGCCCATCACCAAGGCTTCAAGTAAGGAGTTACTTGCTAAACGGTTAGCTCCATGTAAGCCGGTGAAGGCCGTTTCACCAATAGCATATAGTCGTTTTAAATCCGTACGTCCATCAATATCCGTAAGCACCCCTCCACATTGATAATGCGCAGCGGGAACAACGGGAATCATATCCTGGCTCATATCAATGCCAATGGATAACAGTGTCGCATAGATCTGTGGGAAACGTTTTTTCAGGAAATTTTTTGGCTGATGGGTAATATCAAGATGAACATATCCTTTTTGACTGTGTTCAATTTCACTAAAAATAGCGCGAGAAACGACATCACGAGTTGCCAGTTCCATTTGTTCGGGCGCATAATTTTGCATAAAGCGCGCGCCAGTTTCGGCATTTTTGAGGATCGCGCCTTCGCCGCGCACTGCTTCGGAAATGAGAAAATTATTTAATGAATGGTGATGTAAAAGGGTCGGGTGGAATTGATAGAATTCCATATTACCAACCCGAGCTCCTGCGCGATAAGCCATGGCGACACCATCGCCGGTGGCAACCATAGGATTGGTTGTATATCTATAGGTTTTACCTGCACCACCCGTAGCTAAAATCACACTATTCGCCAAAAAGGTATGGATGAGATTCTGTTGGCAATCTAAAATATAGGCGCCTAAAACTTCACCTTGAATGTCGGTGCGGTGCGGGTGGTAATGTGTAATTAAATTAACTGCAACGTGGTGTTCAAAAAAATGAATTTGCTCTTGTTGTTGCGTTAATAGGTTCATTGTTTGCGTAATTGATAAACCGGTTTGATCCCCACAATTGTAAATACGTCGGTGTGAATGTCCGCCTTCTTGTGCGAGGTGGTATTCTCCACTTTCCTTTTGCTTAAAATGAACAGAATACTGGTTTAACTGTTTGATGATTTCTGGACCTTGTCGGATAATGAACTCTACTGCGGGCAGATAGCAAAGACCATCGCCGGCAATCAGGGTATCCGTTACATGGGATTCTAGGGAGTCTTCAGCTAAAGATACCGCCGCAATTCCTCCTTGAGCATAACGGCTATTGCATTCAAGCGCTTCTGCCTTGCTGATTAAAGCAATTTTTAAGCGCGGTTGTAGGCTCAATAATTGCAGACAATATTGTAATCCAGCTAATCCTGTACCGATAACAAGTACGTCGAACTCATAAGTTCGACCTTGTTGCGATAGAGTATCGTTCATGAAAAGGCCTTGACAAGTTGAGTGGCTAACCCGATGTAGTTTTCTGGGGTGAGTTTCGCTAATTGTTCTTTAGCTTCCGCAGGAATAGACAACGTTTGGATAAACTTCTGAAGGCTATCGCCATCGATTCCCTGTCCTCGTGTTAACTCTTTTAATTGTTCATATGCATTGGGTACGTTATAACGGCGCATCATGGTTTGTATTGCTTCGGCCAATACTTCCCAGTTTGTCTTTAAGTCATCTTGTAAGGCGCGCTTGTTAATTTGCAGCTTGTCATTACCTTTAGCTACAGAAAGGTAGGCTATTAGACTGTACGAAAAGGCCATACCAATATTACGTAATACGGTAGAGTCTGATAAGTCACGTTGTAAACGTGATTGGGTTAGTTTATTCGCAAAGTGAATAAGCAGAGCATTAGCTAAGCCTAAGTTACCTTCTGCATTTTCAAAATCTATAGGGTTTACTTTATGGGGCATGGTCGATGAACCGACTTCTTCTGCTACCGTCTTTTGTTTAAAGTAGCCAAGGGAAATATAACTCCAGATGTCTTGGGTATAATCCAATAAAATATTATTAATGCGTACCATAATTTGTGATACTTCAGCTAAGCCATCGTGTGGCTCAATCTGGGTGGTATAGGCATTAAACGACAGTCCTAATGAGGTGACGAAATTAGAGCAATGTTTGCGCCAATCCACTTCCGGGTAGGCAACAATATGTGCATTGTAATTGCCGACCGCGCCATTGAATTTACCTGGAATTAATACTTCAGCAAGTTGCTGTTGTGGTCTTTTGAGTCGGGCAACGAAATTGACCAGCTCTTTGCCCATCGTTGTCGGGGTAGCCGGTTGACCATGTGTTCTTGCTAACATGGCAACATCGCCATGTTGTTTACCGAGCAGCGTTATGCCCCCCATAATTTCAGCCAGGGTAGGTTGTATCACTTGGGCAATGGCTTGTTTGACCATTAGGGCATAAGCTAAATTATTGATGTCTTCTGAGGTGCAGGCAAAATGAATGAATGCAGTCACTGCATTTAAGCTGGCATTATGCTGGAATTTATCTTTTAGATAATATTCGACTGCTTTAACATCATGGTTTGTTTGGCGCTCAAAGTCTTTGATCTTTTTTGCTTCCGCTTCATCAAAATTCGCAATGATGTTATTTAAAAATTCCTTAGTCTCTTGAGTCAGTTTGGGAACTTCAGTGATGTTGTCATTTGCTGCTAAAGACTCAAACCAGCGAATCTCGACCATCAATCGATAATAGATTAGGGCAAACTCGCTAAAATAAGGACTCAAAGCCCGTGTTTTGTTCATGTAGCGCCCATCTATTGGCGATATGGCGTTTAAAGAAGTAAGAGTCATAAGTCGCTTGCCTAAATAATAAAGTATATATGATATTAGAAGTACATATGATATTAGATGCGAGCCAATATGTGAATTAAAGTCAGATATTTTATCTGCATAAAGGTGTTTTTTAGTGCAAAATTTATCCATAACGGTTATTTATGTCAAATTATTCGTGCTAAGCTTATATTCTCGAATATTTTTTTCTAAAGTAAATTGTTTTAAATATGATATTTTTTGCATCCTATGCGTATAATAATTGCAATATTCTCTTAGGTGTCTTTATTTTATGAAAACCATTATTGAATCCTATCAGGCCGGTTTATTTCAAAAGAAGTATTGGTTACAAAATATAATATCAGGTGTCATTGTCGGTGTGGTTGCCCTACCATTGGCTATGGCTTTTGCTATTGCTTCGGGTGCTAAGCCTGAACAAGGGTTGTATACCGCAATTGTTGCAGGACTGATTGTTTCGGTCATGGGGGGAAGTCGTTTGCAAATTGCTGGTCCTACCGGCGCTTTTATCGTAGTTCTTGCGGGCATTACGGCAAAATATGGAATTTCTGGTTTACAAATTTCTTCATTGCTTGCAGGCTTTATGTTGTTATTTTTTGGCCTTGCCCGTTTAGGCGGGATTATTAAATTCATACCTGCCCCAGTAATTATTGGTTTTACTGCAGGAATTGCGGTCGTGATTTGGGTTGGGCAGTGGCACTATTTTTTTGGTTTCTCCTCCGGCGGCAGTGGGCATTTCCATGAAAAATTATGGCATTTATTGCTCTCATTCCCGCAACTTAATCTAACTACAACTGCTTTAGGTTTTCTGGCTTTATTTATTGTTCTTTTTGCGAATAAACTTCCTGGTTTAAAACGGGTGCCAGGGCCATTAATCGCATTAGTGGTGCTTACTATCTTGCAAAGCATTTTTCATTTTGATGGGGTTGCCACCATCGGTTCCATGTTTGGTGGAATTCCTCAGGGTTTGCCTAGTTTTCAAATGCCGGATATAACGGTTGATCGCGTGATTGAATTAATTGGGCCTGCATTTACTATTGCCATGCTCGGCGCTATAGAATCACTTTTATCTGCTGTAGTGGCTGATGGTATGGCGGGAACAAAACATAATTCGAATCGCGAACTTGTGGGCCAGGGAATTGCGAATATTTTTGCCCCTTTGTTTGGTGGTTTTGCGGCTACCGGCGCTATTGCACGAACCGCAACGAATATTCGTAACGGGGGTAACAGTCCTTTAGCCGGTATTATTCATGTGCTTACCCTTGTTTTAATTATTTTATTTTTAGCGCCTTTGGCGGTCAACGTACCTCTGACAGGGCTGGCGGCAATATTGTTTGTGGTTGCTTGGAATATGAGTGAGGTAAAACATTTTATTAAGCTAATACAACGAGCACCAATGGCGGATGTAGTTATTCTCCTCGTCACGTTTTTTCTTACTGTATTTGTTGATTTAGTCGTTGCCGTAAATATTGGGGTAATCATTGCGGTATTGCATTTTATCCGACGTATGGCTTCTAGTGTGGAAGTGCAGCAAATGACTGATCAAGAGTTGTCGCAAGAGTTAGCACAACAGAAAATCGAGACGCTACCGAAGGGGGTATTAGTTTACGCGGTAGAAGGTCCATTTTTCTTTGCAGCAGCAGAAGTTTTTGAGCAAGCTTTAGCCGTAACGCATACGGATCCGAAAACATTAATTATCCGCATGCGTTGGGTGCCATTTGTGGATATTACTGGGTTACAAATGCTCGAAGAAATAATTCATGACTTACAAGGTCGTCACATACGCGTTATTTTAAGCGGTGCCAATTCACGAGTAGAAGGTAAGTTACGCAGGGCAGGTATTGTAAATTTAATTGGTGAATCTAATTTTTATCGGGAGTTTTCCGAGGCTATTGCAGCAGTAACCCAGTAGGGCAAGCCCTTATAGGGAATGAATTTAGAGTTTTACTGGGGGCTTTAAAGTTCTAATTCCAATAACGCTGCAATTTAAGTAGAATGACGACAATTTTATGGATATGAGGTAGTTATGGCGATCAAAACACATATTATCGATTTAGCACACCTTGGAATGCGCGATTTGGATCAGGTTGGAGGTAAAAACTCTTCTCTTGGTGAAATGATCAGTCATTTGTCTTCTGCAGGCGTTGCTGTTCCTGGCGGATTTGCAACCACTGCAGATTCGTTTAGAGAGTTCTTAGCGCAAAATGGCCTTGATAAAAAGATCTATGCCCAATTGGCTGCATTAAATACGGATGATGTGCATCAATTAGCAGCTGTTGGGAAAAAAATTAGAGAAATGGTGATTAACACGCCTTTTACGCCTGCATTTGAACAGGACGTGCATGCGGCGTACCAACAGATGGCAAAGTCAATTGGCCATGATGAATTTAGTGTCGCAGTTCGTTCTTCTGCAACAGCGGAAGATTTGCCTGATGCCTCTTTTGCTGGACAGCAAGAAACCTTTTTAAACGTGAAAGGGATTGATGCGGTATTAGAATCAATTAAGTATGTTTTTGCTTCTTTATTTAATGATAGAGCGATTGCTTACCGTGCCCATCACGAGTTTGAGCATCATGATGTTGCCTTATCTGCTGGAATTCAACAAATGGTGCGTAGTGATTTAGCCGTTAGCGGTGTTATGTTCACTATGGATACTGAATCTGGTTTTGATCAGGTGGTTTTCATTACTTCATCTTATGGTTTGGGTGAAATGGTTGTGCAAGGGGCAGTAAACCCAGATGAATTTTATGTGCATAAACCAGGTCTGCAAGCAGGAAAGCCAGCCATTATTCGCAAAAATCTAGGCAGTAAAGCCCTGAAAATGGTTTATTGCGATGATCCTACCCAGAATCGCCGTGTAAAAATAGTCGATGTTGCGCCGACAGAAAGTCGCTTATTTTCATTAACTGCCGATGAAATTGAGCGTTTGGCGCAACAGGCCTTAATCATTGAGAAACACTATGGTCGTCCTATGGACATTGAATGGGCGAAAGATGGTACGAATGGTAAATTATACATTCTTCAGGCTCGTCCTGAAACGGTTAAAAGTCGCGACAACAAACAAATATTAGAACGCTATACCCTCCAACAAAAGAGCGCGGTGTTGGCAGAAGGGCGCAGCATTGGCCAACGTATCGGTCAAGGAGTGGCGCGTATTATTAAAGACGTTGGCGAAATGGATCGCGTACAGCCAGGCGATGTATTGATTTCAGACATGACTGATCCTGATTGGGAACCGGTAATGAAGCGCGCCGCGGCTATTGTAACGAACCGAGGTGGCCGAACTTGTCATGCTGCAATTATTGCGCGCGAGTTAGGTATTCCGGCCGTGGTTGGTTGTGGTGACGCGACTAAAACCATACGTGATGGCGATAAAGTGACCATAAGCTGTGCCGAAGGGGATACGGGTTTTGTTTACGCAGGCTTGCTGCCTTTTGAGCGAGTATGTCTTGATGTGGAAACTATGCCTGAATTACCCATGAAAGTGATGTTGAATGTGGGCAATCCTGAGCGCGCGTTTACGTTCCAATCCATTCCTAATGCTGGTGTTGGTTTAGCTCGGTTAGAGTTTTTAATTTCGAATACGATTGGTATCCATCCACGTGCCTTACTGGATTTTGACCGCTTGGAAGATAAGGAATTAAAGAAATTCATTTCTGAAAAAACAGCCGCTTATGCATCACCTGTTGAGTACTATATTGAACGCTTAAAAGAAGGAATCGCAACGATTGCGGCTGCGTTTTATCCTAAGCCTGTGATTGTGCGTTTGTCTGATTTTAAATCAAATGAGTATGCTAATCTTACTGGTGGTTCTTTGTATGAGCCGCATGAAGAAAATCCGATGTTAGGTTTTCGAGGTGCGTCGCGCTATGTTTCTCCTGAGTTTGAAGCATGTTTTGCTCTGGAGTGTAAGGCAGTACGTCGTGTTCGTGAGGAAATGGGCTTAACCAACGTGGAAGTTATGATTCCTTTCGTGAGAACCGTTGCTGAAGCGAAAAGCGTTATTGAGGTGTTAAAACAAAATGGTCTTGAACGTGGTAAGCACGGCTTACGGGTCATTATGATGTGTGAGTTGCCTTCTAATGCTTTGTTAGCAAATGAGTTTTTAAAATATTTTGATGGCTTTTCTATTGGTTCTAATGATTTGACGCAGTTAACTTTAGGGTTGGACAGGGATTCTGGATTGGTAGCTGCGCAGTTTGATGAGCGTAATGATGCCGTGAAAGCATTATTGCATATGGCGATTGTTGCATGTAAATCAGCAGGTAAATACATTGGAATTTGTGGCCAAGGTCCTTCAGACCACCAGGACTTTGCGCAGTGGTTGATGAAAGAAGGTATTGAAAGTGTTTCGCTTAATCCAGACTCTGTGTTAGAGACTTGTTTATTTTTAGCGAAGCAGTAATCATATTTTTCTGGATGAAGAACAGTCAAATAGGAATGTTGGGTCATTTGACGCATAAGCCGTCAAGCTAAGGAATTTAACCTTATTTATTTTCGAGATTCGTTCGGGCTAATGCGCCTCTTCAGCCCGAACGGTTTTGGCAAGTACAAAAGACCGTTTGTCCCTTAGCTTGACGGCTAACGGACATTTGTCCCAACATTTTTAGGCACAGTTGTGAATTAATTATATAGGTTTGAGGCATAAACTAATGCGGCATTTTAAGTGGTGGTTTCTTTTAGCAGGATTAAGCCCTGTTCTTGCATTTGCATCTTCTGACGTCAACCATGCAGATCCGATTACTTTTGTTTTGCTTGGCGTTACAGCTATTTTTTTCTTTGCTATTTTAGGTCGTTACATTGCCAGATGTTTGCATCAACCCAGTGTTCTTGGCGAATTATTAATGGGGGTTCTTATTGGTAATTTGTTCTACTATTATGGATTCCAACTGATTACCTTGTTACGTGAGGGGGCAGCAACCTTTGATATTGTCAGTGAAATGCTTCATGGTGTTTCTTTAAACGAGGCAGTAACTGCAGTAATTCCTAATCCTGAATACGCGCAACAAGCGATTAGCGCACTGAGTGGGCCACATGGCGCTGACTATCTTAAAATCGCCTACGTGGTTGATATTTTTTCCCGTTATGGGGTTATATTTCTTTTATTCATGGTTGGTTTGGAAAGCTCGGTAGAGGAACTGAAACATACTGGGCGAGATTCTTTTTTAGTCGCTGTAATTGGTGTTGTCGCGCCGATGATTTTAGGGTTTGGTATGGCCTACATATTGATGCCTGATGCTTCTTATCAGGCGGATTTATTCATCGCCGCTACTTTGAGTGCAACGAGCATTGGCATTACCGCACGCGTGTTGGCAGAGATGAAAAAATTACGTACTCGAGAGGCGAGAACAATTCTTGGGGCAGCGATGTTAGACGATGTTTTAGGTCTGATTATCCTCGCGGTGGTCAGCTCCGTAGTGCTCAATGGCGCCGTGGATATTCTTGTGGTAACACGAATTATTATTGCTTCACTCCTGTTTTTTATTGGTGCTTTACTTTTAGGTCCATTTATTTTACGCAAATCCATTCATTTTTTCCGCTTCCTTGAGCCTTGGGAAGCTAAATTATTTGTTTCTTTTTTGTTTATCATGTTTCTTTCTTGGCTGGCCTCCTTTATTGAGCTAGCAAGCATTATTGGTGCATTTACTGCGGGCGTGATTATCCATGATGATTATTTTAAAGCGCTTGAGCCCGATGCAAAAACGAGTCGTACCATTTATCATTTATTATCACCACTAGAATCTATCTTAGCCCCCATGTTTTTTATTTTGATTGGTATTCAAGTTAAATTAGAAAGCTTTTATCATTGGCATGTAATTGTTTTAGCCTTAGGTTTAGTCTTAGCCGCAATCGTGGGCAAGTTAATTAGTGGTTTTGGTGCTAATTCTAAAGATGATCGTTTGCTTATTGGTATTGGTATGTTGCCACGTGGTGAGGTAGGCTTAGTTTTTGCCTCTATTGGTCGTACTATAGGTGTGATTTCTGATGATTTATTTTCGGCAATTGTTTTAATGGTTTTGATTACTACATTTATTGCGCCACCCTTATTAAAGGCACGCTATGCGGCTCAGGAAAAAAAGGACAGCATTAATGGATAACATTTTATTACAAGCAAAACAGGATGTAATACGAGCGTTGCAAGAAGATGTAGGAACCGGCGATGTAACCGCAGCTTTATTGCCGGAGCAGCAAGTGGCGGAAGCCGAAATTATTTCGCGTGAACCGATGGTCGTTTGCGGCCAACCTTGGGTTACAGAGGCATTTTGGCAGCTTAATTCACAGATCAAAATTACTTGGTTAGTTGCAGAGGGGGAATGGCTTGCTCAACCGGCTACTTTGTGTCGTATTCATGGCTTTGCACGTGGGATTTTAACTGCAGAACGCACGGCGTTAAATTTTTTACAAACCCTTTCCGCAACAGCAACGCAGGCTTATCATTACGTTCAGCAGCTTAAAGGAACGAAGACGCGTTTACTCGATACCCGAAAAACCTTACCAGGGTTAAGAGTTGCACAAAAATATGCTGTGGCTTGTGGGGGTGGGGTGAATCATCGTATGGGACTTTATGATGCATTTTTGATTAAAGAAAATCATATTAAAGCCTGTGGTTCTGTGGCGCAGGCCATTACTTTGGCAAGACAATCTCATAATAATGTTTTAGTTGAGATTGAAGTTGAAACTCTGCATGAGTTAAAAGAAGCTCTTGCTGCAGGACCTGATCGAATATTACTGGATAATTTCAATCAGGAAATGCTTGTCGAGGCGGTCAGAATAAATCAGTCAACACACTGTGATTTAGAAGCCTCAGGGGGAATTACTCTGGAAAATATTGCTGATGTAGCAAAATTAGGCGTTGATTTCATTTCCGTTGGTGCTATTACTAAATCAATTCAGGCCATAGACTTAAGCTTATTAATTAGGAATATTTTATGATGCCAAGTATCGTTTTTACCGGTGGAGGAACTGCAGGTCATGTTGCGCCGAATATGGCATTAATTCGTGAATTTAGCCATAAAGGCTGGGAAGTTACTTACGTTGGTTCGGTTACAGGCATTGAAAAAGAAATGATTAAGCCTCTAGGAATCCCCTTTTATGCCATTAGTAGTGGTAAATTGCGACGCTATTTGAGTGTTAAAAATTTACTTGATCCCTTTAAGATTGTCCTCGGTATTGTGCAATCTTTTTTCCTGCTTAATAAGTTAAAGCCAGATGTGGTTTTTTCAAAGGGTGGCTTTGTTGCTTTTCCGGTAGTGGTTGGGGCATGGTTAAACCGTATTCCGGTGGTGGCTCATGAATCAGATATGAGTCCTGGTCTTGCGAATCGGTTATGTTTTCCTTTTGTTAATAAAATCTGTCTGACCTTTGATGCGGGTAAAAAGCACTTTAAAACACAAGATAAAATTAAAGTAACTGGTACCCCTATTCGGGAACAATTATTTACTGGCAATGGCCCTAAGGGGCTGGAACTCTGTGGTTTTAATTTAGTGAAGCCCTGTTTACTGGTTATTGGCGGTAGTTTAGGTGCTGGTTCCATTAATCGCAGCATTAGAGATGCTTTGCCGCAGTTAACTAAAGATTATCAAGTGATTCATTTATGTGGCAAAGGCAAGGTCGATGCCTCACTTAATGGCATCGAAGGTTATAAGCAATTTGAGTATGCTAATGATGAGTTGGCTGATTTATTTGCCGCGGCTTCCATAGTTGTTTCACGGGCTGGCGCGAATTCACTTTATGAAATCTTGGCTTTAGGTAAGCCACACATTTTAATCCCTTTATCGGCGCAAGTTAGTCGTGGGGATCAAATTCAAAATGCCAGATACTTTCAAGGATTGGGTATCAGTATCGTCATTGATGACAGCTCCTTGAATGCCTCGACTTTATTAGGTGCCTTGCACGATCTCGAAAAAAATCAGGATGAGATTAATAATAAAATTAACGCATTAAAAATTAAATCTGCAACGGAACAAATTGTGGTAATTATTGAGGAGCAAATTCATGTTCAATCCCCAAGCGCTGTATGATTTTGTCTGTCAACAGTGGCAGGAAGAGATTCTTCCCAGTTTATGTGATTACATTAAAATCCCAAATAAGTCGCCCCATTTTGATGCAAAATGGAACGAGCATGGATTAATGGAGCAGGCAGTAGAGCATATTGCTGATTGGTGTAAAGCTCATGCACCGAAAGGGATGCAGTTAGAGGTCCTACGATTACAAGGACGAACACCTTTACTTTTTATGGAAGTTCCAGGACAAATTAATGAAACCATTTTAATGTATGGTCATTTAGATAAACAACCTGAAATGTCAGGATGGCATGAAGATCTGCACCCATGGAAACCAGTCTTAAAAGATGGGCGTTTGTATGGGCGTGGTGCCGCAGATGATGGTTATTCTGCTTATGCTTCATTGACGGCGATTAAAGCATTAGAGGAACAGGATTTGCCTTTTCCTCGTTGTGTTTTAATCATTGAAGCCTGCGAAGAAAGTGGCAGTTATGATTTGCCTTATTATATTGAGTTGTTAAAAGAACGTATTGGTAAACCTAAGTTAGTTATTTGCCTTGATTCAGGCGCGGGCAATTATGAACAATTGTGGATGACAACTTCTTTACGCGGTAATGTGGTTGGTGAGTTATCTGTGGAGTTGATTAGCGAAGGGGTACATTCTGGAAGTGCGAGTGGTATTGTTGCCGATAGTTTTCGCGTGGCGCGACAATTAATTAGTCGTCTTGAAGATGAAGCGACCGGCGAAGTGAAGTTAGCGCAATTGCATTGTGCTATTCCTGAGGAACGAAAAAAACAGGCACATCATTGTGCGGAAGCTTTAGGTGAGCTGGTTTATAGTGAATTTCCTTGGTATGAGGGCGTTGAACCGGTAATCTTGGATAAACAACAATTGATTTTAAATAGAACCTGGCGTCCTGCGTTAACGGTAACTGGCGCGGATGGATTTCCAACTATAGACAATGCCGGCAATGTAATGCGACCGTTAACCTCACTGAAACTGTCCATGCGTCTTCCTCCTTTAGTAAATCCTAAAATGGCTGCTGCAGCGATTCATGAAACGTTAACTCAATCCCCACCTTATAATGCAAAAGTAAGTTTTAGTGTTGGTGATGGCTCCCAAGGTTGGAATGCACCAAAGCTTTCTTCCTGGTTGGAACAGGCTGCGGATGAGGCCTCGAAAACTTATTACGGCAAACCAGCAGCCTATATAGGAGAGGGCGGAACTATTCCTTTTATGGGGATGTTGGGTGAGAAATTCCCTGAAGCACAATTTATGATTACTGGGGTGTTAGGTCCTCATTCTAATGCTCATGGCCCCAACGAGTTCTTGCATTTGGATATGGTTAAGAAATTGACCGCATGTGTTGCTTATGTTCTGCATAAAGCGGCATAATTTTTTGCCTAAGAAGTACGTTGGGCCTCAACCTTACGACTCAACTTACTTCTTGAAAATAATAAAAAAATTTCTCGACAGCCCCCCTAAATATTGGCATAATTTCTTCGGCTTCGGAACGAGCCGTTTAGTCCAACAATTAGGAGAAATTTATGAAAGTACCATTTATTGCCGCTGCATTGGCATTATCTATAGCTATTCTTCCTGCTCATGCGAGCACTAGCCCTAAAAAAATACCTGAAAAGCAAACAGTTATTGTTACAAATAAAATAGATCTCAATAAAGCAGATGCATCATCACTTATTGGTTCGTTTAAAGGAATAGGAAAGAAACGTGCTGATGCAATTATTGCTTATCGTGATAGTCATCAGGGGTTTAAATCAATCGAAGAGCTTGCTGAAGTTAAAGGCATTGGCCAACACTTTATGACGGCTAATCGAGAGAAATTAAATGAGGTTTTTGTTATTAATTAAACTAGAGGGGCTGTTGCCATTTCGCTAGACTGAGTCAAAATGAGTTGATTTTTGAGCACTAGAGCACAGAAAATCAACTTATTTTGGCCAAGATAATAGAAAGATCGATAGACCCTAATTGGTAGCATCCTCTTATTCGATTAATAAACATGCATTATAGCGTTTTACTGCAATCATCATGACTTGGTGCGTCATCGCGTAGCATGCCATACGCAGTAAAGAAATGATGTTGGCTATTAATAATGCTATTAGAACTTCGCTCTGTAAGTATTTTATTCTCTGGAGCGAAGTATTTTAGAATACTAACTATGGACTCGACTTTAGGAGTTAATTCAAGAGTATTTAGAAAAGATACTAAATGCTCTTGAATCATTACTATGTTAAACGGTTGTGATGCAATAAAATCAGTAGTCAAAGAATTGACAATTTCGCCATTTAAATCAATAGTCTTAAACTCTAATGTAGAATTACTCAAGTAGATAAAAATGTGTCCTTGTTCTAATCGTTCGTCATGGGCTTCTTGAAACATGGAAATAGCATAACGACATTTTATATTTACAGGGTCATAAATGGTTCTATTAAAGCCATCATGGGTAACAAGATGTTTCACAAAATGATCATTAGTGCAAAGTCGAGAAAAAATTTCTCGTCCCTCATGAGACTTCAACAGTATGTATAGAAGAGAGATATCCGTCTGTTCTTCTGTCTCTAAATAATTAATTCGGGTTAAAAGAATGGTAATAAAGTCATTATGAGCACTGAGTCTTTCTAAGAAATCTTCTTTTTTGCACCATTTGATGAATATTTTTGAGACAATTAAATAATATAATACGGATGTATTTCTAAATAAATGGGCTCGTTCATTTAGTCTGGCAAGTAAGGTGTTTAAAAATTCTTTGTGCATGAATAGATTAGTTAAAAATGTCTCGTTTTCGCAGAATCTGGCAAATAAATCAAGCTTTTTTGCAGAGCGGATCCATTGCCATAAGGGGGATGTATTTTCATATTCTTCTGATGTAGCGGGGCGCCGTGCTAAAAGTGCAGTGATAAACTCTTTATGTGTGCAAAGTCTGGTAAAAAAAGTTTCGTTTTTACATAAATTAGTAAAGAGGTCAAAGTTTTCGGGATAACTTAGTAACCATAATAAAGCAGATGAATTTTGATGGCATTTTGTTGGCTGAGAGCATATGGTTACTATTGTGTTAATAAAGTCTTCATGGCTACAAAGATTGGTAAAAAAAGTTTCATTTTTACATAAATCAGTAAAGATTTTAAATTTGGGGGGATTAACCATTAATAACAAATATAAAATCGATGTGGATTTAGGGGGGTGTAAGGCTAATAGAGTGCTAATAAAATCATTATTAGTCTGGAGCTGAACCAGAAAGTTGTGTTTTTCACATAATCTGGAGAAAATTGTTTGTCCTTCTGGAGAACATAATAAGAAAAATAAAGCAGAGGTATTTGCGTTTATAGGAGCTAAATGATTTCGTCGTGCAAGCAATGTAGGAATAAAATCGGGATGAGAGTATAATTTTTTCAAGAAATCTTCATTGTCGCAGAATGTAGCAAGTAATCTGCAACCATGGCTTGTGGCTGTTAAATAATAGAGAGCAGATACATTGGTCTCCTGTTCCGCTTGGTTATTGCGCCTGGCTAACAGCGTGCTGATAAACTCTTCGCTTGCCAGGAGATGAGTTAAGAACGAGTGATTTTGGCATAGATGTGTAAAAATAAGCCATCCTTCTGAATGTATTATTAGCCAATAAAGAGCAGAGTTATTCTCAGCCGCGCCTGCTAGTTTATTGAATCGAACTACAAGAGTAGGGATGAAATCTTTATGCTCACAAAGATTTTTTAAGAAAATTTCGTTTGCACAGAATAAAGAAAAAATTTTCCGCGCTTCTTGGTTACCACATAAATAGTAGAGGAGAGAACTATTTTCATCAGTAAAGACATACTGACTACCGCGTGCCACAATGATATTAATAAGTTCTTCTTGGGTGCATAAATCTGCGAAAAATTTATTATTATTGCATAATTGCGCCATTAGTTTGTAACCATTAGATGTCGTTATTAGCCAATATAAAGGGGACAAATTTTTATATTTCCCTTCTGCGTGAGTACATTGGGACAAAAGTGTGGGAATAAAGCGTTTATTTATTTGGAGTTTAAGCAAAAAATCATCATTTTGGCATAATAAAGTAAAAAGCTGCATTCCTTGGGTATTAGATAATAAATAATACAATGCTGAAGTATTTTGCTCTGCTTTTGCTGATGGCGGGCGCAAGGATAAAAGAGTATCAATGAAGTCTTGATGATTACAGAGTGTTTCAAAAAACACCTTATTATGACATAAATCAATGAAGATCTTAAAATTGGATGGGGCACTAATTAAGTAGTAAAGAACGGATGTATTTTCTTTTTCCCCTGATGTTTGTCGTGCTAGAATGGCTGTAAAAAATGGTGCACTAGTACAAAGAGCAGCCCAAAATGTTTCATTTCTGGTTAGTAGCGCAAAAATTTTCTGTCCTATAGCATCTGATATTAACCAAACCAATATGGAGTCATGAACTATATTGTTTTCTTGTTTTGGTACGGCAAGCAGAGTGGGAATAAAATTGGGTTGAGTGCTTAGCGACGTTAAAAAATATTCATTTTTGGACAAGAGATCTAATAAAGTTATTCCTTTATTGACACTTAATAGCCAACTTAATGCGGAAGTATTATAGTTTGGGTTCGTTGTCTGTTGATTCAAACTGATAAGTGTCAGGGGAAACTCAGATGAGCTAATAAGTTTTTTTACCAGCTCAGCTTCATTATAAAGAGTAAAAAATAACTGACGTCCTTTCTCGGTAGATAATAACCAATAGAGCATAGAAAGGGATTTGTTGTTTTGAGTACAAAGAGCCTCGATAAAATATGGTTTCTGTTTTATCTGTGCAATAAACTTTTTATCGTCACACAACATTAAAAATAATTCAGCCCCATTCTTTTTGCTTATAAGATGAATCAAACTCATTGGGTCACAGTCATCCAATGCTTTGCTAATAAGTTTTTTTAATGCTTGATGATTTTTTTTATCAATAGCGGTTTGTATTGCCTTAGATGATTGTGAGGTAACCTGGTTTTTCTTTTGTTGACTGGTGCTTATTGAGTTGGATTTTTTTTCTGCTAATTCAGCGTGTTCTTGTTTAGGAATGGGTATGGAAAAATTTAAATCACTAGCTGTATCATTAAACTGATTTTTCCATTGGATAAAGTCCTCGTTGGTTTTTTTTAACTGCATAAAGAAAATAGCTTCAGCATAGGTGACGTTACCATTAGTGAATGCAATTTTTGCCTTATTTAACCAAGTCTCTTCAGTATCTGCGATTAATTCGTTAAGATTAACTGATGATAAGGGGGACGGTGTCAATGGTATAGTTTTAGATTTGAGATAGCTAATAATTTCCTCAACATGGTGGGCAGATTCTTGCACGATTACTAAAAAAGCCGTTGGGCGGGTTAATGCAGTATACAGTCGATTAAATGGAGGTCCATATTGATAATCTTCTTTACCTTTTTTAGGAAGATTTTGTGGGGTATTAGTTGGTTTCTTATTTCGTAAAATGTTATTAGCAAGAAAATAAGGTTCATCATCGAGTAGACGATAAGCAATAATAAAAGGAAACTCCAATCCTTTTATTTCCTCTGCCGTGAAAACAGAAATTGTATTAAATAATTTTTTTGCTTCTTCTTTATAAGTTTCTAAAGTGATAATTGCGATGTCAGCCGAACGTTTTATTTTCTCAATTAAGTCCGTTTTATTACTAATTTCCTCTATATTTTCAAACCATTGTAAACAATTGCTCGCTTGTAGTTGGTATGCTTCCTGTTCTTGACTTTGGGTGAGTTGGGTTTGGTCACGTTTATCAGTTAAACCGCCAGTTAAGCGAAGTTTTAAGTCCATTACTGCATTAGCTAAGCGCATAATTTCTAGAGGAAAACGATAGGAACCACTTAAGGAAATCAGGCTTAAATTACGTTGATTGCAAAGATGCGTCAAAAAAGTTGTTTTGGAAAGATTATCATCCAGAGTTTGATTCGGATCATTAAAAAAATAGATATTATTATCTATACGGGCCTGATAAATAATTTTTAGCTGTAACAGAGAAAAGTCTTGTGCTTCATCAACAACAATGACGTGATATTTTTTCATATTAGGTATTGTTGAAAAGGCTGGATGAATTTTTGATTCCTGTTTAAGAATGGCTTGATATTCGCAATATGCGGTATATAACCATTTGCGTTGGTTGATACTAGGGAATAAAGATTGAATCGTAGAAATGTTGTTATTTTGTGGGAAATATAGCTCGAGATCATAACCAGAAATAATTCTAAATTCTTGATAAATAAGTTCTAAAGTTTTCATCTCTAGCTGCCCTGATTGAATATTTAATTCTTTGAGGGTCGAATTATTCTTGTTAATTATTTTTTTTAAATAATTTTTAAGCCAAAGATTAAAATGTTCTCGCTCAGCAAAATCTTCATCTTCGATTTGCCAATATTCTTTGATTAATTCATTGTAAGTTTTAAAAAGTACAATTTTATTGTAAGGGTTAGGCTCGGCTTCTTCTGACCATATTGATTGCATCTTGCTGGATAGATATTTTGATTGAGTTAGGTACAGTAGCGTTTCACCCTCTTCAATGCCATTGTTTTTTCCAAGTTCCTGTTTTAGAAGTGATAAAGCAACTACCGACTTACCAGATCCAGGTCCACCGCTAATTAATAAAACTCTACCTTTTTTTTGTTCATCAAGAACCGATTGTTGCTCGCCACTTAGGCTAATAATTTTGTTTTCATATAGTTTAACCGCTTTATAGCTATTTGATGAGACAGGATTATTTTCGTTGAGCAGATTAATTTCTTGTTTTTTAATAAAATCTTGAAGAGCGCTTAGATGCGTTTTCATATATCGATCAAGTACACCATCTTTCATGAAATGAGCTTTTTGGTAGTCATGATTATTAACTAGCTCAAGTAAGAGTAAATAAGATTTACCATTCGAATTAAATGTAGTACCTAGTACTCTATCTGCATCATTAAGTCTTATTCCATACAAACGATAATGTCCAGTTACATTTTTTAAACTAAGATCAGCATTTTTATATTCGGCAATCGATAGTTTTTTAACGGCATTACGGTAATTATCTGTATCGACGTTTACTAGATCGATAATAGCATCCCAATAAATGAGGTGTGTATTTGATGGAAATATAGGTGTATTTGATAGCATTAATGGATCTCATTCTTATTAATACATGAGTGATCTTGATTTTTCATTAAGAGGGTTTATTTTTAGTTGAGTAGGTTAAGGGATATATTTTAAACAAAATTAATTAACAAAATATTAAGAGTTTTTTATTATGTAAATTATTTCAGGGTGAAATCATCAAAATTTAAAAAAATATCTTTAAAATAATGTCTTGCTTAAAATGGCGCCACTTAAAGCGAAGCATTTCTGACCGTTCCCATGTAATTCTACTCTGGTGATTAATTTTTTGTGGCAGAACCCTCAATATGCTCGAGCTGTAACGGTTGATTGGCGTCTTGTCAAAAATTTATTACGTTATTTAAAATTGTTATTCCAGAACTGTCGATTTTTACGCAGATTTAGTATAAAGTAACGCACAAAAAAAGAACGGGGTAGTACTGCTTATGTTCAGAAAACTAAGAGGCGTGTTTTCCAATGATTTGTCAATTGATCTGGGAACCGCGAACACATTGATTTATGTAAGAGATAAGGGTATTGTCCTTAACGAGCCATCGGTAGTTGCTTTGCGTAGTGAATCAGGTCAAAAACGCGTTGCAGCTGTGGGTCTTGAAGCAAAACGTATGCTGGGAAGAACTCCTGGTAATATTAACGCGATAAGACCAATGAAAGATGGTGTTATTGCTGATTTTTTTGTTACTGAAAAAATGCTCCAGCATTTCATTCATAAAGTTCACGAAAATAAATTTTTACGACCTAGTCCACGTGTTCTGGTTTGTGTTCCTTGTGGTTCAACACAAGTTGAGCGTCGTGCTATTCGTGAGTCTGCAATGGGTGCGGGTGCTCGTGAAGTATTTCTTATTGAAGAACCAATGGCAGCTGCATTGGGTTCTGGAATGCCCGTGGAAGAAGCCAGTGGTTCTATGGTTGTCGATATCGGCGGTGGTACTACTGAAGTAGCTATTATCTCTTTAAGTGGTATTGTGTATCATCAATCAGTGCGTATTGGTGGTGACAAATTTGATGATGCGATTGTCTCTTATGTGCGTCGTAATTATGGTACGCTTATTGGTGAAACAACGGCTGAGCGTATTAAGCATGAAATTGGCTCTGCGTTCCCAAGCCGCGATTTATTTGAAATTGAAGTGCGAGGAAGAAATCTTGCAGAAGGTGTTCCGCGTAGCTTTATTCTGACGAGTGCTGAGATTTTAGAAGCCTTACAAGAGCCCCTATCAGGGATTGTTGGCGCAGTGCGCGCTGCACTGGAATTAGCTCCGCCTGAATTAGCAGCGGATATTGCTGAACGTGGTATGATCTTGACTGGCGGTGGCGCATTGTTGAAGAATATTGATGCCTTACTGATGGAAGAAACCGGTCTACCTGTATTAATTGCTGAAGATCCATTGACCTGTGTTGCACGTGGTGGTGGTAAAGCTTTAGAAACCATGGACTTACGTGGCGGTGATTTCCTCTCAACAGAGTAATGCTCATAACAGATTATTTAGCAAGGGTGGACACAATCCAATTGGATTTGTGTTGGCCCTTCTTTTTTCTGTTTTTTTAATGTTTTCTGATTACCATTACCGTTATTTAGATAGCGTACGTAGTGGTTTCTCATTAATTGTTGCTCCCTTGCAATATGCTGTTGATTATCCCGTACGCGTTGTTGGCTGGGTGCAATCATTGGTTAGTGCCAAAAAAGCACTAATTGATGAAAACATGCGCTTGCGTTATCAGCAAGCAATGCTGGAAGCTGAATTACAAAAACTATTGGTTATTCAAAAAGAAAATTCCCAGCTTAAAGAGTTATTACAAACATCCGCTCAAGCCAATATGAGCGCGATGGCAGCGCAGATCCTTGCTGTTGATACCAGTAATTCCCGTCAAGTTGTTGTATTAAACAAAGGCAAGCGCGATGGAGTCTATGTTGGACAACCAATTTTGGATGCTAAAGGTGTCATGGGGCAAATAGTCGATGTAGGGCCTTTAACAAGTACTGTATTGCTTATTTCTGATTCTAAAAGTGCTGTTCCGGTAAGAAATAATCGCACCGGTGAGCGTGCAATTCTTATTGGCACCAATGATATTGAGCGCTTGTTTTTAATTAATTTACCTAAAACATCATCTATCCATCCGGGCGATGTATTGGTTACTTCAGGTTTAGACCACCGATATCCTGAAGGATATCCTGTTGGTAAGGTAGAGCAGGTTAGTAGTATTCCTGGAGAGGATTTTGTAAAGGTAAAAGTCAGTCCGGTCGCACTTCTTAATCGCAATCGGTTGGTACTCTTAATTTGGCCAGACAAGGAACAAGAGCAGTTAACCGTGCAAATTAACAGGCGTTTGAATGCTAAGGAGATGATGTGATAAAGAATCTTCGTATACGCTTAACTTTGGGGTTCATAATCTCCTTAGTCTTATCTATATTACCCATGCCTGAGTTAATCGCCGATTTTAGGCCGCCATGGGTTTTATTACTGGTTCTTTATATCGAGTATTTTTTGCCAGGGAATTTTAACCAAACTACTTTGTTATTTGTTGGATTGTTGTTGGATGTATTGCTGGCAACAGTGATTGGCGAACATTCCTTTGCACTCCTTTTCGTCACTTGGATTGCTTCGAGTAAATCACGACGGTTTCAGTTTTTTTCTATGATGCAGCAAATCTTTTTAGTTGGCTTTTTTTGCTTGTTATATCAAGCGATTATTGCATTGATTTCTGCCTTGTTAGGCTTTCATTATAGCTTATTTATGCCGGTGGCGAGTGCAATAATAGGGATGTTTCTCTGGCCTTGGATTCGTTTACTTGGCGAGGACACTTTATTGACGCGTTTGGTCTATCGGTGAACTTACTTTGCCTCAGCGCCGGTTTTTAGGGTCTGCTTTAGATAATTGCTGCGTTATTCTAAATTCACCAGGCTGTAAGTCGCCAAGTTGCCAATCGCCAATCCGATGCCGTATTAATCTTAACGTCGGGAAGCCAATTGCTGCTGTCATTCGGCGCACCTGATGATTTTTGCCTTCTCTTAAGATGATTTCTAACCAACTGGTAGGAATGCTTTGTCGGAAGCGAACCGGGGGGGTACGTGGCCATAGTGCCGGTTCTTCAATACATCGTACTTCAGCCGGTAAAAAAGTGATGTCTTTAAGAGCTAATCCTTTTTTTAGTGGTTCTAAATCAGCAGCAGTAGGGATGCCTTCAACCTGCACCCAATAATATTTTTTCTTATTGAATTTAGGATGGGTTAATTGATGCTGTAACGCCCCATCATTGGTTAATAATAATAAGCCCTCACTGTTTTTGTCCAAACGTCCTGCTGCATAAAAGTCGGGTTTATCAATAAATTCTGCCAAGGTATGCTCATGTTCCTCGCCGGTAAATTGGCAAACTACGGCGAATGGCTTGTTGAATAGAATGAGTTCTGACATATAAAGTTGGCGGATAAAAAATTTAAAGGTGCGTATAGTAGAAGGATTAGACATTAGGAGCAATCTTCCTCGCATGTTTTTTCGGATAAGTTGTGTTTGTAGCGCAATTCTTATACAATGTTGCGCAACTTGTGTTTCTTATTGGCCATTCTTCATGAAATATTGTTTGTTAGTTTCTTTGTTTTTTTGTCAATTCGTTTATGCAATGAACCATATTGTGATGGTGGGTGATGAAAAAATAGAGATTATGCATACGCTAGGTCGAGGTAAGACCTTCATTCATGTACATCATAATGAACAAACTGCTTTAAAAGCTGCACAAGCAGTCATTAAGCAAGAAGGGGGAAGTCTTATTACGCTTGTGCATTCTGGCGGTCGTAATATCGTATTTCATTTAAACCAGATGCGTTATGAATTTGATCCTAATCGCATTTTTACGGATAACGGCATTAAAAAAACGCTTGCCACTCTAAGTCAATACAGTCCTGAAGCTCATAAAGAAGTTAGAAAGTTAGCTGAGAAAATAAAGCAACTTTTACCTGCAGGCAAAGTGGTTGCCGTGCATAATAATTCATCTTATTCACTTAAAGATTATTTACCAGGAAACCCTCTTGAACGCGATGCGCAAGCAATTCATATGTTGCCACGTAATTATTACCGCAATTTTTACTTAGTTACTAAAATCAGTGATTTTCTGCGTTTGAAGAGTAACGGCTATAACAGTATTTTACAAAAAAATTCAGCTACTGACGATGGTTCATTATCTATTTATCTGGCTAAAAATGAGTACATTAATGTTGAAGCAGGTTATGATCAGCTGCTTGAACAGATTAAAATGTTGCAGCACGCCTAAACTTAAGACATCTATGAATTATTCCCACTAATTTAGCGTAAATGGACTTGGGATTCCAAGTTGCCACGTGCTATTATTGGTGTCTTTAAAATTTACGGAGTTGTCAATGACCTACGATAAAATCAAAGTGCCTTCACAAGGTGAAGCTATTACAGTTGCCGCTGATCAGTCTCTTCGTGTACCCAATAATCCGATTATTCCGTTCATCGAAGGCGATGGTATTGGTGTTGATGTCACACCTCCTATGATTAAGGTTGTTGATGCTGCAGTAGAAAAAGCTTATGGCCATCAGAAAAAAATTTCCTGGATGGAAGTTTATGCCGGTGAAAAAGCAACTAAAGTATATGGTGCTGATCAATGGTTGCCAAAAGAAACTTTAGAAGCCCTGAAAAAATATGTTGTTTCTATTAAGGGTCCTTTAACTACGCCTGTTGGTGGGGGGATTCGTTCATTAAACGTAGCAATTCGTCAACAATTGGATCTGTATAATTGCATGCGTCCTATCCGTTATTTTACGGGTGTTCCAAGTCCAGTTAGAGAGCCTTGGAAAACTGATATGGTTATTTTTAGAGAAAATTCAGAAGACATTTATGCCGGTATTGAGTGGCAAGCAGATACTCCTGATGCGAAAAAGATAATTGATTTTTTAAGAAATGAAATGGGTGTTACCAAGATTCGTTTTCCCGAGCATTGTGGTATCGGTATTAAGCCTGTTTCTAAAGAAGGAACAACGCGCTTGGTAAAAGCAGCGATTCAATATGCTATTGACAATGATCGTCAAACAGTTACCTTTGTTCATAAAGGTAACATTATGAAGTTTACTGAAGGTGCGTTCAAAGATTGGGGCTACCAAGTAGCACGTGATGTTTTTGGTGCTAAAGAATACCAAGGTGGTCCTTGGATGGAATTTAAGAATCCCAAAACAGGTAAACAAATCATCATTAATGATGTGATTGCCGATGCATTCTTGCAACAAATTCTTTTAAGACCAGAAGAGTACAGTGTTATTGCTACTTTAAACTTAAATGGTGATTATATTTCTGATGCCTTAGCTGCTCAAGTGGGTGGTATTGGTATTGCTCCTGGCGCGAATCTAAGCGACAACATTGCCGTATTTGAAGCAACGCACGGAACTGCCCCCAAATATGCAGGTCAAAACAAAGTTAATCCAGGATCAATTATTCTTTCTGCTGAAATGATGTTGCGTTATATGGGTTGGCACGAAGCTGCTGATTTGATTATTAAAGGCATGGAAGGTGCAATTGAAGCCAAAACAGTTACTTATGATTTTGAGCGTGGCATGGAAGGAGCGACATTGGTTAGTAGCTCCGGCTTTGCTGATGCAATGATTAAGCATATGTAATTACTCTACCCCAAATGCAAACGCATTAACGTCTATAATGTAATGTAGGTTGGGCTGTAAAAGCCCAACAGTCGATTTAGTAACCGCTGCTGTGACTGATTGATGATGCTGTTTGGGCATTAAACCAGCCTACATTTTTATATGAAGCTAATTAAATGATGGATAGATGTCGTCCATTTTCATGGAAGGGATCTAATCAATATGTTTTTGATTATCCCAAAGACTAACTTTTTCATTAAAATTAGCCGATTTTACTGGCCAAATGCGTGTGGGGAGTCTATAAAAATAGTAAGAGGTTGTATGTTATGAGTGGGCAAAACATCGAGGAAATTGTCAGGCATAAGGTCGCTGAGCCGGAAGTTCGCACAGAGAATAAATTGCCAAGAAAGTACAGAGTGGTCTTGCTCAATGATGATTATACGCCAATGGATTTTGTAGTAGACGTGCTAAAACACTTTTTTCATCTTAGTGAGGAAACGGCCGTTCAGGTGATGTTACAGGTTCACATTCAAGGAAAAGGCGTGTGTGGTGTGTTTACACGCGATATAGCAGAAACAAAAGTAGCTCTGGTAAATGAGTATGCCAGAATGAATCAGCACCCATTGCTATCCAGCATGGAACCGGAATAATTTGTTGTGGGCTGAAGAGGAGCAACGACAATGTTAAACAAAGAACTTGAATTCACCTTGAATCTTGCTTTCAAGGAAGCAAAAGAAAAACGTCATGAATTTATGACTGTTGAGCATTTATTGTTGTCATTGCTTGATAACCCTGCAGCAGGTAACGTATTGCAGGCTTGTGATGCGAATATTGAATCCTTGCGTCGTGACTTGATTGAATTCATTGATGAAACTACGCCCAGAATTCCTGAAGATGAATTAGATAGGGAAACCCAACCTACACTTGGTTTTCAACGCGTCTTGCAACGTGCTGTATTTCACGTGCAATCGGCAGGGAAAACAGAGGTAACCGGTGCTAACGTACTCGCAGCGATTTTTAGCGAGCAAGAAAGTCAAGCGGTCTATTTCTTGCGTCGTGAAAATATTACACGTCTTGATGTAATTAATTACATTTCCCATGGCGTCTCTAAATATCAAAATAATGATATGCATGAAAACATGAATTCATCTATGGATGAAGACATGGGTGCATCCGAAGGTAATGAATCTCCTTTAGAAAGCTATTGCACAAATCTTAATAAGCGTGCAAAACAAGGAAAGATTGATCCTTTAATCGGACGTTATGAAGAAGTTCAACGTACCATACAGGTCTTATGCCGTCGTAGAAAAAACAATCCTTTACTTGTTGGTGAAGCGGGCGTGGGTAAAACTGCAATTGCTGAAGGATTAGCGCGACGCATCGTTGATGGTGAAATACCGGAGGCCATTCGTGATTGCGTTGTGTATTCACTTGATTTAGGTGCTTTACTTGCTGGAACCAAATATCGTGGCGACTTTGAAAAACGTTTAAAAGCGGTATTAAAACAATTAGGACAGCAAGAGGGAGCCGTTTTATTTATCGATGAAATTCATACCATCATTGGTGCAGGAGCCGCTTCGGGTGGTGTTATGGATGCATCGAACCTAATTAAGCCTTTATTGGCAAATGGCGAGTTAAAATGCATTGGTTCAACCACTTATCAGGAATACCGCGGTATTTTTGAAAAAGACAGAGCATTGGCGCGACGCTTCCAAAAAATTGATATTCCTGAGCCTTCCATTGACGAAACTTTTGAAATATTAAAAGGATTAAAAGGACGGTTGGAAGAGCATCATGGTGTGAAATTTACTATCCCTGCTCTTAAGGCAGCAGCTGAATTATCTGCTAAATACATTAATGACCGCTTTTTACCTGATAAGGCAATTGATGTGGTTGATGAGGCAGGTGCTTATCAAAATTTATTAACGGCTAGTAAGCGCAAGAAAATTATCAGCGTAACTGAAATTGAGAGTGTGGTCGCAAAAATTGCGCGCATCCCAATTAAGAAAGTCTCTGCACGAGATAAAGATACGTTACGTAACTTAGAGCGTGATTTAAAACTCTTAGTTTACGGACAAGATCAAGCGATTACTGCTTTAGCTTCTGCAATTAAATTAGGGCGTTCTGGACTGAGAGAACCACAAAAACCGGTAGGGTGTTTCTTGTTTGCCGGTCCAACTGGGGTAGGAAAAACCGAAGTAACCAGACAGTTAGCTCATGTTTTAGGCATTGAATTACTGCGTTTTGATATGTCTGAATATATGGAAAAACATACTGTTTCTCGTTTAATTGGTGCACCTCCAGGATATGTCGGTTATGACCAAGGTGGTTTACTTACAGAAGCAGTCACTAAAAATCCGCATGCAGTGTTACTGCTTGACGAGATTGAGAAAGCACATCCAGATGTCTTTAACTTGCTGTTACAGATTATGGATCATGGTACTTTAACCGATACAAATGGTCGTCAAGCCGATTTCAGACATATTATTTTGGTGATGACTTCTAATGCGGGTGCAAGTGAATTGGTGCGTAACTCCATTGGTTTTTCAGCTCAAGACAATACTAACGATGGTTTGGAAGTGATTAAGAAACAATTCAGTCCTGAGTTTAGAAACAGACTTGATGCGATTATCAATTTTGCACCATTAGATTCAGTAACTATAGGCCTGGTTGTTGATAAATTTATTATGGAACTGGATGAGCAATTAAGTCATAAAGGTGTTAGCTTTAATGTTGATAAAATGGCTCGTGAATGGTTAATAGAACATGGGTACGATAAAGCAATGGGTGCCCGTCCTATGGCGCGATTAATCCAGGAAAATGTGAAGAAACCACTGGCTGATGAGCTTTTATTTGGTAAATTAATGCATGGTGGCCACGTAACCTTAAAGGTTAAAGACGGCAAGTTGCATTTTGATAGCCATGATCATAGAGAGGGCGTTGTTTAAATGGCATTGACTGTAATAATAATTGCTAAGAATGAAGAACGAAATATAAGAAGGTGCCTTGAATCAGTAAAGTTTGCTGATGAAATAATAGTTCTGGATTCAGGAAGTACTGATAATACTGTTGTTATAGCGAAAGAATATACAGAGCATGTTTTTTCAACAGACTGGCCTGGTTATGGGGCACAAAAGCAAAGAGCTTTATTAAAGGCGACAGGGGATTGGGTATTAAATCTTGACGCGGATGAAGCGGTCAGCGAGGGATTGCAGCAGGAGTTACTTCAGGCTATAGCTTCTGATTCTGCTGATGCTTATCGTATTGCCATCCGAATGAATTTTTATAATCAACCTTTAAACTATTCATCCAGTCCTAAACGGCATGCACGCCTGTTTAAGCGTGTTAATGCGCATTTTAGTACCGATATTGTTCATGAAAAAATCATTCTTCCTGAGGGTGTTCGGATAGGAAAACTCAAAAACTCCATTATGCACCATTCATTTAAAGATGTTAGTCATGTGCTTTATAAGATGAATAAATATTCATCGTACAGTGCAAAAACATACATCTCAAAGAAAAGAAGCCCTAGTTTTACAAAGACTCTGGTAAGTACTTCGTGGATGTTTTTTCGATGTTATGTATTACAACGCGGTTTCTTAGATGGTAAAGTAGGATTTTTATTTGCAGTATTTAATGCGCAAGGTACTTTTTATCGAGGAATTAAGCAATTATATCAAGACTGTAATATAGACCAATTACCTAATTTAGCAAAAATTAAAGAGGATGTAGTGTGAAACGTATTTTATCCGAAGAAAAAAGTGTTTTAATTGTTTCTTTTTTTCTTGTTTTGTTTGTATTTTGTATTCCTATTAGTGCTAGTTTAAAGTCGATTAGCTCTGTATTTTGTTTAACTGCAATACTCTTTATACCACACTATAGAAAGCATTTGTTCGACGCGTTTAATACGTTATGGGCGCGTGTAGGGCTTATTTTCTTTGCTTATGTTGTTCTTGCTTGTTTCTGGTCTGATGCGCCATTCTCGATGCGTTTAAGTATGACTGATAAATACTTAAAATTAATTTACTTGCCTATTCTTGCGGTTGGTTTTATCAATCCTAAAACCAGGAGATGGGCATTTAATGCTTATTTTGCAATTATGATTGTGACCTGTTTTGTTTCCTTCTTAAAACAAAAAGGGTTTGTGATCATTAATAATATGGAGGACACTGGCGAAGTCTTTCATAATCACATTGCTACGGGGTTTATGGTTGCCTTAGCAGTTTATTTTGCCGGTATCTTATCCTTTGAAGCGCATCTTAATAAATGGGTACGTGCTTATTATTTATTTATGGTTGTTTTGGGTAGTTACCAAATCTTTTTTCTTAATACCGGTCGTACTGGTTATGTCGTTTATGGTCTGTTAATCTCTTTACTCTTGGTACAAAAATTACCGCTGAAAAAGGCGATGATTGGCTTTACCTTGTTTTGTGCTGCAATCGGATTAATTTATTTAGCTAGCCCATTAATGCAAGTAAGAACCGCGGCATTAATCAGTGACATTAAGTTTTTGCAACAGCATGAAGAGAATACTTCCTTAGGTTTTAGGGTACAGTTTCATGATTACGCCCACTCTTTATTTAATCAGCATCCGCTTATTGGTGTGGGAACCGGTGCCTTTAAATACAGCTATGCTCGCGACCAGCCTGTTCCTGCATGGGACCGAAAGCTCAATGATCCGCACAGTCAATATTGGCTGACACTTTCTGAGCACGGAATAATTGGTATTACGCTATTACTTCTTTTTATTGGTACTTTGTTTATTACCATATTTCAGTTGAGTAAGGAAACTAGGCCTATACCCCTGGGTATTTTAGTGGCTTTTTGCTTTGGTGGTTTTACCGACAGTATTCTTTGTTTTTCAACAGTAGGTACTTTGCTGATTGTTTTTTGTGCTTTGGGTTTTAGTGAGCTGTTGGAGAAAAATACAGCTAAGGTGGCTGCGAACGATGACGTTCTTTCTCCTCCTAATGGCGCGGAACTAGCAGTTTAATATCGACTTTTGTTGTAATCGTAGTCTGGTTGCTAGCAGCTAGACTACGTAGGATTGTCTTTAACTTGTTACCTTTGCGATCTTGTTCAGTTATGTTGTTCAGGTGTCGCCTTTTTTCTTGGCATCATAATCTAAGCCCCTATTTTCGACAGAACCGTGATTTGGTCTTATATTTCTTCAGTCCGGGCAAGACTTTATTAAATGGCAATTAAATTGCCTCTATGGATTGTAAAGCGGTTAATTGATTTGAATTTGATCTATTGGTATGATGGCTGCTTTTGCGGAAGCTCCATATGCCCTTAATTAAGTACTCTGATGAATTAGTTGCAAAAGCGATTCAAATATGTAAAGACAACGGACTGGTGGAAAAATGGCAGCCAGTATTATTTGCAGGGATTCATCTTTACGAACAAGGCGATTGGGAGGATGCTTTTCCTTTTTTAGAAGCTGCAACCTTGCGCGGAAACCTAATTGCCTACGAATATTTGCAAGCAATGACAGCAACCTGTTCTAACCTTTTGGCGCAATCCAAAACCAAACATAGTGCAATCTATCAACGTTATGAATCCTTAGAATATTTTGAGCCGACATGTACCATTGGTAAAGACTGGGTAAAAGCCTCTAATTATTATTCTGCGATTTTAAAAGGTAGCCAATCACTAAGTAGCAAGGCCAACGCGAAAAAATTAAAGAATTATGAACAAGCCTTGCTAGCTTTATGCGGGAACTTAGCTAAAAATCAGCGAGCCAATGAATTATATTGGAAACTCCACCCCTCAAAACTTGACTTCAAATTAGGCATTTATTTACTTAAATCTTGCTCGGTGCTGTATCGTAATTACTTAGTTAAACAAGAGGGAAGGGGTGCTCCCGAACAGAGAACAGTCTATCTAAAGCAATTGCTCACTTTATTTAAAGCGATTGATTTTGCTAAAGACAATGATGGGCTTCAGGCGATGCAATGCGCCATTAACCTGCCACGATCATCTGTGGAGAAAAAAACCTGGCATATTATTGCTGCGCAGCTTGGTGATCCGCATGCCGCTGCGATGCTTAGTTTGCCGGAAAAATCGGAAGAGAAAATCCCCTATTATCTTTTTTGGATTTATCGAGCCGCGTCCCTGGGTGAATATCAAATGATGGGCCTGCTTGTAGATAAGCTATCCCATTCTAGATCGAATTACCGTACTATAGAGTCGGAGCTTGAGTTTTGGTGTCGAGAACTTATTCAAGCCGCCACCGCTCCTTTAGATAGGCGATTTTCTGTTTCCTTGATTCTTGTTAACCACATACTGGATACAAAGCCTTTTCTCAGCAGAGATGACCTAGGGCAGTTGCGAGAACAGCTGGAACAATGGCACGCTTCCTTGGATGCCTTGAGTGAACACCCTAATCTTGTCGATTATCATCGTTTTCTTTGTAAAATTTATACGCTCTTGGATAAAGTTCAACCTGCTGCTCAATGGATACAAGGAGCGTTACATCATGCTTCCTTAGGGCAATTAAGAGTGGAAAACGAATCCTTATTCGTACTTTATGAAGCTTGGAGCCGAAAAAGGCCGGATATTGCTTTTGATGAAGTGTTGATTGAGCAAATTTCTCAACAGCTAAAAAAAGATCAATACGCGCCTTTTATGTGTGTAAAAGAAGTCCAGTCTTTAGAAGCTTATCTGGATAGTGCTTTACAACTTGAAAAGCATCCTGTTGATTTTCAGCATATTAAGTCGGTACTAGATACCTTATCTCAGTACCATCAACAAGAGGTCAATCCGAAGGTAGCTGCCTGGGGAATTATGGAAACTTTTTCCAATCTGCTGCTTGATATGCGCCAATTTCATCCTGAACCGATGCAGTTCATGCGACCCTATCTGGACCCACTAGAGCCCCACATCCAACATGTGCCAGCCTTGCAAGCCATGATGCATTTTATTGAAATTCGTTATGGCGATGCTTCTAAAAATAAGGAGCACCTTGCTTTTTTGGAGCGTTTGCACGAGCAAAATTGCCAGCAGGCCCTTCCCTTGATTGGCTATATTTTGGAGCAGGGTGTCGCTGGCACTCTTGCGCCTAAGCCCCAACGGGCAACAAATTTTTATCTAAGTTGCCTGGAGAAAAAACTCAGCTCAGAACATCGACTCTTTTGTTTGAATGAATTGGGGAAATTGTATTTAAATTATCAGCAGGTTAATCTTAAAAAAGATCAGGTAATCACCTACCTAAAAGAATGTAATCATCATGAAGTAGCTGCATTCGCCTATAATCTTGGCTTAGTATATGTTGCTGATAGGGATACCTTGTTGCAGAGTTTGCCATGGTTAGAAAAGGCAGCACGGATGGGGGATGTTGTTGCCATGCATGATTTGGGCTGTTTATATGCGAATTATACGGCTGAGTGTTATGAGCCGAGCTTAGCCTTTGAATGGCTCTTGCATTCTCTGGCAGCTGGCTACAAGGCCAGCGCCTATTCTATCGGGGTGATGATGTTTAATGATGCCCACCTTCGCTGTCCAGAGACGAGCAATTTAAAAGACTGGCATTTCCTCAATTTTTTGATTATGGCAGCTGAGGATTATGTTCATGCGCAGTATTTCCTAGCTATATTCTATTTTTGTCTGGATAGTTTTAATACGGCTGTTGGCAAATCGGTGCTCTTGTATGAACAAGGGGGGGTTTATTTGCAGCAGGCGAAAAAGAATGGCTTATTATTAGAAGCAGAGCAGGTGGAGAATATGCTTGAAACAACAAGCATGCATAGTTTACCTGCTTCACTTTTTGATGATCTTATTCATCATGCCTTTAAGTCTGCCTGGCAGAAACTTGGAGTAATAGAACTTGAGACAGGCAGAAGAGCCGTCGGTGAGCACACAGATAATGTTCCACCTCTAGAGCGTAGTCAGCAAAATACACTTTTGTTACCGCGCCGCTTGCAGAAATCAGTTGATGAGTTTTTAGCTAAGCGTAAATTAACTGGTAACGACTTTATTGAGCTGTTGAAGAAATTTTGCCATGCAGGGAAAGCAAGCTTGAATGAATCAGCAGCAGGTTCGCGGGTGACTTTAACTGCGGACCAGCGTCGTCATACCTTTCATCAGCCCCACAAAGGCTCAGAAACGGTGGGACAAGGAAGACAGCGTGATTATAAGGCAACTATAGAATGGTTAGCAAATTATGGAAGTGAAGAGGATCTTTTACCGCTTGGGGCTGATCGCTCACGAGATGGCCCCCTATAGCTAGTTTAGGATTAGTTTACAATTCTACTCTTTTGGCCAAAAGTGGGCGAATTGTAAACTAATCCTAATTGCCTGGCTTTTAGTAAGATAAGCATTATCTGCAACAAAAATGCATTCAGGTACCCGAGTATCTCTTGGGGTAAATGCCCCTGTTTTTTTCTATGACTCGTTCTACATTATGAAAAGCGGATTTATTGGCCAGAGGATATATCACAAATATCGGTGTTCTAATCTAAAACTCAGACAACGTCACCGGCCATATATGATAAAAATGATGTACCGGCCCATGTCCTTCCCCTACACTATTATCTTTTGCTGCTTTGATGGCATTAAATAAATACCTTTTTGCAATTTTACAGGCTTTTTCAATTTCTACGTTTTGCGCCAGACAAGCCGTAATTGCTGCAGAAAGAGTACAACCCGTACCATGTGTATTTTTAGATTCAATTCTTGGACTTTCAAACCAATGGCGCGTACCGTTTTTTCCGATTAGTAAATCATTGGACGTAGACGCGAGCAAATGTCCCCCTTTGAGCAAAACATATTGAGGGCCAAGATCCAGTAGTTTCTGCGCGACAACTAGCATTTCTTCTTCAGATTGAGCGTCTATTCCGGTAAACGTATGCGCTTCAGGCAGATTGGGCGTTATCAATGTAGCAAGAGGCATGAGTTTGGTAATTAAGGTATCCACTGCTTCGGGTAATAATAAAGGATCGCCACTTTTGGCAACAGTTACAGGATCAAGCACAATAGGAATATCCAGGGCATTTCTCTTGAGAAATGCAGCGACCAGTTCAATGATTTCGCTATTGAATAACATACCAATTTTAATACCATCTGGCCTAATGTCATCAAAAATAGCATGCAGTTGCTCATCAATCGCTTGCAGTGGGATGTCATAGCAGTTTCTTACACCGCATGTATTTTGTACCGGTAATGCCGTGAGGACAGTCATGCCATAACAGCCAAAAGCAGAAAAGGTTTTTAGATCGGCTTGAATGCCGGCACCGCCAGAACCATCAAATCCAGCGATTGATAAAGTTTTATAGTGCATGATTAGACTCCTTCAGCCGCGCGTGCAAAAAACTCCCAATCAGGCTGAAATAAATTGTCAATGAATACTTGGCGGAACGCAGCAGGCGCTTTTGCTTGTTGGTAGCTGAGTTGTCCACATAAGCCAAAATAAGCAGTTGCTTGTACGGCTGCTTGGAAATGTTCTGAATTACAGGCGACAAAGGCACTAAGAACAGCCGTCATTGTACACCCCATACCGGTAATTAGGGGCATTAAACAAGCGCCAAAAGTCAGTGTTTGTGCTTGTTTTCCATCCGTTACGTAATCTTCAGGGCCACTAATCACGATAATTTTATTATGGTTCTGTGCCAGTGCTTCGGCACTGCTTATTGCTTTAAGTACTGGATCGGATGTTTCAACACCTTTGCTTGTGCCGGTTGCTCCGGTTAAGGAAATAATCTCACTGGCGTTGCCTCTGACAATCTGTGCTAGAGGAAGTAGTTCCAGGGCAGCGGAAGTTCTAAGTTTGCTGGCTCCCGCACCAACGGGATCAAGGATCACCGGTTTATTTAAAAAGTTGGCAATCTCTGCTGCAAAAAGAGCGCGTTCGATGAATCTCTTATTTAAGGTGCCAATATTAATATAAACGGCTTGGCTTATAGTCACTAACTCTTCAATTTCTCTTTTGGATTCAGACATCAATGGGGCGGCGCCTAATGCTAAAAGGCTATTGGCTATAAGATCCATAGTGACGTAATTGGTTAAGCAGAGTACTAAAGGTTTGACTTGTTTTATTTGGGTTAGTGTGGATTTGACTTGTTCTATCATTTTTTGATTCCTGGTGGTCAACTTCGCGGAAACGGACTTTAGGTTTAGGTCATTCCGCGAAGTATAACGTGAGGCCTACCAGGCTGCAATTTTATCCGGAGGGTTTTGCAGTGTGCATTCTTCTGACACGGAGCCATCGCCACATACAATTAATCCGGAAGGCGCGCTGACTGATAGAGGAACCTGGGCAACCCCTCCGTGCCATAGGCAGCAACCTTGGAGCAATTGTAAATCCATTACTGCATGTGGTGTGCAATAACAGGTAGAGTAAAATCCATTGTTACAAACAAGACGTCCAGCAGATGAGTCACAGTAACTAACGCCGCCCATTTCATTGCAACAAGCGCCACTGTCTCCTTTTCCAGCAAATGCAGGAGAGACCAACAGACTGAATAGGCTTGCAATAAAAAGTGGTTTAAATAATCGCATCTTGATTTCTCGGGTAATTTATTAGTTTTAGAATAACATAGAGTTTTAAGCAAGTGTAGCCTGGATGTCCAACGAATAGTCGCTTCCAAATAACTTGTTATGATAGCATAAAATAAGAAGGATAAACTTGAATTAAATAACTCGTGGCAAGGCCTGCCAATAGTCCAAATAAATGCGACTCCCAAGATACTCCTTTTTGCTGCGGAAAAATCCCCAAAAATATACCTGCAAAATAATAAACACTAATCAATCCGAGGATAATAGTCGTTAAGCTACCACTTTGATAAATATTACTGACTAACAATCCCCAATAACCCGTGATCACACCACTTGCGCCAATATGCACGCCTGGTTTGGCAAAGCACCATACACCGATTCCGCTAAGTACGGTGATGAACACAGTGACCATCAAATAATAGTAAATTCCATTGATCAAGATAAAGTTACTTAATACGATTAAGGGAATGGAGTTGAAAAATATATGATTAAAGTTGAGATGCAGAAGGGGGGCAAACAGGATTCCAGGCAGTCCACGGATACGTCTTGGGATAATTCCCAGAATGTATAATAATTTTTTATCGAACACCGTAACAAAAAATATCAGCCAGGGAATGATTAAAATAACGGCCAAAATTGAACCATTATTCTGGGTTTGGCTAATAATTAAATTTAGACTGCTCATTAGTTCATCAAGCATGGCTTATTTAAATCCTATGATGTAGCTTGAGTTCGTGTGACCTCACAAGTAAGCTTACCTTGTGCTAAACGTACTTCAATCAGGTCGCCAATTTGCACTTGTTTGCTAGAGAAAAGTACCTTGTCTTTTTGGGTTGCAATAGCATAACCTCTATCCAGTGTAGCCAAGGGACTGACGGCATGCAAGGTGGATAACTGGCTTTTCAATTGATAGCTGAGCTGATTTATTTTGTTGTGCATGTGCTGGATTAATTGCGTTGTTATTTGTTGCAGCAATATTTGTGTTTGCTTTATTTGTGTTGTGGGATTTTGCGCATTGAGTTGATGGGTGCATAAATGCAACCGGTGTTTCTTGCGCTGTAGAGTATGCATCATGCATGAGATCAATTGTCGTTCCAAATAATCAGTGGTTTGCCAATAGCTGGCAATGGCTTTTTGCGGAGAGGATATTTTATCCTTTAAATGCTGCAGCTTAATTTGATTTCTTTGCAATATGCGGCGCATTGCTTCGTGTAAGCGTACCCAGGAATGGTTTAATACTTTGAGCAGTTCAAGGCTATCGGGCGTTACAGCGGCGGCTGCCGCTGTTGGTGTCTCGGCGCGATAATCGGCGACGAAATCAGCAATCGTGAAATCTGTTTCATGGCCTACACCAGAAACAATAGGTATTAAACTGTCGGCAATTTGCCGTGCTAATTGTTCCTCATTAAAGGCCCATAAATCTTCGATACTGCCTCCGCCTCGTGCAAGAATCAGTACATCACAACGCTTATCTTTATTCGCACGTTGTAAGGCTTTAATTAATTGCGGAGCAGCGCCAGCACCTTGAACCTCACTGGGATAGATAAGCACTTGAGCCAAAGGGAAGCGTCGCGCTAAAGTAGATAAAATATCACGAATAGCCGCTCCTGTTGTTGAGGTAATTACGCCAATAATTTGTGGCATAGTGGGCAGTGGTTTTTTATTGCGCGGATGAAAAAGTCCTTCTGCAGCAAGTTTATTTTTTAGCTCTTCAAAACGCTGATACAGTGCTCCTAAACCTGCTTCGGTAACTTGTTCGACAATTAATTGATAATCGCCACGTGCTTCATAAAGGCTTAACTTGCCGCTTGCGATAATATGTTGACCATCACCCAGTTTCGCGGCAATGGCGCCAAAATGGCGATTTTTAAAAAACACACAACGTATTTGGGCGCCACTATCTTTTAATGTAAAGTAAAAATGACCTGAGGCGGGTTTGCTTAAATTAGATATTTCTCCCTCTACATGAACAGTGCCTAGTTCATGTTCAAGATAACTTTTAACTTGGCGATTGAGCTGACTTACGGTGAGTATTGATGCCTGTGTTTCCATAACCAATTGTTCACAATCAATGAGATAAGGTCTTATCTTAACAAACTATTATTATTGTCCCAAATACATCTAATGATTAGTTCACCGGTGAAAATATTTGATTCGCGGGCTTCATGAATCAATCTACGGCTCGATAAGTCGCTGATATTGGCAATCATTATAAGAATACGTTATTATCGCCATTCATAAAAAACTTTAATAATAATAAAATGAATCGTTTGCTTAATCGACAATTTAATTTCTGCGCCGCATTCTTTTCTTTGGTTTTGACGATGAGTATGAGTGGATGTGTTGACTTATCGGGGGTAAAATATCACCCTAGTGCTAAAAAAATAACACATCATGCTGATTCTACGCCACAAAAAATTGTTCAGACTAAGAAACATAAGCCTTATCGAGGTGAAGTTCATACGATGTTAGGAGGCCTTGGGGTTTTCAGTACCGGAATGAAAGAACTTAGTAGCTCTGTCGTGGATAAGTATAACATTCCTGCGCCTAGTTCTATGTGGTACAACGCCGGTAATGTTTCTCGTTCCATCGTAACTTATTACTATAAACATAAAAATCATAGACCAATTATATTAGTAGGTCATTCATTAGGTGCTAATGAGCAAATCAAAGTCGCACGTAATTTGAATAAGTTGGGTATTCCAGTTGATTTATTAGTCACTGTTGATGCGGTGTCACAAACGGTAGTGCCACCTAATGTGAAACATGTAATGAATTTTTACAAGCCAGGTTATGTGCCAATGTTCAGCGGTTTGCAACTTAGAGCCATTGAGCCTGATAAGACACGCCTTGAAAATATTAATGTAAGCACATTAAAAGGGGTTGCAGTCAATCATTTCACCATCGACAAAGATCCTGTTGTGCAAGCAATGATTATGGATGAAGTTAAAAAGGTAACTTATAATGCAAATAGAGCAAAAGCCTAAGCAGAACCATCTTCCTCGTGTCTGTGTTATTGGAGCAGGCCCTTGTGGTCTTGCTGCCATTAAGAATTTACAGGAACAAGGCGTCTCTGATATCACCGTATTTGAAAAAAATAATCAAATAGGGGGGACTTGGATTTATGATGAGCGCAATAATCATTCCAGCGTTTATGAAACAACACATATTATTAGTTCAAAAACTTTGTCCCAGTTTGAGGATTTCCCCATGCCTCAACATTATTTTGATTATCCCTCACACAAGCTAGTTCTCGAATATTTTAACAGTTATGCAACGCATTTTGATTTAACTAAATATATTCGCTTTAACACGACGGTTTTAAAAGCAAAACGGCTTAGTTCGCAACAATGGCAGGTTGTATATGAAGATGAGCAGGGCATACATGAGGATTGTTACGATTACTTATTAGTCGCTAATGGGCACCATTGGGATCCTTTTATGCCAGAATATCCAGGGCAATTTGCTGGTGAAATCTTGCATGCGCACCAATACAAAAAGGCATCTGTTTTTCAAAATCAACGTGTTTTAGTGATCGGGGGCGGTAATTCAGCCTGTGATATTGCTGTGGAAGTAGCACGTGTTTCCCCGCAAACCTGCATTAGTATGCGTCGTGGCTATCATATTTTCCCCAAATTTATTTTTGGTAAGGCAACTGATGAAGCGGTAGCGAAAACGCTATGGATGCCTGCCTGGCTACGCCAAAAGTTCTTTAGTTTCGTGATTCGGGTACTGCAAGGGCGGTATCGCAAGTATCACTTGATGACGCCTGATTGTGGGCCTTTAGAAATACACCCAACAATTAATTCAGAACTACTTTATTCGATTCGTCATGGCAAAGTTCGTCCACGTCCTGGAATAACTCATTTTGAGGGGAATAAGGTACATTTTACGAGTGGTGAGCAGTATGAATTTGATACAGTTATTTTTGCCACCGGTTATAAAATCAGTTTTCCTTTCTTTGATAAAGAACTGATTGATTTTAGTGGTTCCACTAAAGTGCCACTCTACCGCAAAATGATGCATGCCGAGTTAGACAATCTCTATTTTATTGGTTTATGTCAGCCTCAAGGATGCATCTGGCCAATCGCTGATTATCAATCAAAAATTGTTGCTCGTATCATTATGGGAACGTTAAAACGTCCTGAGCAGTTGCATAAAAAAATCGAGGAGGAAATGAGTAAGACTCATTATCGCTTTAAATCACATATGCGCCATGCTTTGGAAGTGGATTACCATATGTTCCGACGTGAACTGTTGGATATGTTGGGTTAATTCTTTTTTATATCTGTTATCCCTCTTTGCTAGGGATAACAGCGCATACTGTTTATTCTAGTTTGATAGTGATGACAAGAATACGCCTCAGGTCTTCACCGTATTTATAGCACGTTTCAACTTTAGCCATTGTATCGACTCAATGGTTCGCATATTTTCAGCTTGATTTTATCCGGATACCATTTTCAATGGCGAGGGGGCTAGGTAAAAATATCCCTGGGTACCCGTTATGCACCTACGACAAGCCTTAGTGGTTATAAGGAAGACATTAGTATTTTTTCTCTGTAATAAATTAATATAATTGTGGACTAAAAACAAACATTTCATTACACGTTAGCGCTCACCTAATTTACTGAAAAGATTATGCTGCGTTGAAAGTCTGTTTTATATAATTTTAAATTACAGGAAGTAATAATAATGAAAATCAGCATTTTTGGCTTGGGATATGTTGGATCCGTTTCAGCGGCATGTTTGGCTAGTAAAGACAATTATGTTATTGGCGTCGATTCAAATCAAACAAAAGTTGACATGATTAATGCAGGGAAAGCTTTGATCATAGAGCCTGGATTAAAAGAATTAACCGCTAATGTTGTTGCCAACGGATATTTGCGAGCAACAGTTGATGTGAGTGATGCTATTTTAAACAGTAGTATATCGTTCATTTGTGTAGGAACTCCAAGCAAAAAAAATAATAGTTTGGATTTGCAATATGTGAAACGTGTTTGTACCGATATCGGCCATATTTTAAAAGAAAAAAATGAGTATCATATTCTTATCTTCCGAAGCACAATGTTTCCAGGTTCTATAAGAAATGTAGTTATTCCAATCTTGGAACATTATTCAGATAAAACTGAAGGAGAGGATTTTAGTGTTTGTATTAATCCTGAGTTTTTAAAAGAAGGTTCCGCAATATATGATTATTATCATCCGCCAAAAAATGTAGTGGGTACTTCTGACGAACGTGTCCGAAATTTAATGAATGTAATCAATGCGTTATGCACAAATATGCCAACCATTTTCCTCACTATTGAAGAAGCAGAAATGCTTAAGTATGCGGATAATATTTGGCATGCACTAAAAGTAGGCTTCGCAAATGAAATAGGAATTGTATGCAATTCGTTAAATATTGACAGTCATCAAGTGATGGATGTTTTTTGCAAAGACACAAAACTCAATATTTCACCCTATTATTTAAAGCCTGGTTTTGCTTTTGGCGGCTCATGCCTACCCAAAGATTTGCGCGCCTTTTTGTATGAGAGTCAAAGCTTGAATGTCAATTTACCAATTATTAGTTCTGTGCTTCCAAGTAATAAGTCACAAATTGAACGAGCACTTAACCTGGTGATGGAACAAAACAATAAAAATATTGGTGTTTTAGGATTTTGTTTTAAAGAAAACACAGATGATTTACGTGAAAGTCCTATTGTTGAAATAATAGAACGTCTCATTGGCAAGGGATATAAGTTGACGTTATTCGATAAAAATGTGTCTGAGGCTAAATTATACGGAGCCAATCGCGATTACATTTTAAATCATATCCCTCATCTATCAGAGCTTATGGTGGAGAGTATTGAAGAGTTGGTGGATAGCTCTCAAACAATTATTATTGGTAATAAAGCAGCGGAATTTGAAAGTGTGCTTGATATGATTAAACCTGATCATGTGGTTATAGATTTAGTGAGAATACGTCAAACACCGCCAAAAACGAAACAATATGTGGGAATTTGTTGGTAGAAGAGGGAATCAGGACAATAACGTGAAATTATCAATTACTGTTATAATCAGCTCATTTGTTTTGTATGCGGGCAATTCGGCGGCCACAATGAGGGTTTGTCACCCTAAATTATGGCCTTTTACAAGTCCAATAGTAAACTCATCAGTTACAATACCACAAGATACTTTAATTGAATTGAGGCAATGGTCAAAGAGGCTAGTGAAACAACAATCATATCCTCTAGCGACATTGGGTAGTTCTGGAACAATTGATATTAAAAACAATAAGCTGATTGCTTCGAGAAAAGCATTTCAAGACGCTGACCGAGCAGCCGTTTTGGCCATAACCTATCGATTGACTCACAACGAAGATTACTTTAATAAAACACGAGAGATTCTGACGCGCTGGGCGAAGACCAATCAACCCACAGGTAATCCTATAGATGAAACAAGACTTGATGGGATGATTTGGGCATATGATTTAATTTCATGTGATTTATCTGAAGCGGACAAAACTCAAATAGTGAATTGGTTTGAACGTCTTCGTAGTAAGAAGAAAGCCTGGAGCTTTGGTAAGATAACCAGTTCGAATAATCACCGTATTCATCAAATAAAAATGTTATTATTACTTGATAGAGTATTAGGTCATTATGAAGACTGGCAAAGCGATTTAAAAACAGCAAAAGAATATTCAAAAATAAATTTAAATCCTGAATCCGGTATTTCGGTTGATTATCGTGAGCGTAGTGCACTTTATTATCACAATTACGTGACGCAAGCGTGGTTAGAGATCGCTTTAATCTCAGCATGCTGCTGGCAACCGATCAGTCATGCATTTTCTTTTCTAAGTAACAAAATTTTATCTCATGATACTGGGAATGAATTTTCCAATTCTCAAGCCCCAATTGATGCGTTGCGAGCTAATAATGGGTTTGTGTATGCGCAGAAGGGAGGTACGTTTGATATCACACGAGCAGCTCCTACAATTGTTACTTATTATACGCTTAATAGGGCTATCCCTGAACCTAAATTATGGTTCATTCAAGCACACGCGAAACCTTCTCCCAAGATGATATTTTTAAAGGCGCGTAGAATGTTATGGTAGCTCTAGACTAAAGAAAAGGGCAAACGAGACTGGATTAATCAGAGCATTCGAATAAAGGTATTTATCAAGGTAATAACTGCATCGCTCGGGAATGAAATGGCCGAATCCAAATTACAAGATTTTTTTTATTTATTGCTTTATCTTACTGTATTACTGGCCTTTGCAATCAACCTTCCTAAAAGTGTTTCCATATACTATGAAGACCAATCGGCTACTATTTGTTTAGGTATTATAGGTATCTGGCGTTACTGCTGGTGGTTTAATCATGTAATTCGAGCATCCATTTATGGTTATATTGTTTTTCCCCATCGACGTTTGAAAGCCAACCAATTATGGGAATCTGGTTGGAGGCCAAAACGATTATTTTTTATGATGACAACATTTCAAGAGTTAAAAACTACCACTGAAATTGTTTTGCAATCTATATTAGACGAATGCAATCAACTCTCTATTCCTATTGAATTATTTATTGGGATAGGGGCTGATTCAGATGAAGTAACGATACAGAATTTCTTTGCCGAGCAAAAAACAAACAATTTATTTAATGTTATCCTGGTGAGGCAGAAAATGTCTGGCAAACGCTATGCGATAGGGGAGACACTAAGAGCTATTCATCGTCATGGTTTAGAGGAAGATGATATTGTTATTTTTTTAGATGGTGATACTTATTTTGAATCAGGATGTTTACGCTTATGTTTACCTTTTTTTAAACTTTATCCAAAAATGCAGGCATTAACTACCTATGAAAAATCAATTGTTAAAGTAGGGCCTGTATGGATAAAGAAATGGTTAGATATGCGATTTTCACAGCGTGATTTCACGATGCAATCTTATTCATTATCGAACAAGGTTCTAACGTTAACTGGGCGTATGTCTATTTTTCGAGGTAAGCACCTTCGTGAGCAAGAGTTTATCAATATCATAGAAAACGATCATCTCAAACATTGGTTATGGGGTGACTACCGGTTTCTTTCCGGTGATGATAAAAGTACTTGGTATTATTTACTCAAAGAACGTGCGGAAATGTTTTATATTCCTGATGCAACAACAGTAACAATTGAATATATTCGTGATAAAGCCGTTAATCGAATGAAAGAAAATTTACGACGTTGGAGCGGGAATACATTACGTAATGGCGCGCGTGCTATTGCATTAGGACCTCGCACCGTAGGTTATTTTATTTGGTGGTGTTTAATTGATCAACGATGTGCTATTTGGACTATGCTTATTGGGCACATGATTATAATTGTGTTAGCCCTTACTAAAACGGCTGGTTTTTTATTAGTGTCACTCATATGGATAGCTTTTTCACGACTTTGTGTTTCATTCATATTATTTATTTATGCGCGTCGTATTGATATGAGCTTTCCATTTTTAATTTATATCAATCAATTTATGAGTACACTTATTAAAATTTACATATTATTTCGCTTGCCACAACAACGTTGGGCAAACCGCGGCGATCAAAAATCTGAGCAGGAAAAACAACTTCAATGGAGATTACGGGGGTGGGTAGCAACTTATCTCGCTCTATTTTATTGTGTGTGTTGCTTACTATTTATTTTAATATTATTTGGGTTAGTAAGTTTCCCAACAAGTGAGGATATTCGGATGCTGTGTGTAGGAAATTCTTAATATCCAATGGATTACCTTAGCTTAATTAAGGTATCTGTCTATTGTTCTAGATTATTGCAATTTGCCATAATTCATATGTGAAATTTTTCACTTTATAGAATAGCCAATCATTTTCATTTGGCTATTTAATTTAAAGGGAATGGCAATCTTCCTCAATAATAAAAGGAAATTTTATGAACCATAAAGTTTTAAAGTTACACGGTAACTTATTTATATGCAATAAACAAATAAAAGGCTTCATCGGTAAATATTCCCTGTTCACAATCGCTCTTTCACTATTCTTGTTACCGCCCTTCGTTGCTAATGCTAAGGGACAAAACGACCTTTCACAAAAATCATTTCTTCCAGGACAAGTGCATGCAATATCAACAGTCCCAGCGAATGGTGATTTAAATCCCTATGGTGTTGCTTTCGTTCCTGAGCGGTTTCCACCTGGGATTATCAAGACGGGGGATATTTTAGTCTCTAATTTTAACAATAATCAAAATCTTCAAGGTACTGGATCGACTATTGTAGATATCGCTTCAGATGGATCATCCAAAGTTTTTTTTCAAGGCAGTGGATTATTGGGATTGACGGCTGCGTTAAATGTTTTAAAAAAGGGGCTTGTGTTAGTTGGTAATTTTCCCTCAACTGATGGAACATGTACGAATGCTCAAAATGGTTCTATTTTAGTAATTAATAATAAAGGCGAACTGCTTCAAAGCCTTATCGATCCGGATTTCATTAATGGACCGTGGGATTCGGCACTTGTTGATCAAGGACGCACCGCGATACTTTTCGTGGCCAATGGTCTTACTGGTGCAGTGGTACGCTTTAACTTGGCTGTAGGAACAAACAGCATTACAGTCGTAGACAAAACACAGATAGCTTCTGGATATCAGCATCAGTGTGATCCCGTCACCTTTGTGGATGCACCTACCGGATTAGTTTATGACCGAACAAAAGATGTTCTCTATGTCTCTTCTACGATGGATAATGTCATATACGCTGTACCTCATGCTATGAGTACAAAAAATGATAATGGCCGTGGCAACGAGATCTTTTCGAGTAAAAAATATCTTCATGGCGCACTTGCTATGACAATGGCACCGAATGGTGATCTTATTGTTAGCAATAATGATGCTATTAATCCCTCTCCAAAAAATTTCAGCGCATTAACTGAGTTCACACCGTTAGGAAAGTTTGTGAAAGAGATTACTGTGGATGCAAATGCTGGTGGTGCATTTGGACTGAATATTGAAACTAACGCTGATTATAATCGTTTAGCTGCTGTTGATGATAATCAAAATCTTTTGCTAATTTGGAAATTGCCAAAATATTGATCAGGGTTTGTTGACATTGACTCCTCGTTTTCTACATGCCGCGGCATTGCCCGCGGCATCCCGCCGATTTAAATTATGAAAAAATTTCTTGGAGAGACTCCTTGCCAAAATTTCAATTTCTTGAACTATACTTCTTTATAGTTTTAGAGCACCTAAGGTGATCCACTCCATTATTTATAATAAGGCGACTTTGCTATGATTCATATTGCTTCAACATATACTGCTGATGTATTGGGTTCTAGCCTAAATGTAACTCTTCAAAAATTTTGCGATCAACAAGTTTGTTTTCATTATAATCAGATTTTTCAACAGGCTCTTTTGCCGAATAGTGAATTTAATGAAAATATAAATGGTCTTAATGTCATCTTGATAAGAGGTGCCGATTTATTTAGTCAGGGAACAGATAACAATCGGATGTTAAATGATGTGGTTATTGCTCTTAATAGTTTGCAAAAAACCATGAGAGTTCCATTACTAATCCTCTTGACACCAACACAAACCTCAACGATTGAAGAAAAGGAATATTATTCTACTCTAGAAAATAATCTGAAATTAGCAATTGAACCCAATATAAATACCACATTAATTTCTTCGGAAGAGATGCAAACACTAAGTAATTCCTCTTTTATATTTGATAATTTAACCGAAAAATATGGACATATTCCATATACGATGAATTTTTATGATTCATTAGCGATACTTATTGCACGAAAATACTCTTTGCTCACAAGAAAACCTTATAAAGTCATCGTGTTAGATTGTGATGGGACCCTGTGGAATGGAATTATTGAAGAAGATGGTATTGATGGGCTAGCTATTAATGGTGAATACCTTTCTTTACAACAGTTTATGGTTGGTTTATTTCAAGCGGGTTTCCTTTTATGTTTGTGTAGTAAAAATAGCGAAGAATCCGTTTTAAATGTATTCAAAGAGCGTAAAGAAATGGCTCTGGATCTTGACAAACATATTTGCAGTTATCGCATTAATTGGTTGCCTAAGTCAGCTAATATTCAGTCACTCGCTGAAGAACTTAATCTTGGTTTAGATAGTTTTATATTTATAGATGATAATAATATCGAATGTGCTGAAGTGAAAGCAGCTCTTCCTGAGGTATTGGTTATTCATTTACCGGCTATAAAATCTAAAAAAAGAGACTTAATATCTAGACTCGATTATTTGCAAAATATTTGGGCTTTTGACGTGAACGGTAAGAGTTCTGCGGATGAAAAAAGAACAGAATTTTACAAGCAAAATAGACTACGAGATGCATTAAAGTCCAAGAGTACTAACTATAAGACATTCTTAAAAAATCTGAACATAAAAACAAATATTCGAAATGCAACCCCAAAAGATATAGAGCGCGTAATTCAGCTCAGTCAAAGAACGAACCAATTTAATTTATTTCCACATGCCATTTCAGATATTGAATTTAACGAACGAGTTGTCCAACAACAATCATCTGGTTGTTTAATTATTGAGGTATCTGATAAATATGGCGATTATGGATTGGTAGGCGTCGTTGTTTATGACCTAACAAATGATGAGTTAGTTGTAAGAAGCTTTTTCTTAAGTTGTCGTATTTTAGGACGAGAAATTGAATACACGGTTATTAATTATTTAGCTATGATTGCAGAAAAATATAATAAAAAGGGAATTAAGCTATTATTTAAAATCACCGATAAAAACATTCCTGGAATTGGATTCCTTCAGCATTTGGCGGATAAAGCAGACCTTAAAAAGGTCGAGCATATTATACTTCTTTTGAGTGATCTCAAAAAAATAACCCCTAAAATTATTTATTCGTCTGGAAAAAATAAAAAGATAACTAACCATAAAATAAATACCTCTAATGATTATATGCTCGATATTGCTAAAAATTGCGTTCAATTTAAAAATAGGAACATTGATGATCTAAATAAAAAATATAATTCAACAAATCACAATAAGTTAATCACTGTTGAAATTAGTTTATTAGAACTGCTAAGAAAATATAAGTTATTGGTGAATAAGAAGAAAGACATTCCTTTTGTGGAGCTTGGAATAGACTCGATAACCTGTGTATTAATAGCAAGTACTATTTATCAGCGATTTAATGTAGAAATTGCTCCTTTTGAATTATTAAAGTCAGATTTTACATTTCGTAAACTAACTAAATACCTATTGAATCAAATTGAAACTAATAATCAAGAAAAACCTGAAATGCTTATGATAGGTGCTTATGATGCTCGCATGTCTTTTTCACAGCGGCCTTTGTGGGAAGATGAGCAAATTTTTTCGGGAACAAGCAGAAACAATATGTTTTCGGCTTATCAAATTGAAGGTGATATTGATATACATATTATGGAAAATACGTTTGTTCAATTAATAGCTCGCCATGATTCGTTGCGGTTTTCTTTTTTGGAACATGATGAGGAACCATTATTAAAATTAAATGCATTACAATCCATCAATTTTAAAATTAACACTTTTTCAAGTGACAACGATGAGGATATTAAACAATATATAACCCAATTTAGACGAGAACCATTTAATCTTTCTCAAGCGCCCCTTTTTAGAGTGTCAGTTATTAGGAAAAAAGAAAAAGAAACGATACTCTTGTTTTGTGTTCACCATCTTATTCATGATGGATGGTCATTAAATATACTTATTGGGGAGCTAAGTACTATTTATAATGCTTACTCAAAACAAATACCACAACCTGGTTTGAGCGCGTCATCATCTTATATCAATTTTATTCAATGGCAACAGCGCCATATTTCTAAAGAGTTACTAGAGAAACAACGAGTGTTTTGGAAAAAGCAATTATTGCATATACCAAAACTAGATCTGATCTATGATAAAACAAGAAAAGAAGAATATGAAAAGCCACTTAACCATCGTATTTCATTTAAAATAAATTCCAAAACTACGCACAAACTTAAACAAATATCCGTTATAAACCATGTAACCTTGTATGATGTCCTCATGTCCTCTTTTGGACTTTTTTTATCGCACTATGCCAATCAAAACGATATAAATTTTATTACAGCGGTATCTGGTAGGCATCACCCGAATGTAGCGAATATTGTAGGTTTGTTTACTAGTTTAGTATTGATCCGCATGAGTATTGATAATCAAGAATCATTCAGTGATTTAATTAGAAAAAACAAAAAGCTAATAGAGCGCATATTCAATAATCAAGATGTACCCTTTAATGAAATAATACAGTTAACCGGAGAACGTGTTAACTCCAAACTACATGCGTTCAATCAAGCCGGTTTTATTTTTCAAAGTTATCCAATAAATAATCTAATTATTAATGATAAAGTTTGCAAAAGGGTTTTTGCAGATGATAAGGCTGAGCTAATTTATGATGTTTGTGATGAATGTCGCTTTGGAAATTTTGTTTGTTTTATGCAGGAATATGAATCAGAGTTACACGGCATATTTGAATACAATACAACTCTTTTTGATAAGAAAAGAATCAAATACATGATTGATTCATTCACGACTCTTGTTAATCATATAGGTGAAGTCCCAAATGGACCAGCCCGCTCTATACCGCTGATATCCTCCAAGCAATACCATTTACTCTTTTATAAATGGAATCAACCTAAGGTGAATTACTCAAGTGATGTCAGTTTATTACATTATTTTTCTGAACAAGTTAGGGCACGGGAAAGCGCTCTTGCGGTGATACATAATGAGTCTCATTTAACTTATGGTGAACTAGATAAGATAAGCAATCAAATAGCTCGAAAACTTAAAAAAGAGGGCGTTGCGCATGAAATTCCCGTTGGCATATTTCTGGAAAAAAATATAACACGAATTGTTGCTATGTTAAGTATCCTTAAAGCGGGTGGATGCTATGTTCCCTTAGAAATAGACACACCTATTTACCGAATGAATAATATAATGAGCGATGCAAAGATCTTATTCGTTATTACCGATAGTGAAGCAGGTCTTCACTTTATTAATCAGCATTACCCTGAGATTAAAGCTATTTTAGTAACAGACAATAACATTCAATCGGAATCGAACGCTCCTCTTTTCGATACTACAAATCCACGGCAATTGGCTTATATAATGTACACCTCAGGATCCACGGGTAATCCCAAAGGTATTGAAATAGAGCAAGGCGGAATTTTAAGATTGGTTAAATCATCTAATTATATAGAAATTAATTCGTCAGATTGTATTGCTCAAACATCAAGCTTTCTCTTTGATGCGGCAACGTTTGAAATCTGGGGGGCGTTACTTAACGGTGCAACATTAGTTCTTATTGATAAAAATATCTTACTTGATGCGACATCGTTGAATGCTGCTATAAGAGATAAAAAAATTTCTATCTTATTTCTGACGACCCAATTATTTCATGTTTACGCTCATCTAGCTCCTTATTTGTTTCAAAATTTAAATTATGTGGTTATTGGGGGTGCGGCTGTATCTTATGACGCCGTTGCGCATATATTCAATCAAAAAAATAAGCCTACTTGTTTTATAAATGGTTATGGACCAACTGAAAATACAACGTTTTCAACGACCTATTCCATTAAAAACCATAATAATTTATTTAATCCAATTCCTATTGGAAAACCGATTACTGGAACACAAGTTTACGTATTGGACCATGCCTTAAATCCACGGCCTATAGGCGCTCCAGGAACGTTGTATGTTGGAGGTGTAGGGCTAGCAAGAGGGTATATTAATCAAGAAAAACTAAATCAGGAAAAGTTTATTTATCATTTGAATGAACGACTTTATGATACGGGTGATATTGTTACTTGGAAATCTGATGGTAATTTGAAGTACCTTGGACGAAAAGACAATCAAATTAAAATTAACGGTTATCTTGTTGAATTAGATGAAATTGAAGTGCAATTAGAAACACATCATCTTGTCGTTCAAGCGATTGTGCTGGTGAAAAACGAACATCCTCATCGACAATTAGTCGCTTATGTATTATTGAAACCTGGAAATGAGCTGCATAACGTTAATTTATATCATTACCTTAAATCAATTTTACCTCAGTATATGCTGCCCAAATTTTATTACCAAATTGACGAGGTGCCATTAACTGCACAGGGAAAAGTAGATAAAAATGCACTTTTAAAAAATGAATCTTTTGCTGTTAGCTACACAGAGTATGCACCTCCGACCAATATAATTCATGAAAAGTTAATTTGCATTTATGCCGAGTTATTAAATATTTCACCAGCAGATATTGGTATTAATACCGAATTTTTTGATCTAGGGGGCACTTCTATATCAGCGCTTCACCTCATTGATAAAGTAAATCAACAATTTAACATCAAAATAAATTTTGCTGATATTTATGAAAACGCCAATGTTAAATCATTAAGTGAAAAAATTACTGCTTTATTAAGTAATGAAATTTGTTTATCGGGCGTTGATTATACAAAATTTGGCAATACGCTTAAGCTGGTTAAAGTGGGGGAACCCGAGAAAACGCCAATCATTTTCATTCATCCAATAGGTGGCACTGGATTTTGTTATCTTGATTTGATCAAATTATTACCTAACGATCAACCTTGTTATATTATTCAGGATCCAAGCATCGATGCGGATCAAATCTTGTTTGATGACATATCTACTATGGCAGCTTACTATAATAATCTGATATTAAAAGAATTTAAGCTAACAAAATTTATACTTGCTGGATATTCATTTGGCGGCATGTTATCCTTGGAAATGGTGTCTCAATTGGAGCACCAGAAATTAGATGGAACTATTCCCTTTGTTATTGCACTTGATACATGGGTGATCTCTGATTTTATGAATGTTCAAGCAAAGGAAGCGCTTCGATTAAGCATTATGAAACAATATAAGCGGGTAGCGAATGAGCTGGTAAAGGAGAATATTGATCCAAAACCTTGGATGGAATTACATTACCGTCGTTTACAAAATTTAGGGTTTGCTTATAAGCCACCAATCATTAATAAAAAAATCATACTTTTTAAAGCCAATCAGCAACTAGATGAATTTTCTGCTATGAATGATTTGACAAATTATCTTAACGCTCATACCAGTCAAGGTGTTGATGTTTTCCTGGTGTCAGGCACCCATGATTCTATTCTTCAATACCCCCATGTTAAAGATGTTGGCCGTTTATTAAGTCAGTGTTTTAAGGATAATATTTTTTGAATGTCAACTATAAAAGTCAATTATAAAAAGAAATTAAATACTTTTCTCAATCGATTTTCTAGAAAAAATAGCCAATATGGAACGATTATTTCTTTAAAGAAAAAAATACAGATGTTGGAGCTGAGCAAAAGTAGGACTGAAAATTACATAGATAACATAATACGCGTTATTCCTGCTAATATTTACTGGAAGGATTTAAATAGTGTCATTTTAGGTGGTAATTTATCTCATGCGAAGCATGCTGGATTTTCAGATCCCAGTGAAGTTATTGGAAAAACCGAACATGATTTTATTTGGAAAGAGCAAGCTGCTGAAATTATAAAAAATGACCGACGCATAATGGAGTCAGGCGTTGGATGTCAATTAGAAGAGGTTGCAACTTTAGCCGATGGAAAAAGCCATACTTTTTTAACGTGTAAGGATCCTCTTCGCGATAAAGATGATAAGGTGATTGGCATAATTGGTGTTTCTACCGATATCACTGATTTTAAAAAACTACAAGAAGAACTTCTGCGAATAAAAACGTTCATTGCGGAAGCTTCTGCACGTACATCCAATGCTAAAGCAACGGCCGAAGAAGAAATGCGGAAAACCATTATGGTATTAGTGGGGGACATTGTTCATGATCTTCGAACACCGATTACGACGATAAAAGCAGTAGCGGATCTTTTAGAGACTATGTTACCTGCTCTTCTTGAGATTGTTGAAGAGGCCCAAAATCTAGGAGCGACAAAAACAAATTTATTAAATCAGCATAGCTTGGATTATTTACTTAATAAGACGCCAATAACGTATATCCAAAATTCCATAGCAATGATTAATGATTTTATTAATACAACACTGGCCGAGCTTGCAAATGCGCATAAAGCTGTATCCTCAGAGTTAACAAGAGATGAGCTGACGAAGAATTCAAGTCGCAGGATTATTGATAATACACTGAAGGCTTATCCATTTTCTGATTCTGAAATAAATAAAATTCAACAGAATATTACTTATGATTTTCATTTTATGGGCAACTCAATATTGTTGATGAAAGTACTATTTAACTTAATTAAAAATGCATTTGAACAAATTGCTTTAAATAGTAAGGGAGAAATTATTATTTCCACAGAAAAAGGGGACGACTACAATTTAATAAGGATTAAAGATACAGCAGGTGGTGCACGACCTGAGATTGTGTCTAATTTTTTTAATGGTTATTTTACTACAAAAAAAAATGGTACAGGCATTGGTCTGGCGTTTTGTAAAAAAACGATGATTAGTTTTGGTGGAGATATAGTGTGCAATTCTGTTTATGGAGAATCTATGGAGTTCATTTTAAAATTTCCTGTCTGAGATTCTAAACAGACTTTATTATTTAACCGTTTGCTCCCGTTACACTAATTTCAGATTGATTGATAGTTTTGAGCGATTAATGTCGATATAATCGCTCATGGAATAAGTACGCAGGAACTAGGATAGATAATGGTGCTACTTCGCTATATATTTTTGAAGGTTGTTTTTTATGAAAAAGAAAATATTGATTATAGATGATTGTTTACCCATATTAAATTCTCTTTGTATGATATTAGAAATGCATCATTATGAAGTTGAAATAGCGCAAAATGGAGCATGTCTCCTCGACAACAATGGTGCGTTACCTGATATTTTGTTGGTTGACTACCGTATATCTGGTATTGATGGTGGCAGCCTATTCACACAATTAAAAAATAATATGCGGTTTAAACATATTCCTGTCATTCTTATGTCTGGTGATATAGATATAGAAAGAATATCCACTCTTCTCGGTGTTAATGATTTTATAGCTAAGCCGTTTAATTTGGATGATTTATTAAATAAAATTGAGCGTTGCATCCGTACCGACAAATTAAGGGCGGCGCCATTAATTTGTTGAGATGAAAAGGAGTGTAATTTATACACAGATAGAGTTATAGTCTCTTTAAAAATAGGGGGATTACCAAGGTGAGCTAAGAACTTACTTGATCTCTTATCTCGGTAATCCCTCCGAACCCACATTAGTTAGTATGTTTTACTTGTAAAGAATAAAAGTTAGCAGCGCCACCAAGTATGTTTGATGTGCCATTTTCCGGAACATAAACTCCTGCTTTAAAAAAGAGACTTTGTGCTCCCCAGCCAAGGGTATTATTTTTTGACGTATTTAACAGAACATGGGTTGATGTATTATTTGCTTTGATAGTCAAGGTGCCGCCACGAAGTAACGTTATCTTAAATGTGAATAACTTATTTAAAGGGATATTATTAATAAGTGTAACTGATTGCAAGAAATAATCTTGTGCAGGAACGGGGCGAATTAGAGCATAAACACAGCCATTGCACACATTATTATTAGGATCTAATGGATTTAGATCATAGTACAGTTTAACTAAGGCCTTCTTTGCTACCGCTTGATCAGAAGAATCTGTGTCACCTTTATCTTGTATTTTTCCGATCACAATTCTTTTGGTGGGGGGGACTTGACTCACGAGTAATGATGCCGTCAGTGTATTGCTGCTAAAGGTACTTAATTTCCAATTATGAATGGCGCCAGGCAATATTTCTGACAGTTCACAACGAGGATATACACTGTTTGGAGTCGTCGCACCGTGAAGCGGTGCAAAGAAATTCATTGAGCCGTATTGTACATCGGTGAAAAAATAAGGCGAATTGGAATAACCTGTATTTGTCGAGGGAATTCCGTTAAGCGTGCCCCTTCCTATCGAGATTGCATTATTTATATCGCCTAAGGGAAGGGGGAGTGTGAGGCTCCAATTTGATAAATCAAAATTAGAAGAAGGTTGTAACATGGGATTCAATGCCATGATGTTTAGTTTATTGGAAGCCAGGTTGAACTCACCAGTACTCAAAGATTTTACGGAGTTTGCTGGAATAAAGATATTAATTGGTCCTGGATACATTGGCGTGAGTGTGGCGATATAATTGGGGTTGCTACCCATAATATTGGTCACAGTGGCATTAGTAACATTAATTGCGTTCGAACCAAAGCCGGTAATGGGTTCACTAAATGTTACATTAACTTGAAAAGGCAGTGTGTAAGGGTAGCCTAAAGAACTAGATTGTAGCGTTACACTCGGGCCTACATTAGCAAATAATGTTGATGTGAAAATCAACATGAATAGCGTTAAGATAAATTTTTTCATTGCATATCCTTCTGTTGTAGTAGTTCAAATCGTTATTTCTGAACCATCTATTAAAAAATCCTATTTTTATCGAAGCGTTACTAACTATGTGTTACTTGTAAGGCATAAAAACTAGCAGCCCCACCAGTTGTTTTTGACGAACCCGTTTCTAGATTATAAACGCCGGCTTTAAAATAGAGATTTTGCGCCCCCCAGCCTTTTGTATTATCTGCAGAAGTATTTAACTGAATAACGGTTGATATGTTATTCGCGTTAACGGTTAAGGTACCATCACTAAGTAGTGTCACCGTGTACATAAAAATTTGATTTAAAGGAACATTATTAATAAGCGAAACTATTTTCAAAAAATTATCTTGTGCCGGTGTAACACGTATTTGGGCATAAACACAGCCATTACAGACGTTCTTGTTAGGATCTAATGGATCTAGATCGTAATAGAGTTTCAACAGGGGACTATTTGAGGCGGTATGACCGAAAGAATCGGTATTGCCTTTATCATGTATTTGTCCAATTACTATTCTTTTTTCCACGGCAGTAACTTGACTCACGAGTAATGATGCCGAGAGTGTATTACTCTTAAATGTACTTAATTTCCAAGTAGGGCTGGCTCCTGGCAATTGTTCCATCAATTCGCTGCGAGCATAACTACTATTTGGGGTGGTTCCACCATTAAGTGGTGCAAAAAAGTCCATTGAGCCAGTTCCAGTTCCCGTGAAAAAATAAGGTGGATTTGTATAGCCTGTATTTGCAGAGGGAATTCCATTAAGCGTAGTATTCCCTATTGATAGGGCGTTATCTTTTCTGCCTAGGGGGAGAGGTAAGGTCAGGCTCCATTGGGTCAAGTTAAAATTAGACGATGGGCGCAGAAGAGGATCCAAGCCCATAATGCTTAGTGTATTGGAAGCTGAGTTCGGCTTACCTGTACTAATGGACTTTACTGAGCTGTCTGGAATAAGGATAGTGATTAGTCCAGATGTTATTGGTTTGATGATTACGATAAACTCTGATTGCTCACAATTGCTCGTAATACTGTCAACCGAGCCATTGGTAACCATAATTGCGCCCGCACTAAAGTTAGTAACTGGCTCACTAAAGGTCACATTGATTTGAAAAGGCTGGGTGTAGGGGTAGCCTAAAGAATTAGATTGTAGGGTTACGCTGGGATTGGCGCTTGCAAATAATGTTGATGTGAGAACCAACATGAATAGAGTTAAGATGAGTTTTTTCATTGCATATCCTTCTGCTGGAGTAGTTCAAATTTCTATTTTTGAACTTTTTTTAAAGATTCTATTGTTATTGAATTAACCCTTATGTCGTTTTTCCAAGTTAAATGCTGACTAGGCACTTGCTGTGCACTACTGGATAGGGACGCCGCATAATATTTTTTGTGAATTAGATAATCATTGGCGCATGTGAAAATATTTGTTTTCATCATCAATCTTATTAATTCTTTTCATAAAAAAATACTAATGTCTTCCTTGTGTTACCAAGGCTTGTCCTAATGGTTGTGGATCAAATTTCGTATTAGAATTTTTAGAACTTTAGAGACAGAAGTTATGCGAAAAATCCAAATGGGAGCATTGCGCTTTCGGACTAACATTAAAAAGACGTTACTTGAAATTGAGCATGATCAATCCAATTTTTAGAAAAAAAGCATAACTTTAATCGTTGCGCCATCTTTTTTCGCCACAGCCAGGTTTTTTCATGGACTCAATAAATCAATCAAGGCATAATTATTACTTGCTAAGTATGGTTAAGGTTTTTCATCCCTGCTTTTTAAGATCTGGATTTTCATTGTATGGAGTTAAGTACAAAGAAGAGTTCACTCTTCTCTCAACCATCGTTCTTATTGATAAATAAATCAGGTCATCGCATGGAAATTTATAAAAATGACTTATTCAGCCACAACAGATAATTTGTTCGATTCTAATATCCAATTAGAAATGAACGATGTAAAAGAAATGCCCCCCGCTAATCAGTTGCGAGAAAATTTTTCTTTATTTTTTAAAAAAATAGAGGTTACCCATGAATTTTTAAATAAATCAGTCCAAATAGATAGCCGACTTATGGGAAATCAAAAAAATGATGAACTTCGTACCCATATGGAAAAGTCATACGAAAAAATAGTTGGCTTGTTGGAACTGATGAATTTGGGTTTTAATTATTTTATTGCTCATGATCCTTCACAATTATTCCAATTATATAGTCAGACTGTGTGTAATGGCATGAACGCATGTGATAGGACCGAAGAATTGGCAGTGTTTTATGAATATATAAAATTACACGATACCATCCAACAGCATATTGCCACTTTACAACAAGAAATTAATGAACGAAAAAAAATAGAATTTGAATTGAACCGTAGCGAAGAGTTTTTTGAGTTAGTGTTAAAATCAGGACGAAAGCATTGCTGGGACTGGGATATTCAAACCAATAAGATGAACGAGTTTGGATACATAGCCTCAACCTCTTATCGCACATTGAATAGTACAGAGTATACATTTGAGTCTTTTATTAACAGTATTATTTTGGATGATCGTGAAAAGGTAACGCAGCAAATATCTCAGGCGTTAACACAAGGTGAATTTGAACTGGAAATTGAGTATCGTTCATTAATGGTTAGTAATACTCTACAATGGGTTAATTTTCGCGGCAAAATTTTCTATGATGCTAATAGGAAACCTCAGCGTATGATTGGTATTGAAGTTATTATGACCGAGCATAAAAAAATAAAACGATTGGCACTTCAACAACGGGAAAAATTGGATCATATTACCCAAGCTGTTTCTATGTGCGAAATAGCAAATACGCTGGCTAATGAACTAACTAATCCATTTGTTGGTATCAATACTAATATTAATGACTGTATTCAATATTTAGAGAGCGATGCTCTAGTAAAAGAACCTATTATCGGTGCAATGAGAAAAGCTATAGAACATGTTACACATGCTGGAAAAATTATTCATCGGATGAAAGATTTCTATCGTAAAACGGAATTGTATTATGAAACAATAATAATTAATAATTTGATAAAAGAAGCTGTAGCACTGATTCAATATGAAAATATTCATGATACACCCGCAACGCTTATTTTTGATTTGCCTGAAAATTCGTTTGTTATTGAAGCTGATAAAATTCATATGAAACAAGTATTATTGAACCTAATGCGTCATTGTATTAGAACATTGCATGCAGAAAAAACAAAGCACCCTACAATTACAATTCGTATTGTGCAAAAAAATTCGTATTCTGTTAGTGTTTGTATTGAAGATAATGGATCGGGTATCGATGCTGATGTCAGTGAGTTGTTATTTACATCTCATTTTGTCACAAAACCGGATAGCACATGCATGGAACTTGCGATCGTTCATACCATTATTGAAGCACACGGTGGACAACTTAGCGCATATAATTTACCCGAGGGCGGAGCTTGCTTTCAATTTACTTTACCTATTTTACTTGATGAACCTAATGAACAAGCAATTTGAGAAGACTGTTTTTATTGTAGATGATGATCCGAAAGTTCGTGATGCCTTGCAATGGTTATTTGAGTCAGTTGATCTAGCTGTTGAAACTTTTGAAAATGCGAAGCATTTTATTGATAACTACAATGTTAATAAGACAGGTTGTTTAATTGTCGATGTGCGCATGCCGGGTATGAGTGGATTAGAATTATTAGAACATCTTAAGTTAACGAAATGTCATTTGCCCATCATTGTAACCACTGGGCACGGAGATGTTCCTATGGCAGTTCGAGCGATGAAAGTAGGGGCTATAGATTTCATATCCAAGCCGTTCAATGATCAATATTTGATAGATAAAATTCAAAAGATATTTAGCCGAATCGAGGTTTCTATTGCTGACTTAGACAATAACATAGACGTTATTGACCTTTGACTCTTAATCACGCGCCTATCTTGTTATATTTCAGCCCCGACCTGAGGATTTCCTTATATAACAAAGGAAAGTCATAATTTTTTTATTTGAAAAAAAAGCCCACACTTTAAACGTAAACTTTATACCGGTTTACAATAATTGATAATTGATAATTGATAATTGATAATTGATAATTTTTTAATTGGACAATTTATATTTTATGGAGAAAATATAATGCAAAAATTTATTTATAAAGTAGGGACTGCAGCTATAATTTTAGGTCTTAGCTCAACTATGGCACTAGCAAATGATTTTCATACTACTAAAATCACCGCTGATTGTCCAGATATAGAGTTTTCCAAAATGAAATGAGTCTGAAGGAAGGCTCGTAATTCCAAGATGAAATGAGTCTGGACAAGCTTACAGTAGTCTTCATGATCACGGGATGAATACGATCATGAAGTTAGATAAATTAAAGACCATTGAACAAATGGAATCATTTTTAAACGGAAGCCAAGCGATTGCCTTTACCGTTGCCTCAAGCAAAGATGAGCGCTATCAGTTTGTAGAGGGTGTTTTAAAACGGTTTGGCTACATACGCCTTAAGCGATATGAGAAAGGTGTAGTCATTAAGTTTTTAATAAAGGTAAGTGGATATTCACGCCAACAGTTAACTAGGATGATCCAGCGTTATACTGAGCAAGGGATACTGAAACGCTATCAAAAGACAGTTAATGGACTTGAGCAATTTTATACTACTGAAGACATTAAGTTGTTAGCTCAATTAGATCAACGCCACGATACACCTAATGGTTTTATGATAAAAAAATTATGTGAACGTGCTTATCATTGCTTTGATGACATGGCTTATGAGCGATTATCCTATATCTCGGTTTCCCATATCTACAACCTAAGAAAATCATCAGGTTATAAAAAATATCGCTGCCATTATGAAAAAACCAAGAGCCCTAAAGGCATTCATATTGGTGAACGTCGTAAACCCCAAGCCAATGGAAAACCAGGCTATATTCGCATTGATACGGTCCATCAAGGAGATCTGGACGGTCGTAAAGGGGTTTATCATATCAATGCAGTTGATGAAGTCACTCAATTTGAAGTGGTTGTTAGTGTAGAAAAGATTTCAGAGCGTTATTTAATCCCTGCGCTAGAGATTTTGTTAGCTTCTTTTCCATTCAATATAATCAATTTTCACTCTGACAATGGCAGCGAATATGTTAATAAAACTGTTGCGGCACTCTTGGGAAAGCTATTGATTGAATTCACTAAATCACGCCCAAGGCAATCTAATGATAATGCTTTGGCTGAAGGAAAAAACGCAGCCATTGTTCGCAAGGTATTTGGTTATACTCATATTCCTCAACGCTACGCACAGCTGCTCAATGAATTTAATCAAGCAGCTCTTAATCCTTATGTTAATTATCACCGACCTTGTTTATATCCAACCATTATTATTGATAACAAAGGAAAGCTAAAGAAAAAATATGAATATAAAAATATGATGACACCCTATGATAAATTTAAATCGCTCCCTGATGCTGAGCAATATCTCAAAGTGGGAATTACCTTTAAAGAACTGGATGACATCTCCAAGACAATGACAGATAATGAAGCTGCTGATTTTTTACAACAGCAACGCAGCATACTATTTAAAAATATTCATGAAGACAAACTGAAAAGTGCTTAATTTGATCAGTCCTTTAGACTCATTTTGATTTTGGAAAAGACTGATATAGGATCAGGTAGCGAAACGCTTAAAAATTATGGTACTTACATAGCGGGTACAGGTTATTTAAGAGTGAACAGCGATGTAGCAACTGAGCCTCTTTTTCATTCAAATATAGTTCCAGGAGCTAATATTCCTCTTAGTCTTGTGGATGGCGCGTACTTCAATAACGGTGTTAACTATAATCCAGACACTGGCGCTGTTCTTTGCTATTACAGCAGTGTGGCTGGATTTGATGACTTTTCTGTTGGCTACATAATGCAAAATGCTTTGAACGGCGTTGTAGCCAGTTCAAGCAGTGAAGAAATCCACATTAAAATACCTGTGGGTTTAAAATAATATTGGGCAAAACCTCCATTATTTATATCAAATAATGGAGGTTTTCGCTATTTATGAATAAAACCACAATATTTATATTTCAGTATCGAGTGCACGTTTATTACATAATGAATTTTACACGTGTAATTATTCAAATATAAAGGGAGCGGTTAAATATTATAATTTAATATTTTTTTATTTTATATGGTGTCAATATTTATCATCTAGCGATATAATATGGGGCAAATCGGGAAAATTATTCGCACTCCATTCAAATGGACATTGTGGTCAATATGAGCACGGTATATTAACGTATTGAAAATAATATTTTATTAGTTTATTAATTTTGGTTGCTTACATGAATTTAAAGAATAAAACTATTTTCATCATTGACGATGAATCAGGTGTGTGTGAGGCATTGCGTTATCTTTTTGAATCAATTCATCTTAATGTTAAAACCTATAAAGGGGCTCATCTATTCCTTAAAGAATATAATAGCAATGCGCAAGGATGTATTATTGTTGATGTTCGTATGCCGGTTATGAGTGGACTTGAATTACTTGAGCAGCTTAAATTATTAAATAATCGATTACCGGTAATAATTATCACGGGATATGGTGACATACCAATGGCTATTCGGGCTATGAAATTAGGAGCTGTTGATTTTATTGTAAAACCTTTTAATGATCAATTTTTATTAGAAACCGTGCAAAAACATACCAATCGAATTATTGATACTGATGCAATTGAACGTATTAATGAACGAATCAACGGATTAACAGAACGAGAGCGTCAGATTATTGATTTAATCTCAGAAGGAAAATTAAATAAAGAAATAGCTTATGAACTCAGTATCTCTATATCCACAGTAGAGGCTCATCGAGCTAATATTATGAGGAAAATGCAGGCTAAAAATCTAGCACATCTTATAAAACTTTATTACAAATCTCAGTGGGGTAGTATGCCCGTTAAAGCTCATTTGGACGAAGTCTTTTAATTTTCGGTTTTATGATCTCTTATCGGTAAAGTAAATTCAAAACAGGCTCCGCCCTCGGGTAAATTATATGCGCGGAGTTGTCCATCATGTGCTGAAATGATGGCATGAGCGATCACAAGTCCCATGCCCTTACCATCTGGTTTTGTGCTAAAATCGGGTTTGAATAACAACGTACTAGTATCAGCATCGATACCTGGTCCACTATCTTCGACAGTAATCGCAATAGTATTTGAATTTATTTGCGCAGAACGAATTATGATAAGAGGGGGCTTTGATTTTGTTATACTCATGGCTTCAATGCTATTACGAATAATATTTAATAATACTTGTATAATATGGATTTTATCCACTTGAATGTCAGGCAGATTTTCGGTTAACGCAAAGAGAATGGTTGCTGACAGATTGGGAAAACCTTCATAGTGAATCAGTGCTACAGCTTTTTTTATCACCTCATTAATATTTAAAGTATTATATTGCAATTTATCTTTGTGAACGAATTCTTTCATACGATGAAGAATTTCTTCGGCAAGTTCTACATTCTTTTTGACCTTTATCATGGCTTCGATGATCGGTGTTATTTCTTGGAAATTGTTCTCTATTCTACGAAGGCACCCGCAAATATATGCATTGATAACTGTCAGTGGTTGATTTAGTTCATGTGCGAGCGTTGAAGCCATTTCTCCCATAGAGTTAATGTGGGCAGTTTGCGCTAATTTCATTTGATTTCGGCGCAACAATTCTTCTATTTTTTTTAATTTTGTAATAATAACGGTAACACCAATCATGCGTATGGCGTTTTTTTGCTCATCATAAAACACTTGGCCGGTGGTATAATAGTCTTTTATGTTGTTATTGATATCTAGTGCACGAAAAGGTGATTCTATACTCATGCCGTGTTTAATCGCTTGATCGATCGTTTCCAGAACGTGTTCTCGATCCTCGGGAATAACGCGGTTTATAAAATTATTAAAATGATTCCTTTCAATACCCGCCCGTGAACGCGATAGTAAATCAAAAAATCCGAATTCTTTGATCTCATTAGTCTTAAAATCCCAACTCCAACCATTCATCAGGCCTGCTTCTAAAGCTAATTGAATGCGTTCTTCGTTATATCGCAAATCGGTTTCAATATTTTTAAGATCGATAATCTCAAGTTGCAGCTTGTTTATATACTGTTGAAGATTATCATGCACTTTAATATTTTCATAAAGCAGTGCTAATTCAGCGGCTATAATTTCAGCGATATACTCATCTTCTTTGTTAAACTCAGTTTCATTGTGTTTGCCAATGAAATAAATTATTCCATATGTTTGGGTCGATGATCGAATTGGTACTCCCAAAAAAGATCTATTTGAAAAGGTGTTCATTTGATTATTATTGTTCAGTTGAGAGGAACTTAATTCAGAATAACGCAAGACGTTTTGTCCACAATATAATGGGCGTAATAGGGCGTCATTTAGAGAACATGTATTGCTATGGCGCGAATCTATTTGGTTATTGGTTATGGTTGTTATGCAAAAATTCCCTGATAAGTGTTCGGCATCCTCAATAATCCCTACGGTCATGCTTTGAGCCTGCATGAGGCTACATGTTGTATGACTAAATAACGTAAGCATTTGTAACGGATCGCGTTCATTAAGTAGATTAAAAACTAACTGTATCAACGTTAAAATTTTTAAGTTGTTTTGTTGTAATTTGTGTATTTGGTCCATCATTAGCCTTTAAGTCATACTCAAGCTTCCTCCTCACATTAAACGCGTGGGCTCCTCCTATAGACACTACCATTAAGTTAAAAATTTTATGCTTCAAATTTTCCAGAATCTGTCGTCCCCGCACAGGCGGGGATCCATTCCTACACTGGCTTCAAAGCCAATTCCTGGATGGTTTCCCTCCTGTGCGGGAATGACTGATTTACTTAACTTAATGGCAGCTGCTCCTATAGGGTGGGGTGAAACTGATATAATAATTTTTTAAATTTTAGGGGTTGAGTTGAATGTTTTGTCATTTATCTATTCATTAACTTTGTTCAGTGGATTTGAGCTTTTATAATTTGAAGCGGCACCTTGATAAAGTATACAGATGCTAACAAAAGAATAGTTCAAAATCCAGTAGGGCTTGTTGACGACGATTCAATTGTCGAATAGCGAATTATTCACTTCGCAAAGACGCTATAGGTTCTAATTTAGCAGCGCGGTGGGCGGGATAAAAACCAAAAAAGATTCCGGTTGCCGCCGAAACTAAAAATCCGGCGATGGGCGGAAGAGCATAAATTGAGAAAGTCCAGTCACTAAAGTATGCTATGATTAGGGTCAGAATTAGTCCTAAAACCACGCCAAGTATGCCTCCTAATAATGAAAGCATGATTGATTCCACCAGAAATAAGGCTTGAATTTCACTGTTCTTAGCGCCAACAGCTTTTCTAATTCCAATTTCCTTTTTTCGCTCACTTACCGAAACCAACATGACATTCATCACGCCAATGCCTCCAACTAGTAACGAAATACTACCAATAACAGCCAATAATAATGTAAAAATGCGTCCCTGATTTTCCATACTGGCAATAATTTGTTTGGCACTGCGTGAAAGAATATTCAACTTAGGCACTTGTGATTTAATAATTTGTTTTATATGCCCTATTACATCATCTATAGGACTGTCAGGCTTAAGACGCAGTATTGCATTATTGATTTTTGTATCTTTACTGACCAATCTCATTCCTTCTAGAGGAATAATCACCGCCTGATTAATGTCTTCACTAAAAAATCCATTTTCCTTCCAATGATCAGCTATACCGATGATGGTGTATAGGGCTTGTCCAATGCGTATTTGCTTGCCAACAGGATCATCCAGACTGATTTCTTTCATTTTCTGTGCGAGACCATAGCCAATCACACAAAAATGTTCAAATGATTCTAGAAATGAAACAAAATTCCCCTGAAATAAATCAATATGAACAATGTCGGCCAAATTTTCATCAGCACCTATGACTGAGCCATGCATTACTTTGCCATTAAAACTTAAAGGTTGGTAGGTAATACTATACGGCGCAATTTTTATTACATGCGGTATTTGGTCTGCTATCTGTTGCCATTGACTTGAAGATAAGGAATTATCATCACCCTGTGATTTCTGAGGCATGTTTTTATAAGCTGAAATAGCTAATAAATCGGTGCCCAAATTTTTAAATTGTTCCAATGCTTTTTCTGTAGCTAATTGGCCACAACTAATTAAAGCAACAACGGCAGCAGTGCCAACCAAGATACCCAAAACCGCTAAGAAAGATCTTAATTTTGAGGCCGATAAATTGGTTAACGCTTGCTGACAATGGCTGATAATATTCATTGCGAGGACTCTGCAACGACAACCCCATCAGCAAGGGTTATTCTTCGCTTACATTGTGCTGCAACCCGTTCATCATGAGTGACCATAATGATGGTTCGGCCTTCAGTATGTAATGTTAAAAATAAATTCATTACTTCGGCACCAGTTCGTGAGTCGAGAGCGCCTGTAGGCTCATCCGCTAATATAACCTGTGGCTCTGTAACTAGTGCTCTTGCTATGGCTACTCTTTGCTGCTGACCACCAGATAATTGAGTCGGTCTATGATGTGCATGCTGACGCATTCCAACACGTTCAAGTGCATTCAATACTTTTTTATTTATCTCTGTGGCATTTACACCTCTATAAGTAAGAGGTAAGGCTACATTCTGTATTGCCGTAAATCTGGGAAGTAAATTAAATTGCTGAAAAACGAATCCTATACTACGATTGCGTAAATCAGCAGTTTCATCCGGTGTTAGACCGGCCACATTTTTATTTTTTAATAGGTAAACTCCTGAATCAGGTTTATCCAATAAACCAATGATATTCATCAGGGTAGATTTTCCAGAGCCTGACGCTCCGACTATAGCCATCAGGTCTCCTTCATTTACCGTTAAAGAAACCTCTTTTAATATAGTGCTACTAATCCCCTCCAGATGATAAGTTTTCACTAAATCGGTGAGCTTAATTAATAATTTATTAATCATATAACACCTCATCACCTTCTTTAAGACCTGATTCAACGACTATTGAATCCGCTTGTGCAGAGCCAGTTGTAATAATCCGTTTCTCAAGACCTCCTTGAGGTAATTGCACATTAACTATAAGGTTGTTTTTTTCTCTTTTTACTGCAGCAATAGGGATTAGTAATTGGTTTGTACTCTCCACATTCAATTCTATGACTGCACTCATTCCAACCTTTATCCATGCCTGCTGTTCGGCCGTCAATGAGCTAACTTCTACTATCCCAGTAAATGAAGGTAAGCCGCCAACACTATTGTTTGATGCTTGGGCATTAATCGAAACCAATTTACCTTTTAATTGAAATCTACCAAAAGCAATACCACTTATTTTGGCTGACATTCCAGGATGTATTTTATCTATGTCAATTTCTGGAACATCAATCTCCACGCTAATCCCTTTTAAATCCCCAATCAAGGCAATAATCTGTCCTGATTTTACGGAAGATCCGACTGAAATTCTAGAAGTTTTATCTTCACCTGATTTAGCGGGTGGATAGAGCATTACGCCATCACTGGGCGCTTTTAGAGTAATCAAATTATGATCTGAGGTTAATATTTTTCTAACTTTATCAAAATTCGCCAAACGTAAGGTCGATAAATTTTGTGAGTTATGTTCATCTATTTGTTTTAAAAGTTCCGTGAGTTTACGAGTTGCCTGCATTAGAGTGATTCGTTCTGTGTTAACACTTGATTTTTCACTTAAAAAATTATTTTTGGATAACAGCCCTGAGGCCCATAGCTCTTTGGTTCCAACAAATTTAGTCTTGGCTATAGAGTAACTGTCTTTAGCTTTTAAATAATCCGTCAAGGTATCATTGTATTGTTTTTGTAATTCGTTAGAGTTCAAGGTTAAAACTACTTCTTCCTTCTTAATCATTTGGCCATAATGAACGTTCATGGATTCAACTGTTGCTTCCATAGGACTAGTTAACGTACTTTCTCGCAAAGGTTTAATAGTGCCTGTAAAATGCAAAGTTCTGTGTAAGGGTTCAGACTTTATCTTGTACCTATTTAATGCAAGGGGTTTCAGTTTCTCATGGCGGCTACAAGAAGTCTGACTTAATATAAGTAATACTGCAATTATCATTCTAATATAGATGTTCATCGGCCATACCTTAATTTAATTTGCCAATAGTCCAGCGTAGTTCCTAAGGTCCTTTGCAAAATGGTTAGTTGATTAAGATACGCAATCTTTGCACCGATTAACCCTGATTGTGCTTGAATTAATTGGTTCTGAGTATAATTAACATCTAATGCGCTTGATATTCCAGCTTGCTGCTTTTTCTTTTGCAGCTCATAAGTTTGTTGCGCCAATTTCAATTGTTTTTGTGCTAATTTATAGCGTTTTGCCAAACTTTGAATGTTGCTAATGGTGTTGGTTATATTCGTGATCAATGCTCTTTTAGCAGCAATTAAATCAATTCTGTTCTTTTCTAATCGCACTTTAGCATTAATTAATTGATTGCGACGTGGCAAGTCATGCAATGGTACGGTAAGAATGAGCTGTGCTGCTTCTGTTATATTATTGCCATTATAAATACCACGTAAACCATGGTTAGTTCCGGTGACGTCATTTACGGTACCGCTTTGCACATTACCGGTTAAATCCAATTGCCATAACTGTTGATTTTTTGCGACTGTGTACGCTCGCTTATCGGCACGTAAGGCCATTTTCTGCGCTAAATATTGCATATTATGATCAAGTGCAAACTCGATGGATTCTTGCAAAGCAGGTACCACAATGTTTTTTAAAATCACATCACTAGGTACAGACAAATGCATATTGGGATCGAGGCCAATATTTTGTAATAAATCCTGAGAAGCAATTTTAAAATCATTTTCGCCTTGCTCCATCAATAGTCTTAAAGACTCTATCTGATATGATTGCTGGATATTTCCGGTTGGTTCTAATCGGCCTGTTTTTATCTTTTTTTCATTCATTTCATATGATTTTTGCGCTTCTATTAATTGTAAGCGCTGATTTTGCAAATTATTACCGCTTAAGATGAGTGCTCTGTAAGCTATAATTACTTGTGTAATCTGATCAACAACTGCTTGGTGCAAATTTAATTTACTCAACCATTCATTATCGATGGCATCTTGGAGCGCGGCTTCATTTACTGAGCGACCAAAACCACGTAATAGGGGTTGCGTAAAGGAAAAATTCAAAACGGGATTAAAATTGTTATTTTCGGATGCATTATTATCTATTGATAAAGATGCTCTAGTGCCTGTTTTTGTTTTTAAATCCAATTCTGGACTAGCTAATAAAGTATGAGTTGTAGCATTACCAATACCATTAAACGTACTCTTTTGAATCGTACCAGTTCCGCTCAGTGCATATTGTAATTCAAATTCATTATTTGCTAAACGTAATTGATATCGTTGAATAATTCGATCTAATTCAGCATTTTGAATATTGGGGTTATAGCGTAACGCTAATAAAATGGCTTCTTGCAAACTTAATTGTTGGAGTTTTTTCTTATGCGAAGCAGGAGATGTTGGTAATTCTATCCAGTTATCTAGTATATATTCAGGGTTTACAATGGCTTCTCGTAACCGAAATTCTGCTTGTTCAATACGTTCTGTGTCTGTGGTGTGATATTTTGGTTTATTGATTTTAATAGGTATCTGGGTAGACCAAACATTTATGCTAAATAGACTAGAAAATAGGAATATCTTTAATAACAATACGTTCTTATTCAACAATTTCACTTAGGTCATCGCCTGGATTTATTCTTAATTTTCTGCGCAGTGCGCATAACAATGTTATTGTATTGAAACCTAACACATTACATTAATGGGTAACCACTAATGTTTTCATTACATAAAAAAGGTATGCCTTAGTATTTTTTATAGTTTAAAAAATTTATAGTTAAATAATTAAAGAGGTAACGTTATTTTATTGTTTTGTTACTAGGGACTTTTTTGGAAAACAATGCATGATAAGAAGATTGATGTTGAATCATGGATAATAAAGAGAACATTATACCTTGCGAAAAAAGTAATGTACCTGATGGATCTAATGAGTGTATAAAAGAACACTCATCAGCAAAAGACGTCAAAGCAAATAAAATTTTAAAATTAATGAGACACCCCTTTTTTACACCGGGTCTTTATACTATTGCAGGTATGTTAGTATTCGTTTTTTTTATTGTCATCATCGCGTTCCATGTGTTGTTTTTAAAAGTGGAAACAGCAGTTATCAGTACACAGATTGAAACAATTGTAGCGCCTACTAGCGGATATATAACTGAAGTTTATGTTACTTTGGGTGCGCAGGTAAAAAAAGGTGCCCCCATACTTAGAATTGAAAATATTGAGCTTGAACGGGATTTAAATTTGGCTCGAGTGAACGTTTTAGAATCTAAATTGAATACGAATTATTATAAAAAACTGATAACTAATGAACAACAACGATTAAATATATACAAACAAATAGGACATAATCGTGTAATTTCTAGAAAAACTTTATTAAATATAGCGAAGCAAGAGGTCTTGATGGCACAACTCAATCTTGCTCGATATACAACATTATATAAAAAACATTATGTGAGCCAAACTATTTGGGAAGGAATGCAAGCCCAGTATTTCAGCGCTCAGGAAAAATTAAAAAATTCACAAGCAAAACATCGCATGGAGAGACATTCTTTAAATGCGTTGGAGCAGGGGATGTATTTCACAGGTACTAAAACAGAGGGAATAGAACGTGATTTATATGCTGAATTAGAAGCATTTCAAAAAAGAACAAAGTTAAATGAAGAGAGAGTAAAAATCTATGAAAATTTAATTAGTAAATTAACCATAATAGCTCCATTTGACGGTAAAGTGACACAAATCTTAAAATCTGCAGGAAATACGACTGATACTGTAAAGCCAATCATTTTTATTGAGAATACTCAAGCAAATAAAATAATTAATGCTTACTTAACTCAGGATGAGGTGATGAAAATTGGCACTTCCAGAAAAGTTAAAGTACTTATCCCTTCCTCCGGAAAAACATATCATGGCACTATAATCGAAATTAATCGTACAGATGGATTCATTGATGTCATCAAGGCTCAATATCGATGGCGTGATTTTCAAATTGATAGATCGGCGATGGTAACAATAGAAATACAACGAGATGATAAAATGGAGTTTGATAAAAAAACATTTTCTGGTATGCCTGCCATCGTTTATTTTTCAAAAAACTTTACCCTATAAAAGGGTAGGGGATGGAATTTTTGGCACCACTGCCCGTGAGTTCGCGATAAGCGAGCGAGATTTTGGCTTACCTCTCTTCGTTCGTTATCAAAAAACCATGTGCCACAATAAAGGAAATCCCCAATAGGTTGTTGATTAAATAAATTTTATACTTTCATTTTTATTTAGTGTGTCTAATTCTGCGGTATATTCGTGTTGCGTGATAAGAAAGAATCTGATTACCAAATTCCCTCATACGTATTTGGTTAAGACTGACTCTGTTTATGGAAAATCATGGGGAAAAATAAAGTGATAAAATTCATTACTGCCTGGTTAATAATGATCATGTCCTCGTCGCTATTTGCTGTTGTTGGTCCTACCGTAAATATACAAACAACGGCTTTAAATAATCCATTCCCTCTTCCTTTTCAAGTTAATGTGACCTTTAGTGAGCCGGTCGCAGGGTTTTTTCCGGAAGACGTCACGGTTACTAATGGTACTGTAGTCAGTATTACTGGCAACAGCTGCCAGCCAAACTATGTCATAACCATCCAACCAACAGGCCCGGGCAATATTACTGTTTTTATCCCGGATAATTCAGCCGTGTCGGTAATTACGGGCGCGCCGAATCAGGCATCCAATCTTCTAACCATTCCTGCGGCAGTTGTTATTGCTCCTGGCGTAACCTTACAAACGTCTACTTTAAGCAACCCCTTCCCGTTGTCTTTTCAAGTTAATGTGACTTTTAGCGAAGCGGTCACAAATTTTGTTCCAGCAGGCGTCAATGTTACTAATGGTGCTGTAATCAGTATTACTGGCAACGCTGGCCAGGTAAACTATGTCATGACAATCCAACCAACAACTGCAGGAGTTGTTGATGTTATTATTCCAGCTAACTCGGTCGTGTCGGTGGCTACGGGTGCCCCGAATCAGGCATCCAATCTTCTAACCATTCCGGCTGCTCTTGTTACTGGCCCTAGTGTAACCTTACAAACGTCTGATTTAAGTAATCCTTACCCATCTACTTTTTCGGTTAACGTGACATTTAGCGAGCCAGTTATAGGTTTTGGCCTGACGGACGTGAATGTTACCAATGGTACTGTAGTCAGTATTACTGGCAGCGCTTGCCAATCAGACTATGTCATGGTAATTCAACCAAATGGCGCAGGAGCAGTTAGTGCTCTTATTCCAGCTAACTCGGTCGTGTCGGTGGCTACGGGTGCTTCGAATCAGGCTTCCAATTTATTAAGCCTTTCGGGTTTGGATCCTAATCTGAGACCTGCCTCTAATTTTAATTTAAATTCCTGGAACTTGAGTCTCCCTCTACCCTTGGGTTCAAAAAGTAATCCTATCTCAATAGGGCAGCCTACACTTAGCGGAACGCCAGGCATGAATAATGGCTATACAAATCAACCTTATTTTTTTACAGATCTTGTGACGGGTGCTATGAATTTCTTTGCACCGTTGAATGGTGGAACCTCTTCTGTCAATGGTTATTCTAACAGTGAATTATATGAAATACTGCCAGGAGCCTCTGCCTACTGGAAATTAAGCACGTTTTCTAGTAATTCGTTGACGGCATCATTACTCGTGAGTCAAATTCCACCCTCTATGAAAAGAATGGTGATTGCAGAAATACATGATACAGGCAACACTGATCGTTATGGTCACAGCGCGAGTAACTCGCCGTTCGTGAAACTTTATTATGATTTGAATGCAATAGATCCTAATAACAATTATTGTAATGGCTGTATTTATGCTCAAATACGCACTACTCCTGCGCAAAGTAGTTATTTAAAAATAGTTAACCTGATTCAGGATATCCCTTTAAATACGATATTTATGTATAATTTAACGTTACTTCGTGATGGCACGTTAACTATCAAAGCAAATAATGCATCAACTACTATAAAGGTAAGTACTTCTGATAACAATACAATTGGTTGGGCTGCACAATATCTGTATTTTAAAGCGGGTGTTATTAATCTGGAAAGTGGTACGTCAAACGTCCTTGGTGGTGCTGCCAGCTTTTATTCTTTAGAAGTGACCCACAAATAGTGGGTTATCCTGCACCTCGTTGCTAGTTTTTAATTATCCGCCAGCCTAGAGTTTATAAAGGTCTTTACGGTATAGTTGCTGTACTACGAAGGTGAATAAAATTGGAAATAATCGAGAGTGAAGCCTCGCTATAATTGGATCCATACTGAATTATTGCAATCTGACTTCAATGAATTTATCTTTCCGCACTTATTAAACGGTCGCTGCGACCTGCAACCTTTAAGATGTTTAACTATTTTTTGTACTTGGCCATAAACATCTCACAGGCGATAAAGTAGTTGTGCTATGCGACAGGAAATTGCAAAGTGGTTTTCTCCTTTGCTACGGCACCAGGCAATAGAAAAGCTAAAAAATGCGGAAGAAAACGGCTATTCGAACAGAGCATACTCAAAGGATGGTTCAGAACAATAGAGCGCGTGTTCTCTTGGGAGGACAAATTCAAGCGCTTACTGCTGCGGTTTGAGCACCACAGCATTCATCATTATGCGATGAGGCTCATGGCCTATACTTATTAGGATCTGGTTCGTGATTCTTGACGTTTTATCAAGGCACCCATTAATTTTTCTACATTAGTAACATGTGGATTTTCCTGTAATAAAAGCGCTTGGGTTCGCTCTTCACAATAGCCCTTAACTTCTTTATCTGGAAAAATGTAAAATTTCTTTTGTTCTACTTCTTGCACAATGTGTTCGGCTATATCCATAGCTGGGCGCGAGTGGGATAGTAAGGATTGCAATGCACCATGAAAGGATGAGTTTCCTTCGGGATTATTGGCGAGTAATCCAGTATCGGTAAATGAAGGAAAGACAACGGAGACATCAACTGGTTTATTTAAGCGCGTTAAATCAAAATATAAGGACTCAGATAAGGCAAGTACAGCATGTTTGGACATGGAGTAGGGCGCCGTCTGTGAGCTTGCGCATAACGCATATAAACTCGCCATATTGATAATATGCGATTGAATGTTTTGTTTAAACAAAAAGGGGGTAAAGGCTTGAATGATGTGTAGCATGCCATGCAAATTTACATTCATTACTTGTTGCACATATTCGGGATTTAAATCCCAAATTGGTGCTAATTGGCCAATAATACCGGCATTATTATAGATCCAATCGACACGGCCTAATTTATCTTGTGTTTGCTGTACCAGTTGCGCTACTTCCTGTTTATTGGTTACATCACAGGAAATGGCGATAATTTTTTCTGGAAATTCTGCGTTTAATTGTTCCGCCTCGTGAAGAAGCTTGTTGCTGTCTTTATCAACCATGACGACAGTGATGCCGCGTCGTAAATGAACTTGGCTTAAAGCTAAGCCTATGCCATTTGCAGCACCGGTGATTACAGCTACTTTCATTTCTGTTTATCCTTGAGTTAAAGGTTTATTGTATCTTCATATCTGGGTGTTATGAAATCTAATTTTGCTATACTTATATTGAGGTTGTGCAAATATGGGAGATTATTTTGAACAATGACGGTGAAATACCAGATCCTAATGAGTTTCCAGATGTTCCGGATGAGTACCCAGAGAGTCCAGAGCCACTAGAGCCTAATGATCCTGCTATTCCAGAACCTGAGCCAATAGAGACACCGGAACCAGATTTAGATTAATGTGTATGGTTCATTAGAACGTGTAGGTTGGATCAAACGACTAACCTACGGGTTCGTGTAAACGAATAGCATTCAAAAAAATGAGGCTTCATCGGTTGAGCACCAATAATTAATCGCCACCCTTCATCAGATTGTCTAAAGCATTACCTATGTCGTTTGCGCGCATCAAACTTTCTCCAATCAGAAAGGTGTTAATGTCATGAGATTGCATTAATGACACATCGGCATACGTATTAATCCCACTTTCAGTAATTACCAGACGATCATTGGGAATCGACTTTTTTAATTCAATACTAAGCTGAATGTCTGTCTTAAAAGTATGTAGGCTGCGGTTGTTAATCCCAATTAAAGGCGTAGGTAAGTGCAAGGCGCGCTCTAATTCTTCTCGGGTATGGCTTTCTACTAGAACCGCCATGTGGAGCTCCTGCGCTAACTGACAATAATCTGCTAATTGCGCATCGTCTAGTAGGGCGACAATCAATAAAATACAATCGGCGCCTAAAGATAAGCTTTCATGAATTTGGTAGGCGTCCAGAATAAAGTCTTTACGTAGCACGGGTAAATGGCAATGTGCTTTAGCTTGCGCTACATAATCAGGGTGACCTTGAAAAAATTCAATGTCCGTTAGTACTGACAAGCAGCGCGCACCATGTTTGGCGTAGATTGCTGCGATTTGTGCCACATCAAAATCTTCTCTGATTAATCCTTTGCTAGGGGAGGCACGTTTAATTTCTGCAATAATGGCTGGAGTTGTATTGGCACGTAACGCCGCAATAAAGTCGCGCCGTTCCAAATGTGGTTGTGGCAATGCGTTTAACGGGGTTGTTTTCTTCGCTAAGGCTACTTCTTCTAATTTATGCTGGGCGATGCGTTGTAATACACTATTCATGATATGGCTCTAGGTAAATTTTGGGTTAATTGACGAAGCTGGTGAAAACATTCGCTTGCTTTGCCGCTGTCTATTGCTGTTTTCGCTTGCTCTAAGGCCTGAACGAAGGAGTAATTTTCATGGGCACAATAAATTGCTGCTGCAGAATTAAGAAGTACCATGTCACGCGCAGCACTTGGTTTTCCCGAAAATACAGATTGGATCATTGCTAAACTTTGGCTCGGTGAGTCAACAATAATTTCGTCTAAAGAATGATGATGCATGTTGTAATCTGCTGGGATAATCATCCATTCAGTAAATTGACCTTGTTGATATTCAATCACGTGTGTTGGTGCGGCAATACTGATTTCATCCAAGCCATCCTGAGAACTAACGACTAAAGCGCGCTCACTGCCTAAATTAGCAAGTACCGAGGCTAAAGGTTTCTGCCAGGCTATTGAGAAGACACCGACAACTTGTTTTTTTACCCGAGCAGGATTAATTAGCGGGCCAAGCAAATTAAATAAAGTTCTAATGCCGAGTTGTTGGCGTGCTGTACGTGCATGTTGCATGGCTGGATGATAGCTCGGTGCAAACAAAAACGCTAAATTACATTGTTGTAGGCAGATTTGCATGTGACTGTCTGACAAATTAAGCACAAAGCCCGCTTGCTCTAATAAATCGGCACTGCCACTGCGGCTGGAGACTGAGCGATTACCGTGTTTCGCAACCGAAATTCCTGCAGCAGCAACTACAAAACTGCATGCTGTGGAGACATTAAAGGTATTTTTACCATCACCACCAGTGCCTACGATATCAATTAAATTAGTTCCTAAATCGATTGAATGTGCCAATCGTTGCATCACTTGTGCTGCGGCGGTCAATTCATTGGCTGTTTCGCCCTTCATGCGCATTAATGCTAAAAAAGTGGCAATTTGCAGGTCATTATATTGGCCGGACATGCAAGCATGAATCACCTGCTGCATTTGCTCTGAATTTAAATCGCGTTTGGCAAGTAGATGTTCAAATAGAAGATTGGGTTTCATAGCGTAAGAAATTCTCTAATAATTGGTGACCGTATTGACTCAAAATAGCTTCTGGATGGAATTGTAGACCAAAAACAGGGTATTTACGATGCGAAATTGCCATAATGGTGTCATCTACCCAGGCATCAATAGAAAAACAGTCCGGTAAGCTCGATTTGTCAACGGCAAGGGAATGGTAGCGCGCCGCTTGAAACGGATTCGGAATATTTTGAAATATGCCTTGTTGGTTATGTTGGAGCAATGATGTTTTCCCATGCATGATTTCTGGTGCGGAAATAATCTGTCCTCCAAATGCTTGAGCGAGGCATTGATGCCCAAGACAAATGCCTAATATAGGAATAGTTTGATAAAACGCACGGATTGCCGCCATGGAAATGCCGGCATCATCTGGTGCTTTAGGTCCTGGTGAAATGACTAGATAAGTGGGGGCTAGTTTTTTAATTTGCGCTAAGCTGATTTGATCATGGGTGTAGACGACTACTTCTTGTTGTAAGCATTGAAAATATTGTACCAGGTTGTAGGTAAATGAATCGTAATTGTCAATGATGAGTAGCATGGTTCCATAACTTACAAAGTAAAATCGTCACCCAAGTAAACAGCCCTTACTTGTTGGTTCGCAAGTATTACATCCGGCGTGCCTTCGCACAAGATTTTTCCCTGGCTCACAATATATGCGCGTTCACAAATATCCAATGTTTCGCGAACATTATGGTCAGTAATTAAAACGCCAATGCCTTTATTGCATAAATGCTGAATAATTTTTTTAATGTCAATGACCGAGATGGGATCTACCCCTGCAAAAGGTTCGTCCAAAAGAATGAACGAGGGTTCAATAGCCAAGGCTCGGGCAATTTCAACACGTCGCCGCTCGCCTCCAGATAATGCCATACCCAAGCTATCACTGATGTGCGTAATATGAAATTCCTGCAGTAATAAATCCAACTTCTCCTGGCGTGCCTGTTCATTTAAATCAGGACGTAATTCTAAAATAGCCATGATATTTTCAGCAACAGTCAGTTTACGAAAGACAGAGGCTTCTTGTGGGAGATAGCTGATGCCTAAACGTGCACGTTGATGCATGGCATTGAGGGTTATGTCCTGCCCATCCAAAACAATTTGTCCTTTGTCACAGGATTGCAGGCCGACGATCATGTAAAAACAAGTCGTTTTACCAGCACCATTAGGTCCTAATAAACCAACGCATTCGCCTTTATTAATATGAATGCTAACGCCATTCACGACGGTTCGAGATTTAAATGATTTTTTTAGGTTTCGTGCTTCTAATAAACTCATGTTGGTTTCTTTTCAGGATGATAAATAATAGTTATTCGTTGTTTCCTATCCCCTTGAGACAGGACATGCTGTTTTATGGTGTCATAAGTTATTTTAGCAGCCCTAAATGAGTTATCACCTTGTTCTACACGGGCATTGCCAATCAATTCAATCAAATGGCGTAGGGGATAATAACGGATGGTATCTGCATAGGCATGAAAAGGAGGCTTCTTGGGATCGGTGATTGCCCAATAATGTGCTTGTTTCTCTTTGCTGCCATTGGCTATGGCTAAGACAAGTTGATTCTTCTCATCTCCTTGTGTAATTGCCTTGGCTGCGCGCAAATTGGTGGTGCCTTGAATCAGTTCAACATTGCCCACATACGTTCCTTTATGATCTTGTTGACTTAAATCAGCGGAGTCAGCCATGACATGCATCACTTGTTCTTTATCTGTAGGCAGGGCATACGCCGTACCGGTCAGTGGAATGAGTACAAGATACAGCATGTGCTTAACCATTTTTGGGAACATAACTTCCTCTCGCTTGATGGAGCAATTCTACTCTTTTTTCATCCAAATAAGCATTCATACCCTTTGATTGAATGATATTTCCTGGTTGCTCGTAGGTTACCAGAAGATCAGTGCTTGCCTTTTTCTCATTAGGAAAATAAATGACCTCTTCTGTTTTTAACGTACTTTCTTGCGTTTTATTTCCTTGTTTTTGATGCACGATAACATTTCCGCTAAAGGTAATGCGTTTACCCCCTTCAACAGATTTGCCATTATTGGAGCGTATATCCCATGGCGGCTGCTCTTCTTGGCTTACTAAAATATGCGGCTTTTGGAAGAGGTACACGTCGCCGTTTTGAATGTGTTGCATTATGGGCGTGGTTAATCGATTCACCAACATGCCATCCGTATTAAATTGGCGTACTTTTAAATGAGAAACCGTCATTTCTACTGAATTGGCTAAGGTTTCACGATCCAATCGCGTGATAAGCGATGAGTGACTGTAATACCATCCTGAACAGGCCAGGGTGATTAAGGTGAAAAATAGCCAGATAATCTGCTTTGCTGCATTCATTGTTTTAAGTAACCTGTGATTGCCAAGTCCATTTTATTTTGTGCGTTGAGAATAAGGTCGCATAATTCGCGTACCGCCCCACGACCACCTGGAAGTTCTGTTTGCCAATCGGCAATTTCTTTAATCTGGCGTACGGCATTAGCTACGGCAACACCAAGGCCTGCTTGTTGTATGAGCGGCGCATCAGGAAGGTCATCACCAATGTAAGCAAATTGCTCATCTTCAAGATTTAGTGTTTTTTTCAATTGCCGGTACATTGCTTGTTTGTCTAATTGATCTTTATAGTAATGCTTAATGCCTAATTGTTGCATGCGGTGATCAACCACGGCGTTACGTGAGCCGGTAATGACGGCTACTTCAATTCCTGCTGCCATGAGTAATTTTAAGCCGACGCCATCATGAATATGAAAGGTTTTTAGCTCATTAAAGTGGTTGTCAATGTATAATAGGCCGTCAGTTAATACACCATCCATGTCGCAGATGAGGCATTGTATTTTTTTGGCCAGCGCTAATATTTTATTCATTTAAAACACACCTGCTTTTAATAAATCATGAAGATGAAGCACGGCAATAGGGTGGCTTTTATCATCCGCTACAATTAACGAGGTGATGCTGTGTTTTTGCATGATGGCCAAGGCTTCAGCGGCCAGCATCCCTTTGTGGATAGTCCGTGCGCTACGTGTCATAACTTCTTTAAGTTGCGTTGTATTAATATCACATTGCCGTGTTAAGGTACGGCGAATATCCCCGTCTGTGTATACACCCACGAGATAACCTTTTTTATCTACGACACAGGTCATTCCAAGTTTTTTATTGGTTACTTCAATCAGGGCTTCGCTAACCGTGGCATTTTCGCTAATTAACGGCAGATCATTGCCTTGATGACATAGCTCATCAATGCGCAGTAAGAGGCGTTTTCCTAAAGCACCACCTGGATGCGATAAAGCAAAATCTTCTTCGCTAAATCCTCTTGCCTGCAGTAAGGCAATTGCTAAGGCATCTCCCATTACCAATGAAACAGTTGTACTGGTTGTTGGTGCCAGGCCAAGTGGACACGCTTCTTGTTTAATGCTGACATCCAAATTAATGTCTGCAGCGCGTGCGAGGATTGATTCAGTATTACCGGTTAGGGTAATGAGCGGTACTTCCAAACGTTTTAATAAAGGAAGTAGGGTAACTAATTCAGTAGTGTTGCCCGAATTTGAAATCGCAATAACCGTATCCTGACGAGTTATCATACCTAAATCACCATGACTGGCCTCACCTGGATGCATGAAAAATGAGGGACTGCCGGTGCTGGATAGCGTCGCCGCTATTTTGTTAGCAATATGTCCGGATTTGCCCATGCCTGTTACGACAATGCGTCCTTGGCATGCAAGTAATAATTCACAGGCTTTTTCAAACCGAGAATCAATGCGTTGAGTTAATTCAAAGACCGCTTGTGCTTCGGTTTCGATAACGGCAAGTCCAAGTGTACAAAAATTCATAGGTTATTTTCTGTGTATTTTTTGTTTAGTTTTCATTCTAACACAATGGCTCGTCGTTGCAAAAGGGAAGTCAATTTGTGTTTCATTATTGAGCACATATGTAAAAAACGCGCAAATCAAGTTTCTGAAACTGAATTTTTTTAGATTAAATAGAGTTAAAAGCCTCATTTTTTTTTAGGAACCAGTATATACTTCTACTTTTGGCCATCATTGGAAATTGAACGTATGCCTGAAAATTGGGTTGAAATAAATAATCTAATCTTTACTCGCGAGAGTCGCCGCATTTTCAATGACATTGATATGGTCGTGAAGCAGGGTAAAATTACTGCCATTATGGGGCCTAGTGGCTCTGGAAAAACAACATTGTTGCAATTGATTGGTGCTCAGTTAACCCCTGATAGTGGTGTTATTCAGGTTAATGGCCAGGATATACATCAATTACCACGAAAAGCACTGTATGAAGCACGGCGTGATATGGGATTGTTGTTTCAAAGTTCTGCTTTGTTTACGCATCTTTCAGTATTCGAAAATGTTGCGTTCCCACTCCGTGAACATACGCAATTAAATGAATCTATGATTCGCGATATTGTCTTGATGAAGCTTGAGGCTGTAGGGTTGCGTGGCGCCGCTGGATTAATGCCTGCACAACTTTCAGGAGGTATGGCACGACGCGTTGCTTTAGCGCGCACTGTTGCATTAGATCCTGAATTAATGATGTACGATGAACCATTCACTGGACAAGATCCTATTTCGCTAGGCGTTTTAGTACGTTTGATTAAACGCTTAAATCAGTTATTGCATACGACAACAATTATTGTGTCTCATGATGTTGAGGAAACGTGTTCTATTGCCGATTACATTTATCTGATTTCTGCTGGAAAAATCATCGGGCAGGGGACTCCTGGTGAGTTAACACATTCATTAGAACCTCAGGTCAGACAGTTTATGCATGGGGAAGCGGATGGTGTCGTTCCTTTTCATTATCCAGCCAGACCTTACACTGAGGAGCTATTAGATGCTTGAGTTCATCACGCGGTTGGGGAATCGCGGTACTCGTGTTTTACATGACTTAGGCACTTCTGGGTTGTTTTTATTTTTTATGTTGGTTAGAAGGCCCAATATTTCAAGACTATGGCCTTTATTATGTCATCAGATTTATTTTGTTGGTGTTTTGTCTTGTCTAATCATTGTCGTTTCTGCTTTATTTATAGGAATGGTTGTGGGTTTGCAAGGTTATAATACATTGCAAAAATTTGGTGCTTCGAGTCAACTGGGACAGTTATTGGCTTTAAGTATTTCCAGAGAATTAGGGCCGGTAATCAGTGCCTTATTATTTGCCGGACGGGCAGGCTCCGCGCTAACGGCGGAAATTGGTCTGATGAAAACGACAGAGCAATTATCCAGTATGGATATGATGGGTGTTGATCCTCTAGGCCGTGTTATTTATCCTCGCTTTATGGCTGGTTTTATTACATTGCCGGTGCTGTCATTAATTTTTTCAGCGGTAGCTATTTTAGGTGGTTATTTTATTGGTGTGCATTGGTTAGGTGTCGATGCAGGTAGTTTTTGGTCCAACATGCAAGCAGCAGTAAATTTTCGTATCGATGTACTGAGTGGTATTATCAAGAGTTTTGTTTTTGCTTTTGTTGTGACCTGGATAGCAGTATTCCAGGGTTTTGAGTGCGTGCCTACCGCAGAAGGTATTAGTCAAGCGACGACCAAAACAGTAGTTTATTCTTCGCTTGCTGTGTTAGGACTTGATTTTTTGTTGACTGCAATGATGATTGGAGATTGGTAAATGAGTAAGCAACGTTATGTGGATGTAAGTGTTGGCCTATTTATGTTGCTTGGTTTATTGGCCTTACTGGTCATGGCAATGAAGGTCAGTAATATTTCTGATTTAATGTCTTCTAAGAGTTATAATGTGACCGCAGATTTCACCGATATCGGTGGTTTAAAAGTGCGAGCACCAGTAACTGTAGCGGGGGTTAAAATTGGTGAGGTAACGCACATTGACTTACAACCTGGTGAGCTTAATGCTAAGGTAACTATGCGCTTACAAAGTGATAAAAAAATACCTTATGAAGATTCTTCAGCACGAATTTTAACTCAAGGCTTGCTTGGTTCTAACTATATTAGTATTGTTCCGGGTTTTGATGATGAAGAGAATAACGCGCATCCTTATTTGCAAAACGGGGATGTGATTGCAAAAACACAAGAGGCAATTATTCTTGAAAATTTAATCGGTCAATTATTATTTAATATTAAAAAATAAGGTGAGACATGAGAATACTAAAAACAATTTTATTAGTTGTCGGTGTGATTTTATCTCCAGCGATGATGGCTCAAGGCTCCCCTGTTCCTATGTTAGAGCAAACTGCAAATGACATCATTTCGACGCTGAAAGAAAATAAATCCAGTTTGAAAAGTGATCCTAATATTATTTATGGCGCGGTAGAAAAACATTTACTGCCGATTGTTGATGTTGCCGGTATGTCGCGTTCTGTTTTAGGAAGACAAGCCTGGAATAAGGCTTCAACAGCACAAAGAGCGCAATTTTCTCAAGCCTTTACTCGTTTGGTTATTCGTACTTACTCCAGTCCTTTAGCGCAATACTCTGATGAAACAGTGCAATTTTTGCCAGTAAGAGGGGCATTGAATACCCGTTTTATGCGTGTCAATAGCTTGATTGTACGCTCACAAGGTCAAAATATTCCATTAACCTACAGTCTGGTCGACAAAAATGGTCAATGGCGAATTTATGACATTAGTGTTGAAGGTGTGAGTTTATTACAAAGCTTTAGATCACAATTTGCGCAAGCATTGCAAAACTCAAGTATTGATGAGTTGATTAAACAAATGCAGCAAAAACAAATTAAAAAGGCTTCTTAAGGTGAAGACTATTCATTTTAAGCCTGGAGCTGAGCTTACCTTCAGATCAGCAGTTGATGTGCGAGCCCAGCTCTATAAAGCCTTAATGGATAACACAAATGAGCACTTTAGCCTTGATTTAAGCGATGTGACCCATTGTGATAGTGCAGGGATGGCATTGCTGATAGAAGCCAGAAAGTTGTGCAAAAAAAATAATAAGACTTTTGAGATTATCGGTATGTCCTCAGAGACTCGGTCTTTGGCGGATTTTTGTGGTGTGAAAAATATCTTGGAAGCAGTGTAGGGCCTAGTATTTTATAATTCCCCAAGTTGTTATTTTGTCACTATTTGCGGTAGGTTGGTGAAGGATCGTTCAGCCTTACGGCGCAATCTACATAATTAGTAGAAAACTGTATTTATTTCAATTTGTGAGCTAATTTTAATGTTAAGTAATGAAGATGTTGAACAAAAACTTAGATCCATTGACGAGGTGTTTTTCGTTAAAGTGGACGGGGACGGTTATCAATACCAGGTGACCGTAGTTAGTGATGTGTTTGTAGATAAATCTAAAGTAGCTCGGCAGCAGTGGGTTTATGCACAACTTAAAGAGTTTATTACCACTGGCATGCTTCATGCAATTAGCATGAAGACGTGGACAAAAGAAGAATGGGGGAGAGAACATGGATAAATTATTAATTAACGGCGGTAAGGCATTAAATGGTGAAGTGGTTATTTCAGGTGCAAAAAACGCGGCTTTACCGATTATGGCAGCCAGTTTACTTGCCAGTGACCATGTGACGATATCCAACGTTCCCCATCTTAAAGACATTACCACGATGATGGAGTTATTAGGTCAGTTGGGCGCTCATTTGATTGTTGATGAAAAAATGAATGTTCAGGTTGATGCCAGCCAGGTGAATGAATTTGTTGCACCTTATGATTTAGTTAAAACAATGCGCGCCTCTATTTTAGTATTGGGACCCATGTTAGCGCGTTTTGGTAAAGCGGATGTATCATTGCCAGGTGGTTGTGCTATTGGCACACGACCTGTTGATTTACATTTAAAAGCTTTAAAAGCAATGGGCGCTGATATTACTGTGAAAAATGGCTACATCAATGCACGTTGCAAGCGTGGTCGCTTACAAGGTAAGCGAATCATGTTTGATACAGTTACTGTTACCGGAACTGAGAACATCTTAATGGCTGCAGCTTTGGCTGAAGGCACAACGGTTATCAAAAATGCAGCGCGTGAACCTGAAGTAGTGGATTTGGCTAATTTCTTAATTCAAATGGGTGCCAAAATTTCTGGCGCAGGAACTTCAATTATCGAAATTGAAGGGGTTGAGGCATTATCTGGTGGAACTTACTCCGTAATGTCTGACCGTATTGAAGCAGGTACTTATCTGGCTGCTGGTGCACTGACTCGTGGTCATGTAACGGTTAAACGAGTACGTCCTGATACTTTATTAACGCAACTGTGTAAATTTGAAGAAGCTGGTGCCGAATTAACCATCGGTGAAGACTGGGTTAGTCTTAATATGCACAATAAGCGTCCACAAGCCGTTAATATTTCTACCGCCCCCTATCCTGCGTTTGCCACGGACATGCAAGCTCAATTTATGGCAATGAATTCAGTAGCTGATGGTTCTTCAACAATTGTGGAAACAATTTTTGAAAATCGGTTTATGCACGTACAAGAATTACAACGTATGGGCGCACAAATTCAATTGAATGGAAATACTGCCATCATTAATGGTGTTGAAAAATTAACGGGTGCTCCCGTTATGGCAACTGATTTACGTGCTTCAGCAAGTTTGATTTTAGCGGGCTTAGTTGCGGAGGGTGAAACAACAGTTGAGCGTATTTACCATGTTGACCGTGGATATGAGCGTATCGAAGAGAAACTTTCTTTATTAGGTGCTGATATTAAGCGAGTTACTGATAGGTGATTACGCACAAAGAACTGACTTCATACCTGCATCAATTATTGAGTTGTGATCGTTATAATGATTATGCGCCCAATGGTCTGCAGGTTGAGGGCAAGGATCACATCCAACGTATTTGCACGGCAGTGACGGCTTCTGAAGAAGCCATTAGGCAGGCAATCGTTTGGCGGGCCGATGCGTTATTGGTGCACCATGGCTATTTTTGGCGTGGTGAAGCCTCCGTAATTACCGGCATGAAACGTCAACGCCTTAATAAGTTACTGCGTCACGATATTAATCTGCTTGCCTATCATTTACCGCTGGATTGTCATCCTGAATTGGGAAACAATGCGTGTTTGGCTAAATTATTTGAAGTGGACTTGCTACAAATGCATCGAGCAGGCAGTACAGATAATTTACTTTGGTCTGGCCATTTACCACAAACCATGACTTATGCAGAATTGAGTGCATTTTTGAGCAAAAAGCTGGGACGTGCTCCCTTAGCAATTGCTGGCAATGATAAGAGCATTAGTCGTATTGCCTGGTGCAGTGGTGGGGCTCAAGATTTTATTGAAGAGGCACATCGTTTGGGTGTGGATGCTTATGTAAGTGGTGAAATCTCTGAGCGTACGTACTACCAGGCTAAAGAGCTTGGTATTCATTATTACGCATGTGGACATCATGCCACTGAGCGTTATGGTATCCAGGCTTTGGGTGAGTATCTTGCTTCTTCTTTTAAATTAGAACATTTGTTTGTTGATAGCGATAACCCTGTTTAAATTCTACCTTCCAATTTAATCGGTTCAAGTCGCATTAAATGTCGCGAATTGCCTTATTTAACCGCTCTGTGCTCTTGTACCTATCTGCCTCATAAGCTAACATGGGTTTATAATCGCTAAAGGATTGTTTTAATGATCAATTTTCGATACTTAATGGTTTGTGTTGTTTTACTTTGTTCTTTTTCAGTCCATTCGACTTCTACTGATAAACAAAATAAAGCGTTCCGAAATTTTTGGCATCCAACTTATAATGGTGAGCGCCTGGATTATTGTACTGTTGATGGCAAAGAATGCGGTAAAGCGGTTGCTAACCGCTATTGTCAAATGCTCGGTTATGATCATGCCAGCCAAAATATTATTGCGTACAACATCGGTTTAACACATTACATTTCTAGCCGCGCCCGCTGTAAGGGATGGCGCTGTAATGGTTTTATGACCATCGGTTGTTCTACGAATTTAGCCCATACCCCGCCCAAGCCATACCATTATCGTAAAAAGCGATTTGTTGATCCGCGTTTTAATCATTACCGTGTAGATTGGTGTTATGACAAAAACAGTGGTTGTGGTTTACGCGCCGCTAATTCATTTTGTAGTCGTATGGGTTTTATACAAGCTAAGCATTTTGTTAAAGAAACACAAGTAAGTGCAACTCAGAGCATTGGGAGCCAAGAATTATGCTTTGGCAATCAATGTAATGCATTTAAAATAATAGTTTGTTATCGCTAGGCTATATTATTTTGATAAGTTAAGGATAGTTTTATGAGTAGTAAGGACAAGGTTTTTATCATTGATAATAATGCAAGGCGAAGTGATCAATTAAGTACGGTACTTGAATTTATCGGTGAATCGACCGAAGTCATTAAGTTTGGCGCATGGAGTAGGTTTGTTAATATACTACCTGATGTTATTCTTCTTGGCGCATGTGAGACAATTGACAATACTTTAAGTGAGCTGGATTCATTGGTAAAACACTTTACCAATGTGCCAATGATCGTCGTTGGCAAGCAATTAAATGCTGAGCAACGCATGGATAGGAATGTGATTACTTGTTTGCCCTTTCCATTTAGCTATGCCCAAATATTGGATGCATTGCACCAATGTCACATTACTCGCGACACCATAAAATCGATTCTGACCAGCGCTCAACAAATCCCCGTGTTTCGCAGCTTGGTGGGGAGTAGTGGCACTATTTCGCATATTCGTAAGCTTATAGAGCAAGTAGCGAATACTGAAGCTAGTGTTTTAATTTTAGGTGAATCAGGTACGGGTAAAGAAATCGCTGCACGTAATATCCATGCGCTTTCATCACGTGCAAATAAGCCGTTTATCGCGATTAATTGCGGCGCGATTCCTGTTGAATTATTAGAAAGTGAGTTATTTGGTCATGAAAAAGGTGCTTTTACAGGGGCGGTAACCTCGAGACAAGGTCGATTTGAATTGGCAAATGGTGGCACTTTATTCTTAGATGAAATCGGGGATATGCCATTAGCCATGCAAGTTAAGTTGTTGCGTGTATTACAAGAACGTTGCTTTGAACGTGTAGGCTCTAATAAAAGTATTGGCGTGAATGTACGCATTATTGCTGCTACTCATAGAAATTTGGATGCTGCTATTGAAGAGGGGCAGTTTAGAGAAGACTTATTTTACCGGCTTAATGTATTTCCCATTGAAATGCCCCCACTACGGAAAAGAGGAGAAGATGTTCCACTTTTAGTTAATGAATTAATTTCTCGATTTGAACGTGAGAGTCGTCCTATAATTCGTTTGATGCCTGAAGCTATGAGTGTTTTAATACAATACAATTGGCCTGGTAATATTCGTGAACTAGCTAATTTAGTGGAGCGTTTAATCGTTCTTTATCCTAATGGTATTGTCAGTAAGGATGATTTACCACCGCGTATTCGTGGTGACTATAAATCTTCGTCTATGGTGGAACTATCTGAGCGCGAGGCTTTATGGCAAGTTATTAAGCAAGAGCCGGTGTCAGCATCACCAAAGGGGATCGATTTAAAAGAGCATCTGGTGAAAACAGAATTAGCTTTGATTAGTCAGGCATTAAATGAATTCGATTGGGTTGTTGCACGTGCTGCCAGCTATCTAAATATGAGACGTACAACGTTAGTTGAAAAAATGCGTAAGTATGGACTTACACGTCCTGAACGAGCAGAGACCTATTAGTACACTCCTCGGAGTATCGATAGCCTGGATTACTGCGCCTTGCCTTTATCCAGGCTATATTCCTAAAATCTTAAATGCGCTATTACTTGTGATTTTCTTCGGTTTTTGATTCCTGAGTTGCTTTAGGTGCTTCTGGTTTTACTTCCTCAGTAGTGTCTCCATCTACTCCGGATTGAACTCTAGTATCTTTATAATCCTGAATAATTTGCCCCACGCTGGTTTTTATATCGTTATATAATTTGCCTGTCATTGAAGCCAGTTCTTTAAAGTCAGGTAATTTAGATTTCATGTCGCTCATTGCTCATACACTCCATTGGGTAGTATATATATATTATATACCATTACTTTTTATTTTGCTGGCAGAGTAATTTGGGCTGTAGGAGGAACAGAATTCCCGGATTATAGCTGTTGCTAAATCCGGGCTATGATTGGCTAACCCCAAGGATGCATGAATCGCATGGCTGGTTTGAGTAATTTATTTGCTAAGGATGTTTTCGGGGGAATTACTAATTTAAAGGCTTTGTATGTTGAAACTTTTTCTATCAGGTACTCATCGCTGGTCGATAATTTGTCGACAAGATTCAGATCTAAGGCATCTTTTGCTAACCAATGTTCACCAGTAGCAATTTTATCCATATCAAGCTGCTCACGGTTCGCGGCAATGTAGTTTCTAAAGGCGGTATGAATTTTTTCTAAATCTTCCTGAAATTTTTTCCGCCCCTTTTCGGTATTTTCACCTAAAAGAGTTAATGTGCGCTTATATTCACCTGCCGTTAATAATTCGACATCAACGTCATGTTTTTTAAGCCAACGATGAAAATTAGGAATTTGGGCGACCACCCCTATAGAGCCAATAATCGCAAAAGGAGCTGCAATAATGCGGTTAGCTACACAGGCCATTAAATACCCCCCGCTTGCTGCAATTTTATCAATGCTCACGGTTAATGGAATGTTTTTATCGCGGATACGCTGTAGTTGTGATGCTGCCAAACCATAACTATTGACAACGCCTCCAGGGCTATCTAAGCGTACTAAAACCTCATCTTCAGGTTTGGCTGTACATAGAATAGCCGTGATTTCATCTCGAAGTTGTTCTACTTGTGATGCTTTGATATCACCGTGAAAATCAAGGACGTACAGTGTAGGTTGTTTGACGTTTTTATTTTTTTTCTTTTTAGGGGTTTTTTGGCCAAGAATTTCTTTATTCATTAACGAATGCAAATGTTCATAATGCTCATTTAATGAAGTGATCTCTAATTTAGGTTTAGGCTTGCGGCTCATCGAAAAAAAGCCTGCAAAAACCACCAAAAAAGCAATAACCACGGTTAATGACTTTAAGAAAAACAAACCATATTGACTTAAAAATTCCATTCTTGACCTTTTAAATAAAGAAAAAGTGATTATGGCGCTCAATAATGGTGTGCGCAAGAGCAAACATAAGTTATGCGCTATAATTAAACATACGGTTCATAAATTAGAGAATTAAATGCTTTTAAAACAAACAAAGACATTAGTGAAACGCTATGGAGAAAAAATCATTAACGGAACAATTAGCGATCGGGAATTAGAAACCTTAATGGATTTAAGGTCTTTTCCAAAATCAGAGGGTTTCGTTGATATTGAGCAACCGATTACCGATAAAAATCACAGACAATCGGATGCAATAAATGATTTTGTTTTAGCAATTGCTCCAGGATTAACATTAGCAAATCTTCATCAATTGACCGCACGGATGATACATTTAGCGCCGGAGGCTGATAGAAATACCTTTATGCGTAATGCGGCGTTAGAGAAAGCATTTTTAGCCTATGAACTGTCGCAGTTTCCTCAATCGGCAGAGATATTTTTTTTAAAGACGGAATCAATAGAATCAGCAGACTCTGCAAAATATGAGGAATTTAAAGCGCGTAATCGCATGCAGAAAGAGTTTTCAGGAACGAATGATATTGCAAATTTGCAACGTGTGATCTTGAAACCGATTATTGAGTTGTATTCTAAAGAGAATATAGCGCAAAAAAATGTAGCGCATCATTATCGTCATGCAATATATAATGAGTCTGGCGGCAGATTTCACCTGTATAAGGTATCTGGAGCTAAGTTCTCAAGATTGCCAGAACACTTACAAGAGCTTAGAGGCGATCATCTAAAGAGCCAAATTCTTTTAGATTTTAAAACGCAGCTTATGAACGCTAATACCCACCAAGAAGTTGACGACCTGGTTACGGCATTTAAAGTAAAAGCAGAATATGATGTATTGGCCACAGGCCAAGGAATTATAACCCTAAGATTTCATCGCCCAACTTCTTCATTGCGTGCCTTTGAGCATCTGGTAAATGAGCGTAAACAGGATATTAGTACGGAACAGTCAATAAAGTTAGGAATGTCCTAAATAGGTTAACATCGGTGCTCTCTAGGTCAAAGAAGGTTAATTTACAGTGTTTCGCTGCTCAATAATCAACCTTTTTTGCCTCAAACTAGCGAAATGTCAACAGCCCTTAGGACTATTAGAACTAAAAAACTTGTTTTGTTTTTTAGTTCTAGTACCATTTCGCCAAGAGAGTAGCTAATCCTAACCCACCTAATGTGAATGATTTATCCATGCTTGATGTGCTTAACCTTAATTTTGATTATCAGGAACAGCCTTTATTAAATAAGGTGACTTTTCATTTGCCAGCCGGAGGTTTACTGCATCTGCGTGGAGCAAATGGCGCCGGAAAAACGACGCTACTTAAGTTAATTGCTGGTTTGTATCGCCCAGCAGAAGGGGAAATCCTTTTTTTTAGACAAAATATACATCAGGATCTTGCCGCCTATCAGCGTCAACTCTGTTTTGTAGGACACAAAACGGGAATTAATCCTAGTTTAACGTTAAGAGAGAATTGTTTTTTTGACCTTCAATATAACGGAATGTCCATAGAGGAGCTCATTGCAATTTTTAAACTAGAGCGTCATCTCGATTTACCCTCTGGGTTATTATCTGCAGGGCAGAGAAGACAAGTTGGTTTATTACGTTTATGGATGTCGGATGCACAATTATGGTTACTTGATGAACCTTTGGTTGCTTTGGATGATAAGGCTTTAGAGTTAATCATGAATAAAATTAATCTGCATCGAATGCAGGGTGGGGCGGTTTTACTCACTTCTCATCAGAAATTACCATTAAATCCGTTGGATTATCAGGAGTATTGTTTGTGATCTCAGTCTTTTCGCTATTTACCAAACAATGTCGTCGTGAACTATTAATCCAAGTGCGGCAAATTCGCTTCTTAGTCAATTCGTCTCTTTTTTTGTTAATTTTTCTGTTTATGTTTCCACTGACGCTAAAACCTGAAGTTGCATTACTGCGAACTATCGCACCAGGATTAGTGTGGATGGCCATACTGTTATCGATGTTGCTTTCAGCTGAACGTTTGTTTCAGCAGGATTATGAGCAAGGAGTAATGGAGCAATGGCTAGTTTCAGGGCAATCGCTTCCCGTGTTGGTTAGCGCTAAAGTAATTGCGCATTGGTTATTTAATTTGCTCCCTCTGCTTGTTTTATGTCCTTTAGTGGCCCTATTATTTTCATTAAGCGCATGGGAAGTATGGGTTTTAGCACTTACAGTTCTTTGTGGCACGCCAGCCTTATTATTTCTCTGCGCTTTGGTTGCTGCTTTTGGCGTGGGAATTAATCAACGTGGGGTGTTAATGGCCTTGATTTTACTGCCACTGACATTGCCACTGCTTATCTTTGGTAGTGGAACAATTAATATTGCAATGCAAGATTTACCTGTTCGTGGTTATTTGGCTTTGTTATCGGCTATTTCTTTGATTTCTGTTTCTTTTTTGCCATTTGCTATTGCTGGGGTAATTCGTATAAGCCATACAGATTAGAGAATAAATACTTCGGTTTTTCATACTTAATGGCACTTACTTAAAGTTTATTGCTTTTTAGCGGGATGAAATTTAATTTTTAAATAAGAGCTTATTCCTGGCAAATCGACTATTCTATTTTGCGAAAGCACCGATACATGATAAAATCCATCTTTTTTGACCGCAATTATTCCTATGTGGAAATTATTATATCAACTGGCCTCACCTAAATTTTTTTATTCCTTTGCCGGACGTCTTATCCCTGGTATAGCAATAAGTGCCTTGCTCACTCTATTTATTGGCGTAATTTGGGGCTTAGCATTTACCCCACCTGATTATCAACAGGGCGATGCATTTCGGATTATCTATGTGCATGTCCCTAGTGCGTTTTTATCGATGGCTCTTTATGGCTGGATGGGATTTCTCGCCGTTTTACTTTTGGTCTGGCGGATTAAAATTGCGGGTCTATTAATCAGCCAAGTGGCGCAATTGGGCGCATGTATGGCTTTTCTTGCTTTAGTGACTGGCAGTATTTGGGGTAAGCCGATGTGGGGCGCTTGGTGGGTGTGGGATGCGCGTTTAACGTCAGAATTAATTCTGTTATTGCTGTATGCTGCGATTTTAGCTACGCATCAGGCAGTAAAAAATAAAGAAGATGGCGATAAGATTATTGCGATTTTAACTTTAGTAGGGCTTATTGATTTACCGATTATCCATTATTCCGTTTATTGGTGGAATACCTTACATCAAGGTTCTACTTTATCCATACTTGCGAAACCAAAGATTGATGGCAGCATGTTATACCCCTTATTGCTGACCATTATTGGATTCTTTTTATATTGTTTGTGGGTTATTTTAGAAAAAGCACGTCAAGAATTGCTGCTTAGGGAAAAAAGGCAGGCTTGGGTGAAGATTCAATTTGATGGGGATTTTAAATGAATCAATTTATTGAATGGTTCGCGATGGGCGGTTATTCCATCTATGTCTGGCCAGCTTATGGCTTGGTCTGTGTTGTTTTAGTGATGAACCTTTTAGGGATGAAATGGAAAAAGAAACAAACACGGCAAAAATTGCAACAATGGTTTAAGTGATAACATGATGAATCCAGCGCGCAAACGAAAAATACTGATCTTATTATCCGCTTTGGCGGTCTTATCCATTGCTGCAGGGCTGGTTTTGTATGCGTTAAGGCAAAATATTAGTTTATTTTATACACCAACACAGGTAGCAGAAGGGCAAGCGCCATTACAACATGCGATCCGTATTGGCGGTATGGTTGAAAAAGGTTCTTTTACACGTGCATCCAAAGGTTTAGAAGTTGAATTTAAAGTCACCGATTTCACGAAAACAGTGACGGTTTTGCACACCGGTATTCTTCCTGATTTGTTTCGTGAAGAGCAGGGGGTGGTTGTCGAGGGACAGTTGTTGGATAATCAACGTTTTCAAGCCACTCGGGTTTTGGCAAAACATGATGCCAATTACATGCCTCCGGAAGTTAAGGCCGCTTTGGCTAAAAAGGTGAATTCATGATTGCTGAATTAGGACTCTTTACATTGATTTTGGCGTTAATTGCGTCGGTTGCACTTGCTTTAATTCCGTTATTGGGGTTGCAATTAAAGCGCAGTGATTGGATGGACTCTGCGAAAACCTATGTGGTGGCTCAATTTTTCTTTATTGCGCTTACTTATATTTTGCTTACTGTTTGTTTTTTAAAAGATGATTTCTCGGTTATTTATGTAATGAGTAACTCCAGCCTTGCCTTACCTTGGTTTTATAAGCTTTGTGCTGTTTGGGGGGGGCATGAAGGTTCAATGTTACTATGGGTGGCGATTTTAAGTTTTTGGACGTTGATGGTTGCTTTTTTTAGTTCCGGTTTGGATAAAGAAATGCGTACCCGTGTTTTAGTGGTACTCGGCTGGTTAAGTATTGGTTTTATTTTATTTTTGTTAACAACTTCAAACCCTTTTTTACGTCAATTTCAAGTCTTAAATACACCCGGGCGTGATTTGAATCCGTTGTTACAAGACCCCGGTTTTTTATTTCATCCTCCGATGTTGTATATGGGCTATGTTGGTTTTTCTGTTGCATTTGCCTTTGCGATTGCGGCTTTGTGGGCAGGTAAAGTGGAAACCAGTTGGTCGAAATGGACGAGACCATGGACCTTGGCTGCTTGGTGTTGCCTTACTGCTGGAATTACGCTCGGGAGCTGGTGGGCTTATCGAGAACTAGGCTGGGGGGGCTGGTGGTTTTGGGATCCGGTGGAAAATGCTTCATTTATGCCCTGGGTTGTGGGTACTGCCTTATTGCATTCCTTAGCCGTTACGGAACAGCGCCAGCAATTTAAAGCATGGACTATGTTATTGGCTATTGCTGCTTTTTCTTTGAGTTTAATTGGCACGTTTTTAGTGCGTTCTGGTGTCTTAACTTCAGTACATGCATTTGCCGTAGATCCACAGCGGGGTTTGTATATTTTAGGATTTTTATTGTTGGTCATTGGTGGTTCATTGTTGTTATTTCTTTTTAGAGCACAAACTTTACAAACTACAACCAGCCCGAGCCCTGTTTCAAGAGAAAGTGCCTTATTATTAAATAATGTTTTCTTGGTCGTGATCATGCTCACCGTGTTAATGGGGACCGTATATCCATTGCTGGTTGAAGGTTTGGGATTGGGTAAATTATCTGTAGGTGCTCCTTATTTTAATGCCGTATTTGTGCCTTTAATGATTCCTATGTTGCTCTTAATGGGGCTGGGTATTCATTTAAAATGGAATAGCGACAATTGGCGCGTTCTCTTTAAGAACCTTTCGCGTGTTGCTTTACTGAGCATTGTCTTGCCTGTTGCCTTACTGCTACTGACTCATAGTGAATTTGATGCCTCCGCATTTATAGGGTTAATTTTAGCAACCTGGATTATTTTAAGTACGACTCGTGCTGTCGCTAAGCGTGCTAAAGACCGTGGTGGTTTAATTCACGTAGGCCAATCCTATTGGGGGATGGCTTTAGCTCATTTTGGTGTTGCTGCTGCAGTAATTGGTATTGCTGTATCTACCACTTATGGTGTGCAAGATGATGTGCAAATGGAGCCAGGGAAAAAAATAGATTTGGTCGGTTATTCTATTGAGTTTGTTAATCAGAAACCCCTGGTTGGGCCGAATTATAAGGGAACCCGGGCGCAATTTAAAATCAGCCATCATGATAAAACAAAGGTGATTTATCCTGAAAAGAGGCTGTACACTATTGGTCAAATGGCGATGACCGAATCAGCAATCGATGTCACACCATTTCGTGACATTTATGTGGCTTTAGGTGAGCCTTTATCTAATGATTCTTGGTCTGTGCGCCTTTATTACAAACCCTTTGTGCGTTGGATTTGGGCTGGGGGCTTTATGATTTTAGCGGGGGGCTTTTTGGCGCTAACAGATAGAAGATATTATCAGAAAAAACGAGTTGCAGGGGAGTCAAAGGCATGAGAAAAATAGGCTGGCGTATTGTCCCCATTATTCTCTTTGTATTATTGAGTATTTTCTTGTGGCGCGGTTTGTCTTTAAATCCTCGTGATTTGCCTTCGGTTCAGCTGGGCAAATCATTGCCTGATTTTACTTTACCACAACTGCAAAATCCTAACTTATTCTTTAGTTCTGAGCAAATTCGTGAGCAGGTTGTTTTATTAAATGTTTGGGCAAGCTGGTGTGCTGCCTGTACTGATGAGCAAGTGTTTATGTTGCAGTTGGCGCGTGAAGGCGTGCCCATTTACGGTTTGAATTATAAAGATAGAGCCGAAGATGCCTTGCAGTGGTTAGCGCAATGGGGCAATCCTTATAAGCTGGTCGTTCAGGATCGTGACGGAAACGTTGCTATTGATTTGGGTGTTTACGGGGCGCCTGAGACTTTTGTTATTGATAAAAAAGGAATAATTCGTTACCGACACGCCGGGATTATGAATCAAGAACTGTGGCAAAAAGAAATTAAGCCATTGATGGAACAATTGGAGCAGACTGCGTGAAGAGTGTACGTTTTATTTGTTTTAGTTTGTTGTTTATGCTTGGCATTGTCCCTGCTTTAGCCGGCAGCATTTATCCTTTGGATTCTGCCAAAAAAGAAGCTCAATTTAATCATCTTTTAAAAGATTTACGCTGTTTAGTCTGTCAAAATCAAGACTTGGCTGATTCCAACGCGGATCTTGCTAAAGATTTACGTAATCAAGTGTATCTGCTCGTGAAAGAGGGAAAGAGTGATAGTGAAATCAGTGATTATCTGACGGCTCGCTATGGGGATTTTATTTTATTTAAACCTCCCGTGAAGGCCGTAACCTATTTGTTGTGGTTTGGGCCAGCTTTATTTCTGTTATTAGGTTTTGTCATTTTTTGGCGGACGTGTTTTGCGGTTAAGCAGGGCGTGAGTTGAGTCCCGAAGGAGCCTCACTAAAATCTAGAGGATCCATATATAAAGAATGGTGCTTAAATAGCTAAAGCACTTATTACGTTAACAAGGGTAAATGAGTTTTTTATGAATGAGTGGTGGTTACTAAGTTTACTAATCGGAATAACCGGTGTTGCAAGTATTTTAATAGTTTATCCTTTAATAAGGCGTCATTTAATAGCCAGCTTACTCCTTGTGCCCGTTATTTTTAGCATGGCATTTACTGGATATTACTTTTGGGGTGGTTTTGGCAAGTGGCAAGAATACATCCAACATCAAGAGAAACACGAACAAGCTGAAGCAATGCTTAAAGCAATTAAGAGTCCACAAGAGCTCATTGATAAATTACGTGCTAAATTGGATGACACCCCAAAGAGTGCCAAAGGTTGGTATCTTCTTGGGCGCTTGTATGCAGGGCAAAATGAAAAACAAAAAGCAGTAGATGCTTTTGCTAAGGCGTACCAATTTTATCCTCATGAAGAACAATATGCGGTAAATTATGCACATAGTTTATGGCAATTGAATAATCGCCAATTTACAGCGCAAATTACGGAAATTTTCAATAAATTTTTAAAAAACAATCCCAATCAGCCCGATGCTTTAGCGATGTTGGCCATGAATGCCTATGTAAGCCATGCCTATGAAGATGCTATTAGTTATTGGCAACGGTTACTTAAATTAGCACCACCACAATCCGATGAAGCCTTGGCTATCCGTAAGGCAATTGCCAAAGCAGAGGGGAAGATTAAATTACGAGAAAAAAATTTAGAGTAATGAGCGATACAGCTACACGCTTCAATTGGCATTAAGAATTGTGCTAGCCACTATGAATTGCTGTTATTTGTGGTTCTGCTGTAAACAATTTTCTTTAGTGATGCAATTAATTTTAAATCTGCTAGTCTTTATATAGGTATCAGTATTTTAAGGAGAAAACGATGTATAAGAGGGTATTGTTTGCGACCGACTTTGATGAGGTAGGCGTGTTGGCAGCCCATAAAGCAAAGAAAATTGCTGATGAGAATGGGGCTGATTTGATCTTAGTTCATGTAGTTGAACCTATTCCTGCTTATGCATATCCTGGTTTTGCAGGCTTTGCGGAAGTAGAAATGTCTATTCGTGAGCAAGCTGAAAAAGAACTTAATGAACTTGCCGAAAAATTAAACGTTGATGTGAAACACCGATTTATAGAATTTGGTTCTACCAAAAATGAAATATTAAGAGTTGCTGAGGAACGCAATATTGATTTAATTGTTACTGGAAGTCATGGAAAACATGGCCTTTCTTTATTATTAGGTTCTACTGCAAATTCAATCTTGCATAATGCGCAGTGTGACGTTTTGATTGTGCGTTCCATGGTTGATGAGAAGCATGCTAAGAAATAAGTAATTACACCCTGTAACATTCCCATGATGTCGGTTTGGTAAACTGCTATGTCATGCAAGTACTTCCTTCTCCAATCGCTGGGAGAAGGGAGTTTGCTGCCTATGGGCTTTACGTCCAGCCTACAAAACACCGCCTTCCCCAGTTATCATTTCTCAAGAGAGCAGAAAACAAGTATACTATTTTGTTTTAATTTACTGATCGAATCATTCAATGAAATTGTTGCGTGGTATTCAACATTTTTCTGTTTTTGATAAAGGCGTAGTAGCTACCATTGGTAATTTTGATGGAGTTCACTTAGGTCATCAAAATCTGATTAAAGTTTTAAGGAATAAAGCCGATGCGCTGAAACTTCCCTTGGTTTTAATTTTATTTGAACCACAACCTCGGGAATATTTTCAAGAAGATAAAGCACCTGCCAGGCTTTCTAGTTTAAGAGAAAAATTGGCTGTGTTAGGTGATTGTCAGATTGACTATATTTATTGTATTAAATTTGATGATATTGTTGCCCAAACTACAGCAACTGATTTTGCGCATCATTATTTATTTTCTATGTTAAATGTTAAGCATCTGGTTGTTGGTGAGGATTTTCGTTTTGGAGAAAACAGAGAAGGTGATGTGAGCTTGCTTAAAAGCCTCAGTTCAGAATATGCTTGTGAGGTGCAAGTTTACTCCGATTTTTGTATTAATGAAGAACGCATTAGTTCCACAAAAATCAGAACTGCTTTACAAGAGGGCGCTCTGGAAACCGCAGCCAAGTATTTGGGAAGACCCTATAGTATTTGTGGGCGTGTGATGCATGGTGATAAACGAGGGCGCCAATGGGGTATTCCCACGGCGAATTTGGGGCTACATCGTTTATCAGTACCTTTACAAGGTGTTTTTGCTGTTCAGGCACTTATTGCCTCACAACAGCTCGTTTATGGTGTGGCCAATATAGGAAAACGTCCTACAGTAGACGGTAGCAAAAATATTTTGGAAGTTCATTTATTTGATTTTGATCAGTCAATTTATGGTGAGTTAGTGCAAGTGTTTTTCTTGCACAAGTTGCGTGATGAGGTTAAATTCACCTCAGTGGATGCCTTGATCGCGCAAATTTATGATGATATTGCGGTGGCGAAAGCATTCGTCAACAATTTAACGACTTCGCAGAGTGGTGAGCAGTTATGGCAGAATATAAAGATACACTAAACCTTCCGAATACTTCGTTTCCAATGAAGGCAAGCCTGGCAACTCGTGAGCCAGAAGCTTTGGCTGATTGGCAGGCAAAAAAAGTATACGAACAAATTCGTAAAGCGCGTGCTGGTGGCAAAAAATTTATTTTGCATGATGGCCCTCCTTATGCAAATGGTCATTTGCACTGCGGACATGCATTAAACAAAATTCTTAAAGACATCATTATTAAATCGAAATCATTTAGTGGCTATGATGCGCCTTTTGTTCCTGGTTGGGACTGCCATGGCTTACCGATTGAATTGAATGTAGAGAAAAAAATCGGCCGTGTGGGTGACAAAGTTACCGCAAGGGAGTTCCGCGCTAAATGCCGTGAATACGCGGGTAGCCAAATCGATATTCAACGTGACGAGTTTCAACGTTTGGGTGTATTTGGTGACTGGTATAATCCTTATGTCACTATGGATTTTCGCTATGAAGCCAATATTGTTCGCGCCTTAGGATTAATGATTCAAAACGGTCATTTGCAACAAGGCTTTAAGCCCGTTCATTGGTGTATCGATTGTGGTTCGGCATTAGCGGAAGCTGAAGTAGATTATGAAGAGAAAACTTCTCTTTCAATTGATGTGGCCTTTACAGCCGTAAATCCACAAGAATTTATTGAGCATTTTCATGTGCTTGGCGAGGCTAAAAAATTAAGCGTTCCGATTTGGACAACAACTCCTTGGACTTTACCCGCTAATGAGGCGGTGTGTTTGCATCCTGAGATTGATTATTCGTTAGTTGATGCCGGCGTTTTTTATCTAATCTTAGCCACCGATTTAGTTGAAACGGCGATGATACGCTATGGCATGAGTGAATATACGATTAAAGGCTCTGCTAAAGGGAAGGTATTTGAGCATTTAAAATTAAAACATCCTTTTTATAATCGTACTGTGCCTGTGGTATTAGGAGATCATGTTACTACGGATTCAGGTACGGGTAGCGTACATACAGCACCAGCACATGGACCAGACGATTACGTGATTGGTCAAGCCTATAATTTGCCTTTAATTAATCCGGTTAAAGCCAATGGCTGCTTTGCAGAAGATGTGGAATTATTTGCCGGACTTCATGTATTAAAAGCGAATGAGCCTATTCTCGAGGTCTTAGTGGCAAACGGTGCGCTATTAGCTCGAGATACGATTCGTCACAGTTACCCACATTGCTGGCGTCATAAATCGCCAATGATTTTCCTGGCGACACCGCAGTGGTTTATTTCAATGGACAAAAATCACTTAAGACCAAACATTAGCAAAGAAATTGATAAGGTGACCTGGGTTCCTGATTGGGGTAAGGCGCGGATTAGTAATATGGTTGAAAATAGGCCTGACTGGTGTATATCAAGACAAAGAGCCTGGGGTACGCCAATGCCTTTATTTGTACACAGTACAACGCGCGAATTGCATCCAAAAACTTTGGAGTTTATTGAACAGGTTGCATTACGTATTGAAGAGTCAGGAATTGATGCCTGGTTTGAGATGGATAAGGCGGAATTGCTTGGTGATGATGCGCCATTGTACGATAAAATCAATGACACCATGGATGTGTGGTTGGATTCTGGAGTCTCGCATTTCTGTGTTTTAAAACAAAATAATGGGTTAGCGTTCCCTGCAGATATTTATTTTGAAGGCTCAGACCAGCATCGCGGCTGGTTTAACTCATCACTAACTACTTCGGTAGCTATGTATGGCGTTGCTCCTTATAAAACGGTATTAACCCATGGTTATACTGTGGATGCTGAAGGCAGGAAGTTGTCTAAATCTAAGGGAAATTATGTAGCATTAGATCAAATGGTGAATCAACATGGTGCTGATATTTTACGCTTATGGGTGGCGTCAACGGATTACCGGCATGAAGTAAGTATTTCCGATGAAATTATTAAACGTAATGCTGATGCTTACCGAAGAATCCGAAATACAGCGCGTTTCTTATTGGCTAACTTATGCGACTTTGCGCCAACAGAAGCAGTGCAAGCAGATGAGCTTTTGGAATTAGATAAGTGGGCAATCAAGCGTTGTCAGCTTTTGCAAGAAGAAATTATTGCCGCATATGAAAGTTATCAATTTCATGTGATTTATCAGAAGATTCATAATTTCTGTGCTGTAGATATGGGTAGTTTTTATCTGGATCTAATTAAAGACAGGCAATACACCACAGGTAAACAAAGCAAGGCACGACGTTCTTGCCAAACAGCGATGTACCACATCATTAGAGCATTTACGCTGTGGTTAGCGCCTATTTTGTCGTTTACAGCTGAAGAAATTGCACGTTATATCCCAGGCTACACGGAGCAAACAATTTTCACCGAGCTTTGGTATAAGGCTTGGCCGGTGATTGATGCGGTCAATATGGCTGAATGGGATGAATTGCATTTAATTCGTGATGAAGTAAATAAGGCACTTGAGGAAACCCGGAAAAAAGGAGAGATTGGTTCTGCTTTGGCTGCGGAAGTGTCGTTGTATGCAGACAGCAATACGTTCCCTAAATTAACTCGTTTAGGCGAAGAATTGCGCTTTTTATTAATTACTTCAGGTACGACAGTATATCCCATGGCTTCTGCTCCAGTTGGATTAGCGACTACCGAATATGGTGTGGCTATTCAAGTAGTAGCAAGTACTCATGAGAAGTGCGCGCGTTGCTGGCATAGACGACCTGATGTAGGTCAAGATGCTCAGCACTCTGAACTCTGTTTACGTTGTGTTGGTAACATTAGCGGTCAAGATGAAGTGAGGCACTTTATATGAAGAAGTGGCATTGGTTTGTGCTAAGTATTTTAGTTATTGTTTGTGACCAGGCAAGTAAATACTGGGCGGGAGTTTCTTTAATCCCATATAAACCATTGCCAGTCTTCCCTATGCTCAATTTTACTTTAGCATTTAACACCGGTGCGGCATTTAGCTTCTTAAATGGAGCCGGTGATTGGCATCGGTGGTTTTTTGCCGGCTTTAGTTTAATCATGAGCGTTGTTCTTATTGTTTGGCTTTACCGTATTCCCAATCAGGCCCGTTTGTTATCAGCAGGAATTAGCCTTATTTTAGGGGGCGCGATTGGTAATTTAATTGACCGTGCATTTTATGGTTATGTGATTGACTTCATTGATGTTTATTACCAACACCATCATTTTGCGACCTTTAATATTGCGGATAGTGCAATTTGTGTAGGCGCGGCATTTTTTGTTTTAGATGTATTCCTTACGCGTAAGTAATCCAGCGAATGGATGTGTCCACTTTATATAAGCGTAGCCCGTATTAGCGTAGCGTAATACGGGATTTTTTCAAGTAACCCTATATATACTATTATCATTTTAGTGTGCTTTACTATTGAATTTTTCTTTTGCATCACAGCGCAAGTTCTGGAGCTCTAGGTCTGCTTAGGAACTTTTGAAAATCTACGTCCCGTGGCTTGCTGCGGGAGCCTAGTTGCCCATCCATATTTTAAACAAAATAGTACATATCAAACCGGCTAAAATGAGAATAATTTATTTTCAGAGTGCCTATATTTTTATTTTTTCGCGTACAATTATTGGCTATAAATTTTAAAAGAGAAATGACAAATGACTAATGAGAGGATGTTTCGTAAAGCAATAGAAGAAGGTAACTTGGAGGTGATCAAGAAACTTATTGGGGAAAGAGTTATCGACCCAAATCAGTTCCCTCTAGATCAACATCGTAGTGCCATAGACATAGCAGTTTTGCATGGTCATGTTGATGTAGTTGATTATTTATTTACCCAAAGTAGCAAAGCAACTTTAGCTAATCGCAAGAGTTTCTTATATTCTATTTGTTGTGCTGATTCTCTTAAACGTCCAGCGTTGTTGGAATGGCTCAAAAATCGTTATCAATTATTAGCTGAGTTTATTGGTACATCCCATCTTAATGCAGTGCTTGGTGAGTCTTTTGACGCTACTGATAAGACGTTGCATGGTGGTTTGTCGGTAATGCACTATGCAGCTCTTGTAGCCAATAAAAATTTGGTATTTAGTGATTGTCTGGCTTTATTGAATCAACCTATTGAAACAGGATATTTCCAGGGCGTGACTTTAGCCAGGCTCTTGGTTCGTAATGAGCAATGGCGTTTACTGAAAGATTTAGCAGAAAAAACGACAATTCCAATTGATTTAAATGTAGTCCCCACCCATGAAGGACATCCTGGCAGAAATACATCTGTAGCTTGGATGTTGGCTATCAAAGGACAATGGGATTTATTTAAAGATATAGCTGCCAAGACAACGGTTTCAATTGATTTAAACACGGCGCCTACCCATGAAGGAAATCCTAGCAGAAATACGTCTCTAGCTTGGAAATTGGCTTATAACGAACAATGGGATTTGCTCAGAGACTTAGCAGCCAGGACAACGATTCCAGTTGATTTAAATGCGGCGCCCATCCATGAAGGACATCTTGGCAGAAATACGTCTGTAGCTTGGATATTGGCTGCCAAAGCGCAATGGGATTTGCTCAGAGACTTAGCAGTCAAGGCAGCGATTCCAGTTGATTTAAATGTGGCGCCCCCCCATGAAGAATGTACTCACAGAAATATCTCTGTAGCTTGGATATTAGCTGTTAATGGGCATTGGGATTTACTCAAAGACTTAGCCGCTAAGGCAGCAATTCCAATTGATTTAAATGTGGCGCCTGCCCATGAAGGACATTCTCACAGAAATATGTCTCTAGCTTGGATATTGGCTGTTAATGGGCATTGGGATTTACTCAAAGATTGGGCAGCTAAGACAACGATTCCAATTGATTTAAATGCGGCGTTCACCCATGAAGGCTACACTCACAGAAATATATCTTTAGCTTGGCTTTTGGCTGACCATAAGCAATGGGATTTATTCAAAGACTTAGCAGCCAAGACAGTGATTTCAATTGATTTAAATGCGGCGCCTACCCATGAAGAACATGTTCACAGAAATATCTCTTTAGCTTGGCTCTTAGCTAGCAATGGACAATGGGCTTTATTTAAAGATTTGGTAGCCCAAACGACTCGCCCAATTAATTTAAGTGTCGGGTTAATTGGCCAAAATGGTGATATGAACACACTGAATGAGCTCTTAATTGCTAATAAGCAGTGGGATTTACTCGATAAGATTATAAAAACTCATATTTATGATCAAGGTGTGAACCAAGTATTTGAAAAGTTACACATGTATGAGCACCAAATTAATGAGTTGCTTTCAGGAGATGAGATTGCTATAGAGGCGATTGTAGATGTAGTTACACATTTTTTTACAGCTCTTAATCAAATTACACCACAGACAGGGGATAGCTGTTATCAAGAAGCTCAAGCGATCAAAGGTCATGTAATTTTGATGTTTTTAGATAAAGGCTCGCAAATTTGCACTTTAATCTGCGAACAGTTTCCTGATCAAGTAAATAAAAAAGATTTTACTGTGGTAAATGATACGAATACCTTACTTGCTGAGGCGATTAGCGATTTTACATCAGGAGCTGATAGTGGTTTGGTGAGACTGCTGACTAAAGATCATTTAGATAAAAAGGAAATTCTGCAGATCCGCAACAATGAATTACAATGTAAATATGATGAGTTGCAACGTAGATGTGAAGCACTGGAGCAGCAGCTTAATATACAACAGCATAACCAACAAACTTTTGATGAAGGAATGACCTGCGCGCAAAAAAAATCATCATCTCAATGTTTAAATAGAATGTCTTTTTCTGAGTCAGGACGCGAACAATTTTTTCAAAGAGAAAGTACTCCTGCATCTGGATCAAAAAAACGTAGTGCAAGTATTGATGAGGATTCGCTTTACGAAGAATCTCACGAAAATAGTGAACCATCACTAAAGTATATAAAAATGACGGGGTTAACCTGAGCTAGACTTTGTGAGCTCAGTGGCAATATGTCTGGTTTGCAGAAAACCTGACTCAACAGGTTTTGGTTTATTCTATAAAGGAAAAAAGCAAGACCTGTTGAGTATCTACAGTAATTGTACAAAATTACCCATTCAGATTTGAGGCTATAGATTAATGAATGCTGTTGTCACTAGTCATGCAGATTTGTCGAAAGGTCAGGGATATTTCTAGATTACGGTTTCGCTAATCGGGGTTAAATTTGCTGTCTTGAGAGGTTGGAGTGAATGCCCCAACCTCTCTAACTGACTGCGAATTTAAGTGGGTTGCCCACTTCCTTGTCGCTCAAATTGAGGAGTTGACTCATTGCTTTCGCCGGCTGCCGCAGGAAAGAATTGCGTTAAGCGTTTGTGTAATTTGGTAAATAAGATGGGGAAAACACCATTAGCTGTAACATTTGCTGTTGTGCCAAAGGGGTCGCAGATTAAATAAATAGCGGTAATTAATCCAACCATATCGCTTGAGAAACCAAGATGAGCTTCTAACAGGGGGGTTACTACGATAATTACACCACCTGGGACGGCCGCAACAGCATATTTTGCTAACGCGGTATAAAGAGCAAAAACTATAAATACAGAAGGCGAGGGCATAGGTAAACCAAAGGTTAATATGGTTGCCAAACTTAAAATAGGAATACCAATTGCGCTACCTATAGTGTGAATATTGATAATCGCGGGAACCAGCATTCGCGCTTGTTCTGGATCATCCAGATTCTTTTCTGTTGATAAAAGAAGCACAGGCATTGCCGCAGCACTTGAAATAGTGCTAAGACCAGTTAGGCTGGCTGGTAAGACATTTTTCAGATAGTACCAGAATTTTTTAAGTGAAAATTGGCTGGCAACTAAATACCATGAACTGATATAGAGCCATTGCGTGGCAATGATTAAAATTAGAATAGGGCCATAGAGGCTTAACGATGTTTTCAATATATGTTCATGTTCCAGTTTGAAAACAAAGCCTAAAATAAATAAAGGTAAGAGGGGTATAAAGATTTTTTTTAAAAAGATATTGGCTAACCAGTTTAATTTTACAGCAACTTTTTTGGCTTTTGGATTTGGCCAAATAGAAAAAAATATGCCAATGGAAAAACCCCATAATAAGGCGATGTCATTGGAGATTAATTTGGTTAAATGTAGCTGCCAGGCTGGTGTTAATTGTGGGCCAGAAGTATTAATCGCTTTGGCTGTAAAATGTAAGAAATGCAGGCCAGCGTACCCCGAACTATAGCCAACCATCAATGCGGTAAAGTTCGATATAAAGACGCACGTTATTAATAAGAATACAAAAAAGATAGCTCCTTTTTGTAGGTTTGAAAGACAATAAAAGATGAAACTAAAAATAATAAACGGTAAAACAAACTCCAAAACCGCTTTTATGCTCAAACTAAAAGCATAACAAATGGATTTTATCTCAAGGGGAATTTGTGAACCCAGAAATATAGGAAGTAAAAGTGTCGCAAAAAGAATGAGTGGTATCTTAATTTTGCTGATAAAATTTTTAGACATATAAATCCTTAAATATTACTAATAAAAAGCGAGTTCCAAATTCAAAAAACATGCCAGTATAAAGAAGAATCATGTTATTTGGAAGAAGGTATGCTTGTCAATGGGGCATATAGATGCATAAATTGGAACATTTAAGGTGTTAATTGACTCTATATTTGTTTATATCACAGGGATTGCCCCTTTTTTGAGCTAAAGTCGTACAATAATTTAAAGTGGGGTGGGGAAAATTACAATTTCTCATTTATAATGCACTACGTTTTTAGCGTATTGCTCGCTGCCTTGCTCATCTTGATGCGAAGGCTTCGAGATGGCGTTGTGCACCCAAATGGATTGAGGTAAAGTCTTACTCAAGTTCTTATCTTGAACTCACGTTAATTTAAATCAAAATACTTGCTGCAAGTGCACTGAGTTGTTTTTTATCAGGATTATTGATGCCTACGGCGGCAACAGCTGGTAAATTTAGGAAATGTTCCGCTTCTTCCCATTCAATCTCCGCAGGGAATAGTTTTAGATGTGGTAATGATTTATTTAATACCGTACAAAAAGTTAAATCTGCAGGGAAGGGGCGGACGTGGGTGTAGCCAAAGCTTATTACCGCCATTGCCTCTGAAATTGTTGCGACGCCTGGTAAGTAGTTTATGGAATAGATATTTGCTGTTTGTGCAATGGATGGTAAATATCCTGGGCTAGTAGCAAAATGTACTCCTGCATGGTAGCAATTTTCTAATTGTTGCACCTCAATGATGCCCCCAGCTCCGATTTTAATCGAGGGATAACGGGTAATAGCTTTTTTCAGAAGCATTGTATCGGTAGAGTTGATTTCTACTAAAGAAAATCCAGCGTCAGCAATTTGCTGTAGTCGTTCAAATAACAAATCATCAACATCCAAGGATATGATTACGGATTGATTGCCCAGCAACTTATCTAAGATCATAATGATTTCCATTTTTTGAGTGACTCGATAATATTTAATATTAAACGGACTAGGCTAGGCTGTAAAGTCTAAATGTACGTTTATAAGGTATTATTACCAAGGGTGCATGTTGGGCGAAAAAATTGGCGAAGTTTGAGTTGTTTTCATGCTATTTTGTTACACGTGGTCGTAGGTTGGGTCGTTTGACCCAACAGCAGTGTCCATCAGCAACGTAAAACCAGTAATGAATAGCAAATATTGAGTCAAATGGCTCATCACTTTATAGGCCGGCTTCATAGCTCAGCCTACGTATATTATCGTGTAGCTCCATTACTATTAATATGGTTTCGTACCCAACGGCGTGGGATTAAAACGCTGTTCTGGCTCTGGCTCGGGTTTTAGTTTGGTTGTAGATTTGGGCGTCGGTGAGTCCATGGGGGGGTGCATCGGGCTTGGCTTCTGTGTTTGCATTGGACTTTGTATTGCTGTTAATCCAGGCTTATAAGGATCTGCACCAAATCGCGCCATATTTTGCAGTAATGATTGCATGGTTGTTTCCGGCAACGGGGCAATTGAGAGTATTTTGCCTAGACCCAATAATGCCATGGCTTTTTTCAAAAACTCTTTCAGTTCTTTAATGTCTTTGGGACTGAGCTTATGATCTTTTGCGTGCTCATCTACGTGCTTTGATAACTTGTCTTTAGTCATTGGAAACAGTTTACCAAAGATAGGAACCAAACTATTAGCAAAGGTTATGGCTGACTTGGGGGGGGCAGGTACCGCTACCATCTTACCTGACATTGTTGGCGTTGGCATTGTCTGTGCATCTTTTTCTAAACCCGCATTGGGTTGAGCCAAGGTTGCGCGCACGGATTGCATCAGTTTAATTTGATTTTCCAGTGTCCTTCTTTCTGCTGTGTTTTGTTCTTTTTGGGCGGTCACTTCATTAATTTGCGTCGCAAAAAAACCTTTTTCTAATTTATGGGTATGCTGAACTGCTTTTTTAACCGTCATTAATTCGGGTTCTGCACGTTTAAAGCCTTCGTGCGCATCTTCCTTGTCGGCATCAGATAACTCATCAAAATTTTGATCTGTTTTTAAAAGATAATTTTTACCATTTTTTTGAACGATTTTTTGGTCATGGTTGGTAATGAAGGCGGCATCTTTCTGTGAAGGTACTTGTACTCCTTCGTCATTAAAAAATTTCTTGGCGCCTTCTTCTTGCCGCGTTGAACGTAAGTCTTTTAAGCTTGCTACTTGTAAATTTAATGCATTTTGTTTGTTTAATAATTTACGAGCTTCTTCTTCATCGGCTGGATCACCACTCTCGAGTAAGGTGGTGATTGTTTCAGTCTGAGCGTGGATGTGACTTTCCAGGTCTTTAATTACAGTATCTAAATCTTTAGGTTTTAATGTTTCATATTCATCGGATTCTTTTGCAAATTCTGCAAGGCTGTCGTTGTATACATCGTATTTAGTTGTAAGGGCTACTTGCTTTTGTTCAAGACTTGCCAGGCGTTTATCTAGTGTTTCTTCATTTTTGGCAAGACTATGGTGTTCCTCTTGATATTGTTTAATGGCGGCTTCGTAATTTGCCATTGCTTGTTGCAGTTCTTTATTCGCTTTTGGTGCCGCTTGCGTGCTTTGAGGGGCTGGCTTGCTTTGATTTATCGCCTTTTGATTGAATTCATCGATGTGTTCTCGGAGTAAGGAGTCAGCGTGCGCTTCTTTTTCCATTAGCCAAAGTAACAGATGAATTTTTATGAGGCTGTGCATTTTGGCCTCTTCTTGATTATTTAATCTTTGTTGATCTTCAACCGCTTTTTCTTCTGCTAATTTAGCGCCCATTTCACCTATTTTAGCTTCTCCTGCGGGCGATAATAAAAAGACTTTTAAGTCCCCAGGATTTTTAAAACCAAAACGACTGATGTTGATTGGTGAGTTTGGGTCAACGTCTAGTTCCGAGGGAGGGTCAAAGCGCATTTGCTCTGCTTTAGCGGTAATAGCGGAGTCTAGCCATTCATTTAATTCGGGCGAAGTAGGGGTAGGGGAGAATAACTGTTGGTTCTCTGTAGGTCTTTTGTCTAAGCTCATAAATCTCTCTCGATGGCCCCAGTTAAGTTAATTATACACAAAACTGATCAATAAAACATCAGTTATTGGCGCAAATTCAATTGATATAGATATTTTTACTATGTTTTAACTTATTTTTGTAGGATTAAATGTCTATTTAGCAAAAAAAACAGGGTAAGAGGGGAGCTAGGGCATTAATCCACCATTCTGATGAGGTCTCTCATCAGAAACAGAATGACCTGATGTACTTATTGATGAGGATTTGGAAAATAATTGGGAATGAATGGGGTTCGTTGCTGCAAGATGGTTGGATTCTGGTTTTGTGCATGATTCATCCAGGAGCATTTTTAATAAACATCCTTTGTCGTCATGAGGGATGAGTTCGCAACGTTTTGGGATCTTACTATAATATTCTTCATCCGTTACGGGAGCATGTGATTTAATATCTTCTTCAGCAAAGGCCCATTGATATAAATGACTACGAGTAACTTCAATAGAGGAGAGGATATTTTGTTTTATCGCACCGACTACATTATCCAGACCGTTAAAAAGTTGTGTGAGTCCTTGTGCACTTGCTGAACATAAAAAACCGATGGAAGGCTCCCAAATAGTTCCAAAAGTATAAATAATATGTCCTAGAGCATAGGCTAATATCCGGCTTAAGGGATTAATAACCATGATTCCCATACGCACCAGCAGTGAAAACATATCAATGGCGGGTAGAATAATCAGATTCTTGAGTAATTGCAGACTGGGCAAGAAGAGAAGCCGCATGATATTGATGCTGATATTGATGAGCTTATTTTCTGAAAAGTGCCCGAATGGAGCGCTAAAACCATAGAGTGGTGAAAATCTAAAATGTGCAAGTAGGTTATTTAATGGCGGTCTTGTCGCAAAAGAGAGTAAGAGTGCACCAAGAGGGCTAATGTTGCCTAAAATAGACAGGGTTTTGGTAAATAATCCGGTAATACCTCGAAAGGGTACATGAATTAAAAGAGTACTGATTTCTAATAAAGGAATAGTAAGCAGAGCTAAAATCAAATCAGCGCTAGCAGCGAGTATTTGTTTTCCTAATTTGATGAGAAGAATGCCACTTTTTTCCCAGCCATTCATAAATCCATCGTCAAAGCCATAATAATAGCCTTCTACGCATGGTGCTATAAATACTTTACCCAGGATTATAAAGATCCCACAAAGCCATTTACACGTACCTAGAAACCAATCATCGCCTGGGTGCATGATGGTGTCATAGACTGCGGCGCCGCTTTTACCACCTAAAGCAGCATAATTGGTGTAGGGAAAATCACCCATTTCATTGCCTAAGGATGGAATTATTTTGGTCAAGCCATAGCCTAGGCTCAAAGCAAGCGCGCCAATAATTGCGATTTCTGCTGGATCATCTTTGAGTAGGTTAATTGCTTCGATGAAAAATTTGTCTAAATTTCCGCCGGTGACCGTTCCTTGCCAATAGAGTACGGATGCCGATATCGCTTCAGAAATAGTGCCATGATTTAGCAAATGCGCCAGTTTTTGCGTGGGCTCAATTCCTGCGATTAGGGCATTTAAATGGAGCTTGGTTAACACATTTTTTAATGCTTCGGGGGCAATTATAGCCCCACCACCATAAGCATAAGCCGCCATTGCCAAAGTGCCAATCATTGGATTCCGTTCGCTGGTGTCGATAAAAATACGGGCTATATGGCGAATAACGCCCAATGCTCGATGCAATGGATTACTATATGTAGATGGGCTTGGTGGATGATTGGCTCGTGCAATCACATAGGGGCTTTTGTTGATTTGCTCGTGAATAAATTCTTCTAAAGTTTGACCATTGGTTAACAAGCCATTGTTTTCTAGAGCCTGAATTAATGAATCGCGTTTACGCGAGGGTGATTTTTTGTATTTACTTTCGTGCTGCGGTTTTGTTTTACGCATGTGGGTCGCATGGACATGATTTACAAACTCTTCATGCAAATCATGAACAATGAATCGATGCATACTCTGGTACAAATTAACAAAAAAACCGGGGATACGTGAAAGGAATGCTTTAACTTTTAGACTAACTCGTTCTGGTAAATATAGATGGCGCTTGCTGACTTGGGCTAGAGTATATAAATCTTGGCCACTGGGTAAGGGGTAAAAGAGTCCATCTTGAATAAAATAGCCTAAGTACACCAGCTTGTTTTCTTGACGGATTAGAATTCGTTGTTCGTTGGCAATGATAACCCACGTTCCATGCCTATGCTGACTCAGTATTTTTTGTGCTTGTTCTGTGCTTGTTGCGGTTAGGGGTTGGGTTGGGGTTTTCAGTAAATAAGCAATTAACGTATTTAAGTCACGATAACCTTTTTGTGTCAGTCCTTGGAGTTTGTAGTATGGGGTAATTTGGGTAATCATTAAACCATCCCGAGCTTGTTCTATTTCGGTTTTATGCTTTGCTTTAACGTCTGTTGCCAGATAATTAATCCAATCATGACCGTCATGCCACATTTTGTGGAAAAATGCAGCGAATTTGGCAAAGCGATTGGCTGGTACATTATTTAAACTTGGGGCTTGAGTTAAGTGATAATATTGGCAAATAACTCTTAAGGCATCATCCATATCTTTACTGTTATGCCCAATGTGTAGTTCACTGTCCCAAACAAAACAGTTTTTTTCTGGATGGACTTTCTTTATTTTGCTAAAGTCCATTTGGTCTTGGCGCGAAATAGAATAGGCGCGGTTAAACGTATAATGTTGTGCCGTTTTCCGGGCATCGAACAGGCAATCGCCCAAAGCGCCCTCAGAGATTAAAGGATTATTTGCTAATAAACGGTTTTTATCGCTACCGTGCTCAATAATGGCAATGGCTTTTCTTCTTAAGGCTGCATGCCCTTTATGATCCAGTTTTTTTAAGCAACGTTCATTTTTTAAAAGGTATTTGAGTTTGTTAATGCACTCATTGGCAATTTGCAATTTTTGTTCTTGCTCTACCGTAAGTGGGCGCTTATAACTTGTTGAGCGAATGCGATAGCGATGAACTTTACTAATCATATCGGCGATTAATGAAGAGGGACGTCCTCCTGGAAGTAAGGTGATGAGATCGGTTTGATAAGTAAACAACATGAGTTGTACTGTTTTTTGATCATGATTGGCGATTAAGCGAAGTCTGTCACCCTTTGGAAGAAGGTATTCCATTTTATAATGGCCGTACAATACAGCTCCTGCTTCATTGCTGAACAGGTTTCCGGTTATCGTTGGCGATGCTTGATGACTAAAGGGCGTAATCGTCAAGGGAACGATAATTTGTGTGTGTCCATTTGCAGTAGTAAACTCGTCCATGAGAATCATTCTTTGTGCATATGATGTCCAGCATACTTGGTTTTTCTCGACAATAGCAAGTGGGATAAAGCAGATAACTGGATATTTTTAGGTGGTACTGGTAAAATGTTTGAAAAGTATACAGGAAATTTTTAATGTCTAGTTATTGCGGTTACATTGCCTTGGTTGGTCGGCCTAATGTGGGCAAATCAACGCTTCTAAATTGTATTTTAGAGCAAAAAATAAGTATCACTTCAAAAAAGCCACAGACAACCCGACACAGTATTTTGGGGATTCGTACTGAAGGTGCGCATCAATTTGTTTATGTGGACACACCAGGTATTCATCAGAGCGGCAGTAAAAAAGCAATGAATCGCTTAATGAATAAAACAGCACTCAGTGTATTGCGTGATGTCGATGTGGCTGCCTTTGTTGTGGATGGTACTCATTGGGAAGAAGAAGATGAATATGTTTTGAGTTTAATTAAACAAGCCAGTGTGCCTTGCATTCTCGTCGTGAATAAAGTTGATAAAATTGATGATAAAGCACAATTGTTGCCATGGATGGAACAAATGAGCCAAAAACATGAGTTTGTTGCAATTATTCCCATATCCGCAAAAACAGGCATACAAGTTGATGAGTTACAGGCAAAATTAGTAAATTATTTGCCCGAAGGCCCTCATTTATTCCCTGATGATCAGCTGACCGATCGCCCCACTAAATTTTTATGCGCTGAATTATTACGTGAAAAAATTTTCCGTTTCTGTGGCCAGGAACTGCCTTATGCAGTGACCGTAGATATTGAATCCTTTAAAGATGAAGGGAACTTAGTGCGCATTCATGCGTTAATTCTGGTCGAAAAAGACAATCATAAGCGAATGATTATTGGTGACAAGGGACAAAAACTAAAAGAAATGGCAACGAGCGCACGCCTGGACATGGAAAAATTGTTAGGCAAAAAAGTATTTTTGCAATGCTGGTGTAAAGTTAAATCCGGCTGGGCTGATGACGAGCGCATGTTAAAACAATTAGGTTATGACTAAGACTATCGAAGCATGGGTATTACATAAACAATGGTCTGGTGATACCAGCGCCAGAGTGAGTTTTTTTACCCGTGAATTTGGTTTAATCCATTGTCTTTGCAAAGGGGGGCGTACTCCTAAAAAACAAGCTCTTTTGCAGGCGTTTACCCCATTATGGCTTACGGTTGATGAACGATATGAACGATTCTTCGTTAAAACCATAGAAAGCATTTCTCCCACGCTGCAACTTGCAGGGCATTCTCTTTTTTCCGCATTGTATGTTAATGAAATCCTCTATCATGCATTGAGTCCGCATTATCCTGATAGAGCTTTATTTGATGCCTACTTATTTACTCTAAATGCTTTGGCCCCAACCAAAGATCGTTTGGCTCTTGAATCTTTATTAAGACGCTTTGAATGGACCTTGCTCAAGGTTTGTGGCTATTCGTTTTCCCTCACACATGAGGCACGAACTGATGACTGTATTGTTGCTGACTTATCGTACCAATTTATTGCTGGCGAAGGCTTTATGAGCGCTAATCGCGGTATTTCTGGAGCGCATATTCTTGCTTTGGCAGCAGATAATTTGGATGAGGTTGATTGTCTTAAATCAGCGAAACATATTATGCGTAAGGCCATAGATCATTTGCTTGGTGGGCGTGAGATTAAGGCGCGAGCTTTATATGGTTAATAAACACGCGCTATTTCTGTGTGCGCATGTTGGTATTAGCAATTCCTATTGTTTGTCCTGAATTTTCATAATTTTTTGTGCTAAAGCTTTTTGATAAAAAAAATGCAAGAGTTGATTAATTTTGCGGTCATGAGCTAAATGCTTAGGATAGATGGCATAAAGTGTAATGTCTGGGGAAATTTCTTGTGGTAATACCGGAACTAATAGGCCATTATTCACTTCTTCCGTTACTGAAAAATAAGGTGCCCAAATAAGGCCTACGCCTTCAACAGCAGCCTGTTTTAAAACAGATGCATTATTACTTTTAAAATTTCCGGAGGCATGAATTATTTTTTTATTGAATACCCACTTATTCTGCAAACCATAGAGCGTATTCACTAAACAATTATGTTTTTCCAACGCTTCAATTGTATGTGGAGTCCCATATTGCTTAAGATAAGCAGGCGAAGCAAATGTATTTCTTTGGATGGAAAATAATTTGTTACAACTAAGTTTGGGATGTTTAATCACCTCAAAGGAGAGCGCCAAATCAAAGATTGATGAATAAATCCCGACATCGTCTGAACCCACCAGAATATCCATGCTAATTTTAGGATGTTTCTGCATAAACTCTATGCTTAATGAGGTTAAATAGGGTATTGCAGGGGTTACTGTAAGATAGAGTTGAATGGTTCCTTGTAATTCTATTTTCCCAGGATTCACAATGGCTTTAACTTGTTTTAATTGTTCTAGGAGGACCAATGTTTTCTCATAAAGGCGTTGACCAGGCTCAGTCAAAACTAAGCGTGTTGTAGAGCGGACAAATAGGACGATGTCGAGTTCGTCTTCTAACCAGCTGATTTGTTTGCTCAGTTTCGAGGGGGATATGTATAAAGAGCGTGCTGCCGCAGAAAAGCTCTTGCAGTCCACCGTTGCGGTAAAGCTTTTTAAACAAGATAAAATATCCATGTTAAACGTTTCTTAAAATGAGCATGCTAATTGTATTTATAGCCTTCTAAATAGATTTTGCAACTAAATCAAGGCACTAAAAATTTCCATTTCGGGAAAAATTGTTTTCGATAGAACCATATTTTGAATATGAAATATGGAGTGTAAAATTAAACCATTAATGGTTGGTTTAGAAAACTTATTCATGCCTGGAAAATGAAAAATGCGAACATTCATCTACTTAATACAACGCCATGGTTGCTTGGATAGGTAATTATTTCACAAAAAAAAAGCAATAGAAAGATACAAATACAGGGAGCTATGCCATAACACGAGATAACTTGGCCAATAGCAATATGTCAAAGATAAATCAACTGATACTGATGTTGCTGGATAAACTATGAGGTAGCGGCACTAATGAACACATGTTCACTGAAGTAACGAGCACCAAGTTCGCTTTAATCAGCTAGAGAATTATATGTAAGCAGGATAAAAACTGGAATATAAAGGAAAACCTGTTCTTAAACCCTAGCGGTAAAATATAGAGCAAGAATAGTCGATACTGTCTTTAAAATGCAATTTCTAATTGAGTTTAGGGAAGGAGGAACATTATACTCATCATTTTATATTGTAGGATGCATAATGAGTAAGCTAATCTTATTAGGTGTGAATATTGATCATATAGCTACAGTACGACAAGCACGTGGTACTCGTTACCCAGATCCCGTCCAGGCAGCCTTGGATGCTGAAGAAGCGGGCGCAGATGGAATCACGTTGCATATGCGTGAAGACTTGCGTCACATTCAGGCACGGGATGTGCGGGTAATAAAACAAGTATTGCAAACACGGATGAACTTAGAACTGGCGGTTACGGATGCAATGCTTGATTTTGCAGAAGAAATTTCTCCAGAACATACTTGTTTAGTTCCAGAAAAACGTGAAGAATTAACGACAGAGGGTGGCTTAGATGTTTTAACGCACCAAAAATCTGTTGAGCGTGCGGTGAAACGTTTGCAAGTTATGGGCAGTGAAGTGTCCTTGTTTATTGATCCGGATCCGCATCAGATTAAAGCGGCGGCAGAAATAGGCGCTTCTGTAATTGAATTGCATACCGGTTGCTATGCGGATGCAACCCATATTGAGCAGCAACAGCACGAATTAAAACGGATTAAACAGGCCGCTGAATATGCCGCAAGTTTAAATCTTATTGTAAACGCAGGCCATGGTTTAAATTATCATAATGTGCAGCCCATAGCCGCAATTAAAGAATTACTTGAACTTAACATCGGCCATGCCATTATTGCTCGCGCTTTATTTTGCGGAATGAAAGAAGCCGTAAAACACATGCGTCAATTAATGCTAGAAGCAAGACTCTATGCTAACGACTGACATGATTGTTATTCGTATAATCGGGGATTCAGGAGATGGTGTGCAACTGGTTGGTGAGCAACTAACCATCAGTGCAGCGCTGACCGGCTGTGATGTTCGTACCTTACCTGATTTTCCAGCGGAAATCAGGGCGCCAGCAGGCACTGTAGCTGGTGTCTCTGGTTTCCAATTGGCCATGGCGGAATAGGCTATTTTTACCGCAGGCGAATCTTTGGATGTTTTAGTGGCATTAAACCCTGCCGCGTTGAAAAATTCTTTGCAGTATTTGAATCATGGTGGTTTATTGATTATCAACGAGGACAGTTATCCGGATAAAGATTGGCAAAAAGCAGGGATGGATAAGCGCTTTCTTGATAATTGTGCTGAACATTACCATATTGTTTCTTTTCCATTGATTACGCAAACCCTGCAAGCAATAGCGGCACTGGAATTAACAAAACCGCAGGCAACCAAGACCAAAAATTTTTATGTCTTAGGACTGGTATTATGGTTATTTGATTTACCCACTAAGACTTGTGAAACCTTCATTACGAAAAAATTTAAAGCAAATCCTGCAATTGCCAAAGCAAATGAAGCGGCTTTATTAGCTGGCTACAATTACGCGATGACCTTAGAATTAGCACGCCGTGATTATATGCTCAGTGAGGCGAATCGCCAGGTTGGCGAATACCGACAAATTACGGGGGTTGAAGCAGTAAGTTTAGCACTGGCAACTGTGGCAACACACACACAGATACCCATGTTAGTCTAATTACCCCTTCTTCGGCTATTTTGCATGAATGCGCGCGTTTGTCGGATTTTGGCGTGCAATTATTACAAGCAGAAGATGAAATTGCGGCGATTTGTGCGTGTATTGGCGCAGCTGCGTGGTGAAGTATTTGTTCAGGTGTCTGCAACTGAGGAAAGGCTTTATCGACATGATTCAAGTAGTCTGACCGCGGCCATGCGTTAGCGGCTTTATCGTTTCCTGAACACTCTGTTCCCTTAGGTATTTATTACCCAAAGTCCCGTGATTTGTTTTCTTTGCCACAAGCGGTGAAGAAAACCATTCATGATTTGCCGGAGTTATTTAGAGCTAAGGCTAGTTGGCAACAAAGCTAAAATTAATGCAGTGCGTTGTGGAGGAAATGTCAGGGTATTGTTTGAGCTACTTCTTACTCAACACATAAAAAAAATCCCGGCCGAAACCGGGATCAGGTAGAGGAGACCGGTACAATCTAATCGCGGCCTGAAAATGCACTTAATATATTGAGCAGGCTGACGAACAAATTGTAAATTGATACGAAAAGCCCTACGGTTGCTGAAATGTAATTTGTTTCACCTTCATGGATTATCGCACTGGTTTGCAACAGGATTAATCCGGAAGAAATCAGGATAAATGCAGCGGAAATAGCTAATTGTAATGCAGGAATGTGGATGAATATTCCGGCGACCATTGCTAATAAAGCCACCATGGTACCAACAAAAAGGAATCCACCTAAGAAGCTGAAATCTTTTTTCGTTGTTAATGCATAACCTGATAAAGCAAAGAAAATTACGCCAGTACCACCTAAAGCAGTAGCAACCAGCTGTGGGCCATTAGAAAAATTATGAATATAAAAACTAAGCACAGGGCCTAGAGTGTAGCCAAGGAAGCCGGTGAAGGCAAAAACACTAACTAATCCCCAGACGCTATTGCGTAGCGTTTGTGTTAAAAACATTAAACCATAAACACCAACTATCATGAGCAGTGGGTTCATGGGACGAGCACCGCTGGTAAGAGACAAATAAGCTGTGAACGCACTAAATAAGAACGTTAAGCTAAGTAACAGGTATGTATTACGCAGTACCTTATTGCTTGAAAGCACTGATTCCTTGCGCTGACTGATTAGCGTGACATCATTGCGGTTCATCGTGTAGAACTCCTCTTTGTTTATATTTAGTCTAGCATATGTATAGATATGTTTCCTATATTTCAAGTAGTTCGAGGCAAAATCGTTAATAAATTTTGCCGTAAATGAAACTTCCTTGTTTGTAGCTGGGTATTGTTGCATCGCTGGAATTGTATCATTAATTTTGTTTTGAGAATCTATACTACTCTATAGTATGATGAATAAATTTTTTGTAGTGGATTGAGGCTTATTATGGCTCGTGTTGCATTGGCGCAAATGGTTTCTTCAGCAAACGTGGTTGAAAATCTGCAACAAGTTGAAAAATTGATGATTCAAGCACGTGAGGATGATGCCCAGCTGATCTTATTACCTGAAAATTTTGCCTTTATGGGGCACCATGAAACCGATAAATTGCATATTGGTGAAGTCTATGGTCAAGGACCAATTCAGGAAAAAATAAGTCAATTGGCAAAACAATTAGGTTTGTGGGTTGTCGCAGGCACTATGCCGTTGAAAGGGAGTGGCTCTAAAGTCAGAGCCAGCTGCCTTGTCTATGATGAGCAAGGCTTATGTGCTGCACGTTATGACAAGATTCATTTATTTGATGTCAGTGTATCACCACAAGAAGCTTACCGTGAATCAGCAACTATCGACCGCGGCCATGATCTTGTTGTCGTGGATACTCCTGTTGGTAAAATCGGTTTAACTGTTTGTTACGATTTGCGTTTTCCGGAACTGTATCAACAACTACTCATCATACAAGGCGCGCAGTTATTTACAGTTCCTTCGGCATTTACTGCAGTAACCGGTCTTGCTCATTGGGAGGTATTATTAAGAGCAAGAGCCATAGAAAATTTATCGTATGTATTAGCCGCAAATCAAGGTGGGCATCATGAAAATGGACGTTCTACCTATGGGCATAGCATGATTATTGAGCCTTGGGGGGCAGTGCTCGCGCAGCAAACAGATGGAATAGGCGTAGTGACTGCGGAAATTGATTTGCAAGGTCTACAGCATTTGCGAAAAACGTTTCCAAGTGTGGACCATCATGTATTAAATTTAAAGGGTAATTAAATGACAGAAGCTCTAACTACAGCAAAACAAATTTTATTAGCTCCCGCATCGCTGGATGAAACCGGTATCGAAAAATTGTTTAAAACAATGATGACCAATCATATTGATGATGCGGATCTTTATTTTCAAAGTTGCAGTTCTGAATCTTGGTATTTGGAGGATTCGGTAGTTAAAAGCGGTAGCTATTCCTTAGATCGAGGCGTGGGTATTCGTGCAGTAAGTGGTGATAAAACCGGTTTTGCTTATTGTGACGATATTTTATTACCTTCTATGCTGCGTGCCGCGGATGCGGCACGTTCGATTGCACTGACCGGCTCTAAAGCCATGCAACCCGTTCACGTGAAAACCATTGCTGAAAGCCGTTATCGTGGTTTAAATCCAATTGAAGGAATGAGTAAGCAAGAGAAAATTGCCTTATTGGAAGCGATTGATAAAGAGGCCCGCAGTATTGATTCGCGCGTCATACAAGTTAATGCTTCGCTTAGTGGCTGTTATGAAGTAGTTATGGTTGCTGACATGCATGGGCAGATGGTGGCTGATGTTAGACCTTTAGTTAGTGTCAACGTCAGTGTTATTGTCGAAGATAAAAATGGCCGACGAGAGTCAGCACGTTCAGGTGGTGGTGGTCGCATTGCCTATTCTTATTTTACTGAAAAAGAAAATGCTTTAAGTTATGCCCGCGAAGCAGTGCGTGAAGCTTTAATTAATCTGGATGCAAAACCTGCCCCAGCAGGAACAATGCCTGTTGTTTTAGGTCCAGGTTGGCCCGGTGTTTTATTGCACGAGGCTGTCGGTCACGGTTTGGAAGGTGATTTTAACCGTAAAGGCTTATCTGCTTTTTCTGGGCGTATTGGCCAGCAGGTTGCTGCACCTGGTGTTACTGTAGTTGACGATGGTACTTTAAAAGATCGACGCGGTTCATTAACCATTGATGATGAAGGAACACCTTCTCAATGTACTACCTTGATTGAGAATGGGGTGCTGGTTAATTACATGCAGGATAAACTGAATGCTAAATTAATGGGAATGCAATCTACAGGTAATTGTCGTCGTGAATCCTATGCGCATGTGCCTATGCCGCGAATGACCAACACGTATATGTTAGCTGGACAGCATGATCCTGAAGAGATTATCCGTTCCGTAGAACGTGGTTTGTATGCGGTGAATTTTGGCGGGGGGCAGGTGGATATTACTTCTGGTCAATTTGTATTCTCTGCGAGTGAAGCCTATCTTATTGAAAATGGAAAAATTACGGCACCAGTTAAAGGAGCTACACTAATTGGCAATGGCCCTGATGTCATGAAAAAAATCAGTATGATTGGTAATGATCTGGCCTTAGATCGTGGGATTGGTGTTTGTGGTAAGGAAGGTCAATCGGTGCCCGTAGGCGTTGGTCAACCTACCTTAAAAATAGATGCGTTGACTGTAGGTGGTACTAGTTAACATCGAGCCGAGCGTAGCCCGGATTAGCGCAGCATAATCCGGGATTGCGGTGCAAAGAATAACCCCTTTTTCTGATTACGCTGCGCTAATCCGGGCTATGATCCGATCGAGCATGAACTTCTTATCCTGCGTTAATTTAATAAAAAATTAAAACTTGTTTATAGGAAAAAAGTTTGGTAATAAGGGATTACTTTTTGGTAGGTCATCAATCAGATATTATTATGGATAAAAATACCGTGTCTAATCATCATTTTCTTCAAAAAGAAAATACTGTTCTTGGTGCTGCGCCCACATTTTTATTATATCGTACGGTTTTCATGCACTGTACAATTTTTGCCATCCTGGCGTGGTTTTGCTTACCTAATCTAGGGCATGACATGCTTGAAAATTACGCATGGGGACAAACCTTTGAATGGGGCTCCTTCAAACATCCACCCCTGTTTAGTTGGATAACCCGTTGGTGGTTTATGCTCTGGCCCACAACCACCATAGCATACTATGCGTTATCCTATTTAAATAATGCACTCGCATTATTAGGCATTATGTGTTTATCAAGACAATTGCTGCCCAAGAAGGCGCAATTTAATCCTGTTCAGACGCAATTATTTTTATTTTTGGTCCTACTTTTCAGTCTCTTTGCGTATCCCTATAATCTTTATGCAGTAAAATTTAATGCCGATACCATCTTATTTTCCTTGTGGCCTTGGACTACTGTTGCATTCCTTGCTTCGCTGGATGCGACCGATTCATTTAAAAAATGGCTATGGACTTTATTATTCAGCGTGTTAGCAGCTGCGAGCATATTGGGTAAATATTTTTCAGTGGTGCTTTTATGCACGTTGTTTCTTATTTCGATTGTCGAGCACCGTTATCGAGTTTGGTATAAAACCCCATTCCCATATGCCTGTTTGGCGTTGTTCTTTTTATTATTAACGCCTCATATTCTCTGGGAAGTGCAGATGGACTTTCCCTTTCGCGCTTATACCTCTCGCTATTTAAGTACGATCCCCGAAAATAACTTTACATTATGGGAATGTCTGTCAAATATAATGAACTTTTCATTAAGTGGCATTTATTATTTTGCACTTTCCTGGACTACTTGGTTGATATTAAGACAGCGTACACCTAAGTCGTCTGTTGCTCCATGTATAGAAAATAGCAATAAGCGGGTTTTAAATTACCTCTGTTTTCTGCCCATTTCGCTTATAATCGTAAGCGCTGTTGTTTTTAATATTCATTTAATGGAGCGTTGGGCTACATCAGTTTGGTTTGCATTACCTATTTTGATGGCTAATCTATTGAGTAAATATGTTGATTTAGTTAAAGTCCCATTAACTGTCTTGCTTAAGAGGTTAACGTATTTTTGGGCTTTTACAGTTACTTTTCTATTGGTTTTTACTTTCTTTGTGGCGACATACCAAGCTCAGAAAGAAAATCGCTTAGATTATGCTGAAGCCAATAAAGAAATGGCAGTAGCTATTGCACAACAGTTTGAAAAAAAATTTCCTGGGAAAACATTTAACTGGCTTAGTGGTTTTAGTTGGCCCGATCATCCTGCTGCCTTGGCTTTTTATTTGCCAAATCATCCCCGTGCAGTACCTTTTTTCCCGATCAAATGCCGGCACTGGTTAATCCGCATGCAACGTGGAATCAAGAGTATGGTGCAATTATTTGTGGGAAGAATATTAAAGATGATATTCGTCTTATTACAGACTGCATTAATCGAACCCATACATGGCTTGCATCAAGGCATTTGCCAATCAATGAAGAAACGATCGCCTATCATGCGCAAGGTTGGCGCTATTTTAAAACCGCCGAAAAACAAGTGGTTGTTTTTTGGATTACGCCAACGGTAGCGTAAATTGCCTTGGTAATCTTGATGCCAAGGCTTGGAGATGGTGCTGAATCCTTCTTAGCCCGAAAACGGATCGAGAGGGGATAAGCTCTGTTCTAATTTCTTATCCCGATCTCATATTATCTTATATATCCTTTAAGAGATTAACTAATAGATTGATGGAGTTAGCAAGAGTTAATTGTTCTTCTTCACTTAAAACCTGAAGATTTTCATGCAGTCGATTATGGAGAAGATAGGGAGCTGCTTTTACAAACTCGTTGCCTTTTTCAGTGATGTCAATGTAAATAATGCGACGGTCTTTACTGTCTCTGGTTCGGCGAACAAATTCTTTTTCCTCTAAACGATCGATAACGCCTACAAGTGTACTCATTGAGAGGTAAACTTTTTTCGATAAACTGGATAAGGTCATGATTCCATTTTCATGAATTTCATACAAACAGACAATTTGTGGGACAGTTAATCCATAACATTTGTTTAACCGTCTGGAATGATAGTCCATTTGTTGCATGATCTTGCGTAAGGCCAGAATAATGCTTTTAGAGCGCTGTTCTGACTGATAATTTTCAGGTTTTTGTTCTTCAATTTGCTCTTTGCCAATATGAGTCATAAACGATCTTTTAAGTATTTAAGGTTGAAATGAACCCGTTAAATCGTTAGTATGACAAATGATTTGTGTACGAATCATATCACCAATAATTAATATTTACGGGAATTATCTATTGTATCCAAGTATTAAATATAACTATAGAAGCGCCTGCAAAAATAGTAGCGGATTCAACGTTCAAAATGCCAAATACTTTGGCAACTCTCAAAATATTACCTATAAAGGGAGGATTAATAATGCATAAAAAAATCAATAAATCCTTAGAGCCAAACAAATTGGCTTCTCAATCAAGGCATACCTCAGAAGTGGATGAAATTTACTTTAACAGTAATGGTGTACTTACTTTAGGTGTGGAAATTGAACTTCAATTGATTGACCCTGAAAACTATAACCTGTGCGCACGAGCTGAAGAAGTGCTAAAGACTACCTCTCATCTTGAAAAAGTTAAACCAGAATTTTATTTAAGCACGATTGAAGTAAATACTGGTAAGTGTGTTACAGCTCAAGACGTTGAAGACGACCTTTACACAACCTTAGCTGCATTGCAATATGCTACAAAAGATTTGGGTATTCTATTTTCAACTACGGGGTCGCATCCATTTTCTAAATACATTGATTGGATGGTTTCACCGACAACACGCTATCAAGAGTTAATTGATCGTAATCAATGGCTCACCCGCCGTATGAGCGTGTATGGTTTGCACGTGCATTTGGGTATGGCTAGTGGTGAAGAATGCATCCGCTTTAATAATTTTTTTATGTATTTTTTGCCTCATATGCTCGCGTTGTCCTCAAGTTCTCCTTTTTGGCAAGGCATTGATACTGGATTGGCTTCATGTCGTCCTACGACTTATGAAGCGCTTCCGACAGCAGGGCAACCTTATCCGGTACGTAGCTGGCAAGACTTTGAATATCTTTATAAGAGTTTGAAATCTTGTGGTTCAATTAAGTCACTTAAAGATTTATGGTGGGATCTAAGGCCAAGTCCTGGTTTTGGTACTCTGGAAATTCGTGTCTGTGATGGTACTGCTACTTTATCAGAAACATTGGCCTTGGTGGCTTTTATTCATGCTCTTGCATATTGGTTTACTGATAATGGCAGTTGGCTTGAATCTGTAGCTTATCCACCTTATTGGTTGGCACGAGAAAACAAATGGCGCGCTATTCGTTATGGTTTAGATGCTGAATTAGTGATGAATACTGATGGTAAAACTAAATTAATGCGTGAAGACCTACAGGAGTGGATTGACAAATTACAACCCTACATTGAACACTTGGATTATCAAACCTATTTTTCCACCATTCAGGCGATTATGGATTCGGGTACAAGTTCTGAACGTCAAAAAAAAGTGTTTGAGCACAATTATTGTCTCAAAGACGTAGTTAAGCACAATGCCAGTGAATTTTTATTACAAGTGCCTTTATATCGACGTGAAATGGTTGTAGCCTAAAAAGAACCTAATGTTAATTCTCAGTGACTAATTAAAGGATTGATTATGCCAATAAAAAATTATTCATCTAAAAAAATAGGGGTGGTAGAGGTTCGTAATGAAGCAAACCAATACACTATTTGTTCAGCAAGATTAGCGCTTCGCTCATTTAATCAAAATGAAGAACCGTTTTTAATCGAACAGTATGCCGCTTTATTGGGGAGCTCTAAAAATGTAGCTCTATTCGGTGAAGGCAAGCCATGGACTTTGACTCAGGTTACTGAGTTTGTCCACGGCGAGATAAAAAAATGGAACGATAATCAAAAATTTGCAGTGTTTACTATCTTTAATAAAGAAACCAATGAATTCATGGGTTGTCTTAATATTGATCATTCTGTCGCTGGATTTGCTAAAGTGGGAGCGGGGCATGAGAATGTTGCTGAAATTGGTTACATTATTGACCAAGCATTTTGGGGAAAGGGATATGGTACTGAAATTGCTATTCTTGGTAAGAAATACATAAAACATATTGTTACAGAAGCCCCCACAGATTCGCTTGAAGGCTCGATTAGAGAAATAGTCGCTACAGTTCATCCAGATAATATTGGCTCAAAAAAAATTTTAGAAAAAACATTAAAACGACAAGAAGAGGAAGAGTTTGTTAAATTTGGTGGAAAACGACGTTTTCTTTTTTTTAAACCTTTTGCAGTAAGCAATGTTGCAGAAGTAGAGCCGATGCCTTATGCACTCATTAATTGACTTATTGTAGCAGGGGGGCGTAGCGAGACCCGGGAATTCTGCGTTTGATGTGGTTCTGCTCCAGGGGTTCGCTGCGTCCGGGCTAAAATGGCCAAAATTAGCTTAATTTTTAGCTATTAATTTATTAAGCAAGGCGCTAATTTCAAAAATACGTTCTTCAGGGGTTTCACTGTCTAAGGTAAAGCGTAGGCGTTGAGGACCTTCCATTTGGTAGCGTTTAGCATGAACTTGGATCAGGCTAATTAATGCGCCTGGATCAATAGAAGGCTGTTCACTAAACTCTAATTTACCTTGTTGGGTGCCCGCACTGATTTTTTGAATACCCATGTCCTGAGCTTTTAATTTTAATTCGGTGATCAGTAATAAATGTTTCACTGGCTGCGGTAATAAACCAAAACGGTCGATTAATTCAATCTGCAGATCATGTAATTGTTGTTTCTCTTTCGCATTGGAAATTCGTTTATACATGATTAAGCGGTTATGAATATCCGCAATGTACTCTTCAGGAATAATCGCGCTAATGCGTAAATCAATTTCAGGGCCTTGATACATTGGCGCTGATAATTCAGGGATTTTTCCAGCTTTTAAATCACTGACCGCTCTGTCGAGCATTTCCATAAATAAATTAAAGCCAATTGCATGCATATTGCCGCTTTGATCTTCACCTAAGAGTTCGCCTGCACCGCGAATTTCCAGATCGTGTGTTGCCAGAGTAAACCCGGCACCTAAATCCTCGAGCGAGACAATGGCTTCCAGACGTTTCACCGCATCTGAGGTTAACAGTTTTTCATCAGGTGTTAACAAATAAGCGTAAGCCTGATGATGTGAGCGCCCAACGCGACCACGTAATTGATGTAATTGGGCTAAGCCAAATTTATCCGCTCGGTCGATAATAATGGTATTGGCGGTGGGGATGTCGATACCGGTTTCGATAATCGTAGTGCAGACCAGTACATTAAAACGGTGGTGGTAAAATTCAGACATCACACGTTCTAATTCGCGCTCACGCATTTGTCCATGAGCGCTGCGCACTTTGGCCTCGGGGATTAAGGTTTGCAGATCCTGACAAATTCGCTCAATGGTTTCTACATTGTTATGCAAGAAAAATACTTGCCCACCTCTTAAAATTTCCCGCAGAATGGCTTCACGGATGACCGAATCTTTTTTCTCTTGCCAGAAGGTTTTAATGGCTAAGCGTTTAGCTGGTGGTGTGGTCATTAAAGAAATATCTCTAATGCCTGCCATGGCCATATTCAGGGTTCTGGGAATAGGGGTTGCTGTCATGGATAATATATCAACATGGGTACGCAAGGCTTTGATGTGTTCTTTTTGTTTTACGCCAAATCGATGCTCTTCATCGATAATTAATAAGCCCAGATTTTTAAAGGCGATATTGCTTTGGAATAATTTGTGGGTGCCAATGACTATATCGGTTTTTCCTGATTTTAATGAAGCAAGTACGCCTTCGGTTTCTTTGGCTGAGCGAAACCGAGAAAGTAATTCAATGTTCACGGCAAAATCAGCGAATCGATCTCTAAAGGATTCAAAATGTTGTCCTGCTAACAGCGTAGTGGGGACTAAGATACAGACTTGTTTATTGTTTTGTACGGCGACAAACGCAGCGCGCATGGCTACTTCTGTTTTGCCAAATCCTACATCACCACAGATCAGTCGGTCCATTGGCCGTGACGATTGCATGTCCGTGATGATTTGGTTAATCGATTGCAACTGATCAACGGTTTCGGTAAACGGGAAGGCACTGGCAAATTTGACGTATTCACCCTGGTTTAATTCGTACTGATACCCGGGTTGTGCTTCTCTTTTGGCATAGAGATCGAGTAATTCGATTGCAACATCATGAATTTTTTCGGCAGCTTTTTTCTTTTCCTTTTGCCATTGATCCGAGCCTAATTTATGTAAGGGGGCATGTTCACTATCCCCTCCGGTATAACGGCTAATCAGATGTAATGAGGTGACGGGTACATAAATCTTATCTTCGCCGGCATAGGCAAGCACTAAAAATTCACTGGCGGCACCATTGCTTTCAATATGCTGTAATCCTTGATAACGCCCCACACCAAATTGCAAATGAACTACCGGAGAACCTAGGCGTAGCTCGGCCATATCACGAATAATTAAATCAGGATCGACTGCTTTTTGCGTACCGCGACGTTGCGGCGTGCTTTGTTCACCGAATAATTGTGATTCAACAATCAAAACAGTTTTGTTTGCAGTTAATTCACAACCCAAAGTTAAGGCACCAGTGCTGATGTTAATTGGGGTCGTATCATGGGTAAAGTCGTGCCAGGATGCTTGTACTTTGGGAAGGATGCCACTTGGTTTGAGTAAATCAAGTAATACTTCACGTCGTCCGGCACTTTCAACGACGATTAAATAACGGCGTGAGGTATCGGCACAATATTCACGTAAGTTTTTTAACGGCTCTTCAGTCTTTCTATCTATGGGTAATTGCGGTGCTTGGGCAATATCAAAGTTGATTGCGCCTTTTTTCTCTGAAGCATTATGGAATAAACGTAACTGCTCATACTCATTCGCTTTGCTTAAAAGCTCTGTTGGATTAATAAAGCAGGCGGTTGGTGTCAAAATCGGACGGCTTACATCATGGCGTCGTTGCTCATAGCGTTCACTTACTTCTTGCCAGAATTGTTCTGCATTATTTTGGATGTTTTCAATTAAACATACTTTGGCGTTTGTTGGCAGATAATCAAAAAAGGTCACCGTTTTTTCAAAAAACAGGGGTAGGTAATATTCTATGCCTGAGGGGAATTGTCCCTCACTGATTGCTTCATACAGCGGACAATGGCTCGGATTACCTGGAAATAACTCGCGAAATGCGCGGCGAAATAAGAGTTGGCTTTGTTCATTTAGTGGAAATTCACGCGCAGGTAATACGTTAATTTGGGTGATTTTTTCTATGGTACGCTGTGTTTCTGGGTCAAATTTTCTCAGACTTTCAATTTCATCGTCAAACAATTCGATGCGAAAAGGCAAGCCTGAACCCATGGGGTAGACATCGATGATCGAGCCGCGTAAGGAATATTCACCATGTTCCAAAACCTTATTTACGCTGTGATAACCAGATTGTTGCAATTGGTTTCTAAAGGCGGACAGATCCAGCGTTTGTCCTTCTTTAAGCATGAGGGCGTATTGATTTAAAAACTCAGGTGGACACAAGCGGTGCATCAAGGTGCTTGCTGACGTGATGACAATGGCATTGGTGACTTGTTGGATGCGGCTTAACGTGTAGAGTCGTTCCGAAATAATGTCTTGATGCGGCGAAAATTGATCATAAGGCAATGTTTCCCAGTCAGGGAAGAATAATAATTCCTGGGGTGAATGCTGTTGGTCTAAAAAGAACTCTAATTCAGCCTGTAATTGATTGGCACTAAGGTTATCTTGAGCAATCAATAATTTTATGCCAGGAGTTTGCTGACAGTACTCAGCCAAGGCCAGTGGTAGACTGCTTCCTTGGAGTTGTGCCCAAATTTGTTTGGCTTGCGTGGGTTGGTAAAGTAGCGTATTCATGGTCATGACTTATGCAATCGGCTTGAAAAAATAGCTATTATACCTTTGTATTGCTTTTGTTGCACTTAATTTGCTGATATTAAAAAATACGTAGGTTGGGTCAAGACCCAACAGTCGATCTATTAGGCTAGATGGCCCAAACTTTATCTATTTAAAAATTACTAAATTGGTTTTAACTTAACGTTCGGATGCAAAGTTCCTGATCATTGGCGCGTCGTTCAGGCGCTGTGCAGCGAAACCTAGGAATTCGATGCATGACCTGTATAAACCTGTTTGCAGAGAAAAAATATTCTCACCTTTGCTATTCGTTAATTTTATATTAATATGGTTTCCTTTGGAAACCATATGGTCTTGTTATGAAACAAAACAATGGAAATGTAGATGCGCTTCGTTATTATGCGCGTGAGTTAATACGAGAATTTGGATTTTTAGGCAATCCTTATCAAGCGCTCGATTTAAATTTTGCAAAAGTACACCTATTGCTAGAATGTGAACAACAAGGCGTCATCACCCAGCAAGTATTAGCAAATAATTTAAGATTGAATAAGTCTTACATTAGTAAGTTGGTGAAGTCATTAGAAAGCAAACAATTATTAATAGCCGCGAATTGCCCCTCTGATAGTCGGGTAAAAAATATTTCGCTAACAAAGGAAGGTAAGGAATTAATTACACAAATTAACCATGCTGCTCAGGCACAGGTGCTCGCTGCGTTGAATTATCTGGATGAGCAAGATGTTTCTACAATAAAGCAAGGATTGAATTTATATGCAAATGCCCTTAAAAAATCTCGCCGTTTGCAAGGTATTCGTTTTCGGTCTATTGAAAAACGCGATAATACTAATCTTAGTAACCTTATTAAGTTGGTATTAACAGAATTTGGTGCCAATAAACCTGGGTTTGCATTTTGTGATGCTGAACTTAGTATCATGTTTGAAGCATATCAGGGAAAAGATAAAATTTATTTAGTTGCCGAAAAAGCAAATAAATTATTGGGAGGAGTTGGCATTGGGCCACTCTCAGGAGACGATAAGTCCATCGGTGAATTAAAGAAAATGTATTTATCTAGTGCTGCGCGAGGATTAGGGGTGGGGGATGAGTTGCTTCGGCTTGCTTTAGCTGCGGCAGCAGAAAAAAATTATTATACGATTTATTTGGAAACACTATCGAGTATGACTCAAGCAATTTCCCTTTATCGCCGTCATGGATTTGAATTTTTAAACGCTCCTCTAGGACAAACAGGGCATTTTAGCTGCGATACCTGGATGCAAAAAAAAATAGTGTAGTGTCTCTATGAGCAAGGGCGCGTGTTGGATAATTCCTCCATAAGCCTTCTTGGTAATCTTGACGCCGAGGCGTCGAGATGTCGTTGCATATCTTCTGACTGCCATTAAATCGCTGGTTCAGATAAGCGGTGCTTCTTCAGTTGCTGGGGTATTATTTTCAATTAATTCTAACTCATCCAACTGAATATCTACTGATTCAATTTTCTGAAAGCGAGACGTAATTTTTTTCGCTGACGTGCTCACCTCACCGACATCTTGATGCGCTAAATTAATGTGCTTGGATAATTTATCCATGCGTTTTTCAAAACGTTGGAAATCATCAGCCAAAGCATGTAAATGTTTTTGGATGATATGCACTTGCTTGCGCGTGGCATCATCTTTGAGTACTGCTTTGGCGGTGGTTAATACGGCCATTAAAGTGCTGGGAGAAACCAGCCATACTTTTAAGCGTTGCGATATGGCAATTAAATCCGGGTAATTGGCATGAATTTCCGCAAAGATGGATTCTGCGGGAATGAACATCATGGCGCCATCGGTGGTTTCATTCGGAATAATATATTTTTCGGCAATGTCTTTAATGTGTTTTTGAATATCTTGCCGAAATTGTTGCTGCAATGATTTTTTTTCAATTGAGCCTGGCTCAATGTTAATCAGACGTTGATACGTTTCCAGTGGAAACTTGGCGTCAATGACTACATTGCCTGTAGGTTCAGGTAAAAATAAGATACAGTCAGCCCGTTTTTGATTGCTTAAAGTATATTGCATTTGATAGTGGGTCGCAGGAATCATATTGCTAATTAATGTCGATAATTGTACTTCGCCAAAAGCACCACGTGCTTTCTTATCGACGAGAATATCTTGCAAACTAACCACATGGCTTGAGAGTTCGGTAATTTTCTTTTGTGCTTCATCAATAATGGTTAATCGTTTTACCACATCGATGAACGTTGACGAGGTTTTTTCAAATCCTTCAGTTAATTTGTTATTTACTTGCTGCGTCAAACTATGCAGATGCATGCGAATTTCTTCTGTAAGCAATTGTAAATGAGCGGTCAGTGAACTGGCATGTTGTTTGAAACTGTGGCTCATTTGTTCACGCACATCCGTCATTTGTTTTTGGACGGTGTCATGGATTAATTGTTGGGTAAGCAGTTGTCCTTGAGCAATTTTATCGTTCATATCGAGATGTACCTGGTGCAACTGATTGGTAAAGGCTTCAAGTACTTTGTCATTAAGTTGTTGGCTTAGTTTTTTTTGCTGACCTTGTTTTATCAAGAACGACATTAAGACCAGAAGCTGGAGGGCAAGCGCATAAGCTATGCCCTCAAGAAGAGTGACAGACGATAAAAATTGCATGCATTAATCCATAAATTGGCCGAGTTTAATAGGTTGATTATATTGGTATACGGTTTTTAACTGGCCGTAATCAGTAAGATGCAAATAACCAACAGAAAGCGTATCGTCTGCTAAACGCTTGGAATTGTCAAAGCTAAATTTTATTGTTTGTTTGCCAGGCTCTAACCATTGCGCGTTTTGTGAGGTTTCAACGGGTATGGGTTCACCGGCAGATTTTTTGTGAAATAAAATACTTTGTAGCGCATAACGACTGGCCGTTGCAACCTCTACCGTTGCGGCAAAGGTTAAGGGGGTGGAAGAAACTTTTTTGATGCTTAGCAAGCTGGCTGAAGGGATTGAATAGGAAAACGCCGTGCGCGCAGTACGTCGTACGATTCCATCATCTTGCTCACTAAGTACTTCGGCTTCAATATGCCAGTTATCTCCGTGCGTATTTAACTCTGAAAGTAGGGTGGTGCTGGCTTCAAATTGATTGTGTTTTATTTTTGTAAGTTTTAGCGGAATAATTTGTTCATCGGCACTAATTAGCGCTGCATTTACATCATTTAGAGAATAGTCATTGTCATTATCTTTCAAAGAAATAGTCGCAGTGAACTGATCGCCATATTGATATTGCAATGAATGAGGTTCTACCTGTAAATAGAGCAGTGAATATTTGTCAAAAACATGAAGTAGATAAGAATTGGCATCATTTGCGCTCGTGTGTTTGCTTTTAAGCGTAAACGTTCCAAAACCTAATTCGGGTTTTATTTGCATCATGGCTTGGTGTTCTGTGGTTAATAATGATTGTCCTAATGCTTCATCTTGAGCATAAAGTGCCGCTGCATCTTTTAACGTCAGTAATTGATTTTGAGGTGTAGTGAGTTCTAATTCAGGAATAGATTTTTTTTCTAAAGGCGTAATACGTACTACCGCACCTGGAGCACGTGTCGAGAGCTTAATACCTTGATGCAATTGTTCGGCACTGATCACCTGGTTGTAACTGTAGCTTTTATGATCTTTGTCTTTAGTACTCACTAAGGGGGTTCCAGGCAAACCCCAATTTGCATGTAGGGTATCATGAGATAATTTATCGCACTCATCACATTCATAAGCCTTGGTTGGGTGCTGTGGTAGTGTGTATGCATGTACTTGTGAAAAGTAAAATGCAGACAATAAAAAAAATTGGGTTGTTTTCATTGTACAGCTCCTTTTGTATCTAAGGCCTTAATAAGAATTTTGTCCATCCCGAAGCAGGAATGTCTGCTTTGGTTATGGCTCAGAGTCAGATTATTTTCTAATTTATCTTTGTCATAAAACCAAACTTCGCCTGCGGCATTTTGTGAACTGCAGTTTAAAAAGCCATCAGCACATTTATCAAGATATAAGTTAGAAATTTTTAATCCGCTATTGAGTAGAAAGCCATTGCAATAGCTGGCAGATGATAAAGGCGAGGCAATAACATTAGTACCAACGATGGCTTTGAATGGTACCGGTAAAACCGGGCGACCTTTAGTACCAAATAATAATTCTTCATTATAGATGCGCATGTCACCAATGCGTTGTTGTTTAATGGCATCGCCCTGGAACCCCAAGAGCCAAGATAAATTAGAGCCTAAAACATGGCCACTGAGCACTAAATCGGCGATTGGGGTACCGGTACTGGAAGGTGCTAAGGCAATTACCTGGCCTATTTTTTCTTTTAGGCGCAAGTAGCGACTGTTGTAGGCTGGATTTGATAAAATCCAACGCAGGACGTTGCCGCCATTTGAATGAGTGTATACGGTAAGTGAACTGATGTTTTTCTCGTTGATAAATTTTAATAATTGATCTGCCGTACAATCACCGGCATCCTCATCCCACATGTATTTACTGTAATCGCAATGGACTACATAGTAGTTTTCAGGATTAGCTAAGCCTTGAGCTATGTTGTCGATAAAATCGACTTTCCAGTAAATCCCATAGGCATCATTGCGATGATCATTGGTTCCATGCACAAAGGCAACGCCAGGGTTTTCGGCAGCTTGGATTAATGTTGACATCAAAAATAATATAAGCGCAGTTAAAACACGTTGAAAGTCCATTTTTATCATGCCTCATCTTAAGTCGACATGTATCTATAGCATAATTTTTAGTGATAAACTAATGTTTTAATGTCGGTTTTCACGTCGATTTCGATGGCCCGCAGACGTTATCTCCACTGGTGAGGAGATGACGTAGAATCTGTTTTACGGATGGTTTTTAATGAACATTGATGAAATTAAAGAACAGCTCAACGAGCTGAAAGATAAAATCAGACAATATGATTATCATTACTATGTGCTTGATGAGCCGCTTGTTCCTGATGTGGAATATGATCGATGCTTTCGCGCATTACATGAGTTAGAAACGCAACATCCAGAATTAATTATGGCAGACTCACCAACACAACGTGTCGGTGGTACACCTGCCGATGCTTTTATGCCCGTTGCTCATAAACAAGCAATGTTGTCTCTTTCTAACGTATTTACCGATGAGGAATTGCAGGCATTTATCAAGCGTGTAACGGAAAAATTGGATGAACCCAATCAAGAATTAGTCTTTACCTGTGAGCCTAAGTTAGATGGTTTAGCGGTTAATCTAACTTACGAAAATGGCGTATTAGTTTCTGCTGCCACACGTGGTGATGGGACTACTGGTGAAAACATTACTGCCAATATTAAAACCATTGCTTCGGTGCCTTTAACGCTAAGAACAGATACGCCACCGCGGCTTATCGAGGTGCGTGGTGAAGTGTATATGCCCAAAGCAGGCTTTGAGAAATACAATAAAAATGCCCAGATATTGGGGGAGAAAACCTTTGCTAACCCGCGCAATGCAGCTGCTGGTAGTTTACGTCAACTAAATCCTGCAGTTACCGCGCACCGGCCTTTAGCCATTTATTGTTATGGCATTGGTGCTTGCGAGGGCTATCATTTACCTGACAATCATTTAGCGCAATTGCAATTACTTAGGGAGTTTGGCTTTCGTGTTTCTTCTGAAACGCAAAGAAAAGTAGGGATTGCTGGCTGTTTAGAGTACTACCATAATATCTTGGCCAGACGTACCGCACTGCCTTTTGAAATTGATGGGGTTGTTTACAAAATTGACAGCATTCCTTTACAACAACAACTGGGTTTTATTTCACGCGCTCCACGTTTTGCCTGCGCTCATAAATTCCCTGCCTCAGAAGAAATGACTGTACTGTTAGCCGTTGATTTTCAAGTAGGACGAACTGGTGCCTTAACTCCAGTAGCACGTTTGGAACCCGTTAGTGTCGCAGGCGTTACTGTGAGTAATGCAACCTTACATAATATGGATGAAATTGCTCGTAAAGACATTCGTATTGGTGATACGGTGGTAATTCGTCGTGCCGGCGATGTGATTCCTGAGGTGGTGTCAGTCGTTTTAGAAAAACGCCCTGCAGATACGAAGATTATTCACCTGCCTGAATCGTGTCCCGTGTGTGGCTCTGATGTGGTGCGTGAGGATGATGAGGCGGTTGCTCGGTGTGTGGGTGGCTTATTTTGCAAGGCTCAGTTAAAACGCATGATGTGGCATTTTGCTTCACGTAAAGCCATGCACATTGACGGTCTTGGCTCGATGTTAATTGAACAGTTGGTTGATGAGGGCATCATCCGTCATTTGCCTGATCTCTATGAACTTGATGTGGCAATTTTGGCAAATCTTCCTCGAATGGGGGAAAAATCAGCGCACAATTTGCTGCATGCTTTAGAGCAAAGCAAAAAAACGACGTTTCATCGTTTTTTGTATGCTTTGGGAATTAGAGAAATTGGTGAAGCAAGTGCTCGGGTTTTAGCGGAGCATTTTGGTGATATTCCCTCTATTTTAACCGTAACTGAAGAAGAATTAATGAGCCTGAATGACATTGGGCCGGTGGGGGCATCGTATGTGGTGCATTTCTTTGCTCAAGAACATAATTTACAGGTTATTGAGCGTTTGTTAGCCCTAGGCATTCACTGGCCAAAGCTTGAGAAGAAACAAATTAATCAGGAACATCCTTTTTTTGGTAAAACCGTGGTATTAACTGGCACGTTAACGAGCATGGGACGTGAAGAGGCAAAGGCAAAATTGTTGGCCTTAGGTGCCAAGGTTAGTGGTAGTGTGTCTGCTAAGACCCATTATGTGATTGCTGGAAGTGAGGCTGGCTCTAAATTAGATAAGGCACATGATTTAGGCGTTGCTGTTTTAGATGAAGAACAGTTTTTGCAGATGTTGGGGTGAATTATGAGAAAACTTTTTTCTTCCCATGGGGCATAGGCGTCAAGTTAAGGAAAAAAAGCTCATAAATGCCTCCTCAGCCCGAACGGATCGAAGGTTTACCTCCTTAACTTGACGCTTATGCGCGCAGATGGGAAATCATCCATGAATTGGTTTTGAGCCAGTGTAGGAATGGATCTCCGCCTATACGGGGACGACAGGTTCTGGGAAATTTGAAGTATAATATCCTTTATCAGGCCACGGCCTCAATAAGTACGAAAGGGAGAAGAAATGCAGTGGATGATTTTGATTGTTTTGTTGATGAACAGTCTAGGTTTGTCCTATGCGAATTCTTGGGTTTTAAATAATCCTTACCCACAAAGTGATGCGAAAAAGAAGATCTATTATTCCTCGTTTGCCGAACAACCAAAAACTTTAGACCCAGCATTATCTTATAGTATGAATGAGTATCTTTTTATGGAGCAAATCTATGAACCCCTACTGGAATATGATTATTTTTTAAGACCTTATCAACTAAAGCCGTTAACGGCGAGGCAAGTGCCGCAAGTAAAATATTTGGATGCTCAGCACAATTCCATTGCTGAAAACAGCTCAATTACACCCGCTTATACGGTATACACCGTACAAATTAATAAAGGCATTCTCTATCAACCACATCCCGCATTGGCCAAGGACAAAGCCGGCCACTATCGCTACCATCATTTGTCAGCAAATTATTTAGATAAACATGATATTAATCGACTCGCTGATTTTAAGTTTACTGGAACGCGTGAATTACTTATCGATGACTATATCTATCAAATAAAGCGTTTGGCTAATCCTGCTATAAGTTCCCCTATTTATGGATTAATGAGCGAGTACATTGTTGGTTTTAAGGAATTTGGTAAGAAACTACCCAGTACTATGCAATACGTTGATTTGCGTAATTACCCATTAACAGGCGTTAACAAACTGGATGATTATACCATTGAGATTACCTTGAAAGGGCAATATGCGCAGTTTTTATTTTGGTTGGCAATGCCTTTTTTTTCGCCAGTTCCTTGGGAAGCTGATGTCTTTTATGCCCAGCCAGGTATGAGCGATAAGAACCTTTCTTTTAGTTGGTACCCTATAGGTACAGGTCCATTTATGCTGACTAAAAATAACCCCAATCGCAGGATGGTTTTGAATAAAAATCCTAATTTTCGTGCAATGTATTTTCCCGCGGGCAGTTCACCAGAGGATAAGGAAAAAGGCTATTGGGTCAATGTGGGCAAGCGTCTGCCTTTAATTGATAAAGTTGTCTTTACTTTAGAAAAAGAGTCGATTCCGCGCTGGAATAAATTTATGCAGGGCTATTATGATAATTCTGCAGTTGGTGCAGACAGTTTTGATCAGGCAATTCATATTAATAAGCACGGTGCTGCGAGCTTGACGCCCGAAATGCAAAAGAAAAAAGTGTCTTTAACCGAAATGATAGAACCTAGTATTTATTATTTAGGTTTTAATATGTTGGATAATGTTGTTGGTGGTACTAGTGAGCGTGCACGTAAATTAAGACAAGCAATTTCAATTGCGCTGAATTACGATGAAAATATTGCCATTTTTTACAATGGCCGCGGAATGGCCGCTCAAGGCCCCATTCCTCCCGGTATTTTTGGTTATCAGGAAGGGGTTGTGGGACTTAATCCTTATGTTTATGAATGGAAGGATAATGAAGCCGTACGACGGCCCTTGCTGGATGCACGAAAATTAATGGTTGCAGCGGGGTACCCTGGTGGTATTGATCCCGCCACCGGTAAGGCCTTAATTCTGCATTATGATGCGACTACTTCAGGCGGTCCGGAAGATAAAGCTTTATTTGATTGGATGCGTAAACAGTTTGCCAATATTGGTATTGATTTAAATATCAGAGCCACGTTATATAATCGCTTTCAGGAAAAATTGCGGGTAGGGAATGCGCAAATTTTTTCTTGGGGGTGGGCTGCCGATTACCCCGATCCTGAAAATTTCCTCTTTCAACTTTATGGTGCCAATGGCAAGGTGAAGCATGGTGGGGAAAATACGGCGAATTATGAAAACCCTGAGTTTGATCGTTTATTTGATTTAATGAAAAATCGTAAAAATGATGTATTAAGGCAACAAATTATTGATGCCATGCTTGCCATTGTTCGGCATGATGCACCTTGGGCCTGGGGCATTCATACCGAGAATTTTATTTTGTCACAAAGTTGGATGTCACCTACGAAACCAAACCCTCTTTCTTTAGGAAGTTTAAAATACGTGGCAATTAATGCTTCTGAGCGCGCACGCTTACGTGAGGAATGGAATCAACCTATTTTCTGGCCTTTAGGTTTATTGCTATTGCTGATTTTAATTTTAGTTTTGCCTTTGCTTATTGCCTATTTAAAAAAAGAAAAACAGCCGGCTGAGAGGATTTACCTATCATGATGAAGTATTTAGTACGCCGATTTTTTTATTCCATACCTATTCTGTTTGGAATTAATTTACTTACTTTTATTTTATTTTTTATGGTGAATACACCAGATGATATAGCACGTATGCATTTAGGCAAAAAGCATGTGCAACAACAGGTTATTGATGATTGGAAAGTCGCCCATGGTTATAATTTGCCGCTGTTTTTTAATGAGCAAAAAACAGGATTCCAGCAAATTGAGGCCACTTTATTTTTTCAAAAATCGATGAAGCTATTTACCTTTAATTTTGGTATGTCGGATGCTGGCCGTGATATCAGCCAAGACATTAGCTTTAGAATGTGGCCAAGTTTGGCCATTGCCTTACCCGTGTTATTTTTAGATGTAATTAGCAACATTGTTTTAGCGATGGCGATGGCTTTTTTTCGCGGCACCTATCTTGATTTAACAGGGGTGGTGATGTGCATTATTTTGATGTCTATCTCCAGTTTGTTTTACATCATTGGTGGTCAATATTTGTTTGGTAAGCTCCTGCGCCTGGTGCCTATTTCTGGCTATGATGGCGGCCTTGACGCCTTAAAATTTATTGTTCTTCCTGTTGCGGTCGCTGTTCTCAGCGGTTTAGGGGCTGGGGGGCGCTGGTACCGTACTTTATTTTTAGAAGAGATGAATAAAGATTATGTGAAAACCGCGCGCGCGAAAGGCTTGTCCGAACAACAAGTGATGTTTAAACATGTGTTAAAAAATGCCATGCTGCCTATCTTAACGGGCATTGTCGTGCTGATACCTTCTTTATTTATGGGCAGTTTAATTCTTGAGTCTTTTTTTGGTGTGCCAGGTTTGGGAAGTTATATTATAGACGCCATTCAACAACAGGATTTTGCCATCGTTAGGGCTATGGTGTTTTTAGGTTCTATTCTTTATATCATTGGTTTAGTATTGACTGATTTTTCTTATATGTTCGTGGACCCGCGGGTAAGGTTATCGTGAGTGATGCAAAGAAACAAGAAGCTATTAGGTTGAGAATAAAAATATGACTTTTGAATTCCTATGGACCGATAAATGTTTTCTCACACTACTTATCTTAAGTGTGTTAGTTATCTTATTTAGCTTACGTAAACAACACATCAGGTGTTCTTTTTCCATTATTCTCCATCGCCCCATCGCCCCATCGCCGTAAGTGCTGGCATCATGCTTTTGTTTTTTATTACCATCGGCGTATTAGATTCCATTCATTTTTCAACACAAAGTAATGAGTCTGAAACAGCAATCTCATTATTGGATAATCTGCTTGCCCCAATAGGAACCAACTGTGAAAAAACTTATTCGGCTCCTTTAGCTTTAAATCAATTTGTTACCGATACCGTGCTTGTTCACGGTGTGGTGAAGCAAATTTACGCACCTTTAGTTTATCCGGCAAAATGGGTAAAAACTGAAGCAGAAAAAATGGCCGTGATTAAAAAGAGCGTAGGGTCGGCGTTAAAATGCACTATTGTTGCACTGTTGTCGTTTTGGCTTATCGTAATTTTTGTGCGCGCATTTACTCGCAAGCCTGCGCTTTTTGTTTTAAGTTCAACAAGCCTTTGTGCGTTAATTACTCTTGGCCTCCTTACATTTTTTGTGGTGTTTAGTTATGAGTTATCACGCGTATTTCATGTTTTAGGAACAGGGCAAATAGGACAGGATATTTTTTATTTCACAATTAAAAGTATTCGTACGGGTTTAATTATTGGCCTGTTAACTACCTTATTTATGTTGCCTTTAGCTTTATTTTTAGGCATTGTTGCCGGGTATTTTGGTGGACTAGTGGATGATGTTATTCAATACATTTACACGACCTTAAGCTCTATTCCAGGGGTTCTATTAATTACTGCTTCAGTGTTGTCCTTGCAAACTTATATAGCAAGCCATCCTGATCAATTTACGACCTTGGCGCAAAGTGCGGATGCACGTTTATTGGCTTTATGCTTAATTTTAGGGGTAACCAGTTGGACGAGCCTGTGTCGTTTATTACGCGCCGAAACGTTAAAATTGCGCGAGGTCGATTATGTTTTAGCCGCTCGTGCTTTGGGCTCTAATTGGTTCACGATTATCCGTAAGCATTTATTACCGAATGTGATGCACATTGTCATAATTACCTTAGTTTTGGACTTTAGTTTTTTAGTGATGGCTGAGGCTTTGTTATCTTATGTAGGGGTAGGAGTCTCTCCTATGACCATTAGTTGGGGAAATATGATTAACAGCGCACGTCTTGAACTAGCACGTGATCCGGTAATTTGGTGGCCGATGTTGGCTGCATTTATTTTTATGTTTTTGTTAGTATTAGCCATTAATTTATTTGCGGATGCGGTGCGTGATGCTTTTGATCCACGGCATTGATTGGGGGAATTTGCTATAAGATGAACTTCCCAAGCAGTTAGATTCTGCTTGGGATACATTTTATAATGTGAGTGAAGAGGTGGTTGTAGGGAGGGGAGGGGAAACTGAAGCCGATTTTCCAGTAAAAAGGCCAACTTTGGTTTCAGATACTTTGATTGGAGTGGATTTTGGTTCTGACCCTGGATTTGGTATCGGTTTTTTAGGCTCTGGACTTTTGTCAAGAAGCTTAGTCATATCTTCTAAATGTGATTGTTCTAGTCCTGCATAAATGTGATTCTCAAGTCTTTCTATTCCTAGTTGATGCTTACGATTATATACGATTAAAAAAGACGCCACTTGATCAAGAAAATCGTTAACCGCTATTTTGGGTGATAATTTGGGATTATTAAATACAAATTTAGACATGTCCTTAAATGTATTGTTAATTGGCAAATTAGGGCGCTTTAATTGAGCAACTGAATTTGACAATATATCGCCTACGATGTCTAGATTTGACATAAGGAGGTTGAATTTTTCTTTATCTTTTACATGGTGGGCGGTTACTTTTTCATAAACGGACTGAATAAGTTCTTTGCAGCGAATAACTTCGAATTGCAAGTCTTGTAAGTCATCCTTTTCATACAAGAATGAAATATCTTCCCTCAAGGTATTCCTCTCATCATAAGCAATCCTTACCTCTACTGACTTATTATTAATAAGCACTTGATGCCCACCGTTTACCAGGGTAAATGCGGGATTGGGTGGTATTATTCCGCACAATTGATTAATTTGTTGTACCTCATAATTTGAAGCAAAACGCGTTAGACCAACTTGAGCTGTTGACGCGATACGTTCTTGGGGACGATTTGCAGGTTCAACGGCAATTTCAATCAACTTTGCTAAATGACGGGCCTGAAGTCGCGTGGGGAATATAAGGTCTAGCGCTGAAAAAACCTTCATATTTTTTGTCATTAAATGCGCATCGTCACTGATTCTTGGGCAACTGTAAAGCCAGAGGGTTTCATTTAAATAATCAAGCAGTGCAGGAAGCGATTTGGGGTGTTCTGTTTTTTTAGCCAAACTCTGTTGTTCCGCATAAAGACGTAGCGTTAAACCGCGCATCAATAATTCGACTAAGAGAATCCCGAGAAGATTATTACTGGTATCGGTCAATTCGTCTGTAGCCGGCTGGTAAATCGCTCGCCACTGATTGATTAATGTGGTTATAGAATCAATATCGTTTACAGAAGCGCTTTGCAGTAAGCGATTAAAATGTTTTATGGTATCCAGCTCAATAAGAGGAGGTGGCCCCTCATGATGTTTATGAGCAATCAATCCTGCCTCATGAGCAAGATGATGCCCGTGTGCTAATCCAACAACTAAATCCGTTGCAAGCTTGCCGGCCTCAGCGCCTTTCTCCACCAGGTGCGCATAATGGTGAATTTTGTCTAAAGCAACTTGAAGGCCAGCAATAACGGCCCAAACACCTACCACCGGTAGCGTCACGCCGGTCACGGCAATAACCAGAGGCAATGCAACATGCAGCGACTCAATTGCAAGAGCACCGCCAGCGATTATTTTTTTAAGTGATAACCCATGCTCTTTCTCTTTATGTGGTTGTTTTTCCCCAAACTTTCTTAATAAGGAGAGATTGGAGACATTTGCAACATAAGCGGTCGTTGAATAACTTTTAAAGCGATTGGTCATGACCTGAGCAAAGCCAAATGAGGCGGGCTGCGTCGCTAATGCCCGTCTAAAGGCATCTTCGTGCAAGCCTTGTTTCATGGAGTGCATCGCTTCATTTAATTCGTTATCTAATGGTGTATTATGAAGCTCAAAGCGGTTAATGCTTTGCGTTAATAATTCATGAATGAGCACGGCAACATAACTTGGAGCCGCATCTTCAGCAATTTCTGTACCAAAGAGCGTGCGCTTCTTTAGATAATGCTCGAGATGTTCTACAAAGAATGTACAAAAGACACCAAGTCTTCGCGCTACGGGTTGCTCACTCATTGGTTTCGTATTATCTAGCGCGCTATTTTTATTGCCTTTTTTGTATTTGTTGAGTATTGGAAGTAATTCTGATTGTATTTGAGCGCCCAGAGGGCTGGCATGGGTCAGCGTTAACTCTTTTTTATGATGTTTTAATTGAGACGAGAACATCCATGTATATACATTAGGACTATCAATTATTTGTTTTACCAGGGTTAATTTAGCTTTTTCAGTGATTAAATTATCTTGAAGTAAAAGCTTTAAATAGAATAAATGTTCCTTTGCATAGGGTGTATTTTCAGAGGCCCCAAAACTCATCGTTTCATTGAATCGTACCCAGAAATCATGGCGTGGAAATAATTCCAAAAAATTATGGTGGGGTTTAAATAATTCGCCTTTTTTTTGCGGCACTTCTAATTCCTCGGTAGCCAGAGTCAATTGGTACCGCTCCATAGGGGCTAAGCTTGGTTGTCTGCTGAACAGCGCACTTAAATAAGTATGTGCACTTCTATTTTTATGGTGGGTTGCAGCAAGTCTTAGCCAATAAATTCCCGTTTCTTTAGGGGCAAATTGTTTCACAGAAACGGTATCTATAGCGCTTGGCAATGCCTTCTCAGTTCGATTTTCTTGCGCTCTAAGGGGAAATTCATGTAAAAAACGCCCATACCAATAAATTCCTTCGCCAGAATTTTGATTGATTTCCTCAAAAGCAATTTTTCCCAACCAGGCTTTTGCTTGTAACGCCATGCGTGCTTTGGCTTTAACCGCATCGGGCGTCACCTTAGAAGGCTCACCGGGTATCTTAGGCGCATCAACCATCGTGGTGGATTCTCGTAATTGTGTTGAAACAGCGTGATGCTCAGAGTTTAATAAAGCAAGGATGTTTTCTCTGAGTTGCGTAATCGCTTTTGGTTGATTTTTTTCCCCAACGGCTTTGTTTAAAGTATCCAATTCATTGATTTCGACGGGAAAGGAATAGAGCTGATGAACCATAAAAAATTCATAGACTAAATGGTGCATCTCCGTATTATTATCCTGCAAAATCTGCTTTAACAAGACAATGGACTCATGCAATTGCTCTTTATTATTTAATAATGCATAGAAGGAAGAATCACACAAAGAAAACGAATGACTCAGTGAGCTTAATTGGGCGTAAGCCGGTGTCGTTTGCTCAATTGAATATTGGGTCGGTGAATAATTTGTTACGGTCAAAGTCTGCGGATATTTTTCTTGCAGCTTTGTTAAGGCTGCTTGCGCAAAATGACCGAGTGCCCCATCTGGCAGCGTGAGCTGGATATTGAAGTCATTCGGTAATCTATTCAATAATAGGAGCGCAACTCGAGTACAGGATGCCACATCACAGGCTTCTAAATTTAACGTAAATTTCGTTTGCGCGTGTTCATAAGACATTTGCGCGCCCGTATGCTGCAAGCAGTCTAAAATTCGTAGTGCCTCCATTGTTTGGGGTGGAAACCAATATGGAGAGGGAGAGGCGCTTTTTATTGCTAAACGGTGCGTATGGAGCGCGCTGATAATTTCATGCTCTTTTTTAAGTACATCATAAGCCTCACTCTCAATATCTGCAGTAGCCGTTTGTAAATAATCGGCGGCAAAAACAGGTTCTTGTTCCAATAAATTAATCAGCGCCTTAGCGTCTGAATAATTTAAAAACTCATAACCTGAGCTCTTTGGATTTTGTTTAAATACCCGTAATGCGGGTAAGGTTGTTAACTCCAATAAGAATTCAGGACTTAGTTTTTGCTCTCCTGTACCTTGAATAGTTAAAAAAGCGAGCTGGCGTCGTGTTTTTATTGCTTGCCAGAGGGCATCATGTTGCTCAGGCTTTAATTTATTTAAATTGCAATTTGCTAAATTAAGCGTCACCAACCAGGGCAGGTCTTTTAATACCGCAATGAATGCAGTAAATTCATCGTCAGATAAACGGTCTAGAGGATAGCCGTTTATATCAAGAGCTCGTCTTCCGGTCTTCTGATAGGGCCTAAATCGTTCTTTTAGTGTTTCCGGTAATTTTGAAAAAGTCATAAACATTCCTTATCGTTATCGTATTATTAGATTGCTGCGGTTGGACTTGGCGATGTATCAAGGTTGTTTGGGATAAGCTTTGCAAGCTGGGCAATCGCGCCAAGGCGCCCTTGACTCAGCGCCCCCTCATGACGTTTATCAAGTTCGTGGTAATCCACGTTCCCACGCAGTAATGCCTCTCGATAGTCGTTTGCGGCATGAAGCTTGGTTGTTTTCGCGAAGAAACCAAAGCGCAAGAAGGTATAACCAAACAGAGTAATGTGGCTCAGATAGATTTCTTCTTGGCATCGTTTGGCAATGTAGGCCTCGAGCATTTTTAATTGCAGGACGCGGAGAACCTCCGTTTGCTGGCCATCAATAGCCATTTGTAAGGGTGTTTTTTCAATTTTTTTCACGGTGGGAAAACACCCGCAAAAATAAGCGCTGGGCCGCTCAATCACCGCGTTAATGGTAAAATCAGCCCCGGCTTTAAGCAGTTTTATGGCTAATTCTTGGTTGTTCGCTTCAAGGGCCAAATGCAGCGCTGTATAGTGATAACTAGTAGCCGGAGAATCATCCTTTTTTTGCTCTTTTCTAAGGCAAACATCATCAAGGCTACATTGTTCCTCAACCATTTTCTCAACCAAACGCAGAGCTTGTTTTTTAAAACCTAGCTCACTGAGGAAATGTAAGGGAATATATCGGTCACGTATGGCGCCAGTATCTAGGTCTTTAACGCCCATCAGGTAACGAGATAAGCCAAAACCCCCCACTTCAATCAGCAGGGAAATAGTCTCTTCGTAGTCTTGTATCTTACTTTTACGAAGACTGGACGTAATTACTGATATTAATGGGGCAGTCCTTTGCGGATTTTTTCGCGTTAATAATAAGGTTGGCGCAATGCTCAATAGCTCTTTTAGCATTTCAGAACTATTGTCATCTGCAGCGACGCAGCATGCATCAAATAAAAGGCTTTCTCTTTGCTCATGCGACAGTTGATAAAGTTTTTGTGCTTGGATTTTTGCCTCGGTTGGTAAATCATAATGATACAAACGGGCAAATACGGTGGGTAATAACGCACGCGATATGGTTAATGAGGAGTTCCTCACTTTTTCAAGTACATCCTTTAAAGAAAAGGCCGATATATTTTTTTGGCTATTGAATAAAGTCCGCATGAATTCAATCATATTTTTATCGTTTCTTTCATCGCAAGAATAGAAATAACCTTTAAACAATTTTTGGAAATTAAACTGCGTCCTTTGGGTTAGGATTTGTTTTGCGGCAGTGAGCGAGCCTTTAATTATGGCCCAATACATCGCTTTTTCTAAATCTTCGATGAGTCCGTGCTGCATTAATAAGGCCGTAACAACGGCATTATCTTCCCGAGAACTTAGGGCACTGTACCAGGGCTGATCAAATTTCCGCTCATTAAGATGTTTTAAATACGCCATTTCAGTGAATAAAAAATTAGTTGCTTCTGGATTATTTACTGAAATGGCTAGTTCTAAATGCTGCCATATAGGAGCGTCAGTCGGTTCATTTTCTAGTTGTTGGTAAAAAAAGCAAGTGCCATAACGGTTGAATAAGTAGCGTAAAACTTGCAATTGTTGTCGTACTATAGGATAAAAAACGATGTCAATTTTATCTGTGTAGCCGTCAGGTCGATAGGCTTGAGGAAATATAAATGGGTCAGCGCCTTGCTCAAGTAACCAGATGATAAACTCTTCGGTGCCTTTTTCAGCCGCAAGATTCAGGATTTTTCTTTTAGGGTTGTCTTTGCTTATGCCTGCAGCAAGTAATGATTTATCCGATAGAATAAATTGTTTTAATCGTACAACGATTGCTTCATGCATCGGGTCATCCCCAGCATCTGCTTCGGCTAGCAACTCAATAAAACTCATTTCTGTATAGCTTTTCTTTTTAAACGCTCCTTTACGTGAATGAAATATTCCATATTCATCAAAGTAAGAGGTGGTTCTCACCTCATCCGATGTTGAACTACTGGCGCTAAAACTTGCATCACCATAGATTTTATAAAAGGGATTATGGCGAATAGCCTCAACGTCACGTTGTTTTTCGCGTGCGGATTTTAAACCATAGGCCATGTATTCTTTCGCTTGGCTGACTAGTTTAAATGCTTCTTCTGCTGTTTCTTTGAGGTCATCGGGAACACGATCGGGGTGGAAACGTAATGATAATTGGCGATAGGCTTGTTTTAGTTGTTTTTCGGTGTAATTAAAGCGATCCAGGGACAAAAATTCCCAAGGTTTTATGCTCGTTCCATCCGTAAAAAGCTTCTGGCATTGTTCCGCGAGCTCTAAGCCATAAAGGGGGTTTTTTTCATCCTGCAGGGGCAACGTCATAGAGATTAGTTCCATTACTCATTCATTTGGCGGCAGTTTACGTAGAGTAAAAGTGATTGTCAAATGTATTTTGTGATTTAATTTAGATCTTTTGAGGCAGAATATAGATAGTTATGTTTCTGTATTGTAATTAATTGTAACGCAAATAGGCGCGCCATGGTGTTTATTCAATCTGAACGAAGAGTGGTCGGAACTAAGAGTGATAATAAAAAAAACAGCAGTCCCATCAGGTCATGAGACTCCGTGTTCGCATTTGCAAACGTACAACCTAAGCGATAAAATATTAAATTCTTAGTAGATTAAGACCTGCGATCTGGGTTAAAGTTCCCCTAATTTGCTTAATAAGTTATCCTCCTATGCAACAACGATTTGTGCACTTGCGCGTTCACACCGAATTTTCTCTAGTCGACGGTCTGGTTCGCGTTAAGCCATTAATGAAGGCTTTGCCGTCTCGAGGCATGTGTGCGGTTGCAATTACTGATTATTGTAACTTGTTTGCTGCGGTGAAACTGTTTAAAACAGCGGTGGAATCTGGGATTAAGCCTATTATTGGTAGCGATCTTCCTTGCCATGATCCCCAACAACCTGAGCGCGTTTCTTCTTTAGTTTTATTGTGCCTTAATGCGGAAGGATATAAAAATTTAACCTGTCTGGTTTCTAAAGCGTATCAAGAAGGTCAGCATCTGGGGCAGCCGCGGGTACACAATCAATGGATAGAAGAATACTCTGCCGGATTAATTGCTTTATCGGGGGGCAAGTTTGGTGATATTGGACAAGCCTTATTAGCGAATGACCTTGATTTGGCAAAGAGTAGGGCTTTGCATTGGCAAGCGCTTTTCCCTAACCGCTTTTATTTGGAAATTCAACGCACGGGGCGGTCTGATGAGGCGCTCTATAATGAGCAATTGATTGCTCTGGCGGATGAGCTGCAATTGCCTTTAGTGGCGACTAATGATGTGCGTTTTATTGATAAAGAGGATTTTGAGGCGCATGAAGCACGGGTGTGTATTCATGATGGTTATAGTTTGGCCGACCCGCGACGTTCTCAGCTGTACAGTGCCCAGCAGTATTTACGCTCAGCCGACGAAATGGAGGCTTTGTTTGCCGATTTGCCTTCCGCCATTCAAAATACGGTGGAAATTAGTAAGCGCTGTTCGGTAAAGCTCAATTTAGGCAATAATTATCTGCCTAATTTCCCTATTCCAGAAGGTTCTACGGTTGAAAAATATCTTTCACACTTATCTGAAGTTGGTTTAGAAGAGCGTTTAGTTCAATTATTTAAACATAAATCAGCAGAAGAATTGCAAACGATAAGAGTCGATTATGATGCCCGTTTAAAAATTGAACTGGACGTGATTAATAACATGGGCTTTCCCGGTTATTTTTTAATCGTTGCCGATTTTATTCAATGGGCCAAACAAAATGGCGTGCCAGTAGGTCCAGGACGAGGATCGGGTGCGGGTTCTTTGGTAGCCTATGCCTTAAAGATTACCGATCTGGACCCTTTAGAATATGAATTGCTTTTTGAGCGATTTTTGAACCCTGAACGGGTATCCATGCCTGACTTTGATATTGACTTTTGTATGGAAGGGCGCGATCGGGTTATTGACTATGTGGCTGAAAAATATGGCCGTCAAAGTGTGTCACAAATTATTACCTTCGGTACGATGGCAGCGAAAGCGGTTGTACGTGATGTGGGACGTGTGCTCGCTCACCCTTATGGCTTTGTTGATAAATTAGCAAAACTGATTCCCTTTGAAATTGGCATCACGTTAAGCAAGGCAATGGAGCAAGAGCCCGAACTGAGTCGTCGCTATAATGAGGAAGAAGAGGTAAAAGAACTCATTGATTTGGCATTAAAGCTGGAAGGAATTACGCGTAACGCGGGCAAGCATGCTGGGGGTGTGGTTATTGCTCCTTCCTTACTTACTGATTTTACTGCAATTTATTGTGAAGAGGGTTCTACTCAAATTGTAAGTCAATTTGATAAGGATGACGTTGAAGCGGCGGGCTTGGTCAAATTTGACTTTTTGGGCTTGCGAACGCTGACTATTATCGATTGGGCTTTAACCACGGTAAACAAACAAAAGCAGAAAGAGGGGTTGCCTTTAATCGACATCAGTCAAATTCCTACTGATGATGAAGCGTCCTTTGATTTATTAAAAGCCTGCAAAACAACCGCCGTATTCCAGTTGGAATCCCGCGGTATGAAAGAACTTATTGGTCGTTTACAGCCCGACTGTTTCGAAGACATTATTGCGTTGGTGGCTTTATTTAGACCCGGTCCTTTGCAGTCAGGGATGGTGGATGACTTTATTGATCGTAAACATGGACGAGCCGCGGTTGACTATCCGCATCCCGATTTGGAACCGATCTTAAAGCCAACCTATGGGGTTATTTTATACCAAGAGCAGGTGATGCAGATTGCTCAGGTATTGGCAAATTATACCTTGGGAGCCGCGGATTTATTACGCCGTGCGATGGGTAAGAAAAAGCCTGAAGAGATGGCGGAGCAGCGGGAAATTTTTACCGAAGGTGCTACGGCTCGGGGCGTCGATATAAAAGTAGCGACCCATATTTTTGACTTGATGGAAAAATTTGCCGGCTATGGTTTTAATAAATCGCATTCGGCAGCTTACGCCTTAGTTGCTTACCAAACCGCGTGGTTAAAGGCGCATTATCCGGCGGCCTTTATGGCGGCGGTAATGTCTTCGGATATGGATAATACTGATAAGGTGGTGACCTTCATTGATGAATGTGCACACATGAAATTAACGGTCTTGCCACCATCAATTAATCAATCCATGTATCCATTTACCGTGCGCGATGACACTACTATTATTTATGGCCTTGGGGCGATAAAGGGGGTAGGGGAGTCGGCTATTGATTGCATTACCGAAGAGCGCGCCCTTCGCAGTTCTTATGCTGATTTATTTGCTTTTTGCCAGCGACTGGATTTACGTAAAGTGAATCGGCGTGTGCTGGAAGCGTTAATTAAAAGTGGTGCCTTTGATGATTGGCAAGTAGAACGGGCGGTATTGAATGCTTCCCTGGAAAAGGCGCTCAAAGTAGCTGAAAAAGAACATCAAAACCAATCCAGTGGTCAATTTGATTTATTTTCTTTGTTGGAAGATGAGGCGAGCAAGCAGGAATATGTATTAAGCAAGCCTTGGTCCGAAGCACAGCGCTTAGAAGGTGAACGCGAAGTATTAGGTTTTTATTTAACGGGTCATCCTGCGGATCAATACCGGCGTGAATTTGGTGATTTTATTGTGTCGATGAGCCAATTAAATCCTTCGGTACATAAAAAAGCAATCATTTGTGCGCAAGTGTCCGCAATTCGTAAGATTATAACGAAACGTGGCAAGAAATTAGTAATTCTTGGTATGGATGATTCGACTTCGCGCATGGACGTGGTGGTCTTTGGTGAAGTTTTTGAAGCCTTTACCTCGCCCTTGGCAACAGGGGACATGTTGGTTGTGGAGGGGGAGGTTGCGCATGATGATTTTAGTGGTGGCGTTAAAATGACGGCGACCCAGCTTTATGACGTGTCTTCAGCGCGCACACGCTTTGCTCGCTGTTTGGAGTTGCGTTTAAAGCCTGAAAATCAAGGTATTTTGCCCTCCATCCAAGCTTTATTAAAGGCTCATTCAGGGCGTTGTGCGGTGCAGATATCTTATACCAATGATCACGCAAAAGCACAATTGAGCTTGGCTCAGCAGTGGCAGGTAATGCCTAGTGATGAATTGCTGAGTCTGTTAGTAAATATTCTGGGTGAAGAACGTGTGGTAATGCGGTATTAAACATAACAAACTGCTTTTCATTCTTATTTTTCCTTAACTTATCCCCATTTCGCTAATGAAAATGGCGTATTTTTATTCAATTTTGGAGTTTGTAATGGCTAAAATTATTAATCCTGTCCTGGTATCAAAATATGGTCTTTTTGGATCGACCAAAGTACGTTTTTATTCTTTATTATCTCCGATACAAGAGACTAAGAATAAGCATTCCGATTTTATGCACTATTTAGCTCGCTCATTTATTGATGTTGCTGCTTTACCGGTATTTTTGTTTGATGCGGCGGTTTCTCTGGTAAATACCCTTGCTTCTTTGCTCACCGCAATCCACCTTTGGGCTAGTGGCACCTCACCAAAATTTGGACATGATAAGAATGAGGCCAAGATGATTAAGGGCAGTGCTCGAGAGCAAGCAGAAGAAACAATGCAACAATTTTTCTATGCTGTTGCAGCGGTTGTTGCTGCATTTGTTAACCCTGTGCTCAGCATTCTGGAGCTTATTACCCGTCCTGTTGCCAGCGTGGCGCATGCTGTTGCCGATCTTTGTCGGGATAACGGAAATTATTCTGTTGTTTGATCTTTTCAACAAGGCCATGTAAGTGATTGACGAGTTCAATCACTTACACATGTGTAGACCGAGTAGTCGATGCGCTTGACGTGCAATTAGATTTTGAAGATGAGCAGGATCTTATCTGCAGTCTAAAAAATGGCAAAGAAGTGGAATTACTTCATGAGGCACTTTGTTTGGAAAACAATTATAAAATTGCACGTCTTATGAAGAATATTGCTCCTACAACAGAGCGTGTTGTTATTCGTATTGGTTTAAACAAAGATGTTGATGTAGAGTAACTTTGTTACTGTTTGCAATTAATTCCAACCCATATTACGCATATTCATTTAGACGTATGGGGGCTCTTTAATAGCAAAGCCAAAATAGATTTAGCACAATTACTTTTAGTGATTGCCGCCATCCCCGTGCATATTACAGATGTAATTTATATTCATCCTAACTTTGACAACATCAATTTAGAGCAGGCAATTCAGCTCGTCCAAGCCTTTCCACGCGCACTCGCGAAATTAACTTTTTTATCGTGTGCACTAGAGCGTATGAATGATTTAGCCTTATTTTTACAAAGCTTATTGTTTTTTCCACAGCTTAAATCGCGCTCACTGATGCAAAATGCATTGGGTTATGGGCAACGAAGCTTAAGTATTGTTATGTCCGCTATCCTTGAAAATATAGACTATTTGAGTCTTGAGGAGTGTTCATTATTGGCATATTCTGTGCCTGCTTCATCATTTATCGACGGATTGAAAAAAAACACCGCCATGGATTAAGTCCCTTGACTTAAGTAGAAGTACCTTCATTACTTAATCAATGTGCTTTTTTTATAAGATCTAACAAGGAAAAATTGCGTATTCCCGATGCGAAATAAGCAGCTATAACTGAAGAGTTGCGTGTGCTGTTATACAATTAAGTTAATCTTTCTGGATAAGAGTTCGAGTAAAACCTTCCCTTTATAAATTTCATGGTGGTGAGGAGGCACTGATGTACCCACTGCCATTAAGTTAAGGATTTTATGCTTCAAATTTCTCAGAGCCTGTCGTCCCCGCGTAGGCGGGGATCCATTCCTCACTGGCTATAATGCCAATTCGTGGATGATTTCCCGCCTGCGCGGGAATGACAGATTTCCTTAACTTAATGGCAGTGACTGAGGTACCCCCTCGAACTCATATTAGAACGCTTAATCAAGCAACAGCTTATCTAATTTCGCCGCACAAATAAAATCGTTGTGGCTTAAACCATTTAATGCATGGGTCATGAAACTGACACGGCAGTAGTTGTAACCGACTTCTAAGTCGGGATGATGATTTTCTATATTTGCTATCCAGGCTAAAGCATTTACAAAAGCCATCGTTTCATAAAAATTTTTAAATGAAAGTTCGCGCTTAATTATGCGGTTATCGGCACTGACTTGCCATTGTTTATTTAATTGGGGCATTAAATTTTTAATTTGCTCTGCAGTTAATGCAGCTCCAATTCCTTCACATGATTCACAATGTTTGCTGCTTAAATCACTGGTCATTTTTGTTCCTTTTATATCGAATTTTATGAGGGCGCCTTAGAGCACAATTTACGCATGATAATAATTATTCAGTGCGTCAAGAAAACGATGATTTTGTTCCTTAGTCCCAATAGTTACGCGGATGTAATTATTCATTTTATAAGGGTGTAAGGGACGGACTATAATACCTCTGTCTAAAAGATAATTATAGAGTGCTAAGCTGTCTTCCCTGCAGTTAAACGTAAGAAAATTACAGGCCGAGGGTAAATAATTAAGGTCTAAACGTTCCAGAGCAGTGCGCATTTGCCGCATTCCATCGGTATTGGTTTGTAAGCTTAATTGAATAAATTCTTGATCATCCAGCGCGGCATGCGCTGCGGTCAATGCGGCTTGATTCACCGTAAATGGCAGTTGCACTCGTTGTAAAATATCAATAATTGCTGGATGAGCCAAGGCATAACCTAAGCGTAAACCGGCTAAGCCATATATTTTTGAAAAAGTGCGGGTAATTACTAAATTAGGGTAGTTAGCTAACCAGTCAATGCTATTGCAATGATATTGGGATGCGGCAAATTCGTAATAAGCTTCATCAAGTACTAATAAGGTGCTATTAGGGATATTGTCTAATAAATGTTTTATTTCATTTTGGCTGATGAGAATACCTGTAGGATTATTCGGATTTGCTAAGAAAATAATGGCTGTTTGCGGAGTGCAGGCATTAATTAAAGTATTAATATTTACTTGCCAATCTTCATTAATGGTTACTGAATGCACGGGTATATTTAAGCTGTGTGCCTGAATGGCATAGGTACTAAAGGCATAGTCATGGGTGAGAATGTGCTTTTCTTGGTGCAAGACAAAGGAATTTAGCAAAATCGTATAGATATAGTCTGAGCCATTACTAACAAAAATTTGATTGCTATCTAGGTGGTGTTTTATCGCCAACTTGGGGATTAATGGATGATTATTGGGCGAGGGGTAAGTCGCTAGTATATTCGGGGACATGTGGCGCAGAGCAGACAAGGCCATGGGACTGCATCCTAAAGGATTTTCATTACTAGCTAACTTAATAATGTTGGTAATTCCTTTTTCCCGAGCCAGTTCTTCTATGGATTTACCGGGCTTGTAGGGAACCAGGGAGCGTATTCCCTGATGAGGGAATTCTTGGAAATTAATGGCCATAATAATACAATCCTTTGAAAATAATTCTTTTTTATATTACCTAAGCCGCAGCCTACTGTCACGAAACTCTAGGGTCTGTTGAAATTTCTACTATCTTGGCCAATATGAGTCGATTTTTGTGCTCCGATGCTCATTTACTTGATGTATGTTCCCCTTAGGTACTCAAAAATCGACTCATTTTGGCTCAATTCAACGAAATGTCAACAGCCCCTAGATATTGATTTTTCTAAATTTTCTTGCATTTTTATTTGGGGAGCGTTAATCTGCGCGCGCAAACCAACCTCAGGAAAAATGGAATATGAAACAGCAAAAGGGATTTTCCCTTGTTGAAGTGCTGGCATCTTTATTGCTCGTCACTACTTTGGCTTTGTCTTTATTGCAACAACAATGGCAAAGCAGACAATTACTCAATCAATTAATTTTGCGCGAACATGGTTCTCAAGTTCTCGATCAAATTGATGAAACTTTATTCGCGCGTATGAAAAAACTTCCTTTAATACCCCCGCCTTATCATTTGGATGTACAGCATCAAAGTCAGGAAACGTTATTACGTCTGGGCTGGTTTCACAAAAGTGCGGTGATTACACGTAAATTAATGCATGGATGAATAATGCAAAAACAGTCTGGTGTCAGTATCTCGGAAGTGCTTATTGGCCTTGCTTTAGCAAGCCTTATTATGACCATGCTTATGCAATTTTATTTAAGCAGCAAACGTCAATACCTAGAGGCAGAAGAAATTTTATCGCATAGTTTTGATTTGCGCTGGGTCGGGGATTTACTCAGCGACAGTATACGTCGTGCCGGTTTTACGCCTTGTGTGGGCATAGAGCAGTTAACTGTAAAAGATAGACGACAAAATAGTGCGGTGATGCATGCGCTTAACGTTGAAAAGGAACCACAACAATCAATTCAAATTAATCGCATGAGTGAGCGTTTTGCCCAGCTGATAAAGATTCAAAATGCCACACAAATTGTGGTGGCACCCACGGTGTCATTTAACGAAAAACGACCATTGATCATTGCTGATTGCGAACATGCAGAGGTTCAGCAAATTGTTGATGTGGAATTAGATTCAGGTGGAATTTTGATTACCTTGGCAAAGCCTTTGTCATTTTCTTATGCAACATCAGCATATGTTGGCGAATTTTTAGAGGAGCGATGGTTTATTAAAAAAAATCTTAAAGGTGAGGGAACATTACATTACCAATTGACGCAAACAGAAGAGATTACACCCTTAATCCATTCACTGAAAATTCATAATCAAAACGTTCATGACAGACCATTTGTTGAAGTGAATATGGGCTTGGCTGAGGGCAAAACACAGAAGCTTTTGGTTGCTGTGCGCGGATTATGAAAAAGCAGCAAGGGTTTATTTTCTTAATGACCTTAATTGTGGTCGCGGTGATTAGCTTACTGGTATTAACTTCTATGCAGCATATTTTGTTGTATTACAAAGCGATTAATAAGCAAGAAGAGCTCCACCAGAATTTTTATCAGTTGGAAGAAATTGCCTTGCAATTGTCTCAGCATGCAACGTTTGGAGCGGATTGTGTGGGGCATAAAGATGCAGCCAATCAAGTGATGCAAAAATTGCTGCGCCGTGAAGGCTGTTCTTTAAGAGAAGGGGCGTCGGATTACCAATATTTTATTGAAGATTTGGGCGCATTTCCTTGTTTGGCAGTGCAGAAAAATGGTTTGAGACGTGCTAGTTATCATCGTCGGGTTTCGGTGGTGCGTATGGAGGAGGGCTATCCAGTATCTATGTTGCAAGTACGCTTTATTACTGCGGGGGCGGTGATGACGTGCGTGACTAAAGCGCGCGTGATTCGTTTGGGAGTAAGTAGTTGGCGGTATTTTCCTGCGGTTGATTAATGCAACGTCAGTTTCGGAATCACACCTCAGCCCGTTTAAGGTTGGAGTCGTAGAAAAAAAGAAGCGCTTATTAATGCCGATTGGATGGCTTTATCTGGGGATGCTAAATGCAATAAATAAGTCTACCGCTTTAATCTTCTTGAGCTCCATGAACTGAGCCTGTATTGTTATAACTATGATGAATAAAAAAGGCTTTTTGGTGCGTTTACCTAATATTTCTGAATTCAAGTATTGGCCGCAAAGTGCTGTTCTCGCAATTTTATTGGCGGGTTTTGCTGCCTATCGTTATTTTGCATATTATGATACGCGTTCAAATGATGCCTATGTTTCTGCCCATGTAGTGAATATGGCGGCGATTGTTTCTGGTCCGCTAACGCGTATTTATGTCAAAGACAACCAGCGCGTAAAAAAAGGTGATAAATTAATTGAAATTGATCCTTTACCGTATCACTACGCAGTAGCGCAAGCCAAGGCTAAATTAAATATTGCTAAGTTAAATTATGACAATCAAAAATTAGCCATCGTTAAAGCAGAGCAACGCTTAAAGGAAAACCAAATTAAATTGAGTTTAAGTCAGGATCATTACAAACGTTATCAAACCCTGCAATTAAAACAAAACATAGCGGAAATCACGTTAGTTAATTTAGCCGACAAAATGAAAGAAGAAGTAGCTGATATTGTTGATGCAGAACAACAATTAAAAATTGCCCAAACGAATTTGGATGACAATCAAATTTTGGCGGCACAGGCTGAACTGGATCAAGCCAATTACCTCATGAGTCACACGACACTTATTGCCCCAGAAGACGGGTACGTAACTAATTTTAATTTGCGTATAGGCCAATACATCAAAGTTGGGGAAGGTCTTTTTGCTTTTATCGAAACCAAACGCTGGTGGATAGTAACGCGCTATCGTGAAACAGCCATTCGTCTTATTAAACCAGGCGATAAAGCAGAAATCATGATCGATATGTATCCTGGCAAGGTATTTCATGGGCATGTAAAAAGTATTGGCTGGGGAATTAACCGGGTGCAGCAAGGCAATGCAGCGCCCTCAACTTTGCTTTATCTTGAGGCTACTGAAGATTGGATTCGTATTGCCCAACGTTTTCCTGTGCGTATTTATATTGATGATTTAACTGATGACTACCCAATGCGCATTGGAGCTAGTGCCACAACCATTACTTATAGGTGAGCAGAGTGCTTTGGCCGCGCACTGTTGAAAATAGAGCCGCCTTGAGGACGGCATTTGCGGCATTAGCGGCGGTATTAATTTCCTTTAAATTGCACTTACAGACACCGTACTGGTCCGGTATGAGTGTGGTTGTCGTTTCTAATTTGTATACAGGCAGTATTATTGATAAAGCGGTTTTACGTCTTATTGGCACGATTGCCGGAGCCTTTGTTGGTTTTTATGTCGCGGGTCTTGTCGCTAACAGTTTTTTACTTTATTTTCTTTCTTGTTTTTTAATTGTAAGCATCGGGGCTTATTACTACAGTTTTAGTGTCAATGGTTATGCTTATTTATTAGGTTCATTATGCGCGTTCATTATTATTTCGCAATTGGCACTGGATCCGCAAAATGCTTTTTTTGTAGCAATTTGGCGGCCAGTTGAAATTGGTATTGGCGTTTTGGTTTCGGCAGTTAGTGTTTATTTTATTTTTCCTAACCATTTAAAAGATAATGTCTCAGAACAACTGAATGTTATTTTTGCTGATTTTTCCGCGGAATTTAAGCAATTATTTGCAACGCTAATGCACGAGAAGCCAGATTTTTCACCATTAATACAAAGCAATTTAACGATAAAAAAGAAATTACGTAAAGCGGTAGAGCTGGTTGGGGCTATGAATCATGAATTGGGTGTTAGCCAAGCACGAACCGATGAAATTCGTGCTTTATTGAACTCCTTTTATGAATTATCACGACAGTTACACTATCTAAGTATCATCTCGCCACAACATTCTGATTTAAAGGCCATTCAATCGGCACCGATTGCTCAAGTTTTTCAAGCCATTTATGAGGATCTTCATCGATTGCAACACGTTTTTATTGCGCACACACCGGAGCCTGTATTATTGCAAACTGGCGTAGCCATTGCAGACTTAGAGAAACAATTAGGCGCGTTCCCGAGTAACTATGTTTACTCCTTGGTTCATTTTCTTCAGCACATCTCCCAATCGCTAATCTTCATTCGCTCATTATTGGCTCGTACTCCAATTACCGCCGCAGCAAAATATCAAACGCTGAAACTCCAAAACCGATTACGAACCGATCCTGACTTAATTAAACGCAGCATTAAAGCTGGGTTGTCGGTAATTCTTGCTTTGACCTTTTGGTTAACGAGCAATTGGCCTGGGGGGTTAAACGGAATTATCAGTAGTTTAATTATTTCCATTCGCAAAAATCTTTTTGAAATGAAAAACATTAGTATTCACCGTTTACTGGGTTGTTTTTTAGGCGGTGGTATTGCGTTATGTGCTTTATTTATTACGGCAATGGATCTTTATGATTTTATTTTGGTTTTTTTTGGTTCTGTCTGGGCCTTCACTTATTTTATGTTCAAATTTCCTAAATATGCATACATTGGCTTGCAAGCCAATATTGCTTTAATTATTTCACTAGCTCAGGAAGGAGGACCGCCGGTTGACTTGGCTCCACCTTTGCAGCGTTTAGGAGGGGTTGTTATTGGGATTGTTGCCAGTTTTATCGTCGCTAATTTAATATGGCGCTCGGATGTATGGACTATGCTCAATCGCTATCTTGAGAAATTATATACTTATATGACTTACAACTTAAGGCAAGTACTTTTGGTGCCAGCTAATCAAAAAAAATTGCATGATCTGGCGAATTTATTTTGGCTTACACGTGGCTTGCTGGAATCCCTTGCCGATGAGCCTTTAACTGCTAAAAAGCAGAATGCCTTAACTGTGTTAACAGAGCGCTTTGAGTCTTTAGTCATGACGCAGGCAACGATAAGTCACATTTTAGTAACGATTGATCATGAACAAGTACGACGTACAGCTGTTTTCTTTGACTGCAATTTGTCTCTTTATGAACAGAATATACTGACTTGTTTTGCGCAACATGACACGGTTGGCGGCTTAAAATTAAGTCACCAATTGTTGGTGGTGTTGTCTGAAATAGGAGATAAGCCAGCTTTTTCTAAGGTGAAGCAAGAGGATTTAAGGATTTTCCTTGTTTACATGAATGCTTTGAATCAGTTGGCTTTGCGTATTCATTAAACACTATTTTTGCTTATAAAAAAGTATTTTTAATGCGTGAAGCATGGGAGATTCTTGGTAAACGCGCATTGGGGTGGTAAAAAATTCTCTTTTTCTCAAGAAATAAAATCAAAAGAGTAAAATTAATGAAATCAATAAGTTGCTATGATATAGTTTTTGCTTTCCTATGGATTTAATTTGAAATGCAGAGTCAAAATCCGCTGTTTTCGTTGCAATATATTCCATTACGTGTAAAAATTGCCCTCCTATGAAAACGAAAATATTATATACATCACTATTTTTAGCCTTAACTTCTCTGGGGATATCGACCTGGTGGTTTTGGCAATCCGAGCAGCCTAAGCAGCCGACTGAGCCTAAACAGCCAATATCGATGTTTAGGCCGGTTACTTTTAAACAGCTTCCAGGGTGGCAATCTGCATATCTGAAAAAATCATTAGAGACTTTTCAGACTTCTTGCCGTGCCTTTGTGAAGCAAAATCCTGAGCAAATTGTGGGTACAGACCATATTAATTTGCAAGTAAAGGATTGGCAACCTGCGTGTTATGCGGCATTAAAAATTAACCCAGTTACTGAAAAAGATGCAAAGTTATTCTTTCAAGAATGGTTTCGACCGGTTGAATTTTACGATAAAGAAACAGGCCCTGGTCTATTTACTGGCTATTACTTGCCCGCACTTAAAGGCAGTTATACCAAATCTAAAGAGTTTAGTGTTCCTTTATATGAAACACCTGATGATTTAATTACTTCTGATTTAGGTATGTTTTTCAACGATTTAAAAAACCGTAGGATTGTTGGTCGAGTAGCGAAGAGTAAACTGGTTCCTTATTATACGCGTGCGCAAATAAATAATGGGGCGCTTAAAGGAAAGGCAAAAGTTTTGGTCTGGATTAATAGTCCTATAGATCGTCTGTTTTTAGAAATCCAAGGTTCGGGCATTATCGAGCTTGAGGATGGTAAAAATATTTCCGTTGGTTATGATGCGCAAAATGGCATGCCTTATACTGCCATAGCTGGTGTCTTAATTAAAAAAGGGGTAATGACTAAAGACAATGCGTCCATGCAAGCAATTAAGCGTTATTTAACCGAACATCCTAAGCAGTTGCATAAGGTGATTAATCAAAATAAATCTTTTGTCTTTTTCCGTAAAATGGCACAAGACGTAGCTTTAGGTTCACAAGGTGTATCTTTAACGCCTGGTTATTCTTTAGCTATTGATAAGCAATGGATACCTATGGGAACGCCATTGTGGCTCAATACTACGCGCCCAGACAGCAAAAATCCTGAGATGAGCAAGCCCATGCAACGTCTGATGATTGCTCAGGATACCGGAGGGGCGATTCGCGGTAAAATTAGAGGCGATGTGTTTTGGGGCGGTGGCGATCGTGCAACGTTAATTGCTGGCCATATGAAAAACTCAGGACATTATTGGCTCCTACTTCCCAAGCATGCTATTCCACGATTCACGAAACTGTAGGTTGGGTCAAACGACCCAACCTACGTTCTTACTGAGCAACTGCTTCTTTAGGAGCGTGTTCAGTAAGGTTATTTGCTGGTTCAACCTTGTTATTTAAAGGCTGTGCTGTATGGTCTTTTAACGCATCAGCCAGACTAATAAATTTGTATCCATTTTTTTTGTATAACTGAATCACATCTTCCAAACAATAACTATTTAACAGATTTGCATGAATCAAGAGAATTTGTTTTACAGGTTGTCCATCTTCTTTCTTGGCGCGGCGTTCTGCTGCTAACGTTTGTTTCCAAATATAAGCCAAATAGCGTTTTTTGAATTGGTTAATGCTTTGTGCCCTTTTGCTATAAGGAATTCTATATAATTGCGCATTGAACTCATAATCCTTGCTATCAATGGTTACAGGAGCAATGGTATATTGATGAGCGGCTAGATATTCAACTACTTTTTGCTTTTTAGCGCCAGCCCCTTCAGAAAGATAAGGGTAGCGGAAGTATTTAGGTTCAGTCATCACTGGCGTTAATTTTATATCCGCACGTTCAATATCCGCAATGTATTTGTCCGCACTCATTCCACCTAAGCTGTCGTGAGTGTAGGTATGATTACCTAGAGCAAAACCTTGATTACGGAAGGTTTCTAGAAGATCCCATTCATTTTTTGCTACGGCGCCGCCAATGATAAATCCGGTAGCTGGTACTTGATTATCAACAAGTGCCTTTACAAGCGACATAAATCGGTCTTGGGTTCTTTTAAGGCTCGCTGGAGTGTTTGTCCCAGAGCCAACAAAGGGTAAGTCATCTATTGTAATCGCAATTTCACGCTCATCATTAGCAAAGCATGGAATATTGAGGGAGCACAGCAATAAGGTCACAACGGTCCATCGCAGTAACATGATATCCCCTGATTTGTTATTATTCTAATTATTGGTCAATTAAACTATAGTAGATAATTTCAAAAAAGACAGGGAGATTCTTATCGGTCTGGGCAATTGAATATATTGAATAAAAACTTGAGTAAGTTAATTTTGGTCGTCGTAGCCCGGGTTCCACTGCGCTGCCGTCGGGCTACGATCCTACTATCAGAAACTAAACGGGGGATGGCGTGACGGTTTCCTCATCAATGCTCGTGTCTTTTGGTATCTTACCAAAAATATTGGCGTACACATTAGAATTGGATGCATATTCCTCATGAAATGCTTTATTTTGCATAGGGTATTTAGCCATAAGCTCAGCTACATAAGTCATGTCTTCATCAAAATATAAATCAGGTTCAATCTGAGTACGCTCGAATTCAAGGCGATAACGATCATCACTTTGTTTATTACGATTGGCATACATGTATGCTCCTCCTGCAACTAAGGCAAGACAAGCAACTCCAGCACATGCAACAGGAATGGCTACCGCAATTATGGGCGAAACAAAGAGAAGTGCTGGTAAAAACATGCTTACAGCACTTAATGTAATCAAACCTACCAAACCAGCTAAACCAATAAAGGGGACTTTGGTAAAACCAAACATATTACGATCTGAATTAGCATACCAGGCGGCGCGTTCTTCATTTGTCGGACACATGAAGGCTAGTCCTGTAGCTTGATAGTCATTTACGCCATAAAATCCGATATTACGTCGAAATTCTGCAGTTTGTTTTACATTCTCACGTGCTTTACTTCGTGCATAAAATTCAGCCCCAACAGCAATTAATGGCATGACAATCATCGTAATTGGTAATATAAATGTGGCTATAGGCACAAAAAATGCAGTAATTGTTGCGGCGGCAGTAAAGAGGAGGGCTGCAAGTACAACCGGTATAAATGTTGCGGCTACGCCCCAAGCAATGCCTTGGGCTACTTTGTCATTGGTGCGTAATAAAGATGTTTGTTGGGGTTGATGTCCTAAAAGGAAGTAAGGCAAATTAGCACGAGTTGCAAAAAGATCATTAACAACACCATAGATAATGCCGCTTAGATAAACTGATGCCCCAGTAAATAAGCCGATTGAAATTGCAGTGAGCCAAGCAGGCATGGCAAAAAATGCGGTTGCTACAAATAATAGAATTGCAAGTGCCGAAATACCTACACCTAGGAATCCATAGCGCAGTAATTTGTGTAAAATATTATCGTTCGGAAGTTCTTTACCCAGTATTTTAGGGGTACGGTAGAGGATGCGATACAAGCCCTGTTTTTTTAGGTAGTTAATGGTTGTTTGTTCTTTATCTATTGTTTCAAGTGCAACAACGAGTTTATTGACAGCAACAATAGCGCTTTGTAATTTGTTTTCCTGCTTAAGCTTTTCTTGACAGGCGATAAGAGCGAGATAAATTGGATTGGCTGGCTTTAGATTTGATGTTTTTTTTGCATCGTCAAGAATGCTATGAAGAATATGTATTTGTTGTGTTTCAGTGAATTTTTTTCCATAACAGAGCATTGCCTGTCTTAATGGGTTTTCTGGTTTTGCCATGATTTTTTACCTAAAAGGTCTTAAATAGGCGTGAATATACTTTAAATGCCCTCCATGGTCAATAATTGGTCGTTTTGTGGTTGATAATTAATCTTTTGCCTGTGTGGAGGAGGGGAGGGGGCTAAAAATAATTTCTTTTAAAGAACGTACTAAAAAAAATTGTGCGTAGTTAATGTGCTCATTAACGATAAACTATATTCAATTCCAAGGATTCTATGCCAACAAATACTGCGAATATTCAAACTGATTTTGTGGTAGATATTCTAGACGATATTTGCACATGCTAACTAATATACCAGCCGAACCACATTGTATTTAGTACATAGTACACCGGCACAAAGAACATGGGGACATTTTAATTATGTGACCTCATTGATTGTTCGATGCGCAAAGTAGCAGATCGTCTCAAATTGTCTATTGTTAAAACGAATCTGACTCAATGTGGTCAGATTCTAATCCTATTGGTTCATAAAATTATTGGCCTGTTTATGAATTTGTTTTTAAAGTCACGCTGTGCTATTTTTCGCGGTTTTATACCTTATGGGATCTGTTATGCCTTCCAGCCAATTATCATTATTATGCGAACAAATTGAAGCTCAAAATACCGATCATTTTGGTAAATTCTATATGTATGTCAGCTTATTAAATACAGTAACCGTAAGAAATAAATCCTTTGCAGAGGGGTTACCAAAATATTCTAAGGGGCTTGCTTTTTGGCGAGATAATCATCTCTCTCTTGGTGGAGAGATACCGGTTGAATTTTCTCAAAAAGTAGATCTTTATGCACGTCAATTTATTAACGCACAACCTAATTGGTCAACAGTTCTTTATAATATTGCCATGTCCTATATTCGTAAGGGAAAAATTGCTGACTTAACCTACATTATCGATCAAATGCTCAGTCATCTTAAAGCAATACATGGACCTCAAACCAATAACCAAAACATTTATGATTACGTTCAATTTGAGTCTAAAAAGACAAGTATTACTCAATTTATTGAGCAAATTTCAACATTTAATCAGCAATTATTATCTGTAGCGGATACTTGTTGTAATACAGCATTATCAGTTGCCGCAGCTACAACGGGTTTAGTTCTTGTTTTAGCTTCTGTTTTTTTTCTAGCATCTTCTTTTATTGGTTTGGGGCTTCTGATTGCAGGAGCTTATAGCACTTATTCTTTTGTTACGCAATTAGAAGGGCAAGTGAATCAATTAGAAAAGCAGATGATGCAAATAGTGGAGAAAGCACAGAAGTTACCTGACGATAATAGTTTATTTGGTAATAAAAATCATCATGCCTTTTTTAGCTCGATATTTATGCCTTTACCTTACACTGTGCTTACAGCAGTTGAACAACTAACTTTTGATAAGTCTACCCAGCAAAAATTATTAGAAGAACGCAGTAGCTTGGAGCAAGTAACAACAATGTTGGCCAAACTGTAATTTAATATATAATGCTCTTTCCCGGATTAGACGAAGTCGTAATCCGGGAAATCAAAACTTGGAGCTCATATCACCGTTAATACGAGCTACGCTCGCTGTATCAAGGCTGTGATAGCTCTTGGTGGATTGTATAAACAAGAAGGATGTTCTGCGGAACAAACGTTAAATAAGGGTTTAGAGTTCAATCACGTCTATACCAACGGCATTTTATTTAACCTCACTTATGGTTCATAAGGATATGAAAATGAAATTAACGCAATTCATACGTCAACTCAGCCTGGGTTTAAGTGCCTTCTGTGTTATCTTAACAGTATATGCTGCTTCCCCATTATGGGTTTTTACGCCAAATCCGAGTTATCCACCACAAATTTCGATCAATTCAACTCAAGCAGCTACTTGTTGTATACTCAGTTCAAAACCAGTCTCACAAAGCTAAATGGCTGGTAATTAAACCCATCTCTGGGGTTGTACAATCCTTCCCTTGTCGACTGATGCCCCACGGTCAATCTGGTAGTAGTTGCTCGTTAGTGCTCGCGGTCACTGGCAATGTGCTACCCAAAGAGGGGGTGCATACCGGGCCTATTCTATGCGAGGCCAATTCAAATGGAACACCTAATCCAAACCAATGTTACCGACCAAGTGCTGCTGATAGTTTAAATATTACCCTAAAAAATCCTTCTGTTGGAGTGACAATTACTGTTAACTCATTTATTTTACTGATTGCAGAACATTCAATGGGAACGGTAACGGTTACTAATAACGCAAGCTCTTCGGCTTCAGCGAATAATGTGACCGCGACCATTCCTGGTGGCAGCGGTATTAATATTCAAAGCACGACCTGTGGAAGCAGCCTTGCGATTGGTGCAAACTGTACTATTACACTTGCTTCAAGTACCCTGGAAGGGCCAACCATAATTCCAGTTAAAATGTGTATGCTGCAGTAACCGATCAGCCACTTATTAGTATTACTGGCCCTGTGCAGCAAAGTCGGGTTGTCTCTACGGACGGGTTTAGTACTCTGGATTTGGAGGTAATTAACAATTCAGATAGCATTTTTAATGCCAATAACATTACTGTCAGTGATAAAGCTTCATGCCCCAATTTGTCGGTCGACGCTTCGAATTGTATCAGCTTGGCACCAGGAGCAAGTTGTCTTTTGGGGCTTACCACAACGACACCATATGCGCCATGTACGATTACTATCAGTGGTAGCAATACAGCTAATAGCCCAACGACATTGATTGCTTTTTCGCATTTAGGGGGATTGGTGTTTCAAAAAAATGGAGCTAATGGAAAGGTCGTTATTGACGCGGGATCTGAGTTTACCAGTGAGTGGACTTTCCCCAGTAAATCTGACATTCCTGGGGCGATGAGCGATGATGATGCGGTTAGCAATACCAATGCCATTGTCGTTAGTTCAGCGTGCACCGGTCAAAGTGGTAATTGTGCTGCATACCGTTGCAGAACTATCAGTGCAGATTGGTATTTGCCTGCAAAAAATGAGCTTCAAGCGGTAATTTTCGCTTTGTGCCCGGGGTCATCCTATCCTTGTGCCTTCGGTGCTTTCAGTTCCTCATTTTACTGGAGTTCAACGCAATGGTTTGCACCTACTAATGCATATACTGTAGATGTTCCAGACGGTAATTTTGGTCCTGCGGATAAGTGGGGTTCTCATCCAGTTCGTTGTATTAGGAATTTTTAAACGGATCAACACGACAAGTATTTAATGAATTTGTTAACAGGACTTTAACCATTTCTACAAAAATGGTTAAAGTCCTGTTATAGCTACTACAGCAGAGAGTCTTGATTTACCCGCTGATGCCTTAAAGCGATTACTCAATTATAAAATAATGCATGATGTAACGGGAGGTTATATTATGCAGAATGTTGAGTGACTACGAAAACCCATGCAATGGCTCGAGGACTTTTGATTAAAAAATGGCCAATATAGAAACAGTCATTTAGTTGAATCAGGCGCTCTTTTTATTGTTCTAATTTTTGTTTTGCTTTGGTTAAACCCTGAAATATGGGGTCAGAAATATGCTTAGAGAGTTCTTCTGATATTAGTTTTGAGATTTCGTTAATTACAGAATCCGTTTTTTCTAGCATTTCATCAAGGATGTGTTCGATGCTATCCTGAGAATAATTTACAGCTTTAGCTGTTTCTATAAAGTGCCTGCGCTGCATAGTCTGCTAATGATAATGATTTTCTTTACCTTTCAGAGCCATAGCCATTTTGATTTTTTGAATCTGGAGTTGCCTTGCGTTTATGAGTGGGTATGCTGACATGATGTTATATAAAGGGGGAAGTCTGTATTTTCCTTCAGATTCAATAAATAGACTGAAGTTTTTAGTGTGTCCTTCAATACCAGCAAGCAACTAGAAAAAGGCCCCTAATGGAGCCTAATAGATAGTAAAAATATGCGTCTGTACATTAGCATTCACTGAACAATAATCACTCATAAAAAGATCACGAGCAAAAGCCACGCAATCAAAATAGTAGATCAAACTATTCGGCATCTGATGTGCGTAGCACACATCAAATAATTGCCAAGGAAAATCAACTTCTGAATCAAAGCATCCTTGATAATAATCATTTAGCATTATTTCTGCATTATCCAAAAAATATTCAGCAAGTAGGGTCTTGCTCATTTCTCTATATTGAGTGATGAAGTAAGCATATTCAACTTAGAATTTTCTAATACACCAAGCAGCAGACGAACTGTCTTTAGATGCAGAGCTTGCCGTTCCATTTGGAGTACTAAAATTGATGCGCCATGCAGCTTGCCCACCAGATGTACTATCTTCTGTAGAGCTCCAAAAGAACGCTTCATTGGGGCCATTTGGAAAAATATGCAATACTGAATTTTGCAAAAACATCTGATTCAGTTCATATAATGAAGGAAGGTAGTAATCCGCGTAACAACTCCCTCCTGCTGAACCAGGATTGGCACATGGAGTTAGACCATCAGCTTGTACCGAAAAATTGACACAGTATTGGGCTGCCATATCTGATAGGGTAATCCCTTGGAGGGGGGCGGAGGCTGATTGTGCTCCTACACTCAGGGAGGTATTCATTGCTCCTGCGCCTACCCCATTACCTATTGAATTGACAATAAAATCCCCTGTTGTTCCATTTGATAACCCCCCATCCCATGTTTGACTTACAGCGAATTGATTATTCGCTGCTACCAAACCATGGGTGCCGCTGCTATCAACATAAAAAACAATGCCGCCTAAGGCGTGTTGACCAACCGTGTAGGTTGTGACTGTAGTTCCACTTCCCTGTTGTAATGCGGTAATTTGTGATTGCAATACTCTATCTTGGCGGTCTACATATTCTTTAGATGCTGGATTGGCATTTGCTGTATATGCATAATTCGTCGCCATTAATAACATCCAAACTGGTGCAGTATGATAAAGTTTTTGCAGTGCTTTGTTATGGATTTTTTTATTCATAGAATTTCCTTTTCTTTGTTAGTTGATAATTTAACGTTTAATTTTTCTGGTAGAATTTTAAATTTTTGTGTGGATTCTCTTGGTCGGTTGAATTTTGAGAGCTAGTTTTGTTGTTTGTTATTCTAAAGCATATTCTCCTATATATCAGGCATAATGACTCATTATTTCATAGCGAATACAGGCTCTACACCAATTGAGGGGGCACTTTAATCGTATTAGTCTAAACTAACCTATTGATTTGACGGTCAAAAAGGAGATTAAAGTGCCTGGATATAATCTTATCCTAAATTTACCTGGATTTTCCATAGTAAAAGTGAGTGGTTATCACCCATTAATATTAGATGTGGTGTATCAACGAAAAGCAGGGTGTTCCCATTGTAAAAGCAAAGAAGTAAGGAAGAAATCCAGCAACATAAGAGAAGTACATCACGAGTTAATCGGTCATAGAAGGACTTTATTGCGGTTTAAAGCCTATAAATTGTATTGCAAAGTCTGTAAGCGTTATGGCAATCAGCTATTTCCTGGGATAGCCAAACACCAAAGGTCAACCGAGCGATTACAAGGAGAAGTATTCCATAGTCATACTAAGGGCGTCTCTCAGAAAGACTTAGCGAGCTATTATAAGAAAGGGAAAGCGACCATAGAACGCTGGTACCAACGCCGTTATCGTCTCGAACATCAAGAGTTACTCAATAGACCTTGCCCACAAGTCTTAGGCATTGATGAACATTTCTTTAGTAAAAAAGAGGGGTTTGCTACTACTTTATGTGACCTAAGAAAACATAAAATCTTTGATGTGGTTCTTGGGCGCAGTGAACAAGACTTATCAGCCTATTTAAATCAATTGCTCGGTAAAGAAAAAGTTAAGGTGATTTGTATGGATTTAAGCAGTACTTATCGGTCACTCGTTAAAAAATATTTTCCTAATGCGCTTATAGTGGCAGATAGGTTTCATGTCATCCGTCTAATGCAACACCAGTGCATGATGACCTATCGAGAACTGTCACATCAGGTCAAAAATAATCGAGGAATTCTCGCACTATTAAGAACAAGAGCAGATCGCCTCACTCTTGATAAACAAAAGAAACGAGACGCCTTCTTGGCCCAAAATCCAGCCATAGACGCTATTTATCAATTTCAACAACAACTTCATCAACTATTAATGAACAATGCTTTAAATCAAAGTAAGTGTCGTGAAGTGATACCCATCCTCCTGGATATGCTGAATGATTTAAAACAAAGTCCTTTTAAAGCTTTGGCGGCTCTAGGTAAAACGCTGACTATTTAGAAAGATGAAGTGGCTAGAATGTGGCGGTTTACTAAATCAAATGGAATAACTGAAGGCTTCCATCGAAAGATGAAACTGATACAACGAAGAGCTTATGGATTTAGGAATTTTGAAAATTACAGAGTGCGTGTTAAGGCGCTCTGCGGGTGATTAAAGCTGCTCCCTCAATTGGGAAAGAGCCAGTGTTAATAGCTTTTTTGAATTAAGCATGAGCTGATAAAGGAGTATTTATCAAGGGAAGACCAACAAAGTATAATCATGAATTAGCAAATCTTATCTGTGAACAGGTGGCCACTCATGAGGTTGGACTTCAACGGCTTTGCTCTATGTATGATGATATGCCAGATAAAACCACGATTAACAAATGGCGTTATAAGCATCCTGAGTTTTCCACCCAATACGCGCAAGCAAAAATATCTCAAATTGAAACGTTAGTTGATGAAATTATAGATATAGCTGATGATTCTACACGAGACGAAATAATTAACGACCAAGAGAACACTCAAATAGTGACGAAAGTGACAGTGGTTATAAAATTAACTTAACTAACAAAAATAATAATTAAATCAAACACCAGTTTTGGGCTTATGAGTTTAGAAAACATTGAACGCAATAGGGTTCGTGTTAAGTTGTTTGTTGATGATTAAAGCTTTTCTTAATTGGAAAATAGCCGAAAAAATGAGGAAAAATATCATCTCATTTAGTTAGAAAAAATGTTGAGATTTATAATGGTAAAAATCTAAAATAGTCACGCAGAACATTAACTATCTTTTCTCTGTGTAAAATAAAATAATTTGAAAATATTGCTTTCGTAAGCCGATCCCAGTAAGCAGGTAAAATTGTAGTTCTGTATAGTTCTTTATCAAATAAAGCAGCGACTGGTTCTGGAATTGGATTTATTATCATTATTTTAATTTTTTTATAATGTTCAACACGTTCCTTTATAAATTCATATAGAGGAGAATCATTTAAATCGCTCCCTATGCTTGCAAATGTATAGCCAATTATTATCAACCATTCCATTCGAGAAAAAATATCGTCTAAATAATTTTTATATGCACCGATAAAATGATTGTTTTGTCTTTCTCCAGGGTATAGCTTGATATTAGAGTACTTTGATAAATCAACATCCCATAATAAAATGTCCTCTCTTATTTGTTTAGTAAACTGCGCTAGCTTAACATTTGCTACACCATGCAAAGGAATTACACGATGATAATTCTTGAGATAGAACGTTGAGAAACCTTCATAGTTGGTGTCTATAATAGTTGATAGTTTTTTTGCTAGTAAAAAAATTTTATATTCAGGGTTATCATTCGTGTATTTTAACTGGGAATACTCTTCGTTTATCCTGGCCTTAATAAAGCTATCAGGTATTTTTCTTGAGAGATCTTGAAAAAAAGTATCCTCATGTGACTCCATGTGCCGCCATAGTAGTTTTCTTGCTAATGAATCTTCCAATTGATCTTCAATGCCAAAAATCCCTCCTGACCAATAATCTTCCACAATACTTTGTACAAGACTAGACTCCATTTTAGAATGCCTAGCTGATGCACCAGAACCTAAAATGTAAAGACACTGATTAGTTGGGAACACATTCCCTAGTAGGGTTGAGATCCCTGAACGCAGCAAATTAACATCATTTGCAGTCGGTTTGATAAAGTCCATACTCATTATTATAGCTTTCAGACATAAAAAAGCACATTGGGTGTGAAAATCGTTTGATTGTGGCGATTTAGTAAATCAAATGTGATAACAGAAGGCTTAAGCTAGTCCATATAAAAACACTCTTTTTGATCGATATTTGTACTAAAATTATATAATATCTATCATCCAAGGAGTGGAAATCATGCCAAACAAAATACCAATGACGGGCAAAATAATTGAGGTTAGAGGAAGCCCTAACCCAAACTGCTATATTATTGAGGAGGAACGTGAGGAACATAAAACCTACTTGGTTCATGTTGGAGATATCGAACAGAATGAAAAGCTGCTTTATGAACTTTATAAAGAGAAGAAGGTGGCTATCTTAAAAGAAGGCGATACCGTACAGTTTGAACCTACTTATGATAATGCTATACATGTAAAGAAAATAAATTGATAGATGAGAAGAAGTTGATAAAAGCGGCTCTACCCCAAATAAGGGGGCACTTTAATCAAGTTAGTCTAAACTAACTTATTGATTTCGCGATCAAAATGGAGATTAAAGTGCCCAAGCATAATCTTATCTTAAATTTACCTGGTTTTACCATAAAAAAAGTGAGTGGCTATCAACCTCTTATATTAGATATTTCCTACCATAGGCTACCTCGTTGTGCTCATTGCCAGAGCAAAGCGGTGCGAAAGAAGTCTTCTTATATACGAACGGTTGCTCATGAGTTAATTGGCCATCGCCGCAGTCTTTTGCGTTTCAAGGCTTATAAGCTTTACTGCAATACGTGTAAGCGCTACGGTAATCAACAATTTCCTGGCATTAATAAACATCAACGTTCCACCTGGCGTTTACAAGCCGCTGTATTTCATGACCATACTCGTGGCATTTCTCAAAAAGACCTTGCCCAACAATTTAATAAAGGAAAAGCCACCATTGAACGTTGGTATCATCGCCATTATCAGGAGCAAGCAAGAGAGCTCATGAACACACCATGTCCCGTGGTGCTTGGTATCGACGAACATTTTTTTAGTCGAAAGCAGGGATTTGCCACAACGCTCTGTGACCTTAAAAAGCATAAGATTTTTGACATCGTTAAAGGGCGAAGCGAAGCAGATCTTTCCAGTTATCTGGCTTCACTGGTAGGAAAGGAACGGGTTAAAGTGGTCTGTATGGATTTAAGTAGCACTTACCGCTCCATTGTAAAAAAACATTTTCCCAATGCAAAAATAGTAGCAGATCGCTTTCATGTCATTCGTTTACTTCAACATCAATGCATGATGACCTACCGTGAACTATCGAGAAAAATCAAAAGTAATCGGGGTATATTGGCTTTACTGCGTACACGACCCGATAGATTGACTCCTCAACGAAAACTCAAGCGGGATGCATTCCTCGAAGACAATCCAGCTATAAACGCTATATATCAGTTCCAGCAACGCATTCATAAACTGCTCTTACACAAATCGATGAACAAAGATTGGTGTGAAAAAAAGATTCCCCAGTTTTTAAGTATGCTAGATGAACTGAAAAATAGTCCATTTAAAGCTCTGGCATCGCTTGGAAAAATATTCGGTCAATGGAAAGAAGAGATCGTGCGTATGTGGCGTTTTAGAAAGTCTAATGGCATTACAGAAGGGTTTCATAGAAAAATGAAATTGATACAAAGAAGAGCTTATGGCTTTCGTAATTTTGAAAATTATAGAACTCGTGTTAGGGTGCTCTGTTGTTAACTGGTGAGTGCCCCCGTAATTGGGAAAGACCCACATTTTTTAATTTGGATTCTAGTGATTTGGGTTGCCACCATGTAAGTCATTGATTTACATGGTGGCCAGAGGCGGAATCGAACCACCGACACGAGGATTTTCAATCCTCTGCTCTACCGACTGAGCTATCTGGCCCCAATGGGGTGGTATTAAACTCCTATATGCGTTTCGAGTCAAGCATTGATTGCATTTTTTTTAAAAATACTTGAATTTACTTGATAAAGTGGTTGTTTAATTGTCAAAACGATTTAATTTGGAGTATATCCAGAGGGTTTTTCTGAGCCTTCACCGAAAAAATATTTCTGCATTTCTTCTTTTAAAAACTCCCGGGACTTGGGTTCGAGTAAATTTAGACGGTATTCATTGATCAGCATTGTCTGATGGGATAACCACATTTCCCAGGCTTGTTGAGATACTTCATTAAAAATGCGTTCACCTAAAGCTCCGGGGAAGGGTTGTCTTGCCATGCCTTCGGCATCTTGTTTTAATTTACAACAATGTACTATTCTGCTCATCGATTACCTCTTTAGTGCGTGCATCAAAAATAGTACATAGTTTACGAGTTATTTAGCAATTATGTAACCATTCTCGGTATTAGTCAGAGCGCGTTTTTACCTGACCCAATAAAATATGCTGGGAAAGGATTTGTTCTTGTTCATCGGTTAATCCGTTAAAAGCAACGGCCGTACGGTAATGACTTTCGCTTTGATATTGGCTATAAACTACGATCGCTTCTAAAATAATGGGGAGCATTTTAGGTTTGGTATAAATGACCATTTTTAAATTGGTTTTTTCCTTAATAAGCTCCATTGTTTTAAACGCCATGCCACCTAAACTAATATTCACCTTGCGCATTTGAATGGTATTGGTCATGAGCATTTGCCGTGACAAATAGTCTATTTTGGTGTTGAGCAAGTTTAAATAATGCGCTAAAGCCGGATCTTTTAGAGCTATAGCTTGAGTTAACTCGGCTAATTCATAGTCAATGTTTTGAAAATAGTGTGATGCTTCTAGATATCGTTGGCCATTTTTTCCCAGTAATTCATCCACTACGGCTCTATCAGAGCACATTTCCCCTGGTTCCATAACGCGATAATTAAAATATAAATAATCTTCGATACGAAAATGTTGGCGTCTTTCATGTATTGGCATAATAACTCCGTTTATCTAATTATCTTCCCGTTACACACCCGGGGTAGCTATTGGTTACAGTTATCCCTTCTTGTAGCGGCTCAAGTGCCATTACGGTGGTTGGGGGCGGTACAGTTACTTCTGTTTGATCTATCAATGTATTATATTCCTGTGCCAGCTCATCTTCCAGCTCGGCTAATGGATTAATCAAACTTAATCTATCTTCTTGAGCTTGTAGCACAAGTAATTGAACAGGTATGGGGGCAAGACGCCTCGTTTCTTTTTGGTAGCGTTTTATAATTCGCTTCTTTTGTGCTAGATCCATTAGCCATTCCTCAAAAAAAACAACTAAACTTATGTTTAAATATAGACAAATTTTATACTAGTGGTAGAAAATAAATGTGGAGAAGGCATATTTGAGAAATAATTGGCCCATTTAATGGAAGAAGCTCGTCCTTGAGCTTCTTCGTTTATTTCAAGAGCGGCGGAGTCTTTAATGTTTCTTGTTGCAGTTGTTTCATTGATGGTGGGGTTGCAAAAAAACTTGGTCCATGTTCTCCCTTATTAATCAGGTCATGTAGAACGCCTACATCTCCTATACGCCAAGAACCATATCTTACGCCTTTTTTCATTGGCTTCTCTTCAGGGAATTGCGGAGCATCAGCGTTTGCTTCTGCAAAGAATTTCTGTGCGCTTTGAGCCAATTTAGATGCTTTACTAACTTTTTTATCCTTGGCAAAAGCGGGTAGTGTTTTCGGAGTTTCATCCTGTTGCTCGGTAGTCTTATAAACTACAGTGCCTGAGGGCGATTTGGAATCCTTATCTTTTTTAATTACGACAGTGCCTGAGGGTGATTCTGAATCCTTATCTTTTTTAATTACGACAGTGCCTGAGGGTGATTCTGAATTCTTATCTTTTTTAATTACGACAGTGCCTGAGGGTGATTCCGAATCTTTATCTTTTTTGGTATAAACTACGGAGCCAGTAAGTGATTCAGAATCCTTATCGGCGCCTATATAAACTACAGAACCACTCGGTGATTCTGAATCGGTGTTAGTTTTTGTTTCGTCTGTTGTCTCATCTTCAGGCGATTGTTGAAATTTCTCAGGGGTGATCTCTTCTAAATGAACGTTTAAAAATTCAGTTAAATGCTCTAATTTAACTGGGCCAAAGCTTTCCATTTCAATCGGCGCCAAGAAATCAAGTTGGTGAAAATGAGATAAAAATTCTGGTTCTTTAAAATCAACAATTTTTAGTTCGGAAACTTTAGTTACCTGGGCAACATTAAAAAAACTAAAGGATAAATAATAAGCTAATTTTCTGTACCACGGAGCTTTTGCCCAATTCTGATTTGCTAATTCTCGTTCCATTTTTTCGGTAAATTGCGTCCAATATTTTTGGGAGCATTCGCTATAACATTTGCTGGCTAGTTTTTCAGCAAACCAAGCCAACCGCGGTTCTTGCGGAACTCGAGCGGATATGGCCATCAAAATAGGATTTGCTTTGGCTAGAAAATCAGCATTTTTGAGTTCTTGTTCTTTTCTAATGAGCGCTTGGATTTGTTCTATTTCTGCATTAATTTCAGGCGATACGGGGTGAAGCTCCTGAAGTTTTGTATAGAAATTAGAGGGCGATTGAACAATATACGGAATTAATTGCTGGAATTTTTCGATTGACAGTCGTTTTCCTTCTTCTTCATGGGTCATTTCACGAATGATTAACGCAATATTGGTAACTTGAGCTGAAGGATTTTTAGTAAAGGAGGCAATATTAGCATGAGGGTGCCAATATTCTTCTTTCTTGTCATCAAATAGGCTTAGGAGCATGAATTCTTTCAGAGCCATACCAATTTCATAAGCCATGAATTGTTCCATGTCAAAGCGAACTCTCCCTGCTATTGATAAATAGCCATCTTGCTCCTCGTTAAGACAATCTTTATATTGAGGTGGTGCATAATGCGGCGTTGAACGGATTTTACTGGCGAAAGGGGTTGGATCATGAAGAAAGGTTTTGCGATCGCAAACTAATATTTTATCGTTATGAACTAAGAAATTACTTAATTTTATATCCGGATGGTAGGCCCCCGCTTTTTTTAATTTAATACAAAAATCATTAATTTGTGGAAAGTAATATTTCAGATCACCGACAATTTTAGATTCAGGGCTTCCTTTTAAGCTTTGGGCAACACTACGTAAATCACCTTGGTTTGCAAATTGACCTAAAACAATGGGTTTATAGACAACATCGCCATCCTCTTCTTCTTTGAATTCCATCATAAAGACAAGGGCATCATCACCAAAATAGTCATGCGCTACTTCATGAGCATGGAGTTTTTGTTCTTCACTTAAGTCACCACGATCTTCAACGCGAAAAATGAGTCTGTCATTCCAGCCTTTCATCCTAAATGAATAGTTAAAATTATTGACATGTTTTTTACCTAAATTTTCTGTTAAGTAGGCGGTGGTTTTATCATCAGAATAACCTTTAAGTGCATTAATTTTACGACGCGCCAAGTTTAAAATAGTTTTATGTCGTTCGATAATGTCTTTATATCTCTTGTGTGTTGCTGCGATCTGACTTATTTCACAAGATATGGCAAGGTATTGTTTTTGAGCTAGAGCTAATTCTGTTTGATCCTCTGTAAAACTAACTGTTTTTTCGAGTAGATCATCACGCTGCTGCATTAATAGATAGATGCGTTTATCATCTTCTAGCGGTTCTTCTTCAGGTGATGGCGTTTTTGATGATTTATCATCTGAGTGCTCATCTTCAGGAAGGATGTCATCTTGCGATTTATCGAATTTCAATTTATCTGCGGGTAGCGGCTGATCTTGTACATGTTTTGCCACGGCATTGGCAAATTGTACGCCTTTTAAAAAGAATGATGCGTCTGGATTAATGCCATAAAAGGCTAAAAGTGATTGCCAGCTTCCTTCTTTGTCTGCCTTTGATTGGATCCAATTAAATAGTAATATGTCGTAGGTAGTCTGGTTTAACGCGTAATTGATTTTTTGCAGATAAAATAATCGGTTCGCGTGATCCTCTTCAGCGCAGCTATTAAATCGATCAATAAGTGTTTTAAGTTTAGAGCGATTATATGCCGGAAAAGGATTATTAAGTAATGCCATGGGTTGCTCCAATACAAGCTGAGAGGATATTAAAATTAGTTACAAAATGGTTTTAAATTGCACTAATAAAAAAAGTTGGGTAAAAATAACACATGGTGGTTTGTTTTTCAAGCTAATTACTCTGTCTTTTGGTTGATTAATCGTCCATAATGTTAAATTATTTGCTGTTAAGTTAATTTAGATAATAGCGAACCAAATACTATCTTCATTGGTCTGTTTTATGCTTTAATACTCTACATCTTCCTTGTCTAAAATTGAAAGGTTTATCATGACTTTTGTAGTAACAGAAAGTTGTATTCGTTGTAAATACACAGATTGCGTTGAAGTATGTCCCGTAGATTGTTTTTATGAAGGACCTAATTTTTTAGTTATTCATCCAGACGAGTGCATTGATTGCGCTTTATGCGAACCGGAGTGCCCGGTAAATGCGATTGTCTCTGAAGATGATTTAACCGACGAGCAGCAGCAATTTAAGGAATTAAATGCTGAACTTGCGCAAAAATGGTCTAATATCACGGCTAAAAAAGATGCGCCACCTGATGCGAAAGATTGGGACGACGTGAAGGACAAACTCCAATATTTGCAGAAAGAGTGGTAGAAATCACCTCGCTCGCAGAATCATGTCGACGTATTCTTAGTGAAAAAGGCCGACTCTCCACTGCTATTCCTGGATTTGCCCCACGAGCGCCCCAATCAGATTTAGCTGAAGCAATTGCTACAGCAATTGAGGAAAAATCAACCTTAGTTGCTGAAGCTGGGACAGGCACAGGTAAGACTTTTGCTTATTTGTTGCCTTGCCTTTTAAGCGGAAAGAAAGCACTGATTTCCACCGCTACAAAAACATTGCAAGATCAACTTTATCAAAAAGATTTACCGACCTTAGTACGTGCTTTAGGCTTGTCGGCGCGCATACAAAATTTAAAAGGTCGGGCTAATTATATTTGTCAGCATCGTGTGGAGTTACATGCTGAAGAGGGTCAATTTCAAAGTCCTCAATGTGCCCATGAAGTGGCGCATGTCCGTAGCAAATTATCGCAAATGAAATCAGGTGATCGCTCCGAGTTACCTGAACTTAGTGAAGACTCTCAGGTTTGGCCTTATGTGACCTCAACGGTTGATAATTGCCTGGGGGCTGAGTGTCCAAGTTATGAAACCTGTTTTTTAGTTAAAGCACGTAAGCGCGCGATGGAAGCGGATGTAGTGGTCATTAACCATCATCTTTTTTTTGCTGATTCACGCTTGAAAGAAGAAGGGTTTGGTGAGTTATTGCCAGGTGTGGATGTGGTTATTTTTGATGAGGCACACCAGCTTGCGGAAATAGCGACTCATTTTAATGGCGATCGTGTGAGCACGCGCCAATTTCGTGATTTGATTGATGACATCATTAATGAATGGCCTAGTCTGGATCTTGCCAATCAGCCTTTAAAAGCCTTAAGCCATAAAGCAGATATGCTTATGGATGAATTATTGAATAGTTTGTCTTTCTTTGATGAGCGAATTAGCTGGGATGAAGTGCGTCGTAATAAAACCTTTATGAAGGTTTGGGATGATTGGTTGAATTTACACGATGAACTTGTACAATGTTTTGATGAAGAACATCTTGCTGAAGTTCCTGGTCTTTTACGATGTAAGGAACGCTTGGATGAATTTGCTAAAAACCTCTTATTTTTCACTCAAGATAATAATGAAACTATTCGTTGGTTAGAACGCTTTAAACATACCTTGATTTTCCACGCGACGCCGTATGTTGTTGCTGAATCGTTTAGTGAGCTGCTAAAACGACAAGCCAGTGCTTATGTCTTTACGTCAGCAACCTTAACCATGGCTGATTCATTTGATTGTTTTTGTAAGCCTTTAGGGCTTAATGAGGCTAAGACTTTGCTGTTGCCTAGTCCTTTCGATTACCAACAACAAGCCTTACTTTATTTGCCGCGGGGGTTACCTGATCCCAAGGATCAGGCCTATTATGAATTATTGCTAAAGCGGGTCGTGCCGGTAATCGAAGCGTTTGGTGGACGTTGTTTCTTTCTATTTACCAGTCATAAAGCGTTGAAACAGGTTGCTCAAATGATGGGCACTATTTTAAACTACCCCTTATTAATTCAGGGAAGTGAAGCCAAATCCATCCTGCTGGAACGTTTCCGGCAATTAGGTAATGCCGTTTTATTGGGTACGGCGACGTTTTGGGAAGGGGTGGATGTTAAAGGAGAGGCGCTTTCTTGTGTTATTATTGATAAACTGCCTTTTTCCAGTCCAGCTGATCCGGTAACACGTGGTAAGATGGCTTATTTAAAGGAAAAAGGTTTATCAGGTTTTGATGAGTTATCGTTACCTAATGCCGTAATTGCCTTGAAACAAGGGGTAGGGCGCTTAATTCGTGATAATACGGATAAAGGCGTATTGATCATCGCAGATCCTCGCCTTACCAGTAGAGAATATGGTCAACGTATATTGGCCAGTTTACCTAAATTACCGAAAACCCGTGATGAAGGGAAGGTTTTAAAATTTATTAGAGAGTTGGCACTGGATTATGAACCTGTTAGCGATTGATACATCTACTGAACTAGCCAGTGTGGCTTTATTGCGCGGCGAAGAACTGTTTTGTAAAGAACAGGGGAGCCAAAGAACGCACGCGCAATTTTTATTACCAATGATTGATGCGTTAATGCTTGAAGCAAGCATGCCGATGAATCAACTCGATGCGATTGTTTTTGGTTGTGGTCCTGGAAGTTTTACCGGATTACGTATTGCCTGCAGTGTTGCCAAAGGTTTGGCTTACGCTCATGATTTAGATTTGATTCCTGTAAGTAGCCTGGCAGCCATTGCTTGGGCCGCTCGAAAACAGGCTGCGAGTGCTGATTTACCACTATTGGCTGTATTGGATGCGCGCATGCATGAAATGTATTGGGCTTATTATCCTCCAGGGCAATTTAGTGCTGAAGAACGGGTTAATGCGGTAGCCGATATTTCTTTAGCGAATAATCATCCGATAATACTTGCTGGCGCCGGTATTGAAGCGTATTGGGCTGATTTTCCTGAGGCAATAACATCGCAAATAAGCATTCAGTTACCTATCTATCCTAGTGCAGTAGCAATGATTGAACTCGCGAGAGTCACCGGAATACAACCCGTTTCAGTTGCAGACGCACAGCCCATATATGTGCGCAATCAAGTAACGTACGATAAAAAATCATAATCGAGCTTCAGGAGATTTTTGTGGATAAAAGATTATTGGAATTATTGGTGTGTCCTTTATGCAAAGGAAAATTAATCATTAAAAAGCAAGAGCTTATTTGTAAATTTGATCGCTTGGCTTTTCCGATCCATGATGATATTCCGGTGATGCTAGAACATGAAGCACGGGTTATTTCTTTGGAAGAAAAGGATAAATTGTAGTTTTAAGAGATCTTCAGTTTGGGATTTACATTGATAATCGAATGTAGCAGGGGTGAAGGTACGAAATTTCCCAGGCCCCACTACAGGCTCGATTGCTGCTTCTAAACTTGGCGGTTTGATTATACGGCCAGTCGTGTAATCATCGTAAAATTTTCACCCCGGCTTTTTAAAGCATAATGTTGGGGATCTAAATTTGGGCATCAATGGAACTGAGCTTGCCTTGAAATTCCGAACAGTAATTTTGTGCGGCTAACTCAAATTCATCGGGTGTCTGACATCCCTAAGTTGAATGTTGTCGCTGAAGATTATAAAGCACGTTAATGTAATCGAATGCAAGCACTTGAGTTTCTGCTCTGATTTTATATTTCTTGGCTTTAATGGAGATAATGCGGGAACCCTGTGTTTCTTGCTCTGATTTCTTGTATTTTTCATTCTTAAGTGATTTAATTGCCGCCTTATTTTTTGAGTGTTCTTTGGGCATAATTAAAGATTTATTTTAGATTATGCCCTGTGATTTCAACAGGAAATTATAAAGAGGCATCAGATTTAATTGTAATACAAGGAATTTGTATATGGGAAAAGAAGTGCTACGAAGCACAGTGTTAATGGTCGCCTCAATTACAGCAGCACATGCTCTTGAAGGAGATTTTAAAGGATTTAAATACGCATTCCATGGCTTTATAAGCGCAACGGGATATACACAAACAACACCGGGATTTGTGCTTAATGGTCAGGGTCCTTTGATACTTTTGTTTACCCCAAGTACAAACAACACTACTACCGGTTTTGATGTTCGACAAACACGTTTAAATTTTTCCGCAAGTGGACCATCAGTCATGGGTGGAGCAACTCCCAAGGGCTTAATTGAAATTGATTTTTTTGGTTTGAATTCGCCTGGAGGCTATGGAGAGGTTTCAGTTTATCCCCGTTTACGTCTTGCTTATATTGAATTAGATTGGTATGGCAGAAACAAAATTAGAGCAGGTCAAGATTGGGAACTGCTAATGGTTGACTTACCTACTTCTCTTTCTCATCTAGCCTATCCTGTGACCTATTTTGCGGGGCTAGTCGGTTGGCGAGAGCCTGGAGTTAGTTTCTTTCATACCTATACTATGGAAAACTCTAATCTTGAATTCGCGTTACAAGTATTAAAATCTGATTGGCAAAATCCTCTGGATTTTGGTCAATCAACAGTGCAGAATCTCAATGTTGATGCAGGACAGCTTTCAGGTCTTCCTGGAATTGAAATGCGTACGAAATGGACCTCTGCAAATCAAAATTATGCGGCATATGTGGTTGGACATGTAAGTAAGGTCGATGGTACTCGGGTTCGCAATTTACCCATATCGGGAGGAATATTTGTAACAGCGCCAACAAGAAATTGGATCGTAGCCGTTGCAAAGATAGGGGGTAAAGTGAAAATATCAGCATTTACCCTCAAAGGTGAAGTATATACAGGAAAAAACACAGGGCCACTGATTGGTGAGCAACTACAATTTATCACAGCAAATGATGTCCATGAGTCTGGTGGATGGATTCAGCTTGGATACGATCTTCCAAATAATTTTAGTATTTATGGCACCTACGGAATAGCAGCTGATAATAAATCAGACGTCGTTTCAGGAGGTGGTGTTCGGTACCAAAACCAAGTTTATGGTGGAATGATTCAGTATCGCTCTAAGACCTTTGCTGTAGGTCCAGAAATATATCATGTAACAACAAGTACTGTTTCAGGTCCTCCCTTACAAGGGATTACTTATCTTTTAAGTGCGAATTATGGCTTTTAACTAGGCAATATTTTTCGACTAAATGGTTATATGATGAGCATGATGTGGTCAAGAAAGTAGTTAAGGCCCCGTTGCGATAGTTTATACTTTAATCTAAAACTATTAATCATGATGAATGCTATGATTAGGAAACAATAATCTGGACTTTTGAACAGACGCAACTGTCTTAAATTTTTAATTTAAGACAGTTGCTACGTTAGGTGTTGTTACTGGTTTGTAATTCTTCGTTTACGCCAATACAGTAATATCGCGGGTAATAGCATCAAGAATATTCCTAAAGAAAACACCATCCGAAAATGTGACGCACTACCAAAATTCATGAATTCAACGGGTGGTATAAAACCGACAATTAAGGTCATAGTACAGCCACATAAACCCAAGAAACAGGTGAAGTAATAACCTATTTTACCTCCCGGTATGGCAAAAGGCCGTTTTAAGTGTGCAAATTTTCCTTTTAGATTCCATGCGGCAATAAACATCAATACATACATCATGATGTACAGTTCTGTGCTTAAATCAGTAAATAACCAATAAATGGCATTAACGCTGGGAAATAAAAGAAAGCCACTGCACAACACCGTAACGAGGAGTGCTTGGGTAATGAGAATTCGCGAAGCAACGCCATGTTTGTTTAGTCGACACATGGATTGCGGCAAAAAATTATGATTAGCGGCCATCAACAGGCCTTTGGCAGGAGAAATAATCCAGTTTATCATACTCCCCAAGCTGCCTAATAGTAATAAGAAAATCAATACGGGCATTAACCAGGTGAGGTGGTAGGCGTGGAAAAAGTTGCTAAAGGCTTGCATCACGCCATCAACCAGACTAATTTGCTCTTTAGGCAAGACAAAGGCAATGGCTAAAGAACCCAGGATCATGGTCGTTAGGATCAATAATACTGAGAAAAACATTGCCCGCGGAAAATTGGTTTGTGGATTTTTTACATTACGCACATGCACTGCTGCCAGTTCCATGCCCAGAAATGAAGTCATAATTGCGGTTAATGATACCCAGGATTGACTGTCTTTCCAATGCGGTAATAGCTGGGAAGGACTTAAATCAATAGCAATAGGATTGCCTTTTATTACCCAGATAATCGCTAGGAAAATAATGAATCCCATAGGAATGATCATGCCGAAGATGGCGCAAAGACCAGCAAATTTAGCAGATGTGCGCAATCCTGAGAGGCCAACTAGCGTTAATGACCAGAAAATAGTAAGAATTACCGTAATTAGATAATATTTATTTTGTGCTAGCTCAGGGTTCACCAGATAGGCTAAGGCCCCAGCAATAAATGATAAAATGGTTGGATACCAAACTAAGGTATTAATCCATTGCAACCAAATGGTAAAAAAGGCGACATTCTCGCCATAGGCATGGTTAACCCAACTGTAGATGCCACCTTCTTCTTCGGACCAGGTTGAGGACAATTCTGCTGAAACCAGGGCTACAGGGATTAAGAAAACAATCGCTGAAAAAATAAAAAAGAATATTAATGACGAGCCGAATAAGGCGGTGCCGGGTAAATTTCTAATGCTGTCAATTGCTCCAGTAATAAGCAAAATTAAAGCAAAGACAGATATTTTTTCGGAAGACCAATGGTTCATTAATTCATTCGATTTGTTAAAAGGATAAGCATTATATAGGAAGTTGACGTTCAGCGTTAATATTTTATTTATCAAGAGTAGATGCGGGGGCAGATATTGGTATGAATTTAGGTTGCGCCTCATGGGCGTCAACCTGTTTATTACTTGTTTTTATAGCCATCGCGACAAGAAGGGGACTGTAAAACTGTTTTATTTTTTTCCCACTCATCGGGTGTATATAAATGCATGCTTAAGGCATGTAAGCCAAGTTCAAATTCTTTACTGAGGAAATGATTTAATAATCGGTGGCGGGCTATGCGGGTTAAATCAATAAATCGTGAAGACACGGCAGTAATTTTAAAGTGTGTTTCTGCTCCTTGCGGAACATGATGATTTCCTGATTCATCTTCAACATTTAAATAAATAGGGGCTAGTTCTTGATTTAATAGTTGTGCCATACGTTCTTTACGGGACATATTATTGTTCTCTTCAATTAGGGGTTGTTAAGTCTGGATTTAAAACGAAAAAAGCCGCTAAAAAGCGGCTTTTAAAATGATAGCATTATATTCTGCAGTTTGCAGGGACGTAGCGGTCATTGTTGGCATCACTTACAGCACAAGTCCAAGTAATCGGATCGGCTGGTGGTGTGCCTGCAACAAGAGCCTTTTGACTTGATTGAGGCGTCATCGTGAGCACAATGCTTTGCGCAAGCGCGGTGTACGTAATGGTTATTACGCCGCTACCAGCAGCAACGGCAACACTTTGCACAATCGATGTTGAGGCTGGCGGTGTCCAGCCCAAGCTCAAGTCAGCATTTCCTGTCATGGCATTTTCAGAAATAGTGGTTTGTGCTGAAGAAGCAAGACTTAAACCTTCAGTAACGCGTGCTCTAATAATGTAGTCCTGATAAGCAGGGATCGCGATTGCGGCAAGAACGCCAATAATCGCGACTACAATCATTAATTCGATTAATGTAAAGCCCTTCTGTTTCATGCTTTGCTCCTAATATTTTTAAGTTACCCTGAAATTCATGCAAATAAAATGCCAAATTATCAATGGGGTTAGGTAGAGCGATAGCGATATCTCCCTACCAAAATGCCAACAAATCCTGAGCTTTGAACCAAATTTTGCCGGCAATTTTTGTCAATTAAAGTTTTTTATCCACTAACTGATTTTTTAAGCGAATATAATCAGGTAAACCATTCACATATTCAGGATAAGCTTCACCTTGAATTAAGGGCGCTAAATAACGTCTGCAGGCATCCGTAATTCCCATGCCATCTGCTGCAATATATTCTGCGGGCATTGATTTTTCTTGATTCGCTACATCAGCTAAAGGCACATGGCTTATAGACCATTGATAAGGCTCATCTTGTTCACGCACAATAATGGGCATAATGGCATTATGACCTTTTACGGCATATTCTACAGCTGCTTTACCTAAGGCATAGGCTTGTTCTACGTCAACTTTTGAAGCAATGTGGCGTGCCGCACGTTGGAGGTAATCAGCTACTGCCCAGTGGTATTTATAGCCTAGTTCAGATTTAACTAATTGTGCAATAATGGGGGCAACACCACCTAATTGCGCATGGCCAAAGGCATCGCGTAATCCAGCATCACTTAAAAATTTGCCGTCACTAGTGCGAATACCTTCTGAAACGACTACAACACAATAACCATGTGTTTTAACACACAAGTCTACTTTGCTGATAAATTGAACCTGTTCAAATGCTACTTCAGGCAATAAAATAATGTGTGGTGGTTCACTTTCATTTTGACTCGCTAATCCGCTGGCTGCAGCAATCCAGCCTGCATGACGTCCCATGACTTCAAGAATAAATACTTTCGTTGACGAGGCGGCCATGGAGGCAACATCAAATCCTGCTTCTTTTGTAGAAACAGCGACATATTTGGCAACTGAACCAAACCCAGGGCAGGCATCAGTAAAGGGCAGATCATTATCAACGGTTTTAGGGATGCCTATACAGGTAATCGGATAACCCATGGTTGCGCCTAATTGAGATACTTTATGGGCTGTATCTTGGGAATCACCACCGCCATTATAGAAAAAATAACCAATATTGTGGGCTTTAAATACTTCAATTAAGCGTTTGTATTCATCACCATCGCTTTTTAATTTGTAGCGGCAAGATCCAAATGCACCAGAAGGCGTTTGCATTAATTTGGCAATGTCGGCATCGCTTTCAAGGGATGTATCAATTAATTCTTCATTCAGCGCCCCTATAATTCCATTTTTAGCTGCGTATACTTTTCCTATGTGTTCTGGAAATAACTTAGCAGTTTGGATTACCGCACAAGCTGAAGCGTTAATTACGGCAGTTACTCCACCTGATTGGGCGTATATTGCATTTTTTATGGTCATTTTTACTCCTGTTCTTTTTTCGGGGCTGTTAATGGCTTCTAATTATTTTTTTCAGGTTGATTTTCATACTCACTAATTACTGCATCAATGCTTTGAATTAACTCGGCAAATGGAATTGTCAACTCTTCTGCTGCGGCGGAACGAGCAGCCATTTTCTCCACTTGGATTACGTTTTTTTGTAAGGTAGGCACGCCAGTAAAACAACAGGCGCCATGTAGTTTATGCGCTGATTCACCTAGTTTTTTTATATCCTTTTGATGCATTAAGTGGATGAATTCTTCGCGATTTTTATGTAGCTCCTCCACAAACTGCCTCAAAAATTCCTCTGCAAGCTCTTGATTTCCTGAAACTTTTTGGACACATAGTTGCCAGTCGATCGCCGCATGTTTTGCTTTATTTGCAATACGTAGTATGTGCATCAGCAATTGTTTTTCATCGATTGGCTTTTGCAGACAAAAATCAACACCTGAATTTTTGAGATCAATGTTGTTTACATTACCACTATTGGCACTGATTAAAACAATGGGGGTATGTCTATTTAGTTGTGATTTTTGGCGAATCATACGAGCAGCTTCCAGGCCGTTTAATTTGGGCATTTGCAGATCAAGCAGGATAATATCATATTTACGCTCATTGCATGCAGATACAGCCATCTCACCATCGTCTACGGCACTAATTGTCGCGTGCGTACCAAGCAGTGAATCTAAGAGCATTTTATTGACAGGATTGTCTTCAGCAATCAGTAGATCAGGGTGCATAAAACGTAATTGCTCGCGTAACCCATCGAGCTCATGATAGTCATATTTTTCGCTGTTCTGTTCATTACTGAGCAATTCAATGATGTCTTGGAGTTTTTGGATACTGATTGGCTTGAATAAAAATCCGCGTGCTCCAAGAGCCGCATAATCGTTAATATGCCATTTGGAAATAAGTACGTATGGACAATAATTATGCGCGGATATGATTTTTGCAATCTGTTGTTCACAGCCTTGGTTGACATTGATAAAGGCTATTTTGCAATCCTGGTTCTCTTCTAGGATTTGCGGCAACTGATGAAAAGAATTAACCGCAACACATTCTATTCCCCAATAGCCTAAACCATTGCACAAAGTTTCCAAATGCAATGGGTTATCGTCAAAACACAGCATTTTTAAATGAGCAAAACGGTGTGTTTGATTTTTTTCTATTTCATAGGCCGCTAATTTTTCAACTTTTACATGAGCTGTAAATGCCGAGCCTTTATTTAATTCACTTGTCATGCTCAGGCGACCATTCATGGCCTCACATAGTTTTTTACAAATCACCAAGCCTAAGCCTGACCCGCCATAACGACGGGTAATGCTAGTGTCTGCCTGATTAAAGGCAGTAAACAATTTGCTTTGATCTTCAGGAGAAATGCCAAGACCGGTGTCTGAAATGGTGATGCATAAAGTGTAATCTTTATCTGTTTCTTGCTCAACTTTAGTCCGTACCAAAACATAGCCATGATCCGTAAATTTGATGGCATTTGTTACCAAGTTACTAATAAATTGTTTGATGCGGAATGAATCACCTAAAACGGTCTTCGGAACATTAATGTCTGTAATGGGAATTAAATCAATGCCTTTTTTATGCGCATTTGGTGCGGCAAGGGTCAATACTTCATCAATGCAATTACGGATATTGAGTGGAATGCAATCCAGATCCAGTTTCCCTGCATCAATTTTGGAGAAATCAAGAATATCATTAATGATGCCTAATAAATCTTGAGCGGATGTTTTGATGGTTTTTACATAATCTAATTGCAGAGGATCGAGCTTGCTCTCTAATAATACGTTAGTAAAACCAATCACCCCGTTCATTGGTGTGCGGATTTCATGACTCATGTTGGCAATAAATTCAGATTTTTGCCGGCTTTTTTCTTCGGTTTTTTTCTTGTCTAAAGAAAGCTCAATATTTTTTTCTTCTAAAAGCTCCAGGCTTTGCTGTAAATCAGACGTGGCAACTTCGATATGTTGGTTGAGCTCCTTAATGGTATCTAAGTAGCGCTTTTGTAAATGGTTACATCCTTTTTCAATGATACCTAATTCGCCTTTACTGGTCATTTTTATTTCTGTTTCAAATTCATTACGTAAAATTTGTTTCATGCTGCGGCGTAAACGAGAAATAGGTAAATAAATACGCTTAGAGAGAAAATAATGACAGCTTAATCCAACAAGCAAACCAAATAAGGTGATGAAAATAGTCACAATCAACATTTGATAGCGCTTAATCAACATCGAACGTGTATCGATGTCAATCGACAGCCAACCGAGAATATCATCGGCTTGGTATAGGGTGGGATTTGTTATATTGCTGCTGAATGTCGTATTGGAATAAAGATTAAATTTAGGAATGGTAACTGGGGCTATAAAGTTAATGGTGAACGGATTAATTTGTTTGCTTTCAATGTAATCACCAGTGAAATCAGGAGGGGTAAATGGTTTATGAATCGAATGTTTCCCACCGCGATAAGCAATCAGTTGTCCTTCACTATTATAAAATGCCAAGGCTTTTACTTCTGGGTTAATAGTTGATGCATTGATTAAGCCTTGTAATGTGCGGTTATCACGACGGAGCATTGCATATTGTGCCGCAGGTATTAATTGACGAATGTAGGCTTCGCCAAGGCGCGACATATGTTGTTTCAAGTCATTACCAAAAAGGCCATTGTAAAAGACCGCAAATAGTAAGGCGACGAGAAAGGCAGGAATAAGGGTCGTAATTCTTAGTTGATATTTAATACCAAAACTTTTCAAGATGACTCCGGGAGTAGACTAAGTAGCGTTATAAACAAAGTCTTATCTTTGCGTTGCAGCTAAAGTCGGCTATTATAGCCCGATTATTTTATTCCTTACAATGGAAGAGATTATGACTATTAGAACACGATTTGCACCCAGTCCAACTGGGTTTTTACATGTGGGTGGTGTGCGCACCGCTTTGTTTTCATGGCTCTATGCAAAACGGCATCAAGGCCAGTTTATTTTAAGAATCGAAGATACTGATAGGGAGCGCTCTACTCAAGAATCAGTGCAAGCTATTTTAGATGGTATGGCTTGGCTCGGATTAAATTATGATGAAGGCCCATTTTATCAAACAGACCGTTACGAACGTTACAAACAAGTTGCGCAGCAATTTTTAGATGAAGACAAAGCATACCGCTGCGAATGCAGCAAAGAACGTTTGGAAGCTTTGCGTGAGGCACAATTAGCCGCTAAAGAAAAACCTCGCTACGATGGGCATTGTCGTAATAAAAACTTAGCATTAACGGATAAGCCTTATGTTATTCGTTTTAAAAATCCTGAACAGGGCACAGTCTCTTTTGTTGATGAGGTTTATGGTGAAATTCATGTTGATAATGGTGAATTGGATGATTTGATTCTCGTACGCTCAGACGGTCATCCTACGTATAACTTCGCTGTAGTTATTGATGATTTGGATATGAAGATTACCCACGTGATTCGTGGTGATGATCACATCAATAACACGCCAAGACAAATTAATTTATTTAAGGCATTAAATGCTCCGATCCCTGTTTTTGCCCATTTACCCATGATTTTAGGTGAAGATGGTAAGCGTTTATCAAAAAGACATGGCGCAGTGAGCGTGTTGCAATTTAAAGAACTTGGTATTTTACCGCATGCCTTATTGAATTATTTAGTACGTTTAGGTTGGTCACATGGCGATCAGGAAATTTTTAGTGTGGATGAAATGATTGCTTGTTTTGATTTAAAGCATGTGAGCCGTGGGGTTTCCAGTTTTAACTATGATAAATTGTATTGGTTAAACCAGCACTATCAAAAATGTGATTCGGCTGATGAGGTTGCTAAAGCTTTACGCTGGCATTTTGAATCTGCGGGCGTTGACTTGACCCAAGGTCCTGATTTAAAAGACTTAGTTGCTACTCAGGCAGAACGTTGTAAAACGCTTGTTGAAATGTGTCAGATGAGTATGTATTTCTTTACCGATGCTATTGAATACGATCAAGATGCCGTGAAAAAACACTTGCGTCCAGTTGTTTTAGAGCCACTCATGGACCTTTATGAGCGTTTTAAATCAGTTGCTGATTGGCAAAAAGATGCATTACAAGAGTGTATTAATGATGTATGCGCACAGTTTGATATTAATATGGGGAAAATAGCGCAACCTTTACGTGTTGCCGTGACAGGTTCTAGCATGTCGCCTTCTATTGATATGACGCTGGTTTTATTAGGTAAAAAGAGGGTGCTGAAGCGTCTTGAAGATGCATTAGAACAGCTGAAAATTCGCGCTAGTTCACAAAGTCAGTGATTGTGGGATGAGGTATTTGTGTTTGTAGATTGGGTGTTACGGCCCAAACTACAGGCGCATGAACTAATTACATAGGGATAATGTATTATGAAAATAAAATCAAATTTATTTGCTTTAACCGTAACTGCTTTTTTAATTTCCCCACTCCTTCAAGCTAGTCCCACTACATCACCTGAATTCACTACACTCTTGCAAAAAGCAGTGAGTGATTATTACCAAAAATACAGTAAAAAAGAAAAGTTTACCGCAATACAAGCGACGGTGTTGATTCCCCAGAATCGAATGAGCGCTCAAAAAGAAGTCAAAACAGCGGTCATGGGTACTGTAGGAATGCCTCCTCTCTCTCAGCCAATTACAGCGAGCAGCTTATTTGAAATCGGCAGTATCACTAAATCTTTCACGGCGTTGCTGCTGTTGCAATTACAAACAGAAGGAAAATTATCGTTAAATGATAAACTAGGAAAATGGCTCCCTCAATATTCACAGTGGAAAGACGTCACATTAAGGCAGCTATTGAATATGACTAGTGGCATTCCTAATTATTCTGAAGATAACGAATTTAATAAAAAAATGGAGGCTAATTTAAGTCGGGTTTGGACTAATGAAGAGTTATTAACTTATGCTCATCCAGACAAGCCGCTCCCTAAAGATCGGGCGAATCTTTATGAATATTGTAATTCCAATTATATTCTTGCTGCAATGGTGATTGAAAAGGCGACCAAGGATACTTATGCAAATCAATTAAAAGAACGTTTTATTAATGCAAAAACCGGCTTAAATAATACATATTATCCCGCAGGGCCTGACGGCAAAGCAGTGCAAAAAGCAATTTCTGCTCGCAAGGTGCATGGTTATTCTTATAATGAAAAAAAACATAAGCTCGATGATATGGTCCATAGTGATTTATCTTGGGCTGGCGCAGCTGGCGCCATTGTCGCTACTTCTGAAGATGTAGAACGTTGGGTGCAATTACTTTATCACGGCTTACTTATTAGTTCCCCTAACCGAGAACATGCTTTAGCTGAGTTAGAGTCTGTAGTGTCAATGAAAACAGGTCGACCTATTTTCACGGTTTCAGAAGTAGAGCCATCCGGATTTGGATTGGGTGTGGGTTATTACTATGATAAAGAATTAAAACAAAAATTTTGGGTCTATAAGGGCAGTACTTTAGGTTTCAGGGTCATGTATTTTTGGCAACCTTGTAATAATGTAACTACGGTTGTTGCTTTAAATAGCAAGGGAGGCGAGGGTAATCCCAATTCGGAATTAGGCGATGAGATAATGAGTGCTAATCTTAATTTATATAAGCTGATTCTAGCACATTACCCAGAGTTGAACTGTATGATATAATTGTACTAAATAATGCCTTTTTGTGTTATAATTTATTCTTTGCGGTTTTATTGTGAGCAGAAATGGCACTTGACTCTATAAGTATCAATAAAAAAAAGGATAAATTTTTTATTTCTATTAATAAAAGTGGCGCGCACTCATTTGTTATGCTGGGAGTTTATGATCAATATAAAGTAAAGCATTTACTTTGCCGAGTTGGGAAAGTTGCTATTCCAGGTGGAAATGATGATTTAGAGCTATGTGATGAGTTGCAATTTATACTGCAAGCACTCTTTACCCGCGCTAAAGCACGATTAATAGATGAAGGCATTGAGCGAAAATCAAGGACATTAAGAGCCATTAATTATCAGGCTTATGATATTACTTACGAGCAATATTTTGAATTTATTCATGTTTTGGAAGCGCTACAAAGTCCTGAAAATAAATTTTTTTGTTATATACCTGACTACGAATGTGGCGATGAAGTCACGTTAAGTCATAGGAAGGTCAATGGCAATTTACATCAACCTAATATTGATAAACTCAAAAAAAGTGTCGAAGGATTGAATCTTGGCAACACTTGCCGGCATACGGCGATTAATCTTGTCGAAGAAGTGCAACATGCACCAATCTCCTCTTCGGTATCCAGTATATTTTTCCAGAGTTTGCCTTATGCAACTAATTTAGAATACGGTAAACCCAGTGCGGATATTCCTTTTTATGTTTTGCCAATCACTCCCGCTGCATACCCTGATTTAGCGGATGGCAAAAAATGGGTGATTGAAAAATTATACAAACGTTTGGAGCAGATGTTATTGCTCAATCAGCACTCGCAACAAACGCAAGATAAATTTGCTCACCTTAAAGCGTTATACAATCAAATAATAGGACCACAACAGCAATGGTCTCTTAGGGAGTTATTGGCAAGCATCCAACAGTGGAAACAAGAAAATCAATCCACATTAGCGGTTTTAAGAAAAACTTACCTTTGGGATTTCTTTTGTACCCGGCAATCCGCTACTATGAAAACAGTACAGCAAATCGAAGAGTATCTTCAGCATAGACCCGGGATAATTTAATAAAAATAATATATTTTTATTAAAGGAGTGACGTTGTTATTTTGAGATGCGCTTACTATTTTAAAATGAATTTATCGGCCTATCCGTATATAGAATAGTTTATGTTGCATAGGGCAATGCGACCATTTGTTGTTAAAGCATTGTGACATAATGATCCAAAAAGCAGTCCAAGGATAAGGACTTCTCTTTTTGATTGATAAGGAGTTTATCGTGCGTGAGAAAATTGTTTTTACAGCAGAGTTAGATTTAAAATTTTTTGCACAAGAAAAATTTGAGTCAGTTGTCGGGCTTAGTATTTCAGAACAAGCTCCTATTCTTGCGCGTAATTTGTTACGTGTTTTAATGATGGGATGGACTGCGTCCTGGAAAGAATTATTGACCTTTGATGTTGCTCATGCCGTTTTTATTGCACGTAACCCGTTATTTTTAAAAGAAATGCGCTGTGCTTTTCAAGAGGGTTTTGAGGAAATTTTCAAGCAATTAGATGGTCAATATTTAAATGAAGAACAAAGCGAGCAGGTACAGCTTTATTTAAGTAACTGCCTGAGCTTATTGCCTTACAGCGATTTAACGGCTTATGAATCCATTAAAGTGCCTCAATGTATTGATGGAGCATGGGAGTTGGTTGAATATCAGGTGAAACCAATTGAATTAACTAACGGCGATGAACGGGATGCTGATCGTGTTTTTGCCTATGGCCTTGACCCCTTATTTCAAAGAAAGGCTGAATCTCATTTTATCTTTATGGGGACTACATACCCTGCAGGTCAAGGTTTTTTAACACAGATAAATACAAATGCCAAAGGCTTTGAATCGGTGGGCAAATCATTATATCGAACTGGGCGTGCACGCATTCAAGAATGGTTGGCGCAGCAAGAAAATAAAATTCATGTTTGTGGAACAAGCCTTGGTGGCTCTTTAAGTTTGTTGCTCGCTATAGATAAGGGAAATTATCAGCTATCGCGTGTTGATGCTTTAAATCCAGCGGGACTTCATCAAGCCCGTTTCAAAAGTCAATTTGATCACTGGGATGAATTGCTCAATAAACCTAAGGTAGTAGTGCAGAAACAGGGCGATGATCCGGTGTCTTGTTTTGGTGTATGGGCAAGTGACTGGTTGATTTTGCAGGTAAATCCACCGGCCGCAAAACGAGGTCCTAATGGTTTTTTGGATCATGGTTTAAATTATGCCGGATTAAAAGGCACAAGCTTTACCTATATTGATGCAAAAGAGGATAATGCTAAACGAGATACCCGTAATTTTTGGGTATTTTCTTTAGCTAGAGGTTTAATTTATTATAGTTTATTAGCTCCTTATACTTATATAGTACGTCCTATAGGGTACTTCTTGGCGAAAAATTGGCCGCCGTTATTATTTGTGCTTCCTACTTTGGGGCTTGCTACTTATCTTGCAGTGACGGGCGTATTAACAGGCTTTCCTCTAATCGTGTTATTTGTAACTTTAGGACTGGTAACGAGCTTGCTTTTATATAAGTCGATGCAGACTAATCCAACAATAGCCTATGTAGAAATGCATAACCCTAGGCTTCCTAGAAATAAGCATATGGATATTTATGACTCGGCTAATGTAGTGAAAATGGATTTAACCCATCAACAGATAAACACTTATTATCGCATCATGCGTTGCTTGGTAAAAGAAAAAGCGTTTTTGCCTTCTGAGCAATGCCCATCAAAATGTACGCAAGGAATCACTAAAAAAGAATTACTAATCGCCAGTGAACATTCGGAAAATGCAGATAAAGTAATTTCCTTGCAGATTACTAAAGCTAAAGCAGGTCTGATGCGACATACTCTATTTTTGACTCATAAGATAGGAATGGATAATCAAGATGAGTTAAAATATGCTTTACAGGGTAATTACAGGCTATATCGTCTCGGTAAATTGATGTGACCGCAATGTAGCCTGCATAAAACAGGTTACATTTTATTTTTCAATGAAGAACATCCCTTTTTAGTTTCTTCACCAACAAAATCAATAAAATGACGTACTGCTGGGGTTAGCCCTCGCCTTGACGGATAGATTAGATATAAGCTTGCGGTAGATAAAGACCATTCTGGGAGAATACGAACTAATGTACCCGCATTAATTTCCTGTTGGCAGTATTCTATTGGCAGGAGCGTAATTCCTAAATCAGCAAGTGCTGCTTGCTTTAAGATAGTCCACTCGGTGCTTTCAAGACGTGGTACTAAGGGAATACTCATTTTTTGACCATGAGCATTGGTTAATTGGAGTTGATTTGTACCATCGCTTTTCGTCTTGCCTAACCAAGAAAAAACCGTTAATTCAGTAGGGGATTTCAGAGGGAAATAACCTTGTAAATAGCTTGGAGTTCCAACCAGGCAATGGGTACTTTCGCCTAGTTTTCTTACTACTAAAGTAGAGTCCTCTAATTCATTCGTTTGAAAACGTAATGCCAGATCAAATCCTTCCTCAATTAAGTCTACTTTGCGGTCGCTGGCATAGAGATTAATGCGTACATCAGGATATAGGCGCATAAAATCAATAATAATGTGATTAAAATTTGATTGGGCGAATAAAGTGGGGCAGGTTACATAAATACGGCCTTTAGGCTTGGATTGGGCTTGAATCGCAACTTCCTGAGCAAAAATTGCTTGATTCACCATGGTTTTGCTGTATTCATACACTAAATGACCTACGTCCGTCAGGCTGAGTTTGCGAGTGGAACGATTCAGTAAACGTACACCTAAATGATTTTCTAATTCAGAAATACGACGGCTTAATTTTGATTTGGTCATTTCTAGTTTTAGGCTTGCTTGTGTAAAGCTACCTTCATCAACAACACGGCAAAAAAAGTATAAATCATTTAAGTCAGGTAATAGATTGTGTAGAGGCATAATAAATACAGGAAAAAGTATTGTTGTTAATTATAGGACAATCTTTCATGAAATAGCTATCTTGTTAATTATTGTTTTAATTGTATGCTTAATAAAAGGCATATTATTGGAGATTATTATGAAATTGTTAGCTATTGATAGTAGTATTTTGGAAGATTATTCTGTTTCACGCCAACTGATGGGGCAATTTCTTGATCATTGGCAACATCTCTATCCTGAGTCAGAAATAACTTATCGGGATTTAAATGTGCAAACGGTGAATCATTTATCAAGCGAATTAATTAAGGCGAAGCAAAAGTCAGTAGAGGAGCTGTCTTCTGAGTTAAAAAGTGAATTGGAATTATCAGAGCAACTCCTGGTTGAATTTTTAAGTGCGGATGAAATTATTATTGCTGCCCCTATGTATAATTTTACTATACCTACCCAGTTGAAATCCTGGATTGACCGAATTTTAGTCGCTGGTCGTACATTTAAGTATACGGAACAAGGAGTCATTGGCCTGGCTGGTGATAAAACGGTAACGATTATTTCTACTCGTGGAAATCATTATTCCAGTGATGAGGTGATGAACGCCAAAGATTTTCAGGAAAACTATCTAAAAACCATATTTAGCTTTATTGGTGTGACGCAAATGAACCTCATTCGCGCAGAAGGTTTACACCTTAGTGACTCAATGAAAACAAAGGCAATTGCAGTAGCTGAACAAGAAATCAAAGCGTTGTTTCTTAAAGCCGCTTAATTAAATCAAGACCGGTAAATTCGGAGCGGGGGCTGTAGGTTGGGTCTTCGCTCCAACCTACCTGTAATCAAAATTATTAAAAACGATAAGCTATTCGAGCAGTCATAGAATAAAGGAACGGAAAATAAGAGTCTGCTGGGCTTAATAGTGACTCACCAAAGCCAGCCGTATAACTTCCTGCAATTTCACCCATTAAATGTTCTGTGAAATTATAATTTACGCCAACACCGAAAGTAGGGCTCACGCGCCAATCATCAACGAGCATATCTCTACGATAAAGAGTGGTTGCTCCAGCACTGGAATATACTCTAAAATTGGTGTGTGGTATTATTAACATAATTTTACCGATTAAACTAATGCCGTCCGTTTTTGTCGTTAACTGAAGTTCACCATCATGCTCGAATGTGAAAATGCTCATCTCATTAAAATAAATAGTGGAATCAGCATAGCGCATGTAGTTTGCTTCAACAGCAAAATAAGGAGAAAACTCATACCCTGCGAATACCCCCCAAGTTGCACCTCCCTCTTCGACATCAATGGGGGTAGACATGCTTAAAGCCAAATTTTGGTTCTTTGTCTGAGGGACTAAACCTTGCCATGTGGTAGAACCATAGCCACCCATAAGTCCAACATAGAGAGGATGTTGGACTTGATTTGTTATTTCTGCCTGACATAAGGTAGTAGAAAGAAATAAAAATGAAGATAAATATAATTTTAATTTTTGATGAATCACAATAAAATACTCTTTGCTAAATCTGATTCGAATTAAAAAAAGTTGGGCAATAAACTACCCAACTTGCTCAAGTATACTTATTGGCAGGCTAGTCGAGTAGAACTACATATTCTTCCACGCGAGTCTACACCACCTAGACGGTAACAATTCCAGTTGTCCATACAGTCTTGTGGGCTGGTATATCTTTGATATTCACAGGCTTTTTGTAATGAACCAAAGACACTGACTAAGCGCGCATAAAGCATATTCATGTCTTGACACATCATGGGAGGAAGGCCTGAAGCTGTACAGTAACATATCGCTGTAGTTTTAAATGAAGCGCAAAAAGCTGGATTATCTGTAGGAACAGCATTGGTACATGCTGCAAAGGCTGACAAACTAAAAAAACACAACAGAACTGCAAAAATTCTTCGTATCATTTTTAACACCTTAATTAGACTGAAGTTACTTAACTAATGTACCAGAAAATAAATCAAGCTGCAAAACGGATAAATGCAATTTACGATAAATAACGAATTAGAACGAAAATTATTGTGTACGACAGGGTATTACTGATTCATAGCTGCCAAATTAAGGGATGATAGTTTAAAAAAAAGCATATTGGTTTTTTCTCTAAATGGGGGCGGGTAAGATTACTGACATTAAATTACCCCCTTCTCCCATTTTTGAGAGAAGAGGGCGGTTCAGCTTGACGGACTATGCCCACAACTGGGAGAAAATCGTTAAATAGTTAATTGACAATCTTGATGGCTCAATTTCTCTCTGACTTTTTCAGGTAAGGCCGCATCCATAATTTTAATTACTTCACGCGCAATTTGTTCTCTAAATTCAGGTTGCAAGTTCGCCGAAATTACTAAATAACGTGTTTTTTGATTGTCATCATAGATAAAACACACTTCAAAAACATAATCTATAGTTAATAATTCTTCTTGGTGATGTTTAATTGATTTTCTTTTTAAGCCAAATAGATTCGTGTTCTTATGGGATCCAGAAATAAAATTACTTCGGACATTTAGATTAATAACAAAATGAGTATCACGTTTAAAGAACATTAGGCGAGTAATGCTGTGTTGCAAAATTTTGCGATAAACAGGGGTTATGCGAAGTACTTTAGTGCAAAGAGGTATCAGTAAGTCAATAAAAAAGTTTCTCACTTTTCTTGGGGTGGAGTTTAATGTACTGCTGGCGCTGAATTTAATTAGAGTAGGGCAGTGTTGATAGTCACTAGTATCTGTGGTTGACTGCCGTATTTGTTTGGATAGTGCTGTTAAAGTAGCGTTATTATTCAAGGCAACTTTAATTGGCTCTACGTTGAGAAAACAGCCAAGCGAATGATCATAAATCGGATTGTCGCGTGTTGATTTGATAATATTCATTACGGTGAAGGGCGTGTCACTTTGATAGCCGTCACAGCAATTGCGCAAAGCCTGCGCCAGCATAGCGCATAGACCGTTATTGATGCTGATGTGATTTTGTCCACAAAAATGCTTTAGCCTATTAAGTGTGTGCTTGGGAATTTCTGTGTAGGTAGAGTAGGGCAGCTTTGCTGTCTTCATATCTTCGACAACATAGTTTTTGGGGAATGAAAAGAACGATGCATCTTTTAAATAGTCTTCCCAAAATAGAATATTTTTATCTAAAGATTGTTCAATAAGATGGTGTTCTGCATAAACATATTTTTTATAGTGCGTATCGGTTTCTATGACCAGTTTTTCATTGTAGTGCAAATAAAATTGGGATAAATCATCAAATAAAATATCAATTGATGCGTCATCAGAAATTAGATGCGGCATGCAAATTTGTATTTCTACTGAATCTTCTCTTAGATAAAATAATTTGCTGATAATGAGTGGGGAATCTTTGACCCATGCATGAAAATTGCTTAATTCAGTCAATGAATATTCTAGAGCTTGTTCACTTTCTTGCTTAGATAACGATTCAATATTTTTTTCAATCAGCTGCCAAGACAGTTTTTTTTGCACTTGCTGAGAGGGTTTTAACTTTAAAATACGATAAATTAACACCTGATGCTTTTTTAAAACCGCTTGAAATGCGCGTTCTAAAATAGCTTTATCCAAATGACCCTGGAGTCGTTTTCTAGCAACAATATTTAATCTTTTGGCTTTGGGTTCAAATGTATCTGCCATCCAGAGTACGAATTGGAAATCGCTCAGTGGTGTCTCGGTGATTTCCTTATATTGGATTTCAGTGGCCAGGTTTTTTTTTGCTTTTGTTGTGCTGTGAATCACGGGAATTAAATTGGCAATGCACGCTGCTTGATAAAAGTCATTCAAAGTAACGCTTTTTTCCAATAGATGGTTTATTTTTGAAACCAGACGCGCTGCGGATAAAGAATGTCCGCCAAGCTCAAAAAAATTATCATTGAGTCCAATGAGGTTAATTCCTAGCTCTTCTGACCAGAGTTGCGCTAGTTTTTTTTCTAAGTCAGTAGTAGGCTCTATATAATCTTGTGTAGCTTCTAATCGTGGTTGAGGTAATGCTAATTTATCTAATTTACCATTGGCAGTAAGTGGCAAGGAATCAACTTTAATAAAGGCGGCCGGAATCATATATTCGGGAAGTTGATCTTGCAAAAACGCACGTATATCATTTGCGGTGGGTGTGGAATGAAAATCTTTTATAATGTAATAGGCAACCAATCGATGTTCTTGCAACGAATTTTTTTGCGTTATTACCGCTACTGTTTTAATTCGCGGATGTGCTGCTAAACGTTTTTCTATTTCTCCTGGCTCAATACGAAAACCGCGTATTTTTACCTGATCATCCATTCGGCCCAGATATTCAAGCATACCATCAGCACGTTTACGGCATAAATCTCCAGTTTTATACCAACGGGCGTTTTTATCGGTATTGAACGGGTTTTTAATAAATTGGCGCTGCGTTAATTCGGGTTGATTTAGGTAACCGCGAGCCAAACACCTTCCTCCAATAAGTAATTCACCCTCTTCGCCATCAAGAACGGGTGTATTTTGTTGATCGACAACATGATAATGTATGTGCGCGCCGGTCTTACCAATAGGAACATTCGCTTCAAAATCAGAAAAACCAGTATTGCTTACTTTGTATGTAGAAATGGCAACTGTGGTTTCTGTTGGGCCATATTCGTTAAATAAGACATGAGTCGGATAAAGCTCAAGCCATGCCTGACATGCCGCAGCCGATAAATTTTCGCCACCTAAGATAATTGATTTTAAGTGAGGGAGGGCAATGAAATTATTTTGCGTCTCATGTAAAAGAATTTTAAAATAACTCGGAGTGAGCTTAATGGTGTCGATAGCGCTATTGGCAATATGTTGCAGGTAATTGCTCGTATCTTTTTTGACTTCATCAGTGCAAATTACAACCGTTAGACCCAATATTAATGGCGCAAGCGTAACGGATACGGCCATGTCAAAAATAGGATTAGAAGAAAAATCAATACGTTGCTGTGCTTGGCAACCTGTATATTCTGCAAACCAGTGACAGTAATTAATTACTGAATGATGTTCAATTAATACGCCTTTAGGGACTCCAGTAGAGCCTGAAGTGTAAATAATATAGGCTAGGTGTTCCGGCGAAATGGCTGGCTGTGGGTTTTTAGTGGCTTGTTTCATAATATTTTTCTCATCGCTATCAATAAGGATTATTTCTCCTTGATAGTGATTTAATTTATCGTTTAAAACCGATTCAGTGATTAAAATAGATGCATTGCTGTCATTTAACAGAAATAATAAACGTTCTACTGGTTGCGATGAATCAATGGGTAAATAGGCACCACCGGCTTTTAAAATAGCAATAATTGCAATAAGAAAGTCAAATGAACGTGGCAAACATAGGGCAATCGGCATATCTGGTTTAATGCCCCTTTCTTGCAAGTAATGTGCAAGTTGATTTGCTTTTCTATTTAACTCGCTATAGGTTAATGATTGTTTCTCATTGAGCGCAGCAATATGATCAGGGAACTGCCGGGCATGTTGTTCAAATAACTCCGATATTGTGTTTTTATTATCCATTTTATTGTTTACAATTTTGGTAAAAGGCGATCTAGCCATTTAGGGAGATACCAATTCCATGTTTTAAAAAGCGCCATAGTAGCTGGAACTAAGAAGCTTCGAATGAGAAAGGCATCCATAAAAATTGCAACAGCAATGCCGAGTCCAAACGCCTTAACCATCAATACATCGGCGACCAAAAACGAACCGCAAATAACAATTACGATAAGCGCAGCACTGGTAATAATGCGACTGCTTTTTTCAATTCCAAAAATAATACTTTGATTATTATCTTTGCTGTGTTGATGTGCTTCTTTGATTCGGGAAAGTAAAAAGACTTCATAGTCCATCGAGAAGCCAAATAAAGCACAGAAAATAATGACTAATAAACTTATATCTAACATTCCTTGGGGCTCAAAATTAAGCAGCGTAGATAAATACCCCTCCTGGAATACAAACACTAAGGCACCGTATGAAGCACAAAGGCTCAATAAATTCATTAAAATTGCTTTTAAAGGCAAGAAAATCGATCTTAGCAATATTAACAGTATAAGATAGGAAAAGGTCATTATCCATAAAACAGCATAAGGAAGCATGTGGTAGATCGTATGTAAGACATCAATATTCGCAACGGCTGTACCCGTTAATTGTAAATCTAATCCATGAATAGGTTGCAGATTACGTAGTTCAGCAATGAGTTTTTTAGTCTCAGGTGAATTCATCGGATACTTGCTGACAATATTCAGGACTGTCAAATGCTTGAGTGTTGTGGTCGTTAACAATTGTTTGACGTGTGTATCTGCTAAGCTTTTATCGGTATGATACAGCATATAGTATTGTTTTTGGGTCAGATCGGAATCACTGCTGATAATGCCATTGATTTTTTTTATGCGTGGATTGTCTTTGAGTTTATCTACTAAAGCATAGATCTTATTCAGATTGTTACGCGATAAAATTGGCGTGGAAGACGAATGAATCACCAGCTGAATAGGATTTAATTCCTCAATATTAAATTTCTCAGCATAGGTATCATAAAAACTTCGGCTGGGTGAATTTTCAGGGAAAATGCGGTAATCCGAGATGCTAAATTTTGCCGATAAGAATGGATAACCCAGTATTAACAACAAAACAAGAATCGTTGTGAAAAATAAATAAGGCCTATGAACAACGCGTTCGGCCAGCCAACGCCAGCAACTGAAACCATTTTGTGAATCTCGTTTAATAATGTGAACGGATAGGAAATTAATTTTTGTTTTTATGACCGCAAGAATTGCTGGAAGTAGAATGGTGGAAATCAACACCGCAAAAAATACGGCCGCAAGCCCACCTACGGCGACAGAAAAAAGGATATTAATTGGAAATAAAAACAGGGCACTAAGACTAACAAAAACAGCTAAACCACTAAAGAAAATCGCTTTACCGGCACTGCCTTGGGTCACGGCAATTGCTTCTTCGCTGCTTAATCCATTCTGTAATTCATCGCGAAAACGACTGATAAAAAACAGTGAATAATCGAGACACAGGCAAAGGCCTAATAATAATGCAATGTTGATCGTAAATACGGAAAGCGTAAAGTAATGACCAATGAAATATAATGTGGTGAGAATAATTAAGGCACATCCACCACCTAAAATAATCGGTAACGTCGCAGCAACTACGGAACCAAAAACAAAGAGCAAGGTGATAATGGCTACTGGCGTTGCAATAAAGTCAGCTTTATAAAGGTCAACTTGAGTTTGATGGGTGACATTATCCACAAATTGTGGCTCACCACCAATCTCTACGGTCATATTTACAGGTTTTTTTATTGAATCTTTAAATTTTTGTAATAATTTATCACTAATTGGTTTTTGCGTTTTGATGATTACCACAACATAAGCGGTATGTTTATCCTTGGATATTTGTTGCTTCTTATAGGGCAAAAGAATATCGTGCTTAATTGGAAAATCATCTAAATCTGCCAATGATTTTTTTATTTTCGCTATATATTCCGGATTCGTCGCTTTCAGTTTGGAACTGTGGTACATGATAAGAAATTTGTTATTACTGCTATAACCAAATTCCTTATTTAAGTACTGGGTTACGGCAGTACTGGAAGAACGCTCATCCACAAAGCCGGTGGTTTTAAATGGTTCCATAAGGTGGGGCAGGAATGGAATACATCCTAAAATAATCAGTATCCACAGGATAATGATCGGCCAACGAAATCTATTGATAACTTTTCCTACTCGGTAAAAAACCATATTCTTCTCATTCTTTTTAGTAGAAACGCATAAATTAAAACAATACAAAAAATGATGACTCATTAAACATATTAGTATAAATTAGACATTATTGTTTGGATTTAGCTACTGAAAAGGTATTTTGTGAATCACTACGAGGATTTGATAAGCATTTTTCACGCGTGTTTCGGCGCGGATTATAATACCAGATTGGTCAAAGGCGATAATGAACCGATTTATTTACCTGCAAATAATCAGCAGAATTATCATGCTATATGTTTTGCTCACGGTTTTTTTAGCAGTGCTTTACATGAGTGCGCCCATTGGCTGATTGCTGGAGAGGAACGGAGAAAGCTGGTTGATTTTGGTTATTGGTATGCACCTGATGGGCGTACGGCAGAACAGCAGGCACTATTTCAGCGCGTAGAAGTCAAACCACAAGCTTTGGAATGGATACTTTCTAAAGCAGCGGGGCATAAATTTCGCGTAAGTATTGATAACTTAAATGGTGAGGAATCGGATACTGAAACCTTTAAACAGGCTGTTTATGAGCAAGTAAAGCATTATTGCTCGGCAGGTTTACCTTCGCGTGCGCAGAGGCTTCGTGACGCATTAAGCTCTTTTTATGGCCAGGCGGCGCTTTTATGTGTGGATGATTTTTCGTTAGCGGAGTTGTAATCATTTAAAAGGAAAATGTTCCTTTGAATTATATTAATATTTAAAAAGCTGTTTTTTTCCTATATTTTGCCCCAAGGGGCATGAATTCGAGGATAGACACGGCCAAACTCCTTAATTTGGCAGCCTATTCAAGGGGATAAGGGAATTCCAGGTTAATGATGTAACACGACGCCCATTGTCCAGTCTAAATTCTCTGCGGAAGGCACATAATTCACTGCCTGGTTAGGAGCAAAGCCATAGCCGTTAACCATTAGCGCATAATAAAAAGCAGGTAAGAGGCAGTAGGCATCCAGATATTCATTGTTAGGATACTGATGACTTAGTTCTTCCCATTGTTGATGGCAAGCCAGATTGTTTGCCTGTTGCAGGAAATCTTGGGTTGTTAATTGGCTCTTGGGGAATTGGAAGGGTTTGCTTTCTGCAAGGTTGGCAATTCCACCAATTGCATACCAAGATGTTACTGGATTATTAGCCAAAATAGGTTGGACAACATTGTTTGCCTTGTGCACCCCATTAATTAATGCTGCGATTTCATCGGCGCAGTCAGGGGCATTGCCTTGTCCTGCTTCACCATTAGGAAGAGGGTAGTTATTTGAAAAACAGGACGTAGAATCAAGAAGTTGATGGGTCATTTCATTTTGTCCAAGGCCAAGAAAACTATAGACAAATAGGTTGATGTGCTGGCCATAAAGGGTTAATTCAATCAATGTGCTTTTACCCAGGTTTTGCGTTGCATTATTTTGTAGGGGAAATGCAATTTGTGTCGATGCGCCACCAATATCTAATACGCCTACAGGCTGTTGCGTGGCTGACTTAAGTGTGCCTAAATGGTAATTTACAGAAAGCCAGTCATAGAGTGCTTCATCATCGCCGGTGATAGTTTTGGCATCCATAAGTTGCCATTGTGATTGTTGGTCGAACCAATTTTTCAGGTTTTGATAATAAATTTTTTGTTTGGCTTGTGGAACTAAACGCATGCCTGCAGTCGCATAAAAATAGACCGGCATTTTTTGTACGGGTGCACCAGAGAATAAAATAGTCATGTATGCATCTATAGTGTTTTGGTTGGTTTCAAGACTCGCAAAGGCTGGCTGGGTTTTTTTTAACCATATTTCATCGATATTAATTGGGGTCTTGGTTTCATCCATGTCGTAGGAAAAAACATGTAATCTTGAACCGGTGCTGCCCGCATCAATTACAGCAATACATTGATGTTCAGTACAGGATGTTGTTTTAACATAACCATTGCTAGCAATTAAAAATGAGCAAGCGATAAAAATCAATAAACGCATCATTGTACAGATTCCATATAAACTTAGTTCGCAAATAATACACTATGTATTTTTTGTTTTCAATATGTTATCATCGAAAAAAATGCTAGATTGTTTTTTCAATAATTATTCGGATTAATTTGCGTTTTTAAGAAACAAAATATAGTTTATTATCCTTTTTGTCCGACTTCTCTGGCGATAACATTATGATGACTAAAGAACATCGCGGTTCGATTTATGCCATTCTATCAGGTTTTTTATACGGTTTTATAGGTTATTTTGGTATTAGTGCCATGAATGGCCATATGTCTGCAAGTACTATGTTATTTTGGCGGTTTTTTATCTCCAGCAGCGTTATTTTAGTTGTATTATTCCCACAATTAAAAAAGCCCACTGATACCTACAAACAAATGCTCAGCGCTTTTTTAACCGGAGTTGTCTATTATGGTTTGTCGACCTTGCTTTATTTTTTTGCCTGCCAATACATCAGCTCCGGATTATCTATGGTGATGTTTTTTACCTATCCCGTATTAATTATGTTAATTAATTTTTTTGTTTATAAACAAGCAATCTCGAAAGTTTATTATTTGGCAATTGCCGTAATTTTGTTGGGAATGACCTTTTTAGTCGATATGAATGCGTTTTCAGTTAACTTATGGGGTATATTCTTTGGTATTATCTCCGCATTTTTCTATGCTGGTTATATTATTGCCAGCAAAAGAAATAGTCTTTCACCCAATATGTCTACGTTGATGGTGTGTTTGGGGTGTATGGTGACGAGCTTGATAGTTTCGCTTATTAGCCACACGTTTGTTTTTCCTTCATCCTCCACGGTTTGGTTGCATTTATTTGGCATCGCGATTGTGGCAACCGTGATTCCAATTTTATTGATGTTATACAGTTTGAAGTATATTAGCTCTGAGAAAGCATCTATTTTATCGGTTTTAGAACCGGTGTTTGTGGTTATTTTTGGTATCCTGCTTTTAGGAGAGTCGTTGCGATTTTTAAGTGCAATTGGTATCATTTTAATATTAGCTGGAGCGCTGATTACGTTATTTAGTCATAAGATTCGCTTGGATTTATTGCGGTTTAATTGGTTGCGGCCACGCGCTGAAGAATTGCAATAAGCTAAGAGATTTAGGTTTGCGTGTACCCTGCTTGCTTGCAACCAGGGTACACTTGATTTTTCGTCATACAGGAGGGCGTTGATGAATATCTTAGTACCAATTTCCAGTATAACTGTTTGTGCCAGAGCAATCGCTAGGTACAGAAACCCCTGAGCATGGGTTGCAGTTAGAGCAGTTACTCAACATTGCAGTGGCAGTAACCATGGCGATTAGTAGTATCATCTTTTTCATGACTTATCCTTGTTATGACTTGTATCTTAAAACTATACTCTAAGATTATGAATTTAACCAATTAAAACAACCCGCATCTATTTACATTTCTGCAATTTGCAACCATTGTAGCCTCCATAGATCAAAGAGAAATGATTGATTTCGTTCTTTACTTAAATAAGGGCTAAAACGCTCATTTTCTAAGAATCGATTATTGGCTATTTCACTTAATAAGGCGGGAGAAACCCCATCTATTTCCCATTCACAACCATTGATGTAAAACTGATATTCAGACTCTATATCTTCATTCTGATAAGCAAAGCGACATGAGGCATCGCGAACAAGATTTCGGCCTGTTTTTAATTCTTTGACAAAGGTTGCAACATCAGTTAATTCATCTTCGTCTAACGGCATTGATAATTGTTGTTCGGCTTGTTGATCCAGGCGTGTAGCAAAACAGCCAAACCAAGATTTCATAATGTGTTCATCATTGATTAATTGCTGTAATAATTTTTGTGCATTTTGCCAGGCTGGAGCACTAATTTCCGAGGTATTTTTTAAATGAGACCAGTCCGGATCCTGGTATAAATCTTTGAATGCGTCTTTTTCAGATAAATAATCGCCCAGACTATCCCATAGTTCTTGCCCTTGATAACTACGATAACCAAAAGAATAAGTCATGCAATTTTCTGAGAGGGATATGCCATAGTGACCAACATGTGCTGGTAGATAAAGCATATCGCCTTCTTCGAGGATGATTTTTTCTTCAACATCAAAGCGCCTCATAATGCGCAACTCAAGATCTTGGATGTAATTGTTATTATGACATTCTTTTGTTGTGAGCGACCATTCACGGCGACCCTGGGCTTGATATAAGAATACATCGTAATTATCGTAATGAGGTCCAACACCGCCATTAAGGGCGGCAAAACTTATCATAATATCGTCCACACGCCATTGTGGAATGAAATCAAAATGATTGAGTAATTCGCCAACCTCTGGCACTAAGCGATCTACGCCTTGAACGAGCAAGGTCCAATGCGATTGCGGTAGCGTATTAAAGTCATTTTCAGCAAATGGCCCGTGCTGTAAGTGCCAATAGGGGGCTTCGTTAGGGGTTTCTCGGACGATACGGCTTTCTACCTCCTCTTCAAGGGCTAGTCCTGCCAATTCATCAGCAGATAATGGATTTATAAAATCAGGTAAGGCATTGCGGATGACTAAAGGCTTCTTTTGCCAATATTCGCTAAGAAAGGTTTTTAAAGAAATTCCCTGGAAATTTATCATTTTTTACTGGTTCTCCCATAAAGATTATAAGGTTACGAGGGAGCTAGTTGCGCTCCCTCTTTTGCCCTGGTGGATTAATTTGAATGAAGGATGCGTTCTAATTCACCTTTTGCCTGACGTGAAAAATTGATTAAATCACTTTCTTTTTCAAAGAATTCAAACGATTGTAGCAATGTTGCCTCATCATGCTTTCTAAATGTGAGAGCCTTTTTTTCAATATCTTCATGTTTATAACCTAAAAATTTCATCACTTTTTTGGTCATCGTTAATGAGGAATCAAATACTTCTCTAATAAAATAATCAACACCTAATTTATGTAACTCATAAGCATGCCGGCGATTACGGGCACGCGCATATATTTTTAAATGCGGGAACGCGTGTTTGACTAATTCAACAATTCTTAAATTGACATCTGGATTACCAACAGTAACTATGATGAGTTTTGCATATTGAGCTCCTGCACTTTTTAATACATCTAAGCGACTGGCATCGCCAAAATAACCGATGTAGCCAAATTTGCGGATTAACTCTATTTGTTCTGCATTATTTTCTAATACGGTAATTTTTATTTTTTCACCATTAAGTAAACGTCCGATAATTTGGCCAAAACGTCCGTAGCCTGCAAGAATAATGTCATTTTTTTCATTAATTGAATCGTATTCTTTTTCAGGAAGAAGACTAATAAAACGTGGTAGAATAAAACGATAATACAGCAACATTAAGAATGGGGTTGCCAGCATGGAAAGTGCGACTACTAAGGTAAAGAACCCCATAATGGTTTCATTGATTACTTTTGTGTTGAAGGCATATTGGAAGAGTACGAAGGCAAACTCACTTCCTTGTGATAAGGCAAAAGCAAAGCCTACGGTTTGAAAGTTCGTTAAGTCAAAGAAACGACCTAATACAATTAGAATAGTTGCTTTAATAGCAATTAAGGCCACTACTGCAGCAAGAATCATCAAAGTGTGTTCCGAAAAGAGTGAGAAATCCATGCCCATACCAACGGAAATAAAAAATAAGCCAAGTAATAATCCTTTAAATGGTTGAATGTCGGCTTCAACGGCATGCTTGTATTGAGAATTTGCTAAAACCACCCCGGAAATAAAAGCACCTAAAGCAGGCGATACACCAATGAATTCCATTAATAAGGTGATTCCTACGACTAAGGCTAGCGAAAAAGCAGTAAACACTTCGCGTAAATTGGTTCGGGCTATGATGAAAAACAAATAGCGGGATAAGTAATGGCCAACGAAAATAATTGAGCCGATGGCCCCAGCAACCAAAAGGGCATGTGCCCATTTTGGAAGCTGGATAATAAAGGCGCTCTCGTGGTGCATATTAATTTGGATGTTTCCATTTAATTGCAATAATGGGATGATAATTAAAATAGGGATTACGGCAATATCTTGAAATAATAAGACCGCAAAAGAAGCTTCACCCTCGGCTGTTTTAAGTAGGTTTTTTTCTTGCAGCATTTGTAATACTAAGGCGGTGGATGAAAGAGCCAGGGCCATACTCACCGCCACTGTGGAGCGCCATTCATAACCGAGCGTGAGTCCGATTGCGATCAGAACGCTGGTTGTTATAATCACTTGTAAACTACCTAACCCCACAATAAGTTTCCTGAGTTTCCAGAGCATGGCTGGTTCAAGTTCCAAACCGATGAGAAACAACATCATGATCACGCCAAACTCAGCAAAATGCATGATTTGTTGGGGATTACCAATGAGTTTTAAGCCAAAAGGCCCGATGAGCATACCTACAATAAGATAGCCTAATACAGAACCTAATTTAAAACGGCTGGCAATCGGCACCATGATGCTGGCTGCAGCAAGAAAAATAAATATATTGAGTAAAAGGTTATCATTCATAATATTAAGCCTAGGGTAATCTATTATTAGGGCGCATGGCAGTTTTTAAATTTCTTCCCACTGCCGCAAGGGCAGGGAGCGTTGCGTGCAACTTGGGGGTTCTTGATTTTAAGAGGTTGCAATTTATTTACCCCACTAACGTAGAACCAAAAATCATGCTCTCTATGGAATTCACTGACTTCATGAATGGTTTTTACTTGGCCGTGCTCAAGAAAGCGCGCAATAAACTCCACAAAACCAACATCAGTAGTGGTTGGTTCGGCTTGTAGTATTTCTAATCCCAGCCAGGTAACCTGTTTAGCCCATTGTTCTGCTGTCATAGCATTGAAACCAATTAATGCATCGCCTTTCATCGTGTTTTTAATGTGATCAATTTTACCTAAACTATAGGCAGAGTATCTTGAGCGCATCAATTGTTCTGGTGTTTGCGGTTGTTGTTGTTTTTCTATGTATGGGCCGCAGCAAGTTTCATAAGTATTTGCTGATCTACAAGGACAAAGTGACATAGGATGATCCCGAGCAAATGAAAATAAGGAATTTCCCGATTATATGCGATCTGGCCTTAAATTTTTAGGGTTTAACGCTATTTACGCTATTTATTAGTTCATGTCTATTGGCAATACCCAGTGATTTGTAAAAAAATGCTGGCAGAATGCTATCAATCCATGCACAATTCATTTTTAATAAAACCACTTAATTTAGAATCGATTGGTAAAGACAAAATGAATACTTATTTATTGACGCAAAATATAGATCAAATCAATCAACAAGACAGTATTAACCTTCTTGAAGAGGGTACGGTCTTATTTTTTCCAGAATATTATTTTTCTGATGTAGATTCGGCTTTGATGTCAGAAACCATTCTAGATGGTAGCCGTAAAAATATTAGTTATGATTCGCAACGCAAGACATTGAGTGCCTATAAAAAAGGCATTGATGGCTTGGACAGTAAACTGACCCAAATGATGCAAGGTTATGCTGATTTTGCCTATCAATTAATTGGGGCGACTTTACCGTCTTATATACCGCATTTGCAATGGGGGCGTACCAGTTTTAGACCGGCACAGATTAGTGGCCGCGCCAGTTCAAAACGCAAAGACGATACGCGTTTGCATGTTGATTCATTTTCAGCAAGCCCTGTGCATGGGTTAAGAATTTTACGTGTTTTTTGTAATATCAATCCGTACAATGAGCCACGTGTGTGGAATCTTGGTGAACCATTTCCTCATGTTCTTGAGCATTTTGCGCCGCACATTGCACCTTACAGTAAATTCAAGGCAAGAGTATTGAAACTAGTTAAAACCACGAAAACATTACGTTCGGCCTATGATCATTACATGTTGCATTTGCATGATACGATGAAACTGGATGATGTCTACCAATCGCAAGTTAAAAAAATACAAGTTGATTTTCCTGCACAAAGTAGTTGGATTGTTTTTACTGATCATGTGTCGCATGCTGCACTTAGTGGCCAACATTTGCTGGAACAGACTTTTTATCTTCCTGTTGATAAGATGGCAAATCCGGAATGTTCTCCGTTAAGGCAATGGCAAAAGATTAGACCAGAAGTCCATGCAAAATTAGCCTGATTTAAATCAAGAGTAAAATTCCCTTCTCGCCTAGTTGGCGCGTTAGCGCCATCTCGAAGCCTTGCTAGTCTTGGCGCAAGGCTTCGAGATGGCAGAAATTCCTCCTCAGCCCGAACGGTTTTGGAGCGTACAAAAGACCTTTTTTCCTTTTGCTTTATAGTCCAGCCTACTCGGTTGTGTAATCAAATAACTCTGAAAAAACCAGGGCTTAGCTAGCTCGTAGCTAATAAAAATCCTTTACGAATGAATTAAATGCGCGTTATTATGGATTCCAATAAATTTTGTCAAGGATTGTCGTATTTATGCAAGGAGCTACATCACCTAAAGAAAATAAAAAAAAATTGGTGATTCCTTATCATTGGAAGAAATATTTTCCCTCGGAGAATTTTTGGGGGTTGTTCATTCTTATTGTGGTCTTAGTTGGTCTGCTCTGGTTCTATCTTGCCAACAAAAAACCAAAAATCAATGGTGTAAAAGCGCTCCCTGTGGTCACTGCAATTTCTACCTCACGTGATGTTCCTATTTATATTCCTGCCTTAGGCACGGTCACTCCTGTTTATACGGTTACGATTCAATCGCAAATTAATGGCCTCTTAATGACGGTTTTATTTAAAGAGGGCGAGTTGGTTAAAAAAGGGCAGTTATTGGCGCAAATCGATGAGCGTCCTTATCAGGCTTTGTTAATTCAGTATGAAGGGGATTTAAAGCGTGATACCGCTCTTTTAGAAAATGCTAGAATTGATCTTAATCGTTATCAAAAATTATGGAAAGAAGATTCTGTTTCACAACAAGTCCTAGCAACGCAACAAGCATTAGTAAAACAGTATGAGGGTAATGTCGAAACGGATTTAGGCTTGATTCAGAGCACCAAAGTCAATCTGATTTATTGTAATATTACCTCACCTATTGATGGACGCATAGGCCTGCGTTTAGTCGATCCCGGCAATTTTGTACAAACTACGAATACTGGGGGTATTGCGGTTGTTACAACCAATGATCCGATGACGGTAATTTTTCCCGTCGCAGAAGATTATGTTCCGCAAATTATTCCTCAAGCATATGCCAATAAAGTCTTGGTAGTAAAAGCTTATGATCGTCAGCAAACAAAATTACTGGCAACTGGGAAACTGTTGGCGTCAGGTAATCAAATTGATCCAACTACTGGTACTCTAAAACTAAGGGCTGTATTTGATAATAAAGAAAATAAATTATTTCCTAACCAGTTCGTGAATATAAAAATTCTGGTAAATACGTTGCGCAATGCCACTCTAGTTCCTTCTTCAGCAGTGCAACATACCACAACGGAAGATTTTGTTTATGTCTTCAATGCGGATAATACCGTAACCGCGAAAAGAATTATCATGGGGCCTGCCAGTGGAGATGATACCGTGATTACAAGTGGTTTAGAGCCAGGCCAACACGTGGTTGTTGATGGTGCTGATAAATTAATGAATGGTTCAAGGGTTGTGGTACAAGCCTCACATACCCTTAAAAAAGCCCAAGTTTCTCAGTATGTTCTTCCCAGCACAATGAATAATGATGGTAAGGCGCATAGTGTCATATGAGTATTTCTGGCCCATTTATAGCAAGAGCAATCGCAACCTCTTTATTAATGTTTGCCATTTTCCTCAGTGGTGTGCTTTCTTATAAATTATTACCTGTTTCTGCTTTACCCGATGTGGAATATCCTACAATCCAGGTTTCAACTTTTTATCCAGGCGCCAGTCCCGATGTAATGAGTACTACGGTGACTGCGCCACTGGAACGGCAATTTGGGCAAATGCCGGGCTTGGAGCAAATGACCTCAAGCAGCTCTAACGGTTCCTCTATTATTACGCTGCAATTTAATTTGGAGGTGGGGTTAGATGTTGCTGAACAAGAAGTACAACAATCCATTAATGCAGGCAGCAGTTACCTGCCTAAAGATCTGCCTAATCCTCCCGTCTACAGCAAAGTAAATCCAGCAGATACCCCTATTATTACCTTGGCTTTAACATCAAAAAACATGCCTTTGACCAAAGTAGAAGACTATGCGGAAACGCGCTTGCTACCTAAAATCTCCCAATTAACCGGTGTTGGTTTGGTCAGTATTGGTGGTGGACAGCGCCCGGCAGTTCGTATTCAAGCCAATCCTAACGCATTATCTTCTTATGGTTTAACGATGGAGAATGTACGTGCTTTAGTTGTTGCTTCCAACGTGAATGCGGCTAAAGGAAATTTTGATGGTCCGCGTTTAGCCTACACAATTAATGCAAATGACCAGCTTTTATCTGCATCTGCCTATCGTCCTTTAATCGTGGCTTATCAAAATAGTGCTCCAGTGCGCTTATCTGATGTCGCTCAGGTGATTGATGGGGCAGAAAATACCATGCAAGCCGCGTGGCTGGATAAAGAGCCGGCAATTATTCTTAATATTCAACGTCAGCCTGGAGCCAATGTCATTGAAGTTGCCGAACGTGTCAAAAGTTTATTGGCGCAAATGAAGGCGGCTATTCCTGCTGAAATAAATGTTGAAGTGCTTACCGACCGTACCACCAGTATTCGTGCCTCAGTAGAAAATGTACAATTTGAATTGCTCCTCTCCGTAGCCTTGGTGGTTATGGTGATTTTCTTGTTTTTACGAAAATTACTGGCAACAATTATTCCCAGCATATCGGTTCCGTTGGCGCTCGTGGGCACTTTAGGTTTAATGTACTTGCTTGGATTTAGTCTGAATAACCTGACGCTAATGGGTTTAACCATCGCCGCCGGCTTTGTGGTTGATGATGCGATTGTCATGATTGAAAACATCATGCGTTATATCGAACTTGGTGAAACGCCATTAGACGCTGCACATAAAGGAGCGGCCCAAATTGGCTTTACCATTATTTCTTTGTCGATTTCATTGGTTGCGGTATTAATTCCTTTATTGTTTATGGGGGATGTAGTTGGGCGATTATTTCGTGAATTTGCATTGACCTTAACTATAACTATTGCAATCTCAGCCTTTGTTTCATTAACCTTAACTCCCATGTTGTGTTCACGAATATTAAAACCTGAAAGTGAACGCAAAACGAATAAGTTTGAACAGTTTTTAGAGAATAACTTAAATTATTTGATTGAACGCTATAAAGGTTCTTTAGGCTGGGTGCTTGCACGTCAACCGTTTATTTTATTGGTTTTTTTCATTACGGTATTGATCACAGCAATTTTGTTGTACCTCATTCCTAAAGGATTTTTCCCCATCCAGGATACCGGCGTAATTCAAGGAATTTCTGTCGCGGCAGATTCTCTTTCTTTTCCTGCTATGGTTGAGCGTCAGCAAGCCTTGGCTGATGTTGTGCTTACCGATCCTGCCGTTGAAAATCTTTCATCATTTATTGGTATTGATGGTACCAACACAACCTTAAACAGCGGGCGTATCCTAATTAATTTAAAACCATTGGATGAGCGTCTTGATGCCAGTGAAGTGATTAATCGTTTACAATCTAAACTTAAAAAAGTTGTTGGCGCAACGCTGTATATGCAGCCAGTACAGGATTTAACGATTGATACGCTAACTAGTCGTACACAATTCCAATACAGCGTGAGTGCTCCAGATAGTGCTGATGTAACAAAATGGTCGCAGTTAATGTTAGAGAAAATGCGGAAAATTCCTATTTTGAAGGACGTGAATAGTGATCAACAAAATAAGGGTTTAGTGACCACCATTAATATCGATCGCGATACGGCTTCCAGGCTGGGTATTACTATGCAAATGATTGACGATACCTTATATGATTCCTTTGGTCAGCGGCAAATATCGATTATGTTTACTCAACGCAATCAGTATCGAGTAGTGCTTGAAGTCGTACCTTTATTGCAAAAAGCAGCGGTTGCCTTTGAAAATCTATATATTAATTCAACAGTTACTAATTCACAAAGCCCGGGTTCCGCAACCCTGGTTACTAGCAGTGGCTCCGTACCCTTCAAAACTTTTGCCAATCTTTCGCAAACCTTAGGGCCGCTAGTGATTGCACATAAGGATCAGTTTCCAGCAGCAACCCTCTCTTTTAATCTTGCCGCAAATGTTTCTTTAGGAGACGCCATCACTGAAGTTAATGCAGCAAAAAAAAGCCTTAACATGCCGATTAATGTCGAAGCGGGATTTCAAGGGACCGCAAAAAGTTTTGAAAACGCATTGGCGAATGAAGGTTGGTTAGTTGTTGCGGCAATTGTGGTGGTTTACATTATATTAGGCGTGCTCTATGAAAGTTACATTCATCCGTTAACCATCCTCTCTACGTTGCCTTCTGCTTCTATGGGCGCATTATTGGCTTTGTATTTGACGAATAATGAACTCAGTATTATTGCTTTGATTGCGATTATTTTGTTGATTGGTATTGTGTTGAAAAATGCCATTATGATGATCGACTTTGCTTTGGAACAAGAGCGTGAATATAAGAAAAATCCTTTCGATGCAATTTATGAGGCGGCTTTACTGCGTTTTCGCCCAATTCTCATGACGACTATGGCTTCGATGTTAGGCGCTATACCCTTGGCTTTAAGTAGCGGCATTGGTGGGGAATTACGGCGCCCATTGGGTATTGCCATTATTGGTGGTTTGATTGTTAGTCAATTAGTGACGCTCTATACCACGCCCGTTATTTACCTGACTTTTGATCGTATTTCACGACGGGTGATGGAGTATGGTCAGAAGAATCACGGCTCGCAAGAGGTTGAAACGTGAATCTATCTGCATTGTTTATTCGCAAACCAATAGCAACAATTTTATTGGCTCTGGGTCTAAGCTTTGCCGGTATTCTCGCTTTTAATTTATTACCGGTAGCACCATTGCCACAAATTGATTTTCCAACCATTACCGTTCAAGCTTCTTTGCCTGGTGGTAGCCCCGAGGTCATGGCAACTTCTGTAGCAACTCCCTTGGAACGCCAGTTAGGTCGTATTGCAGGCATTACGCAAATTACCTCATCGAGTACGTTGGGGCAATCAAGTATTATGATTCAATTTGACTTATCACGTGATATTGATGGCGCTGCTCGGGACGTACAGGCAGCCATCAATGCGGCGTTGAGTCAATTACCTACGAATTTGACGAATAACCCTACTTATCGCAAAGTTAATCCAGCCGATGCACCAATTATGATTATTGGCCTGACTTCTGATAAGTATACCCCGGGGCAAATGTATGATGTCGCATCGACAATACTCCAGCAAAAAATCCTGCGTATTGAAGGCGTAGGGCAGGTAAATGTAGGCGGTGGTTCATTGCCGGCTGTGCGCGTGGAAATTAATCCAACCACACTCAATAAATATGGAATAGGACTAAATCAGCTGGCAACAACCATTGCCGCAGCAAATGTGAATCAAGCTAAGGGACAAGTTGTTAATAACGATGGTACGCTGTCAACGATTAAAAGTAATGATCAAATGCTTAAAGCCGCGCAATATGCGCCGCTTATTATTTCTTATAATAATAATAATCCGGTGCGTCTTTCCGATGTAGCCGATGTAATCGACTCGGTGGCCGACGTACATAATGCGGGATTCGCAAATGGAAAACCGGCTGTTCTGCTGGTTTTATTCAAGCAACCTGGGGCAAACGTAATTAAGACTGTGGATTATGTGAAAAAAATATTGCCGCAATTGGAAGCTTCAATTCCTAGTGAGATTAGCTTAAATATTTTAATGGATCGCACCACCACAATTCGGACCTCCTTGCATGATGTGGAGTTAACCTTATTAATCGCCATGTTCTTGGTAATTTTTGTAACTTATCTTTTTCTCGGTAGTTTGCGTGCTATGTTGATTCCCGGGATTGCCGTCCCCTTATCTTTGTTAGGTACCTTCGCGGTAATGAAATTATTAAATTACAGTTTGGATAACTTATCATTGATGGCTTTAACTATTTCAACTGGCTTTGTGGTTGATGATGCTGTAGTGGTTTTGGAAAATATTTCACGTCATATTGCTCTGGGTAAAAAACCACTGCAAGCGGCTTATGATGGTTCTAAAGAAATTGGCTTTACTGTATTATCCATGAGTATTTCTTTAATCGCCGTCTTTATTCCTATTTTGCTGATGACAGGTATTGTTGGGCGATTATTTCGTGAATTTGTGATTACGCTTTCAGTGGCTATTCTTATTTCATTGGTGATTTCTTTAACCTTAACACCCATGATGTGCTCGCGATTATTGCGTGCAAACGAAGGAGAACAAACGAATCCTTTTATGAATTTTATGGAATATGTTAAATTGCGCTACAGCAGAGGCTTGCGTTGGGCTTTAATGCACCCAACAATGATGTTAGCGCTTACTTTTGGCGCTATTCTCCTTACCATTTATCTATTTATTGCTATCCCTAAAGGGTTTTTCCCACAACAAAAAACAGATCGCATCGCAGGTTCTTTACAGGCGGATCAAAATATTTCATTCCAAGCGATGAAGAAAAAATTGATCCAATGTGTTTCTATTATTAAACAAGATCCAGCCGTAGCAAATATTGCTGCTTTTATTGGTTCTGGTCCAGGTGGCAATACCTCGAATACAGGGTCTGTATTTATTATGCTTAAAGTTCCTAAGCATCAAAATATTCCTACGGAGCAGGTCTTAACACGTTTACGCAGTAAATTAGCGGTAATCAAGGGGGCTACTTTGTACATGCAATCCGCGCAGGATTTAACAATTGGGGGTAGAATAAGCGCGGCACAATTTCAGTACACCATGTCCTCTGACAGCTTGCAAGATCTTGCTACCTGGACACCACGTATTATGGAACAATTGGCTAAGATTCCGGGTATTGCTGATTTGAATAATGACCAGCTTAATCACGGCTTACAGCTTTTTGTGAATGTGGATCATGATACTGCTTCGCGTTTTGGCATTACTCCAGAACAAATCGATCAAGTACTTTATCATGCTTTTGGGCAAAGTCTAATTTCAGTGATGTACATGCCGATGAACCAATATTTTGTGGTGATGAATGTGGCGCAAAAATATTGGCAATATCCTAAGGTATTGGATGAGATTTATGTGTTGTCAGCCGCCGGAAATGAGGTGCCACTATCTGCATTTGCTAGCTTTAAACCAGGTTCTACTTTATTGTCGGTCAATCATCAAAGCCAAACACCGGCAGCTACTTTTTCATTTAATTTAGCCCCAGGAACTTCGCTTGGTGGAGCGGTAAATACGATTACCGATATGATCCGTAACATGGGGTTGCCACCCACCATGCGTGGGTCATTTCAAGGCACCGCGCAAGCATTTCAAGAATCTTTTTCTAATGAAAAATATTTGATTATGGCGGCATTATTGGCAGTATATATTGTGTTGGGGATGCTTTATGAAAGCTTGATTCATCCCCTTACTATTTTATCCACATTGCCATCGGCCGGCGTTGGTGCTTTATTGGCTTTAATATTATGTCGTACGGATCTGAGTATTATTGCGTTTATTGGCATTATTTTGTTGATTGGTATTGTGAAAAAGAATGCGATTATGATGATTGATTTTGCTTTGGATGCTGAACGCCACGAAAATAAATCGCCGCGTGAGGCCATTTATGAAGCTGCCTTATTACGTTTTCGTCCAATTATGATGACGACTATGGCTGCTTTGTTAGGTGCTCTGCCCTTAGTGATTGGTTTTGGGGTCGGTTCTGAATTACGACGTCCATTGGGTATTGCTATTGTTGGCGGTTTAATCCTTAGTCAATTACTTACGCTGTATACTACACCCGTGATTTATTTAGCATTGGATACTGCAAGTATACGTTTACGCCGATTCATGGCGCAAATTAAATCTACACGAGGTGCCTATGGTCACTCATCCTAATCGATTACTTAGATGGTCAATAGTACCTCTAATAACTTGTTTACTTTCATCATGCCTGGTCGGCCCTAATTATGTGCGCCCCAAGGTTGTCGGCTCGCCTGAATTTAAAGAGGCTAAGGGCAAAATGGTGGCTGGACCTGAAAATAAAAACTGGAAGCCTATAAAGCCCCAAGATGACTTGGATCGTGGCGAATGGTGGAAAATATTCAATGATCCGGTTTTAAATGATTTAGAGGAGCAGTTGAATCATTACAATCAGAACATTGCTAGCACACAAGCAACTTATCATCAATCCCTTGCCATTGTCGATGAAGCGCGAGCCAGTTTTTTTCCGACAATAAGCAGTACATTTAGTCTTTTTCGTCAGCGCCAGGGTGGTGGTGCAACATCCTTTATCAGTTCGTCCGGGGGCTCAACTTCAGTTGGTACCGCAGCAACGGGTTCACAATCAACAGCAAGTACATCAACCAGTTATACTGGAATCCTAAATGCAAGTTGGGAACCTGATATTTGGGGATTGGTTCGCCGTACGGTGGAGGCAGATCGTTCTTTAGCTGAATCCAATGCCGCTTTAATTGGTGTAACGCGGTTGTCAGCCCAAGGCTCCTTAGCGCAATATTATTTTGAATTACGCACTTTGGATAAAAATCAACGATTTTTAGATAATACAGTCAAGTCATATAAAGGAATATTACAATTAACTATTAATCAATATAAATCAGGGGTTGCTTCGCAAGCGGACGTAGTGCAAGCACGCAGTCAATTGGAAACAGCACAAGCTTCGGCACTAAATAATGGTATTTTACGTGGTCAGTATGAGCATGCAATTGCAGTGTTAATTGGTCGTCCACCGGCGTATTTATCCTTAAAGTTTATGCCCTTGCAAATAAAGCCACCAATTATCCCGTTAACCGTACCTTCAGTGTGGTTGGAGCGCAGACCAGACATTGCACAATCAGAACGTTTGCTGCAACAATACAGTGCCTTAATCGGTGTTGCGGTGGCGGCTTATTTTCCATCACTTAGTTTAACCGGTTCCGCCACCGCTTCAGGTAATAGTTTTCATAAACTGATGCATACACCTTCTGTAGGTTGGTCTGCTGGTTTGCAATTAGCGGAAACTATTTTTGATGGTGGTTTGCGTGCCGCGACAGTGCGTGCCGCAAAAAATGCGTATATTGCGCAACTTGCGGCATACCGGCAAGTAGTTCTTACTGCATTTCAGGATGTTGAGGATAACTTGATTTCCTTACGTATTTTACGTGAGCAAAGTGTAGTGCAAAATAAAGCCGCCGCCAGTGCACGCTTGGCGCTTAAATTAGTGCTTAATCAATACAAAGCGGGAACGGTGAATTATAGCAGTGTGCTTACGGCGCAAATTACGGCTTTTGCCGCAGAGCAGGCTGCTAATAATGTGGATGGTTTACTCATGACCTCTGCGGTAGGCTTGATCAAAGCTTTAGGCGGTGGTTGGGTGATAAAGTCGATTACCGTAGTTAGCAAGTAGTGAGGAATGCTTTTTATTTGGTATCGTCCCTCATTCTGCGTCCCGTGAACAGGTTGCGGGATGCAGAGTTTGGGGCCGTGAGCGCTAACAAACAACAGTTATTTTTGTTAATGAAACTGTGTTGCACCTTGCATATCTTCAATAATAAATGCTAATTTTTCACTGGCAGGCACTTTAGTATTTTTCAAGGCGTTAACTAAATACTCTTTTGCTTTCAGCGGATTTTTATGATTAAAGTAAATTGATTCGGCAATTTCAGCAAGGAAACAATCTGAATTTAATTCTTTAGATTTTTGTATTAACCGCTCCGCGTTTAAGAAGTCTTCATTTAATGCCGCGACTAAAGCCAACCCCCCCCAAGAATCAGCTAACTCAGGAACAATTTCTGCTGCAGCTTGATAAATAATTAGCGCATCATCCACATTATCGAGCAGTAATAGACACCACCCCAGGGCAATATAGGCATCATAGAATTCGGGATAAATTTCAATTGCTTTTCTTAAACTGTGCTCTGCTAAATCAAGAGCGCCCTGACTCATGTGAACATTGCCTAAAGCAAACCAAAGGCGGCAATCATCAGGATTGAGCTGCAGTAATTTTTCTAGTTCTTCTACACTTGTTTCTTGCGTAGTTAAGCGTGACAGCGCATCAATTAATTGTGCATCATAATTATCAGGATTTAATGCCAAAGCACGAACAGATACTTGGGCGGCGAGCTCTATTTCATCCAGGTCAAAATACAATAAAGCCAGTAATCCTAATGCTTCTGAATCATCTGCATCATGGGTTAATACATCATTGATTAAATCACGTGCTTGTTCCAAATCTCCTTGTCCATGCAGTATGCGTGCCATGAGCAGCTTGGCCTCTGGATGATGTTCTTCCTCAATTAGGGGAGACAATACCTGGGCGGCATTTTCTAAATCAGAAGCAATAAAATGGGTGAACCCTAAATTGTAACGCAGAGCAGGTGTTTCTTCATGACTTAATGCTTCAATAAAAAGTTCTTTCGCTTGCGCAAATTGTCCCTGATTTAAACGAAGCAAACCTTGATGACCAAGACATGCTATACGATCAAGGGCGCTGGCTCTATTTAGATATTCTTGCGCTGAATCTAAATCATCCAATTCAAGATAAATATCGCTGATTTTCACTAATAGTGTGAGATTATTTTCGTCTTGTGCTAAAAAAGAGAGATGGCGAGTTAATTGGTCGTGTACCTGTTGATTACTCACTTGTTTAGTTCCTTGTAATTTGAGATTGTAAAAACACAGACACTATAAGATCAACTTATAAAAAAGGCAAAATATTTGTCGACTGCATCAATTATGAATATAAAAGGAGGGTAAATCGATAGTTTAACTGGTTGTAATCTTCAGTTTTATTTATCTTAATTTTTGCTCATGGAGGGCTCTTTATGTTTGGTATGGTCACTATTGAGGATGTTTGGAAGGTAGTCAATTTGGGTAAGGACAGAGGGAGTGATTGTTTTTTAGCAGGCCCAATGCGAAGATTTGTAGAAAGCTATAATGCAAGGCCTGGTTTTTTTACCTCATATAAAGATAAAGATGAGTTTTTTGGGGGCGTACTTTCTAATCTTGTTTATCCAGCAAGCTTAAGTATTTTTGCGGGACTGTCTGTCATTTTCGCAGCTCTTGGTACGGCGATTGGTGTGGGCTGTGTGCTTACCTCTGTTGGTGCTGCAATACTGGGAAGTTATGAATTTTGCGATGAATCCATTGAGAATGCGGGAACTGCTTTTCATGTTGCGGGCTTAGCATTACTAGCCATTGCCGCCAGTATCTTATTGGCGGTCATTAGTTTATTTCATACCCCTCTTTTGTTTTTTACGCGCACAGGGGCAACTTTAGCTGGTTCTGTTGTTTCATCGCCAGAAAAACAAGAGGAAAAACCAAAACAAACAGAATATGCAATGAACTTTTTTATTTAACGTCAGTTTCGGATAAGAAATTGAGTAAAAACCTTGCTTTTCGAGGATAAATAAAGCTCTATTATGATTTTTTATCCGATATGGCGTTATTTAGATCAGGAGTTGGTGGTGGTGACTTTTGCGTCGTGTACTATCGCAACAATAGAGGGTGGCTTAATAATGTCTATTTAGATTATCAATTTGACTAAGTGGTTTTTTGTGCGCATAATGGGCAGGTTTTAATTCTCAGGGGTATTTATGTTTGGTTTATATGGTGATAGTGAAGTTAATTATATATTTTCCAATCATAATGCTAGCGCGGAAGGTATCGCATCCAGAGCCTATGAACTTTATAAAAAACGCCCAGGCTTTTTTACCCCATATAAAAATGGTAGTCATGTTGTCGGAGGAGTAGTTGCTCCGCTTATTTACCCGGTTTCCGGGGTGGTTCTGGCTGGCTATTCCTTGATTTTTGCGGCTATTGCCTCCGTTGTTTCTGTTGGAAGTTTGCTTGTTGCAGGAGGTGCTTATTTGTTAGAAAATACCGCCCTTTATAATGATGCTCAGAAGATGGCTGGTTGGGCTTTGAAGTTTACCGGTGTGGCGCTTTTAACAGCAGCTATTTCTACGTTACTTGCAGTTCTAAGTATTCCCCATGGTATGGTTAATTTGGTAACTCGTTCTGGCGCCACCATTGCTGCGGTTATTACGGGTTATAGCGATGGTTATAAGGAACCTGAGGAATTTATGGATTCCGATCGCACGATAGGTTTTTTTTAAATTAACGTTAAGTTAATGGAAACTACCCACTAAAGCTTGCACCACTAAATCCCATCCATCGATTAAAATAAATAATAAGATCTTAACGGGCAAAGAAATGCTCATTGGCGGCATCATCATCATGCCCACTGTCATCAAGATTCCCGAAACGATTAGATCAACCAATAGGAACGGTAAAAAAATCATAAAGCCAATTTGAAACGCGGTTTGTAATTCGCTTAATAGAAAAGCGGGGATGAGTTGATAGAATTTAATTTTTTCCGCAGAAGAGGGCATGGGCTCCTTGGCTAGTTGCAAAATGACCTTCATGTCTTTTTCTCGTGTTTGTTGTAACATAAATTTTTTTAATGGTTTTATTGCATTGTCCAAAGCGGCTTCTGTATTCAGTTGATGTGCTTCATACGGCAGATAAGCCTCGTTATAAATTGTTTTTGCTACGGGCATCATCGTAAATAAAGTCAGGAATAAGGACAAACTAATAATGACAATATTGGGTGGGGTCTGTTGTAAGCCTAAGGCATTACGTAACATCGAAAGGACGACCACAATCCGTGTGAATGAGGACAACATGATTAAAATACTGGGGGCCAGACTTAACACAGTAAGCACGGCAAAGGCTTGCAGGGCAGGGGATATATTATCCTGATCCAAATGGATAGGACCGATGTTTGTTCCTGCTGCTAGGCAGGCTAAAGGGCCGCTTAATAAAATAAAGGTGACAATAAATTGTTGAATCTTCATAAGGAAGGTTTTTCCTCGTGTAATGGATGAATGGCCAGAGCATTTTGATTGTCGGCAATTAAAAAACGTTGACCTTGATAATCAAGCACATAGACTTGTGTTTTCTGGTTAATGGGGATCTTCTCAATAATTTGATTTTTGCCGTTGTTCTTAATTAAGCCTTTTGACTTTTTGGCCAGAGCGAGTAGGGCGACTAATAAAATAGCAAGCACTAATAGGTAGGGGAACCAATGTACCGTACTTAGTGGTTCTTTTTTAAAGGCAAAAGTACTTTGCGCATGCAACGCACCTGATAAAAAAAACAAAACCGTGGCTTGGGCTATACGCCATAGTGGCGTCGTATAGCTAAGGCTGTTCTCTGATCCAATCTTGCTCCGTTCGGGCTGAGGAAGCGCTTTAGCGCTGTCTTGAAGCCTTGTTGGTCTTGGCACCAGGCTTCGAGATGGCATAAATGCCACCTTAGTCCGAATGGGTCTGGAGGGCATTAACGGTTTTTTTCCCTTAACTTGACGGCCTTGGATTATACTGCCCAACCATGTGCTCACATCCCACAATAAAACTTGGTCAATCATGAAGCAATTTCCGTAATCTGTACTGCAAAATGATCCTCATGGCTCATTAACTCCCCACGTGCAATAACGCGATCATTAAGCACAATCTCTACAGGTTCATGAGTCTTTTGTTGCAAGCGCAATTCCTGCCCTGATTTAAGTTCTTTCAACTCCGCAATAGTCAGATTTAAAGTGCCAATACGCACGGTACATTGCACTTCAATATCCCCCACTAAGCCCAAATAATTTTTATTAATGAACTGTCCTTCAGCCTGTTGCGGTTGGTGTTCGGTTAAATTTACTTTTTTTATCGTAATACTCATGATGACCTCTTTAATACAATTGATTTATGATGTGCCGAGTGACCTAATTCTGCTTGTGCTAACAGCTCATTGTTTCGGGTTAAGTTTAGGGGCGTGCTTAATGGGTGATTGGTCGTGAGTATGTCTCCGACTTGCATGCCCGCTAAATTTTTTATTGATAATTTACTGGGGAGTAATTCCACACCCAGCTTAAGCGTATGCTTGGCTAAAGCCTCATCTACAGAGTCTAAGGTCGCCAGCGTTTTCTGCTGTGGTAATTGTTGATAGACCCAATTTGGATTTAGAGCCAGACTAAAATGACTTTGCGTACAACTAAGGCTTAGTAACAAACTGGTCGAGCCCGCATAAAACCAGTTGGGAACTTTGCCAATATTTTGCTGCAGCGTACACAGTTCGCTTTGGCACAAGGCACCCAATAAGCTCAGCCCAAGTTTTTGGCTGGTGGCATGAAAACAGGGCTTATCACAATTAAATAAAGCGTAGTTGAGCACTGTTAAATAATCGCCTGAAACCATGGCTAAATCATCACTCGGTTCCTGTAGTCTCAGCGCCTTTAGCACCTTGTAGTCTTTTTGGGGGAGGCTTAGTTGCAGACTAAGTGGCATGAGCGCGTACTCTTCATTCCAATCTGCTACGACCTGACTAAAATGTTGATTTAGCGCCTGCAGTTCGGAGGCATTAATTAAGCGATATGGTTTCATGATTTAGATTCCAATTCTTCTAATAATTGCTTGTCTATATCCATGATTTGCGAACAGGCCTGGAACATTCTTTGTAATACAACAATGTTGGCGAATTCGGCAGTGGAGTCGACGTTGGCGGTTTCTAATTCATTTTTTCTGATGCATTCAAAGCCATTGTTATTCGGTCGCCCATAATGAATGCCTCTATTGGTTTTCGCACGGAAAAAATTATCTTGGGTTTGGATAAGGTTATTTTCCATGTCATCGAAGCGCGCAAGACCGACATGAATGCCTTTAATAGTTTGTCCATTATCGTAGTAATAAGCTATTTGCCCTTCCTCATCGAAGGACCAATAACTTTGTTTGCCTACGCCGTAGCCATCATTGTAGTCAATGTCGATGTTCGTTCGTTTTTCATTAGAAAATACACCTTCGATTGTGTCTAGTTGCACGGAATTAGTACTACCATTATGTGCGCTTCCAAAATAAATATTAACTTGCTTGCCGTTTAACCCAAATTGAATGCTGTCTGTTCCCATTCCTGCTCCTGAACCAGTGCCCGCAAACGCTATTTTTTGATCGTAATAAGGAGTTATATCTATATCTTTATCGTCACAATGAACGTCCTCTAATACCCAAAATTTTTCTAGGTTAGTCTGTTCTCCCAAAGGCAGTTCATTTCTAAATTCAAAGGTGATTTTATGGGCTTTGCCTTGGGTATCGTAAATTTTATCAAGCGTGAAGACCACATTTTCATATTTCTTTTTTTTCTCCGTTGGATCTTTAGGTGTGGGATCCGGTATGTTGGGATCCGGTATGTTGGGATCGGTATTTTTTTTCTCATCGATTAGATGAGCAACAAAATTTCCTTTGAGAAAAATGTCACGACTTGCTTTCCCGGGCGTCGTTTGCGGGCCTTTCTCATGAATAGGCGCTAGCTTTCCTGCACTATCATATCCTTGGACTTGGCCGCCGGTTTTGCGATCAATCAAGATTCCATTATCAAAGTCAAAATGCCCATCACGGGTGTAAACAAATTCATTATTTTTTAATTTAATGACAAAAAAACCATGGCCTACGATTGCCAAGTCAGAGTCCCCCATGCCTTTTGCATAAGTCCCGGGACCAAAATTAGTCCGTGTCCCACTCACTCGAACACCATGTCCCATTCCTTCTTCACCCTGGCCATTGCCTAATGAGGAATAGAAGACATCACTGCGTTTAAAGCCATGACTTTGCATGTTGGCGATGTTGTTTGAGGTATTTTGTAAGCCGTAGCTGGCGGCAAGCATTCCCGATAAGCTGCTATAGTAAGTATTACTCACCTTTCTCTACCTCATAAATATGGTCTACACCGAGCCAGACAGGGTCGCCGTCATGCTCCATCCTGACTCTCACTTCGGGCATTTTCTCCTCGCTAAAGCGGACGGCTTCTATTTCACCATACCCCTCTCCTCCAGTGATTTTCACCGTGTGCTTTAATAAACTGAGCCCGCGATTGCCATAGTGTAATTGTATTAATTTTACTAAATTTTCATTGCTTGCGTTTGCCTGCTGCAAAGATGAAAACTGGGCCATTTGGGCCATGAATTCACGGTTGTCTATTGGTTTTAAAGGATCTTGATAGGTTAATTCTTGCATGAATACCTTCATGTAATCCGCCTGGCCTACATCCACGCCATTAACAGGTTCAGTCATTGTTTACTCCATTAATAATTAAACGGCTTAATAGCAAGCCTTTTTTCTTTAAATGATTCTGGATTAGTTGCATGAGTTCTTTTTGTTCGTGTTTAGTGAATGAGTGCAGATTTAAGGTGAGTTCTGCTTGCTCGCCTTGGATGAATAAATGGTTGTTTTTGAATTGGATAGTACGTTTTAGACTCGGCTTTTCCACTTTTAGAGTGTTGCTGTTTGTCGCCGTGGCTTTTTGGTTATTGCTGGGGTCCTGGGGGAGCGTTGACTGCTCTAATGCTTGTTCTAATTCACTCATGAGCGGCGCGAATTTTTTTGCGTAGGCATTACTGTTTTCTTTATTGAGGTTTGAGCCATTTAATTGGGGCTGATATTCAATCTGCGCTGTTGTTTCTTGTTTAGTAGCTGTAGTGAAATCCGGGGCTGCTGTATTGACTATTATTGGTTGTGGTTGTTGGTTTTCTTGGGGCAGGGCCTCGAAGTGCAAACTGGATTGTTGCAGTTGAGTTTGGTGTTGCCAGTAGTATTCATCCCCGGTGCTTTGTTGGGTGGGACTAAGTAATTTTTGCCAATTCATGCTCGGGTTATTGTCTAATGAATTGGCCTTGCTGTTAGGCTCTTTGGCCCAGTCTTCGTGTTCGCCTAACCAATTGCCAAAATCGGCAGGATTTTGTTTTTTTGTTTGCGTTTGCTGCTCGCGAGTCCACGGAACTAATTCGTTAATTTTCATAGTGATACCCTTTTTTGGATAACCCATTCGTCCAGTGCATTATCGTGTGCTTTTTTCTGTTGTTCGTTGTGGCTAGATTCTTCACGTTCCAAGTATTTTTCCAACATCTTTAATTCGGTTTTTACGCGTTGTATTTTTTCCTTTAATTTGCTTTCTACATCCTGATGATTTTTAAGTTCTGCGCTTAACTCATCTTTTTTGTTTGCTTCTTGAGTCATGAAGTTAAGCCTGCTCATTTCTAGATCTGGGTTAATCACTAGGGGCTTGGGGCGAGCTTGATTAATATGGTCGTCAATTGCCTGAATTTGTTCTGTTAAGGACTGAGATTGAGTTTGTGACTCATGTAAATGTAAATTAAGTTCATTAAGTTGCCAGTTTAATTTGCGCATCAGGGCATTGAGTGGCTGATTCATCGTAAAATATCCTTAAAATGGTGCATGAGTTCATCAAAGGATAAAAAGTGGCTTTTATCTTGAATGAGGAGCTGGTTAATGGCAGGAAGTCGTTCAACTGCCGCATCTAAATGCGCATTATTTCCTGGTTTATAAGCGCCCACCTCAATCAAATCCTTATTCTGCTGATAGAGGCTTAGTGTGGCAATGATTTGATTGATAAGCTGTTGTTCTTCTGGCGTGACTAAGTGTTTGGCAAGGCGTGAGACACTTTGCAGTATCGATATCGCAGGATAATGCCCGCGTTGCGCTAATTCTCGGGTCAGAACAATATGACCATCCAATAAGGCACGCATGTGATCGGCTAGAGGTTCATTAAAGTCATCGCCTTCGACAAGTACTGTGTATAAGGCACTGATACTGCCTTGTTCTTTAAAATTTCCCGTACGTTCAATGATTCCGGGGAGCGAGGCAAAAACACTGGGGGTATAGCCACGAGCAGTTGGTGGTTCGCCTAAGCTTAAACCGATTTCTCTTTGTGCCATGGCAAAACGGGTAATCGAATCCATAAACAACATGACCTGCTTACCTTGTTGGCAGAAGTATTCAGCAATGGCTGTTGCCGTATAAACTGCTTGGCGGCGCATTAAGGCGGATTCATCACTGCAGGAGACGACCAATACGGATTTTTTTAAGGTAACTTCATTCATATGATTCACGATAAAGTCATTTACTTCGCGGCCACGCTCGCCAATCAGGGCAATGACGTTAATCTCACTTTGCAGATTTTGTACCATAGTTCCGAGTAAGGTACTTTTACCGACACCACTGCCGGCGAAGATGCCTATTCGTTGTCCTTTACCTAGAGGCAGAAGGCTGTCTATGGCTTGTATTCCGGTGGTTAGGCGTTCGTTGATGGGCATTCTGGTTAATGGATTAATTTTTTTATTTTTAGTTAAAACCCGTTGTGTGTATGCTAGCTTAATTTTTTCATCAATGGGTTTGGCAAAGGCATCGACGACATGTCCAAGCAGTGCTTCGCTAACGGCAATGCTAAGATGATTCCCGGTGGCTCTTACTTTATAGCCCATACACACCGGGACTGAATCATACGGCATCAGGTAGACCTTGCCTTGCTCAAAACCAATAACCTCTGCTTGCATGACGGTTTGCTTGTTTTGATCGAGAATGTCACAGACTTCACCGATAAATGTTTGTGGCGGGCCATTGGCAACCAGTTTTAAGCCCACAAATTGCTCAATTTCCCCTAAGCGTTCGATTGCTTGCAGGGTGTTAAGCCAGGGATGCATGCTGCCCTCGGTGTTTGAGTTGTATAAGTACTTCTTTTAACTTGTCGATTTGTTTTTCGATGCTGGCATCAAAAACGCCATGATTCGTTTTAATCACATAGCCTCCTAAAATAAGTGACTCATCGCTTTTGATTTTTAAACCATTTAAATGAGTTGCATCTAACTGAAAAACGCCATTTTGCAGGGCAGTAATTTCTTGTGGGTGCAGGCAAAGCTCAACACTGTGTTTATTATTTAATTGGCCAAGTACCTGGTTAATTTGTTGACCCAATGCTTGGGTATCTTTTTGTTGTTCAATAAAAAATTGTTGGGTGATAAGCAAAACAATATCGGCAATTTCATTGCTTAAGTCGCTGCGATTTTGGGCGATAGCCTTAGGAATTGCTGCAAGGCTTGTCTGCAATTGCGTTTTGAGTTGCTCTAGTTCTTCTTCTTTATGGGTGCGTTCTTCGCTTGTTCCGGCTAAATATCCTTGCTCATAGGCTTCTTTTTTTAGTTGCTCTATCTGCGCTTCATCGATTTGGTGAATTGACTTTTCTGGTTCATGGGCAAGTTCCACGATAGGCTGATTTAAAAATACTTCCTCGTCACTGATGATGGCCTTTTTGTATAATTTAGCCATGTGTAGTCTCCAAGTGATCTTGGAAGCTAAGTTGTGCTTGCCATTGTTGAAAAACGAGGGACTTGGTGGCTGGCTTTAAGGCCTTAACCTGGGTCTGTACTAGTTCGTTGCTCTGATGTTTTTGGGGACAGGTTGCCAAAAATTGTTGTTCCCAGCTAAATTGTCCTTGTTGGAGAATAATGGCGATATAAAGTGGCTCTTCTTGATGCAGTTGCTGGCAAGCGTCCGGCAAGGGTGTTTCTTGCTGAAGCATCGGTATTTGTGGGGCGGACAGTTTGCGAAATTTGCGCGCATCATTTAGTAATGAATGGCCCTGCAACTTATTAAACTGCGCGCTTTGTTTGGCGGTGAGTTGCTTAAGCACCCACTGTTGATCTTTACGTGGGAGCTTGGCAAGATTTAATAAAATTTGTTTCAATTCATTATTCATGATGACTTAACCATTGCGTTAGTTCGAGCAACAGCTGCTGACGTTTTTTTTTGCGAATGCGCTTGAGCACTAGAGCACCAGAACTACTAAGGGTGATGACAAAGAGTAAGGCAAGCGTTGCCTGCCATTGTTTATCCTTATCCCAATATGAGCGCATGGTTTCCCAAAAATTAATCGCCATGGTCGCTTGTGGTGCTGCATTCAGGATAGGCGAGGGGCGCTCTGTCGAGAGCACAGGTTGCGCAATTAGAGCTTCAACACTAATTACATCACCACGTTTCTCATTAAAACCAACTGTACTTTTAATTAATCGGTGTACTTGAGCAATGGTCTTAGTATCGGTATGTTGAGGTACGACAACACTAATCGACAAACGCTCAATGGTACCGCTGGCACGCTTGAATAATTCTTTTTCACTGCCAAATTCATAGGTTTTTTCCAGTGTTAAATCCTGATTACCTTTTTGTTTTCCTTTTTTATCGACCGAGGAATGTTTAATTTCTTTTTCGTGGGTAATTTGTCCTTGGGTTTGTGGTTTAATTAATTCACGTTGCAGTTCATCGTAATTAATTTCGGCATTGATTTTTACCATGACCTGGTTTTTCGCAAAGATTTTGTGGAGCATTTGCGTTACTTTATCATTCAGGTAGTGTTCTATATTTTTTTTACTGGCAAAATGAGTAGAAGAAAGGTCTTCTTCTGTCGGTGACAGTGTATTGCCATTTTGATCCACCACGACCACATTTTTTAAGCTTAAATGGGCGACACTGGCCGCGACTAATTGTTGGATGCTGCGCACTTGTTGGCTAGTTAGCGCTTGCTTTAAATGTAAGGTTATTGCCGCTTTAGGTTGGTTCTCTTCGTGATCAAATAAATGATTTTCAGGAATAACCAAATGTACCCGTGCTTGGTGTATTTCATCAAAACTGGAAATAGTGCGTTCGAGCTCGCCTTGTAATGCCCGTTGGTAATTAATTTTTTGGGAAAAATCCGTCATGCCAAAATCATTTTTATCAAACAATTCAAAGCCAACATTGCCGGCTAATTGCAAGCCAGAGCCCATAATCTTGAGTCGGGTTTTGGCGATTAAATCTTTATCAATTAAAATATCTTGGCCGCCATGGCGAACTTGATAAGAAATATTCTCTTGTTCTAGCTGACTTAAAACTTTATTGGCATCTTGCTCATCTAAATGATTAAACAAGGTGGCATAAGAAGGTGACAACGCCCACCAGCTAAGCGCGATGGTAGCAAAGAAAATTAAGGCAAAAGATAGAGTTAAACTTAATTTGCGTTTTAATTCTAAGTGATTAAACCAGTGCAAGGCAGTTTGTAAATAATTCACGTTAAATTTGCTCTCTTAATAAATCTTGATAAGCACTCATCAAGCGGTTACGAATTTGTTCCAAATATTGAAACGAGAGTTTGGCCTGTTCCAGGGTTAACATGGTTTGATGTAAATTCTCTGTCTGTCCACCTGCTAACTCATTTAATGCTTGATCGGCCGTATTAAGTTGCTCATTGGTGTTGCCTAGCTTTTCCGCAACCCAAGTTGAAAACTGAGTTTCGGGTTCTTTGCTGGTTTCCACGCTGTGGACATTCGGTTTAAGAAATATATTATCAAGCGCATCAATTCTCATCGCTCATCTCCTATGCTTAAGGCTTGTAAATACAGACTATGTGCACTGTTTATTATTTTAATATTGGCTTCATAAGCACGTGATGCACGCAGAAGGGTAGTCATTTCATCAATGGTACTAATGCCGGGGTAATTCACATAACCTTGTTTGTCGGCTGCTGGGTGTCCGGGCTGGTACACTTTGTTGGGCGGCAGATTTTCAGGAACCACCTCAACTGAATCAATGCCCATTTCCTGGGGCTTATCAACCAATTCAGCAAATGATTTTGCTGTGGTTACTACTTGGCTTGCTTGAAAGAGTGAGCCGTCGGCCTTTTGTAATGAGTGCTGGTTGGCAATGTTGTTGGCAACTACATCAACGCGTAATTTTTCTGCATTCATGCCTTGACTGGCAATGGCGTAAATCTGAGCGTAATTCATTATTGATTATTCCCTTGTAATGCAAGTTTCATGATGGCTAATTTTTGATTTAATCCTTTTACTAGCGCGCGGTAATGCGTCATATTTTGCACGTTTAAGGTCATTTGTTCATCAATAGTCGATTGATGATCGCTCAGCTGGTAATAAGGGCTAATGACGGCTAAATCGCTTGCTTCGCTGCTTAAATGATTTTCATTTAATTGCTGCTCAAAATTAACTTCGAGGGTTTGATAGCCATGGGTATTGATATTGGCAACATTATTGGCAATGGCGGTTTGACGCATTAAGGTTGCATCTAAAGCCAGGCTGACTAATTGTACGGTTGCATCTGAGTTCATCGTCGTTCCTTATTGAATAACCAATTCAGCATGTAATGCACCAGCTCGTTTTAAGCTTTCCAAAATCGCAATAATGTCGCGTGTTGACGTTTGTACTTTGGTTAACGCGCTGATGAGATCGGCCACTGTGGCTCCTTGTTTTAATTTCACCGTATTGGCCGTATGCTCACTGACATTAATATTGGTGGATGGCGTAATGGTGGTGCGCACCTGCCGCCCCATGTTTTGGATTAAGGTCGGTTGCGATACCTGGTAATCGGTGGAAATGGATACTTGTAAATTGCCATGAGAAATAGTTACCGCATCAATGCGTACATCGGCACCGGCAACAACTACACCGGTGCGTTCATTAACAACTACCGTTGGTAAATTGTCCGGCGTAATTACCACGTTTTCGAGTTGGCTGACAAAGCGAATAAAGTGTTTTCTTGCCGGTAGCGGCGGGTGAATTTCAATATCCTGCGCCGAACGGGCTAGGGCGGTATTTTCACCAAACTGTTTATTAATCGCCGCCTCAATGGTATCGGCCGTGGTAAAATCTGGATGGTTTAGAATGAGGTGAATGCCTCCAGTTTTATCGACCATATCGTTGTAAAGCGTTTTTTCTACGATGGCACCACCGGGTATTAAACCGGTGGTAGGATGATTTTTTTGAATCACATTACCATAAAGATCGTATTTAAAGCCACCAATAGAAATTGGGCCTTGGGCTAAGGCATAGACTTGATTGTCCGTTCCTTTGAGTGGGGTGACTAGTAAGGTGCCGCCTAATAAACTTTTCGCATCACCTAAAGAGGCAACGTTAATGTCTATTTTATCGCCTTGATGGGCAAATGAAGGGAGGTTTGTGGTGATGATCACCGTTGCCGTATTGCGACTGTTGATTTCATTCGGGCTAAGTGTGACTCCAAACGTTTGTAATAAGTTAGCAATAGCCTGGGTGGTGTCTTTGTTGCGCCGGGAATCGCCCGAGCCTGCTAAACCAATTACCAAGCCATAACCGGTAAGCGGGTTTTCCTGTAAACCCGATAAGCGCGCGATGGATTTTAAACGTACGGCCGCATTGCTTGGCTGCCAGCTTATTTGAGCGATGAGCAGGATAAAGAACAGTATTTTTTTCATTACACTAATCCTATAAAAGACAGGATCTTGTAAATGTAATTACGATCTTGAGAGTTTGAGACAGAACCCGCTCCAGTATAGGTAATATGTGCTTGGGCTAGGCGTGTTGATAAGATGGTGTTTTGTGGACTAATGTCTTCGGGACGAACTACACCTCTTAGCACAATTCTCTGTTGCTCGCCGTTAATGGTAATCATCTGCAATCCTTCAACGAGGTAGGTATTATTGGGAAAGACTTCTTTAATGCGTACTGTTAACGCGGCTTTGATTTTGCCATTGCGCCCGGTTTTGGCTGCGGTACTTCCTTTGCCTTCTAAGCCAAATGTTACTTTATGATTATCGCGGTTGTATCCCGCTTCTAAGGATGTATTTATATCCTTATGCGAAGCAAGATCGGCACTGGTTTGGGCATTGGATGTTTCAAGGATAATTACGGTGAGTACATCACCAGGCAAGGTTGCTTTGCGATCGGCAATTAGGGGACGATAAATGTCTTCATCAAATAGGTTGACCGCCCAGGTTGTTGGTGCGATTGCGATAATAAACAAGAAGCCTATTATTAAGGTTATAAGATGGGGCTGACTATATGAAAAAAATTTTCTCATTCTGCAATCTCCGCTTGATTTTTGCCGGTCACTGTGGCGACAAAATATTTATTAGTTTGCAGATTTTTCATCCGAACCGCTTGGCCTAGATAAGCATCATTCTGGGCTAAGGCTTCCATCATTATGGAAATTCTTTGATGTCGTACATTCACGTTTATTTTTTGTCCTTGCATTACCTCAGGCGTATTACGCACATCGTCTTGAGTAAGAATCTGATTTTTATTAATGGAGCGAGTGAGCCAAACTGTTTGCCGAAATTGGCTTAATGGGGGATTTTTTAAGCCAGCAATATTGCGTCGTTGCAAAGCGACATCTTCGGGATGAAGCTGCGTATGCTGTTTCATTTTATGTTGTGCTATGAACACAGACTGATAGGCTTTTACGGAAAACCACACAGGAATAGAGCGTTTTTTATAATTTAAATGAACGCATACGCGCTTTGTTATGGGGTATCCCTTGGGAAGTTGCACGCTAAAATCGGTTAAGGGAATATCACTGTCTTTAAGCAAGGTTTTACTGTTTAAAACTACCTGACTATACGCTTGATTTTTAAGGTGCTGAACTAAAGCCTGGTGGGCTTTATTTAAAAGATCATGGGATTTAGAACGGGCTGTGATGCGGATAACGGCCGTATTTTTTCCTTTCCATTGATAGTTAAATACCCCCACTTTAGCGTGTAACCATGTAATGATTTGTTTTTTATTAAGATGAGTGCCATCTTGTGGCTGGCTATCCAATATGATCTTGCTCCAATGATGTGGATCTGGAGTAATAAGCAGCAAATCGCCAACACGCTTAGCCTGCGGCGTAATATGCGCCTGGAAACGCAGTACCGTTTCTGCCTGTACTGGGAACATGGCCAATAAAAAAACTAAATTAATCGCGAATTTCATTAGTCAATTTTTCCAGTTCATCTGCAATTTGTACTGCTTTGGCATTTAGTTGGTAAACCCGTTGCGCCATTGTAAGTTGCATGAGCGAACCCACCATATCCACATTCGAGCCTTCTATTTGATATTGGGCCAAGGTGCCTAAACCACTACTGCCGGGATTATCTATGAGCGGTTCGCTTGATTCGTCGGTGAGGGTATAAACTCCAGAACCTACCGGATTTAAGCTTTCTGGGTTAATGAATTTAGCTAATTGAATAGTACCTAAAAGTTGTGGCTCGGGCTCATCTACCAGGGTTACCTCAATATTGCCGTTGGTTTGAATAGTGAGTTGAGTGAAGTCTTCAGGAATTTGAATATTATCTGCAAGTCTTAACCCGTCTTGTGTGGCAAGGTAATGATCGGCATCAACACTCAAGGTTGAGTTGCGGGTATAGGCAATGCTGCCATCGGTATTAATCACCTGATAAAAACCGGAGCCATTGATGGCTACATCATTCCGACTACTACTTGCTTTGAGTGGCCCATCAGTAAAGTCTTTACTCGATTTATATAAGGCGGTACCCAGTCCTAATTTGGCACTAGGCTGATTAGCAAATAAAGTTTCTTCACCATGAACGTTTTGATAGAGCACGTCTTCAAACGTTAGTTTAGTGGCCTTGTAATTTGCGGTATTTAAATTAGCGAGGTCATTGGCAATGCGATCAATATGATATTCTTCTGCTTTAAGCCCACTGGCAGCAATAGCAAGTGCATTAGACATTTCCTTCTCCTAGCTGATTAATGGCGGTGGCTAATAAATTATCTGCGGTACGCATGATTCGTTGATTGGCTTCAAAATGGCGCGAGGTTTTGACCATATCCATCATTTCATCGATGGACTTCACATTGGATTGCTCAATAAATCCCTGATGTACTTGTGTGTTTGCACCTACAGGGATGGGGGATTCTTCACATTGATAGAGGCAATTGCCGCTGTAACGCAGCAATTGGGGCTGATTAAATCGCACAATATTGAGTTGATCGACTTTATGGTGGTCAATAAACAGCGCACCTTGGGCATCGACTGTAAACGCATGATCATCCACTTTAATCACCCCACCCTTTCCCAAAACGGTTTCGCCAGTTGCCGTAGTTAATTCGCCTTGATTATTTACTTGAAAATCACCACGGCGCGTATAAAAAATGCCTTGCTCACCTTGTACCTGAAAATACCCCTCACCACTTAAGGCAAGATCGGTTGGATTTTTGGTTTGATTTACGAGACCTTGCGTTTTTAAATGCGCTTGATCCAGTTGCTGCGCTACTTGATTCACATTCGCTTGCAAATGCGTATCAAAGCCGGCATTTTCAACTAATTGTCGTTTAAAGCCAGGGGTGTTCATGTTGCTGACATTTTGGCTGATGGATTGCAATTTTAATTGATCATAATCCATGGCCAGTTGCGTTGCAGTAATTGCATCAAACATACTATTTCCTTATTTTACGATACCAAAAGATTCCACCTGAATAGTGATAGGAATTTCACTCATAGCCAGCACCGTTAGGTGAGGAATCACTCTTTGTGTTAATTGTTTTATGTGTCTTCTCAGCATGGGTGAACACAGCAAAATAGGGCGCTTACGTTCGCCTAACATCTGTTCGACCTGATTTGCCAAGGATGTAATTAAGTTTTCTGTGACCTTGGGTTCCAGAGCTAAATAATCTTTAGCGCTAATACTTTGATTTAGCTTTTGTTCTAGCGATGCTTCTAGCGTGAGTACATATAAATTATTTTGATTGCCTAATAGCTTTTGGCAAATAGGCATCGCTAAGCCTGCTCTGACCAGCTCGGTAAGCTGAACGGGATCTGGCATTTGTTTGGCATGCTCCAGTAATAACTCCATAATTTGTTGCAAATGGCGGATGGAAACCTTTTCTTGCAATAAGATTTGCAGGATACGTTGAACATGACTCAAGGGCAGAAGCGCTGGGATTAGTTCTTCGCTTAGGGCTTTTATCCCGGGTTGAAGCAATAGTTTTTCTGTTTCTTCGCGAGTTAAGAGCTCAGCAACATGGGCATGAATGAGTTCATTAAGGTGGGTAGTTAATACGGTGAGTGGTTCGCAAATCGTATAACCGGCATCAGTTGCTTCATGTTTATTCTGCGGCTCTATCCAGCAAGCAGGTAAACCATAACTGGGATCACGTACTTCTAATCCAGTAATTAATGCCTGGTCTTTATTTTTATTACGCGCAGAAAAAATGGCTAATATCTTATCCATATGCAGTGGATTGGTGCTGGAAGAATTGCCTTGTATGGCAATTTGGTACAAGGGGTAGCTTAGTTTTTTATCATTTTTTATTTTAACTTCCGGTAAAACAAAACCTAAATCAAAGGCAATGCGTTCGCGAATTTGCTGAACAATGTGGAGTATCTGCTCTTCATGGGCTAATAAGACGGTATACAGCTCTTTATTCAGATTAATTTCAATGGGATGAATACGAATTTTATCATATAAATTTTCTTCCTCGGCTTCGGCAATTTCTTCCTTATTTGCCTTCATGGCGAAAAAAGTAATTAAAATGAAGAGTCCTAAAATGAGCAGTACAGGGACTAAGGGAATTCCTTTTAAAAATAAAAGACAGCTTAGGCTCAAACAAACCAGAATTAAGCTTTTGGGGTAGGCACTAATTTGTTTGGCAACCTCTGAACCTAAATGGGCATCCGTTGCCGCTCGGGTGACGATAATTCCGGTGGCCGTGGAAATAATTAAGGCGGGGATCTGGGTCACTAAACCATCGCCAACCGTAAGCAAGGTATAGGTCTGAATTGACTCGGATAAGCTAAACCCTTTTTGTAATAAACCAATGGCAAAGCCACCGATAATGTCCACTAAGATGATGAGAATTCCGGCAATTGCATCCCCTTTAACAAATTTACTGGCGCCATCCATGGCTCCATAAAAATTAGCCTCCTTTTCAATTTGTGCGCGTCGGAATTTCGCCTCGTCTTGCGGAATACTGCCCATATTCAAATCGGCATCAATACTCATTTGCTTGCCGGGCATACTGTCTAAAGTAAAACGTGCTGCGACTTCCGCAACGCGTTGAGCACCATTGGTTACTACGATAAATTGCACAATAATTAGGATCAAAAAGACCACTAAACCCATGACGTAATTGCCACGAATGACATAATTGCCCATGGCCTCAATTACCTTACCGGCATGGGCATCAGATAAAATCAGCCGCGTTGCTGAAATATTAAGTGCCAGCCGAAATAGGGTGGAAATTAATAAGAGAGCCGGAAAGGTCGAAAAACTTAAGGGTTTGTCGGTGTAAAAAGTTAACAGTAAAATAGTTAACGCCCAGCTGAAATTAATGATCAGCAATAAATCCAAAAGTCCGGCAGGAATCGGTACAAATAAAATAAAGAGGATGCTGGTGGCAAAAGCAATCATAATCATTTCGCCGCTGTTGCTGAAGAAGTTTGTTTTCATTGTTCCTTCCTCTTGCGCGCATAAATTTCTTTGAAAATGGCCGCCGCAAAGGGATAGAGCTCTTTATTGATCCATTGATTGAGCTCAACAGAATGATAAAGTATGCGGGCAAAGCTTTTATTTTCGATGATGGGTATGCCCCGTTTTCTCGCCAATTCTTTCACTTGCGACACCATTTCACCTTGCGCTTTACAGACCACTTTAGGCGCGGGCATGCTGGCGCGATCGTATTTTAAAGCGATGGCTAAATGAGTGGGATTGGTAATGATTACATCGGCTGTTTTAACTTGTTTTAATGAGGCTGTTTTTTGGCGTAATTGTTGTTGCAACTGTTTGATCTTTGATTTTATTTTCGGATCACCTTCTCGTTGTTTGTACTCATCTTTAACTTCTTGCTTGCTCATGCGTTGATCTTTAGCGAATTTCCAATGCGTATAAAATTTATCGAGGATTGCTAGCAGCGAGAGTAAAAGGAGTAATTGAAAAATAAGGCTTAATAAAAAATGCATCACAAGGCTTGGATGCTGGGCGCTAGGTGTTAAGGCTAAGGGTAAAATATTGGCGAGCTGATGCTTGAGTGCAAAAAATAAGAAAATAAACGTACTCATCAATTTCAGGGTATTTTTTGCCGCTTCAAAACAGGTTTTTATAGAAAACAATTTTTTAAATCCCTGCACGATATTTAAGCGCTTAAAATCAGGAATAAGCGGCGTAGTCGACCACACGATTCCCGATTGGGTCAAATTAGCAAGGATAATGGCCAAGACACCTGCTAAAGCAAAAGGCAGCCACAGATGGATGAGTTGCATTAGGATAAATTGGTGTAAATGGCTGATGTTATCCAGACTAAATTGCATCTGCGCCGCAAGATAAAATATATGGCGCAGCATTTCTTGAATTTCATGTAACTGCTTGGGCCATAATGCACTTATCATGCCTAGCAGCACCAACAATGAAATACAGGTTGTCAATTCAGCGCTTTTGCTGACTTGTCCTTTTTCTTTGGCTTTTTGTAATTTATAAGGCGTTGCCTTTTCTGTTTTTTCACTCATGACATAATTTCCTGCCAGGTGTGAAAACATTGGGAAAATACGGTAGTGGTTAGAGGGTTGATGTAATTTAACATCATGAATAATAAAAACAAACCAAAAAGTATTTTTATGGGTAAGGTAAGAAAGTATGTGCTGACTTGCGGCATATTACGGGTAATCAAGGCCCCACACACATCAATAGCAAGCAGGGCAATGACGATGGGGCTTGCGATCATAAAGGCCATGCTAAACATAAAGCTAAATTGCTTAATTACCGGCGTAAAACCTGCGAATAAGCTTAAGGTTCCCGGCGGAATAATGATAAAAGAATAAGCCAGACCTTTAAATAGCCACTGATGCCCATCTAAACTAAAAAAGAATAAGACCGCCAGCATGGATAATAAATGACTGGTTAATGGTTCTTGGCTGTGTTCACTGGGATTAAAAACAGCAGTAGCATTGTAACCTGTTTCACTATCAACGAGTTGTCCTGCTATTTGAAATATGGCAAAGGCGGCATACAGGCTAGTCGCTAAAATTAAGCCATTAGCAAATTCGGCAAGACCGCCAAGGAGAATGGCATTATTGCTCGGTTCTGATTTTTGTGGGACGTAGTTAGCCAGCAGCATACTTAAGGTGAAAATAAGGATTAGGCGTGCATGAATCGGCAGCTGGCGTATTGCTTGAATGGGGGTGAACAGGAGTACAGTGCCTAAGCGAATGGTGATGAAAAATAAGCTGGTCAGCCAGGGCAGAGATAAGGTCATGGCTTTATCGCCCCAGGAATGCTTACAAAGATGTGCTGCGCAAACTCAACCAGCGAATGCAACATCCAACCCCCACACAGCATGAGCATCAGTACTACGGCTAAAATTTTGGGTACAAAACTTAAACTAGAATCTTGAATTTGCGTGACAACTTGGAGTATTGATATAAGCAAACCACTAATCAGGACGACTAGAACGACAGGGGCGGCAATCAATAAGGCATGCCACAGTAATTGCTTGCTTAAATAGATAGCTAAATCGTTAGACATCATCCCTTTCCATTAGTGCTAACTTGCAGTAATCCCACTTGTATTAACAAAAAACAATACAAGTTTACATTTTATCCATAGGAACTATATATGAAACACGGGTGGATTAAATCAAACTTAAGCGAGCAAAACAAGTCTGTTGATTTAAAAAAATGAAAAAATTTTGAGGGTTTAATCGCCCTTAATAAGCGCACAAGTGCAATAAATTTACAATGGTTAATAAAATCAAACATAGACACTAAAAAAATAAAAAACTGCTTGACAGGGGCAGGGTAGGTCATTACAATGCGAGCCTTATTTAGGGGTTATAGCTCAGCTGGGAGAGCGCTTGCATGGCATGCAAGAGGTCGGCGGTTCGATCCCGCCTAGCTCCACCATCAACATCTTTGCATGTTGATGGGTGAAAACGTCTAAGGTCCCCATCGTCTAGTGGCCTAGGACACTGCCCTTTCACGGCGGTAACAGGGGTTCGAACCCCCTTGGGGACGCCATTTTTGGTGTTTGAAGTAGTAAAGAATAAGTAGTACAATGTAATAAGATAAAACATCTAGGTCCCCATCGTCTAGCGGCCTAGGACACTGCCCTTTCACGGCGGTAACAGGGGTTCGAACCCCCTTGGGGACGCCATTTTTGGCTTGATGAGTTGGGTCTTTCCCAATTACGGGGGCACTCACCAGTTAACAACAGAGCACCCTAACACGAGTTCTATAATTTTCAAAATTACGAAAGCCATAAGCTCTTCTTTGTATCAATTTCATTTTTCTATGAAACCCTTCTGTAATGCCATTAGACTTTCTAAAACGCCACATACGCACGATCTCTTCTTTCCATTGACAGAATGTTTTTCCAAGCGATGCCAGAGCTTTAAATGGACTATTTTTCAGTTCATCCAGCATACTTAAAAACTGGGGAATCTTTTTTTCACACCAATCTTTGTTCATCGATTTGTGTAAGAGCAGTTTATGAATGCGTTGCTGGAACTGATATATAGCGTTTATAGCTGGATTGTCTTCGAGGAATGCATCCCGCTTGAGTTTTCGTTGAGGAGTCAATCTATCGGGTCGTGTACGCAGTAAAACCAATATACCCCGATTACTTTTGATTTTTCTCGATAGTTCACGGTAGGTCATCATGCATTGATGTTGAAGTAAACGAATGACATGAAAGCGATCTGCTACTATTTTTGCATTGGGAAAATGTTTTTTTACAATGGAGCGGTAAGTGCTACTTAAATCCATACAGACCACTTTAACCCGTTCCTTTCCTACCAGTGAAGCCAGATAACTGGAAAGATCTGCTTCGCTTCGCCCTTTAACGATGTCAAAAATCTTATGCTTTTTAAGGTCACAGAGCGTTGTGGCAAATCCCTGCTTTCGACTAAAAAAATGTTCGTCGATACCAAGCACCACGGGACATGGTGTGTTCATGAGCTCTCTTGCTTGCTCCTGATAATGGCGATGATACCAACGTTCAATGGTGGCTTTTCCTTTATTAAATTGTTGGGCAAGGTCTTTTTGAGAAATGCCACGAGTATGGTCATGAAATACAGCGGCTTGTAAACGCCAGGTGGAACGTTGATGTTTATTAATGCCAGGAAATTGTTGATTACCGTAGCGCTTACACGTATTGCAGTAAAGCTTATAAGCCTTGAAACGCAAAAGACTGCGGCGATGGCCAATTAACTCATGAGCAACCGTTCGTATATAAGAAGACTTCTTTCGCACCGCTTTGCTCTGGCAATGAGCACAACGAGGTAGCCTATGGTAGGTAATATCTAATATAAGAGGTTGATAGCCACTCACTTTTTGTATGGTAAAACCAGGTAAATTTAAGATAAGATTATGCTTGGGCACTTTAATCTCATTTTTGATCGCGAAATCAATAAGTTAGTTTAGACTAACTTGATTAAAGTGCCCCCTTATTTGGGGTAGAGCCGATGAGTTTAGTTTGCTTAACACCATTTCATAGTAAATCTTGGCTAATTCTCAATTCAACATGTAATCAATCTAATTTAATAACTGTTAATATTGCTTCGGCCACTGTTTTTCCTTATCTCACCACACTCCGTTCGCGAGGAAGAATAAGCTTTGACCCGAATGGCACTTACTAAAGGTTATCTACTCAAGCTCAACTTACTTAATCGTTAAATACTACCTTTATAAGTTCGATTCGGGATAAAAGAACGTTATTTATAAGCGTTCAAAAATTGTTCGCGTATTAAAGCCAAACAAACGCTCATGCATGCGATAAGCATATTCATCCGTCATATTTGCCAAGTAATCACAAACAACGCGATACGCTGCAGTTTCATCTTCGGCTTGCTTGAATAAAGCGCGGTTTTTATTATCCAACAGACTGCCTGGATTCGAACCAATGGCATCAAATAAGCGCAATACTACGGTTTGCCCGCCGTATTCAAAAGTTCGCGCCTCTTGCGAATCAATGACATTATGATAAATACACTGCATTAAATAATGCAAAAGAGCCGCTGCTTCAGGAATTAAGGCGAGGTTGTATTTAAATAAATTATTCTCAAACGCTGCATTAGTTACCATTATTTGTGTTGAGGTAATAAAATAATTAACCATTTCCCCAATAGTTTGTTTTCTTAAATATGGATCTTGAGAAAATAGTGAGTTTATAATGCGATCCTGATGCGTTGCTAACGCCGTATCGCCTAATAATTGCCTAAATTCCGGAGTGTCTAAATGAGACTGGTTAATAAGGCGTAAGTGAATGGCATCTTCTAAGTCATGAACACCATAAGCAATGTCATCTGCAGTATCCATGATCGAGCAATCAAAACTATGATAGGCCGCTTTTCCCGCTTTTGTATCTTGCGGCATTTGCGCCAATGATTGAAATAATTCTCTGTCTTGAGTTGAAAAGGGGGATAATAACCAATCCACCTCGGGTTGTTCGCAATCAAAATAAGCTTTAGGTGGCAGCCAGTCATTAACTTTGATGGTTTTATGAATGGATTCATGAACTGGCGGTTGTTTCGGGGCGAGTACACTCGAACGTTTTACTGGGTATTTTAAAACACCAAGCAGGGCGCGCCGAGTTAAATCCAAGCCAAACGCGCCATAACTGCTTTCGACTTTGGTCAACAAGCGTAACGTTTGTCCATTTCCTTCAAAACCACCGTAATGACGCATCATGTAATTCAATGCCACTTCACCACCATGGCCAAAGGGGGGATGGCCTATATCGTGGAGTAAGCAAATAACCGAGATTAAATCATCATTAGGTAATAACCCGGTTAAGATTGTATGTTGCTCTTGATTAATCATCAGATTACGAACAATGCTGCGCCCTATTGAATCAACTTCCAGCGAGTGAGTAAGACGAGTACGATGAAAATCACCTTCATCGGTGCCTAATATTTGTGTCTTTCTTTGCAATCTGCGAAAAGAAGGGCAATGAATAACCCGAGTCCGATCTCGTTCATAAGGATCGCGATGATCTTGAGTCCCGCGTTGATTGGTTTGTCCTGAGCGTCGGTGAGTCCACATAAAATTTTGCCGTAAACAGAATAAAAAGAGTAACTGTAAGCCATACTTTATGCTTAAACAACACAAACCACTAAAGTTTTTTTAAATTTAATAGATAACTGTAAATAAGAACAGTTATAACTCAGGGGAATAATAATGAATAATAATATTAAATTCGCCATAGTCGGTCTCTGTGCTTTAGGCCTGTCTTCCTGTGCCATGATGGATGACAGTACGGGTACTAGTTTGAATTACCCTGCTTATGCTTCTTACTATGACAGCCAAGCTTACATGCGTAATACTTATAATATGCCAAATTATAATTATAATTACAAATATTATGAGAGTACACGACCAAAGCAGGAGGTTGTCATACCAGACTCTTATCATGTTGGCGACATGAGAACACCAGTTTCATTCCAAGATCGCGATCAAACCTGGGTAAGCAGCCAAAATCCTCAAGGTTATACGATTGAATTAGCAGAGGGGGATAAGGCTTCAAAAGTAGCGCAAACACTTTATAAAGCCCCTAAAAAAGATCGCATGGCTCAAGTGAAGGTACAACGTGATGGTAAAGATTATTATCGCGGCGTTTATGGTACGTTTAACAGCGCAGCTGACGCACAAAAAGCTTTGGATGCTTTGCCTCCCGAGATTAAAAGCAGTGCTACGGTGAGAAATTGGAGTAGTGTTCAGCCGTAATTGTGGAAGAGGTATCGCCGCAAGGTTAGGAGTATTAACCTTGTTTATCCCCGCTCCGTTCGGGCTGAGGGAGCACTTTAGCGCTGTCTCGAAGTCTTGGCGGAAGGCTTCTAGTTGGTATAAATACTTCTTTTCTAAAAAACGGCTTTTTAACCTATTGAATTATATAAACAGTTAAAAAGCTGTTTTTTCCCTATATTTTGCCCTAAGGAGCATGGATTACTCAGCCCGAACGGGGTCTGGTGGAGCAAAGAATTTTTTTCCTTAATATTTCAGTACTAAGTTGCCGCACTTAGTAAAACCATCACATGCACTACACCAGGAGTTGGTGTACGTTCCGCATTAAATTGTTTCAAACTGACGGCATAACGCTCATTTATTTTTTCTAACCAGGCAATAAATAAATTAAAAGCAACCGCATCAAATGTGAGTTGGATATCACCTGAGCCAGTTTGTTGCAATTGATAAGGAAACTTTAGCGTAGAATCTTCTTTAAGCTGTGTGGCCAAAATAGTCAGTAATTGACTGTTATCAACCGTTTCTTTTGTTTTGGATTTGTGATTTTGCTGTCTTATTTTTTTCATCCAATCCAAAGTAGCGATTTTTTCAACTAACTGCGTGGATTTCTGAGTTACCTGATGGCTTAATGGTGTATATAAAAATAAATAGTAACAATAGAGAATAAGACACAAAACTGAGCCTATAAGCATCCATTTTTCTCTTTCGTTGAGTGTACTTAAATAAGTTTTCACGTTAACTCCAGGGTAGCGACAACTTGTTGCTCACGAGTAGATGCTTGCGTTTGCTTGACATTAAGTTGTGATTTTTTTAATTGATTCTCCAATTTTTCCAAGCTTGCAAAATCAGAACTGACTAGTGTCACGGATAATGTTTTATTTTGATAATGAAGCTGTTCCAAAGTGAACAGCTCACTGTTCATTACCTTGGAAAATTGATTGAGTAAAAACCAAAAGCGTGCTTGCTGTTCGCTATTATTCCCTTTTAACAATTGGTCAATACGAAATTTAGGACTAATTATTTGTTTGGCACCGGGGAAAAATTCACGGTAAATCACGGCAATTTGCTCATCAATTTGTGCTGTTTGTTTATTCACAAAATGTAAGTTTATTGCATTAACTATAATCAGTGACACTAACCAAAGGCCAAAAAGCACGCCAGACAGTTGATATCCTTTTTTAATCAAGACTGACTTATTGCCGTGGAGCATTTCACCTTGGCAAAGGTTCATTAATTTGGATTGCAAAATTCGTTGTGCAATCCAGACATAGGAGGTTTCTTGGCTCTTAGCTAGTTCAGCATCCTGCTGTATCTGGCTATCTGAAAATAAGAGCGGTTGATATGCAGGATGGTTTTTAATATAGCTCTGCGCCAGATCGCCGGAGAGAGCACCTTTAAAATCATCGGCGTTAACGAGTAGCGTTGATTCGCTAACACATAACTCGGCGGGCTCTAGTGCAAACCAATCTAAAGTGATCGCCGTAAAGGCAATTTCTTTTTCACCAAGCAATTGCATGATGTAGCGCAGTCGCTGTTTATCGATAATAGCAATCAGATATTGATTGTTTTTGTATCTTACTTTATCAAAAGAAAAATGAAGTTCATCAACCGATTGAGCCAGCTTATCTTCCAGGGCATAAGGAATAGCAACGCGTGCTTTTCTATCGGGAAGCCAGGGTAATTCAAGATTTAAAAGACTGGCATTCGCACTCGTTTCAATAACTAGCGTAGCACATTCTTTTTGTAATATTTGAATGTCAGCAAAATTGCGTTGCGCAGGCGGAGCACTTAAGGCTCCATCTGCATCAAGTTTCAGGCAAAAACATCCTTCATCATTCAGATGTTTGGTGAATAAAAAAAAGGTATTCACTAAGCATATGCCCTATGTTTTTTAGCGTTCAGGGCAATCCATTGTTGTTTTAATTGTTGTGATAACAAATAAACGACAAGCGCATATTGTGGGCTTGAATTGTAACGAGTAATTACGAAGAAATTAGGATAGGCTATCCAATATTCATTTCCTTTCGCAGTGACGAGCTCAATCACTCCGGCACGTGAAGGATGATTATAGGCTGCTGTAACTGGTTTTACACCATTGGCAGTTAATTGGTTGTAGTAGTAATTCGCTTTTTTAGGATTCATTTGAATGGATTGATAGCGTTTGCCGATCAATTTTGCATGTTGCGCAACACCTGCATTGGTTTGCCAGCCATGTGCTTTGAAGTAATTGGCAATACTCGCAATGGAATCGTCATTATTAGTTACCAGATCACGTTGACCTTTATGCTTAAAATCTACGGCAAAATTTCGGTAACTGCTTGGCATAAATTGAGGCTGGCCTATAGCTCCGGCATAAGAGCCTTTATATTTTGTTGCAGGGACATTATGTTCACGACAAAGTAGCAAATATTCTTTTAATTCATGTTTGAAATAGGGGGCACGTTTGGGGTAATCAAAGGCAATTGTCGCCAATGCATCAAGCACTCTATTTTCACCTTGACGTTCACCATACAAGGTTTCTACCCCGAGAATTGCTACAATCATTTCGGCAGGCACACCGTATTTTTTTTGTGCTTCTTCCAGTGTTTTTCTATTCGCAGTCCAATAGTCTATACCGCCTTTTAAGCGTGCCGGAGTAAGAAATAGATCGCGATAAACATCCCAATTTTTCTTCTCGTAGGGTTTATCCATGGATTCGATAATTTGCGGTTGCAGTTTCACTTGACTTAGCGTCGCGGTCAGTTGTCTTGCATTAAAGTGGTACTCTTTTACCATACTATTGATAAAAAGCTGTACGTCTTTGCGTTTTGTAAACGCAGCGTCAGCAAAAGTTGTAAAAGAAAAAAAGTAGAGTATTAGTGCGGTAAAACTCAACTTGGCCATTCGTTGCATGGTACATCCCGATAAGTGAGGCTAAAGGACAAATTTTATTAAAAATGTGAGACATTAGCAAATTTTTATAATTACTTTAAGCTAGAGCATATTTAGGCTAAAATGCACTATTTGCAAAAAGGTTATTTGAGTTGAGTGATTTAAAGCGTATTCGCAACTTTTCAATTATTGCCCATATCGATCATGGTAAATCTACCTTGGCGGATAGATTTATTCAAATCTGTGGTGGATTAACTGATCGTGAAATGAGTTCTCAAGTGCTTGATTCCATGGATATTGAGCGTGAGCGAGGCATCACGATTAAAGCTCAGTGCGTGTCACTAAATTATACTGCTAAAGACGGTAAAATTTATTTATTGAATTTTATTGATACACCTGGGCATGTGGATTTTAGTTATGAAGTATCGCGTTCTCTAGCTGCTTGCGAAGGGGCTATCTTAGTTGTTGATGCTGCGCAAGGAGTTGAGGCTCAGACAGTAGCCGTGTGTTATACGGCAATTGATCAATCGCTCACGGTGTTGCCAGTACTTAATAAAATTGACTTACCACAAGCGGAACCGGAACGGGTTATTTCTGAAATTGAAGACATCATTGGTGTTGATGCACATGATGCAATCCGCACGAGTGCTAAGAGCGGCATAGGAGTTGAAGATGTCCTTGAAGCCTTAGTTGCAAATATTCCACCGCCTGAAGGGGATGTGGATGCGCCTTTGCAAGCACTTATTATTGACTCATGGTTTGATAGTTACCTTGGCGTTGTTTCTTTGGTGCGTATTGTTAATGGCTCGATTCGTAAAGGCGATAAGATGCGCATTATGTCTACGGGTCGCTCTTATGAAGTGGATCAGGTCGGTATCTTTACCCCGAAACGCACTAAATTAGACGCATTGCACGCAGGTGAAGTTGGTTATGTTGTTGCCGGCATTAAAGAAATTCAAGGAGCTCCAGTTGGTGATACTCTTACTCTGGAGAAAAATCAGGCGGCTAGAGCCTTACCCGGTTTTCAACGCGTAAAACCGCAGGTTTATGCCGGTTTATTCCCGATTAGTGCGGATGATTTTGAAGCATTCCGTGAAGCTTTAGCTAAATTAAGTCTTAACGATGCTTCTTTATTCTATGAACCTGAATCCTCTGAGGCATTAGGTTTTGGTTTTCGTTGTGGCTTTTTAGGTATGTTGCATATGGAAATCGTCCAGGAGCGTCTGGAACGAGAATATAATTTGGATTTGATTTCCACGGCACCAACAGTGGTTTACCAAATCGTGACGCAAAAAGGCGAGACCTTACTTATTGATAATCCTTCTCATTTACCTCCGGCAACGCAAATAAAAGAGATGTATGAGCCTATTGTGCGAGCCAATATATTGGTGCCTCAAGATTACTTGGGTTCCATTATTAATTTGTGTATCGAGCGGCGTGGCGTGCAAGTCAATATGACTTATAGCGGACGCCAGGTTTCGGTGACTTATGATTTGCCAATGAGTGAAGTGGTTTCTGACTTTTTTGATCGCTTGAAATCAGTCAGTAGAGGTTATGCTTCATTAGATTATAATTTCTTACGTTTTGATCCGGCTGATTTGGTAAAAATGGATATTTTAATTAACAGCGAACGTGTTGATGCACTTTCTGTTATTGTCCATAGAGCCTCTTCGCACAGTCGTGGCAAGATCATTGCTGATAAAATGAAAGATTTAATTCCAAGACAAATGTTTGATGTAGCCATTCAAGCTGCCTTGGGAAGTCATATTATTGCTAGGCAAACAGTTAAAGCTTTGCGTAAAAACGTGACGGCTAAATGTTATGGCGGTGATGTGTCACGTAAACGAAAATTATTAGACAAACAAAAGGCGGGGAAAAAACGCATGAAGCAAGTAGGGCATGTGGAAATCCCTCAAGAAGCTTTTATGGCGGTTTTCCAATCGGATAAAAAGTAGGGTCTGGGTGGAACATGCCTTACGTATATCATTAGAGTCGGTGGGGCTCTCGCGAGCATCAGAACGGAAGTAGCTGGGACGTAAATTCAGTTGAACATTTATTAGGATATGAAGTTATGAATTTTGCTTTAATATTGGTTATTCTGTCATTTGTCAGTGGGTTTATTTACCTATTAGATGTGCTGTTTTGGGCAAAAAAACGCACTGAAGCTCAAAATCCAAATAAGGTTATTGAATATGCACGTTCTTTTTTCCCGGTATTTTTTGTGGTTTTACTGTTACGCTCGTTTTTGATCGAGCCTTTCCGTATCCCCTCCGGTTCTTTGGAGCCTACTTTACTGGTTGGTGACTTTGTTGCCGTAAATAAATTTGCTTATGGTTTTAGACTTCCTGTGGTGGAAAAGAAAGTAGTTTCAGTTGCTAATCCAAAAACCGGCGAAGTAGCGGTATTTCGTTGGCCGCCAGATCCATCCTATGATTACATTAAACGCGTCATTGGTGTTCCTGGGGATCAAATTAGTTACCATAATAAAGTGCTAACGATTAATGGCCAAGAAGCGAAACAGAGTTTTGTTGAGTATACAACTGATGAAAGTTCTGGAAAGCCGGTATCTAAATACAAAGAAAACCTAAATGGTGTCGTTCATGATATTTTTGTGAGAACGGATGTTTCTGCTGTGGATTTTGATCTGGTGGTGCCCGACGGTAATTATTTTATGATGGGCGATAACCGTGATGATAGTGCAGACAGTCGTTTTTGGGGATTTGTACCTGATTCTTATTTTAGAGGAAAAGCCTTTTTAGTTTGGATGAGCTGGAATGGCAAAACAGATAATGTCCGTTGGTCTAAAATAGGTAAGATTATTAATTAAATAGGTCATGTGCTTTTCTGAGGATGATGTATTGGCGATAAGCTAAATACAAAATGAAGAATAAGGATTGTTCTGATGCATAAACAACAAGGAATGACTTTTATTGGCATGTTACTGACGATGGCGACAGTAATTATAGCGGCAATTTTGGTAATGCGTGCGGTGCCTGTCTATCTGCAGTATTATTCGATAATTGAATCAATCAAACGTTTAAATTCGGTGCCTGTTGCCAGTTTAACGGGGGATTCATATAGCGATGTTGAGGTGCTGCGTGGCAGTTTGAACAAGCATTTAGAGATCAATGGATTGGATAATTTAAAGCCCGATCAATTGACTATAGTGCCCAATGGCACAAATAAGTTTATAGTAAAACTAAAATATCAGATTGTTAGGCCTTTACTGTATAATATAAGCTTATTATTCGATTTTAATGATACTCAAGAGGTTGTAACCGGTAGTGAAAATTGATTTAGAAAGACTGTGCCGTCGCATAGATTATCATTTTGAAAAGCCCGCTTTTTTAAAGCAGGCATTGACTCATTGCAGCGTTGGTAGTGAAAATTACGAGCGTTTTGAATTTCTTGGCGATTCCATTTTAAGCTTTGTCATTGCTAATGAGTTATTTCATCGTTTTCCTTCACAAAGTGAGGGGCATCTTAGTCGTCTGCGTTCGTTTCTTGTTCGTGGTGACATGTTGGTAGAAATTGCCAGAGAACTTGATTTGGGTGATTTCCTCTTTTTAGGGCAGGGTGAATTAAAAAGTGGTGGTTTTCGTCGGGCTTCTATTCTTTCGGATGCCCTGGAAGCGGTCTTTGCTGCCGTCTTTTTTGACGGTGGAGTGGATGCGGCAAAAGAAGTTATTTTGAGATTGTATCGTTCCAGACTTGAAGATCCTAATTTAAACGATTGTCTAAAAGATTCTAAGACTCGATTACAAGAGCACTTGCAGGCAGAAAAAATCGCTCTTCCTGAATATGCTTTAATTAAAGTAGAAGGGGATGAACATGATCAGTTGTTTTATATCACTTGTACTGTTGAGGCGGCAAAATTAGTGACGCAGGGCGAAGGTTCTAATCGACGCAAGGCAGAGCAATTGGCTGCAAAAGCGATGTTAGAGCAATTACGTCCAACTAAGAAAAAGTAAGTGCATGCTGAGTTTTAGTTAATTATAAATCCCAATGGATCTTGCCGCTGTAATCATAGGTACTTGGGATGCTCATTTTTTTTCCTTTCCAGGTTTTTAGATAAATCAAAGGCTATAAGTCTTGTTTACATGTTCCATTAGAGGCTGTTGACCTTCTTATAATCTTGGCCAAAATGAGTCGACTTTCTGTGCTTTGATGATGTATGCTCTACATTGGTGCTCAAAAATTAACCCATTTGATATTAAAAATAGCCGCATAAAAAAGACGGGGTACAAATAATATCTAGATTAAATCATGCAGAAAAACTGCTAGATTGAGCCTAAATGAGTTGATTTTGGAGCACCGTATTCGATTCTACTTTCATTGATTCTAATGGCCATAATATTTCTGATAAATAGAGGTATATGTCCCATCTTTTTCTATGCTGAGAATCGCTTTGTTTATTTCGGTGATTAATGCTTCTTTATCTGAAAGAGCAATAATGCCATAACCTTCCCCTAATGGTATGGCATGTCCTACCAATTTAATGTTATAAATATTGTTGTTGATGAAGCTATAAGCAATAGCGTTATTTAGCACAATAACATCAACTTTATTTTGTGCTAAATCAGATAAGAGATCGGAAACAAAATTATAAGCAATAATCTGATTGTCATTATGATAAGAAGATTGGGTCAATAGGTTATAAAAAGTAGTCTTAATTACCCCGATTTTTTTGTTTTTTATATCGCCTACATTATTGATAGGACTGTTTTTTGAAGTAATAAACTGTATTTTACTGACTGCATAAGGAACGCTGGTCGCATATTGCTCTTGCTCGAGCGGTGTATAGGGTTTAGTCAGAATTAATAAATCAATTTTGCCTTTATTGAGTAATTCGAATTGGTTGTTAAGGGTTATCTCATAGTAGGTACATGTTTCTCCAATGCGCTTGCATATATTATTCATAAGATCGATGCAAAAACCAAAATAATAAGGGCCTTGAGCCGTATTAATTCTCTCGACAATGGGTGGACCAGAAACCCCCACACCAACAGTTAATGAGCGACTAAAAGAGAATGTGCTTACGAGTAGCATCATGATGAATACTACATTGTGCATCCTATTGGGGATTTTAGTTAATTCCATGTCATTCTGCTGTGTTTTCTTAAAATTTAGAAAGCAAATTCTGTTTTGTCAATTTTCTTGTTAACAATTGTTTATTAGTCGTTCAATATTATTGATTATGGCGTTGAATATTTTCAACTCCATAATCAATTAAAGGGCCGTGATGTATAATTAGAATGAACCATAACTTGGTGGCTGATCTTGAATCTCCTCATCCATTGAGGGCGCTGAAGGGAATGCTGAATTTTCGGCAAACATGCATGACTAATGACAGCACCATTAGTTAGCTTATATCCTCCATTAATTTCAAGAGACTTCACTTCATGAGTAAAGATATTGATACCCTCATCGTCCGATGATTGGCAGGCGTATTGATGAAGAGTTTCTCAATTCAAAGCGCGCAACGTATGGAGACAAAGTACTTGAGACCATATCAGCCCACTTGTCATTAGAATATGGACGTGGTTATGGAAAGGTCAATTTCTCCAGAATGCTGAAATTTACTCGACTACCGAGAGCAGAGTTCAAGAAAATTCCCAGCCTTCTCTATTACTAAAGACTGGGAGGTTACAACATTCCGTAAATTACTTAGTTATTTTGAATAACCGCTTGAAGCGAACACATGATTATAATTAGCGATGTTCTCGTCCTGTTGAAAAACGTTCATAGCCATAAGTTGCTGGTGTTGTGTTTGAGTTATTGTATTTCCTTTACTCATTTCTTTAAGTGTTTGAATTAATTTGTTGAGAGTTATTGCTGAGTTGACAATCGGCTTCGTTTCTCCGAGTTTGTCTATTTTTTCCTGAATCAGTTGTTGCGTTTCAAAAGTGAGCGGTTCAACTAGCCCAGCTAATATTTTTTTAGCTCTGAGTGCCTGAGTTGCTGCAAGTTGCAGTGACAAAATCATCTCGGCAAGCTCTTCCTGTAGCTTTTGGATATGAGCCTCAAATTTATGGCTAGGCTCTTTTTTATTATTTGAAGCAAAAAACGTAATTAGTCCTTTTTGTTTGTTATTCACATTGTGGTGTATCGAAAATTGCTCGTTCCCAGTTTCTGCTACCTTCACTGGTGTTTTAACAGATCCGTAAAGTTTCGCAAGAGCCTCTAATCCTGCTTCGTAACCATTCCAATTATACTGCTCCGGACGATCAGAGTCGTCATCATTAGTGCTAGTAAGACCCGAATATCCATGCTGCTTAATTGTCATACATCTAACTAATTCCGCTGACTGTCTTATACTCGGAAAAACACTCGTAACCATAGGATGAATTTGTATTATTTCACAAAATAGATTATCTAACTTTCTAATGTCGTTGGATTTTAATATTACCGGACTAATTTTGGACAATTGCTCTTTTTCCACGCCATGCTTTTTACATAAATCATCTAGGTTGAGTGTAGCATCCCAGTTTGGGCCTATCCACTCTAGGCTTATAATGTTAGGAAATATTTGCTTTTCGCTGTACTCGTTTAAATATTTTTTATTTAGCGCGGATAAATTATTCCATATTCCATAATATTCTAGCCAATACTTGATAAAATGAGCCTCATTAAACTTTTTTTCGTCATAATCCATAGAACCATTGCAAGCCGTTATATATTTAGTCAGATTTTTCATAAACTCAAAGATACGGTCACTATCTCTTAGCGTTACCAAAGGCATGGTGTGTATTATTAAAGTGTCATCCCGATCTATTTCTTTACAAGAAACTAGCCCTGACGCTTTAAACGATATAAACCAGGGACCAAAAGTAAATCCTAATTCTATTTTACCAGGATTTTTTTTATCAGATAGAATTTTTAAATTAACCGAAATATAATTTGCCTTATTGTTGCTTCTATGGCTCATACTGAATCCCTCATTGTCTTTAAGGAAAACGTTGGGGCCTATATGATTAAGACTCTCATCAGTGACTGAATCTCCCAGCTTTTCTTGCACCTTTTTTATAAATTGAGATTGATAAGCGCAACTATTATTAGTGTTTTTAAAAAGAAATGCTTTATCTTCAAACCCATTTCTGAGTTGAGTTTCCAACTCATGGTCCAACATAAATGGGTTTGAAGTGTCAGCTGAAGGTATCGAAGCCTTCGAGGACTCTGTTGACTTACTATTTAATCCGAACTCTTGCTCTTTCTTCTCAGTGATTTTATCCTTCTCTGGTGTTTTAAGACTTCCAAAGGGTTTGGAAAGAACCTGAATATTTTCTTTTACTAAGGCAGATGCATTTCTGGCAAGAATATTAGTGTTTGACGAATTTTCTTCCGACTTTTGTATTAAATCCTTAGCAGGAGAACCTGAAGAAATTAATGTTTTTAAAGGGCCGCTCGTCAAATGCAACTCTTTACCAAGCGATCCATCTAAATTATACACATTCGATGGATCATTTTTCGTCTGTGTATGCCCATGGATAAATGAGGTAGTATAACCGTTCTGTAATGTATCTTGTTGCTTAACGTGGCGACGAGACCAAGTAAACTGTTCAAGAGGTTGTTCTTCTTGAAATAGTTCAGTAGCCGTTTGATTTTGTAAGCACAATCGAAAATGCTCATTAATGCTATCAATAGTTTTGATTAATGCAGGTATAGAAGAAATATCATACTCAACATTAAAAAACACTGCCAAATGATAGATTGAATTATCCCCCCAATAGCTTCTATTCTTTAAATCGTTTAAATTCGCGGGTGCATGAGTATAAATACTAATAGCTTTCTCATTATCAATCGAATAAGAGATCAACTTCAAATTAGGTAAATAAGCTGTTTTTATCATTTTATCTAATTCTTCATATTGGATGATTTGATTATCGAGAAGCTTTTGTAAGTGATCTGATGACTTACTTTGAAGAGGAATGATAGCGAAACATTTTGAAAAATTTTTTCCTTCGTATCGCATGAGAAATTCTGCTCCATGATTAGAAACGAGAATTTCCATATTGATATCTTCTTGCTGTAATTTAGCCAACAGCTTAAAAATAAAATAATCATTTTGTCCGCGATCAGAGACTTCATCACCGATAAGGCGAATGAGAATTTGTTTATTTTTTATGACTAGTGAGTCAATAATAGTATTAAATTGTTCAAAATTTTCTTTAGTGAGGTTATCGCCTTTTTTATAAATCTCAACCAATTCGTTATAATTTTTTGCACTAATTTCTACAATGCCATTTTTTACTAAAAAATACAGAAATAGCACCATATTGGCATGTAAATCGCCAATAGTTATTTGTGTGCAATCTTCAGACAGCGCTTTTACTTCAGGCAATTCAAAAAGATTTTTTACAACCTGTTGATTTAAAGTATGAGTCATAATTGGTCCCAAATAAAAAAATATGCTCTATTTTAGCACATTACGGCAATAAATGAAAACACTAGTGAGCTAGCGAGTTGCTTTAATGTAATGAACCCTCCCTCCTACTGAGTTGGTATCCAGATTAGCTGACGGCTCAAATTAAGATAATTGTATGGGAGAATCATTAAATGAGCATTTATTCATTAGAAATTAATACAGTCAATAATAGTATGGATCCGGCCATTTTATATAGGCTTCATGATGAGCCAGAATGAGACTGTTACATTCATTCAATAAAACAAGAGGCGCGCTAGATTCCGGGACAGTCCCCTAAATCGACTCGCCAACGCGCGAAGCTAAGGCCGCGAGCGGCACGTTTGCTCTGAACGAGCAAAGCGTATGTCGGCACCAATGACTTAACGACTGCATAAAGATTTACTCCGCATCCCTGCGGGCTGTCTGCGTATAATTAGAATGAACCATAACTTGGTGGCTGATCTTGAATCTCCTCATCCATTGAGGGCGCTGAAGGGAATGGGGTAATCTTTTCATCAGTACCTTTAAAGAAGGTATAGCCTTCACCGTTTTTACTGGAAACATTTTGTGCTTTATTAAATAGTTGGCTCATTGCATTTTGTTGTTCTAGAAGTTGTTGTTCGATAAGCGTACTATTTTTTTCTGCTTGGCTTATTTGTGTCTCTAGATTAGGAATAATAATTACACTTAAATCATAAGCACTTTTCCATTGATTCATGAGTGCTTTGTCATTGTTATGAATTTGCTTGTTATTTTGCTCTATTTGAACATCATGGGCTGACTTTTGAAAATGAATTATAATGGCGATCGTCAGCGAAATGACGCCAAGCATAGCAAATGCACCTGGAACAGCAAAAAATAGAGGGCTGATAATTAACGTATCGATTAGGCCGGCACTTAATAGACTGCATGCTGCTCCGAACAGAGCGGTGTACAGCGCGTTTTTTCTATAATGACCGGCTGACTTGCTCTCAAGCTGTAATTGCGCAGTTGCGTCAGTAAGCTCTTTCTTGGCTTGTACAAGTTTCGGTTCCACGGTGGTATGGTGTTGTAATTTTAACGCACTTTCTTCGCTTTCTTTTTGTAGTGCATATAAATTAGTTTTTGTCTTATTTAGAGAATTAATAATTATATTTTCTTTTTTACTCATTTCCATAAAATTTTTCATTATGCTTAAAATCAGTTTTAATGCCTGTTTTTCATTAAACGTCATTTGTAGACCACTGATTGTTTGTTGTAACGCTTGTTCCAATTGCGCTAAATACATTGGATAGCTTAGTTCAAGAGCTGTATCCATTAGTTGCTTTTGTTTATTGTCTAGTTCTTGGCCTTTAACCGTTATTTTTTGTGTTAGTTCGGCGTAATTTTTAGGCGATAGCTGGAGGAGGTTGGGATCATAGGTCTTTCTTGCATTGTCTCTACTAATACGTTCTTGATTTCTAAGGGCGCGTTGTTCCTCTTTATGAGGTAACTCGATCTCTATTTGATGCTTTATTGTTACAGAGCGTACTTCCAGTTGTTTTTTTTCTTGAAGGTCGTTATTTAAAATTTGGTTCTCTTTAGTAATTATATTATTCGTTGTATTAATGAGGTAAGTAAGTTTTTGGTGTTCGTTAATAAGTCTATTGAGCTCATTTTGTAGTAAATAAAAGTCAGGATTAATATGCGGATATGCCTGTGTATGAGAATAATGGCTATGCACATGCTCTTGTGGGTAAGAACTATGCCTAGATAGTAGATCAGAGCGAACTTTATCAATGTGATTATTTACTTGGGTAAGATTGACTTGCAGAGTATAAAGCTCATTACTGGCTTGATTTACGTAGGCTTGTCTTTGAAAACAGTCGCTTTCCAGTTGAGGTAATTTGGCGGTGAAGCTATTAAGCTCATTTAGATAACGTGCTTTTAGGGCGTTATCATCGTCACTTTCTTGTTTATCCTTGCCGGCTTCTTTCGTATCCTCATTTTTTTGGGATTCACAGGCTAATGGAATAACCTGATTGAGCATCGCTTGTTTGTCCGCATTGCACTGCTCGGAGAGATAGGTGCTAATGGGGTTTATTACGCTTGATAAAGGACGTATATCCAGAAGATATTGGCGCAGGAGTTGGTAATTAGATTCGTTAATAGCTGTATTTATTTGAGATTGCACTAGATCATTGATAATGATTTCTGATAACGCCATGAGTCGTGACTCCTCAGTAATTAAATTATGAACTTACTTTTATTATTTCAACTATTTATATGAATCCTTGTGTCTCCAGGAGCGAGCAATTACGTGCTTTTTACCTGGGAGTTATTGCTCCGATTAAGCAAGTGACAAGCTCCTTAACAGTGCGATTTAATTGAAGGCATTATGCCATCTAAATGTTAAGGAATTGTTAAGAAATTGTTTCTTAAGTGTAAAAAATTTATGGTTTTATTACATTTACATAGTTTATTTAGAGTAGGGCAAAAGTTTATGCTGGTCTTGATGCATTGTGCCTAGACCAGAAGACCATGAGATTTCCAAACGAGTTCTAAGTCAAATCTTCTAATACACCACTAATCTCTAACCACTCTTCTTCGGCTTGATTTAAAGAGGAATGTGCAAGCTCACGTTTTTGTAGTAATTGGTTTAATTTGCTTTGCTGGGAACTGTCCTCATATAAACTGGTATCGCCTAGTTGTACATCCAATTTTTCAATTTCACGGTGAAATTGCTCAATCATTTGTTCTAATTTCTTCAAACGATTTTGTAATGTTTTTTTCTCTTTATAATCATTTGCGGCAGATGTTGTATTGACGTTTTCTTTAATGGAGTCTTTAGTTTGCAACCAAGTATGATAATCATCTAAATCACCATTAAAGGCTTGTACTTTTTTTTGATAAACCAAATAGAAATTATCAGCTGTAGTTTTCAGCATATGTCTATCATGAGAAATAAGAATTAAAGCGCCTTCATAACTTTGCAATGCAAGTTCAATGGCCGAGCGCATACCTAAGTCTAAATGGTTGGTTGGTTCGTCAAGTAGAAGTAAATTAGGTTTTTGCCAAACTAATTTGGCTAAGGCCAAGCGTGCTTTTTCACCGCCTGAAAAATGATGAATGGTCTGTACGGCCATATCGCCAATAAAATTAAAGCCACCTAAGAAATCACGGATGCTTTGTTCGCGGACTTCAGGTGATAATACTTGGATGGTTTCTACAGGGCTTAATTTGCAGTCCAATTGTTCTAATTGATGTTGGGCATAATAGCCAATCTGCAAATGAGCAGAACGATGAATTGTTCCATTTAATACGGGTAAAGAACCAGTTAATGTTTTGATTAACGTTGATTTACCTTCACCGTTAGGGCCAAGCAAAGCTATTCTATCTCCTGGACTAATTGATAAATTGATTTTCTTCAATGTAGGTTCTTGTCCTGGATACCCCGCATCGACTTGACTACACTGTATTAACGGATTGCCTGCGCGTGGACAGGGGAAAAAGTCAAATGAAAAAGGTGAGTCGGCTTGAGCGGCAGCGATGATTTCCATACGTTCTATGGCTTTAAGTCGGCCTTGGGCTTGTTTTGCCTTAGTTGCTTTCGCTTTAAAACGATTAACAAAGGTCATCATGTGACTAATTTTTGCTTGTTGTTTTTCATGCATGGCTTGTTGTAAGGCTAACTGTTGTGCATGTGTTTTTTCAAAACAGCTGTAATTACCACTGTACAGTGCTAAGTTTTGTTTTTCGATGTGCAAAATATGTGTAACAAAAGCATCAAGAAACTCTCTATCATGGGAGATCAAAATAATAGTACTGGGACTTTGTTTTAAAAAACGCTCCAACCAGAAAATAGCTTCCATATCTAAATGGTTTGTTGGCTCGTCAAGCAAAAGCAAGTCAGCAGGTTTCATCAGACAACGCGCAAGACTTAAACGCATGCGCCATCCGCCTGAAAAACTATTAACCGAAGCATTTTGCTGGTCACAGCTAAAGCCTAAGCCGGACATAATTGTCGCTGCTTGTGCTGGTTTACTATAACCCGCAGTTTGATTTAATTCGTCATGACAGGCGACCACCTCGGCATGATTATGTGTTTGCTCTGCTTTTTCTAAACGTTGAAGTAAGTTGATGTATTCATCATCACCACTTAAAACAAAATCCAGAGCCTTCTCATCACTATCAGGTAATTGTTGTGATAAATGGCTAATTCTCAGATTAGGATTAATTAAATATTCGCCCGTATCCGCAGTTAACTTTCCTAATAAAAAATCAAATAGAGTTGATTTGCCACAACCGTTATGGCCAATAAGACCTATTTTTTGTTTTTCATAAAGAGTGACGCTGGCTTTTTCAAGTAAAACTTTGGTGCCACGTGTTAAGGTGATTTGACGAAGGGTTAGCATTTTAAATTATTAGCCACAAATATAGAGGGGTGGGATTCTATCATAGATTCTTAATAGTTTAGAACGTTTAGGGTCTGTTGACCTTTCTATTGTCATGGCCAAAATGAGTTGATTTTCTGTGTGCCGATGCGCACCTACTTGATGTATGCGTTACGGTCGTGCTCAAAAATCAACCTATTTCGCTCAATCTAGCGAAATGTCAACAGCCCCTGCTGTTTTAGTTGGGCTCTATCATTTTTTTCTTTGCTGATTGATATCGTGCTTGTTTTTCAATATCAATATAACGGTCTGTAGTGGCGCTGGAACTATGGCCCGCATCATCGCGAACATGTTCGCGAGGGCGAATTTTTACATCTTCAGAAATTCCCGTATGCCTTAACCAGTGCACTGTTGCTGCTGCTAAATTGTCTGCTTCGTCTGCATGCCCCTTTCTCTTTAGTTCCTCGCCAGCCAAATCAAAACAATGTTGAATAATGCGCCGAATGGGGGCTGTATCACTCAAAGGGCCATTGCCACGAATTTTAGGTAGAAGTGGGGAATTATCTGCGGGTGAGGGCAGAGGCGTTAATCCCAAGAAGCAACGCCAGCGAATTAAACTATCGAGCATTGCTTCACTTACGGCGATTTGCCGCTCTTTATTTCCTTTGCCTACAGTGGTGAACCACCAATAGCCATTACTGTCTTTGGCAAAATCATTCATGCAGGGCATCCAACGGTCATTCGCTGCCAATTCTGAAATACGTAAATACATGCCAAATAGTAGGCTCAACATAAAACGGGTACGCTCATGCTTCATAGGGGATTCTTCTGCAAGTGATTCTGCTGCGCTAAGTACAGCACTCCATTGTGTTAAGCTCAAACGACGTATTGGGGTATTTTGTTGGCGTTTGCGAATGAATTTACTTTTTTGGCGAATCAGGGCTACCGGATTTGACATCAAATATTCTTCGGCAATTAAGAAATTAAATAAAGTGCTTAAAATAGCGAAGATTTCCTGGGTTGCGCCTTGAGATAAATTAAATTGGTCTATATCCGGCTTTTGCCCATTCTTTATGGCCGACTTACTTAAGGTGACCACGAAAGGCCGCCATTCTTCATTGGGAATACGTAGTCCTTCTTTTTCGATAAAGCGGGGAACTTTTTTGAGGCTTATCCAGGGCTTGGGTGGGTGTTGGCAAAAACGAATGTATTGTTCGATGTCATCGCGTTTTAAGGTATCTATGGTTGTATTCTTAATTAACCAGGACCATTGCAGCAATCGCTCTGCTTCCCGACGGTAACTATTGAAGGTACCTTGGCTTCCAGTGTAACTTTTTAGGAAATTTAAAGTGTAATAAAAGTCATGGTGAAATCGAGCTTCGGGTAATACGACATGTTCATGATTTTTATGTAAGTAGTTTAGACTATCAAATAGTGGGAGTAGCTTGAATTTCATAGTGCTCAAAATAATAAAGATTAATTGACTAATGCTAGCTGAAAAATAATTAAGATTCGAGAACTAAAATATAGGCTAGGACGTACAGTCTCTGTGCACTAGTAAATAGAGTGCTAATTTATGCTTGAAAGTAACTTCAATAGTATTTACATGCCCGTCAGAGTAAATTTTGTAAATGAAAAAACCAACTGAATTGCAAATTGATCGCTTTGATTGTATTGATGCCAGGAGTTATAAATTTTTTAAAAAAAAGTGATTTTTTTATTGACCTTAATCCTTCTCGTTAGTATCATGTGCGCACTGTCCACGGGACGGGTCACGGGGTGTAGCGCAGTCTGGTAGCGCGCCTGCTTTGGGAGCAGGATGTCGGGAGTTCGAATCTCTCCACCCCGACCAATATTAAGCGCCCGTAGCTCATCTGGATAGAGCATCGGCCTTCTAAGCCGAGGGTAGCAGGTTCGAATCCTGCCGGGCGCACCAGCCCAATAGTATGCGCAAAGTTTCTTAGAAAAGTTTATGGTGAGCGTAGCTCAGTTGGTAGAGCCCCGGGTTGTGATCCCGGTTGTCGTGGGTTCGAATCCCATCGTTCACCCCATGAGTTGTAGTAGAAGTAAGGTTTATCGCTAAAGATTCATCTGAGTCTTTACAAGACCGAATTACTGATTGATAATCCAACCTGATTGCGAAAGTGGCGGAATTGGTAGACGCACTGGATTTAGGTTCCAGCGGGGCAACCCGTGAGAGTTCGAGTCTCTCCTTTCGCACCATTTCATTATAAATTCCAAAGAGGTGAGTTAATGCAAGTTTCTGTTGAGACCCTAAAAGGTTTGGAACGCAAGGTGACAATTTCTGTACCTACGGCGAAAGTTGAGGAAGAAGTCAGCTCGCGTCTCAAAGGTTTAGCTCAAAAAGTTAAAGTAGATGGTTTCCGTCCTGGCAAAGTCCCCATGCACGTTGTTACTAGCCGTTATTCCGACAGCGTTCGCGAAGAGGTTGCTCGCGATATGGTTCAATCCACTTTATTTGAAGCCTTACAACAACATGAATTAGTCCCTGCCGGTTATCCATATGTTGAGCCTGAACAAGTCGAGAAAGATAAAGATTTTAAATACACGGCTACATTTGAAGTTATGCCTGTATTTGAAGTTGCTGAATTAAACCAAGCTGTTGTTGAACTTGCAAAGTCAGAAGTAACTGACAAAGACGTTCAAGATATGATGGATAAATTACGTGAGCAAAACAAAGAATGGCACGACGTTTCTCGTGCGGTTAAGAGTGGTGACAAAGTCGTAATTGATTTTCAAGGCTTCCTAGACGACAAAGCGTTTGATGGCGGCAGTGCTGAGGGTCATGAATTAGTGATTGGTTCTGGCGCAATGATTCCAGGTTTCGAAGATGGAATTATTGGTGGCAAGAAAGATAATCCCTTTGATATCAAAGTGAATTTCCCAGAAGATTATGGTCATAAAGAATTAGCTGGTAAAGAAGCGGTCTTTAAAATTACCCTTCGTAATATCCTGGAAGGCAAATTACCTGAACTTGATGATGCTTTTGCAGAAAAATTTAATATCAAAGAAGGTGGTGTTGAAGCGCTTAGAACTGACATCAAAGACAACATGACTCGCGAATTAGAGCGTCGTGTTAGCATGATGAACAGGGAAAAATTGTTTGATAAATTAATGGAAGTAAACGTCATTGACTTGCCGTTAGCTTTAATTGATAAAGAAATCGAACATTTAAAACATGATATGTATCATCGTCTGTTTGGCCATGAACATCATGAGAATGAACAGATTCCTGATTTCCCAAGAGAATTATTTGAAGAACAAGCAAAACGCCGCGTTCATCTTGGCTTACTCTTCTCTGAATATGTTAAAAAACATCAAATTGTTGCTGATCAAGAAAAAGTGGATGCGATGATTGAGAAATTTGCAGGTGCTTACGAAAATCCTGATGAATTACGTGCTTGGTACAGAAGTAGTAAAGAGCACTTAGCTGAAATCGAAGCATTAGTTATGGAAGAGATGGTTGCAGATAAAATTGCTGCTGATGCTAAAATTGAGCATAAGTCTACTGACTACGATTTAGTGATGAATCCAAAAAAAGAAACTGAACAAGCGACTGAGAAGAACAAAGGAGAGTAATTTTATGTCAGGATATTCAGATAACATAATTCGCAATGCCAGTGGATTGGTGCCAATGGTTATTGAACAAACGTCACGTGGTGAGCGTTCGTATGACATTTACTCAAGATTATTGAAAGAGCGTATTATCTTTCTATTGGGTGAAGTTGAAGATCATATGGCTAATTTAGTGGTTGCTCAATTGTTGTTTCTTGAGTCTGAAAACCCTGAAAAAGACATTTCTCTTTACATTAATTCTCCTGGTGGTGTGGTAACTGCTGGTTTAGCAATTTATGACACCATGCAGTTTATTAAGCCTGATGTCAGTACGTTATGCATTGGTCAAGCAGCAAGTGCTGCGGCCTTATTGCTTTGCGCTGGTGCTGATGGTAAGAGATTCTGTCTGCCAAACTCACGTGTAATGATTCACCAACCTTTAGGTGGTTACCGCGGTCAGGCAACTGACATTGAGATTCACGCACGTGAAACCTTAGCGGTAAGAGAGCGTTTAAATAGCATTATGGCAAAGCACACTAAAAAGACACCTGATCAAATCATGCGTGACACAGAGCGTGATAATTTTATGAGTGCTACGCAAGCTGCTGAATACGGTCTCATCGATAAAGTTATTTATGATCGAGAAGTAGTAAGTAATCCAGAAGAATAATCTATCTTCAGCTCGTTAATTTGAGCGAAATGTTGAACCTCCTGATCTTAGTGTAGCATGATATTAAGACTAGATTTGGAGGTTCCTTTCAATGCTCGGGATGCCTGGAAAATAAATTAGTTCTTATTTGTAGTGGCATATCTTTTTCTGATTGACTAAAATTTTACATGTGTTACCTACTTTTGGTAATGGGTTGTAAGAAGGGGTTGGATATGAGTAAATCCGGTAACGGAAGTGGCGATAAAGTTCTTTATTGTTCTTTTTGTGGCAAAAGCCAACATGAAGTAAAAAAATTGATTGCTGGGCCTTCAGTATTTGTTTGTGATGAATGCGTTGAGCTTTGCAATGATATTATCCGTGAAGAAACGCATGAAACTCATGAAGAAGTAGAAGTACGTTTACCATCACCGAAAGAAATTTCAACATTCCTAGATGAATACGTTATTGGTCAGCCGCATGCGAAAAAAGTGCTGTCTGTTGCCGTGTACAATCATTACAAACGTTTACAACATAAAAGTGAAGATGGTGTTGAACTGGGTAAAAGTAATATTTTACTAATTGGTCCAACAGGTAGTGGTAAAACGCTTTTAGCACAAACTTTAGCACGCATTTTAAATGTTCCTTTTGCTATGGCTGATGCAACTACTTTGACTGAAGCTGGGTATGTTGGGGAAGACGTCGAAAATATTATTCAAAAGCTTTTGCAAAAATGTGATTACGATGTAGACAAAGCGCAGCAAGGTATTGTTTATATTGATGAAATTGATAAGATTTCACGCAAATCAGATAATCCTTCGATAACTCGTGATGTTTCTGGTGAAGGTGTCCAGCAAGCATTATTAAAATTAATTGAAGGGACAGTGGCTTCGGTGCCACCACAAGGTGGTCGTAAACATCCTCAGCAAGAATTTTTGCAAGTGGATACCTCAAATATTTTATTTATTTGTGGCGGTGCTTTTGCTGGTTTGGATAAGGTAATCAGAGAACGAAGCGAAAAATCAAGTATAGGTTTTTCTGCGCAGCTGAAAAATAAAAAAGACTCTAACGAAGAAATCTCTAAGGTATTAAGTCGATTAGAATCAGACGACTTGATTAAATATGGATTAATTCCTGAGTTTGTAGGTAGACTACCTGTAGTAACTACATTGCAAGAATTGGATCAGAGCGCTTTGATTGACATCCTTACTAATCCTAAAAATGCCTTAACAAAACAATTCCAGTCACTTTTCAAAATGGAAGATGTTGAGCTAGAATTTAGAGATGAGGCCTTAGTTGCAATTGCTAAAAAAGCCTTGGAACGAAAAATGGGTGCTCGCGGTTTGCGCGCGATACTTGAAAATATTCTTTTAGACACCATGTATGAATTACCTTCTCTTGAAGGTGTAAATAAAGTAGTCATTGATGAAAGTGCGGTAAATAATACATCAAAGCCTATACTTATTTATGAGCAAGAGATGAAGAGTGCAGCAGGCGGTCAAGAATAGGACTTAATAAGCAACTATTCACCATTAAATCCCTGCGCCTTTGCCTTGCTACTGGTTCAGGGATTTAGAATGATGGATAGTTGTCTCTATCTTTTTAATTCAGTTAAATAAATCCCTCCTACAAGTAGCTTGATAAAAGTACTTGGTCCTAAAATGGTTAGTTTTCGCATTAAATTTCTCTTTCTTATTGAGTGCTTTGTTCATTTCAAGAATTACCGGTATACTCAGTTAAAGCAGTAAAAAATGTTGTAAAATTATAACTATAGCTTTTGTTTGAATAAGGGTTCGTTATGTCTATTGAAAATAAAGTGACGCCTAATGAGACTGAAATAGTGTCAATGATTCCTGTGTTGCCTTTGAGGGATGTCGTAGTTTATCCTCATATGGTAATTCCTCTTTTTGTTGGTCGCGGAAAATCAATCAAGGCCTTAGAGGCGGCTATGGTCGATAATAAGCAAATCTTTTTAGTTGCACAGAAAAAATCATCTAATGATGATCCGACCGCGGATGATATTTATGTGGTTGGTACCTTATCCAGTGTGCTGCAATTATTAAAATTACCGGATGGAACGGTAAAAGTTTTAGTTGAAGGTGAGCAGCGTGCACGCGTAAAAGAATATAGCCAAGAGAAGGGATATTTAGAAGCGTCTCTGGAAATTATGGATGAGGTGAATACGGCAGTACAAGAACCAGAAGTTGGTATCTTAATGCGTTCATTAATGTCGCAATTTGAACAATATATTAAGCTGAATAAAAAAATTCCTCCTGAAGTATTGTCGCCATTAGCCGGAATAGAAGAGCCTGGTCGTTTGGCGGATACTATTGCCGCTCATTTAACTTTGAAAGTTGATGATAAACAAGAATTGTTAGAAACCTTGGATGTTGGAACTCGTCTTGAACGATTGATGTCTGCAATTGAAACAGAAATCGATCTGTTGCATGTTGAAAAACGTGTACGAGGGCGAGTAAAGCGTCAAATGGAAAAGAGTCAGCGTGAGTATTACCTTAATGAGCAAATGAAAGCCATTCAAAAAGAATTGGGAGAAATGGGCGAAGAAGGTAGTGAAATCGAGCAACTCGAAAAATCCATTGAAAAAGCAGGTATGCCAAAAGAAGCCAAAGAAAAATCCATGGCTGAACTTCATAAATTAAAAATGATGTCACCAATGTCTGCTGAGGCCACAGTCATCCGTAATTATCTTGATTGGATGTTGCTGGTTCCTTGGAAAAAGAAAAGCAAAATTCAATTTGATTTGCTAAAAGCAGAAAAGTTATTGGATAAAGAGCATCATGGATTGGAACGGGTTAAAGAACGTATTATCGAATACCTGGCAGTACAAAAACGTGTAAAACGTTTGAAAGGCCCAATCTTATGTTTAGTTGGACCTCCTGGGGTTGGTAAAACGTCTTTAGGGCAATCTATTGCTAATGCTACCGGACGTACTTTTATTCGTATCGCTTTAGGTGGTGTGCGTGATGAAGCTGAGATTCGTGGACATAGAAGAACTTATATTGGTTCTATGCCTGGAAAAATCATTCAGAAATTATGTAAAGCAGGAGTGAAGAACCCACTGATTATGCTTGACGAAGTGGATAAGATGGCTATGGATTTCCGTGGCGATCCTGCTTCTGCATTGCTTGAAGTGCTTGATCCAGAGCAAAATCATACCTTTAGCGATCATTATCTTGAAGTGGATTATGATTTAAGTGATGTTATGTTTATTGCTACAGCTAACTCTTTGGAAATACCCGCCCCTTTATTAGATCGAATGGAAATAATTCGTCTGGCAGGTTACACCGAAGATGAAAAGGTAAGTATTGCTGAGCAATACCTTGTACCAAAACAAATTTCATTAAATGGTTTAAACAACGATGAAATTCATATTAGTGAAGGCGCTATTCGAGAAATTATTCGTTATTATACGCGCGAAGCAGGGGTACGTAATCTGGAGCGTGATATTGCCAGTGTCTGCCGAAAAGTAGTGAAAGATATTCTCTCCAGCAAGAAGCCTAAAAAAATGACCGTTACCTTAAATAATATTGAGAAATATTTAGGGGTGAAGAAGTTTAGATATGGATTAGCTGAAGAGTTTGACCAGGTTGGACAAGTAACTGGCCTTGCTTGGACTAGTGTGGGAGGCGAGTTGCTGACAATCGAAGCGTCAATGATACCTGGAAAGGGTAAGGTAACGCACACGGGGCAATTGGGTGAGGTCATGCAAGAATCCATTCACGCGGCAATGACCGTAGTACGTAGTCGCGCCAAAAAACTTGGATTAGCAGATGATTTTTATGATAAAAATGATTTTCACATCCATGTTCCTGAAGGCGCAACACCGAAAGATGGACCGAGTGCGGGTGTAGGTATGTGTACCGTACTGGTTTCCGTTGTAACGCAAATTCCTGTTAAAGCAGATGTTGCAATGACCGGTGAAATTACGTTACGAGGACAAGTATTGCCAATAGGTGGTTTAAAAGAAAAATTATTGGCCGCGCACCGAGGTGGAATTAAGCACGTGATTATTCCTGAAGAGAATATTAAAGACCTAGAAGAGATACCTGACAATATACTGCGTAAAATTACAGTACACCCCGTTAAGACCATAGATCAGGTTCTTGAATTGGCCTTACAACGTAGTCCTTGGGTGGATCGGACAGAGATTGTACAGCCTGCCGCTTTAGTAGGTAAAAAAACGAAAAAAACTAAAAATAATGATTTACATACCCATTAATTAGAGGTATATTTCGTTTCGTGGCTCGCCACTGGCGGGCACTACAAGGATGAAACTACTTGACTGGTTAATTTGATTGGGTTTGAGTTAGATTAACTTAAAGTATGGAAGATTAACTGTATAGGGGAAGCAATGAATAAGAGCGAATTAGTTGATGCTATAGCAAGTGGCTCGGGCTTAACAAAAGCTGATGCCAGCAAAGTACTCGAAACTTTTACTAGTACGATAACTGATGCTTTAAAAAGCGGTGATCAAGTTGTAATACCCGGATTTGGGTCGTTTTCAACAGGTAATCGTTCAGCACGTACAGGTAGAAACCCACAAACTGGGAAAGTTATTGAGATTAAAGCATCACGAGTTGCTAAGTTTAAAGCAGGTAAAAACCTGAAAGAAGCCGTACAAGAAGCTTAAGATTTCAGGGTGCTTAGCTCAGCTGGGAGAGCATCGCCCTTACAAGGCGAGGGTCGTAGGTTCGATCCCTACAGCACCCACCATGAAATGGAGTGGTAGTTCAGTTGGTTAGAATACCGGCCTGTCACGCCGGGGGTCGCGGGTTCGAGCCCCGTCCACTCCGCCATACTTAACGCGCCTTTATGGGCGCGTTTTTATTTATATAAGATGAGAGACATTGTTTTTTGCTGATATTAAATGCAGCCAAACCGAAATGAAAACAGTGTGAATAACTTAAAGATTTCGGGTGCTTAGCTCAGCTGGGAGAGCATCGCCCTTACAAGGCGAGGGTCGTAGGTTCGATCCCTACAGCACCCACCATAATATGGAGTGGTAGTTCAGTTGGTTAGAATACCGGCCTGTCACGCCGGGGGTCGCGGGTTCGAGCCCCGTCCACTCCGCCAATATTAACGCGTCTTCATGGACGCGTTTTTTTTTGCTTAAAATTTTATCCCCGAGGTTGATTTATGCCACGCTGTGTGGATAAGAAAAATCTATTGGGTTAAATCGCTACGTCTAGACTAAATACCTATGGTTATCTTGATAGAACATAATATTTACTGGTTTTTGTTTGGATTTCTATCCGATTAGGTTACAATCTGTCTTCATTAAACTATGTTAATATTTAAATGGATCTCGGGACATGTTGCAGAAGTTAAATGAGCGTATACAAGGTGTTGTAGCTTGGCTGGTTGTTATTTTAATCGGTCTCACATTCACATTATTCGGTGTAGATTATTACTTCCAATCGCATCAAACAACCAATTCTAAAGTTACAGTCAATGGTGAGTCTTTAACTGAACAAGCTTTTGAAATAAATTACCGACGTGCTCGTGGAATGCAAGACATCGCACAGATGACTTCTGAAGATGAGAAAAAACTACAAAATCAAGTTTTAGATCAAATGGTAACCAATGAAGTAATGGTTCAAGCAGCGCATACGAACGGCTTTAATGTGAGTTTAAATCAAGCTAATGGCGCCATCCTTAATATTCCACAATTTCAAGAAGATGGTCATTTTTCTAGTGAAAAATACGAACAGGCTTTAAGTGCTGCTTTATTTACTCAAGTAAGTTTTCAAAATGAAGTAAAGCAAGGCATGTTGTTAAATCAACAACGTTTTGCATTTATCGGCAGTTCTTTTGCCTTACCTGATGAGATTGAACGTTTTGTTAAATTATATATGCAAAATAGAGATTATGATTATGTCACGATTTCTGCTGCACGTTTTGAGAAAGATGCTCAAGTTTCGCCAGAAGTTATGGCTACTTATTATAAGCAACATCAAAAAGAATTCATGGCGCCAGAACAAGTAAGTCTGGATTATGTTTTGCTTTCGATGGACGATATAAAAAAGCATATTAAAATATCAGATGATGATGTCAAACGCTTTTATAATGAAAATCAAAACAACTACTTAACTCCCGCACAATGGCAAGTTGCTCATATCTTATTTGCAACGCCTGGAGATGTTTCAAAAGATGAGTTGGATCAAATTCAGAAAAAAGCTGATGATGCATATGCTGTATTACAAAAAGATCCGGCTCAGTTTGAAAAATTAGTTACTACACTATCGGATGATAAACTTTCTGTTGCGGAAAAAGGTGAGCTCCCCTGGATCACCGCCGGCCAGAATGATTATGATAAGATTTTATCTAATTTAACGAAACCTGGTGAACTTTCTGCTCCTGAAAAAACCAAACACGGTTATGAAATTTTTAAATTAATTGCTTATAAGCCTGTAACTATGAAGCCACTAGCGGAAGTAGAAACAACAATTAAAGAGCAATTACTTGCAGAAATGGCGCAAACTCAGTATGCACAGGCTTTAGAACAATTCTCTGATTTGAGTTACCAATCACCTGATTCATTAAATCCAGTTTCTGACGCAATGCAATTGAAGATTGAAAAAACACCAGTATTTTCACGTGCGGGTGGTACCGATGCCATAACTAAAAATCCACTCGTGATAAATGCTGCGTTTAGCCATGATGTCCTTGAATTAGGTAATAATAGCGAACCAGTGCAACTGGATAATGATTCTGTTGTGGTAGTGCGTGTAAATGAACATCTGGCAGAAAAGGATCAGTCATTAGAGGCAGTGCAGGCAAAGATTAATAAGATTCTCATTAAACAAATTGCAGAAGCTAAAGCAAAAGAGCTTGGTAAAAATTTATTAGCTCCTGCTGAGAGTAAAGAACAAGAAAAGCTTATGAGTACCCATCAATTAACCTGGAATTCAGTAAAGCAAGCTTCCAGAGACAGTGATAAAGCCGATGTGTTAATTAATGATGCCGCATTTAATTTATTACGACCCAAAAGCCGTGATGGTATTGTTTTACCTAATGGTGATTATGTAGTGGTTAGATTAAAGCATATTAATGATGGGAATTTAAATGCCTTAGACAAAGAGCAACAAGATAGTCTCGTGCAACAAATCGAGGCGAGTTCGGGTATGATGGATTATGACTTGTACGCAAAAAGTTTAATTAATCAAGCCCAAATTGTGAGACGTTAGTACCCCTTTATTTAAATTTGACTGCTTGACGTTGGATAACGGCATGCAGTCAAAAGAGTAGAGCCGCGCAATCCAGCTTAAAAAATCATACTACTTCATTGGGAAATGAGAATAAAGTAGTGGAATAATCAGAATCTTCACCGTAATACGCCGCGTCAGCACGGGTAGCCAATTCATCAGTTAAAAAAATCTTATTTTCACGTCGGTATGATTTGTAATCTTGGCTCATTGTTAAAACGAGCACGAGTATGACTCGATAGTCATATGAGCACATCGCTTAACTACACAAGGGTATCGATTAGAAAAATTGAGATGGGGCGGTGATACGTAATGCCGCATCCGTGCAGCGAAGTACAATTACTGTACTGATCCATTTAATGTTGACATCCTGTCAGACATATCCATGTCATCCTTACTTCGTGATTAAAGTATAGCTTATCTGTGATTCTTGTCATTGGGCGGATGGAGCTATGCAAGGCAAGATATATCTCAAAGAACGCGCGGCATTATCTTGCTTTAATTTTTCCTTGATATTTATCAAGTACATAAGTATTGAACACCCTCTTACTAGTGCATCGCTAATCTCATCAGGTCGATTTTCGATGCCTCGTTGAATAAAAAAAGAACTTGCGGTATAATTTAAATCCTTTTTGATCATTGTTTATTATTTAAGGGGTAGTATGTTGTATCGTATAAAAAACCGCGGGAAAAATCAGATTAAGTTGCCCAAAAATATGCAGAGTATTTCTTTTGGTACTACTAAATTGGACTTAAGTAATGCATTGGGAAACAAAACTACCGATGAAATAATAGAAATTTTGCATGCCATACCAGAAGATATAATCGCCCTTGATTTAAGTGGCCTTGAACTTGGTATGCGAAATCCTGCTGAACTAATCCAAATATTAAAGGCTATTCCTTCCTGGGTTACTTCAGTTAATTTAAGTAAAAATAAGCTTAATTTATTCACAAAGGATGAATTGATTCTAATTCTGGATGCTTTTCATGCTAATCTTGCCTTCCTTGATTTAGAGTTGAATAACTTGGGTAAAAAAAGCGCTACTGATTTGTCAGGAATTCTGGCGATTTTAGCGCAAAGGAATAAACTTACTGCCCTTAGCTTAAGAGCAAACAATCTTTGCTTTAGAAAGGACACTTTTGAATTAATTTTTGCTGTCAAAGAAGGCTTGAGTGTTCTTGGTAACATTACTGATTTGAATTTGAGTAATAATGGACTTGGCATAATAGATACTAGCAAATTAGTGCAGGCAATAACGTGCTTTTCTGGCCATTTAACTTCTCTTAATCTAGGCTGGAATGGTCTAAATCAAAAAAGTAATGATGGGAATCTGATTGAAATTTTAAAAGCAATTCCCCGTAATATCACTTCTTTAAATTTAGAAGCGAATTGCTTTGGTGGTATAGAGACTAATGTATTGATAAGCATCATGAAAAATATCCCGGAGCATATAATCTCCCTTAGTTTTAGCCAAGACAATCTTGCTAATATTTATGAGAGTGATATGTTTGGCGGGTTGGAGACAATCATCCCTGCCTTTAGTGATAAAAATGATGATGAGATGGAACGCATTTTGGGAGCTATTCCTGATACACTAAAATTGCTTGATTTAAGTGGAATGAACTTTTATAAGAGAGGCGTTGACTCATTAATAAGAATTATTAATGCGATACCCAAAGGGGTTAGCGCGCTGAAGTTTGGTAATAATCATCTTGGCCTTATGAAGAATGGGGGGGGAGAACGATTTATCAGCGCAATTCCATCTCATATAACCTCTATTGATTTAAGTGATAATGATTTTGGTGAAATGAAGACCAATGAATTAAAGAGATGCTTTGCTGCTATTCCTGCTCATGTTACTTCTATTTACTTAGGGAATAATAAATTTTATAAAAAGAGCAATAATGAATTGAATGAACTTCTAGGAACAATACCACTTACTGTAAAAAACGTTAATCTTAAAAAAAATAAATTGTTCAAAAAAACCGATAAAACGGATAAGTTTTTCAGGATGTTGGAAAAGAATGTTAAGGAGCCAGAACGATTTAATTGGGGAAAAAATGGTGAGTCTAATTTTGCTAGAGCCTTAGCTCCGCTGATCTCTTTATCTACCAAAGGCATGAAAAATACAAATCTTGAGCCCTTAGCTGCCGATAGTGTTACAACGATTTTGTCATTTCTTGCCCCATCCTCAGTTCAATCAGTGCGTATTAAGCAAATTATTACAGAAAAAGAGCAGAAAAATGAACTTAAATTATCAGAAGTAGCGGTAGAACCTAATCGTGTTTTAAGAAATATATCCAATTTCTTTAACAATTTTATTCCTACAAGGAACCCTGTATCTAATGATGTTTTTGTTAACACGATGGCTTCTAAAAGATAATAGTTGGATTGAATCTAGTCCTATTTATTCTTGATGGGTGGCTATTGATATTTTTACTATCTTGGCCAAAATGTTTCGATTTTTTGTGCTTCAATGTTCACAACTAGCGCTTGTTTTTGCATTGAAGCCCCCCAAAAAAATTATTCTGAGTGAAAATTGGACACCTGCAGCTTTGCTTTGTTGCAGACTATGCCATTTTATGATGCTCATCTCATAAGTAACAGCAAAAGATCAAATTGATCCGAATTTGATCATGTGGTATAATTTTCAAAGATGTCTCTGTTGTAAGCTTGTTCATATGTTGTTAGATATTCATTCGTTATTAACTTCTTCGCGAGAAGATTTAGGTTACCTCTTGCCAGAGGATAGTTGTCATGGATTTGCAATTCGATGGCTTGAAGCATGCCTGGTTGGTGAAGAAAATTTATTTGAAAACCGCATTAAAGAAATTCATTCCTATGGCGATTCATTAATTGCTCGAATTCAAGAGGTACAAGACAAAGAAGAGAATCAATTAACAGAAGAAGATAAAACGCTACTGGATATCCAAGCTTTTTTTGAGCACATGGAATTACAGCAATCCCCTGGTAGTTATACCTCATTTTTTGGTAGGATATTTTCCCAATCTGACATTGAATCCATTTCAGATATTGCAACTTCTGATGCAATGCGTTCCCGGGGTGGATTATGTAAAATATATTCCCAGCCAGGGATGTACACAAAAGAAGAAGTCACGCAATATTTTGATCAACTCAGCGATGTACTGGACAGTGCAATAAGTAACTCCTCAAATGAATGCTGGGGAATTCTTATCGGTGAATTTAATCATACCCTTGCAGTGACCTATACCCCGGGAATTGGATGGCGGTTCATGGATAACGAACAATATCCCCCCTTAGTATTTAGTAAGGAGGAAACTTATTTACTTGCTAAAGAAATAGTTAATGCTTTAACTGTTCAGCCTACAATTCCATATATTGGCTTTAATTGCTCTATTTTTACTGTTGCTGATAATGCGTTATTACCTGCAGTAACCACTGCCCTTAATCAATTTGCTGAAAAACAGGTATTAACCGAGGAGATGTTAACGCGAGAATCTGATGGATATGATCTGGCGTGTATTGCAACTCAAAATGAACATACTTGGATTCTAGAGGAATATCTTAAATATAAACTTAGGATAGACAAAGATTATGGCAGTTATCCATTAATTTACTTAGCTGTGCAGCATGGTGATTTAGAAATTATAGATTTTCTCTGTCATAATGGAGCTGAGATAAATGCGTTGAATGCCAATTACACACCAATTTATATAGCCGCAAAAAATGGTGACGTAGCATCTATATCCCTGTTGGCTATGAATGGAGCTGATGTAAATAAAGGCAATTGTATTACTATGGTTACGCCTGTTCATATTGCAGCTAAGAATGGACACATCCCTGCGATCACTGCCTTTGCTAAACTTGGGGCAGATCTTAATTTAGGGGATGATAAGGGAGCTACACCACTTCATGCTGTAGCTGAAGAAAATCATGTTGAGGCAATAGTTACACTTATCGCTCTTAAGATAGCGCCTAATATAGCTGATGATAACGGGGCTACCCCGTTGCATATGGCGGCCAAACGAAATAGTGTCGAAGCTATTGTGGCGCTTATTAAGCTTGGAGCAAATCCTAATTTAAGAAACGATAAGGGAGAAACCCCGCTGCATATGGCTGCCAAACGAAATAATATTGAGGCTATCGAGGCACTTCTTAATCATGAAGCAGATCCTTCTTTAGGAGATAATAATGCGGCTACTCCTCTTCATATTGCCGTCCAAATGGACAATGGTGAGGCCACCGATACGCTTGCCAAATTTGGAATGGATTTGCATTGTCAGTTAGATAATGGAGTTACTCCTATTTTCCTAGCAGCTCAATATGGTTGTATTTCTGCATTCGAACAATTAATTAAGGCAGGCATGGATGTGCATTCGACCTGCAAGGTAACAGTAGAAAATCTTCAGGAATTAGCCCTTCATTGCGCAGAGAAAATTGCTACAAGAGAATATGCAGAAAGAATAAGTAACAACATGAATCAGTTTATAAAACAACGTCATCGTGTAGGGAAACAAACAATTAGCATTACCCCATATGATATGGCTTGTATCGTAGAAGAAAAAGATCTGCTTTGCTTGCTAGGTAATAATCACCATAAAAGAAAGTTGGGCAAGATGGATCCTAGTTTTTTCTCCTATAATGAGGTCAAAAAATCGAAAAGCACCCATCAATCCACTAATAATATCAACATAATACCAAATGAACGCTAATTTGATCACTCTTAGTTTGTTATCCGTCATGTTTAATGAAACGAATATTTTTGTCCACGTACACTAACTACATGACAAAAAAATCTGTTGACGGCAGATACTTGAATTGGTTATGATTTGATCATAAAGAATTGTTTTTGGAAAGTGAGCGTGAATAAATCTCAACTAGAACTAATTAAAAGCCTTATTGGATTTGATGGGATTTACTTTGAGACCATCAAAGATGAAGATGGTATTGATTCAGGAACCAAAATACTTTACTTGGAAAGAGCAATTAGTGAGGACTGCCAAACATTCCTGAAGTCCCTGGATAAACTGTATCAACCCGAATCTAATATTGAATTAATCCGTGCGCTAAAAACAATCAATGATCTCTTTTTTAATAACGAAGTAAAAAATTCAGACCATGGAATGAAATCCGCTTTACAACATTGGTTTGGTCGCCTTGGCGATATTGATAATGTTGATGCGTTCAAAAAAATCATCGAAGAACTTGTTAATAAGGGTATTACTGTTATCTCTATAGGAAAAGAGAGTGAAGAAATAGATAAACAAAAAGAGAATAGAATAACTGCCGAGGAAACTAGTACAAGCCAAACTGGCTGGAGAGCCATAATAGATCTGCCTCACGCGCAGTCAGTGTTCGTAGGAGTGGAGCGTTTCAACACTAATATAGAGGAAACACTGCCGAATTCACCGTCCATAGAGCGACATCCTTTGAACGAGCAATCAAGGGCCAACTACTCTCAGCGGTTATGGAGAGCCTTAGCAGGTAGAGAAAGACCACTTCCTATGCATATTACTCATCAATACGCTACCCAAGAGTATTCGTTTTTTACAAGGCCACGACAAACACAAGGTGGTTTTATTGGTTCTTCGGAATTTACTTCACCACTGTTTTCGCAAGGGATGCCGAGCCTGAGCCAAGAGCAGCAACGAAGTTTGGCTGAGGCAAGAGAACGCGACTTGCAGCAGGCTAGCCAACGTTTATAGATAAGTGCAACGACCATCAGAAGAAACGAATCAATCATCATTGTCATTTTTCATCAAATATCTATGGGGTTGAACAGTTAGAGCTAATTATTTGACAAAAAAAAACATGAGGCAGTACTGAATTATTCGGGTTAATCGTGCTTAGTTATCTGTATTATGGAAGTGGTGAGGTATTAGAGGTAAAATTAATTGAGCTAATGATGCTGCATCCGTGCAGCGAAGTACAATTACTGTACTGATCCATTTAATGTTGACATCCTGTCAGACATATCCATGTCTTCCCTTCTTGTGTTTTAAGTATAGCTTATCTAGGTTTATTGTCATTGGGTGGATTGCGCGATTCAATGTAAGAAATATCTCAAAGAACATGAGGTATTGTCTTGTTTTGAGGGCTATTTGAATTAGGTCAAGAATAAATAGATTATTTTCATACAGAATGCTTTAAATTTTAAATGGGCTTAATGTAGGTTAAATTTTTTTGGGGGGATTTTTGTGTTTTAAAATTAAACTTGGCGGAGAGACAGGGATTCGAACCCTGGGAAGGTTGCCCTTCAACGGTTTTCAAGACCGCCGCATTCGACCGCTCTGCCATCTCTCCGATAGGCGAGAATACTATCGCAACGTTTGCTTATTTGCAAATACTTTTTGATTTTATTATCAATTAAATTAAGCAGAAAGAATGTTCGCAAATTGGATAGTCCTAGGTATAATGTTTCGAGATTTCTTGCTGCTGTTTTGGAAGCAACAGATATATTATATAGGTGTAGTTTTATGAAACGAATTCAAGTGTTATTCCTGGTTGGTCTTCTTGTTTCTTTGTCTTCTTGTAAGACCTGGTGGAATAAGGATGATGAAGATAAAAACCCGTTTAAAGGCATGAGCGCTGAACAGCTTCATACCGACTCTCAAAAAGCTCTGCGTAAAGGTGAATACGCAAGTGCAATCAAACGTTTAGAAGCTATAGAAACCATGTATCCATTTAGTGATTATACTGAAAGTTCACAAATGGATTTAATTTATGCGTATTATAATAATGAAGATTATCCTTCTGCCGCAGCAACTGCAGAACGTTTTATTCATCTTTATCCACGGGCTAAGAATGTGGATTATGCGTACTACATGCGTGGATTGGCAAATTTCCAGCAAACTCGTGGCGTCTTTGCTAAGGTATTGCCATTGGATGAATCTTGGCGTGACCCTGGGACGCAAACGCAAGCTTATTCAGACTTTGCAGTTCTAATTCAAAAATTCCCTGAAAGTAAGTATAAGGCGAATGCACTGCAACGTATGATTTATTTACGTAATATGTTTGCGCAACAAGAGTTGAATGTTTCGACGTTTTACTTTAAGCGTAAAATGTATGTCGCAGCGATTGAACGAGCCAGTTATTTAGTTAAAAACTATCCTCAGGCACCTTCTGCTCAGCAAGCATTGGTGATTATGTATAAATCAAATGTTGCTTTAGGTTTAAATAAGGCGGCTGAAGAAGTTAAGACGGTTTATCAAGCAACTTATCATACCACACAGATGGTACGATTGACTCCGCAGTAATTTTCTATTAAAAAGCCTTGAGCTATTGTATAGCTTGAGGTCTTTTTATCTTTTTCTTGTGAAGCTATTTAGCTTTCTGAGTAATTTTTATTCGCTTATGACAGGGTGTACCCTAAGGTTAAATTAGATTAAAAGTAGGTTGTGCTGCACTTCGTTTAGCACCAACCTACACAAGAATTTTACCTTACATAATTAATGGTAGTGCAGGAGGGGACATCTATAGACACAGATTTTCCTGCTCCTCTAAGGATTATGAAAAAATTGCTGAATAGACAAAGCGGTTAGAACTGCTAAAAGAATCCAACCCAATATCACCCAAAATACATCCATCCTTGCTCCTAGTGCTTCTTTATATATTTTTCTTAGTAGAGCTATAAGCCATAAACACACGAATCCTGAGATAAAAACAGTTCCAAAAATAAACCCTATAGCAATTAAACCATGCTGATCGCTAAGCGCGAGCTTTACAATAATTTGCATGAAGAAAAATAGCATAAATAAAATAACATAAATAATGTTAAGACTCATCAAGAGACACGTTAGTGTTTGAATTATCCGTTCTTTTAAATTGCAGATTTGAAGAAGGACAACCGTATAAATGATGGTTACAACTGGACTTAAGAGTAACGTTGCCAAAAAAATACGTCCAAATGTCGTAATTAAGAGGAGATTTAGAATCGGAGCATAGAAATCAATGCGCATAATTACTAGATAGCTTAACGTTAGAGAAAGGAATATTGAAATGAATAATAATAATGGTGAGTATTGCGAATTTTCTGTTTTTTCTTTGAATATACAAATTTCCCAATAAAATTTTATTAATTGTCTCATTATTTAATTAGCCTCAATTGTTAACTAATTGTTTTTATTTTTAAGTCAGTGTGCGTTGATAGGCATATGGGGCCTACTTTTGAATAATGGGTTATTGGGAGAAGGGTATTTGCAGCTTAACTTGGTGGCTATGGGGCAGATGACCCAATAGCCAGGGGATTTGCGTAGCTTTCTTATTCTGCTACTGCTTCTTCTTCCAATACTGGTGCTTTAGCTCCTAATACCGCTAAAAGATCGTTCGTTAATTCACGTAACTCTCCAGACAGTAATGCCAGGGCTGCATCTCGTTGCTGTAATTCTTCATCAAGTTGCTTGATGTCATTAAAGTCATCGACCAAATAATCAAGACTTTTTAGTTTCTTAAATGTAAACTCGTGGGTTAGCGTAAATTGAATTCGTTCTTTCCAGATTAAAGAAATTTCAGCCGTTGCCATGCCTTGTGACAGTAGGGTTAAAATTTCTTCAGCCGGCAACTCATAGCCTTTGCAATGGACGCGTTTTTTTTCATCATCTAATGAAAAGAGTACGCAATCAGATGCCAATTGAAAATTAGCGGGTAGGGCGGCTGGAGATTGTATCCAGTCAGCGAAGCGTAAGGCAAGATTTTCAGTATGCGTTAGTGGTTCAATTGTAATTCCGGAAACTGATTTACGTAATAGTGAAGTCAATTGTGATGCTTGAGTATTGCTAGAGGCATTAATAATGATGCGTTTACTGGCACTATCTAGAATGGCTAATAGGCGTTTTTGTACGCAGAATGACTTTGGCAGTAATTCAAACTCAATATCTTCTGCCATTTGCGCTTTTTCAGTACGTTTAATGTTTCGGCCGTGCTGTGTTTCCAGCGCTTGAACGCGTTCAGCCAACATTTTATTAATTACACCGCGCGGCAGTAAACGTTCTTCTTTACCCATGCAAATAAGTGAGCTGCCGGCAATCTCTTGTACTAATTCATCAGCAAAAACAGGAGTCCAACCATAAATAAAACGTGCATGCGGTGGGCATGGCTTGAGAATATTCTCCGCTAAATCAGCCATTAAATCACTGGCTTCGTCTAATTCGTATTGATAAATAAGTGCATTGTTAAACCACATAAAGGACTCCTGATGTTACATAATATAATAAGTGCCTATTGCAATCGTCCTATTATACGGCAAATTATAGAATTCAATATTTAAATTTGCTGAATAATTGCGAATAAGAAATGCAAATAATCGTTCTTGCCAGAAAAAGGTCAAGGACTTTTTGCTTTTTGATGCCATGATATTGGGGATTTCAACCATATAGGTTGCTCGATCAATATTTAGTTTAAAGGGTAAAATATTTTTGTCTGAGGCTCTTTCCAGCGCGCGCGGGATGGAAATTGTTTCCATAAATCCATAATGTAAGGTGAGGTTATATACCTTATCATCTAAGCAAGTTACCTCATAACGTTGGCTGTAATGTACATAAGGAATATTACCAACCACATAATTGACGATGAGCACATGTTCTGGAACGGAACGGCTAAGTTTTAAAAAATGCAGGAAGCTACCTCCGCTTTTATCATAAACATCAGTGATAAACACGGCAGTTAAGTCATGCAGTTGATTCAAGTTTTTGTATTGCAGTTGTTTAATAATTTTAGAAATATCTTCTTTGTTCATGTAATAATTACAACGTAGATATTCCAGCCCATATTTCCAGGTGTACATAATTGTTGCTAAAAACAAGGCAAGAGTAACAGGTACCCAGCCGCCAGTTAAAAATTTATGGGCATTCGATCCAAGAAAGGCTAAGTCTATGCTGAGAAACAAGCCAAATATAAGGCCCGATGCTATTTTTGACCATTTCCAAATAGAAATAGCGGTATAAGCAACCATAAAGTCTACCATGAGCATGTAGGCATTTACGGCGATTCCATAAGCATGTGCCATGTTATCTGACGTTTTGAAGGCAAATGTGAGGGCTATGGTGCCAGCAAATAAGATAAAATTAATTTGTGGCACATAAATTTGGCCAGAATACTCCTTTGATGTCTGAATGATGGGAATACGTGGACATAAGCCTAATAAAACCGCTTGTTTCGTTAACGAAAAAGTTGCTGAAATTACTGCCTGTGAGGCAATGACAGTGGCAACCGTTGCCAGAATAATTAACGGTACGTAAAACCAGCTCGGTGCAATCATATAGAAGGGATTGCTAATTGCTTCTGGATGTAAAAGTAAATTTGCCCCTTGGCCAAAATAGTTTAATACTAAACAGGGAAGAACCAGGACAAACCAGCTAAAGCGAATAGGATTTTTGCCAAAATGCCCTATATCTGCATAAAGTGCCTCGCCACCGGTAACAACCAGGAAAATACCACCTAATAACAAAAAGCCTTTAAAGCCAGTATCGCGCAGTAAGGTAAAAGCATAATAAGGATTAATTGCTTTAAGAACTATCGGGGCGGCGATTATTTGAATTAAGCCAAGAATAGCAATGGTGCAAAACCAAATAAATATTAATGGACCAAAAAGATAGCCAATACTCGCGGTTCCTTTCGATTGCAGCATAAAGATAAAAATTAGGATGACTGCGGCGGTTGGCAAAATATAGGGGGTAAATGCGTTCGAGAGTGTACCCATACCTTCTACGGCACTGAGCACAGAGATTGCCGGCGTAAGCATGCCGTCCCCTAACAAGAGACCTGCTCCGAATATAGCGAATATATAAAATATGGGGATATGCTTTGCATTTTTATGCTTCATCAGAGCGAGGAGGGCGAGAATTCCACCTTCTCCATCGTTATCCGCACGAAAAATCATGATTAAGTATTTAAAAGAAATAATAATAATCAAGCACCAGAATATGAGTGATAAAACACCCAAAATATTAGATGGTGTGACACTTAAATTATCCAGTGTTACTTTTAAAGCATATAAAGGGCTAGTACCAATATCCCCGAATACAACACCTAAAGCACCTATAGTTAGTCCGTAGGAGAGTTTATTTGTTTTTTCCATAGAAATTGCGCACCTTAAGTTGATACTCAAAAGTTAATTAATCAGCATATTACCAATAAGCATTAATCGCTAAAACATAGGTTATAAAACGCGATGTGTTTTTTCCTTTTACGGGGAACCAAACACCGCCGATAAGCCCTAAATTTGAAGTGAAGTTGTATTCAAGCGCCGGGGCAAGTCCATATTCATAATATTGTTTAGAACCTACGTTCACCGAGTCATCATTGATAATATCTAAAATACCATTAAAACGTGTTGCTTGTCCTTCGGAATAATAACCTTCCATTACCGCCACCCAATTTTGGGTCAGGGTGTATTCAAAAGCTAGATCCACGTTATCTTCAGCACCTGGATTAATAATTCCATTGGTATTTATTGAGCCACCAAAACTGTTAAGGCCATGGACATTAACTGTGGAGGAAATTAAACGCGACATTATTAAGCGAGTACGTAAATAATGGTCGTTATAAATTTCTCTTAGGTACTGGATATTTAAAGAGACGAGTGTGCGATAGCTTCCTAAGCCTGTTGCATCAGTACCTAAAAATGCAGGATTTAATCGTTCGTATGCACCGGTAGGGAATGTTTCCTGGACAAAAAAACGTACGTCAGGACGCCATTTTGATTTTTTTTGTTCCAATAGTTGAATCCCTGCACCGACCGAGGTATCTGTGATTCGGTGGTAACTTACGCCTTGAGTATTATTAAACGCATAGGGGACGGACAATTGGATGTCTAGCCAATCGGTAAAACCATGAGTTAATAGGGGGTTAAAAACCAAACTTTTAAATTGGGGAATTCGATGAATCTTACTATTATTATCGTACTGACCTGTAGTAAATACATCCAGGCCATAAAGTTCGAAGTTCGTATGGCCTCGAGCGACGTTATGTCCTGCGGGAGCAAGTATGGGGCCAGTAAACCAAGGATCTGCGTAAGTAACTCCGGTAAATATACTGATACAAAGAAAAAGAAAGACGTTTTTTACATATTGTGACATTGTTACAGTCCCTATTTTTATTCTGATTGAGGGGTTTTGTTTTAAATTGGCCTGGGAGTACTTGTTTTCGAAGTATATCTATTGCAGGTCTATGGTTCTTTGTGTAGATTAGCCCATTTTTGTTCTTTGGGAAATAGAAAATGAATGCAAAAGTTATTTTGCTCGCAGCGAAACAAAATACTGTATTACGTGGCCATCCTTGGATTTTCCCTAAAGCTATTGCCCGTACTTTTGGAAAATTGAGTACTGGAAATCTGGTTGATATTTATAATGCCGATGAAGTCTTAGTTGGTGTTGGTGTTTATAATGAGCATTCATTATATAGGGTAAGAGTATTAGCGCTTAGCAATGAGCATATTGATATGAGTAGTTTTTATGCATTGATTACTCATCGCCTGAAACAAGCGAAGCAGGTTCGCGATTGTTTAAATTTACCTAATGAACGGACAACTGCTTATCGTTTTTTCAATAGTGAGGCAGATGGTCTTTCTGGATTGACGATCGACCGTTTTAATCAAGTCTGTGTTGTCGCCAGTTCTGCTTATTGGGTGGAATTAAATAAAGAAGTGATTACTAAGGCGTTGCAAGAATTAGTTCCTGGTGATCAAATTATTTGGATGCCCCAAAGTAAGCCCCTTGGACAAGATGGCTGGAAACAAGTAAGCCCACAAGAAACACAGCAAAGTTCACAGGTTCTTGAGGCAGGGGTGATCTACCAGGTTGAATTTGGCAGTGCGCAAAAAACCGGTTTATTTATTGACCAAAGAGAAAATCACCAACGCATTGCGCAATTAGCTAAAGGCAAGAGGGTATTAGACCTTTATAGTTATACGGGTGGTTTTGCATTGCACGCAGCAAAAGCTGGCGCAACAAGTGTTACAGCTGTGGACAGTTCTGCTCAAGCGATTGCCCAAGGCCGGAAGAATGCCGAATTGAATGGTTTGACTAATATTGAGTTTATTGAAGCGGATGCGCGTGATTATTTGGCTCAAGCCGGTAATTATGATGTTGTGACTCTTGATCCACCCAAATTAGTACCCTCGCAGCAACACGTGCAGCGTGCTAAAAATTATTATCGATTTCTGCATCGCGAAGTCTTCAAGCATATGAAGTCAGGCTCTTTATTAATGACCTGCAATTGTTCTTCGGCACTTTCAGCGCAAGAATTTTGTTCTTTAGTTAGTTCACAGGCTGGGGTGGTGGGTAAACAGGCACGTATTTTAGGTGTTTATGGCCCTGCAAGTTGTCATCCAACCTTGGCTTCATTTCCTGAAGGGAATTATCTAACAGCGGTTTTATTAGCCGTAGTTTGATTCGTGTAACAACATATCTCCCCGTGGGTGGGGAGATATGTTGTAGGTGTTAATTTTTTTGTAAAAAATATCTAAGTCAAGACTGTTTTTTATTTTTTTATTTGTTACTATACCCCTGTATTTTCTCTTGCTAGTCTAAAATCCTGTTGTGGATAATTTTTCTAAGTAATTCGCATAACTAAACTACGCTCAATCTTCTGTTACTCGAAAAATCCTTATTCTATAAGGCTCTGAGCCTATTTTTCATATCCAACGCTAAGAATTATTTATCCACAATTTCTGTGGATAACCTTGTGCATAGGCTGTAAAACACCTTGTATTTTCAGTGTAGTTGTTGGATGCTTAGTAACTTGCGAAAGTGTTTGGTATACAGGATTTTGGCTATTTCACCAGGGAGCCTAATATAATTTTGTGTGCTTTAAGGTTTCGGATAAGAAATTCGTGATACATCAAGTAGCCTGGATTTGGCCGTTCCTGGGTTACTATGATGTAAATCAAGTAGTTTAAAAATGAAGATCGCTTCGTTTTATTGTTGGGCTTCGCAAGTTCAGCATCAACTTACATTTGATCTTCATTGTTGTTAACTTATCCTGCAGAGAATTATCTGAGCGTGGTTTTATTGGTAGTGCTTTGATTCATGCACGAACCATCTCGCTCATGAGCGGGGGATGGTTCGTGTCTTTAAAATTTTTTGTAAAAAATATCCAAGTCAAGACTGTTTTTTATTTTTTTATTTGTTATTATACGCAAGTATTTCTTCGAGCTATTCTAAAATCCCGTTGTGGATAATTCTTCTAAGTAATTCGCATAACCAAACTACGCCCAATCTCTTGTTATTCGAAAAACCCTTATTTTATAAGGTTCTGAGCCTATTTTTCACATCCAACACTAAGAATTATTTATCCACAATTTCTGTGGATAACCCTGTGCATAGGCTGTAAAACACCTTATATTTTCAATGCAATTGTTGCAGGCTATAGAACTTGTCAATGTGTTTGTTACGGGATTTTTACCATTTTTTCCGGTGAGTGTAGTCCTGTTACACCCTAACATTGACTCTGCAGACAGTGAAATATTATGTATGAACGAGGGAGGAAGTAATATACCTTGCTATGAAAACTTTCCTAAATATACTCTAGGAAAACGTGTTCCTGCGCGTGGCGCTGCATACAGTAAGATGCTTTTACATCAAGCCATCAATCCAGATAATACAAATGTCACGAAAGAGGACATTAATTTCTATTTGATTCATACTGGAAGCAAGAAAATTATTAATGCAGTGCAGCGGAATCTCATGTTGGAAGATCAAATTGAGAAAATTGCAGTTTCGTACTTTATCCTTAAAAATTATGGAAACTTATCTTCTTGTTCGATAGGCTTTATGCTGGACACGCTCATAAATAAGAAGAAGGTCAATGGTACTATTCTGCTGATTTCTTTTGGTGTAGGTTTTAGTGGAAGCATTGCGAAATTAAAAATTTAACTGCCTGTTGGGCCTTTATGGCCCAATATCTTTATGATGTACGGCGTGGAATATGACAAATCCAAGAAAATCGCAGTGATCCCTGCCTTGCTGGATGTTTCATTTAGATAGTATGACTTGAGGGTTAGGCGAGATAATGCTCTGAAAATTTTGGTGTGTTTAGACAAGTGGTCATTAAAGCATTACGTAACAAAAAATCATGTAAGAAAGGTAAAGGTTAAGTGATACAAAGCAACTTTGCAACTTGATTATGTGCAGAAAATACTAAGTGGCATTTTTTAAGTACGTTGCATTGGCCTTGTTTTATTGACAGTGGTTTGATTCGTGTAAAAAAACTTTCGTGAGCGGCGGATATTATGTATGCGTTACATTTTTTTGTAAAAAATATCCAAGTCAAGACTGTTTTTTATTTTTTTATTTGTTACTATACCCCTGTATTTCTTCTAGTTACTCTAAAATCCTGTTGTGGATAATTCTTCTAAGCAACTTACCGAAATAAAATACGAGCACTCTCATCTTACTCGAAAGATCCTTATTCTATAAGGCTTTTAGTTTATTTTTCATATCAAACATTAAAAATTATTTATCCACAATTTCTGTGGATAACCTTGTGCATAGGCTGTAAAACATCATGTATTTTCAGTGCAGTTGCTGCATGCTTCAGAACTTGTCAATGTGTTTGGTGGATCTTTGACACGGTCCCGTATAATCCCGGCCCCAGCTTAAATTAATTAAATGGAGGATATAGACAAAAGAAACACTAATAAATTTTGGCCATAAGGAAGATATTTGAGCTTGGTTAAATGCCAATTTTTAATTTATTACATACTATTATGTAATTATCATGCATATAAGCAGGTGAGATAGCGGAAAAATTGATGATTTTAGTCCACTTCGGTTTATATCCAAGTAAACAAGAGTTAGGAAATAGGAAGTCTAGCCTGGAAATTTCGTATTCTGCCACAAAGAATCTCTAATAGAATGTAAGCGGTAATTCCCACGAAAGTTATACTGGTTATGTTTTAATTTTCCTGTGGTGGGAATCACCTTTATTTGTTCTAGCGGTTGAGCCATTGCAAATTTTGTAGCATCATTGTTGTCGGCTTAAAAATCTGACTTAATACGCTTGTTTAAGAGTAATGCTTTTATCTATTTAGTTTTATGTATGAACAGTCCTGTTTCTATCCTGCAAACACTGCAGTACATCATAAAAACTCAACTCAGAAGCTTTTAAAAGAACCAGCAGGTGGAATACTAAATCAGCACATTCATTAATAAATTCTTCAGGGGTACTATTCACCGCAGCAATAACGGTTTCCACTGCTTCTTCGCCTACCTTTTGAGCGCAACGATTGATACCTGCATCTAATAATTGTGCCGTGTAGCTATCTTCAGCCTGTGTTTCTGCGCGTTCATTAATAATTTCAATTAAATCACTCATAAAACTAATGGCGCTATGACAGGGGGGCTGATAACAGCTCGCATAACCTAAATGACAGGCCGGGCCTTTAGGAAATACCATAATTAATAGACTGTCATGATCACAGTCGGCACTTATATGGTGCACGGCCATGGTGTTGCCAGACGTCTCACCTTTACGCCATAAACGTTTACGACTGCGGCTATAGAGTGTCAGTTGTCCCGTGGTTACGGTAGCAATTAAGGCTTCTTGGTTCATGTAGCCGAGCATCAGTACATTACCATTTTCTGCATTTTGGATAATGGCAGGTAATAAGCCATTCATTTTTTGCCAATCTAAGGCACTAATTTCTAAATGATTCATATTCTTACCTCAATATTTTGTTGCTTAAGAGCAGACTTAATTTCATTGATAGTCAATATCTTGTCGTGAAATACGCTGGCAGCTAAAGCGCCGCTTACCTGGGATTTTATAAATACTTCCGTAAAATCATTCACTGTTCCAGCACCACCTGAAGCAATGAGCGGTACCTGGCATAATGGGCGCATTTGTTGTAATTGCTGGAGGTCATAACCGGTGCGCACACCGTCAGACTGCATGCAATTAAGTACGATCTCTCCGGCACCTCTATCCTGAACTTCTTTTATCCATTCACGTGTTTTGCGTTTGGAATTAAGCGTCTTGTGTTCATCACCAGTATATTGGTACACATAGTAATCATCAACAAGCCATTGACTATCAATGCCGATGACGATGCATTGGCTACCAAACTGCTGACTTAATTCGTTAATCAGATCAGGATTTTCTAAGGCTGGGCTGTTAATCGATACCTTATCTGCCCCTGCATTCAATATTGATTTTGCCTGATTGTTGGAGCGAATGCCACCGGCTACGGTGAACGGAATGTTAATTGTTGCCGCCACCTGATTTACCCAGTTAGGACAAACTACACGCTGATCTGCGCTTGCCGTGATGTCATAAAAGACTAACTCATCGGCTCCTGATGCGGAGTAGTTCGCGGCCAGTGCAATAATGTCGCCAATGATGCGATGATTGCGAAATTTTACTCCTTTGACGACTTGGTTATTACGTACATCAAGACAAGGAATAATTCGTTTGCTTAACATAGTTTATTCTCCGTCAAATCAAGTGTACCTTGATACAAGGATAAGCCTAAGATTGCGGCGGCAACGCCCAGCTTATCTAAAGTCTCAATATCCTCCTGATGACGAATTCCACCAGATGCCTGCCAATCAATCGTAGGGAAGCGTTCTACTGCTTCTTGATATAGACTAAAATTTGGTCCTTGCATCATGCCATCACAGGCAATATCAGTGCAGAGAATTTGTTGGATGCCAAGCTGTTGATAGTAGGAAACTACATCCCATAAATTACTATTAGACATTGTTTGCCAACCATGTGTGGCAGGTATAGGATTGCCATTAATAAGTCGGATATCTAATGCCAGAATTATATTCTTTGGACTAATTTCTTTAATAATTTGTGTCGCTAACTCACGATTGCTAATGGCAATGCTGCCCAGCACCAGATTCGCTAGGCCCGCAGAAAAACAGAGCTTTGCTTGTTCTAACGAACGAATGCCACCACCCGCTTGAACATTAATGCCCGTATTTTGCATGGAACAAATTAAGGGTAATTGTTGCATGCTGCCTATTTTTGCTCCATCTAGATCAACGACGTGCAAACGTTTGGCACCTATTTTCGCAAAATAGGCTGCGCGTTCTACTGGGGGCATATCAAATATCGTGACTTGTTCAAATTGACCTTGTTTCAGGCGTACGCATCGCCCGGCTTGTATATCGATTGCTGGAATTAAAATCATAAAGCCCCCGCGGTGTTACAAAAATTGTCCAGTAACGTCATCCCTACTGCAGCTGATTTTTCTGGATGAAATTGCATTCCCCACACATTGTCTTTGTGAATAATTGCCGTAAAGGGTTCACTGTAGTCACAAAGTGCCAGGGCATATTCAGCGGTGGTTAGGGCATAACTATGCACGAAATAGACATAATCGTGCTTGTTTAATCCTCGTTGTAATGGCGAGTTTTTGCACCATTGCAATTGATTCCAGCCCATGTGCGGGACGGGAAAATGTTCTTTAGACGGTAAACGTTTCGCTATTCCTGGAATTAACCCTAAACAAGCAATATCACCTTCTTCACTGGCATCGAGCAGTAATTGCATGCCAAGGCAAATCCCCAATAACGGCTGGGTTAACGATTTGAGCACCGTAACCAAGTTATATTGTTGTAATGCCTGCATGCCATAAGTAGCAGTACCAACACCAGGGAGAATGACGTGGCTGGCCTGACTAATCTCTTGGGCATCATGCGTTAAGACATAAGCAAAACCTAAGCGATCCAAGGCATTCCTCAATGAAGTCAGGTTGTTACCACTGACGTCAATAACCGCAATCATAATATCCCCTTAGTTGACGGCAGGGCGTTATTGGTTATCATACAGGCTTGGCGCAATGCTCTACCTAATGATTTAAAGCAGGCTTCTATCATGTGGTGGTGGTTTTTTCCGCTAACCTGAACGTGCAGGGTTGCGCTCAGTGCACAGGCTAAGGATTGGAAGAAATGAGGAACCATTTCCGTGGCCATGCCCCCAACAAATTCACGAGTAAATTGCCCTTGGAATTCACAAAAGCCACGACCACTGATGTCGATGGCAATGGATGCTAAAGCTTCATCCATGGGTAGGGTAAATCCATAGCGGTTAATACCCCATTTATTGCCCAGCGCTTCTTTTAATGCCTCACCTAAGGCAATGGCAGTATCTTCAATTAAGTGGTGATCATCGACCTCTACATCCCCGGTGGCGCACATGTCCAGATTAAACCCGCCATGTTTGGCTATTTGCTCCAGCATGTGGTTAAAAAATGGCAATGGGGTATTGATGGTGCCTGTTTGATCCGTATCTAAAATCACGGTTAAATTGATGTTGGTTTCCTTTGTCTTTCTTTTAACGGTCGCCGAACGTTTTTGCTGGAGAATCGATTCGCTAATTTGCTTCCACTTATGTTCTTTAGAAATGGGTAAAAAATTAACGCCTAAATTATCGGCTAATTCCCTATCTGTATCGCGATCGCCAATGACCCAGGACGATGTTTTATTAATGCTGGTTTCTTTCATAAATTGTTCCAACAATCCGGTTTTGGGTTTGCGGCATGCACAATTGTCTTCGGGCATGTGTGGGCAAATAAAAATTTCATCAAAGAATATGCCTTGGGATGAAAAAAGATCCAGTGTAAATTCATGACAAATACTAAAGTCCTCTTCAGGAAAAGAGGTGGTGCCGATTCCGTTTTGATTGCTTACCATAATGAAGCGAAAGCCCGCATTTTGTAATTGCAACAAGGCCGGGATAACGCCTGGGGTTAATTTTATTTTATCTAAAGAATCAATTTGGAAATCAAATGGTTCTTCGATTAAGGTGCCATCACGGTCAATAAATAAGATTTTTTGCATTTTAAAACCCTGAAACGTTATTTTGAAAAGAAGATAAAGCGGCTAGCAACAATAGATTTTGCTGTTCATCACCCACGGTAATGCGTAGGTGATGATGCAAGGGTGAATTGTCTGAAAAAATACGAATGCTGATGCCTTGTTGTGTAAACCAGTTTGCTAGCTCATTGGCGTAGTTGGTTTTTACTAGGATGAAATTGGCTTCAGACGGATAAATTTTTTCAATGAACGGATAGGCATTGAGTGCCTCGATAAGCTTTGCACGTGCGCTTTTAATTTTTTCTAGAGCCAAGGCAAACCAATCATTATTGGTTAATGCTTGCAGCGCTAAATGAATAACCGCGCTGGATAAAGGGTAGGGTGCCATAATTTTGTGTACGGCTTGTATCACTTGTGGCTGCGCTATAATGGCTCCTAAGCGTAAGCCTGCCAAGCCATAGGCTTTCGATAAGGTACGTAAGACAATAAGGTTATCGAATTGAGGAATCAAAGTGGTGGCACTTTGCGCATTGGCAAATTCCATGTAGGCTTCATCGACGACAATTACTGAGCGATTTTTATAGTGTGCACAGAGTTCAGCAATAAATGACAAATCAATTAAATTAGCGGTAGGGTTGTTCGGATTGCACAACATGATTATTTTACATTGTTCCTGCCAGCATTCGTTAACCTGCTTTAGGCTTAGACTAAAATCCGTTAATAGATCTAAGGGACATTGAATCATTTGTGCCTGTTGCAGGCGTACATAAAACGCATACATGGAAAAAGTAGGTGGAAACTGCATGAATGCATCTTGCCTGGCTTTTAAAAATAAACGCACTAATAAATCAATGCCATCATCAGAACCTCTGGTTAATACAATCTGATCGCTGCTAATTTGATAACGTTGGGCTAATTGTTCTTGCAGCTGCATCTTTAATTGGGTTTCCGGATAAAAATTTAGACCAATGGAGTCTGCCGTGATTGCTGACCAAGGTAATTCATTGGCGTGTAGTCGGTGTTGCATCGTATCGCTACCGGAATTATAGGATGGGCTTTCTAATAATTCGGTGCGTATTAAATCAAGTACGGACATTTAAATCTCCAGAGAATTCAGTCTAATTGCTACGGCATGAGCATGGGCCTGCAATCCTTCGAGCTGTGCTAAAGTAATTGCTGCCGGTCCTAAATTTTTAATGCCTTCTTGGTTGATTGACTGCACACTAAAACGCGTTAAAAAATCGAGCGTACCCAGGCCGTTGTGGTTGCGGGCAAAACCATGTGTTGGTAGGACGTGATTTGAGCCGGTGACGTAATCACCTAAGGTTTCAGCTGCCCAGGAACCGAGAAAAATCGTGCCTGCAGCATTAATTTTATTAACCCATGTTTCTGCATCTTTACGGTTAATGATTAAGTGTTCTGGCGCATAAGCATTAATTATATTTTGTTGTTCCGTATGCTCATCGCATACAATAATGACGCTATTTGTTAGTGATTTATTGATAATGCTCGCTCGGAGTAAATTCTTTAATTGAGTTGCCAATTCTTGATTGACTTGCTCCGCTAAATCCTGACGGTCACAAATTAAAATAACCTGTGAGTCAATGCCATGTTCTGCTTGAGCCAGTAAATCGGCCGCGATGAATGCTGGATTAGCTTGACTGTCTGCACATATCATAATCTCAGAGGGGCCTGCGGGCATGTCAATTGCAGCGCCATAAGGATCGCTAGCAACTAATGTTTTGGCTTCAGTAACGTAGTTGTTGCCTGGACCAAATATTTTGTCGACTTTGACGATGCTTTCAGTTCCATAGGCCATAGCAGCAATGGCTTGAGCGCCGCCTACCGCATAAATAGTATCGATGCCGCATAAACGTGCGGCGACTAATAAATGTTCATTGATAGCGCCTTGTCCATCAGGAGGGGTGCAAAATACCTTAATTGGGCAGCCAGCAACTAAGGCGGGTATGGCTTGCATTAACAGTGAAGAAATCAATGGCGTTTTATTGCCGCCAGGAACATACAAACCAACCCGCTGAATGGGGCGGTAAACGGTTTGAATGGCCACACCGGGAGCTGTATTTATGGTTTTACTTTCCGGTAGCAGAGATTGGTGGTATTTGGTAATGGTGGTGATGGCTTTGTTAATTGCCGTTAGTGCTTGTTGGCTAATTTTGGCGTTGCGAATCTTTTCTTTTGGCACTTGCAATGTTTTTAAAGTAGCGCCATCAAATTTTTGCGTTAATGCAAATAGAGCCTTATCACCTAAAGTTTGTACCTGTTTAATAATTTCCAATACACTGTTTTTGGCTAACGAAGTAGGTACTGGTCGAGATAAACAGCGCTTCTTTTCCGCAATAGATAAAGTCCGCCAATTTTTAATTGCTAACATCATTCTTACTCCAACATTTTTTCTATGGGGAGAACCAAGATGGAACTGGCACCTAATTCTTGAATGGTTTCCAAAGTGTTCCAAAATATTCGCTCGCTGGAAACTACGTGAACCGCTACTTTGTCGCTATTTCCAGGTAAGGGCAGAATGGTGGGGGATTCGGCACCTGGTAATTTTTCGCCAATGCGTTCAAGTGCTGATTTTGGCGCGTGAAAGACAATGTATTTTCGTTCTTGCGCTTGCTGGACTGATTGGATGCGGCGGGCGAGCATCTCAAACAACTCTTGAAATACAGGTGCGTCATTTTTTTTGCTTTGAATCAACACGGCCTGGCTTTGCAGTATGGTATCGACCTCATAGAGTTTGTTGTCTTCTAATGTTTGCCCACTAGAAACCAGATCACAAATCGCATCAGCCATGCCCATACGTGGTGCAACTTCCACAGAACCTGACAAGATCAGGCTTTCTGCGCATATTTGCCGCTCTTGCAAATATTGATTTAGCAGGTAAGGGTAACTGGTGGCAATGCGCTTTCCATCTAGACTTCCTGGTCCTTGATAATCAAAAGATTCAGGCACTGCCAGCGATAAACGACAGGTGCAACTTCCTAAGGCTGCTGTTGTTTTAAATGATTTTTCGGGATTAGCAAGGGCTGCCTCGAATAAAACATTTTCGCCAACGATCCCACCATCACAGAGGCCATCAAATACTAATGTTGGAATATCGTCATCACGAACGAAGAGTAAATCGATGGGGAAGTTATCGACATGGGTGAGGAGGGTATTAGGCTTAAGGCGGAATTTTAAACCGCATCGTTGTAAGAGGGTTAATGATTCTTCCGACAAACGGCCTTTCTTTTGTAATGCTAAACGTAAACGATTTTTCACAGCAACTCCGCTCGATTCGCGATTAATTCATAACCGCCAGTACCAAAACTTAAACAACGTGCAACACGAGTAATGGTTGTCACACTGACTCCTGTTTGTTCATGAATGGTGCGATAAGGAATACCTTGTCGCAGTAAAGGAACAACTTGCCAACGATCGGCCATGGCCTCCAACTCGGCTGGGGTGCATAAATCAGTAAAAAATTGCAAGGTTTCGTTTTTATCGTTCAGTAGGCTTATCGCCTGCATTAAATCAAGTAGGGCAGAATGGTTTAGGGTATTATGTGTTTTCATATTAATGTATTAACGTAGTGTAACATTGGTGCAATAATAATGATTAATTTCTATTCTGTCAATGAAGGGATAAAAGATATTTTAACGTGAGTTATGGATAAGAAATTAAGTAAGACCTTACTTCCTCTCAATCCGTTCGAGAAGGAATTAGCTCTGTCCCGATGTCTTATCCATAACTTACGTTATTTTATTTGAATATATGGGATTGTAGTTCGTATTAGGCTGTAATACGGACCGGACTATTCGTGTGAAGAAATATTAAATCATTCAACAACCATAAATGGCTTGATATTCTTCCAATTTTTTTACCTGTTCCTGTTCATTCCCTGCTCTTAGATAATCAATTAAATCAAATAAATTAATAATGGAATAGACATTGATCCCTTGTGCCTTTATCTCCGATAAAGTTGATTCCTTCGTTAATCCACGTTCACAGCGGTCTAAGGCAATAATCACTCCAGTTAAATGACCACCGTTTGCCTTGATTAAAATCTGTGACTCGCGAAAAGCCGTTCCTGCGGTAATTACATCATCTACAATTACGGTATTTCCAGTCAAAGGAGCACCAATCAATTGCCCACCTTCTCCATGATCTTTCACTTCTTTACGATTAAAAGTTACGGTTGTTTCTTTGCCTAATTCAGATAAAGCAACTGCAGTTGTTGTTGCCAGTGGTAAGCCTTTATAGGCTGGACCAAATAAATGTTCAAATGAAGCATTATGTTTTAATAATGTTTGCGCATAAAACTGTCCCAATTGGCGTAAGGCGTTTCCTTGATAGAATAATCCGGCATTAAAAAAGTAAGGACTGACTCTTCCAGACTTTAAAGTAAACTCACCAAATTTTAATACTTGGCAATCAAGCGCTAATTTTATAAAAGATGATTTCGTATGATTCATTGTGTTATTCCAATATCAAAAAATTACTTTAAATATGTCAAAATTTGTAAAAAAGCCTTAACAATCAATAAAAAACTGTTATGCTAATCTTGCTGTACGTAATTACTCGTGCAGAGTAAATGTTTATTATAACGCAGTTATCTTATTAGTGAGTTAACTTTTTACCACTATAGGTTGCGTGACAAATAAGCATCTATAATCTGGTTAAAAAGTAAAAAGCTTATTAGGATAAAGGGGATAACTAATGTCGCAAAGAGAGACAGGCCATGTTAAATGGTTTAATGAAAAAAAAGGATTTGGATTTATTATTAATCAGCAAGGCGATGACATCTTTGTACATTACAAAGACATACAAGGTGTTGGCTTCAAAACATTGCACGAGAATGATCCTGTGACTTTTTTGCTTGATAAAGGGCCTAAAGGTTTAAAAGCACAAGACGTTGCGTTACTTAGTGAAGCGGAATAAGTAAAACGTAATATTACACGCCATTAGCTATCGCCACTCATTTGTTTTAGCATGGGTGAGGGTTTTTATCTGACTGTGAATAGGAAAATTTAAAGTCAGGTAATAACCTTTGCTCCTACCTTGTTCAATTTACTTATCACGCCTAAAGTAGCTCCTGCTCCTCGAGTAGTAAATTATGTTTTATTTCGCATAAACCAAAATCGCTAAAGCAATTTTTTCTTTTCATTGAGGAAATCGCTGCGAAAATTAACTCAGATGAATATTTATTAAGGCTTCGTTAATCTCCAAAGCAAAGGAAGTTTTCAAGTAGTATAAATGAAGAAGACCACCTAAGTGGTCTTCCCAGTAACCTTCTCTTCGAAAAGAGCCGGTCTACATCTTAACTATAGAACATATTGTCAAAATGTCAAATAATCAACCACTTTGATTTGCAAGTTATTTGGGTGTAAACACGGCAATTTTTTGCAGCAATGCCCAAATAATTGATTGCAGAATCTGCTGTTTTCGTTATAAACCGGAATGGTACTGCAAAATATTAGAAACGAATACTTCAACTGTTTTTAGTTTTTACCAGAAAAAGTACATAGAAAATCGTCTATAATGATTAAGTATTGTTCAGAATGGCAAGGAGAATGAAACGCCGGGTTTGAGCAAAAGAGAAATGCCTTTTATTAAAACCCCATACAAGGAGATTATATTATGGACAACTGGAATATTAAAGCAGACGTTAAAAATACGTTAGATAACACGAAAGATAAAGTTTCTGACGCTTATCATGATGTTAAAGAAAAAATTGAATCAACTACAGAACAAATTAAAGAAAAAGCCTCAGATTTTTATGAAGAAAGTAAAGAACAGATACATAGTATTGAAGGCTCTATGGAAGAGTATGGCGAGCAGTTCGTAAACAAAGTAAAAAAATATCCTTTAACCTCCTTACTTATTGCTGGAGGCATTGGCTTTGTGCTTTCAAAAATACTTAAAAAATAATAAGAAGACAGCAGGAGTGAACATTTTTAGCAGGGGTTCTGCTTTAACTTCATATCAAAACTTAGCATAGGAGAGCTTATATGGATAATGCACAGAAAAAAAAATCCAATGTAGGGATGCCAATGTTGCAAACCTCTGGTTTTGATAACTGTATTGATGCTCATGCAGATGAGTTATTTAAAAAAGTTAAAAGAAACCCTTTGCTTTCCTTGCTTATTGCTGGCAGCTTGGGTTATATCTTTGCAAAGATAACTAGAGGCTGTTGATATTTCTACTCTCTTGACCAAAACGAGGGGGCCTGTCATTACACGTGTGTAAGTAGCTATAACCCGGTATTATCACGCTATCGGGATAGTAAGGATAGATTTATGGCTATTACAGATGAGGTGTTCGACGAAATATTAGGCCGCGCGTAGACATCAAGATGTTGTTGGTTTGCTGTGGAGCAACTTCAAAAAGAGTTCGTTCTGCGATAACCATATGAAAAAAAATAGGTATTTTAGCGAGTATTTTTACTAAAACACCGACTTTTCTGTCTTAAAATATACGTACCCTATAAATAGGTCTTTTTTAATCGTTATTTTTTTGAAACACATATTTTTTGGGGGTGCTCTACAGAATTTTCATTGTTTTTTTTCAATGCGTCTGTCTGAATTGCGAAAGAACGCTTGCCATAAAGTGTTGAGGGGGATTGTGAAACTCTGCTATCGCATGATTCTGGTAACGATTTTTCAGAGGCCAAGATTTGCGCCTGAACTGCTTGCTCCGCTGCATATAAGTAATCATTAATCGTTGTGTGGATCTTTGCTACTAAAAGCAGATCATCATTTTTCTCATAAGCTGAATATAAAATAATGTGTTCGGAAGCACTATCTAATAAAAAATTCAGCATATTAGCGACATTATTATTTGGCTGCCACTGCGCTCCTTTTTTACAATTAAGAGCATTTATATTTGCATCCCATTCATAAAGATTAGTTACATTGATAACTGAAATAGAACTATTATTGCGTATTAACTCTTGTTTTAGCTGTTTTACTTGTTCTAAATCGAACATATTAATATTTAAAGGATCGATTTTTAACTGTTCGGCAGCATTTTTACAATGCAAAAAACGCTCTTCTGAGGATAGAAAGAACTTATTTCCTATATCTTTCGCCCGCGTAAGCAATTTTTTGAAGCCTAATTGCCCCCAGTCGCCATGTCTCTCATGCTCCTCTAGCATATAGTAGGTATATGCTCCTGCCTTTTTCGTGTATAAACTTTTGAATTGAGCTCTATTCTTACTCCTAAGAAGTAGTTCAATCATTAGCTGGTTATGCTCAATTACTGGCTGATTCATATCAGCCAAGATAATACTATCGCATAAAGTGCTCAACTCAGGCAGCATGGAGGTGACTGAGCCTTCACCTATGATTAAAGCGCTCTGTTTTTTAGTATTATTGGGTGGTAATTTTTTATTGCGTAAATGTTCAATAATTTTATCTATTTTGCGCTCGTTAGAAAGGATATACATAGTCAGACTCCAATATAATGCTGAACCATCCACCCACTGTGTTGTCAATTTATAGTAGGATAGTTGACTGGCCAAAATGAGTTAATTTTGGCTCAATTTAACGAAATGTCAACAGATCCCCAATAAATAGGTGATTAATATTTTGGCGATTGTGGATACTGATTTAACTTTCATAGTGTATTTGATTCTGTAGCTCAACCCTATTTGCTAAAACAAGCATACGTGCACTATGCGAAGAATAATTTTTATTTTGATTGCTGCTTTTTTTATCACGCGGTTTGCTTTATCATCATCTGTTCAAGCAACGCATTATGAATGGGTTGGTTATTAAATTGGTTGTTTACGACACAAATGGGTTATTATGATTACTTTTTTTAGGGCACTGAATCCATTATCGAAGCATTCAGGAATTAATTCCTTGCACAGTTCAATGCTCTCATTTTCTTCTAGGGAGCTGCGTGACGCATTAGCTCATGAGACCATTAAATTTCAATGGGAAAAAGATTTGTTTTGGTATGAAACAATTGATGCTACTTATGCGTGTCTTATAGGAGAGCATTATGAAAATACAGTTACGCATCCAAAAAAATCTCTTTTTGAAAAAATTATATCTGTTGTAATTAAACCACAAATAATTTTTGTTTTTATTGCAGAAGAACTGTATTTAAGTACTAAAAAGCAACAAGGCTCAAAGGGTGTCCTTGATTTTTTAATTTTTCCCCTACTTAGTCGTAAATTAATTTCAGATGCTCGCTCAGAAGAGCGAAAAAATACGCCTATTATTAACGCACTGGCTTTAGCGATTGCAATCCCACTTGAAGTACTTAGGCATTCCCTTGCGTTAGCATTAACCCTTTCGTTGGCTCCTTTAGTATTTTTTATTCATTCTATGCGATCTGTACTTAATTCCATGTCTAATGAAATGAATGATGATACTGATGTGAATTGGTTTCCGTTGGAAATTTAGTATTGGTGCTATTGTCAATAAATTTCGTTAAGGAACTCATCTTTCAACTACTAATCATGAATCACTCTTGTGCTGTTTCTCAATTTAATACAAGATAAGACTATATTTTTTTCGGTCTAGAAAAATCAACTTTTTTTTATTCAAAATAATATCTTGCAGAACCAAGGATTGATTCAGGAGATTAGATATGCGAATTCCCAAAAAGTCACTTAGAGAAAAGTCACTAATAAAGGAAAAACTTGTTGGTGATAGTTCTAGTGAAACTTGGTATGTCAGCGTTATTGGACACAACGAGATCAAGAGTGGTTTTTTTATAAAATTAAATCCTGAGGGTCATTTTCCAAAATTATTGGCTAAAATAAGCGCTGGCTCTGCTGTTTTTAAAACATCTTTTCAGGGGAGTCGATCAGCTAAAGAATATTTGGTATTTGATGAGCATGATAATATAACCGGTATTGTGTTTACCACACCTCCGAATTTTGAATCTTTTAATTTCTCCTCCGAAGAACAACCGACTGATAATTCTGCAAAAGAACAGGTTATTCCTAGTAAGGCAATGCTTGTTGAACATAATGTTATGGAAATTTTGTTAGCGCGTTGGTTTTTTTGGGATGATAATCCTCACCCACATAATCTTGGTTTGGATGGAGATATTGATTTTAGTATGTTTTGGTATTGGTTTGTCATTTACATGAAAGAGGCCAGACCGGGAATCATACCACAAAACAGCTGGGTTAATTTAACCGAGCGTGATTATGAACGCTTTCCCTGTGTTAAAGATTTTACCCCCTATCATTGGCCTACTTACACGCATCCTGGTCAGGAAAGTATTACTTCAGTTTTACCTGAGATAGTACAAAAAAAAATTCTTTCCACAATTTTGCCGAGCATTTTATCTAAGGTCTATGCCGATCCTGAGCAGTTTGCAAGGTTAGCTGGTGATTCCGTTGCTCAAGAACAAAAGGTTCTGGCTGCTTTAAAAATATTATTGACCTATCAACCCACGTTATTACGGCAGCGCTTGACGGATATCTTTGGTGACATGACTTTAGATTATACGTCTTTGAATCATTCTTTGCGTGCAAAATACGAAGAGGTATTTCCTTTTTTGTGCAACGAAAAAACCGATAAAGATACTTTTGTTAACTTCATGATGACTCTGTATCACCAGCATTATCATAATTTATATAGGGTTGTGGTTTTTTACATGGGGTGTGAAAACAATGGTTTTGGCATACCCCTTATGGCAACGAATATCGAGCTTTATAAAAATCCCTCCTTATATAAAAAAATTTACGCCTGGGCTGCGCATGAAAATGCCACTACCTATGCTCATGATCCGAGTGATCAATACAATTTAGGTGAGCTAAAAAATCAATATCATCAGGTTTGGCGTGATTCGTACACCCCCCGGCTCAAGGTATTGCGTGATGCATCGATTTGTTTAACGGAGACTTTATGTAAATTAGTTGCTCCCAACGGGAAAATAGAAAGGCAAATCGATAAAGAAACTAGCGATCGTGGTTTAACCAGTGCCTTACAATTATTTGGCTCATTGGCGGATATCTTGGTTAATGATGCTCCTTATATTAAAGAGAAATCCTCGTTACATAAGGCATTGATGTTAATGATTCAATTTACTAATGAATTTCAGCACGCCATTAAGAGTTATTATACAAAAATAGATCATTATTTGGTTGATAAAGATAATTATCTTTTTATTCGACAATTAGAAGAATTGTGTCGTGACTATGAATATGATCTCATGGAGGCTTTAGAGCACACGCCGAATAATATGGATGAATTTTTGTGGATCATTAGAGAGCTAATGCAGTGCATTCAACAGGCAAATTTCACGGTGCATTTACTTGCGATGGAAGAGCAAACGCATGATGCAGCTATTCTTAATAAGAAAATGGAACCAGTGGCTCATCATATTTTATTACCCGGCACCAGACCAAGTACGTCAGTGGTTGATAAATTGGCGGGAGCATCTTTTGATGATAAGACCTTTTCTGATGCAGCACAAACAATAGAGAAGGTTAAATTAAAATCGCTGCATGAGTTACCAACAATAGAGCAAGCACATAGAACAGTCATTGAGGAAATTAATCGAGAACGGCTCGAGCAAGGGATAAATAATTCGCTAAAAGTGCTTGGAAAAGTGAGTCTCTTTAAGGATTCTCTTGACAGTCAGGATGCCCTGATAAGGCAAGATAAAAGTTATGTCGTTTAATAGCGATTAGTATGAATAAACCATCAGAGACATACTCATCTGTCTTTGATGGTTTAGAGCCGATAAGGACTTATTTTTTGCGAAAAAAAGTGGAAGAAACAGAAGTGTAGTTTTTTTTGAAATGGCTGCTTAAATTTAGTGATGTTGTTTTGGTTTGACAAGCACTTTAAATTTAATGGAATATGTGTTAAAATATTAATCATTTTGATTAATATAAAATATCAAGGAAGATCATTTACTTCCTATTTATTATTAAATTATGTTAAAAATATTTTTTTTATTTTAATCGAATTATAATAGGCCTTATCTTTTATTACTTTGAAATGAATTAATATGCAAAATAGAACAGATCTACCATTAACATTCAATCAATTTCTTACTCAGGCAGACAATGAGTATCGGAAACAATTAGCATCTATTCCTTTGTTTAACATAAACAAAACGTCGTGTTGGAATAAACAGCAAAAAAAGCACTTCGCTGCTATTTTTTACCATTTGCGCGGACATTTCATTAATTTCATGTGGTATGTTGCAAACTTCGCTCCAGATGAATCGACCAAAATGATTATCTTAGAAAATATTACTGAAGAGGTTGGGAAAGATAAATTTTCTCATGAAAAACTCTATGCTTTATTTGCCAGCGAATGTGGTGTTGATATTCACGATGAAATTGTTAATGAAACGCATTACTTACCCTTCGCAAGAAAATTTAATAAAGGCCATCTTGCCTGGCTCGCTGCTCATGATGAAGACAAGCAAATCGCTGCTTTTGCAGCTTATGAACGATTGGATAATATTGATTATTTCTATCTTACTACTTGTGCTGAGTCATTAAATATTTCGCAGCCAGGAATGATTTTCTTCAGAGTGCATTCCTATGTGGAACATTTTGGTGCGGTGATAGAACGCTTGTTACCAATTTGGGAACATTCCAGTGAGAAAATTAAAGCTGCATTTGATTTTATTTATTCGCATCAACTGCAAATGTGGCGACAATTGTCAGAAGAGATTTTTTCCTTTGAAGGAACTTTGTAGGCATGCTGCTCTTGATAAGATATGGGGCTAGAATTTAGTACTTATTAGTGGTGTTAGGATGTTTCATTTACAAGTGGAGTAAATAATAAGTGTTAATGCACATTATAAAAAAATGGTCCTTTCTTTTATATAACTATTTAATGGATAAAACCGTTGAGGCAAGTCATCAGATTACCTTATTTGGAATTGTCATGATGATTAACTTCCCACTTTTTGGGATACTTTGGAAGTTACAAAGCTTTCATGTAAATCAAGAATTTTTTCTACGGATCATCGCCACGGCTTTATGTGCTGCATTAGCCCTGCATAAATTTTGGTCAATTAAATATCTGCAATTATTACCTTTTGTCTGGTATCTTGCGTTACTATTTTGTCTCCCATTCTTTTTTGCTTATTTGACATTACTTAATGATGGCTCGACTCTGTGGCTGATGAATTGCATGTCCGCTACTTTTTTCCTTTTTTTGGTTACCAATGCCATTGATTCACTAATTTTACTCATGCTAGGTGGTGGTTTGGCTTTCTTTTGTTATTTAGGTGTTGCTGCTAAATCACTAAAATATATCCCTGGTGATGTCTCATTTTTTGGCTTAGGAGTAACCTTTCTTGCTGCGATTGTCATTGGTGCTTTGTTTGCCCGGGATCGCGAGCTAATTTATTCTGCAAAAATTGCTGGAATGCGCTTGCTTGCTGGAAGTTTGGCTCATGATTTACGAACCCCCTTGGCCAGTATTTATTTGCAGGCAAATATGCAGCGCACGATGGTGGGGGCACTTGATGAACCTGCAGTGAAAACAGGTTTAAATGAGACAATTTCTAAAATTGAGCGCAGTATTGACAGTGTAAATCAGCTTATTAGTACTCAGTTGAACAATATTCGACATGATAAATTTGATACCCATAAATTCTGTTTTTATTCAATTAAGGAACTATTGAAACAGGCTTTAGATGATTACCCCTTTAAAAAAAATCAACACGAATTAATTAATCTAGATTTGTCGTGCGATTATTCAATCTGGATCGAAAAAGTAGCGTTTAGAAATCTTCTTTGGAACTTATTAAACAATAGCTTTGATTTCATTGAGAAGGAAGGTAAAGGCGAGATATCTGTTTGGTTAAGTGAAGGAAATGATAAGGATAATTTTAATTACTTACATATTCGAGATACAGCCAAGGGAATTTCTTCAGAGAAAGCGAACATTATTTTTGAACCCTTTTATTCTGAACGAAAAGGAGGCACGGGTATTGGTCTGGCTTATTGTAAATTATTGATGAAGGCTGCTGGAGGCGTTATTTCCTGTCAAGGACAGATGGGTGAATACACTCATTTTATTATTAAATTTCCAAAAATTGATTAGGCTCTGAAGTTTAGAGGGTATTGCTTTTAATTTATATAAATTCAGAGATGGGTTGCTTACCCCAATGATGATATAATACATTTTTTGCGACAGACTTTTTTATTATGACTAAAAATGTAACTCCAAAGATAAGGATGGCGAAAGTACATGATGCGGAGACGATTGCTTTAATTCATATTCGTTCTTGGCAAAAGATGTATAGTGAGTTTATTCCTGAAACTATATTAAAAGATTTATCTTTAACAGAACGCACGCAGCAATGGCACGATCTTCTCAAGCAAGAAGTAAATGTGTTACTTATTGAAATGGATCATCAAGCAGTTGGTTTTGCGAGTATTTGCCTATTTCGTGGTGTAAATGCTGACCCTTTAATGGGCGAAATTAGTGCTATTTATTTGCATCCAGATTATTGGCGTATGGGGTTAGGTACTAAATTATGTCTGACAGCACTCTCTGAGCTAAGCGCTCTGGGATATAAAAAAGTAGGTCTTTGGGTTTTAGAGGCCAATAATCAAGCACGCGGATTTTATGAGGCATTGGGTTTCACTGCAACGAGCTCAACTAAATTGGAAGAGTTTTACGAAGGTGGAGCTTTATTGCAAGAAATTCTTTATGAGAAAATGCTTTGATGTTGTGCCTTTTTCTAAGTTGCCAAGAAAATTCCCTTCGTTCTTTGGGGCAGAGACATCAAGCTAAGGCAAAAAGCCCTTGAGCCCCTCCAGACCCGAACGGAGCGAGGTTATATCAGAATAAATCCTTAATTTGACGCCTATGCCCCAAGGTAGAAGGGCGTTTTCGACAATCCAGCTTACAAAATCAGCCTTAATGGATTAAGAATGATCGTAGGCTTTTTCTCCATGCTCAACAATATCAATGCCTTGAATTTCTTCTTTGGGCGTAGTGCGAATGTTCATTATTTTGCGCAATAAAAATAAAATTAACCCAGTGCCCACAACCGAAATGGTGATTGCTATAAAAACGGCAATGGTTTGATTCCATAATAGCGTGTAATTTCCATACAATACCCCATTCTTTCCCGCTGGATTAACGCTTGTTGTAGCGAATACACCGGTTAATAATGAGCCTATCACACCCGCAACCCCATGACAGGCAAAAACATCGGCAGTGTCATCTATTTTCTTAAAATAATTTAAATGCAATAAAACTACTTGCGTGACGAGGGCGCTAATACTGCCTATAGCAATGGCACCCATCGGGGTAACAAAACCACAAGCAGGCGTAATCGCCACTAAACCAATTACTGCTGCCGCTGAAGCGCCAACAGCCGATGGCCTTGCTTTACGTAGCCAGGCAAATAGAGTCCAGGAGGTTACTGCAGAACTTGCTCCTAACATGGTTGTAATTGCAGCGTTAATCGCGAGATTATCCGCAGCTAAAGCAGAACCTGCATTAAAACCAAACCAGCCAAACCACAATAATGAAGCGCCAAGTACTACGAACGGAATATTATGTGGCATATCGTTTTGGCGACGTGATTTAATCCTTGGCCCCAAAATAAGAGCAGCAACCAAAGCAGAAAAACCGGCACTAATATGCACTACAATGCCACCCGCAAAATCAATCGCCCCTAGTTGAGCTAACCATCCATTTACGCCCCAAACCCAATGAGCTAAGGGAATGTATACGAGTAAACTCCAAAATGTTACAAATAAGAAATAGGCAACAAATTTCATGCGACCAACTAAGGCACCAGAAATGATTGCTGGGGAAATGATGGCAAACATCATTTGAAATAACATAAAAAGGGGAGGAGGGATTGAGCTCACAGTCTTATTGGTCTCATTTATATGAGCTAAACCTACGTATTGTAAGCTGCCAATCCATTGATTATGTTCACTAAAAACCAATGAATAACCAACAATAGCCCATACAAGCGGAATAATAGCTAAACAAATAAAACTCATTTTAATCGTATTCAATGCATTTCTTTCGGGAACTAATCCAGAATAAAAGAATGCTAAACCGGGTGTCATTAACATCACTAAAGCACAAGACATAAGAACCCATGCAATGTTAGCATTATTCATAATATACCTTAAAAAAAATGGCACTGGCTTGTAATTTAATGCAGTTGTTTTTTTGTTCTTGCTTTTATTTGAGAAAACGACTGAAATTAAATAACTTACGATTATATTAATATGTTTTAATATAGACCAGTTTTTACAAATTAGGTAAAAAAATATACTGGGTATTTCAGGTAATGTATTTTAAGATATATAGGCATTTAGCGGATTCGCGTGCTACCTTGGCAACCAATAGGAATAGGTCCAATGAAACTGAGCAGCAAGGTTGTAAAGAAACAAATTTTTGGTTTTGCCGTATCGGGGGTGTTAAGTACCCTGATTATGTTTATTCTTTATGTGGGATTATATCAATTCATCAATTATCAATATGCTTATTTAATCTCTTATAGTATTTCCGTCATTGCTCTTTATTTCATGAACAGTAGGGTGTTTAAACAGTCTATATCAGTACAGACTTTTTTAAGATTTCCGCTAATCTATCTAATGCAATATTTAATCGGCGCTGCTTTTTTAGCATTCTTGGTGCGCTTTGGATTTTCAGTAACTTATGCGCCATTATTGGTAGTAATTCTTTTGCTGCCAATTACCTTTGTATTAAATCGAATTGTATTTTCAAGAGATGGCAAGGAATGAACCACTAATTTGCTGCCTTGTATTTCGTATGAAGATTTTTTCCAGGCTATATTTACTTTGAATAGCCTGGGAAGAAGATTCATGGATTTAGGTTTTATACATTATTAATTGAATGTTCCGTTTGTGACTCATAAGACTCAACTAAAATTTTTAAACGCCCTTGTTTTAACGCGAGTTTTTCAAAAAAGTTATACTTTACCGCTATTCCTCGAATCGATAGTTGTTTTTTCTCCACAGTACTTTGCTTTGTTTCTGTAGAAGGTGAGATGAGGCTATGTCTAAAACGTGGATCTGTCTTACGGTCTATTTTATAGTGCTCTAAACTAAAGAAATAAGAGGTGTTATGCAGTAACTTCGCTTCTCTTTGTGTTAGGGGAGGCATGTGTCTTTTTATTGTATGGGTAAATTGCTGCGCACTGATATAGGACTGATCTTTTTGCTGAGTAAAATCTGTTTCTAATAAATGCAATAGTTCATCCAGCTCATCAGGTGTTTGCTTCATTACTACCTTCCGAAGAGAAATATAAATTCTTTGATGTTCATCTGTTGCCGCAATAAAGTCTTGAAGTCTTGATGGGATTAATTTGCTTACGGCTTTTAATTCGTCATACTTTTTAAGTGATCTCATATTGGTATAATATTTATGAGCAAGAAAAAACCTAAGGTTCTCCTTGATGTTTTCATTGAGACAATTAAAGATTGCTAATTCAGATCGTCTTTCTTCATCAGTAGTCGACGTGCGAAAATGAATTAAGAAAGGCAGTAATGCTAATTGTTCCGCCGTACAATATCGATGAATTAAATAAAAAATTGTTCTTAACAAAAATATGATGTCTTCTAATTTTTCTTTTTCTTGTATTTTTTTTGCTTCTATTTTGTTACCCAATTTTCCAAGAGGGTAGTCACTTAGCTCTTGTTGTTCTGCATAACCTAACATGCGACTACTGCGAATAAATAAAGGCATCAGCTCGGTTATTCCCAGTTCCTTATTACCAAAACGTGCATAAAGATTCTTTAACGCATAATATACATCAGGGTGATGTATTTGGGGCGATGTAAGCTCCTCTTCATCATCGAGTGTACAAAGTAGTGCAGTTAATTTGGTTACGAAGCTGATTTCTTCTTCAGAATGATTTTCTGACTCAATACGGTTTTTTAGTTCGATGACAAACTTTTTTAACACCCCGGCTTGCATTATCCACTCCCTATGAAATTGATTAGTCATTTAGAGAATATATGAAAAATGTAGGAACCGGTAGAGCATATTTTCGGTAAATAGTTTGTTAAGCTAGCACTCTGCGTAGCATGTTGCATTTAATATAAGGAATCGAATGTTAAACGAAGCAATAGGATTAAAAAAAATAGAGTTAGACACGCCGTGTTTAGTCCTTGATCAAGATATTCTAAGATCTAATCTGGATGTTATGAGGCAACACGCACTTACAAATAAGATAAACCTCAGACCTCATTGCAAAACCCATAAGTGCTCTAAATTAGCGCAATTACAGATTGATTATGGGGCAATCGGTGTTAGTGTTGCTAAAATTTCGGAAGCTGAAGTTCTTATTCAGAACCGAATTCCCAATGTATTGATCACCTCGCCAATAGTGACAAAAAATAAAATTACCAGGCTGATGGCGTGCATTGAAAAAGCGCCTGTTACTCTAGTTGTTGTCGATAGTGAAGAAAACATCCTGGCCTTAAATCATGCGGGTGAATGCTATCAAAAGATGATTCATGTGGTGGTTGATGTGGATCCTGGGATAGGGCGTACTGGCGTTAAAGTAGAACATGCCTTAAATTTTGCGATGAAAATTAGTGCATTACCTTGGCTAAAACTGATGGGAATACAATGTTATGCAGGGAATTTACAACATATAGCGTCCTTTAACGAACGTCGACAAAAATCATTATCTACCATGCAAATGGCCAGTGAGTTGGTGAGCGGTTTTAAGGAACAGGGTTTAAATTGCCCTATATTAACCGGAACGGGGACAGGCACTTATGATATTGATATTGAGGCAACGGGAGTCACTGAAATTCAGCCAGGCTCTTATACCGTTATGGATGTGGAATATGCCGCGATTGGTGCAAAAGGTAACACGAAGCAATTTGATGTATTTAAACCGGCGATGACTCTTCTTACTACAGTGATCAGTACTAATCGCGCAGAACACGTTACCGTTGATGCAGGAACGAAAGCTATTTATATGGATCAAACATACAAGCCTCGGATTATTAGCCATCAGGGATTAGAATATGATTGGGGGGGCTTTGGTGATGAACATGGTAAAATTACCACTGTAGCTGGTACTAAATTACCCCTCTGTGGTGAGGTTTTAGAATTAATCGTTCCACATTGCGATCCGACGATTAATTTATTTGATCGATTTTTTATTGTTGAAAATAATCGTGTTGTTGATGTTTGGGATATTGATTTGCGAGGAAAATGTCAATAATTTAACGTTATAGGTAAGAACTATCTTAACTTAACGTGAGTTCTTATCCCGAACCTTTTCCCTGGGATGCGAATGACCGTAATTCACGTCCCACAAAACGTTTGTAAAACACGCTCATGAGCTAAAGGTAATGATTGTAATTGAGCGGTATTTTCTTGTTGTTGGTAAGGTGTTTTAAGTACCGATAAAAGAGTATCCATTAACGTATGGTCGTGTTTTTCAATAAAATCTTTAATTGCCTTTTCGACTAAGTGGTTTCTTGGAATGTAAGCCGGATTTACTTGCTCCATCATGGTTTTTATTTTTTGTACCTCAGTATCCTGCTGTGCTATATAGGACAACCAATCAGAGACCCACTGCTTGCTCGGTTCCTGATTTCCTAGTATTTGTATTAAATGTTCTTGCTGCTGCTCAGAATCAATTGCTGCACTCAGGAGACGAAAAGTATTGGTAAAATCAGGTTTGTGCTGCTGCAATAACATGAAGAATCGTTTAATTAATTCTAATGTTTGCTCATTTTCTTTTATTAATCCAAGTTTTGTCCGGATCTTGTTATCCCAGTAATAATGAAAACGTTTGGTGAATGAATCGAGAATCTCTTGTAGTTTCTTTGGTGCTTGTTCATCGGCCTTTTGAAACAAAGGCAGCAAGGCTTGACGAAGCCTGGCCAAATTCCAGTGTGCGATTGCGGCTTGATTGCCAAAAGCATAACGTCCGTTAACATCAATCGAGCTAAATACGGTATTGATGTCAAATTCATCCATAAACGCACAGGGCCCATAATCAATCGTTTCACCAGAGATGGTCATGTTGTCTGTATTCATAACACCATGAATAAAACCGACCCCCATCCATTCAGCCATGAGGCTGGCTTGGTTTTCGACAACCGCTTTAAATAATTCAAGGTAAGGATTTTCTTGCTGCAAAAGAGCAGGGAAGTGCCGTTCCAGCGCATAGTTAGCCAGGCACTTTAGTAAATGCTTATCTTTTTGATCCGCAGCATATTCAAAGGAGCCCACGCGTAAACTACTGGAGGCAATACGAGTGAGGACGCCTAAGGGCACAAGACCATTTGGGCGGTAGATGCGATCCTCACTGGCTATAGCGGCCAAACAACGAGTTGTTGGAATGTTTAAACCATGCATGGCCTCACTGATCAGGTATTCTCTTAATACCGCAGCCAGGGGGGCTCTACCATCTCCCATTCGTGAAAAAATGGTTTTTCCTGAACCCTTTAATTGAATATCCCAATGTTTTCCATCTTTACTGCAAATGTCGCCAAGCACTACAGCACGGCCATCGCCTAAAAGAGGAACGTAGTAGCCGAATTGATGTCCGGCATAAGCTAAGGCAATACTTTTAAGGTGAGCAGGAACTTTATTTCCTGCACAAATGGCTATGGCTTCTTGTTCTGTATAAGGGGAAGTATTGGGTAGGCCAAGAAAAGAGGCTAATTCATGATTGAATTTGACTAAATAAGGATTAGATATGGGGGTGGGATTGATGATCTCGTAAAAATCACCAGGCAATTTTAGATAAGAGGTGCATTTAATGTTAGGAATCAAAATCAAGCCAATCAATGAAAAAATTTTATATTAAAGGTTTAGGGTAAATCCTTCAATCAATTAAATGTAAAACCATAATGACTGCATGAAAAGAAATCTGGTTGTATAGAAAACTTGACAAAAAAACTGAATTGTTATTTCTTAGATGTATGGGTACCGTTGCAGGAGCAATAAATGAAAGAAGAAGAAGCTCAGGCTCTCATCGAGATTTGCGGTAATGTAGCTCTAGAAGGCATGGCTCATGTTGCAAAAAATTCGGTGGTTATTCCAAAGCTCTATCTAGACTGGATAGAAGGACAGGATGCCTCTGCAATTGGATGAGATAATATTGCAATATTTGTTAATGTGAAAACGTTTGCATTACACCAGATTACAGGAATTGCCCAAAATAGACATTGGATAAAAGATCGCACCCTGGCGATAAGAAAAGCCGTATTGGACTCTGAGTCTCTGCTTCATACTGGAATTATTATTCATGAAACAGGACATGCGTTTAATGTTGTCGCAGGAATAGCAAATAGCGAAAGAAATGCCTACATATTTGAAATTTCAGTAATGCTTCGTCTCTATCAAGAACAAAATAAATGGATTTGTCAGTACACTGCAGAGGATTTTTCTCAGTATTTTATTAGTCGAATGCCGCAGTATAAAAAAGGCCTTCCTGATGAAACCCTTTCTATACTAATTAAGCAAATTAAGTTAAATTTTTCCTTGGACGATATGTGCTTTTTATTTACGGTACCTCAGATTAGTGGCAAAAAACTTATGGATGGAGCAAGCACTTTTTTTGAAGAAAAAAGAAAGTTCTCTGAAAAAGAAAATGAAAAATCACCAAAAAATGATAATCTATATATTACCTGAGGAAATGTAAATAAGTTGATGCCATGCCGCATAGATTCCTGAATTTCACTAACTTAAAAAATACATTAGCGCTATCTGCTCCCGTAAATGGTTTTTTAAGTCAGTTAAAAGCTAATTTGGAGAATGAATCACAATTTATGACTAATATTGCAAGACAAAAAGAGCTTACATTCATTATTAATGGTAGTGAGAATAGTGAGCTTTTTGAGTTTCTATGCCAAAAGGAATGTTACCATTCTTTATGGAGTGATCGTTTTTCACAATTAGGGCGCCTCTTGTCGGCATTTAACGAAAATCCAGTATCTTTTTTTCCTCCATCTAAAACGGTAAGTAGTTTTGATTTATTGCGAGGGGCCTTTTTTTTTCATAAGTCTCAATTGGTGCGAAAAGAGTTGCAAAAAGCACCTTTTGCCAATGATTTTTCGCATGAAGAATTACGCTTTATCCAGCATGCCATGAACTATAACTCCATCCATGCGACTCAGCGTTATAATCAATATCTCTACACAAGGATTGCTCGGACTATGTATCGTGATGAGGTCGAAGGTCGGGCATTATTAACTGAAGCCATTGAGCATTGTAATAAAATGTTAGAATGTCATGGCAGCTATGCCTATATGATGTTGGTTGACGCTTATTTTCATTATGCTAAATTTGTCAAAGAAGATAGCGAACTTGCAGAACGGGCTATCCAATCAGCGCTTACGGCCTGTGATTATGCGAAAAAGTATTTAGAGACGAGTAAATTTGCTATTCATAATGCAAGCTTTGGCGAAGGATTGGCGTTTAGTAATTCATTGAATAGTGCAGATCCGGATGAGGCAAAAATGTTATTGGTTAAGTGGAATGAATTCAACAAAGCAAACCAGTTAGTTTCCCCTGATGTATCGTTGTTACAGAAAAAGCCAGCAGCTATATTTTGACCTTATTTTTTGTGTAGTATCGATCAAAAAATTTGTTTCTAAATTTATATTTAGGCTCAACTTTAATTAGCTTAGAGGTCCACTTTTTAGCATCTATTTCATCCGATGTAGTAATACCTTGTTTGTAATAAATAACGAATGAAAAAACCTCAGTTCTAGCCTATGATAAATAAGATTCATGGGTATCAAATATTCTTGAAGTACATCCGTGGACTTTTCATCTCAGGGCTTTTAAAGCAGACTTAGTTAAGTCATATATGCCCCGCAAATGAGGTGTCCATACTGGAAAAAATTGTGGATTGATTCGTTGCCTGGCGGTTATAAAAACTTCGATAAAAATCAGGGGCTTCCTTGCTAAGAAGTTTTAAATGACATTCTCGAAGAGTCTTTGACAATAAATCTGGATTGTTTATTGCCCAGGAAATTTGCGTCAGATCGCTATAAATATTTTCAATAAGAAATGGGCCACAGCTGGTTCCATCATTCTGTTCTAGGCATTGAGCATATGGATGAATATTTGCAGTAGACCAAATGGTATTGTCACTGAGTGCCTGATTAACTTCAGTGAGTATATTTAACATTAATTCTCTATCTGGCTCGTATCCTTTAATACTATTATAATACGTGACTTGCGTAGTATGCCCCTGTTTTAATTGTATACGGATCCCAATCCAATGATGATTAAATGCTATAGGGATAATAATATTTTGCTCTACAGTATTATCTTCCATTTGCATTTCATTGCTTGCTAGATATAAAGAAAAAACATCCTCTACTCGATTTCCGATAAAATCTGCGGTCATATTGGCTGCAGCTAATAAGTTTAATCCCGAAACATGGCAATCCTTTAGTCGGAGTCTAAGAATAAGTTGAACATCTTCTCCTTCATACTCATACGATGTGTTGATCACTTGCTGATTACATTTTGTGTTTTGGGCAAATAAACTATGGCTTGATGAGGCCGTTTTAAATTCTCTTTTTTCTTTATCCTTTAATGAATCAACCGAACCATTTTGCGACAGTGATAAGAAATTATCTTGATGCATTGAAGTAATAATCATTCGTTTATATTTGTTAAATACTATTAAGTAATTATCACAGTTGTGTTTGGTCTTCATTCTTTGGGCAAAATAAAAACCAGACTGTTCTTCTGTTTTTAAAAGCCAGGATTTTAGTTTATTCGGCATAAAGTGGTTTAATGTACCTAGAAGCGCATTAAATTTATTAACACTATACAATTCTTTATTTTCAGTTCTATGCTGATCATCAAAAAAAGAACACGCTTCTTTTGCAAAACAGCTCAAAGGATCTTGTTTGTGAGTTGCTTCATTAGTTAATTGCTGGTTCCATATACAAAGGTTCGTTAACCAGTCTTCGTTATTTGCATGGAGCAATAGTTCCAGATGTTTTTTGAATGAATTATAGTGTAATCGATTGAGCTCAAACAATGATTTATAAGACTCAAAGGACTCCTGAGCTTTTATAGCTCGTAAAATGTCTAAATAGATAATTTGATAATTTGCTTTAAAATACTTCTCATTTGCCAATTTAATTGCTTCACAATCCCTCAATGGCCCAAATTCACTGATATTCAGATGGGTATCCGCAATAACATAGGCAATCTTTTCAGGATGGGTTGGATTTTTGCGTAATACTCGCCCGATGATTTGGTAGACAGTAGTACTATTCTCATTATTATTTCTAGCAATGATACACCAGGATAAGTTTTTGTCATCGTAGCCTGTTTGTAACAAGCCTACAACGATTAAAATACCAGGCTTATCTAGTTCCTGGTTTTGAAATTGGGTAATTAATTGATTGTAATTACTTACATTACTATGAATAGCCCTTACCAGCCTTTTTTTTAGCCGTTGATTCAATGAATTTGCTAATTGGTTTGCCTCATCAATTGAGCTGACAAAGATCACGCCTTTAGATTCTTTTAATGGTCTTCCACTGGAAGGATGGCAATGTTCTTGAATAAGTGATCCTATCTTTTCTGCTCTATTTTCATTAGTATTACTTAATTGATAAGGTAATCTATCAATAATCATAGGCGCTGTAATATTACAATGCAACGAATCCAGTCGGGAAAAACTATATATGGGATTTACGTCTTTGGGGGGCGTAGCAGAAAAAGCCAGTACTGTTGCCTTGCTGTTTAGCAATTTTTTCGCCATCGTTAGGTATAAATGGAACTCATCTAATAAAATAATCGCCGGCGGCAAATAATCTGAATCCGATTTTTTGTTTAATTCGCATTGAAATTTATCATAGCTTTCTTGACAAAAAATAACGACTTTAGCTTGTTGCTTGAGGGTATCATTTGTATAATAATTTTTCCATGGCACATTACCAGAACCACTTTTTATTTTTATAACATGATCCATATTGAAATGTGCTTTTTCAGCTAATAAATTAATAACCTCTTGAAAAGATAAATAAAACTGATCTACTAATTGTTGTGTTGCAGTTACTATATGTATCGGACCAGCAATTTTCTGCGCCACAAGATAATCAGTCAGTATTATTTGCACGCGGGTTTTACCTGCCCCGGTTGCAATTTTTAATACACCATTATAACTATCTGTTTGAGCAATTACTTTTAAAACTTCTTGTTGATAGGGATAACAAAAGCTATCAATGTTTGATAAGTATGTTTCTATCTCCAGCTCGCCACCATTCATAAGCTCGTTTAAGATTACACCAGAAAAGCAAGGGGTCCATTCCATTGTTTTTTTAGTTTTTTTGGTTATTTTTTTCTTTTTAGGCGGTGCGGCTTGAGTATCACTTTCACTGACCATTAACCCACTTAATGCAATATAATCGATGCTCGTTTGTGAGCGCTTCTTATTTGTTTGTTTCTCCATATTACTCCAAATAACCTGAGGTAGATCCGAGCGTTTTCGTTCAAACTCCTGACGAGCTTCAAATTCTTTTTTATTAATTTCTGTTTGTCGTTTAAGGTGGATGAGACTGGCGGTTATCCATTCTTTATGTTGTTGGTTAAATACATTTGATGTGAACTGTTCAAGGCTCATGTTGAGGAGGTCTAGATATGATTGTAATGATTTTTTTGCCAAGCTCTGTTTTTTTAGACTGCGTTTTATTCCAGCATGCTCTTTATCTGAAATATGAAGGAAGTGCTCTGAATTATTTTTGGTGTTATTAGCAAAATCGATCATCATTTGAAAAAAGAAGTCTTCAGCGCAAATGTTTGCATAAACAGCAGGATAACCTAGAATATAAATATCCTCTTTGTTTTTTAATTCTAATAATTCTCGAATGAATTGAAAGTTCATTGAGTAAATTTTATAACAATAATCGGGTGTTGTTTGATGCGAAGAAACTTTATTAGATATTGTACGAAGTCCTGCAATCAGCGAATGAGAGCTTTCTCTTTTCTCTCTAAGGTAATTCGTGATATCAGACCAGCTTAAATCATTTGAAGAATGCTCTAGGTTTAAACCAACCCAGTCAATATTATCATCTAAATAAATACAATTGTTTAATTGCCAGTGATGCGATGCATAAAAAGCGGCTAATCGTCTTGCTTGAATACATCCAGTGTTTGTATAGTCACCATGTGACTCAGAATCCAGCGTATTAATAACGAGAAAACCCAATGATTTAGGATAGGATTTTATCGACAACTGAAGATACTCTGCGGAGGTAAGCACAGCAATGCACTGCTGATTTTCACCCATATGATTTAGATTGGGTAAGTGGGCGTTATTTGCTCTCCCTGCGAAAACAAAGGTCACCTCTTGCTTTGATAAATCTTTTTTCTCGCCAGAATAATAATGAAGTGAAGTTAATATGAGGAAGTTTTCACTCATTATCTCCTCAAAGTGTAAATTACTCATAGTTCCTATATTTAAGGCTGTAGCTAAAGTAATCATCTGGTGACGGTAAGTAAACTCTTCAGGTGCTACATTATCTTCATTGAGGTAATGTATTTCTTGCAAGGCATTTTCTATAGGATAATATTTTTTGCTAAAGTAGGCTCTTTTATCCCCCGCTTTCTTGCTCTGCGGTATCTGCCTTGATGCAGGTATAGAAAAATCAGTATTTTCATTGCTACTGTCTTGTTCTATATCTGTCATAGATACTTGATTGGGTTGGTAATTATATAATGAGCTTGAATTTTGATTTAATGATGGCAAGTTAGAATCTTCTTCCATTAGATTCGTGTCTTGTATCCTTAAGTGCGTAAATATGAACGATTGCGAGGCTTGAGTGGTGCCGGCAAGAGAACCGAATTCTATTAATCGCTTAATCAAAGGATATTGCTTGGCTTGAACCAAAAAGCAGAGGGCATTTTTGCCTGTATGTTCTCCTGATTGCGGTGAGGCCTCCAGCTGTGCAGCGGTAATAAGGTGCTTCTCGAGTAAGCGCTCAATCAAGGAATATTGCTTGGCCTGAACCAAAAGCCAGAGGGCATTTATGCCTGTATGTTCTCCTGATTGCGGTGAGGCCTCCAGTTGTTCAGCGGTAATAAGGCGCTTCTCAAGTAAGCGCTCAATCAAGGAATATTGCTCAGCCTGAACTAAAAGCCAGAGGGCATTTATGCCTGTATGTTCTCCTGATTGCGGTGAGGCCTCCAGTTGTTCAGCGGTAATAAGGCGCTTCTCAAGTAATCGCTCAATCAAGGAATATTGCTTGGCCTGAACCAAAAGCCAGAGGGCATTTATGCCTGTATGTTCTCCTGATTGCGGTGAGGCCTCCAGTTGTTCAGCGGTAATAAGGCGCTTCTCAAGTAAGCGCTCAATCAAGGAATATTGCTCAGCCTGAACTAAAATCCAGAGGGCGTTTATGTTTATCTGTTCTCCTGATTGTGGTGAAGCCTGAAGTTGTTCCTGAGTAATGAGCCCCTCATCAAGTAAGCACTCAATCAACGGGAATTCTTTAGCATCAGTTAAAAACCAGAGGGCGCTCATCCCTGTATGTGTTTCTGATTGCGGTGAAGACTCCAACTGTTTCAGCGTAATGAGGTGCTCATTGAGTAAGCGCTTAATTAAGGGGAATTGCTTCGCAAAAAATAAAACCCAGAGGGCATTTATGCTTGCCTGCTCTCCTGATTGTGGTGAAGTCTGAAGTTGTTCTTGAGTAATGAGCCCCTCATCAAGTAAGCGCTCAATCAAGGAATATTGCTCAGCCTGAACCAAAAGCCAGAGGGCATTTATGCCTGCCAGTTTGCCTGATTGTGGTGAAGCCTGAAGTTGTCCCTGAGTAATGAGCCCCTGATCAAGTAAGCACTCAATCAACGGGAATTCTTTAGCATCAGTTAAAAACCAGAGGGCGCTTATCCCTGTGTGTGTTTCGGAGTGCGGTAAAGACTCCAACTGTTTCAGCGTAATGAGGTGCTCATTGAGTAAGCGCTTAATTAAGGGGAATTGCTTCGCAAAAAATAAAACCCAGAGGGCATTTATGCCTGCCTGTTCTCCTGATTGAGGTGAAGCCTGAAGTTGTTCTTGGGTAATGAGACCCTGATCAAGCAAGCGCTCAATCAAGGGGAATTGCCGTGCACAAATCAAAAAATAGAAGGTATTTTTACCCACATGCTCTCCTGATTGCGGTGAAACCTCTAGCTGTTCAGGAGTAATTAGATGCTTCTTGAGTAATCGCTCCATCAATGGGAATTCCTTGCTATCAGCCAAAAGCCAGAGGGCATTTATGCCTGCCTGCTCTCCTGATAGTGGTGAAGCCTGAAGTTGTTTTTGGGTAATGAGCCCCTGATCAAGTAAGCGTTCAATCAAGGGGAATTGCTTCGCAAAAAATAAAACCCAGAGGGTATTTATACCTGCTTGCTCTTCTGACTGTGGTGACGCCTCCAATTGTTCCTGGGTAATAAGGTACTTTTCGAGTAAGCGCTCAATCAAGGGATATTGCTGAAATACTGCTAAAATCCAGAGCATATTTTTACCGGTATGTTCTCCTGATTGCAACGAAGCCTGTAGTAGGCTTTGAGTAATAAGGCCTCGCTCAAGTAAGCGCTCAATCAAAGGGAATTGCTTTGCATAAATCAAAAAAAAGAGGATATTTTTACCCATATGCTTTCCTGATCGTGGCGATGCCTGTAGCAGGCTTTGAGTAATAAAGCCATGTTCAATTAATTGCTCAATCAAAGGGAATTGATTATGGTAGGTTAGTAAATACAGCAGATTTTCCCCGGTCTGAGATAATGAAGAAGAAATACATGTTTTTATTGTCTTCTTATCTAAAAGCAAAACATCATTGATGAAGTAATTCAGGCTGAGACAGCAGATATTCTCGTCATTCAAAGATCGAGAAGAAGGAAGCTTTTGAATAAGTTGAAGAAAAATTTCTGGGGTATAAGCATACACTACTGCTTCTTTTTCAATCCACATCACGCCATTATCAGAAAAAAGATGCCATTCCTCCTCTCCTACCTTATATATAACCTGGGGGACTTGTTGCAGTAAAAATAACCGCCTAAATCCTTTGACTACCTGGACTTTTAACGCTATTTCATTATATGGAAAAAAACGTAACTTATGATCATCCGATATCTGAACTAGTGACGATACATCGAGTTCAATCAATGGTGTATGTTGTTTGTTGAATTCGTCAATTAATTGCTCGGCAAGTTTCATTAAATCACAAGAAGAGGCTTTTTGCTTATGATCCTTGAAATAAGTCTGAAGCGTTTTCTGAATTTGGAGAAATTCGTTACTTACCTCTGAAATTAAAAGAGATAGTACCTGCTTAGGTGTTAATTCATGATTTAAATAATCGGCGAATTTTTCTAACTTAGCGTGTTCCATCGGCCAATCGAGAAATAGATCTTCGAGTGGGATACCATAGTCATTCGCCACGTGGTTAACATAAGTATTGATTTCGATAATCTCATCCGCATCATAAGAAGATAGTTTTTTGATATAATCAATCGCCAACTGCTGTATTAGATTATGTTTTATTTGTGTTATTTTAAATAACAAGGTTTTAGCTTCAGCAAAATCCACGGCAGGCAACCCTTTTAGAAAGGTTGATTTAAAATCGTTATAAGGCATAATAGGGCGACAACAATAGAACATATTGGACTCAATATTAACATAAGAGGGTGTTGGTGATCAATTTTCAGGCAGAGACTAATGCACGGTTTTTATGAAAACCTTAACTATTAAAAGAGCCATGGTTGTCGACAGAGTTAATTCGCTCTTTATTTAGTCTCCATTTGTCCACAGCAATAAAAAAATATCAAAATTTTGTTGAGGAGGGGGAAACTATTTTTAATCACCGACATGCAAAAATATGGTGCAATTCGACCGCGATGATTCAATTTTATGAGTAAAGAAAAACTTGATGCTCTAAGGAAAAAATTACTGGGTGAGTCAGATGACTTAAATCATGTAGAAAAAATAGATGATTTAAACAAATCAATAGCAATAAATGCTTGTAAATATGCAAGAGAATTTATTACCGGTGGAAGGACGCAAATCGAGAACAATGGTTATCATCCTGATATTAGATATCAATTAAACATTGATATACAAAAACTTTATGCGGGAATGTCTGAATTAAATTACAAAACCTTCTCATGGGAACTTGAGAGTAATCTGCGAACTTTTTATTGCTTTGTTGATACCTGTAAGAAATTAATGAGAGGTAATTGCCATGAGCTTGCTTTTATGGCACTTGACTATGTGCTCCAATATGCTCCTTATATGAATGCAGAAATCTATGACATCAGTGAAGGCGATCATGTTTTTTTAGTGATTGGTCGAGATCCTGAAAGTCAAGAATCAAAAACTGAAACATGGGGAAGCTCTACCTATATTTGTGACCCTTGGGCTAACAAGATTTATCGTGCATCAAAATATTTAACTGAGTTGCATGACTATTATACACTTAGTCAATATGCTCCCGAACATCGAACCAGAGATGGAAAACCAACCTACACAAATCATGCTAAACGATTTGATCCCCACACTCAATGCTTAGTTAAAACTTACGATTTTGGCTTTAATAAACGAGATACTTTTTCTTTGTATGGCGAGCTTTCGAAAAATAGAATCAGCTTGATTAGAGCGGAATTTGAAAAAAAAACTTATGCAGTTATCGAATCTATAGAGCTCTTAGATAGTAGATTAGAACATCTCAAAACCAGGTATAAACCAAATGACCCTAAAGCTGTACTTATTAAGCAGATAAGAGAAAAGTTAAAAGACGCTGTTGCTGTTTTTAGAGCGCCACTTCAAAATAATATTTATTTCTTGCCGACTAACTTGGAAGATAACCTTTCTAAATGCGAGAAAATACTTAAAGAAACGACCGCTTTATCAGTAGATGAGTACCAAAAAATACGAAAACACCGGTGTTTTGGGGGGCTTGATAAAAACTCCTTTTTAACCGATAAATTACGTTTTTTGGGCATCTATTCGCAATCCGAAAAACAATATAAAAATGCAGTTGATGATGCCATTGAAACCGTTAAAAACATCATGCGCAAATCTTAATACCAATGTCATTGAAATAGGTGCTCGAGTAAAGCGAAAGGATCTTCTCCCTTAGCTTCTTACCGATCCGTACGTATATGGGGTCAAGCCGAAAGGCGCTTATTTAAGATTTTTTACTTGGTCTGTCCTCCTAATCCTACGCGGTTAGGCCAAATTTGAATTACTCCTCTTTATGTGAGAAGGCTCTAATTTTCCTTCAATTTTCTTTAGATAGGTTATTGTGTTATCCATAGTCCGCGATTTACGCAGTCGTTAAGTTGGTGCAGGCACACGCTTTGCGCGTTCAGAGCAAACGTGCCGGAAACAGGACGCTCGCGGCCTTAGTTTCGCGCGTTGGTGAGTCGACTTCGGGGACTGGGATACATGTCCCCGAATCTTTCACGAGGTAGCGCGACCCTTATTGTTTTTTTGGCGACAGCCCCCGGGCTAAGCCGATTTCATTACATTCAACAGTTGTTGGTTGATTTGTTGATGAGCAAAACAAAGTTAGGTTTGGAAGACCATAAATAGGGGGTTTTTCCACATTTGGTTTTTGATTCATTTCTGTAAGAGTTAAGCTCGAAGAACCATAAATAAGCGCTGGTTGTGTCGTTGGCATTTTATTAATTGTCACACAATTTGTTAATTCGTTCAGAAATTCGTCATATGTTTTTATTTTTTGTATAAACGCTGCTTTCGTTTCTTCGGTAATTAATTTTACTGTAGCCATATCAGTCAATTTGTCATTAAGGATTTGACGATTCTCTTCAAAAGGTACCAATATAAAAGGTATATTCTCAAGAGAGGGGTAATGAGGCCACTTCTTTTGTTTAGATAACGGACTCGAATAGATGAGAAAATAAGGGCCGTGCGGTAAAGGTGATATATTCGGGTTGCCTTTAACAAGATAACCCCAATGCTCAGTAGGGACAAGAGCTCTGTTGCAGATGCTCATCAGCAATAAGTTATACATACCGCCTTTCATTTCTTCAACACCATGCGCCACAATTTGTGAGCCAAATTTGCACACGATTTTTTCTAGTTTATCAGAGTCAATAGACTGATCGGTTATATAAGGGAGTTTAAATAGTGATTTAAATAGCTCTTTGGCGTTTTTTTGAGTTAAAACATTTCTTTTAATTAGTTCAAAATCAGGAATATCGTCTACAAAATATTCGCCATAAAAAGATTTTAACATCTCTAAATGATTTATTTCAGGACAGTCCATCCAATTATTATTAACTTTATAGTAATCATGAAAACTACTAGAAACATCTTTTGGGGTACTAGCACATAGCGTATCAGGGATAATTATTTTTTCTTTTTTTAAATTGGGGGGCATAAATACCTCATTTGAACATTTCATATAAACTCTTTACATCAATATAGTTTTACGGAAAAAGGGAATCGAGATCCAAAACACAAAATAAAAAACAAATTGTTAATCAATTGCTTGGGTGGCGATTATTAAATCTATAATTACAAAAGTAAAGCATTTAATGATCGATTAATATCCATTGAAAAATATATATGATCAGTTTGATCATTGAAAATCACAAATTTCTCTATTTATATCATATAGTTATAGAGAAGAAATAATCCATTTTGCTTTACAGAAAACCAATGAAAAATTAATTCAGAAGGGCAAGGGTTTTGAGTTTTATCGCAGAAAATCAATAGGGTGATAGGGTTTTAATTTGGGGTGATTGCGTTTAATGATGCTTAATTTTAAGTGATGCTGTTTTAAAAAGCATATAATTTTAATGCTAGTCAGATGGTACTTGGCCCACTCTTTAAATTATCGAGATATAGAAGATCTGGCATTGGAGCGTGATTTCATGGAAATATGTGGGTCACTTATTGGCTATTTTTTAATTGATTTTTTGTTTTTATCGAACACATCTTTTTGTATTGGACATTAAAAAATTAAACGCATAGTCATGAGTCATCTTCGCGGTGAGGATGTGATGAATGATTGAGTTGATTATACAATTTGGAAACGAATAAAGAGCGCCTGCAAATAGGCGGAGTCATATTTTTTACTGAGTAGACAAGGGGGCTTTCTCTATCAAATATCAACCAATTTGTATCATTTCAAATAGGGATCGTTTTTAACGCGCATACACGGCTCTAAACGTCGTGTTATTTCTGCTAATCCTAAATCACGCATCAGCCTTATATTATTCTCAGGAATTGCTTTAGTGTCGCCATAATAGGCTATGGCGCGATCCAGCATATCTTCCCTGAGAATATGGAGCATAGGGTAGGGGGCGCGATTAGTGTAATTTGTGACGTCATCTGCTTTGGTGCCATGGAAGCGGTAGGCTGGGTGAAAGGTTGCTAATTGGTACACGCCTTGGTTTTCGGCCTGGGCTAGTGTTTTATTGGCAAGAGCAACGAAATCTAAATAGTCATAAAAATCACTTAAAAAGTGCGGAAAAAGAAGTAAGCTCGTGCCTATAGTTGGATTTAAGTTTAAGTGGTCGATTTCACTGATAAAATCAGCAATCCCTACATTAAATTCAGTTGCGGCGCTTACTTCAATGCGAGCTGAGTGATTATCCATTTCCCGTTTTGCAAAAGGGCATAGATTAAGCGCAATGACTATTGATTGAATCCATTGAGTTGTTTGTTGAATATACATAGTTAGCTTATTTTGCGCACCAGTACTTTGCGACCCTTGATCTTGCCATGTTTAAAATGCTCATAGGCTTTGTCCACATGGTTTTTATGGATAGCAACATAAGAATAGAGCGTGGTTATATCAATTTTTTCAATGCTGTTTCCCGCTAATCCCGCTTCCTTGGTTAAGGCACCTAAGATATCTCCAGGGCGAATTTTATCTTTGCGCCCAGCACTGATACACAGTGTGACCATCTCTGGTGAGACAATGGTAGTATCGTTTTTATTAAGCTGAGTACTTGTTTCCCAGGTTATTGGTCGGCCTAATTCTTCTTCAATAAGACAAAGGCGTTCTGCATCAGCAGGGGTGGTGATATTAAAAACTAATCCTTTATGTCCCGCGCGTCCGGTACGACCGATGCGGTGAATGTGAACCGCCAAGTCAAAGGCAAGTTCATAGTTCACTACAGCAGGAAGCTCTTTAATGTCTAAACCTCGTGCAGCGACATCAGTAGCTACTAAAATAGAGCAGCTTTTATTGCCAAAGCGAATCATCGCAAGATCACGGTCAATTTGTTCCATATCCCCATTTAGCATTGTGGCGCTAAAGCCTGCTTGAGTCAGTTGTCTGGATACTTGGTTGGTTTGTTCTTTGGTATTACAAAAAATAAGCGTTGATGTCGGTTTGTGATGGCGTAATAAATCGTTTAATAAGGCAAATTTATCTTTGCCATTACTGACTTCATAAAAATGTTGTTCAATGTTCAGTTCGTCGTGATTTTCTTCTATGGTTATTTTTTGCGGATCAAGCATAAATTCATCGGCAAGATTTTTAATTTCCGCCGGGTACGTTGCAGAAAATAATAAAGTTTGTCGTGTTGCTGGGCAGGTACGGATGATGTTTTTGATTTCATCAAAAAAGCCCATGTCGAGCATTCTATCTGCCTCATCTAAAACCAAGGTATTTAAGTGTTTTAATGACAACGAGTTTTTATCTAAGTGTTTTTGGATGCGACCAGGCGTGCCAACAACAATGTGAGCACCATGTCTTAGCGAATCAAGTTGTGGGGTGAAAGGCATGCCGCCAGATAAATTCAGTACTTTGACATTGGGCAGCAGGCGCGCCAATCGGCGTATAGCCTGGCTGACTTGTTCTGCTAATTCACGCGTCGGGCACAATACTAATGCTTGGGTTGCAAAAAACTCTACTTTTAAATGATTCAAAAGCGTGAGTCCGAAGGCCGCTGTTTTGCCACTTCCTGTTTTTGCTTGGGCAATGACATCGATTTTTTTGAGCAGGGTAGGCAAGCTCTGCACTTGAATGGGGGTCATCTTCTCATACCCTAAAGAGGCAAGATTAGTGAATAAGGTGTCGCGTAAGCCAAGATCAGAAAAAGATAAGTCAGTGTGCATAGTAGAATGCCTTATAAGAATTAGCGCATAGTGTAACACATAATGACAGTCTGATGTTGGCTAGGGCGAAGATTGCCCTATCAGTAATCCATTTCATGGTTGGATTTGTAATAGTGGTTAGAGGAATGATACTTAGAATTTGCTGATTATTTTTTAGATCTTACTTAATCAGGACATCGAAGTTAACATAAAACCTCATTGAGTTCTTTTATGAAACACTAATAAAATTCATTGATCTTTATGGCTGTTTTTTATTAAAATGTATTAGATCTAGAGATTGAACTATTTCAATCGTTAATTCAAATTCATAGAAAAAATAGGAACTGTAGCAAAAGGAAATGCCATTAATTTAAGAATTTTTTCTAATGTATTCATACATAAAAGGGCTGTTCTCATGTCATTATCATTTTTTCAAGCGTTAAACCCAGTAGCAACTCAGTCTGGCATTAAGTATTCCTTAGCTAAAGAATACTATTCGGATCAACTAAACATATTCCGGGTTTTGCCCCTTATTCTGAGTCAAGATTTCCCTTGCCAAAACCAAGAGATGATTGATGCTACATTAAGTGAGTCTATTCGTGCTGCAATTCATAATGATGTAAATTTCATTGAGGGCATTATTACAACATTTAATATTCTCGTTGGTGGTCATTATGATTTGCGTTTAAAAGGAAGGAATGATAACAACGGTGGTGCAAAAGGAGTATTGGATTTCTTAATATTGCCTTTACTTGCTCGAAAATTAATAGCTGACACTTTTTTACCTGAGCGAACCAATATTTTAATGAATGCACTTGCCTGGACTGTTGCTCTTCCTATCGAAATTGCACGATTTAGCGCGGGTATTGCGTTAACCTTACTTCTAGCTCCTGTTGTTGCAGTGGTACACTTGATTAAAGCCTGTATACCTAATGAAGAACACGCTCAAGAACCTACTTCTACAGCGGGCTTAACTTTATAAACGTTTAGTCACTCATTTCATCGCATAATTATTTGTTATGCGATGAAAAAACATTTAATTTAGTAAATTACTTTTATTTGCGTTGTTTCGACTTCAGGTGACTTCATAAGGGGTAAAATAGGGGGATTTCGTATCTTTCTGCAAAGAACCCCTATAAATTCAAGAGCCATCTCGGGTTCATCTTTTATTATTATATGGGTTCTTTGATTCCGTAATCACAGTTTGGGTTATTAATAAAATAAGTACTCATACCTAATTTTTTTAATTTTGGCTACCACTATTTATAAACTACCTGGGGCGCGAAATTTAGGTTAAATCGCTTCTTCTTTGTATTTACAATAAGCTATGCTGTAATGTACTTTGATGTGTTAAACTCAAAAATCATGAAATGCAGGAAGCAATTATGTGGGACGAGAATAAACAAGTATACTTGCAACGTCTATCTAAGATTTCCCCCTATTTAAAAGATAAAAAATTCGTAGAGGCACAAGATCTTGTCGCATTACTTTCACAAGTAATCCATTCTGGCGATCGAGTTTGCATTGAAGGCGATAATCAAAAGCAAGCCAGTTTTTTGGCTGCGGCAATGACAGCATTAGATCCTGCACAAATTAATAATTTGCATATGATTCAATCGGCAATTGCCTTACCTGAGCATTTAAATATTTTTGAAAAAGGCATTGCGAGTAAAATCGATTTTGCGTACTCCGGTCCTCAATCGGTGCGTCTGGCGAATATGGTAAAAAATAAAAAAATCGAGATAGGAAATATTCACACTTATAATGAGCTTTTTGGTCGCCTGGTCACTGATTTAATTCCTAACGTTTGTTTGTTGATGGCCGATAAAGCTGATCAGCAGGGCAATTTATATACTGGTGCCAATACTGAAGAAACACCCGCCATTATCGAGGCGACTAATTTTAAAAACGGTGTGGTTATTGTGCAAGTAAATGAAATTGTTGATACCTTACCCCGGGTTGATATCCCAGGGGATTGGGTAAATGTCATCGTGAAAGGACCACAGCCTTCTTACATTGAACCGCTTTTCACGCGGGATCCTGCGCAAATTGATGAAATTAAAATCTTAATGGCAATGATGGTTATTAAAGGAATTTATGCCCCATACCAGGTAAATAGTTTAAATCATGGGGTGGGTTTTAATACCTGTGCTATTGAATTGCTTTTACCTACCTATGCTGAGTCATTAGGCTTAAAGGGCAAAATATGCCAGCACTGGGTTGTTAACCCACTACCTACATTAATTCCTGCAATAGAAGCTGGATTTGTAAAAACAATCTATCCTTTTGGTGGGGAAGTGGGAATGAATGATTATGCGGCAGCGCGGCCAGATATTTTCTTTACTGGCAAAGATGGAAGTTTGCGTTCCAATAGGATGCTGGGGCAATTAGCTGGGCATTATGCCTGTGATGTCTTTATTGGTGCTACATTACAAATTGATATTGAGGGAAACAGCTCTACCGCCATTAATGGGCGCATTGCAGGTTTTGGTGGCGCGCCGAATATGGGTTGCGATGCGCCTGGACGACGACATACATCCTATGCGTGGCTAAAAGCAGGGCAAGAGCGAAGCGCTGCCCTGGGTGCCAAAATGCCACGCGGCAGAAAACTGGTCGTACAAATGGTGGAAACATTCCAAGGCCCAACTCAACCTACCTTTGTCGAAAAATTAGATGCCTGGGCATTGCAAAAAGAGATGGATAGTGAATTGCCCGCGGTGATGATATATGGCGATGATGTAAGTCACGTAGTCACTGAAGAGGGTATTGCTAATCTTTTATTGTGTCGTAATCTTGCAGAACGAGAACAGGCTATCAGGGGTGTTTCAGGCTATACCGAAGTTGGGCTCAAGAGAAACAAAACCATGGTCAATGAATTGCGGGCAAGAAAAATCATCCAGCGTCCCGAAGATTTAGGGATTAAAGCAGCTGATGCCACGCGTGATCTATTAGCGGCCAAGTCTATTCGTGAATTGGTTGATTGCTCCCAAGGGTTATACGCACCCCCCGTAAAATTTAGAAACTGGTAGGATCCAAAATATGGAAAAAATGGAATTTCATTTTACTGTCGCCGCAGCGCGTTTAGAGGGTAAAAAAGTCGTTTGTGGGGTCGTCAGCTCAGGTAATTTGGAGGTTATTGTTGAGACTAATAAAAGCCCAGAAACCTTATTTAAGATTCAAACCTCCGTAGAACATTATAAACCGATTTGGAATCGGGTAATTGAAGATTTTGTTAACGAATATCAGCCTGCTGATTTACTCTTTACGATTAATGATAATGGCGCAACACCAGCCGTTGTTTCCTTACGTCTGCGTCAGGCTTTAGAGGCATTTAAAGGTTATCATCATCAGGGGACTAATTATTTGGAATTAGATGCTCGTGCGCGTATTAATGCACTTTTTGATAAGGATTCTTTTGTTGAGTGGTTTGCTGATGAGAAACAGTACAGTCCCCATTTGGCAATTTTAAATTTACCCGGGGAGGCAGATGATGGCATCGTCATTGGTTCTGCCAGCCTGAATCAGAAAAAAGTTTTTGTTGCTGCGCAACAAAAAGACTTTATGGGGGGCGCGGTGGGGGAAATCCATGGCGCGAAGTTGACAGGCTTATTTAAAGCCGCTGTTAAAGCCTCAGTCGATGCGGTTATTGTTTTGATTGATAGTGGCGGCGTGCGTTTACACGAAGCAAATGCGGGAGAAATTGCTATTTCTGAAACTATCCGTGCCATTTTTGAGGCAAGAAATCATGGGGTGACTACCCTGGGGGTCGTTTGTGGTAAAAATGGTGCTTTTGGTGGTATGGGCATTATTTCGGGTTGTCTGGATTATCTGATTATTAATGAAATTGGCCGTATTGGGGTATCGGGGCCAGATGTAATTCAAGCAGTTGCTGGTGTCGAAGCTTTTGATGCTCAGGATAGGGCGCTGGTCTGGCGTGTTTATGGTGGCAAAACCCGCTATTTGCAAGATATTGCCCAAGGGTATGTGGGGTCTGATATTGCGCCATTGCGCGAGGAACTCATTGCCGCTTTGCCCAAGAAAATGCCTATTGATCTTGATTCGGTAAAACAAAAACAGAACATGCTAAAGAAACGTCTTCTGGATACGCAAGGATGTCAAGAAGAAGGGGAGTATCTGCGTAAAATAGCCCCCGATTATGCGACTTCGCTTTTTGATATGAATGAGGATGATTTTTTAACGGCCGCTAAAACAATCCGGTCGGAAAAATAATTGTAAGGACTAAGACATGATCTTATTAAAGGACTTATTAAAGCAGATATTTTCTCAGGAAATCCAGTTAGCCGAGGAACATTCTGTTGTTTATGGACAAGCAAAACTCAATAAGCAATCGCTGCATATTTTGGGTGTTAAAGAGTCCACTTTTCTAGGGGCTGAGCAAGCTTTGATCTTAGCAGAAAAAGTGATTGCCATCCTGGAAAGCCAATCTAAAGATCCCGTTCTTCTTTTAGTCGATGTTGCCGGACAGCAATTAATCATGCGCGATGAATGGTTAGGCATGGAACAATATTTTGCGCATTTGCTCGAAGCATTGGAATGTTTACGTAAGCAGGGGAATCCATTAGTTTCTTTGGTGTGTAATCAGGCGCTCGGCGGCGCTTTTATTGCCTATGGCTTGATGGCGGATACAATTTTAGCCTTGCCTGATGCTCAATTAGCGGTAATGTGGCTTGAAGGTATTGCAACCATTACTAAAATACCTTTGGCTCAGCTGCAAGAGCTTAGCAAAACACTGCCAGTATTTGCGCCGGGCGTGGACAATTTCTATAAGCTAGGTGGCTTACATGAGATTGTTCCCGTGGGTGAACTTGCTGAAAAAATCGCTGGCGCAATCCAACAGCATGGCAGCCCAGATATGCGTGCTCTTTTAGGAATGGAACGTGGTGGCAGAACACTGGCTTTTTCGATTATTAATAAAGCGATGAGCCATTCATGAGCGCGCAACGCCATGATCTTATTTATCTTGAGCACCAGGCACCTTTTTCAATCAGTACTTTGCATGCCGATAAACATGTTATTGAACAACAGGTTGTCGCATGGCTTGCGCAAGGGCTTCCCTGTATTTATGCCAAACAAGCAGGGGCGGATGATACGGTCAATCTTGGTTTGCCGCTTTTTTTTGCAGAGAAAAAGCATCGTGTTGGTTTAAGCGTAAAGCAGTCTGCGGTCGTGAAGCAACAACCACTACCGCAATTAATTGAAATGCAGGATTACTTTCGCTGCTGTCATGGACTCAGTGATATTCAGGCGATATTAAATAGTATCAGCGGTTCTGATATTGCTGTTTATGGCTCATTTTTATTTCACTATCTCTCAGGACAACCTAGTGTTAATCAGGCTTCAGATCTTGATTTGCTCATCAATTATCAAGGATGGAGTTTAGCTTCTTTGCATGAATTAATTAGCGTCTTAAGTAAAAAAATGCAACGCACCATTGATGGTGAAATACGTTTTCAGCAAGTAGGAGATATACCCATCAAAGAATTATTGAATTTATCTGCAGCCGAGCTTTTGTGCAAAAATCGCGACGGGGTTGCCTTGATTCCAAGAACGGAACTTTATGAACACTATCCGTTGTTGTGAACGCTCACTAGCCAAAATGGCGGTTAGAGCCTTATATTTTGAAGTGAAGGCCTATCCTAAGCCAGGTTTAGTGAGTTTTATTGATTCAGGGGCGCACAAGGACATGGATGGAGTAACATTTTACCGCAGTATGTTTAGCTTGCGCCATTATTTTTATCAAATCGCAAAACAAGGATTAGTAACTCAGTCTTTTGAATCATTAAAACACACGGCCATTCGCGCTGAGCAGCGTATGTTGGAAAAAACACAGGGCATTAATACACATCGCGGTGCTATTTTTTCTTTAGGCCTATTTTGTGTTTCGGCGGCGCGCTTAGCGCAGAACAAAGAACAATTTACTCCGGCTGATTTGCATCAGCAGCTCGTGCTTGATTGGCAAGAGCCTTTAGCTCATCATAAAGTCAATCCTGACAGTCATGGTGCTGTCGTGCGTCGCAAATACACGGTCATTGATGCCAAACAAATGGCAATGAGCGGGTATGATTTGCTCTTTCAACTTCTTCCTTCTTTTATTGAGCTTTTTGTCGAGACTCAATCGCTTGATACGGCGTGCTTATCGATGTATTTAGAGCTATTGCTGCGTGTTGATGATACAAATATTCTGTATCGAAAAGGCGAGCATGGCTTAAATTATGCAAAATGCAGTGCTGCGGAATTACTGGCTATTGCTTGTTGGCAAACACGTCGCCAAAAGGCATTGGAAATTCATCAGTTATTTTCAGAGCAAGGCATTAGTCCGGGGGGCGTAGCGGATTTGATTGGTGTTTTATTATTTCTTGGACAATTATTTTGTGAGCAACTTCGATGTCATTATTGATTGCTTTTGCAGGTCAAGGTTTGCAGCATGGTAAAATGTTTGCTTGGTTAAACACGGACAGTTTTGGTCAGCGATGGCTAAAGGATGCCAGTAACCTGCTTAATCTGGATTTATTGGATGAATCAGCAGTAAGTACGGCGTGTACTGATGTAGTGCAGGTCCAATGTATAATTGCTATTTTATCGGTGGGCGCTTTTTACGCTTTGAAAAAGCAAACTGATTTAAATCCTGCTTTTCTCTGTGGTTATAGTTTAGGAGAGACGTCTGCTTTTTGCGCCAGCGCCAATTTAAGTCTGGCTGAGATCTACGCCTTAGTAACAAAGCGTGCACAATTCATGCAACAGGCAATTACTCAACCTAGTGGGATGGCGGTGTTAAAGGGGAATATCAATTTTGCCCAGGTAACACAATTGACTAAAGCTCATGCCTGTTATCTGGCGATAATTAATGCGGATGATCATTATATTATTGGTGGTTTGTTAGCGAATCTTGATGCTTTACTGCTCGCGGCTAAAAACAGTGGGGTAATGAAGGCAGAAAAATTAGCCGTTAAATTGCCATCGCATACGCCCTTGCTCGCGCAGGCAACGGTTAATTTTTCTGGATATTTGCAACAATTTGCTACGTTACCACTGCGATACCCTATATTAAACGCATTGACGCAGGAACTTATTTTTACCAGCAAAGAGATACTACCTATTTTAGCCAGAGAACTTTCGGAAACGTTACATTGGAAGAGGGTGCTAAGCATTGCCAAAGAGTACGGTGGCTCCTTTTTTTTAGAGTTAGGACCTGGCGCGGCTTTAAAAAATATGGCATTGGCTGATGTGCCTCAATTAAAAGCGTATAACATGGAAGGATTTCGCTCTGTACATGGTTTGGCTGCGTTTTTGCAGACAAGTGTTTAGTTTTTTATTATTGGCATAGAGGCCTGAGGTACCGTCACCTTTTATCTTGCGTTGTAACGAAAAACTCCCTTTTCCCATGGCTAAGAGAAGGGCGTTAACGCCTATGGAACAAGTGACCCAACCTACATTATTCTATTAATAGAAATGCCTGGGGCTTTCAGTTTCTATGGGGCTATAATCTACCCAATTTTCATTGATCTCTTCAGCTTTCATCTCGTTTATTAGGTGCTCTTGTAACGGTTTAAGATATGTGTCGAATGATGTTGAAGACGTTGTCGGTAAATACATCGTTGACCAATGACGTGGTATTGCTGAGATTTTCTTAATTTCTTCAAGTCTCGTGTTAAGCATGCTAGCATTAGTCTCTTGAGAAAATAAATTTTCCAATTCCTTGGTATATAAAGCAATTTTTTCTTCTATATAGCTATTAGTATATTCATTAAGCATGCTTAATCGCGCAATTTCATGAGTTAAGTACATGGCAATGTATTGAGTTATTGCCTCTACTGTATAGGCACCTTGAAAGGAGGTATGGGGGATAAATTTTTTAAAATAAGCGTAAAAATTCTCGGATGATTGAGGATTAAACCAATTGCACGAGTAATGATGGTTTTTAGCGATTTTTGCCGTTTTTACAAAAAAATCGGCAGTTAATTGATAAGCATTTTGTTCGAATTTATTGGTGATTAATTGGCTTAGTATTTCTTTATATTTATTAATCTTATCTTCTAACGCTGTTGTATTTTGGGTTGAGGCAACAATGAGTTTTGCTTCGAGTCGAAAGAGTTCTAATTTGATAAATTCACATAATTTTTCTCGCATTAAGTCAGGTTTTTGGGGCTCATCCGCCGTTTTTTTTTCTTGCTCCGACCTATTTAAGGCTGCTGATTTGCATTCATCTATAAAAATCTTGACTGCATTCTGCGTATTTTTAGAATCATAAACATAACACATCTCAAATGAGTAAAACTCATCAAATTGTTCTGGATGGAGCCATGTATCCGGTAAAAATCCCTGGGCATCATAAAGATGAACATGAATACCATTTCCTGCTTCGTTGGGTACAACAAATCCTGATAAGGCATGGCTGCCATAAATTTTTTTTAAAGTAGCAAAAAGAATTAAATGGCTATAAGCAGGAATTTTTTTGTCCGTTAAGTAGTTAACAAACTGCCTGTAATTTAAACCGTATCCTGAAAGACGATAGCTTATTTTTGTTTCATCCATGCTAAGCATCCGTGGATGTAGTTGTTCAATGTATCCAGGAATTAATGGGGGGAGGGTGGGTAATGGCGTTACATTTGGAAAAAAAGTGCCTTGGTTTTCTAAAAGTGCATTATACGCGTGCAGTGTCACTTCAATGCAATTAATAAAGCGACCCCAATGATAACCAGCATTCATGGGTTGTAGTTTTTGCATGGCTATGGATAGCCATTCTGGCTGCTCCAGATTCTTTCCACCGTAGATATATTGCAAAAAAGCAGAGGCAAATTTCATAATAAGTCCAAGATAAATTTTCTTCATTTTTCCTTATTTAAATTTCAAGGTCAATGAAAAAATCTTGGTGCGATTGAACGTAAGAGAGAGGAGCTAACCACTTTTTTAAGGCGATCGATTGCCGTGGCATTTTTATCAACCCGTGATTGACGATAAGTATGCTCTATAGAGCGAACAGCTGTGAATTAACTTATATTTTTCATACTGGCAGATTCTTCGGGTTGTGGTTCTACATGGTCTGAGGATCTAAGTGCCTGTAATTGTTCTTTAAAATGCGATATAGTTGCCGCAAAACGCCCACTTGATTCTTTTTTATCATTTTTAACCGAAAGAGCCTTATTTTCTTGTTCATACTTATCAACAATCTCATGGAGTTCTTCTTTTTTAGTTTGCAGTTCTTCCTCCGATAGCTCCGGTTTTAACCCTCTTTTAAATTCAGTAATTTCAGCTTCAAAAGCGGATGCAATTTTGTTTCGCTCTGCAGTTAAGTTTGAACCGGTTATTTTATCTTTAAATGCAAATATGGTAGTTAAAAAACCACCTTTTTTATAGGTATTCACTTGTTCATTAATGACGTTAGCACTTTTATCAATGGCTTGTAACATCCCCATATAAATTTGGTTTGCAGGTGTTTCATACATATCTCTTTTATAAGCGTCGTAATAAACTACTTTAGATTTTACGCCAGTGAGTTTTGATGATGGATCATCAAAACTCACTACTTGGGCTTGATTAATATCAATACCCGATTGACTAAAATGTTCTAGTAACCGATACACATTAAATAGAGAAGGCCTATAGTGACCACTGTGCGTGGTAATTTTTTTCAACACACCATCCTCAATTTGTATCTCTCCAGCAGCAACAACAGGTACTCCGGAATTCATTGATGAGTGAGCAATTCGATCGCGCATACGATTATGGACAAACACTGAGAGTTCACCGTTTGCATTTAAGGTAAAGGCTCCAAAGCCTGGTTTGTTATGAGAATGCATCAAGGAAGTATCAAAATTTGTCCCATTTTTCATAAACGTGCCGCTGCTAATAATAACTCTAAGTTCAGCACGTTGTCGCTCGTCTAAAAAGATAGTGTTCGCATGGAGATCGAGCATTTTAGAGTCATAATTGACATCGAGTAGCTCTCTTTGTGTAATTGCTGCGGCTACTTCAGGTGAACTATTCTTTTTTTTCAATGGGGTTGCTGTCGGAATTACTGTAGCGGGATTAAAGGGAATTCTGCTAGGTGATTTACCTGGGATATAACCAGGATTATCTGTTTTATATTTATTTCTTTCTTCCATTAGCTCAATAAATTGCCCATTAATATCTTGTGGATCTTGGATATTTAAAGCATAAGTAAGAAACATAAGTGCTTCTTTTTTAATATTTTTTTTATTTGGATTCTGTATGTCATTACTGGAATAGACAGACCAGGCAAAATCTACCCTTTCAGCTAAGGTGCCACTTTTTTCTTTATAGATGCTTTTATTTCTTAAGTCCTGTATAGTTAGCGGCATTTTTTTCTCAAAACGTCCATTTTGTTCATATATTATAGCAGGTGATTTTGTTTGGCGCACCTTGGCTTTATTTTTGCATAATATTGCCATGCTAAAAGCTCCGGGTTAACGGAGTGATAAGAAGAATACTGAACTTTCGGCAAACATCCGTGACTAATGATAACAGCATTAGTTAGCCTATAGTCTCGGTAATTTCAAGATTCTACCCCCATGAATAAAGACATTGATACCCTCATGTTGGTCAAAGAGGAATTCGTTCACTGGCGAGCCACTCGTTTAAAGCAAGGTAAAATCCCTGATTATCTATGGGGGGGCAGGAGGCTCTTAAATGATTATCCCCTTGTAAAAATCTGTAGCGCACTGAGTATCAGCAGGGTTCAAATCAGAGAAAAACTACTCCCCCAAGAGGATATTGCTATTCAATTTGTTGAGGTAAAGAACAAATCATTGCCTCTGGTTACTATGCCATTCTGCGAGCAAGACGATGTTTGTGCCTGTGCGCTTAATTCAAGTCTGATGTTGTGTTGGGAATTTATCACGGGGTTATTAAAAATATCCTATTTATGCAACAACGCCATGCGCAAGAATAAGATGGGATTTATCCCATTGCATTAGAATGGGATAAAAGCTTCTGGGGGATGAATACTATTGGAAGTTCATACCCATATTTTCTTGTTGTGGGGTCTGTGCGGAGTGTCTAAGAGAGTTGATAGCACCACCGATTAAATCAATCAGATTTACTAGCGGGCTTAAAATAGCAGCAATGACCAGCAAGGGTGAGACCAGTAAACATTTTCCGCTCTCTAAAAAATGTTTTCCAGCATCTGAAAAATCAAATTTAAGTAATTCTGAAAACCCGTTTAAAAGCTCTCCACCAGCATTAACCAATAGAGACATTGTTCCTAGAGAAAGCAGAATCGGCGCTGTAATAATAGATGCTGCACGCAGGCTAAAATCTTTACCAGATTGGTACGAAGAAAAAAAACTTATTTTATTCTTCGAATCTAATAAGGGTATAAATGTAGCTCCAATCAATTTTTCACTAGTGTTTCTGTGGTCAGTCATAGGTAATCTCCAAAAATTAAGCCTTATTATACATCATAAAGTAAAAAAAACAAGCATGTTGTTGTTTTATATAAAATTGGGGCACCGTCAATGTAAGCAAAATGCACGCTTAACCAAGTCGCCTACTCGAACCGTCATAACTCAGTGTAATCCTATTCATGATTCCATTATTGCCGACTGCACGCTGGAGAAGAAGATATGGCTATTAATTGGCTTTGGCTCAAATTGACTCAAAGAGTGCATTATCATTTATGTGCTAAATTTAAAATAACTTTGGTATAGGGATATTTAACATATGGACAAATTTATAATCAATATGCTGCTGATGTTCTTTTTTCTCCTGGCTCAAATCGCGGAGGCCACCCAGCAAGAAGCTCAGGAATTATGTGTACAGAAAACGGTAAATAGATGTCTTTATCAATGTCAAAAAAGGAATACTATTAATTGTACCGAAGCGTGCTCAGAAAATGTCAAAAACCAATGCCGTCAGGCAGGGGAATAGGTTAAATACGTATGGCGCACAATAATGAATAGCTTTTAGGTGAGGTTTTGTCATCCTTGTGTGACACCGCTGGTGAGAAAATTTTGATACGGCATTTACTAGGGTTATATTTTTTCTTTAAACCTTTAATTGGTGCTATATAATATTTAATAGAATTTCATTTGCAGATTATCAGGCCATCTATAATGCGCTGGCGTTATACCATCAAGCAGGTTGCCTAAATTAATAATCATCAAAGTTGCTCTTGCCAGGCAAAAGAGCTATTCCTTTGGCTGACCTGATTAGTGCTTTAAGTATGTAAATTAGACCGTGTTTGTACTTCTACTTTTAACAACGCCACTTTAAATAATTTCTTGAATTTCATTCAGGTTATTTGTAACTTCCAGAATATGCATTGGTTTCTCAAGCAATAATTGCAATTGTTGAGGTATTGGAACTGGGGTATCAATTAAAGGTTCAATAATGGTATTAAATTTACAAGGATCAGCAGTAGCTACGATTATCCATGGTTCTGAGGACAGTTTTTGTCTTACAAAACAGGCTGTAGCCGTATGAGGGCAAATGATTTTTTTATCGTGTTCATACATTGTTTTAATGGTCTTTCTGATTTCTTCATCATTTACGCTAAAGGCTTTAACTTGATTTTTAAATGAGGCAAAGGTAGTAAATAAATACTGAAGACGCTCAAAATTGCTTGGATTGCCAACGTCCATGGCATTGGCTAGAGTAGTAACACTTGGGTGGGGACGATAGGTACCTGATTGTAAATAATCAGGGATAACCTTGTTAGCATTGGTGGCAAGGACGATTTCCCTTATTGGAAAGCCCATGAGTTTTGCCAAATACCCTGCCGTTGCATTACCCAGATTACCTGTCGGAACTATATATCCAGCCATTTGCTGATGTTGTTGGTAAAATTGCATACTGCTGTAGGCGTAATAAGTGATTTGTGGGATTAAACGGCCAATATTAATGCTGTTGGCGCTGCTCAACAGAAAATGTTTTTGCCAATAGGGATTATTAAAAGCGGACTTTATCAACTTCTGACAATCATCAAAGGTTCCTTTAACTGCGAAGGCACGAATATTTTGATCCCAGCAGGTTATTTGCTGTTCTTGTCTTTTTGAAATTAGCCCTTTGGGGTATAAAATAATCACCTCAATATTTTTTTTACGATAAAAGGCACTGGCTACTGCAGAACCTGTATCACCTGAGGTGGCGACCATAATCGTTCTTTTGCGCCGGTCAAAAATTTTATTAAGGCATTCTGCTAAAAAACGAGCCCCAAAATCTTTGAACGATAAAGTAGGTCCATGGAATAGTTCAAGCAGGTAGGTATTCTGATTTAATTGACTGAGTGGAACTGCGAATGAAAAGGCAGTTTGGCATATTTCTGATAAATGGTGTTCGAGTTTATCCCCTTTAAAAAACGCATGCACCACTCGTTCTGCAAATGAAGGATAGGTTAACTCCCCCGTAAAATAGTTTAAATCAATTTGGGGTATCTGCTCTGGCATAAATAAACCGCCATCATTAGCCAAGCCACAATGTATGGCTTCTGCTAAGGTTTTCCGTAAGTTTTTATCGCGTGTACTAATAAAGTTCATAAGTCTTCTTAATGTATTTGTTTTACGTGGGCGGGGTAGCGGCTGATCGGCGAAATCCAACAGTCTGAGTCAACGTTTTGTCTTTTTAATTGCTCTTGCATCGCGTTCATAATCGTTTCAGCTTCATTTTTATGTTTTGCAAAGGCAAACATACTTGGTCCTGAGCCTGAAAACGAGAAGCCTAATGCACCTGCTGCTAATGCTGCAGCCTTGATTTCATAAAAACCTGGTACAAATTGCGCGCGTTGCGGTTCAATTAAAATATCCGTAAGTGATTTTTGCAATAGAGAGCGATCATGTTTATATAAGGAGACAATAAATGCTGCTAAGTTGGCTGATTGTTTTGTATAGTCTGTTAACAGTATCGATTTGTTAAGAATAGCCCGGGCTTGTTTTGTAGATACATACAGATGAGGATGGATAAGCACACAATAGAGTTCCGGGATTGGTAACTGAATTACTGCAATTGGATTTAATGAATGGATCAGTGTAAGCCCACCAAAAATACACGGAACGATATTATCTGCATGTTGCTGACCGCTGGCGATTTGCTCTCCAAAAAGGGCGTAGTGAATTAATTCATAAGGGGATAAGGCTGAATCAATAAAGGCATTAAAGGCAACTAATGCGGCCACCGCAGAGGCTGCTGAGCCGCCCATTCCTGAGCTTAATGGAATTCCTTTGCGAATTTCTATTGAAAAGCCTGTTTCTAATTTTAACTCCTGACATACGTTCTGTATCACAGCAGATGCAGTGTTTTTACTCATATCAAAGGGTAATACTTCATTTGCACTAACTGATTTAATCGATTTGATGACAATTTGATTATCACGACGACGCGTTAATTTGACATAATCTCCAATTTCTTCAAATGCAAATCCTAAGATATCAAATCCTACAGCGACATTCGCACAGGTAGCTGGCGCAAAGGCGGTTACCGAATGAATATTTGGCTTTATTGAAACCATTAAATCCTGCTCCTTATGATAAAAAGGATACTAAACGTAGTAAATCCGCAAATATTCCTGCTGCGGTTACTTCGGTTCCGGCACCAGGGCCTTGTATCACCAGTGGTTGGTCGTGATATCTTTTGGTATAAAACACCAACATATTGTCGGAGCCATGCAACCTTGAAAAAGGATGCTCTTGGGAGAATGACTCAATGGCAACATGCACCTTCCCGGTGTCGTTAATTGTCCCTACATAACCTATTTTTTTATTCGCAGCAATTGCTTTGCTCACGAGTCGTTCCATTTGTTGATCATAGGCAGGAAGTCTTTCGAGAAACTCGTCTACACTACAGGATTTTAACTCTTCTGGAACTAAATTATAAACGTTGACATCATTTTGATTGACCTCAAAACCAATTTCACGTGCTAAACACACAAATTTTCGTGTTACATCCATTCCTGATAAATCTTCTCGTGGATCCGGTTCAGTATAGCCGCGTTGTTTGGCTTCAATGACGATGTCGGAAAATTTTCTGTTTTTGGTCAGTTCATTAAAAATATAGCTTAATGTTCCAGAGACCACTCCTTCGATGCGTTCTACCTGATCCCCTGTTTTAATCAGATCCTGAAGCGTATTAATCACCGGGAGTCCGGCGCAGACCGTTGCCTCATAAAGATAATAAGTCCTTTTATTTTGCGTTAATGCTTTAAGTTCCTTGTAGTAATCCCAATTCCCGGCATTAGCATGCTTATTCGGGGTTATTACATGGATTCCTTGCTTGAGAAAATGCCTGTATTCCTTAGAAATCTCTTGATTTGCAGTACAATCAATGAGTACCGCATGGGGGATATCATCAACTAATATATGTTTTATAAATCCTTGCAGATTTGCTTTCACCTCGCACTGGCTCAGCTGTTCGCGCCAAGTGAATAAATTAATTGAGCAGTGAGATAGCAACATTGTTCTACTGTTCATAATCCCGCGCACTAAAAGATTGGCCTGTGAGGTTATTTTTAAGCGCTCCAGCGCATCGTGAATTTGGCTTAGTAAGCAGCTGCCAACATGTCCCGGGCCAATTAAGCCAATCGAAATTGTTTCCCGAGACAGATAAAAGCCGGCATGTACTGCTTGCAGTGCTTTGTTCATATCACTACTATTGATTACCACGGAAATATTCCGCTCGGAAGAGCCTTGGGAAACCGCGCGAATATTGATATTTGCTTTAGCCAGTGCGCTAAATAATTTACCTGAGCCACCAATAGCACCAATCATACCATCGCCAATTGCCGATAAAATGCCGCATGATTTATCCATCGTAATTCGTTGAAATTGCTGATGCTCCAATTCAAATTGAAAGTGTTCTTCTAAGGCATTCATGGCGTTGTCTGCTTGCTCATTAGCAATAGCAAAACAAATCGAATATTCGGAACTTGCCTGGGCAATTAAAATAACTGAGATATTTTTCTGATGCAGAGTCTGAAAAACACGAGCAGCAACACCTGAAACGCCAAGTATTCCTGCGCCTTCTATGTTAATGAGTGCCACATTATCAATCGACGTTAGACCTTTAATGGTCTTTATTGAAGTTCCAGTAATATACGTTCCTTTGGCTTGTGGATTAAGACTATTTTTTATAACAATGGGGATTTTCAATTCAAAAGCGGGGGCAATGGTCATTGGGTGCAGTACTTTTGCACCAAAATAGGCTAACTCGGATGCTTCCTGATAGGATAGTTCTTCAATCACAAAGGCTGAACGTACTTTATTCGGATTGGCCGTGTATATGCCATCAACGTCAGTCCAGATGGTTAAGCTTTTTGCTCGCAATAGTTTAGCAAAAATAGCTGCGGAAAAATCACTGCCATTACGGCCTAATATTGTGCGTTTACCATCCAATGTTGATGCGATAAAACCAGTAATGATTATTTGGTCGAAGACTTTATCGTGAATAAACGCATTGAGAGCTTCTTTGGTTTTTTGCCAGTCAATGCATATGATGCCATTTTTTTCGAATATAAATAAAATGGTTGAGGCATCGACATACAAAATATGATTAAATTTGGCAAGGTAACGGGCTAATATTTTGGTTGACCATAATTCACCATAGCCCAAAATAACGTCTTGGATTTCTTTGGAATAAGATTTAGTCAATTGTACTGCATGCAAAATGTCTTTTATGTCGCGAAAATCTTGTTGCATGGACTCAATAAGATCACGTGCTTCTAATTTTAAAGTCATTACAATATTTAAATGAAACTGTTCAAGTGTTTCTAAAATAGGAAGGTAGGGAGATTTTGATTTAGCGGCATCAATCATCGCTTGCAGAGTAGAGGTTGTATCTTGAGTCGCTGAGACGACGATTATTTCATTCTTACCGGTTAATAACGATTTTAATTTAATAAAACGTTCCGTATTCGCAACGCTTGTCCCGCCAAATTTATGGACATGATATTGATGTTCAAGATCTTGCATAAAATGTCCTTAACGTGACAAAAAATAACAGCAAGAAAACGTTCTAATATGGCTATGTACGGTACTTTGATAAAAACCAGTAAAATTATGTATAATAATAGTACAAAATTTACTATTTATTGGGGCGGAAGATAAAAAAGAATGATTTTGAGTTGGGCAACAGGAGCTATAGAGCTCCTGGTTTGGGGGACGCCAGAGTCTGTTCTTTTGCTATATTTTTCATAATGCCGTCTAATTTTCCATAGGTGGTTACGATTTTTCCCAAGCGACCATCCGCCAATGCATTTTTTTCAGAGCTGGTAAACAGGATACCTTCTGCATCGTTGCTATCAATTACTTGTTTTAAATTTTTGGCAGCACTGATTTTTAGTTCTCTATTTTTACTATTAAAATGATCGGTTCCCATAATGGCATCTTGGATGCAATAAATAACTGAGACAAGACCTAAAAAATTATAATGAAAACTCCATTCATTTTTTCTTTCTTTGATATAGGCGCCCAGAGCATCACTTAACTTTGAATAGTCATGCGAGGGGGGCGAGGTAGTTGCTTTGGGAGATTTTGCCTCGTTCTGTTCTTTAGGTTTTGCAGCAGGACTTTCTTGAGTTTTAGCTTCCTCTGAGGCCTTTTTCTTAACGGCGATAGGTGTTATTGGCTGCTTAGCCTGTTGTTGGTTCTCGTTTGCTAAGGCTGATTCGATTAACTGCAGGGTCTTTTTGCAAGGAACGTAGCCCTGGTTTTTTAGGTGCTCAAAAATCTGATCACAACAGCTAACCAACCCGGCATGATCATGAGTTTTATTGTCTTGTTTCTCAAGGAATGAAGCTGTTGCTCGGAATAGGGTTAAACTAGACACTAGTTTTTGCGCGTCAATATTGCCACCCATTAAGATTTTAATGGGTATTTTGTTTTGCAGTTGTTTCAATACAAGTGAGGTGATTTTTTGATAATTTTCAAAAAGCTGAGCATTTTGCAAATAATCACAGGCTTCTTTGAAATCAACAATTCCATAATATTTTGCGGTAGAGCTAAAACCTAACTCTTTTAGTTGTGGGAAAATATACCATATCCAATGGCTTGTTTTCGCGCCATTTTGGAGTTCTTTATATGCCTGATTATAGGTTCCATGCTCTTTTTGAGCATTGATAAAATGATCAAGATTGGCCATTTGTATTTGCCTCAATAGGATTAATACCGTGGTTAATTTACGTTAATTTAATAATTTAAGCAAATTAACCAAAATAAATACAATTAAAGTGCCCTGTTTTTTTTTCACACGTTACTAATATAATTTTAGTTCAATCTACGTAAGGAATAAACACTCGATTGTTTCTATGATAAGCTTAGCCATGATAAAAAATGTGAGTTTATAGATGATTAGAATAGGGCAGTTTAACAAATTAAAGATGATCAGAGAGGTCCCCTTCGGTGTTTACCTGCAGGGTGATGAGATGGGGGAAATTTTGTTGCCCAATAAAGTGGTACCTAAAGGTGCTCTGGTCGGTGATCAATTGGATGTCTTTGTCTATTTTGATTCGGAAGATAAGATTATTGCTACTACAGTACGTCCGCATGCTCGATTAGGGGCTTGTGCCTTCTTGAAGGTGGTTGATGTTAATGTCGTGGGTGCATTTCTCGATTGGGGTTTAGATAAAGATTTATTGGTGCCCAAGCCTGAACAGCAGCGTCCCATGGAAAAAGATAAATCCTATATTGTTTATCTGAAACAAGATAATAAAGGACGTATTATTGCCAGCTCTAAAGTTGACTATTTCCTGGATAAAACACCAATAAACTTTAAGCCAGGTGATGAGGTAAATCTGTTAATTGCTGAGAGTACGCCACTTGGAAAAAAGGTAATTATCAATAATAGTCATTGGGGTTTAATTCATTCTGCAGAAATCTTTCAGACTTTGGTTTATGGAAAAAAGATGAAAGGTTACATCAAAGCGATACGCGATGATGGCAAGATCGATGTGGTCTTAAGAAAAGTAGGGCAAGACAGCATTAGTGAATTGGCCCAACGCATCTTGGCTGCATTACAACAAGCGGGTGGTTTCTTGGCTTTGCATGATAAAAGTTCACCTCTAGAGATTCAACGCGCATTTGGCGAGAGTAAAAAAAGTTTTAAAAGTGCAATCGGCCAGCTTTATAAACAAGGTGATATTCGCATCGAAGCAACGGGAATTCGTTTGCAGCCTAAAAGTAAAACAGGAATATAATAATGGACACTAAAGTGACTCTTAACCAGAATATTGATCCGCAAGATATAAAGGCATACTCTGAGAAAACAATATTGGAACATGGTGGCAAAGTTATTTCTTGGTTGCCTACCTTAGAACAAAGAACCCCTAAATCCATTAATGAGGTGATTCAAAGGGCTTTGGCACTCAATGCAATGTATCAACTGCATTTAGGCGCGCCTAAATTTATTATTGCGAACTGGATTGATGAATACATTTCTGATGCAGAGGCAGTACCAACGTATGAGCAAGGAATTTTAGATTCTGAGGAGCCATTGAGTGAAGAAGAACATTTCTATTTATATTGGTCTTTAGAATCCTTATGGGCCATTGCATGGGCGACAAATCTTATCAATGAGTTACCTTTTACTGAAGAAGTTGGGGATGAATTAGCCGATCTAAGCCCGAGTTTGCACCTTAATGAAGATGGACAAAAATATATAAATAATATGACATTACGTTCTTATCGTGAGTTATATCAGATGCAAGATCTCTATTATCGTGTTCATTGGTGGCTAAATGATGCGGCCAAAGCAAATGAGCCTGTGGCACATATTGCTTTAGGGGCAATTATTCAACGACGAATTGCACTGGAATGGATTATGGATGCGCGTATTAAGTGGGATGATGTGGATGTAAGTGTATAGCAAGAAAGTACAACGTCACGAGATCCATAAATTTTGCAAAATTTATGGATCCTACTGATTAGCTTCATAATCAGCAAAGAATGCCAGTTTGAAGCAGGAAGAACATGCGCCGGAGAATGAATCTCTTGATCATCCTGTGCGGCATCAACGCCTGGTATTCTGCTAGATTTTGGAACTATTTTGGGACGACCATCATTGGAGAACGTTAGTATATTCAGTGAGTTCCCCTTACGGTCGGTTGCGCTTAAAGCGTGTACACGTTTTTGTTGCTCTGCTTTATCTTGACGAATCTTTTCTTTTGGGTTTCAAGGTGTTCTGCAGTGGGTTCTTCCAAAAGATCAATCGTGGTTTTTAAGATCCCTTTTAGTTCTGTATAGGGAACCTGTCCCTCTAGTTTTTTTAGCTCCAGGGAGAGATAGCTTAATCTTCCAGGCTAATTCTTCCTTATCTGTTGTTTTTAGTGTGGCTTCAATTTGCATCTTTGGTATGTAAAAGCAGTTCGGCTTTAAATGAGGCGGGCAAGTAAAGTGTTTTCTTTAGATGAGCAAGAATTGCATCAGGGTTTCCAATAGAAGACTCGGAACTATCTTCTTTATTGGTTTTGTCGTAAGGTTGCGTACCCTAATGCAATCTTAAGCGCGCTATGGAGCCGCGCTTTTTGATACAGTTCTGTCTGCCGTTAAAAAGACAAAAAAAGGTTATTGGTGGTTCGGTGGGTTGAATTATTAATCTATAATTAAATTACTAAGAAGCTAAATTATTGGTGATTTACCATGAAAAACGATGAAGGATTCACTGGTTTTAAATGCTTTGAGGATTTTTATCCATTTTATCTGAATCAACATCAAACCATGATGTGCAAACGTTTGCATTTCCTGGGAACTGCTTTAGTGTGCTTATTTTTTCTTCTATTTATTTTCACAGGAAGTTTATTTTGGTTGCTGATGATGCCCATAGCCGGCTATGGTTTTGCATGGATTGGCCATTATGTTTATGAAAAAAATAAGCCAGCTACCTTTCGTTATCCTCTGTACAGTTTAATGGGCGATTTTGTGCTGTTTTGGCAAATTTTGATACGAAAAATAAAAATCTATTGATCGCTCTTATTTCCTCATATTACTTTAAAATTCAGTGAATTAGATTTATGCTTTCGGATTTATCTCGATTGAAAAGCATGTTATGTTGGTGACTTCATAATTGCTATTCAAGGATCGAAATGAAACGAAATTTAATCAAAGGATTTGTTTTATTATCACTGATTTTTGCAAACATAGCCCAAGCTGATTTTATTTTTCGCACGAATACTGAGACGGGTTGTAAATATCTTTCTGGCCGCTGGATTGGTACGGGTACGGCAACTAATTGGTTTCTAGGAACGTGTGTTTATCATGGGACAGGGACAATTAGCGCTTTAGACAGTATAGGGAATTTTACTGCTGATGTAAGTGCCGATAAGGAGTCTGGGAGTTTTTTATGCCCTAGCCATTCAAAAAAACAAGTGACCGGAATTTGTGTTAATGGTTCGACGACAATTAGTACTGAATATGGCAATATTGCAGGTAATTTTTCTGAGAATTCAGGGGATGCCAAAGGTACCTTAGCTGTGGGGCCTGGTATGAGTGCCGAGGTAGATATTCAATTTTTACGCGTTGAATAAATTACCGTTTTTGCAGCTCATAATACAACGGATAGCATGGCGCTTCGCGATAAGAGATCGAGTAAAAATTTAGCTTACATTGATGGGGATAAGCTTTGTCCCGATTTCTTATTTCGAATAGGCGTTCACCAGAGGCAATAACTTTTCGATAAGCAGCACTTATTGCTTGTTTCACTGTTGCAATACCTCGATGAATAAGTACATTGTTTTTATAGCAAAAATTTACATCGTAGTTTTTGCTCCGACCACATAAATCATTTACTATCACCCTTAACTATTTTTTAATCACTTTTGTTTGCCTGTACTTTGGAGTGGCTTTATGGAAACGAGCATTATTAGTCTTTTACAAAGACGAAAATTTTTACCCTTTTTTCTGACTCAATTTTTTGGTGCATTTAATGACAACGCATTCAAATTAACGATGTTGACGATGATTAGTTACCGATTGACCCATGCACAGGCTCAATCAGAATATTATCAAGCTTTGGCCAGCATTTTATTCATCTTGCCTTTTTTTCTTCTTTCTGCCATTGCCGGTCAATTAGCTGATAAATATGATAAAACAGTATTGATTCGCATTATTAAAGTGGCTGAAGTGTTTTTGATGATCATTGGCAGCTGCGCACTTTATTATGGAAGTATTTTTTGGATGATGTCTACTTTGACCGGAATGGGAATACACTCAAGCTTTTTTGGACCAATAAAATATGCCATTTTGCCTGATCATCTGGAAAAGAAAAGTTTGCTAGGGGCAACGGGATTAGTTGATGCCAGTACGTTTATTGCTATTTTATTAGGGGTCACTTTGGGCACATTAGCCACCAATGTCAATGAACCTACGCCTTATCTGGCTATTTTTATGGTTATATTGGTTGCATTGTTAGGTTTACTGACTAGTTTATTTATTCCAAGTGCTCCTTCATCTTTACCTCATTTAAAAATAGATTGGCAGTTTTGGAGAGCTACCGTTGTTCTGCTAAAATATGCCACAGAGCATAGTGGAATTTTATTGTCTATTTTAATTATCTCTTGGTTTTGGCTAACCGGAGTTGTTTTTACAACGAAATTACCTGATTATACTCATTATGTTTTGGGAGCCGATACCTCTGTTTTTGCTTTATTTCTGGCCTTATTTTCTATTGGCATCGCTTTAGGCTCGGTGATGGTTAATGTCTTTTTAAATGGCCAAATTAATCTTTCTATAGTCCCTTTTGCCATGCTGGGTTTTACTTGTTTTTCTTTTGATCTTTATTGGGCATCACCAACGAGCGCACCCCATGATTCTTTATTGACAATCCATACCTTCTTTACTCATTTTTTTCATTGGCGTATCGCTTTTGATTTATTGATGTTGGCTTTTTGTTCGGGTTTGTTTGTGGTGCCTTTATATACTTATTTAGAGGTAACTAGTCCCGCGGCAATAAGGGCGCGGATAATAGCAACCAACAATATTTATAATTCATTGTTTATGGTTTTGGGGACGGTCTTTGTTATTGTCTCTTTACATTATCACGCAACGATCCCACAGGTTTTTTTGATGGTTAGTTTATTAAATATTATTGCGGCATTGTTGGCATGGATTTATTTGAAACGTGTCGCTTAAAGTTAGTTTCTAGGTTTTCTCAAGCATCCCTTCGCTTGATGGCAAGGGGCTTTGTAGCCCCGCCTATAAAGCTTAGTAACTTCATGGGGGCGAAGCTTTATCAAGCTTCGTCGAATAGTATCCAATCTCTAGCGGGAAGAAAATCCGTATAAAGTTTTGCTTCGGCACTATCATCCTCTGGTTGCCAATTGTAAGCCCAAGAAACATCTGGGGGTAATGACATCAAGATGGATTCTGTTCTTCCCCCAGATTGTAAACCAAATAAAGTACCGCGGTCATATACCAAATTAAACTCTACATAACGTCCACGTCGGTAATTTTGAAAGGCTTTTTCCTGGGCACTAAAAGGGAGTTCTTTGCGGCGGGAAACAATAGGGGCATAAGCTTTAATATAATGATCTCCAATGCTTTGCATTAAAGCAAAACTATGTGCGAAGCTGATTTCATTGTAATCATCAAAAAATAATCCACCAATCCCACGAGCCTCATTGCGGTGTTTAATAAAAAAATAATCATCGCACCATTTTTTAAATTTAGGGTAAATGGACTGACCAAAAGGTTGGCAGGCATTTAAGGCCGTTTGATGCCAGTGTTTGCAATCTTCTTCAAAACCATAATAAGGCGTTAAATCAAAACCACCACCAAACCACCAGACAGGAGCCGCCCCTTCTTTTTCAGCAATGAAAAAACGAACGTTAGCATGTGAGGTTGGGATATAAGGATTATCCGGGTGAATCACCAGTGATACTCCTAGAGCACTAAATTTTCTACCCGCTAATTCAGGCCGGTGTGCGCTGGCTGAGGCTGGGAGTTGCTCTCCAGATACGTGTGAAAAATTAACCCCAGCCTTGGCAAATACCTGACCATAAGTTAAAACGCGAGTGATCCCACCGCCACCAGCAGGGCGTTGCCACGCATCTTCAATAAATTGAGCGTTACCATCTAAATCCTCAAGAGAGGTACAAATTGTGTTTTGTAATTGAAGAAGGTATGCTTTGACTTGTTCAATAGCATTGTTAGGTAGCTCATAATTATTTGACATCGTGAATACTCAAATTTATATTAGATTGGTTATTGCAGAAAATTACCCTTAATCCATAGGACTAAGAATTGATGGTAATGTTTTATTTTCTCATTTATTTGGAATTGGCACAATGTTTGCATTCCTAGGATGCAAAATTACAAGGGAGTATGTATGGCGCTAAATCTTGATTCTTATTTTGGTATCCATGCCAAAGCTTTGATAGGACGAGATCAAAGATCATCACAGTTAGCAAATAACATAGCAAACGCAAATACACCAAAGTATAAAGCCCAAGATGTTGATTTTAATGATTTGCTAGCCGCTCAAATGGCAGGTAGTTCGCAACAGCTAGAGACTACATCTCCTAATCACATCAGTTCTACTGGCGATTTTAACGCTAATTTAAAATATCGCGTCACAGCGCAAATGTCTTTAGATGGAAACACGGTTGATAAGGATTTGGAAACAATGGAATTTGCCCGTAACTCCCTAAATTATCAAGCAAGTTTAAATTTCCTCAATAATAAAATCAAAACTATGATGCTTGCATTGAAAGGGGAGTAATTATGTCATTAGGTTCAGTTTTTGATATCGCTGGCTCAGCATTGACAGCGGAAACAGCACGTTTGACTACAAGTGCTTCGAATATGAGCAATGCCAATGTAGAGTCCGGAAATGTTGATGATGTATATCGAGTGAAATATCCCATATTTAAAACAATACAAGAGAATGCGACCCAATGGATGGGGGATCAGATAAACGCAGGAGTACAGCTGAAGGGGACCTATGTAAGTACTGCTGATCCCATAAAGCGTTATCAACCGAATAATCCTCAAGCGGATGCGAATGGCTTCATTTATACGCCTAATGTGAATTATGTGGATGAAATGGCAAACGTCATTTCTGCATCAAGATCTTATCAAATGAATATTGAATTAGTTAATAACGCCAAACAATTAATACAACGCACTTTACAATTAGGTGAATAAGGGGAAGGGAATGTCGAACTCAGTAACTGGCGCTAATGGAGTCTCTAATGCAACCACAAACCAAGTTGCTCCGCTAGGTACGAAAAATCTGGGGCAACAGGATTTTTTGCGTTTAATGGTTGCGCAGATTCAAAATCAAGACCCTATGCAACCACAAGTAAATGGCGAATTTTTATCACAGTTAGCACAATTTAGTACCAATGATGGCGTTTCTAAAATGCAAGAATCCATGCAACAAATGGCAAATTCTTTGCAATCAAATCAAGCATTACAGGCTTCAGCACTGGTTGGGCGAAAAGTTTTAGTAAGCAGTGACCATCTTAAGTTGGATAAAGAAGGCGATGTAAAAACGGCAATTGATATTCCTCCAGGTGCCAGCAATATAAATGCATATATCTATGGGGAGACAGGAGAACTCATAAAAACAATGCCTTTAGGACAACAGGATCCAGGCTTTTTCCAATTTGCTTGGGATGGTACCGGCCAGGATGGTAAACGTTTAGGCGAAGGTAAGTACAAGGTTGCTGTGCATGGTACTTATATGGGAAAAGAAGTTGCATTCAATACCATGACTTCTGCAAATGTTGACAGTGTAAGTCTCAGCCAAAGTGGCGAAGGCTTAAAGCTTAATGTGGCAGGAGTTGGTGCGGTTTCATTAGATCAAGTCAAACAAATAACGGTATAAGCAGGAGGCAAAAATGATTTTTGATACTGGCATAAGTGGTTTGCAAGCCGCATCAAATAACTTGGATGTTATTGGTAATAATATTGCAAATTCATCAACGGTAGGATTTAAGGGATCTCGTGCTAATTTCGGCGATATTTATTCTTTTGGTGGCTATGGTTCCAGTGGTACTACACCAGGTGGTGGTGTGATGTTGAGCTCCATACAGCAATCTTTTGCTTCGGGTACTATGACAAGTACTAATAACACCTTAGATTTGGCTATTAGTGGTAATGGCTTTTTTATTTTAAATAATCAGGGCGCTACCTCTTATTCACGTGCCGGGCAATTTACTTTAAATAATGATAATTATATTACCAATTCAAGCGGCCAATTTCTTACTGGCTATCTAGCTGATGCTGCAGGAAATATTACCGGTGCTTCAGGAAATATACAGGTAAACATGGCTAATCTAAGCCCCAAAGCAACCACACTTGTAAGCACTGGGCTTAATTTAAATTCACAAAGTAAACCACCTGCAGCAGATTGGTCTGGTGGCGCTGCACCGGTGACGGATACTTATAATAATACGACTTCAATGACTATCTATGACAGTCTGGGGAACTCACACGTTCTGAGTATGTATTTCATCATGGCTGATTCGGCTGCTACTGCAGGCCAGCCTGATGCGGCATCGCCAGTAGGACAAACAAATCAATGGTATGTTGCGTTCCAAATTGATAACCAAGATGTGCCCACAATCGTCACGCCAGGTAACTCCAGTAATCTATTTGCAGCAAATTTTAATTCAGATGGTACTTTTACTTCGGTTCAAGACACTACAGGTACGGCAATCCCTACCAATTTGATTCCTTTATCCTATACCTTAACTAATGGTGCTAATCCTTTAAGTTTAAGTATTGATTTATCAAGTTGCACGCAGTTTGGTAGTCCATTTGCTGTGCAATCAGCTAATGCTAGCGGCTATACTACAGGGAGTTTAGCTGGATTACAGGTTGACTCTGCAGGGGTTATCTCTGGGAGTTATTCTAATGGCCAGACCTTAGCCATGGGGCAAATTCAATTAGCAAATTTTGCAGATCTTAATGGTTTACAAAATATTGGTAATGTTTGCTGGACAGCAACGGCTACCTCAGGTCAAGCATTAATCGGTACAGGAGGTACAGGTAGTTTTGGTTCTCTTCTTTCCGGCCGCTTGGAGGAGTCTAATGTAGATATCACGAGTGAATTAGTTGATCTGATTGGCGCCCAACGTGACTTCCAGGCCAACGCACAAACAATTCGTGCGGGTGATACCATCACACAAACTATTATTAATATACGCTAGGAGATTAGCTGATGGATCCTATTCTATATAATGCGGCTGGTGGTGGACGTGCGAATTTTAGTCGTCAGGAAATTATTGCCAATAATTTGGCGAATGCAGCTACCCCTGGGTTTAGAACTGATTTATATCAAGCGCAAACCATGTATGCACAAGCAGGAGGATCCAGCAGTTCCGGTAACTCATTTGTTGTCCAAAATATCAATAGTTTTGATTTGTCGGGCGGCGATCTTATTACAACAGGGCGCAATCTGGATATTGCTATTAATGGCAATGGATGGCTTGCAGTACGTGACAGTACAGGAAAAGAGGCTTATACCAAAACAGGCAGTCTCCATGTGGATGCTAACGGTCAGTTAGTTACAGCTTCTGGTAAAGCCGTCATTGGTAATGGTGGCCCAATTTCCATTCCGCCTGCTCAATCTATAGATATTGGTACTGACGGAACGATTTCGATCGTTCCACTCGGTGATACCGCTCAAAGCCCTGCTGTTGTCGATCGAGTTAAAATGGTTAGCCTACCTAAAGACAATATAGTTAAGAATGCCGATGGCTTATTTCAATTAAAAACCGGTGGCGTAGCGCCTTTTGATAGTAATATCCGTTTAATAAGTGGTGCGCTCGAGGGATCTAATGTGCAGCCTGTGGAGCAAATGGTTGCAATGATTACCGCTGGACGAGATTTCGAAACGCATATGAACTTGATGTCTACGGTAAGTGATAATTCACAGAGATTGGCACAAATATTGCACGATTAACTGAAATTTTTTTAGGACATCTCAGAAAATAGGTTTGAGATTTATAAAAATACGAATAATGGTAGGAGATTTTCATGCAACCAGCATTATGGGTGAGCAAATCGGGCTTAGAAGCTCAAGAAAAAACTATTGCTACAATTGCAAACAACCTTGCTAACGTGAATACAACTGGTTATAAAAAAGATAGAGCGCAATTTGAAGATTTACTTTATCAAAATACAAGTCAAGCAGGAGCGCAATCTTCTGAGAACTCTATTATCCCAACAGGAATTAATACAGGAACAGGAGTGCACCTGGTTTCTACGCAAAAACTATTTGAGCAAGGTAGTATTCAGCACACGAATAATGCCTATGATGTTGCCATTCAAGGTCAGGGATTCTTTACTATTTTAATGCCAGATGGCACCCAAGGCTATACCCGCAATGGTGCTTTTAGCATTGATAGCACGGGTCAGGTTGTTGATAGCCACGGTTATTTATTGCAACCAGCTATAACACTTCCTGCACAGACATTGGGCATTACAATCAGTCAAGATGGCGTGGTAAGTGCTACTGTTGCCGGAAGTACTACACCAACTAATCTGGGAACGATTCAATTAACCAATTTCATGAACCCTGCAGGGCTGCAGCCTATAGGACAAAACTTATATACTGAAACTCAGTCCAGTGGTAATCCAACACTTAATAATCCAGGTTCTAATGGATTAGGGACTTTGTTACAAAACAATTTAGAAGCATCTAATGTGAATGTGGTTGAGGAATTAGTAAATATGATCCAAGCACAAAGAGGCTATGAAATCACCGCAAAAGGAATGCAGACTGTTGATAATATGTTGCAGTATTTAAATCAAACTGTGTAAGAAGATCGAATTAATGAGATTATTTAATTTTTTAGTGGTTGGTTTCGCGGTGATTGTTTTGGGTGGGTGTGATGCCATAAATCCACCGGTGCAAGGGAAAAATCCTGATTATGCACCAACCTACCCGGCCTCCCCGGATCCAAAGCAGTTGAGAAGGGAGTCGGGGGCGATTTATCATCCCGAAACCGCATTACCTCTTTTTGAAACGGCGCGTGCACGACATGAAGGGGATATTCTTACTGTTTATCTACTTGAAAACACCAATGCGTCAAAAAATGCCACATTGCAACAAATGAAAAATGACAGCAATGTTATGACTAATTCAGCCACTTTTGGTGATACGTACAGTATGAACATTAATTTGAATAACCAACGTCAGTTTAATGGTTCTGCGCAAGCCGTACAAAATAATCAATTGGCTGGTAGTCTTTCGGTAACGGTCGCTAAGGTTTTATCTAATGGTAATTTGGTAGTTCAGGGAGAGAAGTGGGTGAAAATAAACCAGGGTGAGGAGTATGTTCGCTTGTCAGGTATTGTTCGTCCGCAGGATATTAAAGCAGATAACTCAACTACCTCAGACCGTGTAGCTAATGCGCGAATTTCTTATGGTGGTACTGGACAAGTGAATAATACTAATGCGCAAGGATGGCTGGCTCGTATTATGTGGGGGCCGTTATTCCCAACCTAATTGCAGTGGTTATTGCCTATGAAAATGCCTTTTCCCATTGATGGCATAGGTGTCAGGCTAAGTTTTATTTCTACGTTCCGCGGACAAGCCGTGGGAAGTAGGCAGAGGATTTTTTCTTAGTTTGACGCACATGCCCCATTGATTGGCGAGGGCCGGGCTATTGAATTTAATTTTCTCCCATTGTTTTGTGGATAAGTTGCAAAGCGCGGACTTTAGTGTGTTATAACAATAAAAAGAAGGAATTGTAATGCGGCGAATGCTGATTATTACATGGCTGTTAGCTACGAACCTGATAATTAATTCAGTTTATGCTGAACGAATTAAGGATATGGCCACTTTAGAAGGTGTGCGTACCAACCAATTAATTGGCTATGGTTTGGTGGTTGGTTTAAACGGTACCGGTGATAAAAACGGTACACGTTATACCGAAGACAGTTTTGCAAATATGCTGACTCAACTTGGCGTTAACATTCGCGCCGGAACCAAATTAAATTCTAAAAATATGGCGGCTGTTATGGTTACCGCCAATTTATCCTCTTTTATGAAAAAAGGGCAAAATCTGGATGTTAATATTTCTTCAATTGGTGATTCTAAAAGCTTACTAGGTGGTACGTTACTAATGACCCCATTAAAGGGGGCTGATGGGCGCGTATATGCTATATCGCAAGGGAATATTATTGTTTCTGGTATTAGTGCCGCGGGAAGTGATGGTTCGAGTGTAACCGTAAACGTTCCAAGTGGCGGTCGAATTCCTAATGGGGCAACCATTGAAGCCGATATTCCCAATCCTTTCTATTTTTCAAAAAATATTGTTTATAATTTGCATACCCCTGATTTTACCACAGCAAAACGGATGTCGGATGCGATTAACCTGGAGCTTGGCCCTGGAACGGCAAAAGCTTTAGATGCGACTTCGGTCGTTATCACCTCGCCAATCAAAATGGCACAACGTGTTGATTTTGTTTCAGTTTTAGAAAATATTGAATTTAAGCCTGCGGAAGCGATGGCGAAAGTTATTATTAACGCTCGTACTGGAACGGTAGTTATATCATCTAATGTTATTGTTAAATCTGCTGCAGTATCGCATGGTAATTTGGTAGTGAGCATTACTGAAACGCCAGTGATTAGTCAGCCTAATGCTTTTGCGCGCGGAAGAACAGTACAAACGCAGCAATCGCAAGTTAATATTGCGCAAAAAAATAACCATGCATTCGTATTGCCGAAAGGAACTACACTCAAGGATATCGTAAGAGGCATTAATGCGGTAGGGGCAACCCCAGCGGATGTGATCTCAATACTTGAAGCATTGCAACAAGCTGGTGCATTGAATGCAACGTTAATAGTGATATAAGATAATAATTTAGCTCAAAAAAAGATTTTGGTTGTTTTTTGAGCTAAAATTTAGGTTAATTAAAAGGATTCAGTATGAAGGTATCAGGCATTGCAACCAGCGACTTTGCTGGATTAACTGAGTTAAAGGCGCAAGCAGTAAAAGATGCAAAAGGAACGGCGCCTGAAGTTGCTAAACAATTTGAAGCGCTCTTTTTGCAGTCTATGCTAAAAAGTATGCGTATGGGAGAGCATTTTCTTGATGAATCCAGTCCCTTCCGAGGTAAAGATCGTGAAACATTTCAGGAGATGTTGGATGCTCAGTATGCAAGTAATATTGCGGGCTCCCGAGGAATTGGCCTAGCGACAATGCTGACTAAGCAATTAGAATCTGCCACTGACCCACAAAAATCAATACCGGTTGAAATACAAGGCTCTGCAGCCATGCCAGCTCAACAGACTACGGTACTAAAACAATCCAGTGATGCTAATCAAGACAAACCCGCAACGATAATAGATGATTTTGTAAAATCAATTTGGCCAAAGGCAAAAGAAGCTGCATCGCTGATTGGTTTAGATCCGAAGCTATTAATGGCGCAAGCTGCCTTAGAAACCGGATGGGGTAAGTTTGTTACTAAAGATGCAGAGGGCGGCAGCAGTAATAATTTATTTAACATTAAAATTGGTGCTAATAGTGAGCATGATTCGGTTAATGTGAAAACAACAGAATATATTGCAGATACCCCTATTAAAATGAATGCATCCTTTAGGAAATACGCTTCAGTTGAAGAAAGTTTTAATGATTATGTCTCTCTAATTAAGGGCGATGAACGTTATCAAGGTGCTTTGGCTAGTACCAGTAACCCAGAAATTTATGTGAATGAATTGCATAAAGCAGGGTATGCTACTGATCCTGAGTACAGCACAAAAATTTTATCGATTTACCGTGGTGATGAATTAAATCAGGCAATCCAACGATGTGGTGGGGCAGAGCAGATTTGATAAAAAAGTTGTGATAGTATTAGTTGTGCTGACATTAAGCTTATGATTTCAGAAGAAATTTACGCTTATAGATGATGAACATTATAGGACAGGGAGTGAACAATTATGTCGATATTGAATATCGCTTATTCAGGTTTAAATGCGTTTCAATACGCATTAGATGTATCAGGAAATAACATCGCAAACGCAACAACTAAAGGCTATTCAAGACAAAGCATATTGCTATCACCGTCCATGAATCAACGTTACGGCGGCGCTTATGTTGGTACTGGAGTCACGATTGGCTCCATTTATCGTAACTCAGATCAATTTGCTAATGCTCAGGTACGAAGTACCTTGAGTACTAAATCACAATATGAGACGTTTTCTCAGCAGGCGGGTCAAATTGATCAAATGATTTCTCAAAGTGGCAGTAGCATTTCAAGCTCCTTGCAATCATTTTTTGACGCATTTAATCAGTTAAATAATTCCCCTGATAGTGCTGCGGCACGTGGCGTTGCTTTAAGCCAAAGTCAATTATTAGTAGAACAATTTACCTTTTTGCAATCAAATCTAGATCAATTCCAGGAAAATTCTACGGCCCAAATTACGGCGATGGCCAATAAAATGAATGAAATAGGTGCTAATCTTGTTAATCTTAATGAGCAAATCATGGGTAATCCCCAGTCGCCTGAGTTGCTTGATCAACGCGACCAATTATTAAAAGAGCTTTCTGAATACACTGAGCTGACGGTTGTTGAGCAAGATAATGGTACTATTAATGTGGGAATTTGTACGGGGGAAATGTTAGTAGTTGGCTCTAATCAAAGAACTTTATCAGTAAAATTTGATCCACTAAATACTTTAGGCACGCAAGTTTTATTAGGTAGTGGCGCTGGACAATTGAATATTTCAAGTCAATTAACTACCGGCAAAATAGGTGGCTTAATGGATTATGAAAATAATGTTATTGCAAAAACCAGTCAAACAATTGGTCTTATGGCTATTGGTTTGTCGCAGACATTTAATGCACAAAATCAATTGGGTATGGATCTAAATAACCAACTGGGTCAAAATTATTTTACTGACTACAACACGCCAGCACAACAGTTGCTACGAGCGATAAGTGCCTCAAGTAATACCGGGACTGGTGTTTTATCTGTAAATATCACTGATTTATCTCAGGTACAGTTAAGTGATTATCAATTAGTGGTTAATGATGCTGCAACAAACCAAGTCCGTTTAATTCGCGAGTCAGATGGTACCTCAATGACTTTAAATTGGACCAGCAATCCCCCTGCACCGCCGGCGGGGCAAATCGTGGTTGATGGAATGACCATCACAGTAGATAACATTGCTAATCTTGCTAATGAAGATTCGTTCACGCTGATACCAACACGCGGCGCTGCACGTGATTTTGGTATGTTTATTAGCGATCCTAATCTGATGGCTTTAGCTTCTCCCGTGAGAACTACGGCTTCCATGAATAATGCCGGCAGTGGACAAATTGCCTTAGGTACGGTGTTTAATACTTCTGGTGTCAGCGATCAATATTCAATCGATTTTATTTCGCCTTCTCAATTCAATGTAGTTGATGTGACGACAGGTATTACGGTATCCGGCCCTTTACCCTTTACGCCCAATACCGATAATGTAGTGCAGATTCCTGATGCGACTAATCCATCTTATTCAATTGTGTTATCCGGTATGCCGAATACTGGGGATCAATTTACCGCGGAATACAACCAGGGTGGTTTTGGTGATAACCGTAATGGCCTACTTCTTGCAGGAATACAGCAATCACAATTGTTTGATAATGGTAATGAAACACTTTTTGATTGTTACTCTGATTTACTTTCAAATGTGGGAAGCCAAACGAATCAGGCTCAGAATCGTGCTGCGGCATTTGAGGTCTTGTATAAACAAGCGGTTGATTTTCAGGAAAGTAAAAGCGGTGTGAATTTAGATGAAGAGGGGGCAAACTTACTACGATTTGAGCAGGCTTATGCGGCTGCAGGAAAATTAATGGAAGTTTCCAATCAAATGATGCACGTCTTGTTCGAAATGATGAGGTAATGAATGCGTATTTCAACGAATCAAGTATATCAAAATGGATTAAGCAATTTACTGCTGCAGCAAGAGCGTGTGACTAAATTACAAGGACAGCTTGCAAGTGGTATAAAAGTACAGTTTGCCTCGGATGATCCTATTTCTTATGCGCAAATTGAATGGATGAGTCAACGGGTTAGCACAACTGAATTACTGCAAAAAAATTGCATGAATGCTAGCAATGCGCTGAATCTCGAGGAAGCTGTATTGACTGACTGTACCAACAACTTGCAGCGTTTACGCGAAATTCAGGTTCAGGCGAATAGTGGCACTCTATCGCAAACGCAGCGACAGGCTTTGTCGGTGGAAGTTACTGATATATTGAATCAACTGCAAGGCTTTGCCAATACAAAAGACAACGATGGCGACTATTTATTTGCTGGTGGTCAAACAGCGACGGAGCCGTTTACGTTAAATTCTTCCGGGCAGTATACGTACAATGGGGACAGCACCCAGCGGTTTCAATTAATTGCGGGTAGTCTACAAATTGCCATTAATGATCCAGGTGATGGCATTTTTATGCGCATTTCTGGCGGTAACGGTACTTTTTCTGTAAATGCTACAGCTACAAATACTGGAACAGGCTCTGTTAGTACTGGCTCGGTGACTAACTCTTCTGCTTATGTGGCGGATAATTATACGATTAATTTTGCCCTTAATACAGCGGGCAGTCTGGTCGCGATGGTTAGTGGGGCTGTGAGTGGAAATGTTATACCTTCCAGTGGATTGCCTGATGATGCTCCGGTTTATCAAGAGGGTATGGCGCTTAGTTTTAATGGTATGAGCATGCAAGTATCTGGCATGCCAGAACCAGGAGACACATTTTCAGTAACTCCCGCCCAAAATGTTTCTCTTTTTTCGACCATCCAGGATATGATTACTAATTTAAACTTGCCTTTTGGTACAGCCGTCGAAAAAGCAGCTACGGTAACTGAGAATAATCAATTATTAGCCCAATTAGATAGTGCTTTAGATAGCATTATAGAGACGGTCTCTAATATTGGATCTCGTTTAAATCAAGTTTCTAATTCTCAGGATTCAAATGAAGATTTAATTACAACAAGTGAAATAACTTTGAAATTCCTACGCGAAACGGATCCTGCTGCTGTGGCAACAGAATTTAATTTACAGTTGGTAAACCTCCAAGCAGCGCAACAAAGTTTTGTACGTGTGCAAGGGTTATCTGTTTTTAATTATATCTGATTCTGAATAAAAATCCTGAGTGTATGCGATGCATGTATTCACTCAGGATTTAAGCTGCTTCAAAGTGGTGTTTAAGGATTTTTCTCTAACCAATAATTAGCAATATCAATTCGCCTGGTGATCCAAATATCTTTATACTGCAACAAATAATCTAAAAATTGTTTGATTACCAAACAACGAGCGGGCTTTCCACTCAAACGAGGATGCAAACCTACAGTCATAATGGCCGGGTGTTTTTCCTGATAAAGATAATTAAATGTACTGATTAGTTGCTCATAAAATGCATGTGGACTAGCGAAACCTGGATTAGTAGTAAATTTAAAATCATTACAGTCTAATGAATAGGGGACAATTAGATGTTTTTCAATATAAAAGGGTAATTCATCGGCATAACTGTCTGAATCATAAACAAAACCACCGATTTCCAAAAGTAAATCGCGCGTATTTTCGCTACGCCTGCCAGCATACCATCCTTTAGGTCTTTGCCCAGTTAATTGGCTTAAGATTTCAATGCATAAGAGCATATGTTCTTTTTCAACTGTTCTAGGAATATTAGCATAATCAATCCAACGCCAGCCATGACCGGCTACTTCATGTTTTTGTTGCGCGAGGTAATTGGCGAATAAAGGGTTAAGTATTAAGGCTTGTCCTGTAATAAAAAAAGTAAGCGGGGTTTGATAATTATCAAATAAACGTAATAGTCGCCACAGACCGACACGACTACCGTATTCGTAGAACGATTCCATACTTAAATTACGCTGGCCTTTATCTTTAGGAGCAAAAGGAAAATCAGCGCCCCCCGTTTCTGCATAGGCATCACCATTAAGCGGAGTTAATTCTGAGCCTTCTTCATAATTAAGGACAAAATTAATCGCAATTTTTGCTTTATTAGGCCAGAGAAAATCCCATTCTTCTGGACCGTAACCTATCATATTACGCATGCTTTATCCTAAATAAATCCATTGATAGAGCGTTTCTTTTACCCTAGTTCAAAGGTCGTGATGCCATAAATACCCTGCATCGATATTTTAGGCTCACCTTTCAAATACATTCTTGCAGTAGCAAATACCTTGGACATGCCATAATGAGTTACTAAATCAACGGCTAAAGAATTATTCTCTGGAATATCAAAAAAAACCATCTCGCCATGAGCATGCTGAACTAAGTGTTCAAACAATTTTTCAGCAATAAGCGCAGAATCAGCAAATAGGGGGCCTATTTTATAGCCTGCAAAACATTTTCTAATCACGCCATAACCGTTTAACTGCCCGTTCGTAACATATCCTAGCGCTAAAGCGTGGTTTTGTTTAATCCATCCATCAAGAAACTGAGGGCGCAGAGCTGGAAAATAGTGGCGGTCATAGTGTATTAATTGCGCAAAGGGAACTGTTTTTAAATCCATCAAGGCCATGTCTGGTTTTGGGGTAAGCTGCTTGTTTTCTAAGACATAACGCGCATTATTATGCGCAAAGTGATAACCAATACGCGCATAGTTATCAACCATCTCCAGGACGCCATCAATCCCGGCATTGCGCTCACCAACATAAGCCAAGCGTGCTTGTGTTAATTGCATACCATAACCTTGATCACGGTAATTTTTATCAACGATGTAAAAACCACAAAAGGCAAACTCTTCATCATAAACCACCGCAGAACCGACAGCGATTATTTTGCCGTTTAATTTTCCTGCAAAAAAACCTTGCGGATCAGTTTGGTAAAAACAGGTGGCATCATTTAAGCCAGGATTCCAACCTTCGTTCCTTGCCCAGTCTATTGCTACAGTAATCTCATCACGAGTCATTCGTTCAATATGAAAATTAGGCATGATCTATTTTTAAACAGTCATTGTATCTTAAATTAAAGGATAAAATAGTAGCGAAAGCAAATAGCTCTTTAATTCTGGAGCGTGCATTTTGATGTGTTCAAAATAAAATTCATGATACATCAGAGCGTCGCTCTGGGGGTTGCCGCAGCGTAATCCTGGATCCGCACCAAGTTAAAGCTTCGAATTCTCGAGTTATACCGAGTTGCACTCGGGCTATATGCCCTGGTTCTATTTATTCTGCAATAATTTCATAATAATGATTGCTAAATCGTTTACTAAAATCTATTCGTTTGTATACGCTGAAACCTGAAGTGGAGGCCTGCTAAAAAGCAGGTGTTTCTATTTAATTCTGTCGTATGCTTGAGTGCGGCATAAATTAACGCGGTTGCTTATCCTTGTTTTTGATAGCTAGGTGTAACGGCTCGCTTTCATAAACCACTCGGCCCGCGATTTCTGGCTCAGATTAATTGCGATTATAATCCATTTTTGGCCTACTTTAATTGTTTCGATAAAAAGGATGACCTAAATTAACTGCGAATAAACCCACCTTATTACCAATAATGGTTTTATACACACAAGCCGTGTTGATTATTATCTACCCTCGCATTAACATGCGATCTATCTTATCAGGCGGTAGCTTGATGAATAGTGAACAAAACAATTAAGAGAGAATAATGCCCCAATTACGTAATGAATTTCCTAACGAATTATTGTTGAATATTTTTTCATACTTACCTGTAAACGATTTATCATCTGTTTGTTGCGTTTCCCGTTTTTTTCATCAAGTTGGCAATGATAACTTGCTATGGAAGAACAATGTAAAAAAATACTTTCCGCATTATTTACCGCTTCTTGTTAACGAAAAAGACGTTGATTACAAGAAAATTTTTTATAATTCTATGAAATCAGATTATAAATGTACTCGTCAAGTTGATGCCTGGGAATCTATTCGTCAACCCTTTAATAAAGAGGAAGTTAAACTGTTTAATACCGCTAAACTAGATGTATTAGACTTATTCGCAAAATCATTAGAGGCCTATGATACTCTCGAAAAACTGGAACAGCTTTTAAGTTTAACCGATCAGACAGAGCGGACATTATTTAATTGGGCTGGTTACTTTGCTAATCAGCGCATCTTGGATTGTATTTTTAAAAATATAAATGGCTTATTTACTGTTGAAGGCAATATTGATCATACTAAAGAAATTAACGGGTTTACCTATTATCAATTTGCAGTCATGTGTAATCAAATCGATATTATCAAGCAATTAACGAATGACGAATTACAGGTTCTTAATTCCCGAGACAATCCTATCTCTGCTCTGGCAATAGATTGTTGCCATATTGAGTTAACTCGCTATTTATGTGAGGAGCGTAGTCTTGATTTATCGCAGCAGTCTATCGATGGGCGCAAACCATTCCATTATGCTGCGGCTCACGGGAATAGTGAAATATTAAAATATGTTTTATCCAAATGTGAGGTCACAAATGCGGATACGGTGACTTTATATACTGCCAGCATTAGTTGCAACAATGCGGTTAGTATGCAGCTTCTTTTAAAAGACAATTATGATGTGAATGCGCACGCCAATATTCCTAGGCGATTGGGAAATGTTATTGTTAGGTTCTCTTCTGAAGATAGTGCTTTACAAACGGCACTCAGCCGAAAATCTCCTGTATTAGCGATTATGTTATTAGCTAATCCAGCGTGTAATGCGCATATTGCACTAAAGAAAACAATCTATCATAACTTATATACTTTCTCACCTGAAATGAATTTGGCTTTAGCGCAACGATTATTCGAATCGGTAAAAAGATACTATTTAGATGATAATAACAACTATGATACATCCAAAAAAGATCAGTTCGGCAATTCTATTTTTCATTGGCTGGCCTTTTGTAATCAGGTTGAAATTTTACATTCATTCTCAGACACATTATACAACGAGGAAAATTCATCTCACCATACACCTGCTCATTTAGCCGCAATTTGCGGTCATCTCAATATTATTAAAATTTATTTATCGAATGGACTTGATGTTAATACCTCTTATAACTATTCAGCTACTCTGTTACATACGGTAACCTGCAATGGTCATCAAGAATTGGTACGTTATTTAGCTGCCTATCCTGAAATTAATCTTAATTCATGCAATGATCACGACAGTACACCGCTTCGAGAGGCGTGTGCAGAAGGTCATGAGGATACTGTTGCCATTCTACTTGAGGCAGGAGCAGATGTTAATCTTTGCAACTTACATGGAGTTACACCTCTTATTGCGGCGGCCGAAAAAGGGAATGACAACATTTTAAAAATGTTGCTTGCTCATTCAGAAATTAATGTTAATTTAAAAGTCATAAATGGTAGCACGGCCTTAGATTATGCTCGGCGCAATGGACATGAGGAATGTGTCAGACTCCTTAAAACGCATCAAAATAGTAGTTACTGTGTTGTATTGTAAGCTTAAACACTGGCACCCAAAAGGTGCCTAGGTAACCTCAGTACATTCTTTTTCCACTGTTTTTTGATATGAAGGCGGCGGATTAAGCCCCTGAGGTATGTACTCCAATATATCTCCAGGCTGGCAATTTAAATGCCTACAAATTGCTTCAAGTGTACTGAAACGTATAGCTTTTGCTTTACCAGTTTTTAAAATCGAAAGATTTTGTTCGGTAATTCCAATGGCCTCGGCCAGTTCCTTTGAGCGTGTTTTGGTTTTGGCAAGCATCACGTCAACATTAATGATAATGGGCATAATTCAGGTTCTACCTATACGGTTAGTTGTTGTTCTTCATGGATTTTTTTGCTTTCTTTCATGATCCAGGAAATGACAATGATAAATAATGAAACAACCAATTGTTCCGCTTCGACCGTACTGAAATAAAACGCATGCATTGTATGCTTCAAACTCATTGATAAAATAAGGGTGTTAATTGCGGGATAAAGGAGATGCGCTACATTAATTAAAAGCAAATAAATTCCTGTCTGTTTAATTAGTCGTACACATTGGATATCAAAAATAACCTGTTTGCTGTAGTTTTTAAAAAGCCGAATCAGGCAGGTAGTCATCACCATATATAATATCGCAGTAATCAATGTTTCAAATGAATAAGCCAGTTTCCATACCATTGGTGCTTGCATGGAAAATAAATTGGGTACGTCTATATTATTTTTGCTATGCATGATATTGCCAAATGTAAACCCAAAAGGGCTGTTTGTTGGGTATTTAAACACCACCCATGAATAGATGTATGAAAAGGGTATCCATAGTAGATATACATAAAAAATCGCCATCAGGGTTTTACTGGCTACTGCAATTTTGTTCATAAGAGTCTCATTTATGGTTAATAAATCCTTTTAAAAAATGGCATCCTGTCCTTACTTTCAGTTTCCGCATTATAAGCATAGTTAAATTAATAACAATGTTTAATTATTGTTTTGCGATAATTAATTGCATTAAGCAATGTAAAATCAAGAAAAAGGTAATATTGATGCTGATTTACGGAGCAAAGGCTTGCGCGCCCAAATTAGGAAAATATGGTGGCGATTAAAGCACTACATTTTTTACAGCAGATTATTATTTTGATAAAAGCAGTACAAAAATCACATTAGAGCAAGAAACACGGATCAATGAACGCTTGGAATTTTTTCGGGCATGTCCAGGATGGGGGGGCGGACGGGATTCTAGCGGAAAAGACCTTTTATACAATAATTTAATAAAAACAAATGATTAATAAAAAAACATTTTTTTCAGATAGGTATGTTAGTATATATACCCTGCTGTAATGAAATCCTGGAATAATAACTGAGAGGCTCTATCTCCATACTTCAAATACCCTGAAGAGCTTAGACGCATTATTTACACCACCAGCATTGTTGAAGGTTTTCATCGCTAAATCCGCAAATACACTAAAAATAAAGGGGCTTTCATCAGTGAAAACGCCCTTATTAAGCTTATTTATTGTGCTTGGCAAAAAGTACTGGAAAATGGAATCAGTCCATGCATAATTGGGCGCTTATCATTTCCCAGTTACATATTTATTTTGAGAATAGATTGACTCTGGGGCTTAGATGCTCAACGAGCTGACACAGTTTAATGAATACTCTCACCAAAATAGGACAGCTTTAACTTCCTGAAAAATTTTAGACAGAACCAACGTTAATAATCAATTCCCAAGCTTTCTCCAGTTAAGACTATTATCTCTTAACTGGGTTGCTCAGATTCATTAGACTACATCACCTTAATACTCGTCACTGATCCATGACCATGTTTCTTTTGCACTTCTTTGATTAATTGTTCAAAATTTTTTAATATCGATTTTAAATTATAGAAACCATCGGGTTTGATAATTTGAATACAAAAAGTAGCGCTGATTGGAATATGATTGTATTGCGATTTTGAAATACTTTCTCTCAATTTACCTATGCGATGAACCAAATCCTCTTCACTCTTGCATAAATCAGTAATTAATAAAAATTCATCATTACCAGTTCGAGATAAAATTTCGCTGTATTTGCAATTATGTCTTAAATTCTTACCTATCTCAGCCAGTATTTTATTCGAATCGGGTTCACCCATCTCTTGAGTGATCAATTTAAAGTGATCAATATCAAAAAAAATTAACCCCACATCCATTTTTTTAATAAAGGCATCTTGAAGATAACTCCCTCCTTTTTTGTATAAATAATCTCGTGTATAACATTGAGTTAACGCATCGCGTGCATTTAAGTTATTTAAATCATTACCCTGATTATAAACCATCATCGCTAATTGACGTTTTGTAATTAAGTTATTAATTCGGGTAAATAATTCGATTTCTATGACCGGTTTTATAAAATAATCATTAATGCCATTGCGATAAAATTCAACGCGACGTGCCATATCATCGACATCAGTGACTAACACTATAGGAATATTTGCAATAGGGTCTTTACTTGCGCGCACTTTCTGAATAAAAGACAGAATACTTTCATTTCCCTCTACAATCACATCACTTAGAATCAAATCGATATGATTATGTTCTAGAATATCAATCACTCCTTGAGGTCCAGGCATATGAAGTACTTCAAAACCCAAATCTTCCAACACGGTTTTTAAGGCAATAGCGACTTCTATTTCATCCTCAATGTAAAGCACGCGCCCCCCAGAAACATACTTGCTCATTTGTTGAGTAACAAAATGCTTTAATCGTTCATAAAGGATTTCAACACTGTATTTTGACAAGACTTCAGTGATGCCTACACTGAGTGCCTTATTTAGTAATTCATTAGTTACTTCATCTGAAGAAATTAAAATTATAGGTATTTCATTTTTAACTAAGTTCTTCTCCCTGCATATTTTTGCCAAATCATAGCCTGTGCCATCATCCAACTCAGCTTGGATGCATAACAATTGATATTGTTTCTCTTGAATTAATAATAAAGCCTCGTTTAAATTCGAAGCAATACTGATTTCACAACTGAGTTTTTCAAATATTTCGCCAAGCAAGCGTTGAAAAACCCGACTACTTTCAACGATAAGAACATTTACCATTACGTTTGATTCAGCTGATATCATATAAACCGTCCATTTTTTTCAAAATAGTACAAATAATAACCACTTTAATTTAGCGACATCAATACATCAAATCTTAATGAAACTGCGTTAAGCTGTTACTGCAAATATCCCATTTCATCGATCACATCATCTTTTGCGCTTACATTTGGGCAATCTATCAAATAGTAAATGAGACACTGCGACTACAAAAAATGAATAGGTTAGGAAGCAATTTATGCTTTTGCATGGACTAACTATTTAATTTTTTTATAATTTTTTTATTTAAAATAAAAGATTATTTTAAATAAAAAAACTATTTACACATTAATACTAGCACAATATTTTTGAATTTTTGCAGTGCGAAATTATTAACCTTTGCCGTCAATTTGAAACTAAGCTGATAACTATAAATTGCCTGACACGGAACCGTATGTATTGTCACCAAACCAATATGAGTCGTAGGTGTTTGATAGATTGACGGGTTGTATCGTTTTGCTTGACCACAAAATAAATTTATAAGTGCAAAATAGTTAGCATTTTGAGACTTAAGTTATATTTAAGCATGCCGATAATAAAGTTAAATAACCGTATTGTAATGACCAAGGATGGGTTTATGAATGCTAATGAAGATGATGAAATCATAAAAGATTTTTTAATCGAATGTAATGAGCATTTAGATCTTCTCGATACAGGCTTTGTGGCAATTGAGCAAGATTATTCTGATTATAAAACTCTATCTGCAATTTTTCGCTCTATTCATACAATTAAGGGTGGGGCAGGAATGCTCGGTTTCCATAAATTGGAAAAATTAAGCCATGCAGCAGAAAATTTATTGTCATCCTTGCGTGATGGTAAATTAATGATGAATACTAATATGACTACTGCGCTCTTACAAACGGTTGATGCCATACGTCATATGTTGGAGTGTATCGTACAAACATCTGAAGATGGCGAAGAAGCGTTTTTAGAGTTAATAGAAATTTTACATCAATTGTTAACACATCCAAATGAGGCAATCGCTTCCCCTCCTGAAAAAGGACGTTCTAAGTCAAAAGCCAAACCAAAAACTGAATTAAAGAAAAGCACGAATGAACAATCCGGGAAAAATAATGAACATCAGGATGGTCTGCCCGATGAAATTACTGGAGAAGTCATATTTGAAGAAAATATTGAAATGGAGCGTTTAATGCCACAGATTGGTGTTGAAGAGATGAGTTCGAGTGAAAATGAGATGTCTAATACGCAAGATTTGGTAAAAAACACACTTTCTTTAGATGAAAAAAACGTGCTCCAGGTTGTTGAAGAGATGAGTTCCAGCGAAAATGAGGCGCCTAATGCGCAAATTGCATCCGAGAATTCTCCGGCTTTGGAATTAAAAAATCATCAACCAACAGAGGCATCTATTCGTATTAATATCGATCTGCTGGATAAGCTGATGAACCTTGTAGGAGAACTTGTTCTTTCACGTAATCAGGTATTGCAATGTATTTCAACACAATCTGATTCTAATTTTATTGCAGTCTCACAACGTTTAAATCTTATTACTTCTGAGTTGCAGGAAGGCGTTATGAAAACAAGAATGCAACCTATTGGTAATGTTTGGAGTAAGTTTACGCGAGTAGTTCGTGATTTATCGTTGTCGCTCAATAAAAAAGTTAATCTTGAAATGTATGGCAAAGAAACCGAGCTTGATAAAACCTTGATCGAGGCGATTAAAGACCCACTCATACATATTATTCGCAATTCTTTAGATCATGGAATAGAAATGCCGGCTGAGCGTCTCGCCGCAGGAAAGCCAGAAGAAGGCACCTTGACGCTTAAAGCGTATCATGAGAGTGGTCATGTTCATATTGAAGTCACAGATGATGGTCATGGCATATCACCTGATAAAGTAAAAAATAAGGCTCTATCTAAAGGGCTCATAAGTGCAGAACAAGCTGCCCGAATGAGCGAGCGTGATGCTTTGAATCTTATTTTTCTTCCTGGATTATCTACCGCTGAACAAATCACTAATGTCTCTGGGCGTGGTGTGGGCATGGATGTTGTCAAAACGAATATTGAGCGAATTAATGGTACCATTGATCTTCAAAGTGTTCTTAACCACTCAACATCACTCAAAATTAAAATACCCTTAACTTTAGCAATTATTCCGGCACTTATTATTACTTGTTGTACTAACCGTTATGCTATTCCTCAAGTTAACTTGTTGGAGCTGGTTCGACTTGAAGCTAATGAAGTCAACCAAAATATACAATTTATTATGGATACTCCTATTTATAAGTTACGTGGAAAGCTGCTGCCTTTGGTGTATTTATCAAAAGAATTTAATTTGGCTGTTGAGGGCGATCAGGGAGTGCCGGATGATTCAGTGAACATTGTGGTTTTACAAGCAGGTGAAATTCAATTTGGCTTAGTGGTCGATTATATTAATGACACCCAGGAAATTGTAGTTAAGCCACTGAATAAGTTATTAAAAAATTTATCGATATATTCCGGCGCTACGATAATGGGGGATGGAAATGTATCGCTCATTTTAGATCCAATGGGACTTGCCCGTAAAGCAGGAGTACTTGCCGCTCAAGCACAAGCTGAAAAAGTGAAGGAAATAAATCACGTGAATATCGATATGGATAAGCGGCAAACACTATTATTGCTCCGCTCAGGTGAAAGCAGTTTAATGGCTGTTCCATTAAATAAAGTGGATCGCATTGAAGAGTTTCCGGTGTTAAATATAGAAACCGCTGGTCATCAAGAGGTCGTTCAATATCGCAATTCAATTATGCCATTAGTATGGCTAACTCAGAGTATTAATGCCCAGTCTATGGATACTTTAAATACTAAAGATAAAGTCCAGGTAATTGTGTACTCACAAGATGAAAAAAATGTCGGCATCGTAGTGGACCATGTCTATGATATTGTTGAAGGAGTATTTACTTTACACGAAAAATTCAGTCAGGTGGGGGTAATAGGGACAGCAATTATTGAAGATAAAGTTACTGAGGTTATTGATATTGAAAATATTATTCAAACGGTATTACCGCATTATTTTGATAAGCCGGCAGTTATTTAAGGAGTATTGATGATTCTTGAGCGAAAAATATGTACTTTTTATGTGAGAAAACATTTTTTCGGTATTGATGTTACTGACGTTCAGGAGGTTATTCGTTCTCAAAGAATGACACAAATACCTTTAGCCAAGCAAACAGTAAGTGGATTAATTAATTTACGTGGTCAAATTGTAACTGTTATTGACATGAGTGAGCGCCTTGGTCTTTTAAATACAGGGGAACAGGAACAATTAATTCATATAATTGTATGTACCGAGGATGGTCCGGTAAGTCTTTTAGTGGATGATATTGGTGATGTGATTGATGTGTCTAATGATGTTTTTGAAATGCCTCCAGAAAATATAAAAGGCAATATTTGTCATATGTTAAAGGAAGTTTGTAAATTGGATGAGCACTTATTATTAATTTTAGATTTAAAAAAAGTACTTATTATTGAACAAGAAGAGGCGTAATTATTTTTGCGTGTATAAAAAAATGATGTAAAAAATTCACATAACTAATTGTATATATATGGAGATATTATGAGTGGCGTAGATAACATTGATTCAAAAAGCGAAAAAGCTACCAAGCTTGATGCTAGGAGTTGTAAGAACTCCAATATGAGCAAAGAGGAACTCCATCGACGCGAACAGGAGGCTGTGTTAAAAATTATTAATATGACGAGTATTATTTCGACAGCCGATAAACAGGGAAATGTGCTGAGCGTGAATGATAAATTATGTGAAGTATCTCAGTATGAGCGTGAAGAATGTATCGGCCAACCTCATAATATGTTTCGTCATCCAGATACTCCAAAAAATCTTTTTAAAGAACTGTGGTCTACCATTGGCAATGGGGATATTTTTCGAGGAAAAATTAAAAATAAGAAAAAAGATGGTTCACCTTATTTTGTCGATGCAGTGATTTGCCCTATTTTAGGTGATGATGGCAAGCCTGTTAAATATATTGGTGTCCGTTATGAGATAACTGATGAGGAACTTGCTCGACAAGAGCTGCGAGAAAAAACTCAAGGAGTGGTTGATGCTGTTGATACTGCTTATGCATTTATTGAGTTTGATACCAAAGGGGCAATTATTACCGCTAATAACAATTTTTTAACAACGATGGGATATCAACTTGATGATATTCAAAACAAACATCATCGTATTTTTGTGGATCCAAGTTATGCCAATTCGTCTGATTATGTGAGTTTTTGGAAAGATCTTGCTGAGGGTAAGACGTTTAATGATGAATTTAAACGAATTGCCAAAGATGGTTCTGTAAAATGGTTGCGAGCGGTCTATACCGGAGTCAAAGATGAGGATGGGCATGTTGTTAAAGTGGTTAAGATAGCAACTGATGTTACCGCTCAAAAAAATACACAGCAAAATATGCAAGGCGTGATTAATGCTATTGATGCAGCTTATGCATTTATTGAATTTGATTCATCAGGAACGATTATCACGGCTAATAATAATTTTTTAGTAACAATGGGCTATAAGTTGGATGAGATTCAAAATAAGCATCATCGTATTTTTGTTGACCCCAGTTTTGTTAATTCGCCTGCCTATGGATCTTTTTGGAAAGATCTCGCTGAAGGTAAGACGTTTAATGATGAATTTAAACGAATTGCCAAAGACGGTTCTGAGAAGTGGTTGCGAGCGGTCTATACCGGCGTGAAAAATGAGGCGGGGCATGTTGTTAAAGTGGTTAAGATAGCAACTGATATTACTCCTCAAAAATGCAAGGATCTTGATTTGTTACATAAAGTCGACCTGATATTAGATGTAGTTGATGCGGCATCTAAAGGCGATTTAACTCGGATAATCGATGTGGCTGGTACAGAGCCTATTGATAAAGTTTGCGGTGGATTAAAAACATTTTTGGGAACTCTTAGTGAGAGTATTCAGGCGATCATTAAAAATGCAGAAACTTTAGCCTCGTCTTCTACGGAATTGTCTTCAATTGGCCAACTGATGGCGAGTAATGCAGAAGAAACCTCGGCTCAAACTAATATTGTTGCTGCTGCGGCTGAAGAAGTAAGCCAAAACATTCAGACAGTCGCCGCAGGGACAGAGGAGCTGGATGCCAGTATTAAAGAGATTGCAAAAAATACAGTTGATGCGGCTCGTATTGCGATGCAGGCGGTAACTTACACTGAAGATGCTAATTTAACCATGGAGAAATTAGGAAGTAGCAGTGCTGAAATAGGTAATGTCATTAAAGTAATTACTTCAATTGCACAGCAAACCAACCTGTTGGCTCTTAACGCTACAATTGAAGCGGCTCGTGCTGGTGAAGCCGGGAAAGGGTTCGCAGTTGTTGCAAATGAGGTGAAAGAGCTTGCAAAAGAAACGGCTAAAGCTACAGAGGACATTAGTCAAAAAATTGAGACAATTCAAAGTGCTACTAAGGAATCAGTGATCGCTATTGAAAAAATCAATGGAATTATTAAAGAGATTAATGAAACCCAAAATACAATCGCAAGCGCCGTTGAAGAGCAAAGTGCTACAACCAATGAAATCAGTCGTAACGTCTCCCAAGCGGCAAAAGGTGGTTCAGAGATTTCTGAAAATATCATTAGCGTGGCTCAAGCAGCTAAAGAGACATCTGAAGGGGCAAGTAATAATCAATTAGCTGCATCTGATTTATCGCGCATGGCAGTCGAACTTCAGAAAATTTTGGCACAATTTAGATTTTAATTTTCTAAAGATTTGCAGAATTAATGTGGGTTTTAGCGACGAGAGGGAATAAACATGAGAGTGTTATTAGTTGATGACTCTAAAACAGCAAGGACGCTGCTCAAACGAATTTTTAATGAGCTAGGGGCTTGGGAGATCATGGAGGCTGAGAACGGACAAGATGCTTTAGATAAATTAGTTGGTGTTACTTCTATAGATCTTGCTTGTATTGATTGGAATATGCCGATAATGAATGGCTTGGATTTTTTGAAGGCTGTAAGAAAAATACCTGAATTTTCAAATGCCTGGTTGATGATGGTTACCTCCGAAACTGAAATGGATAATATCACTAAAGCAATGGTATCTGGTGCTCATGAATATGTGATGAAGCCTTATACTAAAGAGATTATTTTAGCAAAACTTGAAATGATGGGGCTTATTCAGTGAGCTTACGGATAGGGCTTGATAGCTATTAGTGGAGATAATCGTGTCTAAAATTCGTGTAATGCATGTTGATGATTCGGCACTGATGCGACGTGTAATAGCAACCCTACTTTCGCGTGATTCCAGTATTGAAATGGTAGGCGCTTATGCTAATGCGAAATTCGCGTTAACAATGATTCATAAATTGCAACCTGATTTAATTATTTTGGATGTTGAAATGCCGGAAATGGATGGTCTAACGGCGCTTGTGGAAATTCGAAAAAAATATCCTGTTCTACCGGTCATTATGTGTAGTTCATTAACGAAGCAAGGGGCAGAAACAACAATCGACGCATTATTTCGCGGAGCGAATGATTATGTAGCTAAACCTTCGCAAGGTGGTTTACGTGATGAAATTTTTCAAGAAATGAGTCAAGAGCTAATTTCTAAAATTAAAACATTAGCGAAATCAAACGTAGCATTAACGTTGTCAAAGTCACCTCCTGTAGTACCTAAGCCATATATAAAACCCTTTTCTTTGATGGAGCGTGTAGATATTCTTGCTATAGGGGTTTCTACTGGAGGGCCAAATGCCTTGGTGTCTTTGCTTCCGAAAATTGCTTCGGATTTTCCTGTTCCTATTTTGATTGTTCAACATATGCCTCCTATTTTTACTAATCTTCTTGCCGAAAGTTTATCGGCAAAATGCAAGATTAAAATTAAAGAAGCAGAAGATGGTGATTTTTTATTACCAGGGCACGCATTAATTGCACCGGGTAATTATCATATGACTATCGAGTATCATAAAAATCGTCATATGATTAAACTAAATCAAGATCCACCTGAAAATTATTGCAGGCCAGCAGCCGATGTTTTATTTCGTTCTGTTGCAAAACAATGGACTTCTAATGTGTTGGCGGTGGTGATGACCGGGATGGGACAAGATGGATTATTGGGGTGTCAAATCATTAAGGATAATGGTGGTCATGTGATTGTGCAAGATGAACTGACTAGTGTTGTATGGGGGATGCCTGGCGCTGTTGTAAAAGCGGGTTTAGCTGATCAGATTGTTCCATTGAATGAGCTTGCTGGGATTATCACACAACGTGTTTTGCGAAAAAGAGTTTGACCATGAATAATACTGATTTTGAATTTATCAGGCAGTTTATTAAAACAGAAGCTGCTATTGTAATGGAACCGGGAAAGGAATATTTAGTAGAATCTCGTTTAATGCCTATAGCCGTTGAAGAGGGATTGGTTACATTGGAAGCTTTAGTTAAAGAAATGAAATTTAAACCTACAGAAAGCTTAAAATTGAAAGTAATTGATGCGTTGACAATTAATGAGACTTTATTTTTTCGTGATATTCATCCTTTCGAAGTTTTAAAAAATGAGATCTTGCCTGCGGTTTTAGTAAAAAAACAAAAAGAAAAAAGACTGAATATTTGGTGTGCGGCGTCCTCTAGTGGACAAGAACCCTATACCATTGCCATGATTTTAAAAGATCAATGGTCTAGTTTAGAGGGGTGGACAATCAATTTTATTGCGAGTGATATCTCAGATAAAATGATTGGCAGGGCAAAAGAAGGTATTTACAACCAGATAGAAGTAAACCGTGGTTTACCGATGCCTTATTTGCTCAAATACTTTCAGAAAGTAGGCGCGAACTGGCAAATCCATAAAGAGATACGTGATATGGTGAAGTTTCAAAAAATTAATCTGATGAACTCCTGGACATTACCCACTATGGATTTTGTGTTTATGCGTAATGTGCTGATTTATTTTAATGTAGAAACGAAAAAGGACGTTTTTGAACGAGTCGAAAAAACGCTAGATCCAGAAGGGTATTTCTTTTTAGGTGGATCTGAAACAACATTAGGAATCAGTAATCGATTTGAGCGTATAGGAATAAATAGGGTTCCTTGTTATCAATTGAAAAAAGCCTAATTAACTAAGGAGTCTTAAATGGCAGAAAGAGCTATTTTAGAGGAATGGATTCATGCAGAAGCAGAAGCAGTGGCCGATTTCTCTCAAGAAGTATTGGGAATTCCCGTAAGTGTTAATGTTGCTTCGATGGAATGGACAGATAAAGAGGTTTGCCAGTCATTTATGGGGGCAGGTTTGGAGCTAAGTAATAATGAGCAGATGATTAAAATCTTACTTTTATCCAACGAAGAAGTATTAATCAAGATTGCGAAATTGATGTTAATGATTACTCCGGATGAAATATTATCGCAAGCAGATATGATGGATGCGATTAAAGAAGTAGTTAATATTGTATCAGGTGGAATAAAATCAAGAATGAATGAGCGTATGGGGGGCGGACTTTTATTAGGCTTACCTTATTTCTCACAACAAAATGTTATTCCCCAAGAAGATGTGTTGATTGGGAAAATGTCCGTTGCAAATATGCCAATATATCTAGCAGTGAGTTTTAAGTAAAAATATAGATTTAAGTGGCTGAATTTTGGATTATACCGAGGAAATTTGATGACGAAACGATTATCTATTTTTTAGGCCCCGTTTTAATGGCTTGGCCATAAGCTGGATTTTTATTCGTATTAATCACACTAATATCACACGTGAGATTGCTCTTTATAAGTTTCCGTATGCTTGTCTAGCAATCATTAAGCAGGACAAATATAATTAAAAAATGCTCCGGCACCTGATGCTTCAGAGGTAGATGCTCCTGATAAGTCTGCTGGTTTGAGGACAGATAATAAAACAAAAACAGCGAATTTTATTTAATAAAAAAGGAGAATCTACAATGAAAGCTATCGTGGTTGATGATTTTAAACAAACACCGTATTGGAGCACGTTTAAAGATCCTATCCCTAAAGAAAATGAAGTAAAAATTCAGGTAAGCGCAGCCGCACTTAGCAATTTAGTCAAAAGTAGAGCTAATGGCACGCATTATAGTAGTGTGGCTAATTTTCCTTTTGTGCCGGGTGTGGATGGTGTAGGGCGCTTGGAAGATGGTTCACGGGTTTATTTTTGCTTTCCTCCTAATCCTTTTGGCTCGATGGCGGAATATTCGGTTGCAAACAAAGAGGCTTGTATTTCTCTTCCTGATGATTTAGATGATGTGGTTGCTGCATCCATTGCAAATGCAGCGATGTCATCTTGGGGGGCACTAGTGTATCGTGCTCATATGATACCTGGAGAAACGGTGCTAATTAATGGCGCAACAGGTGCGTCCGGCAGCTTAGCCATCAAAATTGCGAAACATTTAGGCGCTAAAAAAGTCATTGCAACAGGACGTCATCACCATCGAGACAAGCTCCTCGCTCTTGGTGCAGACGAAGTAATTTCTTTGTCGTCTACGCCCGAGGAGTTAGTGGCTCATTTAGATAAAGTATTTGCCAAGTATCCTGTTTCCATTGTGTTAGATTATTTGTGGGGTGCCTCTGCTGAAGCGCTGATTCAGGCGATTGACAAGGCACATATTACTTATCCGTTGCGCTTCATACAAATTGGTTCGATTAGTGGCCAAACCATCACTATGAATGCATCGCCCTTGAGAAGTACTAACCTGCAATTATTAGGTAGTGGTCTGGGTAGTATTAGCAATCACGATCTACTCCACTCGATTAGCGAAGCATTCAAAGTTGCTAACCGCTTGGGCTTAAGCATAGAAACAGAAGTGGTGCCGATGTCACAAGCAGCAAATATATGGAATAAACTGACAGGAACAATGCGCGTGGTTTTTACTTGTTGAAATCATTCCACGTACAGTAAATCCCTAAATCAGACATTGAACCGATGCGTAGTCTGCCATTGGGCTTGCGCTTATGAGTTTGCATTCAATAATTGGAACAGTAAAATCGATGTGGTGCACTGAGTATCAGCACGGTTCAAATCAGAGAAAAACTACTCCCCAAAGATGATGTTGCTGTTCAGTTTGTTGAAGTAAAGGAAGATTTATCCGCTTTTTTGCTGCAAAGTCACGATGTAGCCTGAGTGAAGGAGTAAGCTGTAACTCGGGATAGGGGAGGACCCCGTCATCCTGAACGTATAGCTGGGCTGTCTTTACAACGCAGCTTACATATATTTTATTTTTGCCAGGTTAGATCATTATCTGACGGTTTATAAACGACTCAACCTTGCTGATGATGCTGGCAGCCTGTGGAGTAACGTTACTATAAACCCATTTGTGGGGCGAGATCATCTGATTGGCTGAGGCCATAAACAAGTGCGGCATAAATTGCTGCACTTGCTGCCAGCGTAAAAGCTGCTGTTAAACCTACAACCGCATGTTTTTGAAAAAAACTATACTTCATGATTACTCCAATAAATAATAAAATGGCGCAAAAATTTTACATTTAAGCATGAAGTAAGTCAAATTTTGTTTCTCGTCAGGTTGCCTTATAGAACGCTCGCGATTGTTTCGAGTTTTATCCTATTGAGATGGACGAAAATAATATTGGATACCTTTAATATAGATCATACCCATAACTGTTATCCGTTAGTGGCTTATCCAGTCCCCCATCAACATACAGCTTTTAACGAATCAGTTATAGATTTTTAGGTTATTAAATCTGAAAAGAGTTATTGAGTTTAATTGGCTTATCAGTTTAAGATCCTTGTTGGATAGAGATCGTATAATACATATTTATAATGCGCGAAGTGGAGTTACAATGCATTCATCACAAACTATAACTAATGAAGATGGGGTAAGTCTCTCAGATGACGAGTTACACGCCCAGGCTAAGCAATATATTGGTGAATTAAATCAAATTATATTTCAGAATTTACCTACCATAATCTCACAGATTATTGAACATGAAGTGTGGAAAAAAAGAGAAAATGCGTATAACAATTTTGGTGAATACGCTCTGAATCAATCATCTGATGGTCTTGGGATTACGAGCAATGAGCTGTTGTGGTCTTTGCGGTCGGCGATGAATAAAAATACTCAGCACGCAGCCCACTGGGGGGATGTTCTTGGCGAAGTAGATACCAGTGTTAGGAGCTATGCAAAAGAACATAAAATTTCTATTCGTGAGCTAAATGGGAGTTTAGCAGAGAATGATAATTCAACGCTTGAGCTTGTTCAGGAAAACAGAATTACCTATTTGCCTTCTCATTCGAAATCGAGTGATGGGCAGCTATTGAAGCTAAAAAAGAAAGACCCACAAGCTTATGACGAGGTAGTACAAGGAAAAATAAAGCTAAATGATGCTTTGCCGCAAACGCCTAGAAAAAAATTACAACCTATTGAATCGGTTAAAAATAAATTTTCTAGTTTATCCAAAACAGATCGTGAAGCATTCCTTGCCTGGATTGAGCAAGAAAAAGAGAACTTGGAATAACAGGTTCGATCAACGTAGTTTGGTACAGCTTGCGAGGCTCAATAATAGAGCGCCATTGGAGGTGCTCTATTGTGTAGGCTATTTACCTGGTTCAATTTGACATGTAGTTTATTTCTACCTCTTCATCTTCATCCATTGCATCTATAGGTGTTGCGCTATTGCTTCGCGTCGCTGGCGGTGATTGACTAAAAAAGCTTGCTGCTGCGGAAGAAGATGAAGAAGATGAACTTACTGTGCGCTCGGTTTTTGTTTTCAAAAAAACAATTTGTTCTTTTAGATTTTTGACGGTTTGCTGGTCTTGCTCATTCGGTGTTTGAATAGAATTTAGCGCACTAATTACCTGTGCATAGGTTGTAACCACATTCTTTATCAAGTTGTTTTTAAGATGAGTTTGAGCTAGATGTAAAAACTGCATCGCTACGTTGCGATAATCTGCATCACTGCGTGCCTGATTTATTAATATGGGACTAAAAAATGATAGCGCTTGTGGTTGCTCTGAGACAGATAATTGTTTTAACATGTGTTCTATACTATCATCTATTTGCTTCGTTTCACTAATTGAAATGCCCTCAAATTGAGCCAAGAAATTTTTTTCTTGTTGTCTTTCTGCCAGCAACATTCCATGATTTATAAATTTAACCGATTTTAAATAGGAGGCTGTTGATAGATCACGTTCATAATAATCATGAAACTGTTTAAAATTAGTGTCGGGATCGCCAATTGCTAATTCTTGAGGATTTTTTTCTTTAATTAATCCAAATGCTTTTATCGCATTTGCCATTGATTCATCAGCTCCCTGTTGATTAAGTGATTCATAACATGCGTCAGCCAAATCAATATAGCGTTCAGTGAGTGTTCTATAAGTATTATCATTTAATTCTGTTTTTTGTAATTGTTGAATACTATCTAGGTAGCTTTGGGCGGCTTTTGTATATTCACTTTGATTAAAATAAATAGTAGCAATGGAATAGTACGCTTTAGACTGTGCTTTAAAGTCATCAATAGTTTTATTGGTGATCTTTAAAAAAAGATTAATTCCTTGCAGATACTCGCTGAGAATTCGTTCTTTTGTACTTTGTCTATGCTCTAACTTGTGGGCATTTTCAATTTTCAGTTTGGCATTTTGTCTTATTAGTTCATCCATGATAAGTTCTCCTTTATTTATCAATTGTTCTCGGGGCTGTTGGCCATTTTACTATCTTGGCCAAAATGAGTTGATTTTCTGTGCTCCAGTGCGCACATACTAGATGCATGCCCTGCTTCGGCGCTTAAAAATTAAGCAATTTGGGCGCGGTCTAGCGAAATGGCAACAGACTCTAATAAATACAGTACCACTACCATTGCCAATTAAAAACTAATTTTATTATTTTAAAATCTAAATTGGCAGTAGGGGGATAAAACTGTGTCTAAAATTTATTCGTTAATCAATCCTTAAGCTACATTGTTTTACAATGATGAAAAGCCAACAGGAGACTACCATGTCAAATAAAAAACTAACTGAACGTTTGCACAAAGAGCTTGATGAACTTGGTGTTCCTGCCTTAATGACAGAGCGGATTCAAGTGTGTTCTAAACTATTCAAATTGCCTAAGTTTAAAATTGAAGCTTTATTAAATGGCATTGTTGCATTTGATTCGAACTCCATGCAAAAAATTGCCGATGAGCTTGATGTAAGTATCGATTGGCTGTTTGGCGCTCCTAAAGAAAAAATCAAACACTGAGTGAGCCTTCACGGCCAAAAAGTTAAGAACAACCTAGCTCAAATGTAGATTGGTGCTGAGTTTACGAAGTCTAACAATGGCGCGAAGCGACTTCCACAATGTTGGGCTGCGTGTCGTTTGGCACCAACCTACATAAGATATAAAGTTCTTAAATATCAATCAAATAGTTCTAGAACTTGCTCAGGCGGTCGTCCTATCATTGCCTTATCTTTATAGGTGACTATCGGGCGTTGCATTAATATGGGTTCTTTTTGCATGGCTTGTAAAACGTGTGTTTCATTATCCAGTGATAATCCTAGCTCTGTAAAAACAGATTCATTAGTGCGTACAAAATCGTTCAGCGTGAAGTGCGACCTTAATCTGTTTAACTGTTCACTATTAAGCGGTGTTTTAAGGTATTCGATAATAATAGGCGCAAGGTTTTTACTTTGCAGTATTTCTAAGGTTTTTCTTGATTTAGAGCATTGAGGATTATGGTAAATAGTAATTTTTTGCATGTCACTTTTTAAGTTTTAGTCTAAGCGTGATTAAAACTATACCATGTTCTTTGCGTTTTATCTTGATGCAAATTAGAAAGGTATATTTAACTCCATAGTTCTTATTTTTGAGAAAAAATTTGCATTGTTTTCATATGGGCTTTCAGGAATAATGGCCATTTGTTGTTAGCATTTGATTTAGGATGAAGAATGAGGCAGTTAATTAAATTTGGATTTATACTTGGTTTAACAATAAGTAGTAGCACATTTAGCGCAGACCCTGTTGAAGGGCTTTATGTAGGCGTATTAGCGGAACTCAGTCATGCATCGAATCCGCAGCTTAATTTTACTTTGAATCAATTATCCTATAATCCAACAATAAGTTTGGGACCAGTTGGTGGAGGGGGGGCACTGTCTCTTGGTTATAAAGTAAATAGATTTCGATTAGAGGGCGAACTTCTTTTTAATATCAATAATTATGGTGAAGCTCAACTTGGTTCTTGTACTTTGGTTAGTCCAAACGTTGTTAGTCCTCAAGGTACCTGTCCTGACTTTATTGAAAACAATAGCTTAGGGTTTAAAGGGAATACCGTCGGTTTATACGGACTGTTCAATGTATTTTTTGATTTTTTATCTAGTGATCCCAATGTGAATTTTGTTCCCTATGTTGGATTAGGTGTGGGTGGGGCAATTATTAGAAACACGATTCAAATTGAAAATAGTCAATATTTTAACAGTGGCGCTACGCAGATCTCCCAACAGACAACGGTTTCAAAAAATGGCATAGCAGGACAAGGTATCATAGGCTTTAGCTATTATCTTGATGATTTTGCCACTATTGGTATGGATTTTCGCTATCTGACTACCGTAAAGTCTAGTAGCTCTAATAGCAGCACTAGCACTAATTCTCAGTTTGGCATAGCTACTATAAACTTCACTGGAAACTTTGCTCTGGATAAGGGCAACAAGTAGCGCTTAAGGTCTCAAGCGCAAGAATCCTGGTTGCCAGCAACCAGGCTCCTCCTAAAGCGGCACTTTAAAACAATCTAAGCACAGGGGCTGAAATTTATACCGTCGGTTGAACCTTGAGATTGTAGGGTAATAGAGCAAAGGCGGAAACAGATTGCGTTCCATTTAGTGATATTGCCTTGATAAAACTGGCTGTATTACTTTGAAATATTAGCTGGTTCGAAGTAACGATACTGAGCACTCCAGTAGTACTTTGGCCATCAATGGTGCCTGTATTTTTAGCATTCATGGTTTTCCCAGTGACAAGCGCATTATTGGTAACGATACCAAACACAGGATTGCCAGCTCCATTAGTAGCATTGCCACGGGTTATCGCATTAATTATTGAGTCGGCGAGGGTGGCCGTTTGGATACCGTAAGTGGCCTTGTTACTCCCCGTTCCATCAATGCTACCCGAGGACTTGGCATTAATGGTTGTTCTGGTCAGTGCCATGTTATTAAAAGCAGACACACTCATCACACTATTACTGGTTGAGCTATTACTCGCATAAGCAGTGCTTACCGTATTACCCGTGACTGTTGCATTATTAACCCTCATGTTGTAAACGGCACCACTGGCAATAACCTGATCGGTGTTCCCCCATCTTAGACTCCCATTGATTAGTGGTCGATTGTTTCCCGTTGCGGCAGTTATCCAGCCGGTATTTCTACCCAAAAAAGATTGACCATCGTGTAAATTAACCCAGTTATTTTGATTGATTGCATTGGGCAAAATGTTGTATTCGCCCGTTTCAAAGAAAAGTTGTGCATCTGGCGTTAATAAAGCAATTTGTGCCGCAGTTGGCGTATCAATGGTTGAGCAGGGATGCTCTGCGGTGCAATTAGCTAATGTTGTTGCCCTACCTCGCGGCAAAGTACCATCAGGACTAAAAAACCAAACATTATTAAAAAGAACAGTTGTTGGGCCATTTGCTTGAAAACTTCGGCGTGTTGGTAACGCATCGCCATAAGATTGACGCGCAAGATGACGGATGATTGGCGTAGTCATTCGGTGTTCCAATGAATGAGGTGGTGCTGACGAGCCATCAAAATTGACTCTTAGGCCGATTGCAAAGCGATTTTGATTTTGGTTGTCATAATTATTCTGGAGCAATAAAGACATATGATCATTAATAAACGCTTCTATATTGCCTTCGACGCCATTAATGTTTTTCGCGTGATTATAGCTAAAATGATAACCACCGGCGCGAAGCCAAAAACCTTTCCCATAATCAATAAAGTGCCCCGCCTCCAATTCAACACCCGGGCCAAATTCCTCCAATAAATTAACGGGTGTATCGATTAAACTATGGCCTCGAGCACCACCTAGATGGTTATTTTTTCCTGAATCCCTAAGTACGCGCTCGGGAATGTCATCGGCATACGTATGTTTATAGGTTTGATTACGCCGGCTAAGAGGAATATAACCTTGTAAACGTGCTTCATAGCGCTCATTCAACCATTCAAGACCAGGGTTTAATTGCCAATAATTATTTTTCAAGCGAGTCTGATAATAGTCAGAAAATAAATAAGCACCCAAAATACCTTGGCCTAAACCAGCTTGTTTTATGCCACGATACCCTAAGCCACCACTAGTCGTTGAACGAAGCTCCTGACCCAGCATCACTGTACCATCAGCGAATAAAAGATTATTTTGATTCTGCATCAACGGCATCATGGCATCCCCAAAGCCGCCTAGCTGTTGTTCTCCTCCTGAAAGGAGTTGGCCAGTGATTCGACTATGATAAGCCTTTGTGCTCGTCTCTTCAGACTGGCTAAAAATGCGCCCATGACTCAATTGAGTATTTAATAATGCGATGACGAGTACCGATAACTGTAGTTTCATTAAATAAAGTCCTTTTAAATAATTTGTACTACTTTGTATCTAATAAAAATAAACTAATTTAAGTTTCTTTCGTACTCCAGCCTAGCATATTAAGAGAAAGATATTCTATTTAAGAAACAATATTTTTTTTACATTTTGCTTAAGGATATCCTTAACGTTACAACCTCAATTTGTTCTCATCAATATCAATGCCTATTTTGGCATGGGTTGAGCTGGGAAGACAAAGGGTCTGACATTGCTTTCGATCCAAATCCGCTTCTGCGCGTTTTTTTATATTTTCATCGTGATTAAAAAACGGTGAGTATTTTCCTGACGCAGATATTGCCAATTGCGCCATTTTTTGCTGAATATTCGTTGGTGAATTTATCCCGAACTGACGTTAATTTTGCACCGTTCGGGTAGACTCATTGAACATCTATGGCATTGAGTTTTTCTGAGCGAAATTAGGGGGGCTTAAATCCACCTCAGATGTTTTCTCTGGTTTTTTATCTTTTATTTTATTCATTTTTTCTTTGAATTGTTGAAATATTCCAGATGCTTGCTTCTCATCAACTTTACCCTGATCAAGATAGACTTTCCCCGGGTGATAGCGATGTGAGGCTAGCGCTTCCAATACAGATTCCGATTGTTGAACAGCTCCGCGCTCTGAAATTGGCACATCATTGCCAATGGCTCGTTCAATTTGCTTGGCTTTGCTTTTCATTCCTATGGTAAAGGTGCATGCTTTATCACGATAGTTTTGAACAATACTTCTTAACTCCTCAATTGCAGAACTATTTTTTTGTATTGCCTCTAAATTAAAGTTTAATTCTGCTTTAATTTCTTTAAGACTATCTATGCCCTTGGCATTATCAAGTTTGTGTTGATATTCTTGAACGAAGTTATTCATTTGCTGATCATTAGAACCAAAACGGGTAGCATCAATTTTTTGCAAAATAGCTTTACACTCTAAATGTTCTTTTATTTCATCTAAGCTAAAGATATTTTTTGTTCTGCTAATATTGCTGTACATTTTTTCAATAAATTTATCTAGGTTTTTATCATTAAGTTGGATTCCACGAGCTTTGATGTCGCTTAATTCGGTTAAACAAGTTTCTTTTTTATTGGCCATTAATTCTTTACCGATCTCATCTCTAATCTGTATCAGCTCATTAAAATCATAATGCTTAAATCCATCTTTATATTTGGTGCCAAAAATAGAACTATGTCCTTTTAGGCTGGTATCATTTCCTTCTGTTTCAAGAGTTTGGAGTTGATGCAACGCTTCGCTACATTCCCGAATTAGTTGATATTCCCCTATACTTTTTTCACCTGCTTGTCTTTGATGCATCTCTTGATGATAGCCCTTTAATTCTGCGTGCAGTTTATTTTGGTTTTTGGTAACGTTAGCGCTTAAAAAAGACAATTTATTCCACATAATGCTTAAATCTTCGGCTATTGCTGCTGTGGAGCCGGGATTTTCATTTAATTCTTTTAATTTTACAATCGCCCAAGCTTTTATTTCATTAGCCTGCGTTTTATAAGTCTTATATTCAGAGGGAGGGCAATTGTCTTTTATTAGCTTATCAATCGCAGACAGGGAATGTAAGAGCTCATTAACCTTAGTCGTATTGACGGTATTTGTTGATGCAATTTCTTTTACTTTTTCATCAACTAAATTCACATCAATTACAGGTCGAGCATGAAAATAATGAACCCCATTTTCGAGTACATGTGCCTCATAAGTCATTTGAGCCGGGGGAATTAAGAACTCTTTTTCGTTGGGGTATCTTGATAATGGCCCTATATATTTTCCTTTAAGGCCTGTATAGGTAATAGCTACTTTATCTTTGTATGTCAACGCAGGCTCTTCGCCTGTACTAACAAATCCTCGAACTATTTCGGCGCCACCTTCTTCGGCTATTTTAATACGCTGTTCTAATTGAGCTTCATCATATACCCCTTCATACCGAAAAGAGCCATCGAGATCCATATTAGGTGCCTGGGAAAGTGCTTGTCCGCACATAGCACTATGGATGATAACATCTTTTATTTCTGCCGGTTTTTTATTTTCAAAGTTATAATATCCGCGCAAGAAAGGATTCATTTTATTATAATAATTCGTAGAATAGATGTTAAGGGCTAGTTTTTCTGCATAGTGCATCTCGTTAAATACGCCCTTGGGATCTATTGATTTAATATATTCTTTTGTAGGATATTTACCGTATTTATTTTGAGGTTTTACTAGGGATACGTTCTCGCAATACTGTTCATATTGTGCTAAATCACTTTGACTGAACGTCAGATGATCTAAATTGGCATGCGCTACGATCTCAGTGAGATTATATTCTTTGCCCCTATTAAATTTAATGACAGTGCTCTTATCTTCTGCCTGCACACAGGTAAACGCCCCACCTGCCATCAATCGACGAGTTAATTCTTCATATTGATAGGTGTAAACTGTTTTTGGTAAAGGTCCAAGACCAGGGGTGTATGTACTTATTTGATTGTTAAGATGTTTAAATGTATCTACCACATCTATTACTTTACCTTGTTCAAAATGTTTTGATATTCCTTTAGGCATAGGCATTTATATATTCCAAAAATAAATACATAGATAAATATGTATATCATAAATTCGTATTGGTCAATTATTGTCTTTTACGTGGTTAAAAAAAGCATCTTGTGTTGTAAAAGTTATTGGAGGAAATAATATAAATTGACGTCTGAGTTGCGGTGGTAATCGAGGAATTTATCCGGTAATTTTTTTTCTGAAATAGAAAACGTAGCTGGAACCCCATAATATCGCAATTTTTTCCGACTAAAGGATTTTGTGATATGGACATGCATTAAATATACTAAACTTAATATTACGATTAGAAATACCCACGTTATTTTTGGGGAGGAATAAAAAATGGACTTACAACTTAAGGATAAGACCGCCTTAGTTACAGGCTCAACTGTAGGCATTGGATTTGCAATCGCTGAACTTTTAGCAAAGGAAGGAGCTTCTGTCATCATCAATGGACGTTCTCAGGAACGCGTTGACATTGCCATAGAACAGATACAAAAAAAAGTTCCTAAAGCAATGCTCAAAGCAGCAGTTGCTGATTTAGGTACCAAAGAGGGCTGTGAGCAAGTAATTATGCAACTACCAAAAGTAGATATTTTGATAAACAATGTGGGAATTTACGATGCGAAGCCATTTGTTGATATTTCTGATGAAGAATGGTTGCGTTTTTTTCAAATTAACGTCATGAGTGGCGTGCGTTTAAGCAGACATTATTTTACTCCTATGCTGAAACAAAATTGGGGGCGAATTATTTTTATTTCCAGTGAATCTGGGTTGCAAATTCCAAAAGAGATGGTTCACTATGGAATGACCAAATCAGCGCAAATATCTATAGCCCGCGGCATCGCTGAAACTGCAGAAGGCACTCAAGTTACAGTAAACTCCGTTCTTCCTGGCCCTACTCGAAGTGAGGGTGTTGATGAATTTATTAAAAGTATTGGAAAAGAACGTAATCTAACCGCCAAAGAGGTTGAGGACGATTTCTTTAAAACAGTGAGACCTACCTCATTAATTAAACGTTTTGAAAGTATTGAGGAAATAGCAAATATGGTCGCTTTTTTATGCAGTCCATTAGCTTCTGCAATAACTGGAGCCGCCATTCGTGTTGAAGGCGGGGTTGTGCGTACGATCGCTTAATGAAATCATTGGAGTCAGACTCCATTGCTATTTTTGGCTGCTTGTGTTCCTACAAACCAGCGTCGTCGCAACCAAAATGCAACATTAACGAGCAAAATAAGAACCGGCACTTCAACAAGCGGTCCAATGACCGTTGTAAAGGCAATGGAAGAATTTAGTCCAAAGGTGGCAATTGCTACAGCAATGGCTAATTCAAAATTATTACTGGCTGCGGTAAATGAAGTTGCTGTTGTTTTTTCATAGTTAGCACCAATGAGCTTCCCCATAGCAAAACTGAGAAAAAACATAATGATAAAATAAATGGCCAAGGGTATAGCGATACGAATGACATCTAATGGAAGGTGCAAAACCATTGCGCCTTTTAACGAAAACATTGCCAAAATCGTGAAAAGTAGGGCGATCATGGTAATAGGAGAAATTTTTGGTAAAAAAATGTTTTCATACCAGGTTAAGCCTTTGCCCTTAATCAATACAAATCGCGTCAGAAATCCTGCAAGAAAGGGAATACCAAGATAAATAAAAACACTCTCCGCAATCGTCATAAAATTGATGTGAACTATTTGTCCATTCATACCAACCAGAGGTGGTAAAACGGTTAGGAAAAACCATGCATACACGCTAAAGAAAAGCAGTTGAAAAATACTGTTAAAGGCTACTAAGGCGGCAACATACTGATTATCTCCTTCTGCCAGTTGATTCCAGACAATTACCATAGCAATACATCGTGCTAGCCCAATGAGAATAAGTCCCGTCATGTATTCTGGATATCCATGTAAAAATAAAACAGCAAGACCAAACATGAGAAATGGGCCAATAAGCCAGTTTTGAATCAAGGACAACAGGAGGATACGCCAGTCGTTGAATACCTGCGGTAATTCTTCATATTTTACCCGGGCTAACGGAGGATACATCATTAAAATCAAACCAATCGCAATAGGAATATTGGTGGAACCAATAGAGAGTGAATTTAGAAATTGCGGCGTATTGGGAAAGAGTGAGCCGATTGTGACACCTGCAGCCATTGCCAGGAAAATCCACAATGTTAAATATCGATCTAAAAATGAAAGACGTCGTGTACTGCAAGTGCTCATAATGGTAATTCCTTTTTTATGCATAATTTTAGTTGATTCAATACAGTTTTGAATGCTGTATTGAATTTTTTTTTCGGATCCTTCTACTTTAGTTGGTGCAGGAATACTCCAATGAATTTTCTTGGGGTGGCTTGGAAAAATGGGGCAGTTCTCACTGGCTGTTTGGTCGCAGACTGTAATAGGGCGATCCGTCTGACCCCTTTGATTCGAAGTACTCGTGGTACTGGAAAATCAAGTTATGCTTATTGCATCGAGTAGATAAGTATCCGTGCGTTCAACCAAACTTAAGTTTATATCATAAAAATTTTGCAACCGCTTCTATTGCATAGGATTGTTGATTATTGCTCGTACTTACACCATTTTTTTTGATAAAAGAACTTACATTAGATAAATCATGCCGTGTTTCTGCCCGTAATTCAAAATTCTTTAATAGAGCATAACCTACTGTTAGCGTAATTTCATTCCAATGCTGCACAACACCCGTACGATAACCATCACGATCGTTAAAGAGCTCGCCACGAAAAGAAACTCGCCATTTATCATTAAATTGATAATTGACATAACCAGCAACTCCTTGCCAAACTGCTTTTGCTACACTACCATTTGGAAGAGCCGCTTTAGTTTGCATGGCACCATCATAGTTGGCTACAAAAGTTAATTTTTCAGTGACATTTAACGTTGCTATTAAATCAATAAGTGTGCGCTGACCTGTAGGGCCGCTAGATGTCCTATCAGTAATGCGTTGTTGGCCTGAATAGCCATAAGCTGCTAAAGAAAACATTGGGTTAAACGTATAAGAAGCGCCAAGTTCAATTGTTTTATGACGGCTAGTATCACGGATACTGTCCCAGCCATTATTTATACCGCCTATTAACGTAAATTTATCGTTTGCAGCATATGACGCTCTTAATCCCATAACTGTAAATGGTTCGGCATAACCCCAAAGAATAGAACGAGAAAAATTGGTATCATTGTATGAAAAAATGTTTTCAGCACCCGCTAATTCAATAAAATTGCCGCCCATAAATGTTAAGGGACCTAGTGCATATTGTAAAAAGGCTTGTGGAATCGCAATCCCAAACGATTGGGAACCATTATTAGGAAACCAACCGTAAGGTGCGAAAATAATAGGATCACGTCCTTCTATAGGCGTAATTAAACCACCAAATCCTTCTTGAGGTTGATAAGCCAGGGTGATACCCGCTTGTTGGAGTGTAACTCCATTCGGGTTCGTGTCAAAGACACGATCATATGTGCCACTAGTGAATTTATTGCTGTTTTGAAGAAAATTATATGAACCATCAACATAGCCCGAAATTTTGAAGTCGGATGGAGTTTTCTTTGTAGTAGTAACTTGTTGCGTTTTGGCTAAGGCGAACCCTGGTAATAATAAAATAAAAATGATAAATGAAATTAACTTACACATATTTAACATATCCTTGTCGTAAAAACATTTGACGCAACAACATTGAAATTAACAATAAATTAGAATTAATGATAAATACTCATATTAATTTCAATATTAAACTATTTGAGTTCGTTAGGAAGCCCCTAAGGCGCTTACTTAAGAAAATTTGCGATTAAAATCAAATAATTAAATATTTAATTAACAGCACATATTAGAAATTGTCGTCTCCGCGCAGGCAGGGATCTATTTCTAACTTGGAATGGTGCTACCTTTGTGGATGGATCCCCGCCTGCGCGGGGACGACACATAAACACTAGTCAATTGATTATTTTGAATATTTTCATTAAGTAAGTGCCATTGGAGTCTGATCCCATTGATTGAGCAATCTTTTTCTAAACCATTGCAATATGGATTTTTCAATAATTTTATAACTTAATAAACCGCATAGAACAGAAAAAAATATTAATAAGACAATAACTACTGTATTTTCAAATCGTTCAAATGAGGGGCGAAAAAACAATCTGCCAAGTGCGCTTAAAACTAGAACATGAGATAAGTATATGGAGTAAGATGCATTACCAATGGCTACCAACCAAGGGGGAATGATTAGCCCCTTATTTTCAGCTTGTACAAGAGAATATACAGCAATTGAGGCAGGTATTCCAAATAAAAGAACCCTCGATAATCCGTCTGGTAGATCGTTCTTTATTGATACAAATGCGCCACAACCCACGATTATAATTAAAATACATATTACAAAAATAGTTATTAAGGACTGTTTACTAATGGAGCTATTTAACATAGGGGACTTATTGTAAATAATCGCAATTATAGCGCCGGTAATAAATTCAAAGGTTAGTGGACTTATCATAAGTATGGGTAATGGAGCAGTAGTGATACTTAGTGACTCCAGAACAGCTATAATCCCCCCCCATAATAGTAGACCCGCCAAAAGAAAGCGTTCAGGAAAAAACAACAGGAGGGAAAAAATAAAATAGAAATACACTTCATGGGACAACGTCCATGACACTGCGAGTAAAGGTAGGTTGTGAGATTGGGGTAAAAGAAGAAAAGAATAGAAAATACTGCCTGTTTCCCCATGATTTACCCATAAGGGGTTAACTAGTAACATAACCAGTGTCAATGTTGCATAAAACCAATAAAGTGGATATATACGAGATATTCTATGATAAAGAAACTGAGTTATATTCGTTGGATTTTGGAAGCGGCCTCTAGTTACTGTTACCATAATAAAACCACTAATCACAAAAAATATGTCTACCCCGGATATACCGCTTGATAAAATATCAGGAAGTAAAAGAGAGGAGCTGTATTTTTCTTCTACTTTAATTAAGTGGGAAAATAATACAAGCAATACGGCAATACCTCTTATTCCTTGTATGCTCTCCAGTTTTTTCACACACTATCTCACTATCCTATTAAATCAAATTTATTTACCATTTTAAGCGCTCATCTAGGCGCCCATAAAAACGATATTGTAACGTGAACTTATCAGGAAAAATATTATGCAAGCTTCGCGCTTTTTGTGTTTCACAAATATCCATACTGCTACTTCTTTACATCCGATGTTACAATAATTTAACTAAACTTTATTTGGATGTAAATGAAAAAAGTTACTTTGATCTCTGCATTTTTAGGAACATTGATTGAGGTTTATGATTTTACAGTGTTTCCTTTACTTATTCCGATATTATCGGAAGTATTTTTTTCTTCTCAAGAAAAAAGTAGTGCAATTAATTTTACTGTTTTAGCGTATGGTGTTAGTTATATTGTTAAACCTTTGGGCTCCATAGGCTTTGGATATTTAATCGATCATTTGGGACGGAAAAAAATATTACTTGTTTCAACGACATTCATGACTCTAGCTACATTAGCAATTGGATTGTTTCCAACGCACATTATGGCCATGTATTATGGAACAGGTCTTATCATTTGTAGAATAATTCAAGGATTGTCAATTTCAGGAGAGTATTCTTCGGCCATTATTATGGCCGTTGAGCAGGGAAAAAAATCACCGGCTTTTTCTGGAAGCTTCGCTTTTGTTGGTGGAAGTGCTGGGCTATTATTGGCTAATCTTAGTATTTTTCTTCTTCTTTATTTGCTATCACATGAGCAGGTTATTCAATATGCTTGGCGTATTCCGTTTTTAATTGGTGCATTGAGTTGTTTTATTTTGCTATTTATTAGGAATAAAATTGATGATTTTATTCCTAACGAAACTCAAGGAGCCTCGAGTTTTAGTGACCTTATTAAAAATTACAAGAGGGAATTAATTGGAACATTCATAGTCACAAATTTATCTGCTTCTGCTTTTTATATTACGTTTATTTTTATGCCTACCTTTTTGTCTACATCATTAAATCTATATTCTCATCAACAATCTATTCTGATAACACTCATTGCTATTTTAACTTATTTGATGACTTTGCCATTGGCAGGAATTTTAGCAGATAAATTTGGCGTTATGAGACAAATAAAGATTGCTTCATTACTTTATTTGTCGTTTTCCTATGCTATTTTTGCTGTACTACCTCGAGTAAATAGCACTTTGTGTATCGTTGCGTTAATTTTTTTCGCAATCATTCAAGCATTGCTCAATTCGGCACTCCCCGCATTTATGGTCACTCAGTTTCGATTAAGTCAACGGGGTAGGGCACTTGCTGTCTCCTATAATATTAGTTTGACTTTATTTGGTGGATTGATGCCTTATTTAATTGTAACTTCTGAAAATCATTTAAATCCTGGCATTCCAATAAGTATTTGTGCCGCGTTATGCGTGCTCTTTATTTATTTTACAGGGAAAAAATATGGTTATTTACGAGGTGAAATAAATCCACTTGTTAGGTAACAGGAAGCAGCAATGTACTCCTGCTACCTAAATTTTGATTTACTTTTGGTGTTTACCCGACAAAATGTCTATTCATTTGCTCCGTTAAAAATAAGACATATCTTACACAACAATTAGTCACCTACTTCTGCATTCTTTTTACTGGTTTATCTATAATTAGGATGTTTGGCGCAGCTTCAATTGACAGGATGTTGACCTTGAGACCGTGATGATTTCAAGTTGTATTGCAGCTGTGCACAAGCACGAAAAGCGTGAAAATTTTATAGACAAATTTTTCTGTTAAGCACCGAGTTATTGTAAGTATTTAGATTGCAACTTTATATCAGCGCCTTATATATAAATGGTTTAGGGAAGCAAATTACCATTATAGCCGTGGTATATTACAGGATTGAGTTTTCTTCAGATAACAACTTCAACACGTTATTGAGCGCGTCAAATCTTTTATTGGATGCAGTTTTTAGTTGCCCAGTAGCAATATACAGTTGGTCGTAGTTGTTTTGTTTTATCGCTTGCTCCAGTAAAGCAATAAGTTGCAGCTGTTCTTGTTGCCAATTAGTCGCCCAATCTAGAGCGGTTAATTGTTTAACTTTTAATGATTTTGCTCGTCTCAGACGTTGAGAAATTGATCTATGATTTGTCATCAAAAGCCTCATCAAGCGCTTTATTCATGGCGGCTGCGTGATCTTTAAGGTCAACGCCTACGGCTGAATCTATAACTTCATATACTGCATCAGTACCGTGTGTTTCAATTAATTCTTGTATTCTATAATCAAGATTTTGGTTATCGTGATTACCCTTGTTCCCACCAATCAAAAGTTTCTTGATTACAAATGTATGCATCCAGTTCATTGTCATAGGTAAATTGCCCATCGGTCAGTTAATTGCTTTGGTAAGCCTGATTCTTACAATTTGGTCTGTTGTTTCTCAGGTTCAACAAATTAAATAGGCAATCCCTTTCTCGTGTATTGAGTTACTGGGCTATTTATAGCATTAGTAGAATACATGCAAAATTCACCATATGTAGTGATTATTATTTAAAAAATATCAATATATGGTGCTTCAAGGGTTTTGGGCTATAATAATAAAAGAAGGGGAAGTAAGTCCAATCTTTTATTACATCTTTCTTCAGGTTTTACATTAAAGGAGAATATATGCAAAAAATTTATACTACAGTTTCTAATCCCAGAGGATGGAGCGGTTTACCTCACTATGAAATAAGATGACAAATTAGGGCGAGGAGGAGCCGGTCTTGAATCTTGAATTTCCATGAGCTCAAAAAATCTAAAATCTAAAATCTAAAATTCAAGTTCTGATCTGTTTGTGCATTTGAACAAAATTATCAAAAAGTACACTCTATTGATAGAGTGCAAAAAGGCCACAGGATAGATCGTACTCTTATGGGTAGCAGGCAAAAGACAAGCCCTGACCCCGTGAGTGATACTAGAGTTAGGTTATAATACATTTCGCTTAATGTTGTTATCTGATAACAAAACAATATTTTTAATATATAGGTATTGGGATATTTAATCCACAACCATTACGGAAGTACCCGTTTTTTAATATTTTAGAATTAAACCATGAGCAAAAAAAAGTATTTGCAATTTTGATTAAATATTTATCATTTATATACTTATCAGAAATAGGAAGATCAATATATACAAGAGTAGGTATTCCCTGCAGTTTTAAAATATTGAGGAATTCGTATACTTTTGATGGGGGCAATACATTATTAAAGACTTCTCCTCCGCTAAAAAAGGAACAATGCTCTTTTATGCAATTCTCCTTGCATAACATATCCCTATATTTATCCAATTGAACATAAATGTGTTTTCTTCTGCCATCACTAATTATTGAGATATAGTCATTATAATTTTTAAGAATTATTTCTTTTTCATTTTTCTTGGGAGAATATCCTGCTTGTTTGCATAGTTTAATAACAAGTTTCGAAGAAAGAATTTTTAGTCCTTCTCTATAAATTTTTTTAGGGAAAAAAAGTCTTGTTGCATGATAACATCTAAGAGCTCCTACTCTTTTTTTAAATAGAGTTAATAGGTTATTGGCAATGTCAGCCTCTGTACCAAAATCATGTGTGACAGAGCTAATCCATGTTGGATTATTTTGATTAAAACAATTGTTATTTATGGAATGTATGGAAATATTATCAAATAAATCCAGGAACGTTAGAGGTCGATTCCAATCAATTATTTTCATAATTGTAAATCTGTTTTATTGGCGTATATGATTAATTGTAGCATTTCAAACATAATGGGGTGTCTCTGAGTCCGTAATTTCAGCCATTTATCTTTACTTTAACCCTAAAAATCACATTCTTTTCTCTACTTTTATGCTCCATCAAGACTATGTTTGCTTTAAAAGGATATTTTGAAATAGCAGTCATTTAAATTCTTTACGTATATCCTATTGATTGAGTTGAAAGATTGGAACTATGGCGATTTGAGCGCAGTTTTTTCTATGTATTTAAACAAATTTAGTGTAACTATTAAACCTTTATAAAGTCTTTTAGCTACACAACCAGTCCGCCAATCAGATTATTTTTGAACAGTTCTATGGACTCGCGGCATAAACTCGCACAAAATAAACTCGTTTTGAGCCTAGAAAAATTTTTGCGACAAAGCCATAGATACCCTATCTTCCATAAAATAGAAGATAGGGTATTAGGGTGTATGTAACCAGTGCGATAACCTGCACACCGTTTACTGAACAAATAAATATAGGTGAGATACTGCTATCTACTCCTTGGATTCTATGGGATAGCTCCGTTGCTAGACTTGCTCCTCTCTTCCTTATACTGCTCGAGTTTTGCTTTTTTTTCCTCATATCTCTCTTGTGCTGGCCTTGCAAGATCGATTTCAGAAATAACGCCTTCTTTAATTTCAACGAATCCGCCTCTAATGGTGAGTGCTCCGGTCCAATCTTCAAACCCAATACTGCAAAGTTCGTCAGTACAGCCTGCATCGAAGTGAGCCCCTAGATCGATATATCCTGCATCAACGTGTTCCCATAACTTCTTATTATCTTTATTTGAAAATAATTCCTTCCAAGAGTAAGAGGCCTTAGGATTAATAAAATTAATTAAAGAAGCTTCTTTTTCTTTAAGCGAGTCACTTGCTCCGAGTACTTTTTTTGAGGAATAGCCATCAGAGGCCAAATAATCTAACCGTTCCTCTTCTGAGTTAGGAGTAATTTTTTCACAGTCCCTTGTTTCTTTAAATTTTTTGATTAATAGTTGAGTGACTGCTTTTTCAAATTGAATGAAAGAAGCAAAGGATTTCATATGGTTATAAATAAAATCCTTTATTTCTTCATAATACTTGTCTTTTAATTCTTCGTTTTTTACGATAACCCTTGATGGTGCTAAGTGAAGTTGAATGCGATACTTAATATTTTTTTGAGGTATCGTGTCCTTATTGATTTTTAACCAACCTTGATGAGGATCAATCATTGCTTTGAATTCAAAACCTTCCTCTATAAGTTTCTTTATAAAAGAAGAGATTTCTTGTTCTAATGTCACTGAATTTTCAAAAAAAAAAGAATTGGGACTCATAAGCATTAACTCCCCACTGATTATGTTTAAAATATGCCCAATGTAGAATATACTATATTATCCAATAGAAAAACTATTTGTGGCATTTTTGGCTCTGTCGAAAATAGCGAACTAAAGTTGTCATGTTCGTAAAAAAGGCAATTTGATGATCAGTTTTAAAGGGCGGCACTTTTCAAAAGATATAATATTGATGGCGGTCCGATGGAAAATAGCTCGCCCATTAAGTTATCGTGCGATTGAAGAATTAATGGAAGAACGAGGAGCCGATTTAGATCACTCCACAGTTCAAAAATGGGTTGTTCATTATGCGCCCCAATTGGAACTTAAATTTAGAAAAAGAAAGAAGTCAGTAGGTCGCAGCTGGAAAATGGATGAGACGTATATCAAAGTGAATGGCAAGTGGGTTTATCTTTACCGTGCAGTAGATAAAGAGGGAAGTACCATAGATTTTATGTTTTCCGAAAAGAGAGATCGCCCTGCTGTATTGAAGTTTTTTAAAAAAGCCATTGGTTCTAGTGGACTTCCAGAGAAAATCAATATTGATAAATCCGGCTCAAATACTGCAGCCCTGGAGCGAATCAATACGCTGTTTTTCGTTTATGGATTATGGCACTTTTTAATTGAAGTCAGACGAATAAAATATCTAAATAATATGGTTGAACAAGACCATCGTGGTATTAAAAACGTCACTAAATATACCCTTGGTTTTAAATCTTTTGTATCGGCAGAGGCTACTATTGCAGGAATAGAATTGCATCGAATGTTAAAAAAAGGTCAGATGGAAAATTCCGCAGATACCCCTGCTTGGAAACAATTTTATGATCTGGCGGCCTAAGTATGTCCGATATAAGGACCGCTTTAATTTCTTATAAAATTTTCGACAGAGCCTCACAGGATGCGTAAGACTACGATCAAGGCCTATCAAGTTTCCAGACAACCAAAATATCACCTTCTCTTAGGGCCTAGTGTAATGAAATGGACTCCTCTCCTAATCGAGGCAATGCTAATGCCTTGTTGAGGAGAGGAGTCCATTTCATTACACCAGGCCTTAATAGTCAGCGGATTCAATTATTATTTAAGCAGAAGGTTTGACAAAAAATAACACGACTATATAATGGCCATTAAGATCAAATTATAATCTGGTATTTATGCCTCAAAATTTAGAACCTAATTATCAAAAAGCATATGAAGAAGTATTAAATTTTTTCCCTTTGGGAGCACCTAATAAAAGTGGTACTTCAATACAAACTATGAATAAGGATCTATTGGTATTGAATTTACTTTCAATACATCTAGCAGAAAACTGGAGCCATAAAAACATCCTTGAAGCACTTGTTAGTAGTTCATTAATAGGTAAGGTATTTGGCCTAGGAAACTGTGGCCGCCAAGCTGAAACATTATTCCTTCATATTCTCACTGAAGGCTATTTTAATAAGAGACTTGAACTGCTGTATATGGATGGAAGTAGTTTAATTGGCATGCATCACTTCGTTGTAGCTGATAGAGAGCAAGATAGTGATCTTAATCATATAACTACATGGAAAAAAGCAATTTATATTGATACTTGGAGTAAGCAAATTTTATCAGGATCGAATTTAACATCTTTATCTAAAGAAAAATTTGCACAAATAGGGCGAATGGATGGTAATATTACAGTTAGAACCATATATAGTCGCAATGAAAAATTATCAACACAAGACTTTGTGGACATTATTAAATATTTAAAGGAATGTAAAGCATCAATCGCCCAGAAACCATTTAGTCAACCTCAGCTTTCAACTCAATCTGTAAATGCTATTCAAGATTTATCTAAAAATTTTTATATCCCTAAAATTTATGAAGAGATTGATAGAGAAATTTTCTTTTATCAAAATTATTGTGAAGGAGAAAACAGCATTTTATCTTCACAAAGCTTTTTTAAAGCTATTAATGAAAATTATAATAAGAATAAAAAGCCAAGAGCTTATTATGAGGAAGGTATTAAACTTTTTAAATCAGGTAAAATTCAAGAAGCATGTGATGCGTTTACTTATGCCTTAAATGGCTATTGCGATATCCAAAATTCTATTTTGGAGCAGGCACGTTGTTATTCTAATTTAGCATCATGTTTTCGAGATTTACATGATTATAAAACTGCAGAAGAGAATGCGAAACAAGCCATAAAGTTATTTAGAGAATTCGGACTGCTCGATTCGTCCCCTGAGATAACAAAAGTGATATCAAAAATGGAACAGATAAAACTTATGGTAACTGTTCAGACCGAGCCTGTAAATTAGAGGTTAATTCCATATAGCGCTGGTTTATCAGCATCATTTGCGATAACCCATATTCTATAAGGGTTATCGACAAAATACGGCCATTGATAATATTTTCAAATTTGGTTAAAAAAAATCCATTAAACGTTAAAAATAAAATCAGATAATTCTATTAATATTCATTTGGCGCATGATTTAATAGCCTATGCTGATAAACCAGCGCTATATGGAATTAACCCCTGCTAGTTTTTTGCGACAAAGCCCACTATCGTACCTTTAAATGATATTTGCCAGACGATTGAAAAGAATATTATAGAAATCCAGAAGATAATGCATTGATGGTATTTTATGTTTAGGCTCAGGTTGATAATAAAACATAAACGCCCATCTAAGTAACACAATGGAATACACTTTGTCGAATCGAGTAGGAGGATCCTCACAGCTCCGTCCTCTCACACCACCGTACGTGCGATGTCGCATACGGCGGTTTCAGTCAAATGTTTAACAAAACTCTTTGTTTCACAAGATTTATTAAACCTTGCTTTTCGAACCAGGTATTGCTCATGGCTTGATTAGTTGGTGGACTAAGGGAAAGTCGCCACCATCCTTTTCCATTACTCCCCTAGGGTCTGCCTCATTCGTTTCAAATCACCGCAGGGGCGCAAAGCGTCATCGCGCTCATGGGAACCATTAGAAACCTCTTTGCGGTGGCCGTCGGACGCTACACCAATTCGGCTCATCAACGAAGAATCCAATTTCAAAAGACTAAAGAAATTTGGCAAGACGCGGCTTCTGAGATGCTTTGCGCCTAAAATTCGACAAACACTCTTTTCTTACGCTCTAAAAAGTTAAGTTGACGGCGCCTAATTGGGTGAAATAAAATCATATTTAAAGGCGATTTTGTCTTTTAGCTAGTTAATGATGTGAGGAAAAACTACCATGCTTCCACAAGATAACTTCCCCCCTGTAATAGTTCTTTCCGAAACATATGACGGGCAGGTACAAAGTTTGGATACAAATCAAAATCCTTTGCCACTGTTGTCCCATAACAAAGATCTTGCTCTGATTTATGTCCCTATTCTTTTAGTAGAACAGCAATTGGCCTATAAAGACTATGCGCTATATTTTCTTGGTGATAAAGAAAACCTGGTGACTAAAATAAACAAAATACAAGAGCAGGAGAACGATGCAATTGTTCTCATAGATACAGACGAGGTAAGAGAAGCTTATTTTATTGAAGATAAGGTGCTTGTTATTTCGTTAACTTCACCAGCCTTTCTATTTGAATATGTGCTCGGCTTGCTCAAAGGATTTCAAATCAATGGTGAGGGCAAGCTTAGTTGCAGTGAGGATTTGAGGGAAAATTTCGAGGAAGTGATTAAGCGTTTAAGAATCGAGGCTAGGCGCGGTAATGAAGCTGGAACTTCATGCACAAAAACTGGAAAAAATGTATTTTCAAGGAACTTTGGCCCATGTAATGCGGTTATCGCCATGCGAAAAATAGATCATCAATTTGTTATTTATCATGCTTTGGGGATGGATATGGATAGATCATTGAGTAATGGTGAATTTCTAAACAGTATTGATGCAGGAGGAGGCTCCATTTTTACGGCTGTTATGCAAAATCTTAATAAAAAAAATCGCTTTAAGGCTCCTGTTATTGCAGGGCGCTTAGCTGTGCAATTAGGAGATAAGAACGTAAACCGTTTTGATTTCCAGGAAGGATATACCGCCATCGCCTGCATTAATAGCAATACGGTTATCCTAACAAATTGCATGGAAATTTTTCGCGATGAAGAGGAGAAAATGGCTTTAATCAGTAAATTCAATTTGGAAAATATAGAGTCAGTACGAATAGTCGATGTAGAAACAGAGCGAATAACCCTGGTAGACACTGTAAAAGACATACAGGCCTTGCACAAGGAAGAAAAAAATAGCGGATTATTGAAGCAATTACTAAAGCAGTTAGACATTTTTGACTTGAAAACAGGAGATTTGCCAGACGAAGAAACAAGAAGTGCTTGTTGTTTTATGTAGAACTAGGGGGGCGACAAGCAATGGAATGAAAAGTTACCTTTAGAATTTATCTTATTGTAAAATAATAACTTTTCTAATTAATGAGGGAAATCAATATTCCCCTATATAGGGGTTTTGAGTCTTCACGAGTCCCTTTATTTAATCTCAGATATAAATTTTTGAAAAAAGCCTATACTTTAATTAATACTAGTTTAAAGACAGTGTATGTTGATGTCCTTGCTGTTAATGGCGACATAAAATCGCAAATAACGCCATACACAGGGATACATTGATCGTCAATAGCTCCTTTAAATATTTATTCAGTTATGAGGGGCACCACAAGTGATGGTTCATATATGTCGAAAATTTTATAAGAAATTAAAGCTGTCCTTATATAGGGCATACTTAGGCCGCCAGATCATAAAATTGTTTCCAAGCAGGGATATCTGCGGAATTTTCGACAGAGCCATAAAAATCATGGGGTGAGTGTTGATGATATCTGCAAAACCCTAAAAATTTCTCGGGCTAGCTTTTATCGTTATGTATCTTTGAGGTAACAAGCTACTAATTAGAATAAATTGCAAATTAGAACCAAAAATGAACCATTGGATTGAATTTCAAGCTTGGAATGAATTACACTGTTACTTTGCTGCATACTCTGCGTGATGCCTTCAGATAATACTGAATATTTTCCTATAGCATTATGTTTTAATACTATTGCACATTCATAACCCTCTAACATTATAAGTATTTAAAAATGAAAAAACTATTATTACTCCTATTAGTTACTAGCTCAGTTTCCATAGATATTAATGCAAAAACCACACAAGAATATTCTGAATTATTTAAAAACTACGATGCCTGCTTTATTTTTTATAACCTTAATGAGCATAAAATAGTTAGTGAATATAATCCGAATAATTATTGTAATCAGAGAATTTCTCCAGATTCGACATTTAAAATTCCTTTATCATTAATGGCTTTTAATCAAGGGATCATGAACCAGAAGACCGTCTTTAAATGGGATGGCAAAAAAGGTGTAACACCTGAACATGAACGCGATCAAACCCCTAATAGTTGGCTGAAATATTCGGTTCTTTGGGTATCTCAACAGATTACTCCTCAATTGGGCTATGCTCGCATCAAACACTATTTAGCAGGTTTTGATTATGGCAATCAAAATTTTAATGGCGATCAAGGCGAGAATAATGGTATCACTCATGCCTGGTTAGGTAGCAGCTTAAAAATTTCTGCTATGGAACAACTTAATTTCTTAAAATCAATGCTCAGCAATGAGCTGCCCGTTTCAACCGAAGCCGTGTTAAATACAAAGGAAAATTTATATATCGGAAAACTGGATAACGGTGCTGATTATTTTGGTAAAACAGGCTCTGGTCGACATGGTCGTAACGAGCGCTTAACTAATCCCAGTAAATTGCGTGATGGCTGGTTTGTCGGATTTATTCAAAATGGTAATCAACAATATATTTTTGTAAGTAATTTAACTGACAAAAAGGTACAAGCATCCATAGATAAATCGGATGGTAGTTTAAAACCATTCGGTAGCCAGTTATTAAAACCAATCACAATTAAGATATTAAATGATTATTTCACTAACTAGAGACTTATGTCGCGAGAAATGCTGGCCAGATACCTCATTGATGAAATATGTAAAACGGAAAATTAGAAAAATATTGCTTTTTGGGCTTCTATCATTTTTTAGTAGCACTATTTTCGCTGAAGGTGGTTTACCAAAATTATTTTTGTTTTTGGGTGGAAACGAGGCAATTGGCTTTGTCGCAAAAAACTAGGAGCTGTTTTAGAATAGGGTCTATCAAGACCAAGGGTGACACTAATATGATCAGTTTCAAATGGCGGCATTTCAAGCAGGATATAATTTTGATGCTGGTCAGATGGTACCTAGCCTACTCATTGAGTTATCGCGATGTTGAAGAGTTAGCTTTGGAGCGCGGTCTAAAAGTAGATCACTCCACCATTAATCGCTGGGTTATTACTTATTCCCCTCAATTGGAAGAAGCCTTTCGCAAGCGCTCCAAGCATCCTGTTGGGATTTCATGGCGTATGGATGAGACTTATATTAAAGTCAAAGGCCAATGGGTGTATTTGTATCGAGCCGTTGATAAAGAAGGTAAAACGGTTGATTTCATGCTGTCAGAGAAAAGGGATGAGCCTGCTGCACGGGCGTTTTTTGAGAAAGCCATTGGTTCTAACGGCTTACCCGATAAGGTAACTATGGATAAAAGTGGCGCTAATAAAGCCGGAATTGATACGATTAATTTACACTTGGCACTGATGTTTCTGTTGGGTGGATTGTTCGTCCAGCTCACTGTGAGACACATTAAATACCTCAATAATATTGTGGAACAAGACCATCGATTTATCAAAAAAATTACCAAACCAATGAAGGGATTTAAATCATTTCATTCGGCCTATGCTACCTTATCTGGTATGGAACTACACCATATGCTCAGGAAAGAACAACATAACCAGTCCGCCAATCAGACTATTTTTGAACAGTTCTATGGACTCGCAGCATAAACTCGCACAAAATAAACTCGTTTTGAGCCTAGAAAAATTTTTGCGACAAAGCCAGAAATAGAAACAGAATTGAGTGCATATGCCGAAAACGTAAACGTTTTAGGGGATGAAAATGATTGCTAAGATCGGTAACTCCCTTATAAAAAAATTGATTCCAGGTGAAAAAGTCTATGATGTCAGAGATCTTAATCTAAAAGGTTTTTTAATCAGAGTTCATCCCTCTGGTAGCATGAGTTATATTTGTCAATATAAAAGAGGGCACCGAGTTAATCTTGGGAAAGTAGGGGTTATCACCGCAGCACAAGCACGCGAAAAAGCCCTTGAAGTATTAAGTAATTTTAATAAGGGTATTGAACCAACAGTTCAAAAAGGGATAAATAAGCCAAAAAATTTACAAGAGTTTATTGAAAGCGAATATACGCCCTGGGTTTTGTCTCATCATAAAAGAGGAAATAAAACGCTTGCTACACTTAATCGTTGTTTTAATCAACTATTCTTAAAACCACTCACCGAAATCACTTCCTCTGTTTTAGAGCAGTGGCGTATTAAGCGTTTAAATGAAGGCATTTCTAATGCAACACTTAATCGAGATATTGGCGTACTGAAATCACTTATGACAAAAGCTGTCGAATGGGGATTTATAAAAGAAAACCCTTTAAAAAGTTTAAAATTGTTTAAAATAGATCGCGCTCCTAAAGTACGATATTTATCGTTTGAAGAAGAAACGCGTTTACGCCAGGCTTTAGTAGAGCGAGATAATCAATTAAAGCAAGATAGAAAAAGTGGCAACCAATGGCGTGAAGAGCGCGGATATGCATTGTTTCCTGAGTTTAGGGAAGAGGAGTTTTGTGATTATTTAATGCCGATGGTATTGCTTTCTATTAATACCGGCTTACGTCAGGGTGAATTATTTAATTTAAATTGGAATATGGTGGATCTATCAGAAGAGTCAATTATTATATCGGGAGACATCACCAAAAATAATAACTCTCGTTATATACCTTTAAATGATGAAGCTCTTAACATAATGAAACAACTTTATAAGAAAAGTGATCTTAAGAATGGATTGGTTTTTCCTAGTAAAAATAATCAACCCTTCAATAACGTCAAACGATCCTGGTCTTCTATTTTAAAAAAAGCTCAAATTACCCAATTTCGATGGCATGACTTGCGGCACCATTTTGCTAGCAAGTTAGTTATGGCAGGTATAGACCTAAATACAGTTCGAGAGCTATTAGGTCATTCTGATATTAAAATGACACTAAGATATGCGCATTTGGCTCCAGAACACAAAATTAAAGCAGTCAAAAAAATTGCATGGGGACAACAAAGCAATTAAGTATCCGATGTTGTTCTATAAAGGCTTGATAAATATTTACTGGCCTTAAGCGCTCGTGTTTATGAAAAGTCAAAAACTAATCTAGTTGGCGCCGGAGGGGTAATGCATTTTATGTTTGCAGTGCAGAAAGACAAAACATTACCTGAAAAAACGCAAGATTAAGCAATTTTAATTTGAGGTGCTTCAGCATTAAAATACTTTGTTGCTTAAAAAACAAATTTGTAAGTCCTCAAATTAGGCTCGTTTAATTGGTATTAAAAATAAGTATTTTTTCTTTAAATAGGATTATTCAATCCTTTGAGCTATTTAGTTCTAAATACGTCAAATTCCATGGTGCAGCCATTGTATTGAAATATGGATTGAAATTTTTTTCGATCAATTATTGGTCGTTGTGAGTATGATCCCGTCAATTTCTCATCCTAAATTTTTATAAATCAATGAGTTGTGTTTTTTGTTGGGCATGTTGATCTAATATTGACGTCTATGTATTACATTTGTTATTATCGGTGCATGGAAAATATGATGATTTAATATGGAATTATTTGCGGAAGTTAAAAAAGGAAGATTAGACGAATTAAAACAGCTCAAAAAAGAAGGGGCTAATTTTAATAAATATGACAATGCAGCCTTATTATGGGCAGTTAACTACGAGCAAATGTCTATAGTAGATCTCTTAATTTGACATTATTACCGGCTAACACAGACGCACTTAAAAAAAGACCAAACGATAGTACTGAGTAAAACTGTTGCAAATAATTAAAAGGAAATGGAAGAAAATGGGGAAGCTTTCAGATGAAGCAAAAAAGAAAATTCAATCAATTAAGTCTGATAAGATTAAAACTATTTTGTTTCGTTGTCTAAACGAGGACGCTGAGACGTTAACAGGTTTATTTTGTTCTCACTCTGCCCAACCTCGTTTTAACAAATTTGGACCATTTAGAGAAACTCCATTTGAAGACGCGATTTCTCTTGAAGAGAAGATTTCCCTTGTAAAAAATGAGGCTATTTTAGCTATAGTTTTTGTTTATGCCCCTCACAAGTTATGCTTCGAGTTATCCGATATATTAATTAATTTAGATGTAAAAACATCTGTCTCCCTATTACAATCAGAAGACAAGCTCCGTGTTTCCCCCATAATAGCTATATTTGATCAATCCCCTTATCCTATAAAAGAGAAAATTAGTTCTTGGATGGAATCACTGTCATCAACACAAGTAGCAAGACTTTATGGTAAGGACTTCTTGCTTCATCATATTATTTATAATAGTGAAGGGATCGCGGGTAAGCGATTAAGAGATTTGGGTTCTGTTGGACCACAAATTATACGCGATTTTTTTTACCAGGAAGAGAGGGAGTGGTTACTATTATTTCAATTTCAGCGAATTTTTCAGGGATATAAGGGCTACGGCGGTTTAGTTGAGCTATTTAGAGACCATAGAATTCCCACCGACATTGCTATTGAATTGCTAAGCCTTCTTGAAAAATTAAATCATCAAGATTTGCTGATGCTTTTCCAAGGTCGAACGTCATTTACTAATGATGATGAAAAAAATTTATTCTATGTGCTTTTTGAGCAATATCCAAAACCCGTTATTAAAACGGCGCTACAATTAGCAGAAAAATTTACTGATAGTGAAATGAACGCCTTACTAACTTTTAATACCGCTCGTCCCAGGGAAGGTAATAGTCCATACAGTATAATTAATCCATGCCGTTATGACACGTCATTAAGTATTGCTTTTGGATGTAGTAATAAATCAGATGCTACGAGTTCTGTAATTTATCTTATGCAAACCAGACCGGTATTTAAGGAATTGCTAGCGCTTGAAGAGCCTATTTGGTGTGGGGGGGAATCTCCTATGGGTAGTGCCGTAAAATATGAAAATAAAAAGGCTGTTGCTTATTTTTTAGAACAAATAGAGTTGGAGTCTCATTTAGAGAAAAAAATATTGGCGCCTCATTATGAGTCAGTATTGGCGCTTGCAAAAACATATAAAAGTAAATGTATTATTGAGCTCTTTGAAGCGTATCGCATTTACCGGGTTATTTATAGCAAGTACAAGAATAATGATCTACGCTTACAAGCTTTAGAAGATTTGCTCCCAATTATTAAAAAGAACCCCCAATTATTAGCTGTAAAATGGACTAACGAAAAAACCCTCCTGCATCATGCTGCAAGAGCTGGAGGTACACTAGTTATTTCTTTTTTAATAAAGCTAGGGGTTGATATAAATGCTAAAGACATAAAAGGAAAAACGCCGTTGGACGAGGCATTGGAATCGCGCCGTACAAGAGCTGTCCAATCACTTTTAGGAGAAAAGAAACAGAAAAACGGTTTCAGCACGATGGAGGAGGCGGACTTAATTAGTCTTATAGGCGCAATTCAAGTAGCTCCTGGCATAATTTCTCTAATAAATACTCAATCAAATGCAAATATTAAAAGTTTAGATTTATCTTGCTTTGAATTTACAAAGCAGGGATTTACAAACTTTCTCCCCTTATTACGTTTCTTCCCGCAACTGCACACTCTTAATTTACAAAGCTGCCATCTTAAAGGGGATGAGATTGGACAACTGGCGCTTTTACTTGCTGAACTGCCAGCATTAACCACGTTAGACTTGACTAATAATTTGCTTGTTAATAAAGATGTTGAGAATTTATTAAAACGATTAAAAACGGAGTCTTCTCGTTCTAACTTGGAAACGTTGTTTTTGTGCTTTAATCTAATTTATATTCGCAGTCTAGCGGATATGAATGCTTTACAAAATCACAAACCTGATTTGGTTCCCCTGAAAACGATACACCTTAACGGCAATACGGTTGTAGAAGAGAATTTGGCAAATAGGTTAAAGTACAAAAAGTTGTTTAGTAATGTACACGTTATCATTTCTTTGCTTCGCGATAAGGAACCTAAGTTCACCATAAAGGAATTTTTAGAGTCTACTTTTATAGCTTCTAAATATAGTGGGAGTGAAAAAGTTATTACATTAGAGCTTGGGGATACTTATCACCGGCGCCGCATTGAGCTGTTACTTAGTGGCGCTGAATCTGCTAACTATGATTTTCTTCGTTACGACGATATAAATAAAGAAGTACGTCCTACTGATAAGGATATTTTTGATTACCTAAAATCAGGGATAAATCACTCTTCACAAAATCATGGCATTCTACTGTCAACAGACGAAAGAGCGAGAAGAAAGCAGCTAAAAGAATTTTACAGCGTTCATCCTGATACGAACATGAAAGGACTTTTTAATCGTCAGCAACTGTTTTTCACTAAGCGAGAATTAGCTCTTCCAAGCTTACTGTTTCCTGAAATATATTTAACCAAAAAAATGGATATAAAAACTGGGAAGGACATTAGTAAAGGTCGTGTTTATTTATGCGTCAATAATGGAAATCATCTACGGGTCCCAGAGCTTAGACTTGAATCTCAGCATGCGCTATTAGCTTATGAGTTTTTAACAGGAAATGGACAACGAATCTGTAAAATTGCCCATTTTCGTAATGAATCTGATAGCACAAAGAATATAGTTGAATTTATGGGTGAATATTATGACAAGGCCCAGTTTGCTAAGTTTCGTGAACGTTTTTTAATTGCTCCATTTGACGTGGATGCTAAAGCTATAAAAGCAATGCATCTTGATATTCTATCAGACATTAAAGATCGTGTAACTGGAAAATTTTCATCGGTCATATATCAGTCTTCACGTAACTGTAAAAACGAAAAAGAACGGCCACTTATAAATTGCATTCTCTGGTGTCTGCACAGAATGTATGGGCATGGTTTTAAAGAATACAAGCCCGAAGGTGGACTCTATAACACTAGGGCAATTGTAAAGCACTTTATTAAAAATCCAGGAGCTATTCAAATCCAGGATATAACGGATGAAGCCGCTAAAAATACTATCTAATTTTATTTAATGGAAAAAAGGAGTGTAAGAAATGACCAAAATCACCAATTTGATATTCCAGGGGGGGAGCGTTAAAGGAGCTGCCTATGAAGGAGCAGGAAAAGTACTTGCTGAGCGTTGCAACTTGAGCGATATTCGACGAGTGGGAGGTACATCAGCTGGTGCTATTACCGCAGTTGTTATTGCTCTGGGATGTGATGTAGAGCGAATTGATGACTTATCAAGCACCTTAAACTTCAGAGATGTTTTGGACGATAAGGGCTGGAGAACTCCTACTCAGTCTCTAGTGCTAAAATCTGTTGGAAAAATAGATGAGGGTTCGCATTGGTTTTGGGCTAAAGTCCCAGTAAAGCCCGTGAAAATTCCTCTTGCTTTGCGATTATTGCAAGATAAGGGAGTTTATGAAGGTGACTACGCGCGCAATTGGATAGAAAATATGATTCGCGAACAAGTTCGGATATTAACCAATGGTGCCTATGACGGAACTTATTTAACATTTGCTGGGCTGCATGAATTGACTGAAAAATTCCCCGGAGTTTTCCGTGACTTATTTGTGGTGGGGGCTAATTTAACAACGGGTAAAAAAATAGTTTTTTCTTATAATAACCCCGAAACCCACGATGTTGTTATTTCTGATGCCGTACGTATCTCTATGTCGATTCCTTATCTTTTCAAACCACATCATATTCATTACAAAGTACATGGTCAGCGCTTGGTAGAAACCGCTCGTGATTTTTTGACTGATGGTGGTGTGTATGATAACTATCCAATTGATATGTTTGATGATAGTTTCTTTATTTCTGAAGGTGATGAGCCTTTGCAGCAGGCTGATAATGGACGTTTTTATAATCCTCAGACTTTAGGTTTTCGCTTGGTTTCTGCTGGGAAGAAAGCTTATTTTGATGGAACATATACTGATCAGAACGAAGCGAAAATGTCCGAAGATATTAAATCGTTTACGAACTCCGTCATTAAAACTAATTTTGCATTACAAGAAGCATTTTATAGTCGTCCAGAAAATGTAGCGCGAACTGTTTATATTGATCATTTGAATGTCAGTACGCTTGCGTTTGATCTTTCAGACGAGCAGCGCGAAAACCTAAAGCAGTCTGGAACGCAAGCTACTCATGATTATTTGGATAAGCATTTTCCTAACTTCCCAAAACATGAGCCAGCAGAATCATCCAGCTCGTATAGTTTATAATTAAGGAGGATTATGTAATGTCAGTATATCAAGATCAATATGTTATCGTTAATATATGGACAAACTCAAGAAATAAAGCACTTCCAGGAGTGAATAAAGTAGGACATATTTCAATAACAACTCCTAGTACACATATTAGTTTATGGCCTGAGAGTCCCAAACCAAACCGAGATAGTTTTTTTAAAGGTTTTTTTTCTCCTTTTATTTCTCGGCCAACCGCTTACTATCCAGACTATGAACAAGATTGTATTGTCGAAGGGGCTGCATGTAAATGCATAGCTATAGGCGCAGGAGCAACGCTTGAAGAGGGAGAAAAACCTTATCGATACGATAGTGCAACTGGTTTTTGGGAGCACGTTGATTCTGTGCCGCGGGCGTCGAAAGATCAATATTTTAAAATCAAGCCTCTTGAGGCTAATTTTAGAATGGCTCTTTATTCCGTGGACTCTCAGAAAGTTGTAGATGCGTTTAATGAGTTAAAACATAGTACTAAAGGTTGGTCATTAATTGGTTCTAATGTTCTTTCACGCTCTATCGGCGAGAAAGCAAATGAAAGCTGTTCTTCTCTGGTATATCGTTGTCTAGCTGCTGGTGGTTTATATAATGGGCTTAAAAGCACGTTATCTTCTCAGACCTGTTGCGCGGTTGATCCTGAGGATTTATTACGCCATGTTGTGGCTGCGAAAGAAAAGGAACTGATTGAGTATCCTAAAACAGTGGATTGGTTTGTCGAGGGGGTTAAGGAAAATGCCATAGATAAGGTTAAAAAAGCATACAGCGAAAAAGGATTGAATGCCAATGTAGAAGATGATCTTATACCTGGGCTGGGCTCTTTTGGGTTATCTTATCTCCTGAAATAATTTGTTCCATTTAAGGGATTTTAGCCAAGGAAGGCTAGTACTACATGTTATACTGTGGCAAGCAAGTTTATAAATCTGACCAGATAAAGAAAGGAATACACTAGTGACAAAAAATTTTGAAGATGCACGAAAAATGCTTCTTAAAGCCTGTGATGGCTATATTCAGCATAATCAGCGGCAAATAGATGGCTTAAAAGCCAAAAGTCCTTACTCTTGGCCTGCGGCTTATACTTTCTTTGAGACTGTTTTAGACAAATATGAGCCTGATCCGGGTTTTAAGGATTGGATCTGTTGTCAGTATTATCATTTATTAACGCACATATTATCATCATTTGATGAAACAAATAATCCTTACGATTATTATCGTCATACGTATCCATTTGCAGAAATGAAATGGTGGAATGAACCTCAAACAAGATATCAAGAAAAAGGAGTTGATCATACAGCCCCAGAAACAGTGTTGTATAATCTTAATGCTCTATTTAATGTACTTAATTTTTATATGGAAAGAAAATTTCCCCAGTTGGCTCAAAAAAAAATCGAGTTGAATTATCAGGAAAATGATCCGACTACTTTTAGTGACGCACCACTGTCCATTCAAATTTATAAGATGCTTGAAAATCTTAAACTAAGAGCACGTTTTGCTGAGTCAATCATGGAGAAAAGTAAACTAGCTCTAGATATAAGTGACTTTAGTCGCAATCTAGAAGATATTGCTCCGGTTTTTGAAGGGTATATTAAAGGAATAGCAGTACGGGAGTTAAAAGCTACCTTGGACAATCAAAATTTAGGTGATGAGGAAGCAGTAAAAAGCGTAGAAGAGCAATTAAAAAATGGTGTAACTCTTGAGTTATTAAAGAAAAATCGCCAATCACAACAAGAAAAGGATTTAAAGTTTTTGTCCATTATTTCCATCTTCATCGGTATTGGTGTTTTTACTACCTTAGGTTTAGTTTGTAAACGTTTTTACGATTCAGGTGGTACCAGCATTAACTTCTTTAAACCACTGTCACAAAATCTGTATGAAACAATAGAGAGTATTACTACCGGATTTGAAGACGAATCTAAATGCAAGCTCAACTAATTTATCGCACTAATTATTATTCAGGGTTTGGATGATGCTCATTGGATAGTATTTAATAAGAGAAAGAATATGCCGGCAAGAAAACGGCGGGGAACAAATAGTTAATCCTACACCTTCTGTGGATTTTACTACGGCGACGATGCCGAAGGTTACCGCGAATATAATCTCTACGGCGTTTGGTCTGTTTCATGTAGATGATACTGAGGGGGAGCAGCCCACAGCAGGGCATAGACTTAACTCGTTTAGCCATATCACCTATGGCTAAGTATTTTTGACCAGATAAAGAAAGGAATACACTAGTGACAAAACAGGTTCTAGGTGCACGAAAAAAATTAATCCATACTTGTGAAGGCCACATTAAGCATAATCAAAATTGCTTGGGGACAGCAAAGCAATCAAGTATCCGATGTTGTTATATAGAGGCTTGATAAAAATTTACTGACATTAAGCGCTCGTGTTTATGAAAAGTCAAAAATTAATCTAGTTGGCCCATGTGGGGTAATGCATTTTACATTTTCAGTAGAAAAAGGCAAAAAATTACCTGAAAAAACGCAAGATTAAGCAATTTTAATTTGAGGTGTTTTGGCAATACAATATTTTTGATTTAAAAAAATTTGTAAGTCCTCAAATTAGGCTCGTCTAATTTGCATTAAAAATAAGCATTTTTGCTTTAAATTCAGTTTCTTCACAGATTTATCAATAAATAAGTTTATTCAATCTTTTGAGCTATTTCAGCTCCAATTATACAGCCATTGTATTGAAACATGGATTAAAAATTCTTTGTTTTCCGATTAATTATTCACTATTGCGAGTTAGATCCCTCCGATTTTCCATCTTAAATTCTTATAAAGCAATGGCCTGTGTTTTTTATTGGTCTATGTGCTCTAATATTGACTTTCAAGTATTATATTTGTTATTATCTGCGCCATGAAAATAGAAAGATTTAATACATCAAGAAGCCAACGCAGGAAGATTAGAGGAATTAAAACAGCTCAGCGCTAGTTTTAATAAGTGTGGCAATACAGCTTTATTATTAGTGGTTAACTATGAGCAACTAGCTATCGCAGTGCACTTAATTTGGCATCATTACCTCCTACCTGACTTGCTTAAAAAAACAAACGAAATGCTGAGTAAAATTTTAATCAGTAATTGAGAGGAAATGTAAGAAAATGGGAATGTTAGCAGATGAAGCAAAAAAGAAAATTCAATCAATTAAGTCTGATAAGATTAAAACTATTTTATTTCGTTGTCTAAACGAGGACGCTGAGACGTTAACAGGTTTATTTTGCTCTCACTCTGCCCAACCTCGTTTAAACAAATTTGGATCATTTAGAGAAACTCCATTTGAAGACGCGATTTCTCTTGAGGAGAAGATTTCCCTTGTAAAAAATGAGGCTATTTTAGCTATAGTTTTTGTTTATGCCCCTCACAAGTTATGCTTCGAGTTATCCGATATATTAATTAATTTAGATGTAAAAACATCGGTCTCCCTCTTACAATCAGACTGCATGAGTGATATTTCCCCCATAATAGCTATATTTGAACAATCCCCTGATTATCTGCAAAAAAAAATCAGTTCTTGGATTGCCTCACTGTCATTTGCGCAAAGAGCAAGAATTTTTGGTCAAGACTTCCTTCTTGAACATATTATTTATAATGATGAAGAGATCTCTATTGGGCGATTACAGGGTTTGCATCATCTTGAACCACAAACTATACGCGATTTTTTTTACCAGAGAGAGAGAGGGAACCTGTCACAATTATTGGATGCATATTTGCATGGATATAGGGGCTACGGCGGTTTAGTTGAGCTATTTAGAAACCATAGAATTTCCACCGATATTGCTATTGAATTACTAAGCCTTCTTGAAAAATTAAATCATCAAGATTTGCTGATGCTTTTCCAAGGTCGAACGTCATTGACTAATGATGATGAAAAAAATTTATTCTATGTGCTTTTTGAGCAATATCCAAAACCCGTTATTAAAACGGCGCTACAATTAGCAGAAAAGTTCACTGATAGAGAAATGAATGACCTGTTAACTTTTAATACTAAAAATTCCAGGTATGGTAATAGTCTACTCAAGTTAATGGATCCATGCCGTTATGACACGTCATTAAGTATTGCTTTTGGATGTAGTAATAAATCAGATGCTACGAGTTCTGTAATCTATCTTATGCAAACCAGACCGGTATTTAAGGAATTGCTAGTGCTTAAAGAATGGGGGGGGGAATCTCCTATGGATAGTGCCGTAAAATATGAAAATAAAAAGGCGCTTGCTTATTTTTTAGAACAAATAGAGTTGGGGTCTCATTTAGAGAAAAAAATATTGGAGCCTCATTATGAGTCAGTATTGGCGCTTGCAAAAACATATAAAAGTAAATGTATTATTGAGATCTTTGAAGCGTATCGGATTTACCGGGTTATTTATAGCAAGTACAAGAATAATGATCTACGCCTACAAGCTTTAGAAGATTTGCTCCCAATTATTAAAAAGAACCCCCAACTATTAGCTGTAAAATGGACTAACGAAAAAACCCTCCTGCATCATGCTGCAAGAGCTGGAGGTACACTAGCTATTTCTTTTTTAATAAAGCTAGGGGTTGATATAAATGCTAAAGACATAAAAGGAAAAACGCCATTGGACGATGTATTGGAATCGCGCCGTACAAGAGCTGTCCAATCACTTTTAGGAGAAAAGAAACAGAAAAACGGTTTCAGCACGATGGAGGAGGCGGACTTAATTAGTCTTATAGGCGCAATTCAAGTAGCTCCTGGCATAATTTCTCTAATAAATACTCAATCAAATGCAAATATTAAAAGTTTAGATTTATCTTGCTTTGAATTTACAAAGCAGGGATTTACAAACTTTCTCCCCTTATTACGTTTCTTCCCGCAACTGCACACTCTTAATTTACAAAGCTGCCATCTTAAAGGGGATGAGATTGGACAACTGGCACTTTTACTTGCTGAACTGCCAGCATTAACCACGTTAGACTTGACTAATAATTTGCTTGTTAATAAAGATATCGAGAATTTATTAAAACGATTAAAAACGGAGTCTTCTCGTTCTAACTTGGAAACGTTGTTTTTGTGCTTTAATCTAATTTATATTCGCAGTCTAGCGGATATGAATGCTTTACAAAATCACAAACCTGATTTGGTTCCCCTGAAAACGATACACCTTAACGGCAATACGGTTGTAGAAGAGAATTTGGCAAATAGGTTAAAGTACAAAAAGTTGTTTAGTAATGTACACGTTATCATTTCTTTGCTTCGCGATAAGGAACCTAAGTTCACCATAAAGGAATTTTTAGAGTCTACTTTTATAGCTTCTAAATATAGTGGGAGTGAAAAAGTTATTACATTAGAGCTTGGGGATACTTATCACCGGCGCCGCATTGAGCTGTTACTTAGTGGCGCTGAATCTGCTAACTATGATTTTCTTCGCTACGACGATATAAATAAAGAAGTACGTCCTACTGATAAGGATATTTTTGATTACCTAAAATCAGGGATAAATCACTCTTCACAAAATCATGGCACTTTACTGTCAACAGACGAAAGAGCGAGAAGAAAGCAGCTAAAAGAATTTTACAGCGTTCATCCTGATACAAACATGAAAGGACTTTTTAATCGTCAGCAACTGTTTTTCACTAAGCGAGAGTTAGCTCTTCCAAGCTTCCTGTTTCCTGAAATATATTTAACCAAAAAAACGGATATAAAAACTGGGAAAGACATTAGTAAAGGTCGTGTTTATTTATGCGTCAATAATGGAGAGCATCTATGGGTACCAGAGCTTAGACTTGAATCTCAGCATGCGCTATTAGCTTATGAGTTTTTAACAGGAAATGGACAACGAATCTTTAAAATCGCCCATTTTAGGAATGACTCTAAAAAGGAAGAAAATAGAGTTGAATTTATGGGTGAATATTATGACAAGGCCCAGTTTGCTAAGTTTCGTGAACATTTTTTAATTGCTCCATTTGACGTGGATGCCAAAGCTATAAAAGCAATGCATCTTGATATTCTATCAGACATTAAAGATGGTGTACCTGGAACATTTTCATCGGTCATATATCAGTCTTCACGTAACTGTAAAAACGAAAAAGAACGGCAACTTATAAATTGCATTCTCTGGTGTCTGTACAGAATGTGTGGGCATGGTTTTAAAGAATATAAGCCCGAAGGTGGACTCTATAACACTAGGGCAATTGTACAGCAATTTATTAAAAATCCAGGAGCTATACAAATCCAGGATACAACGGATGAAGCCGCTAAAAATACTATCTAATTTTATTTAATGGAAAAAAGAAGAAGGCTGCGTCTCGTATATTTATAATTAAGGAGGAGCATGAAATAATTGGTTCCATTTAAGGGATTGTAGCCAAGGAAGGCAGTACTACATGTTATACTGTGGCAAGCAAGTTTATAAATCTGACCAGATAAAGAAAGGAATACACTAGATGACAAAAAATTTTGAAGATGCACGAAAAATGCTTCTTAACGCCTGTGATGGCTATATTCAGCATAATCAGCGGCAAATAGATGGCTTAAAAGCTGATAGTCCTTACGCGTGGCCTGCTGCTTATACTTTCTTTGAGACTGTTTTGGACAAAGATGAGCCGGATCCGGGTTTTAAGGATTGGATCTGTTGTCAGTATCATTATTTATTAGATCACCTTTTATTATCATTTAATGAAACAGTTGATCCTTACAATTATTATTCTCAGCATACATATCCATTTGCAGAAATGAAATGGTGGAATGAACCTCAAACAAGATATCAAGAAAAAGGAGTTGATCATACAGCACCAGAAACAGTGTTGCATAATCTTAATGCTCTATTTAATGTACTTAATTTTCATATGGAAGAAAAATTTCCCCAGTTGGCTCAAAAAAAAATCGAGTTGAATTATCAGGAAAATGATCTTGCTACTTTTAGTGACGCGCCACTGTCCATTCAAATTTATAAAATGTTTGAAAATCTTAAACTAAGAGCACGTTTTGCTGAGTCAATCATGGAGAAACGTAAACTAGGTATCGATATAAGTGATTTTAGTAGCACTTTAGAAGATATTGCTCCGGTTTTTGAAGGGTATATTAAAGGAGTAGCCGTAAAAGAGTTAAAAGCTACCTTGGACAATCAAGATTTAAGTGATGAGGAAGCAGTAAAAAGCGTAGAAGAGCAATTAAAAAATGGTGTAACTCTTGAGTTATTAAAGAAAAATCGCCAATCACAACAAGAAAAGGATTTAAAGTTCTGGTCCATTATTTTGATTGGCATTGGTATTGGTGTTTTTACTACCCTAGGTTTAGTTTGTAAACGTTTTTACGATTCAGGTGGTACCAGCATTAACTTCTTTAAACCACTGTCACAAAATCTGTATGAAACAATAGAGAGTATTACTACCGGATTTGAAGACGAATCTAAATGTAAGCTCAACTAATTTATCGCACTAATTATTATTCAGGGTTTGGATGATGCTCATTGGATTTTATTTTAATAAAAGAAAGTGTAATATCAGTTTAGGAAGATCTTATCTTATAAAATAATTGCTCTATTTAAGAGATTTTAGCCAGGGAAGGCTAATATTACACAAGTTAGCTCCGCTGATACTCTCTCACATATATTTCCACTTCCTAAATGAAATCTAATTTTTTAAGAATCGCAGATTCTGCATGCCTAGCTTATTTCTACTGAAATAAAATCTCAATTCATTATTACGGCCTAAAGGAAGTTTTCTTTCCTACTTAGGTACTAGGTGTGAGCCCTAAGAAGACTGAACAAAATTATACACTTTGCCAGAATGAAATGAAGGTCTCTGTCTTATGCCAAATACAATGTTTAGGTAGAGTCAGTACCCATTGAAAATTTTGATGAATTTTTAATAAAACCAAATGAAGTTGATTCAAAAAAGGTTGACGTCAAACCGAATCTCACCGATGTTCAAATTAAGGATTTGGTAAATCAATGAGTTGTGTTTTTTGTTGGGCATGGTGCGCTAATATTGACGCCTATGTATTACATTTGTTATTATCGGTGCATGGAAAATATGATTATTTAATATGGAATTATTTGCGGAAGTTAAAAAAAGAAGATTAGACGAATTAAAACAGCTCAAAAAAGAAGATGCTAATTTTAATAAATATGACAATGCAGCCTTATTATGGGCAGTTAACTACGAGCAAATAGCTATGTAGTAGATCACTTAATTTGACATCATTACCGGCTATCAGACGCACTTAAAAAAAGACCAAACGATAGTACTGAGTAAAACTGTTGCAAATAATTAAAAGGAAATGGAAGAAAATGGGGAAGCTTTCAGATGAAGCAAAAAAGAAAATTCAATCAATTAAGTTTGATAAAATTAGAACTTTTTTGCTTAATTCTCTAAACGTGAAAGCGGAGGAATTAGATGATTTATTTGGCTCTTCCTCCTGCAAACAGCGTGTTAAGTTTTGGTCAGGATGTGCGAGTGACTTTGTTAAAGAGAGAAATATTTTAAGTGTATTTTTTACTTATGCCCCTGATTCTCTAGGTATTGTGTTAGCCGGTATGTTGACTAACTTAGATGTAGACCAAGTTGTCACTTTATGTCCCATAGCAACTATATTAGAAGCATCTCCTAATGATGCACAAAAAATACTAAGTGATTGGATTACCTATCTTCCAGCCGCACAATTAGAGCAACTTTTAGCCGATAAATTCCGAGCTAATGATCTTCTTATAAAAAATGAAGAAGCTTCTATTCAGCTAATAAAAGCTTGTTATAAGCTTAAACCAGAAACTATTCTTGGTTTTTTTAAACATAATAGTACAGTAGGGAATATATTAAGTAGACCTTTATTATATTATTATGGATATAGGGACTACGGTGGTTTAGTAAATCTTTTTGAGGATTCGACGTATCTGAGTCTCATATGTCCCTCTATTGCTATTGAGTTACTAGGCCTTCTTGAAAAATTAAATCATAACGATTTACTGATGCTATTCCAAGGTGCAGCAATCGGTTCGCCTCATGATGATGGCAATAATTTGTTCTATGAACTTTTTTCTGACTATCCAGAACCTGTTATTAAAAAGGCGATACAAGTAGCAAGATGTTTCACTGATAGTGAAATGAAGACCCTATTAACCCATAGTAATTCAATTGATGCTAGCTATGACCTAGCATTAGGCCGGGCTGTGAGATGTCGTAATCCAGATGCTACTCGGTCTCTTATCTATTTGATGCAAACCAGACCCGCACTTAAAAATTTATTAACGTGTGAACCTCCTTTTTTGTATACAGGCCGTTCTCCTATGCAACATGCTGCAATAATGGAAAACAAAGAGGCTGTTGCTTATTTTTTGGAACAAATAGAATTGGAGTCTCATTTAGAAAAAAAAGTATTTGAGCCTCATTATGAGTCAGTATTGGCGCTTGCAAAAACATATAAAAGTAAATGTATTATTGAGATCTTTGAAGCGTATCGGATTTACCGGGTTATTTATAGCAAGTACAAGAATAATGATCTACGCCTACAAGCTTTAGAAGATTTGCTCCCAATTATTAAAAAGAACCCCCAACTATTAGCTGTAAAATGGACTAACGAAAAAACCCTCCTGCATCATGCTGCAAGAGCTGGAGGTACACTAGCTATTTCTTTTTTAATAAAGCTAGGGGTTGATATAAATGCTAAAGACATAAAAGGAAAAACGCCATTGGACGATGTATTGGAATCGCGCCGTACAAGAGCTGTCCAATCACTTTTAGGAGAAAAGAAACAGAAAAACGGTTTCAGCACGATGGAGGAGGCGGACTTAATTAGTCTTATAGGCGCAATTCAAGTAGCTCCTGGCATAATTTCTCTAATAAATACTCAATCAAATGCAAATATTAAAAGTTTAGATTTATCTTGCTTTGAATTTACAAAGCAGGGATTTACAAACTTTCTCCCCTTATTACGTTTCTTCCCGCAACTGCACACTCTTAATTTACAAAGCTGCCATCTTAAAGGGGATGAGATTGGACAACTGGCGCTTTTACTTGCTGAACTGCCAGCATTAACCACGTTAGACTTGACTAATAATTTGCTTGTTAATAAAGATATCGAGAATTTATTAAAACGATTAAAAACGGAGTCTTCTCGTTCTAACTTGGAAACGTTGTTTTTGTGCTTTAATCTAATTTATATTCGCAGTCTAGCGGATATGAATGCTTTACAAAATCACAAACCTGATTTGGTTCCCCTGAAAACGATACACCTTAACGGCAATACGGTTGTAGAAGAGAATTTGGCAAATAGGTTAAAGTACAAAAAATTGTTTAGTAATGTACACGTTATCATTTCTTTGCTTCGTGATAAGGAACCTACGCTCACCATAAAGGAATTTTTAGAGTCTACTTTTATAGCTTCTAAATATAGTGGGAGTGAAAAAGTTATCACACTAGAGCTTGGGGATACTTATCACAGGCGCCGCATTGAGCTGTTACTTAGTGGCGCTGAATCTGCTAACTATGATTTTTTTCGCTATGACGATATAAATAAAGAAGTACGTCCTACTGATAAGGATATTTTTGATTACCTAAAATCTGGGATAGGTCACTCTTCACAAAATCATGGCATTCTACTGTCAACAGACGAAAGAGCGAGAAGAAAGCAGCTAAAAGAATTTTACAGCGTTCATCCTGATACGAACATGAAAGGACTTTTTAATCGTCAGCAACTGTTTTTCACTAAGCGAGAATTAGCTCTTCCAAGCTTACTGTTTCCTGAAATATATTTAACCAAAAAAACGGATATAAAAACTGGGAAGGACATTAGTAAAGGTCGCGTTTATTTATGCGTCAATAATGGAGAGCATCTACGGGTCCCAGAGCTTAGACTTGAATCTCAGCATGCGCTATTAGCTTATGAGTTTTTAACAGGAAATGGACAACGAATCTTTAAAATTGCCCATTTTCAGAATGAAGGAAAACAAAATAAAATTTCATTTTGGGGCAAATATTATGATAATGCTCAGTTTGTTAAGTTTCGTAAACGTTTTTTAATTGCTCCATTTGACGTGGATGCAAAACATATAAAAGCAATGCATCTTGATATTCTAACAGACGCTAAAGATTGTGTATCTGGAATATTTTCATCGGTCATATTCGGGTCTTCACATAAATTTGAAAATGAAAAAGAACGGCAACTTATAAATTGCCTTCTCTGGTGTCTGCACAGAATGAATGGGCATGGTTTTAAAGAATACAAGCTTGATTGGGGACTCTATAACACCAGGTCAATTGTAAAGCTTTTTATTGAAAATCCAGGAGCTATACAAATCCAGGATACAACGGATAAAACCGCTAAAAATACTATCTAATTTTATTTAATGGAAAGAAGAAGAAGACTGCGTCTCGTATATTTATAATTAAGGAGGAGCATGAAATAATTGGTTCCATTTAAGGGATTTTAACCAAGGAAGGCTAGTACTACATGTTATACTGTGGCAAGTAAGTTTATAAATCTGACCAGATAAAGAAAGGAATACACTAGATGACAAAAAATTTTGAAGATGCACGAAAAATGCTTCTTAACGCTTGTGATGGCTATATTCAGCATAATCAGCGGCAAATAGATAGCTTAAAAGCCAAAAGTCCTTATTCGCCTGCTGGTTATATTTTCTTTGAGACTGTTTTAGACAAATATGAGCCGGATCCGGGTTTTAAGGATTGGATCTGTTGTAAGTATTATTATTTATTAGAACACCTTTTATTATCATTTGATGAAATAAATGATCCTTACAATTATTATTATAATACATATCCATTTGCAGAAATGAAATGGTGGAAGGAACCTGAAACAAGATATCAAGAAAAAGGAGTTGATCAAACAGCACCAGAAACCGTGTTACATAATCTTAATGCTCTGTTTAATGTACTTAATTTTCATATGGAAAGAAAATTTCCCCAGTTGGCTCAAAAAAAAATCGAGTTGAATTATCAGGAAAATGATCTGACTACTTTTAGTGACGCGCCACTGTCCATTCAAATTTATAAAATGCTTGAAAATCTTAAACTAAGAGCGCATTTTGCTGAGTCAATCATGGAGAAACGTAAACTAGGTATCGATATAAGTGCTTTTAGGCGCAATCTAGAAGATATTGCTCCGGTTTTTGAAGGGTACATAAAAGGAATAGCAGTACGGGAGTTAAAAGCCACCTTGGACAATCAAGATTTAGGTGATAAGGAGGCAGTTAAAAGCGTAGAAGAGCAATTAAAAAATGGTGTAACTCTTGAGTTATTAAAGAAAAATCGCCAATCACAACAAGAAAGGGATTTAAAGTTCTGGTCCATTATTCTGATTGGCATCGGTATTGGTGTTTTTACTACCCTAGGTTTAGTTTGTAAACGTTTTTACGATTCAGGTGGTACCAGCATTAACTTTTTTAAACCACTGTCACAAAATCTGTATGAAACAATAGAGAGTATTACTACTGGATTTGAAGACGAATCTAAATGCAAGCTCAACTAATTTATCGCATTGATTATTATTCAAGTGTTTGAATGATGCTCATTGGATTTTATTTTAATAAAAAAAAGAATATGCCGGCAAGAAAATAGCAGGAACAAGTAATTAAACCTACACCTTTTGGGGATTTTACTACTACTAAGAGGTCGCAGGTTAAACCTCTACTTTGTTTGGTCTGTTTCATGTTGGTGATACTGATGGTGAGCCGCCCACAGCAGGGCATAGACTTAACTCGTTTAGCGGCTCTGTCGAAAATTTTATAAGAAATTAAAGCGGTCCTTATATCGGACATACTTAGGCCGCCAGATCATAAAATTGTTTCCAAGCAGGGGTATCTGCAGAATTTTCCATCTGACCTTTTTTTAACATTCGATGCAATTCTATTCCTGCAATAGTAGCCTCTGCCGATACAAAAGATTTAAAACCAAGGGTATATTTAGTGACGTTTTTAATACCACGATGGTCTTGTTCAACCATATTATTTAGATATTTTATTCGTCTGACTTCAATTAAAAAGTGCCATAATCCATAAACGAAAAACAGCGTATTGATTCGCTCCAGGGCTGCAGTATTTGAGCCGGATTTATCAATATTGATTTTCTCTGGAAGTCCACTAGAACCACTGGCTTTTTTAAAAAACTTCAATACAGCAGGGCGATCTTTCTTTTCGGAACGCCTAAAATCTATGGTACTTCCCTCTTTATCTACTGCACGGTAAAGATAAACCCACTTGCCATTCACTTTGATATACGTCTCCTCCATTTTCCAGCTGCGACCTACTGACTTCTTTCTTTTTCTAAATTTAAGTTCCAATTGGGGCGCATAATGAACAACCCATTTTTGAACTGTGGAGTGATCTAAATCGGCTCCTCGTTCTTCCATTAATTCTTCAATCGCACGATAACTTAATGGGTGAACTACTTTCCATCGGACCGCCATCAATATTATATCTTTTGGAAAGTGTCGCCCTTTAAAACTGATCATCAAATTGCTTTTTTACGAACATGATAACTTTAGTTCGCTATTTTCGACAGAGCCTTTTGAATTATAAGCTCGGGGCTTCTGGCTCGGCATCAAGGATTTCTTGAGCTTTCTCAATATCAGCCTTGTACTTATCTACTAGTGCGGTGATATCAGTTTTATTTCCCTGTTTCAGAGCTCTGGCTAGAGCAATATCTTTTGCTGGAAATTCAGAATCATCATTACCTACGTACTTTCCTAAAAGCGGTTTAAGTGTAGATTGATTTGCTCCTAACCAACATAAAGTATTAAATACGCCATGCGGTTCCATTTGGTTATTATAGAAAGCCCAGTCTAAAGCAGTAAAACCATTGCTGCTTTGGCTATCAATATCAGCCCCCAACTTATTAATTAGCAACTCAACATCAGGGACACTTCCTTGGTGAGCAGCTCTTCTAAGAGCAACATTTTTGTCGTTCGTCTTATATTTTTTAAGAATACTATCTAAAGTAACTGAACCGTTACTATTTATTTGGCTCATTCCAGTATTGTAGATGTTGCTAGATGATACTTTGAGAGCGGAATCAGATGGAACGAAGAAAGAAAAAAACTTTCCGAATAGAGAAGGGTTTTCAGGTGAACGAAACTTTTTGAATTCGTTGTCAATAGAATTGGCCAAAGATAGAGTCTTTTGGCTTAATAGTTCAAGCTCGGAATCGTGTTCATCAAAAGAGGCCTTGAGCTCAGATTGAATATCAGCATTAGCAACTTTATAGCGTTCCCTTGTTTGAAATATCGCATAAATTTTACTAAATGTTTGCATAAACTCTGTTAATTCTTCAAAAGAGGATTTATCAACTTGCTCATACATAGCTTCTGAAACTTGCACCCTTAATTTTAGATCACTTAATTTCATAAATTTACTCATCTATAAAAAAGTGAGATTATACGGCAACATGATTGCATTATAAACATTAAAAAGTCGAGTTTTAAGAAATGTTGCGTATTCCACTGATGCCGATCAAATCGGAGCGAAGTGACGCTCTCCTGTTGCATGGCAGCACATTAATTTGATTGGAATATATGAATTCTACAGCAAGAAGGAATGCCTTAATTTACATGGGGTTATAGAAAAGTTAGTGACTAATAAAAAAATCAATTTATTGGCTACAGCCTAGACTGGCAAAGGGGGGTAGGGGCATGCTGGGAAATTCCGTATCTTCCTGCAAAGAACCCCGTGCGACACGAAGTCGGTGTGCCGTAGCGAAGCTACATAAGAGATGGCGGTAGGCCCGCCGTAGTCTGCTTACAGGAGCCGGCTACAAACCACCTTAAGCTGCTGTTGTAAAGAGCAATGGTAGTGAGCGTTAAGGAAAGTCAGCTAGAGCTGGCGAGGTATGAACTAGAAAGGTGAATAAAACTGAATCATTGTTGAAGCATCGTTAGTCGAAAACAACGTCAAAACCAAGGTCTCGACTTCATTTTGGGATAAACATATAGGATACCTGTTTACTGTATATGTGGCGTTCGGTGTAGAGATGGCACGATTCTAGTTTAGGCTTTTATGTGGAACTACGGGAAGCAGTCATCTGGATGCCAAGAGAGAAACTCAAGGAGTAAAATCCCAAGAGTGAGAGTATCGATGCCAGGTACTGTGGCGGAGCTGTCTGTAGTAGTGTTGAAGCTTCTGTAATGGAAGTGGAGCGAAGGGACAGCGTTAGATGAGGTTATCAACCTCAAAACTCGACAAGAGGATAAGAGTTGGATAAACCAAAACCATTTGATATACCAAAAATCCTGGTATGGGACGCTTATAAACAAGTCAAAGCGAACAAAGGTGGTTCAGGTGTAGATTATGAATCACTGGAGGATTTTGACAAGAACTTAAGCAAGAACCTATACAAAATTTGGAACAGACTAAGTTCAGGAAGCTACTTTCCACCAGCGGTGAGAGGGGTTGAAATCCCTAAGAAGCAAGGAGGGATAAGGTTGCTTGGAGTGCCTACTGTATCAGATTGGATAGCCCAAATGACTATCAAAATGATGTTTGAGCCGAGTGTAGAGCCGCACTTTTTGGCAGACTCATATGGGTACAGACCGAAAAAATCGGCACTGGAAGCCATAGGAGTTACCCGAAAGAGATGTTGGAAGTACGAATGGCTCATAGAGTTTGACATCAAAGAGCTATTTGACAATATAGACCACGAACTACTGATGAAGGCGGTTCGTCACCACACAAAAAACAAATGTATCTTGCTGTATGTAGAACGCTGGATAAAAGCGCCCCTAGAGCTGACCGATGGCACTATAAGCAATAGGGACAAAGGTACACCTCAAGGTGGCGTCATTAGTCCACTACTAAGCAATCTATATCTGCACTATGTGTTTGATGACTGGATGAGAAGAACTCATCCAGAATTATTGTGGTGTCGCTATGCTGATGATGGCATCTGCCACTGTAAAACCAAAGAACAAGCAGAGGCCTTATTGGTGGAACTTGAAGAAAGGTTCTTAGAGTGCAAGCTAGAAATACATCCCGAGAAAACAAAGATAGTGTATTGCGGAAGGCGTAACTCAAAAGAAACGTACAAAGGCAATACCAGCTTCGTGTTTCTAGGGTATGAATTCAGGACAAGGAGAGCAAAGGACCATCGAACAGGAAAGATATTCAGTGGTTTTCTACCCGCTATCAGCCCCAAAGCAAGGAAAGCCATCACTCAGAAAATAAGAGAGCTGAATGTGAGAAACAAAAGCAATCTAAGTCTCCAACAGATAGCAGAGTGGCTAAATCCGATGATACGGGGATGGCTAGAGTACTATGGAAAGTTTACCAAGTCGGAACTGAACGGTGTGTTTGAAAGACTGAATGGAACGTTAGTACGATGGAGCATGAAGAAGTATAAAAAGCTTGCGAAAAGACCTACTTGTGCTGCAGAGCATATGGAGGAAATAGCAAGAAAACATACAGGACTATTTGCTCATTGGAAAGCGGGTATAACAAGTGTGTTTATCTAATGGGAGCCGTGTGAGTCGAGAGGTTCAAGCACGGTTCTGCGAGAGGCTTGTGGGGAAGATCCACTGGTCTACTCACCCCAAGAGAGTTGTGGTACTCAGCAAGGACGTGCTACCACCATCCATACGACTGGATGAACCTACGATCCTGAATAAAGAGCGGGTCGGACAAAGCAGCAAAGCATGTAAATGCGGGAACCTACGCGCGAGCAGCGGATCCTCCTGGAAGCCATAATCCGGGTAAGTGCCAGGTAGTGGATATGCCGAAGACATCTGAATCTGCGTTGAAAGATCGTAATTTGTGCTCACGGGAAATGGCTAACGCCGTGATATTGAAGGTTGGGAAGAAGCCAGGGGGTTAACTTCTTCGTCGTTACCAATACCTTCCGATCTATAGCAGGCGGCTAAGTCCACGTGCTCGAACGGCGGAACGTGGTAAGCCTGAAGAGCTCCTTTGGAAACAAAGGAAGGTGCGTTGTAAGACAAACTAAAGCCCTGCAGGTATAGGAGGTTTGAGTAAGCAAACGCTAGTCTGTAATGGATTAGATACGAGTATTAATTGCTTGACACGAAAGTGGGCCCACTTCGAACTGGTCTAAAATGGTGAGATAATTTGGCGACATGAATGAATGAAGAAACGCAAATGACGGTGGAGCAATCTGCTGGTGCCTCTTCAGCAAAACCCTCAAGTAATTGGCAGGAATTACCCTGGTCAAAGATAAGGGCACATGTATTTCAGCTCCAAGTGCGTATTGCCAAGGCAGAAAGAGAGGGAAAGAAAAGCAAAGTGAAAGCTTTGCAACGACTTCTCACTTCATCGTTTTATGCTAAATGTTTGGCAGTCAAACGAGTTACAAGTAATAAAGGTAGCAAAACACCCGGAGTTGACGGTGTTATCTTACAAACAGCTCGCCAAAAGATAAGTGCGGTTCACGATCTGAAAAGGAGAGATTACAATCCCTCCCCATTAAGGCGAATCCACATACCTAAGAAATCAGGAAAATTGCGCCCACTTTCAATTCCAACACAAAAAGATCGAGCAATGCAGGCCTTATGGCAGGCAGCGCTAGTTCCTGTGGCGGAAGAAAGAGCAGACCCAAATGCGTATGGTTTTCGACCCAAGCGGTCTACCCACGACGCCAGAGAGCAATGTTTTAATGCTCTTGCAAAGAGGAAATCACCTCGCTGGGTCTTAGAGGGCGATATTTCCGCATGTTTCGATAGGATAAGCCATGAATGGTTGCTACGGAATATTCCAATGGACAAGGTTGTTCTGAAGAAATTCCTCAAAGCAGGCTTTATGGAACATGGCGAGAAGCATCAAACTACAATGGGCACTCCTCAGGGGGGTACAATCTCACCAACAATTGCACTCATGGCCTTATCCGGTCTAGAGTCAAAGCTTCGCAGCGAGAAGGTAAGACAACAAAAGAAGGAGCAGATCAATGTGATCGCTTACGCTGATGATTTTGTTGTTACCGCAGCAAGCAAAGAGTTGCTTGAAGAGAAAGTAATTCCAATTTTGGTCGAAGCACTGGGTGATGTTGGCCTAGAGCTATCTAAAGAGAAAACACGTATCCCCCAAATCGAAGATGGATTTAATTTCCTTGGCTTTAACGTAAGAAAATACGGGAATGGAAAACTGCTAATAAAACCATCCAAAGCCAATATTAAATCTTTTCTAGAAGAAATAAAGGAGATCATTAAGAAAGGTGCTGCACTACCAACTGATCAGTTAATTCATCGATTGAATCAGAAGATAACCGGATGGACAAATTATTATAGAGGGTCAGTGTCCTCTCGAATATTTTCCAAAATTGACTCAGAAATTTTCTTGGCTCTAAAACGCTGGGGCTTAAAAAGGCATCCGCGCAAAGGGAAAAGATGGATTATTCATCGATACTATACTCAAGTAGGATTAGATCGCTGGTGTTTCTACTGCACAATCAAAGATAAAGATGGCAACAAAAAGCAACTCTATCTAAAGAATGCATCTGCGACACTTATCCGACGGCACAAGAAAATTCTGGCCAATGCGAATCCTTTTGACCCTCAATTCAAGGAATACTTCAAGAAAAGAGCAAAAGAGCGCAAAACCAGGGAAAACGTTACTGAAAACTCAAAGTACGCCGGGTTGAAAGTTATTCAGCCTTATGAGGGCTTGAGCGCAGTGCCATGAAAGTGGCATGCTGCGTTCTTAGAGGACCGCCCTTCAGCAATGAGGGGTGGTTACTCGACATCAAGTCTGAGCTACTACAATTTATTGCATTACTTCTTGTATCCAGCGCTGGGTCCATACATGACGGTGCCTAGCAGGCCTATTAATAAGTTCAAATTTATCTCATAGAATACGTTTGCCCCGCCGCCATCATAGCCCCCAACACTTCATCAAACTGCCTCTCGCTTTCACGAAATGATGCTATTAACTCCTCTGTAGATTGTGACAATTTTAGGTTTTCCTCTTTCTTCTCTTGCATGCGATTTGTGACAAAAAGGCCAAACTCAGCAACATGCTCGGCGTACTGTTTATCACTGGCGGCAAGACCTTGTACCGCTTCTTTCAAATCCTGTGTCGATTGGGTGATACTTTCTACAGCCTGGGTCGCTTCACCTAAAACTGTAGTTGCTCTAGTTAATTCAGTTGTAGGTGCATCTAAAGCTTCGCTAAATTGTTTTTTCTGCGTTTCCAAATCGTTAGTAATCTCTTTCACCTCCTCTACAGCCACACCAAAATCGTTAATAACTTGATGTACCTTTTCCCCACTTTCCGTTATATTCTTTGTTTGTTCATCTCGTTGCTCCGTTTGCTTTTCAAGTACTGCATTTGTCTTATCAAAAACTTTGGATTTTTCAACGGTTAAATCTATTTTTAATTCTAAATCCACATTAAGTAAGATTGCCTCTTCTGCCATTAATTCTGCAACAGAACGACGATTTTGCTCATGGGCAACCAAAACAACATGAGCACTAATGCAAATGAAAAGTGCGCTCAGCGAGAAAAATATTGGGGAACTTGCTACTAAGCCAATTAATCCTACAGTAAACGTAATTGCTGTAATAATGAAAAATTTATACCAAAAAGGTAACTCAACCCAACCGGAACTAAGAGAATCAATAAGACTTTTTTTAGATAAGGTTCGGCGCATTAGCTCTCCAGCTCCATTGTCTGGATAATGCATATTCTCAGGGAAGAGCCAATTTTTTGCTTTTTTAGTCTTTGTGAAAAACCAAGAATACACAACGGTAAAAAACCAAGGTTGTGCTTTAGTTGTTTCTTGTGCTTCAGATTCGTTATTTGTCATGATACATCCTTATAGAGAGATAAATTAATTAAAGCGAATTAGTTCTTTGTAGTTCATATGTCTGTTTTTTAGGTGCCTCATTTTTCTGCGTAGACAAACCAAAAAATTGAAATTTTTGTTGTACACCACGTAATTCATCCGACAATGCCTCGGTTTCCTTTTGCTTTTGAGCATTAATTTGTGTTAGCTCGGCATTTGCTCGCTCTAGGTTCGTTATGATTGCTCGCAGATCTTCTATTAGCTTTAATTTGACATCAACATCATTTTTATAGGTGCTAATTTCATTTGTTGCCGTAATTAGTTCCTTGTTTTTTTCATCTAGACGGACCACAACCGCTTGATGTTGGGTTGAGACATCCTTATGTAATTCCTTTATCTGTGTTAGCTCTATAATTTTTAATCCCGACTCATCTTTAACGGCTACAAGTTCTTTGTTTGTTTTGGCAAGTAAAACACTCATACTTTTTATTTCCATTGCCGCTTTTTCAATAGTATTTACTGCCGTTAAGAAAAGGATTGTTGAAGCATCTACTTTTTTAATAGTACTGTCGAATTTCGTGTGAACCAAAATTATGTCATCCCGTGTTTTTTTGACAAACGCCAGAACCTCTTCAGCTGATTTTTTTTGCGATTCTCGATCCTTATCGTACTGAGAATATTTATTATTATTGTTATATTACTCATAAAAAAACCAAAATACTGATGCGGTTACAGGAATGAGTAAAAGTGGTAGGGGCATGATATTCCTTTAATTGTTAGATTGATAAAAATTAAAACAGCCCCTTCGAATTTGTCCAAATATTATCAAAGTGGTTATAATAAATCAACGTGATGATTTTAATTTTCAACTCGTTCTAATTTAGTCATTTACTTTAGAAAATTTAACTTTTTGAAATAAAAAAAGAAAATAGATTGCTCAGAAACTGAATTTAATTTAACGTCCACCATAGCCTCCAATAGCACTGTAAAATATATCTTGATTTTCATTCCTACTTGCCTTTACTGATGTTCCATGGCTCTGTTGTAAAAACGAAAAATCTAAAATAGCGATTTAAAATGTGGAAATTTGTGTCTAATAAATTGTGCTTTTTATAAGATAAGTGGTGATAAAGTTTCTTTATTTAAACATTTAGCCACTCTTAGTGGAATTTATTGTTTATCACGGAAAATAAAATTCGTTTTTGCAACAGAGCCGAAAATATTGTTCTCTTTGCGCGAAATGTAAGTTATTTTACGGCTTAAGTGGGTTGGCTGTTCCGTTACTCCCCAAGGGCCATGACTGGACATATGATGCATGCTATCACATAGCGCGTTTTGAAAAGGATTCGCGTATTCCAAATATCTATCAAATAAACCTTGCCCATAAGACAACAAAATGTTACTTAATAAATCAATATACATTTTGAAGTTATCAATTCCCATACAGGTCAGTTTTTACGGAGGAGAGTAAGTTGCGAGTATTAATTGTTGGCGCTTTCGGCACAATAGGGAGCTATATAACTCAAGAACTTGCTCATGATACAGATATTATTACAGCAGGTTATTCGCAAGGTGATATTCGTGTTGATTTAAATTCCATCGATTCTATCAATGAGATGTATGAAAAGATAGAAATAGATTTAGATGCTGTCATATGTGTTGCTTCTAGAGGAGTTATTTTAAAGCATCTAACTGAAATGACAGTGAAAGATTATCAAGTAAGCTTACAGCAAAAATTTTATGGTCAAATTCATTTAGTGCTATCAGGTATACAAAAGCTTCGGGAAGGCGGCTCCTTTACCTTAACTACCGGTATCATGAATCGAGACTTTATCAAACACGGTTCTGCGCCAGCAATTGTTAATAATGCAGTTGAAGGCTTTGTGAAATCGGCCTCATTGGAATTGCCTAATAAATTAAGGCTAAATGCTGTTTCTCCCGCTTTGTTAGAAGATTCAGTTGAAGCGTATGCCGAATATTGCCCTGGGTATGAGCCAGTTTCTGGCCAAAAAGTTGCAAGGGCTTATCGTAGAAGTGTTTATGGAATTCAAACAGGGCAAATATATCGACCCGAATAAATTTTAGCCTTGAGTAACATACGGGGGATTATTTTTGTACCTAAAGCCAACTTTTTAAAACCCCGTATTTTGGCGATTTATGAGTTTTTTCAATAAAATCAATATATTAGGTTTGATTATAGAATTAATCAAACAATTAACTTATTATTCAATAAGTTGCATTCGCTGTGCGCCAAGGAAGGCTGAAAGCCGAGGCGCATAGTCCGCGATAGACTGCGATTTACGCAGACAGCCCGTAGGGATGCGGAGTAAATCTTTATGCAGTCGTTAAGTCATTGGTGTAGGCCTACGCTTTGCTCGTTCAGAGCAAACGTGCCGCTCGCGGCCTTAGCTTCGCGCGTTGGCGAGTCGATTTCGGGGACTGGGACGTCCCGAAATATTTCACGAGGTAGCGCGACCCTTGCAATCCCTTTTGTAATTATTGATACCAAATAATTATGGGGTTTGCTGAGTTAATTGTATAGATTTTGCGATAAAGATTCCTATGATTTTCAAAGCATCATCAATTCTTCCAATTTTTATCTGAGCAGCTTTAAAAGTTGAACCAGTTGTTAAGACATCATCAAAAATCACAATTTTTTTAGTTTTCAGTAAATTTATAGAATTTTCATCGATATCTAAATTATCTAGTTTCTTCTGGACATCTCTTTGATTATTTTTATGACTTTCCTCAACTGATTCCAATACATATAATGCATCAGAATACCTAAAATCTGGAATTTGCAGCTTTACCTGTTCTAGTATTTTTACCAACCGATCATCATACTTGGAGCAGTATTTTCTGATTTTCAAAATAGACCAACAATGATGCCTCAATTTCAAATCTGTATTAATGTTGATTTATTAAGCTATTATATTTAAAATAAGCCACATTAAATGTATAACAACTTATGTTAGAGGCGTATAAAATGGCACAAAAGAGATCAACAGCCTATTTTTGGAAAACCATAGATAACGCAGGGTCTGCTGTAGATATATTAGTAGTAAACCTTAGTATGAGTCATATACCATATTATGCAAAAGAATTTCATACAGCCTCGATACTCTATCCTTTTGCTCATACACTGCATGCTCTAAGAGATATTTATAATACTTTGGAGGGTATAGTATGGTTGTCTCACGCCTTATTTAATGAGCCTGAAACCTCTGTTCCTGAAGTATTGAAAGGCATGGCATTCAGTTTAGGAAGTATGCTTCTCAATTGTTTAAGTGCCATTGGGTCATTAGTAACTTTATTAACTAGAAGCTTAAGTACTCTCTTTTATTTAGGTTACCCTTGTAACACCGGCATTTACAAAGATGAGGATTTTGATTTGCGTACAATGACACCAGAAGGTGAAGATGAGTATGTTCGAAGTAGGACGTTAACATTATGATTGATGTGCACTAGCAATGCTGGGCCGTTTAGCTCGGCGTTGTTGAATAAATCAAATTTAGGATGCAACTTGCCCATTGAGTTTGTTTTTATGCTGCTTTTACTGAGACTGGCATCCCTAGTGAGGTCATTCTGTTTAATGCACGCGCACCTATCCCGCCCTCCGTTTTTTGCTGAGGTAATTCCCTTGCTCTCAAGCTAGGTCCGATGATTTTTTTGTACCTCAAAACACATTGTTCAGCGTGGCTTCGAAGACCATAGTCATTTTCTTTCTGCCATACCATGTGCCCCATTTCTGCCAAGAGACGAATATGTTCATCCCGTTGAGTAGTACCTTCTGGACTAACAACAGCGTCTGGTCTTGGAGGAATGACTATCCTTGCGTCTGGTTGTTGCCTCAGAATTGCTTCGTTCAGTTTAAAACTGTCATAGGCGCCATCGCCCATGGCCACCTTAAATGGATGCTCAATTTGAGTAAACAGATCGAGCGCTCCTGTCGCATCCCCTGCAGTGTTTGGCGTAATGTCATAAGCAACAATTTGATGCTTTTTATCAACAGCTATATGCAATGTACGCCATGTTCTTTTTGCTTTGACGTTATGCTTTTCCTGGTGCCACTCTGATTTTCCATAGACCTTAAGCCCTGTCGAATCAACAATCACATGGCTACCAGGAGTTAGTGTCTGGGCAAGATTGCTCAATTCTAAGTTGATACTGCGCTTGGATAGTGTCGTGAAATCTGGTGTATCTAAAGTCAACCCCATTAAGCGAATCAATGACGTCACAAACCCCTCTGACTGCCGCAATGCCAAGGAATAAACCAACCGCAAAAACAAACAGGTCTCAATGGCCAAATCAGAATAATCTTGGGGACGCCCCTTCTTGCCTCTACGTTCAGGTGTCCATGCTTTAATTGCCTCATCGGTAAACCATATCGTTATATCACCACGCTTTCTTAATGCATCATTATATTCTGCCCAATTTGTTACTTTGTATGTGGCTTTTTTAAACTTATGGCGATATTTATCGTTGTGTTTATTAGGCATAATTACTAATTTACAGAGAGAAATGCTTGAAAGAATAGAAACTTAATGATTAATTAGCCAATTTATAATTAGGCTAATCACAAGGTCTGATTTATTCAACAACGCCATTTTGTAGTGCAGATATTTTTTGAGTAATTAGATCATCAGAAACAGTTCCGCCAAGAAACTCCCGAACTTTTTCATTGCGCCACAGATTTTGTTTTAACTCCCATTTCTATAATTTTAGGTTTTGTAAGCTGTCTTCGAGCACGTAAATTCTTCTTGTTCATTTGCATCATTGTCTATGGTTATACAATTAAACCCATCATGATTCATGCAATTTGCACTCTGGGAGCACTCTATAAAATGGATTTTATTCTATTTTTACGTAACTTATTGATTTTAATGGCGTCCCGGAGAGGATTTGAACCTCCGACCTGCCCCTTAGGAGGGGGCTGCGCTATCCAGCTGTGCCACCGGGACGTAATTTATAAGTTTACCTTTAACGCTCTTAAATGACAACCTATGTAAAAATAATACACTGGCTTTTTGAGGCTGTGGTATACTGCGCTGACCCTTGATTTAGAGTGTGTGATGATGGGCAATTCTTCTGATTTAAAATATCCGTTTCATTCTCCCTGGAATTTTCTGTGGCAAGTTATTAAGCCTTATCGTTGGTGGTATGTCTTGATGCTGCAAGCGCCGTTGTTTACTGCGTTTTATATTTTTGCCAATAATTATTCCTTTAAACTATTAGTGGATGCGTTTTCCTCTGAGACAATCGCGGAATATTCGCAATTATTATTTCCCATTGTCTTATTTATTTCGGCGCAAATTGCCTTGGATTTATTCTGGCGGCTGAGTGATTTTGCGGAGTGGAAGGCTGAGCCTTATGCGCGGCAGCGCTTGTTGTCTACGGCGTATGATTATGTGCAATATCATTCCTATAACTATTTTCAAAATACTCCAACAGGTACGGTTATTAGTAAACTTAAAGGGATTTTGGATGGTTATGATAGTGTTTTTGCCAATATTCATCATGTTGTTGGTAAGCATTTTTGTGTGGTGGTGGTTTCTATTTTTGTGCTCTTGGTGGTGAACCTGAGTGTGTTTTTATTTATGTTGGTTTGGTGCATTTTGGTTATGGCGGTGATGCTGCCTATGGCCTTAAAGCTGAATCAGCTTTCTAATCGTGCGGCGGAAAGTAAGCATCAGGTGATGGGTACTTTTTCCGATAACATTACCAATATTTTTTCTTTATTTTATTTTGCTAAGCGCCGTGCAGAATATCAGCGTATTAATGACTTAATGTCGGATGATTTTGTGCCGCGACAGATTCATCTTTACAAATACGATTTTAAATTTAACCTTATTGGCTCGGTGCTGTATTGGTTTATGTTGATTTCTGTATTTTTATTCATGATTTATTTGCGTAAAAATGGCAGTATTTCTACGGGTGATTTTCTTTTTGTGATGCTGACGGCCATTACTATTTCGTTTGATTTATGGACCTTGATGGGTGGACTGTGTACTTTTCTTAAAGAAATTGGTGATTTCAAATCGTCTTTTTCTATTTTGCAAACACCGCATGAGGCTTTAGATTGTTCAGAGGCTCGTGCCTTTGCGTTTCAGCAAGGTAAGATTGAATTTAAGCAATTGTCTTTTGCTTATGATAACGCAGCTCCTGTGGTACCGGTGAAGCCCGCTGCGTACTGGACAGCATCACCTCGCTGCAGAACGGCGCTGACATGCTGTGGATCGAAACCGAGAACCCACACGTCGGCCAGATCAAAGGCATGGTTGATGAAATCCGTAAGGTCATCCCGAACGCCAAGCTGGTTTACAACAACAGCCCATCGTTCAACTGGACCCTGAACTTCCGTCAGCAGGCTTACGATGCATTCGTAGCTGAAGGTAAGGATGTTTCCGCCTACGACCGCGCCAAGCTGATGAGCGTCGAGTACGACGAAACCGAACTGGCTCAGGTTGCTGACGGGAGAAGCTTCGGAGATCCGCGTACAGCTCGCAAGGCCGTTTGCGGCGCAGCCCGCGCGCTGCACTTCATCGACGCAACCGGTCTGCAACCGTACGCGCGGTCATTGGTGTCTCCGATCGAGCGTTGGCATCGGACCCACTTCCGGGTTCCGATCATGCGAGCACATGGCGCGACCCCGCCTCAGGAGCTGGTGATCACCGATGAACCTTATCCCACCGCCATCTCCAGCCGGGACGCCGAGCGCTTGGCTTGGGCCGAACGACATGGCTTGACGCTTACTGCCTCGAAATGGCCCGGCATGTATCGCGCCAGGGGCAGGGTCGAGCCTGCACCTGCTGGCGCGCGACACGCAACTTGCTCAGCGGGTCCTGGCGAGCACCGACCGACTGCGGGTGTGCCCAGTAGATGAGACATGGACCGGGATCTCTGCGCCGAGCCGGCCGGTGCTCACCGGTCGCCAGTGGAGGCAGCTGGCAGCAAGAGCGTGAGGGCACCGAGGGATGTCCTCGCCTTGCCCGCTCCACCGCAACACCCCCACACCGTACGCCCTCGTGTTGTCAGGTCACTCGCGCAAACCCACCGGACGCATGCCGCTTGATGCCCACGATCGAGTGGGCCGCGATCTACGCACGGCGATCGGCAGTGCCGAGTACCGCCCCGGTGTGCGAGAGAAGCTCGATCGTGTGCGCAGCGAACTCGACGATTGGGTGCAGGTTGAGTACGACCGGTCAGGAACTGGACAGTGGAGCGTTTTTCCGCGATGTACTGGGGCGTTGAGCGCGCCTTTCAAGCGGAGACCGACAGCTGCCGAGCGATTAGCTCTGCTGGAGGCGATCGAACGGATCCGCGAACAACTCGGGCGACACTTACCCTGATTGCGAGCCACGTCGCCGGCTGGATCGACTTATCGATCGCGCAGAGCGTTCGGCGCAGAGTTGGCCCGTCGGCACGGGTTCGAATCCTTCGGCCTAGGGCTGACAACAAGGGAGCCGCTTGGTGGCGCCTTGCGGTCAGTCGGGGTACAAGGGTGGCGGACAGCAGATCGACCCGTTGCAGTCACCCAGCGACCACAAAAGATGTCATTCGCCCGCTCCGCTGGACAAGCAGTGAATCGCTGGATGCCGCCTATCGAAGATCGCCGACAGGGAAGCTGCCGGCGATGAAGTGCCCGACCCGTTTTAAGAGCCTTCAGAGTCGCGGCAAGCCCGTGAAATGGCATCGACTCAGACGCCAGACCGGGGCCGGTACTCGCCTCGGTGCCTCATGAAGCGGTGGTACGACATGCGCAGGTGCAACTGCATCACTTGCCGGGCGAGCTCGCCGTCACGGGCCTCGGCCGCCAGCGTCAGGTCCTGGTGGTGATGCAGGCTCTGCTCCAGTTCGGCGGTCGTGTAGAGGTAGAACGACCGCACGATGATCGGCATGTCGATCATCGTGTCGAGCATGGCGCGCAGCCGCGGCGATCCCGAGTGATCCAGCAGCGTGTGATGGAAGGTCCGGTTGGCTTCCTGGATGCGGGCGATGGCGCCACCACCATCGGCGCGGCTGACATCGGCGATGGCTGAGGCCATCTGCACGTTGCTCGCCTTCAGTTTCGCCACCAAGCTCGTCGCCTCCCCGCGTAGCAGCCAGGCTGGCCGCATAGGGCTCCAGCAGCATGCGCAGCTGAAACGTCTCCTCGATGTCCCACTCGCTCCACTGGGCGACGTGGATGCCCTTGACCTGCATCGGCCGTTGCCAGACCGTCCTCGACCAGGCGCTTGAGGGCCGCGCGCACGGGCGTCCGGCTGATTTCGAACTCCCGGGCGAGCGGTTCTTCCTTGAGCTGCGTGCCGGGCTTGTAGTGGCCGCCCACCAGGCGCTGCCGCAGGGTTTCGTAGGCCTTCTCACTGCCTCGTTGTGTCGATCGACGGTCCACGGTTTCCATCGTGGCGATTCTAGGTGGCAGCTCGTCGGCGCCCGACGCATCGCTCGCTGCTTCATCCATGTTTGTACTCTGTTTGCACTACTGTTGGCTCATTTATAGGGGTTTACCCGCCTTCTCTTGCGCTGTTTGTACTTTATTTGTACTCTTTGGGCATTCAAGGAGCCGACATGCACGTAGCGATCATTGGTCTTGGCGAGGTGGGTCGCTGCTATGCGAAGCCGCTGCACGAACACGGGACGAGGTTGAGCCTGTGCGAGGCCCGACCTTCCGCGGCTGCCACCGACCTGGCACAAGCCTCGGGCCTTCCGCTCCATGCGGCACCAGGCCCGTGGCTGGCCGATGCCGACTGGGTGCTGTCGTGTGTCACGGGCGCGCAGGCGCTGCCGGTGGCCGAACAGGTGGCCGCACATCTGGCGCGTGGCGCCGGGTTGGCCGACCTGACGACGGCCAGCCCGTCCGTCAAGCGGCAGGCTGCCGCTCGAGGTCGCCAAGCGCGGCGTCCGCTACGTCGACACCGCCATCATGGGTGCCATCTCATTGAACTGGGTGCGCACGCCCTTGCTGGCAGCCGGCGCCGGTGCCGAGGAGTTTCGCTCGCTGATCGCCGCCGCCGGCGGCAAGGTGCAGGTGATCGAGGGCGGCGTCGCGGGCGACGCCATCTCGCTGAAGATCCTGCGCAGCGTCTTCACCAAGGGCATGGAGGCGCTGGCCGTCGAGTTGCTGACCAGCGCCGAGAAGCAGGGCGTGCGCGAGAAGCTGTACGAGCAACTCAGCGACATCGACCAGACGCCCCTGCGCAGCTTCATCGACATGCTGGTCCGCACGCATGTCATCCATGCCAAGCGCCGCGCGCACGAGGTGCACGACGCGCAGCAGGAACTCGCCTCGCAAGGCCTGCCGTCGCAGGTGCTGCCCGGCGTCGAACAACGCTTCCTCGACACCGCTTCGCGGCTGGAACGCCAGCCGTTGGGCATGCCCGACCCGGACATCGACCAGGCGCTGGAGTGGCTGCTGGCCACGTCCGAACCCGTCTGAACCGCTACCCCACTCTCGACCGGAACATCACCATGACCACCCCCGACAAGATCATCCAGTTGCGCGACCTCGGCGCTGCCACCGTCTACGAAGCCCAGGGCGCCAAGGGCGCGCTGGACAGCGGCATGAAGCCGATCGATCCGACGTCCCGCATGGCCGGCCCGGCGCTGACCGTCGACGCGCGGCCCTCGGACAACCTGGTTCTTCACTACGCCGTGCTGCAGGCCAAGCCGGGTGATGTGCTGGTGGTGGACGCCAAGGGCTTCATGGAAGCCGGACCGTGGGGCGACGTGCTGACGATCCAGGCCATGAAGCTCGGCATCGCCGGCCTGGTCATCAACGGCTGCGTGCGCGACGCCAACCTGATCATCGACCTCGGCTTTCCGGTGTTCTGCCGCGGCCTGTCGATCAAGGGCACGGGCAAGAACCAGCCGGGCAAGGTCAATGTCCCCGTGTGCATCGGTGACGTCGTGATCCATCCGGGCGACATCGTCGTCGGTGACCGCGACGGCCTGGTCGTCGTCGCGCGCGACGAGGTCGACCACGCCATCCAGACCAGCCTGGCGCGCGAGGAGAAGGAAGCCCACATGCGCGAAGCCGGTGTTGCGTGCCGAGCCGCGATGCGACCTATGACGACCTGATGACCATGGGCGAGGCGTTCAACAGCGCCAATGTCCGCGGTGGCATGAAGGCCATTGCCGACGGTTCCTATTCCGAGCCGATGCTGGACAACTGGCTGCGCCAGCGCGGCAAGGCACTCTACACCGCCGACGGCAAGCTCGGCTTTGATGCCGATGACCTGATCGCCTGGTTCAAGCTCTGGGCCGATCTCCGCGCCGCCGGCGCCGTACTGGCCGAAGACCAGGCCCTCGACGCCACCGCCGCCATCGACACCACCATGATCACACTGGGGAAAGCCGCAACGACGTTTGCCAACTCGAACCAGCTGATCGCCTTCCAGGCAGTGAACAAGAATCGCTGTCGATGATCAACTTCCCCCGCGCCGAAGCCGGCTCAGCGGGCGGTCATTATCGGCAAGCCCAGCCAGTTCTGGAGCGTCAATCCGAGCTTGGCCAACATCGAGGAAGCGGTCAAGTTCGTCGGCTTCTTCGTCAACGATCTCGAGGCCGGTGCGGCGCTCGGCGTCGAACGCGGCATCCCCTGTTCGAAGGCCGTTCGCGATGCCCTCGCACCGACCCTCGACGACAAAGCGAAGGGCTTCGTGACCAGCCTTGGCTTATCTCCAGGGCGCCCTGCCTCCGGTGCCTCCGGC
>CAWJMX010000002.1:0-635000 GCA_963844185.1 uncultured Gammaproteobacteria bacterium
CGCGACTCCAGATTTTTTAATTTTACCGAATTTTTTCCCGGACCAATGGCGCGCTGTTCCTTCTCCAGTTCTTGAGTACTTGAATGAATAATTTCGTGCAATTGACCACTCATTTGCATCAATTTTTCGTGATGTTCAGAAAGTCTAACAAGAGTCGATTTTAAAGAGGTAGCGGCTTGCTCAACACTCACGGCAAGTTTATCGACAAACGCTTGGCGTTGGACAGCATAGACGATTTTAGTATATCGTTGTTCGATAACAGGTGATGCATTGCGTAAGAAATCTAAAAGTCCGACAACTTTAGAAATTATAAGAGACTCTTTATTTTTTACTATCAGGTTAAAAAAGGTAACGCTATCAATTTCTTTTCGTGTGCCACCTACCATTAACTCGATTTTAATATCCTCTGTTCGCGCCCCCCCCGAAGTAAAAGTAACAATATTTGCATCTTCTAATTCTTTTGTGGTTACACTTATTTCATTCCAATTACTTGCAGGGGATAAGCGCTCACGTTCGGAGTGTATATGTCGTTCCTTGACACTTAATTTTTTAATCTGATGATTTATTAATTGTAGGATCGCTTTCCAAGTAAAAGCAGTGGCATGCTCACTTAATTTTTCCAATGCTTTTGGCTCAATCTTCCCCTGCTCATCGGTCTTTAAAGGCATTACCTCAGGATTCCAAATAGCAGGATCTTGGTTAATAACCGCGGGGACAAAATACTTTTCAATGTCTTCTGGTCTGGATTTTAATAAATACACATATAAGTCTTGAGCATGACTGAAAATTTTCGCATTGATCCGATCTATAGCCAGCTGATTTTCGTACTTGGGCTCGCGAAGCAGTTGCTTTTTTGCAGCAAGCAATGTATTAAAATAGGCCTGGTAATATTCATTAGTTGGCGGTTTTTTAAATTCGCATAAACGCATGGATACTTCATAGAGCTCGGAGGGAGAAAGATATTCAGGCTCAAGCGTTCTGAGCATCATTTTATATTCTGTGCTCACGAATTTCGGCGCGTCTTCGCTTTGTTGCGCACCTTTTTTACCACAAACATCATTCAATATACCTTCTTTTTGCTCCAGCAACATAGCCAGCCTAACTTTTTTATAGATTGGCTTACCGAGCTCATATAATTCGCAGGATTGTGCTTTTTTGGCAAAACAATTTTGTGTATTTTGTGGTCGTTGTAATAACTCTTGAAATTCTGGTGGCGCATCCTCGGCAGAAAGAGAACTAAAATTTTTTAGATAATTGGCATACACCTCACTCTGAGACTCTAAAGCACGCAACCTCTCGAAAAACCCCATGTGACTACGTTCTTCCATCGTCGTATGCTTTAGTTGCAAATCAATGTGCGTTTGCGCCCAACCAGCCATGGAATTGGAACGGATTAATTTACTTAAATAGTCTAATCCAGTGACATCTTGTAATCGTTCTTGGGGGATAAAAAAGGTTAATGCATTCCTTCGCTTTGCCTCCCTGCCCATGCGCCCTAATTGAAAGACCCCACCCATCGAGCTAAAGAAATCACCAATATTTCTGAATACCCCTTTATTAGTATCTCTTAGAGCACGAATGCCCCCCCTCCTAAGCGCGGTATTTTCTAAAGCGCCAGAAGAATCATAAGTCGATAATTTTACATTGCCGCCTTCTTTTTTTATCACCAGCTGCATCGCATGGCCTTCTAAGCCAGTCTCAAGATATAATGACTCGCCATCTTTTAGGCCATTAATCGCTTCTTGCAAGGCCCTACTGGCTAAGTCAAGTTTCACTTCAAAGGCTTTTTGCTTTTTATCAAATTCATATTCTATTGTTTTGTAACCACTTTTTTCTTCTCCTTTTTTTTCATCATTGGCCGCGTATCCACCCCAATCAGAACCGACCTCCTTCAATATATGTCTTAAATCGCGAGTACGGTTCAAATTTTGATAATACAGCTCCAGCTGAGCCTTTTCGGTCGTTGATACATTCAATCCATGCTGCTGAAACGCCTCTGGGGTATGCACTAACTTACCAATCACCTCAGATTCCATCGCGGTCACCAAATCAGGAACCCCTCCGGTAGAACAAGCATGTTCTCCCTTTAAAGGGTTCCCATCGGCACCATCAAGTACGCCTTTAATCGCATCTTGTACTTTTTCAATCGTTGCATTGTCATCCTCTTTTTGTGTTAAGGATTCAATAACGGTACGCAAACCGCGATGATGGCCATTTTTTGTTCCTGAAACCATCTGTGATGCTAAGACCATACCAAAACGGGTGTGGAGCGCTGCTTCAATACTTTGTTGATCACGTTTTTTCTCGCCTTCCACTTCAGTTAGACCTGTGTTTTTCGCAACATCTTCGGCACCCTTATGGCGCAATTGGTCTAAAATAGCCATCTCGTCTTTGGAGAGCGGTGAGACAGGAGTCGCATTTTGTGGTGTGTTCTGGTGTTGACCACCAAATAACAAGCCATACGGGATTATGCCTGCGGTTCCAGATCCTATACTTTTAAAAAGGCCGCCCCCCTCTACCGCCCCAGCTTTAGATAAAAAGCTGGGTTCACGCTTAGCGGCTTCCACAGGCGCATTGACTGGAGGCGTCAGCTCTAAATTAATTTGTTTGGTATTCTTAATTATATTTTGCCATATGCCTGATTCCCATTGGAGATTCCCATTAGTTTTTCTCCACCTCTCTTTATATGCTTCTCTCTCAGCGGTTTGGGGGACTACTGGTTGTTCTGACGTGCTTTTCCGACTATTCTTTTCATCATCTAAACCAACCCATAATGCCTCTACTGTCTTAGTCAAATTCATCGTACGCAATGTAAGCTCAAAAACAAATAATTCATCATCCGTTGCTCTTTGCAGAAAGAGATTTCTTGCGTCCGGACCAGTTAACCCTAAAATAACGTCCTTTGTCAGATTTTCAAAGAGCACTTTAAGCTGATCACTGATACTTTGGCTTTGTTGAAGTACATTGGAGAGGGCCACATCTTTTTCGGAGCTTAAATCAAGTTGTTTTTCACGCTCAATTAAAATTTTCTTGAGTTGTCTTCTGCGGTCTAAATTCATTATTTGAGGCAAAATTTCTACGTGAAGTATTTTGATTTCATCAATACTCATTTTTTTTACAAAGATCTCAATTTTCTGAATCTCTAGATTAGAAAATATATCAGCCACTTCGTTAACATATTTGGTCATCCAAAGCTCCCCATGATCGTTACCAGTTTATCGTTTACCCATGGTTAAGCGGATTAGTTAAAGACATAACTCAGCCGTTCACACAAGTGACGCCATTGTCGTAATTTTAGACCAATATGAGTTAATTTGTAATAAATAAGCTATTTTTTATTTTCATTGCTTATTTTTTAAATATTCTGAGACCAAAGATCGTGTGCCTAAGTGTAAATTCGGCACATTACACAGGGAAGTCTTTAATCTTTTCATCGTAAATATCTTGAGCGTTTGATAGCGAAAATTTCGAGGATACCTCAAGAGAGGAGCGAGCTTCACGGCCTGAATACGGTTAAATCAATGCGTCATCAACTTCTTGAGTTTTTAACCAAGTGAACAAAAAATGTCTTAATTTGTAAGGGGAAAGAAGATGACTCACTTGGTTATTTCACTGTATTTTTCCAACATTTTACGAATACCACGATCTAAATAAAGCATTTTCCATGATGATCAAAACAAGCTAATCATATTGTTTTTATTGGTATTTTAGAGGGGCTTTGTTGCGTAACCCCTCGTATAGTGTTGTAACACACCCAAAAGTTTGATCTGCTTGATATGAAGTTTAAAAGATAGTGAATTTATACTCAAATTTCCTTAACCGAAGGCCATTGTATGGCCTAGACTCGCGAACAGGTTACATTTCTCAATATAAAAATATTAAACAAAATTGATGCGCATATGTTGAAGTAAATGTTTTCTTCACTTAAAATGTGAGAAATTTAGACACAAAGAATTATTAATATGCCAAAACATCACGATACGCTACCTTTCAATCCCTTCATTCATGGTACTTCTTCTCAAACACTAAGCATGATGCAAGATACTGATTTTCAACTCATGCCTGTCATAGCAATGCTTCAGGATTTTAAAGTAGCTCCTATGGTTGGTGAACTGACGCAAGGAGGATTTAGTATTATAGGGGATGGGGCTAATAGTGATACTATTACTGGAGCTCCCGCGTTTGGTCGTATGCAACACGATCACTACGATTTAAATAAAGTCATTGGAAATTATACCCAATACGCTAACAATACTAGCCTAGATACCTGTAAAGAAAATTTTAAAGACATCTTAGAACACTCCCACAAATCAGCATTTACAGGATTGAATTTGTTGATGATCTATTTAGTTCGTTTACGACATCTTGGTGTAAAAGCAGCAGATATTGCGTCTTTAGATGCAATAAATACTTTAAAAGAGCGATTAAATGCAACCGTCCAATTTTATTATTTTATTTTATGTATTCAAAAATATATTTTCATTGATGGCGCAGAAATGGCGCGCTTTAAAGAGGAAAATAATCTTGATGGGCATTATGCAGTTAGTGATTATATAGAGCACTTCTTTTCTTTTGAACGCTTTTTAGAGAAGCTTAGAGAAACGGGATTTAATGTAGAGAAAATCTATAACTCCCCATCATCAGAAAATATAAATAAGCTTATAGAGTTCGTTAAAATTTCAAGGGACTCTCGGGAGAATGTTAAAAGACATCCTTCGGGAGAAGATAATTTTACAGCTAAGCGTGATTATCATTTTTTTACTCCACATAAGCATGAGCTAGGATGCGAAGTCCATTATGACAAAATGGGGGGGTATTTGTTTGCTAATAACTCAGGTTATTCACTTCCTCATTATCTTGAAAAACATTATCAAACCTATGATCGTGCTCAAAAAAAAGACGATGGATTTTTGGCTATTTTTCCTCATTTTGAAGAGTTTCATACAAAAGTTTTGCCCTATATTGATGCGCTGAAAGATAGAGTTCAATTATGTAACTCGCTATTAGATGCTAATGATAACGAATTTGTTCTCCATAATAAAAGTAATGAGTTAATCACTAATCCTTTTCCAGTAGTGTTCGTGACAGAAGCAAAAACTTTAGAAGTTTTTTGTGATGAATATAGAAGCCGTGTACCTCTTAAGCTAGGAAAAGAAATTTTGTTAGTAGCCACTGATAATAAAGACAATCAGAAAAGGTTACGTGATTATTTACAAAAAAATAATGTAGGGTCTGTAGAAGTGCTCCTTTTTGATGATTTACATACACTTCGTTCTCGACCTGATGCTAATTATTTTGATGCATTTGCAAATGATGATTTAATTAAAGCATTTGAATTAGCTAAAAAACAAAACTGTGTGGCTCAGTTTTCTAAGCTTTATCGTGCTCTTTCAGAACTTAATGAAAAACGTTATCGATTTAAATCAACAAATCAAGAAATGTATGAGAAATTAAACAACTTATTTATTGATTTACAGCAAAATGTTTTAACTCCGGATAAAGACAAAATCAACTTTAGGGGTATACAAGATGCACTTCAACGTAATAAGCAAGAAAACTACGCACTATATGCAACCCATAGAGGAGTGTTAGGAGTTATTGATACACTGTTAACGATTCTTGCAAGTTTAGTGGTATTTTATCCAATAACTTACTTAGTTCAAAAAAGTAGGAATTCAGTACATACGTTTTTTGCAACGGATACGGAGAAAAAAGTTAACTATGCTCTGAATACGGCTGATGAAGTTATAAATCAAGGCGCAGCTATTTAGAATCAATTAGACTTAGTTTAATAAAATAATTAAAAATAAAATGGTAGTATATTTGAGATTGATTCAGAAATGGCTACAAATCAATCAAAGGCTTATGGAATGACTAAAAACTGTCCGGAAATTTATGAGTTTCCGGCCTAGAACCCCTGGTATTTAATGCCCTGGCAGGAATACGATCGGCGCAATTACTCAGAGCTGAGCGTACAACGTTACCAAAAAATTTTTGGCGATACGATGCATGCGCGTGAATTTTCTCGCCAACAGCAGGAAACGATGATCGCCTGTGACGCGCTCAACAAAATAACATCTCTGGGAATGCCTCAAAGTCATCGATCTGTCTGAGTTTTATGGAAGAAAACGTTGCGAAGGATTATGCAAACAAACCATGAGCCAACCTACGGCTGAGAATAAGCCCAAAGTTGACCAAAAAATCCCCATACCCTAGGCTTTTCCACACACAGCACTATTCAAGCTCATCGCACAATTAACCTTAAGCGATGAGCATTAGGAACATTGACTAGTTAGAGCATAAGACCACGCACAGATGCATGATCTTCATCATCCAATGCCTCATCTTCTGGTTCATGCGGTAATGGTTCACTTGGGGGGTTATCCTGCGCTGGTGGCATAGGAATTATATTGATTTGTGCTTCAAAATCATAAAACTCGTTCATGTCTTTAAAGCGTTTGCAATAGACGCCCCCCTTGGTTCCTTCTTCGGCGACTTTCTCATTTAAAAATACTTCTTTACCTTCAAGTACTTCCTTCTGAGTTAACGCGTCTTGGTGTAATTCCTTAATCTTCGAAACTAAAGCTATTTGTTTTTTATCAATATCTGGGAGTAAAACATTTAGTATGCGTGAATTAGGGCTGCTTTTAAGCTCATGAAATTGATAACGCAAGTCCTCCTCGCTTTCCTGATGGATAAGGAAGCTGGTTGCATAAGAGAGGGCTCCTGCCCAGAATGAGCGAGGTTCCTCTACTTTATGCTTTTTGTTGTACAAATCGATAAAGCCAGATTGTAATTGCGGATCTTTTATTTTGCGTAGTTTTTCTAAATCCATAGCGTCAAAATCAAAATCTTTGACAAAGTCCCTATCCTGAAAATCAATTTGTACTGATTGTGCAAAAACACTTAAATCCATTGGCAGTTGCCCTTTAACATAAGATTTTAATTGAAGAATCACCTTCACCTGGTCATGGCACTCGTCAGGAAATTGTTCCGGGTAAACCTTGGCCGTGCTGGAGGTCAATGAGGATAAATGCTCGCGCTCTACTTGTTCCAGGAGTGAAATATTTTGCTCTATTTGACTTAATTGTATTGACACTTCTTCTTGCATTGCAGTCAATGTAGGTATTTGTGAATTGTATTGGCTAAAGTCAGCAAACAAAGGATGTGTTCCTTTACCTTCGACGATAAAGTCCAGGTAATCACTAAAACCATTGTGTCCCGATTTTAAAGTGACATTTTCTGCATTGAATCCTTCTGAATGATTCAGCTTGGTCTTAATTTTGGCAGCCTTAAGTTCAAAATACTTACTGTCATCCATTAAGTCTTGATGTTTTTGTTCGCACTCCTCCAAAATTTTAAGAATCTCTCCGCGGACTTTAGTTAAAGGAGCAATTAGTTTAGGATTTGTTCTTATTTTATTATTCAGGAAGCTTTTCATTTCATTAAAAGCGTGAACACTGTTCGTATCATTTTGAATAGCACTTAAGCGCTCTTTAATTGTATCCCATTCGCTATTATTTTTTAGGATTTTTGCTTGATTTTTTTCGACAGCCTGCAGTGCCTTATTAAACTTAACATACAGCACATTGTGAATCGCATCTTCTTTACAATCACGAATGAACGTTGCATCAAGCGCATCTTCACCACTGCCAAGAGCGATTAATCCATCTAAGGTAGAAAGCGTTTGTTTAATCAAAGTTCGGGTATTTTTATGGCCAAAAGAAAAAATCCATAAATCTTCTAATTTCGCTTCATGTGCCGCTAATACCTTATAAAGATTTTTAATAGCCATCTGCCGTGCTTTCGGATCCAAAATTTCTTTTAGTTCCGCAACCACCTGCAATATTTCATTAGCCGCATTAGTCACCGCCTTACGCTCTAGCCAATATCCTAAACCGCGATTAGCTTTAATTGCCCAAGAAAGCGTATTTTCTAAATTATCAGCGATATCATCAGCAACATTATCAAAATAAATTTCTCTTAATGTCTGTAATTCTTCAGTTTCTTTAAGCCCTACCTGTTTGTAAACATACAATAACTCTTGAATCACTGATTGCAGTTCATATTTTTTCGCAAATTGCGCTTCAGGTAACCATCTAAACGCATAATCATTGAGAATCAAGACCAATCCTTGCAAATTGGCTGCCTTGTTAATTTGTTGCAGCAAGTTCGTTCTTACCAAACGTTTAAGTAATGAATTATTTGCAACAATCTTGCTAATATCTACCTTGAATAATTCAATCTGGCTCTTTGCATAATCTAGTCGATATTGTTTTAGATCCCCTTCTGCATACTGCAACATAGCTCCATTTGCATCGATCGCAGAAGCCACATGACGATGAGCTTTTTTCTGCGCTCTTTGAGTTTCTTTTTTATGCTGGCGTACAGCTAACTTGCTAAGCTCTAGCTCATCAGTCAAGGATACTTGCGCCAAATAATCACTGCGTAACTCATTTACCGAACCCTTCTCAATGTTGCTGTCGGCTTTTGCTTTAAGAACAGCGCATTTCTCATTCCATGTTTCTACTGCAGCTATTTCAAATTGTTTCAGTGCAGCCTCCAAATCTGTAGTCAGCAGCATTCCTTGGCTATCTCTGCGCTCGTAAGGATTAGCGTATTTCTTCCCTGGATCAGAGAGGTCAAGGCATTCTTGCCATTTCTCAGCCAAAGTACGAATTAAATCTTCTCTTTGTGCTAATAGGGCGTTATTTAATTTCTGCAATTCACTGTGCGGACACACATAGCGCATAAATGCTTGCCATTCTTCAAATTGCTTCAGGATGACTTGTTGCATCCCAGAAACTGTTTGTACGTAATGACGTTCAACCGCTCCGGCTTCACTGCGTTTCTTTTGCAATGCAGCTACTTCATCCAATATTTTTTGATGATCATCTTTAGACTCATAGAACCAAGATTTTGCAAGAACAAGTCCTCGCTCTTCATAAATTGCGCAGTATTGCCCTAACTTACCATTTCTCGCAACACGACCAATAATCTGACGCGTATTGCGCTCTGAATCAAGATACGTTTGAATAGCCAGAAAACCATTAGGATATTTCGTATCAAAGTCTGTTCCTCTTCCTAATAAAGAAGTGGCAATTGTTATGGTATTGTTTTTACCCGCCTCATGTTTAACCCATTCGAGACGAGAATCAGCGGGTTCTTTACCGGTAAAAGTACCAATGTTAAATTGGCTAGCAAAATGCTTTTTCAGTTCTTCTTCAAGGTATTTCACCTCATTCGCGTCTTGAGCAATTAAAACGATCGGCTGGCCATCTTGAGCCTTATTTATCGCATCTGTAATTTTTCTTAAATGGTCGGCTTTATTTTTTGTAACCTGAGTTGTAAGCTCTTGACGTTTATTTTCTAAATGCGGTGGTATTCGGCACGCGACATCCATATTAAATTTACCGCGTTGTTCTACCAACTCATTTTGTGTCCCTAAGGTTCCTGAATAGCCGACGATGCGTCCCAACGCTTTATAGTCATCGATTAAATCTTTAGTAGATACCGAATCGACAAAAAGCATTTCGGCATCAATAGGAAACTTCCATCCTTTAGAAACATATTCTTTTTGTAAACGCGCATGTAAAAACTGCTGTATTCCTTTGCTAAAAGTAGAACCTACCTGTGGTGCTTTTAAATTATAAGGCACAGCAATATGCACCTCATTAGCACGTTCAGGAATATCAAAATCTTCACCTTCAACTAAACGTTGCGCGGCTATGGCGGAATTAATCCATAAATTAAATTTTCGGTCAGGCAACTCTTTTAGTTGCGCCTTATGCGGACCCGTAGGCGCATGTTTGTCTAAAAATTCTTTTAATTGACTAATGTCCTGATCTTCACTCCAGCCGAGTGCATGATCCAAATCTTTAAACTGTTTCTGATTGATAAATTCATTGACTAGAGGATAAATCCACGCATAAGGATTCTCGTTACTATCTCCGCCTCCTTCAGCGCCTAAGGTCAGATTAAATAAGGTTCGATCGTCTAAGGCTGAAAAATCAGATTCATCAAGAATTAAATTACGGGATACAAAATACCCATTTTTCTCAACGGTTAAAGACTCCCCTTCCAATTTAGCACGGGAACAATATAAAGCCAGATCGCCAATGGTTGAGTAGTTAATACCACCAACTTGATAAGTTCCTGTTGGTGAGTCTGCCTCAATTTTACTGGACTCAATACCAAGGGAGATAAAGAAATCTTTATTACCCTTATCGTTATAGTCTTGGTCTACCAAATCTCTATTTGCCGTACATACATCGACGGTACCGCCATTTACATTTACCCATTGCATCACTGCCAGTAAGGCCGTAGTAACGCTTTTACCTTCACCGGTGTCAATTTCCATCAGCATATTATGTTGCTGATGTTTTAATGACATTAAGACGGCGATAAGCTGAGTCGTATAAGCAAACCTTCCTGTAGCCCGGAAGTACTGCTCACGCATTACTGCAAGTAAATTTAGTTGCGCTTTTAATTTATCGGCATCAATAATTTCTGGTCTGCGTATCGTGTCTTTAAAGTGATCGAATAACTGCCGTAACTCCGCTCTGCTAATCTCGGTCAAATCATCATATGTTTTTAGTTCTACAGGATCTTGGCTCGTATCTTTAATTACTAAAGGATACTCATGACCTATTGCATTAATGTAGGTAATTTGTTGTGCTAAATCGTATTGCTCTTGGCTACTTAAATGAGTCTTTTCAACAATATTTTTAATATCTTCTACTACATGTACAATCTGAGAACCATCAAATTGTTCTTTAATAATCTTCTCTTTTGTTTTCGTAATGAAGCCAAAATGATTAGATTGCTGAGCACGTCCTGCTTTCGGATCTTTATCAAAACTCGCAATGTAGGCCTTAAGCTCTTTAGAACTACGTTCCAATGCCTTGACGAACGGCTCCACCTTTGGATAAGGAGGGTTATCAAATAACCTTACAATATCCTTTACAAAGAACGCTTGGATTTCAAGCCCTGATTGAACATTCAATAAAAGGTGAATATTTTCAGCGGTCACATTATTACCAAGAGTGGTGAGAATTTTTGTCCAACTGATAAGGGTATTGTTTTCAGTGGTTTCTAATTTATTAACTAAAGAATAATATTGTGCCAACTCAATAACACTGCTGTTTTTACATGTTTTCATTAACAACGTTAATAATGGCACTAACCCAGGCACTTGGGTGGCTTTTCTCTGAATAATCGATGTTGTTTTATCAATTACCTCTTTGAGTAGGGCATCATCAACTTTAGGCTCAGCCTGCGGATTGACGTTTTTAATCACTCGAATCAATGCATCAAATAAGGCTTCAGAATCGTCTTCATTGACGCCCACAAGACTCTTAAACTGCATCATTTGTGCTAAAGGAAATAAAGTCTGATGTGCCAAATTATGCGTAAATGATAAACGCAGTAAAGTCGTGTATGCTTCTGGAGCCAAAGTTCTCCTGTACTGCGTTAAATATGTGACCTGTTGTAAGGCATTATTTAATTGCTCCGGTGTGCACTCTGGATGCTCTTTTAATACCGTGAATAAAATCGCTAAGGGTTCAGCAACTAAATCATCATCAGATTGATTTAAAACATTCAGGATAATACCCATCTGCTCAACATTGAGTGACAATTTTTTATAGTCCACAGGCTTAACTTCTTCACCCAAGAGACTAATGCAACGACGAAAATCAACGTTGTTTTTATTGCGAATACGGATCAAAGCAATAATAAAACTATTTAATTGCTCAAATTGCTGATTTGCTTTCTGTAATGCCTGTTCAACAGGGGCATCAACATCCAATTCAGGAATTTGCTCCAGCAAAAAGTAATCAAAATCCTTATTCGCAGTTTGTAACGATTTAATCGCCATACCGATGCTGGATTTATAGCTAGCTTGTATTCTGGGTTTAAGCAAAACCATTATTGATTTTTTCTCAATAAACTCATTGACCAAGGTCAAATCAACGTTTTCATCCGGAACACTATCAGCGATGTTTAATAAAATCCGCGCGATTGGAATCTTTACGTTTGACGCGACCAAGCGAAAAAGGGTGCTATCTAATAAAGCCGCGACTATTTTATCTTCCTGAGTCAACGCCGCTAATATTTTTTTCTGATCTATAAGGTCTGCTGCCAAAGCCGCCATCACTTCTTGATGAGCCATCAATAATGCTGAGAAATTACTTTTGAGGTGCGCTGGTGCATTCTCTAGCCTTTGCGCTAATTGCAATTCATTCAATGCGTTCTTAAGTACATCAAAAAGACCATTTATCGATTCATTAACAGGTACCTTGCCTATTTTAATGTTCGGTAATTGTTTTGTGACTAGCGCCAATACTTTAGCTTCTTGTTGCTCACTATTTAACTTGTTCAATTCTGCTTCTTCAGCAGCAACTAAATGCGTAATCGTTATTAACTCTTCAAGTGAAGGTAAGTTATACGATGCTTCGATATTTATATCGGTGAGAATTTTTAATAACAGAGCTCGGTGCTCATCATGAAGCGTAAGAATAATTTCCGCCAAATTTTTTATTTTTGTTTCAAAATCAGAATCAGGTTGATCTTGGAGCTCCGTAGTAACGGGCGTAATTTCATCACTAACTAGAGACATTAACACAATAAATTGGGTCAATAATTCTCGTTGCCCAATAAAACGAGTAGGTAGATGGGTATCTAGCTTCGAACGGTTAACCAGGTGTTGTAATAATAAAGAAAAATCAAATTTTTTAATTTTAGAAGTATTTGATTGTTCAACAACAAATCGTTTTTTGTAATTATCAATAAAAAGCGCTGCGACCTCATCATAGTTACTAATTAAATTTAAGGCCAGTATTACTAAGGTATTAATGCTTTGACCTAACTTTGGCGCGTTATCTTGTGATAAGAGTAAAACATCCCAAAGCTTGTCTAGCTCATCAATCGTAGGCATGGTGTCCCATGTGCACATGCTTAGTGCCCCAGAACAAGCATAAACAGTGAAGAGCAAGCCTATATCCGAACTAGGTTCTGGATCAAGAATATTTGCCGCGGCAATAAATTTATGGAGTAAACGGAAAAAACCCTCTGAAGGATCATCAATTCGCGTGCAAGCACGTTTTCCGGTGGTAGTTAACGCAACCATACTCAACAGTTGCTCTTGAATGGATTTAAAATAATGCGTTCTACCCAAGGGGTTTGTTGTTATCTCATGTTCCATCTTCTGGTAAACATCCAGGCTAAAAGCCCAGTCTTGCTTACCAATGAAACGATAAAATTGTGTTACTGAATCGGCATAAGTAGATTTAGACAATAAAAGGGGGATTTCTGCCACCACTTGTGACATCGAGTAATTAAGCCCAGGGTCTGCTTTCTCAGGTGTTAACTCCATTTGTCGTGAAACTAATTTATAATCGTTATAACGACTGGCATAATAAGCACCGTGAGCCTCATAATCTAAATCATCAAGACAAATCATTTGTTCCTGAGGATCGCTGGCATTCTTTATAATAAACAAAGCCCGCTCTAACGCAGGTTTCATATGTCGAATATTTTCTAAAGAGCAAGATAAGGGTAATTTAAGTCCCTCAGGCCCCCCATCAACCACAGGTATTTTGGCGAGCTCGCTAAGAAAATACTCATAAGCGGTAAATAAATCATTAAATTCAGTACGTGCACCGGAAGCTTTGTGCTGGGAAACTAAAGAGGTCCACCAGGCTTTTTGTTCTCGCGTCAGTGCGGCCAATTTATTAAGATTTTCAAAGTTCTGAGGTGTTGCCAAAGCAACATAATTTCGCGGCTGATCAAGAAATAGGGTATTGAACTGCTCAAAAAGCTCTTTTTCGTGTAATATCTTAAATTGTTGCAGCACTAATAAAACACCATCTGCCCCCGAATTAACCAGTAGGTGTGCGAAGCCCTGGTAATTAAGATCAGTTAAAGGCAAAGCGGCTAGATATTGCTGAATTAATGCTACTTTTTCTCTATCAGCGTCTAATTCACTTAAGAAAAACACAAACGCCTCTTGACGTTCTTTTATAGTGTTTTTAGGGGCAAATAAATGTTTGAACTCGGTTTCATAACGAGCACTGTTTGGCGAATTTTTTAACAAGGCAAACTGACGGTAGGAGCCTGCAATAGCATGCGCCGCCGATTCATCTTCAAGGCTAATTGTTAAAGGCGTTACATTGTCTAGATGCTGATATTCTTGTTTAGCGTTGTAACACAAGACATGTTTCTCATCATCCGTCTTTTGTAAATAAAATCCGGCTGGTAAATCATCTAAGACTAAACCATAAACAAACTCAGGATAATGGCGGATAATTTGTTCCATGGCCGCATACTGCACATGGGTAATCTTACGTCCCAACTCAGCAATTTTATCAGCATGTGCCCCAACTAAGCGCTCCCAGACAAGGTTCAGATCAGGTGCCTTAATGGGGAAGCGCTCTCTTGCAAAACTGTTAAATCGCGCATTAATAGTTGATTGTTCAATTAATTCCCCCAGCTCCGCAGAGGTCGCCAGAGGATTAGGTGGAAGGGTATCGCCAGTATGCGCGGTGTTTTTCGGTTTTCTCTTAACTGTTTTCTTCTGTTGTTGTTGCTGCTGCTGTTGTTGCTGCTGCTGCTGCTGCTGCACTTGGATTTCAATGCTGGCGCCGTGTGTTCCTTCAACCCAATTTTTCTTGGACTTTCTTACCTTATTTATTTGCGACTGAAAAAAAATCTTTTTTCCAGTTAAATCAGCAACTTGTTGCTGGAAATCAAGGGAAAATCGCTGTCTTTTACTCGCTAAATACGCATCATCAAGTGCCAATTGATTCGCACTGTTTTTTTGTGCGACTAATTCTAATTTATAAACATGAGGACACTTTGCGCTCACCAGAAACTGCACCAATTGGTCAACATGCTCAGCCTCAAGGCCTTCGCATTTTAGTCGTAAGCTCTGCTCTCCAGAAACAGATTTAGTTGCTTCATAGTTCTTTTCCAGATAATCAGTGAATTGTTTGATTGTATCAAAACTTAGCTTACCGATAGTAACTTTCATGCGACCATTCCCCACAAGTAATAAATATTTAGACTTTATTATTTATATATTGCTCAAAATATAGCATAAGAATACTTAAGATAATATGAAGTCTTGATAGGTCATTTGTTATTAAGACTGCTTATTATTAGCAGCCAATAAGACTTTGCAACACTACTAAATATGTTGAATAACAATTAGATACATGATTGATTACGTATCAATATTCAATACCGCATTCAATAATTGTTGTGTATAAGCTTGTTCCGGTTGTTTAAAAATTTGCTCACAAGTACCAAACTCTACAGCCACACCATCTTTCATAACTAAAATTTCATCAGCAATATACGATACAACGCCCATATTATGCGTAATAAACAAATAAGAAATACCATTTTCTTGTTGTAACTCTTTTAATAAATTAAGAATTTGAGCCTGAACCGAAACATCTAGTGCGCTTGTTGGTTCATCACAAATTAAAATATCAGGTTCCGTTGCCAAAGCCCTGGCAATGCAAATCCGTTGCCGCTGCCCGCCAGAAAATTGATGTGGATAACGATGCAAACTGTTGAGCGGCAAATTGACCTGGTTTAATAGTTCCTTCTGCCTTTTGCTAATCACCGAATACTTCATTCTTTGGGCATGCATACCTTCGGCAATAATTTCGCCAACGGTCATGCGCGGATTCATCGAAGAAAAAGGATCTTGGAAAATAATTTGTACTTTCTTACGATAATCCCTTAATGCCTTTCCTCGCAAAGTAAGTACATCGCAATTACGATAATGGATTTCACCTCCAGCTACCGGCAATAAACGTAATAAGGCACGACTGGTAGTTGTCTTACCACATCCTGATTCGCCAACCAAGGCCAGGGTTTTTCCTTGTTGTAAACGAAAAGACAGCTTATCAACTGCTTTAAATTGTACTTTAGAACGGCTAAAAAATCCTTTTTTTTGAACAAAATCAACCGATAACTCATGGACATTCAATATGCTTTTTGCCTCGCTAGTCGCGACAGTCCAAGCCATTTTCTTTGTTTCTAAAACCGGTAATTGTTCAAGCTGTGGATATAAATGACAGCGCACCATACGACTGCCCTGCTCTTGTAATTGTGGTTCTTCTTGCTCGCATCGCGCAAAAGCATAAAGACAACGAGGATGAAAACGACATCCCGAGGGCAATGCATCCAATGAAGGAACAAAGCCATGAATCACCGACAAACGTTCTGTTTTTTTCGCAAAAGAAGGTAAGGAAGCAAGCAATTGCTGAACATAAGGATGCTTTAGCTGCGCAAAAAAATCATGAGCAGAGGACTGTTCCACGACCTGCCCGGCATACATAACGCACACGCGATCGGCCATAGCCTTGACTACGCCTAAATCATGGGTAATCAATAACAGACTCATTTGATGATTTTTTTGTAATTTTTTCAGCAGCGCTAAAATCTGGGCTTGAATGGTGACGTCTAAAGCCGTTGTGGGCTCATCTGCAATTAAAATTTCAGGATTACATGCCAAAGCCATGGCAATAACAACCCGTTGCTTTTGGCCACCAGATAATTGATGAGGGTATTGGTTAATTTTCACCTGTGGCTGCGGCATTTCCACTTCATTAAGTGATGCCAACATCACAACGTTTAGCTCGTTTTTAGTGTATGCTTTATGTCTTAACAAAACCTCAGCCAATTGCTCGCCAATCGTCATTACCGGATTTAAAGCGGTCATCGGCTCTTGAAAAATCATAGCCAGTCGCCGGCCTCGTAGCTGCCTCATCAGGCGTTCAGGCAGATTTAAAATATCCTCGCCATCCAGATTGATTTGGCTGTCAACGCCATAAACACCTGCCTTAGGCAATAAACGCATTAACGCCAGGGACGTCAATGATTTCCCGCAGCCGGATTCACCAAGCAAAACCAGCGTTTCACTAGGATATAAACTAAAATTCACCCCGTCCAAAGCCAGTGTTTTTTTTTGATGTGTTTGAAAAGCTACGGACAATTGTCGCACTTCTGCGCTGTGTTGCATAAGTTTTATTACTAATGAGTATTCCTCTACTGTACCATATCTATGATAAAATAAACCTAGTACATCAATTTGAGTAAATGCCAATGTCAGAAAACTATACCGCCCAGGCCATTGAAGTCCTAAGTGGACTTGAGCCAGTTCAACGTCGCCCCGGCATGTATACCGATACCACACGCCCCAATCACTTGGCTCAAGAAGTTATTGATAACAGCGTGGATGAAGTATTAGCAGGATTTGCTACCCATATTACGGTTACCCTCCATGAAGATGGTTCTGTTGAGGTAGAAGACGATGGCCGTGGCATGCCCGTAGATTTGCACCCACAATTAGGTTTAAGTGGTGTTGAAGTGATTATGACTCGCCTGCATGCGGGTGGTAAGTTTTCCGATAAAAACTACAGCTTTTCTGGAGGATTGCATGGGGTCGGTGTATCCGTAGTTAACGCTTTGTCCGATCGGCTTGAGGTCACCATCAAACGTAATGGTATTGTTTATCAAATGTCCTTTGCTAATGGTGATAAAACCTGCGAATTAAAGGAAACTGGTGTCACTAAAAAAAGAGACACCGGTACCACCATCCATTTTTGGCCTAATGCCAAATATTTTGATACCACCCGCATTTCCATCAAACACTTAACCCATATTTTAAGAGCGAAAGCCGTACTATGTACTGGCTTATCCATGACCTTTATCAATAAAACCAATAATGAAGAATCCCATTGGTGTTACGAACATGGCCTCGTTGATTATATGAATCAATCACTGGGGGATGGCGATTATTTACCGGAAGAACCCTTTGCCGGTGAATTCAAAAGCGACGATGCAACCGTAGATTGGGCCTTGGTTTGGTCTAATGGCACCAGTGCGGGTTTTAGTGAAAGTTACGTGAACTTAATTCCCACCATTCAAGGAGGAACTCATGTGAATGGTTTTCGTTCGGGTTTGTTTGAAGCCATGAATGAGTTTTGTGAATTAAGAAATCTTTTACCACGCGGGGTTAAACTTGCTGCAGATGATCTGTGGGAGCCGTGCCAATATGTTCTTTCGATAAAAATGAAAGAGCCTCAATTTGCCGGACAAACCAAAGAACGTTTAAGCTCGCGCCAAATCTCGGCTGTTGTCAGTAATGTGGTTAAAGATGCTTTTGCGCTGTGGTTAAACCAACACCGAAACCAAGGTGAAGCCATTGCGTCCCTAGCCATAGAGCGTGCGCAACGTCGTCTAAAACAAGCCAAGCAAGTAGCACGTAAACGTGTAAGCCAAGGCCCTGCCCTGCCAGGAAAATTGGCGGATTGTTTGCAAACAGATCTGAGTCAGGCTGAATTATTCTTGGTAGAAGGTGACTCTGCGGGTGGTTCAGCGAAACAGGCACGTAATAAAGATTTCCAGGCCATTTTGCCCTTACGCGGCAAGATCCTTAACTCATGGGAAGTCGATTCGTCACAAGTGCTGGCCTCGCAGGAAATTCATGATATTTCTGTAGCGATTGGTGTCGATCCAGGTTCAATTGATCTTACTGGTCTGCGTTATGGAAAAGTATGTATTCTTGCCGATGCTGACTCCGATGGAGCACACATTGCCACATTAATCTGCGCCTTATTCCTGCGTCATTTTAAACCACTGGTTCTGGCCGGCCATGTCTTTGTAGCAATGCCACCACTGTATCGCATCGATGCGGGTAAAGTGGTTCATTATGCCCTGGATGATGAAGAAAAAAATCGCTTGCTCAGTCATCTAGCCCAAACAAGTAAAGCAAAAGCCAACGTCCAACGTTTCAAAGGTTTAGGTGAAATGAATCCCATCCAACTGCGTGAAACGACCATGGATCCCAATACTCGCCGTTTAGTGCAACTGACATTAGAAGATGAAGAAGGGGCTGAAGCAATAATGGATATGATGCTTAATAAAAAACGTGCCGGCGATAGAAAAGTTTGGTTAGAAACTAAAGGGAATTTAGCTGAGATATAATTCTGACGCAGGGTGCCATCATGTAGGTTGGATCATTTAACCCAACCTACATGGTTTATGTAGACTATCGCTACCATTTTAATAAAGGGATGATATTAGAATGATCATCGGTCCATAAGAACTGCTTATTACTGGCAACAAAACGCCAATTTGTACTTCCCATCAATTTAAATACCAGCCCCTCATTCATCGTCAATAAAGCCCATTCAGAAGAAAATTGTCCTAATGCAGGATCACCTTGATGAGCAATATAAAATACCATCATATCTAAAGAACGGCCTACGGCAGTTAATACGGGTAATAAATCCAAATGGCGATTACTTAGATTAACCAAAATGACCCCATCCTGAGTGATTTTATGCTTATATAAGGCAAAGGCTTCTAACGTGATTAAATGCACCGGGATGGCATCCGAATTAAACGCATCGACTATTAATAACTTTTGTGAGGCATCAGGAATTTTTTCTACCGCTAAACGGCCATCATTTTTGATAATGTCAATTTTAGGTGGGCAATCGCGTAGATAAGTAAATAATCGCGCAGCTTTAGCTAATTGAATCACCTGCTCATCAATTTCAATAATTTTAAGCTGATCCTCTGGGCGAAATTGACATGCCATAGTGCCAATCCCTAAACCAATAATGGTTACTGAGAGTGAGGGCCACTCTTGTTGCAAATTGTCAACAACTGGTTTAATTGCCCCATAATAAGAACTATAACCATTTGGCTTTACCCCATTCATTAATTGCAATCCATGCACAGTAGACTGACTAATTAAAGCATGAGCGCCGCCTTTATCGACTACTTTTTTTACACCATAAAAATTACGCTCTTGTATGAGAACATCCTCTTCTTGCAGAGCCGGTGAAAAAATAAAACCAAATAAAATGAACATAGATAAAAACAGACTGATTTTACTGCGTTGCCACACCACCAATACAACTAACGATAAAATAGCGCTAAGTTGAAATGTAGAAAAACCATGCGGCCAGTGGATCTCCGGAATAAAATGTGGACTAAGTAATAATCCCAATACAATCAAGGGAACACTCATTAACTTTAATACTGAATAATTTACATTGCTGTTAGTCCCTATAGCCCAACCTACCGTTTTACTCGGTAACACCAGTAAACTTAATAAGATGGCTAAGGGGTATTCATAAACCTGATTAAATACATGCGGCGCGATAATCCCATTAAATATACCCGCCAAAACGCCCCCAAGAGCTAAGCATAAATAAAATAAAGTAAGTAATTGCGGTTTGGGTCTGCTTAAAAATAATTGTCGGTGGCAAAGAAGTGCAAAAATAAAAAAACTAAGTAAATTAAATAAAATCGTTTGCCAAGCGCGGATTTGACTCACATTTAAAATAAAGCCGAGTATGACAAACACCAGAAAGAAAATACAATTTCGTGCAAGCCAAGAAAAAGAAAAAATGGGCTTAGTCGTAAAAGCAATGATAAACGTTAACAGATATAACGCCAAAGGCAATACCCAAAATAAAGGAGTGGCCGCCACATCCGTGGTGATGTACAACGTCACACCGAGCATGAAACTACACGGCACAAAACTTAAAAATACCCAAGAGAACATCTCCTGCCATGGCCAAGGAGTATCTTCCTTCGTATTGAACTCTAAGGGTTTATAACGATTGGTATAGAGTACTAATAATAAAACACATACATAAACAATATAACCAATACTCCACCAATGAAATTGATTTTTTAAACCAATAAAGCGTTCAATTACTCCAGGATAAAGCAACAATGAAGCCAGACTACCTAAATTAGACGCAATATATAAAAAATAAGGGTCAGCAGCCCCCTTTGCTTTGGTCTGACTGTAAGCAAATTGCAATAAAGGTGCCGATGCCCCTAGTACAAGTAAAGGCAAACCTAACTGCGTTAATAAATTATATAAAATACTCCATTCCGGAGCCCCCTCAATGACTAAAGGACGAAATAAAAGAGGTATTGCCGTAAAACTCAAAATTAATAAGATACTATGAGCCAGGCGCCAAATCATGGACTGTTGCAATAAACTTAACAGCGCCGCATATCCATAAGAAATTAATAATATTGCTTGAAAAAACAACATGCAAACACTCCAAACTGCAGGAGTACCGCCGTAAACAGGCAATAAAGCTCGGGCCGCCATAGGTTGGATACTGAATAAAAGTACCGCGCTAAGAAATAAGGAAAGAGGAAATAAAAAACGCGACACCCGTCGTCCTTGATTAAGAATAATTCCACGAGCCGGCATTGTAATTTTACTCTGAATTATATTCAAATAAATTGCAAACTCGAAAGAACTGGCACAAAGTTATTCTCAATAATAAAGACTTTATTTCGTGTCGCCAATTGTTCTTAAGTCTTTTTCGCCAAAAATAGCGGAAGCAAAACGATAATGTTTAAACTCCAGTAAGTTATTGCTAGGATCTTTGAGAAAAAAGGATTGATGCTCGATGCGTGTGTCTTTAAATCGTGTTTTAACAGGAATCTCAAAAGGAACCTGGTGTGCATGAAGGCGCGCCATAAACGCATCAAACTCTGCACGCTCAGAAAAAATTAAACCAAAGTGCCGAGGATAAATCCCTTCTTGAACCAGGGGAATAATATCAATTTTATGTGCCACAAGTTGATGTTCAGCAAAATTCAAAATTAAAGCATGTTCAGATTCTCGCCCTAAAGCAAATCCTAATTGACGATGATAAAAATCTTTTGCTAAGGCCACATCATGTATTGGAAATGCCAGATGAAATAAAGTATTCATATTAATTATGCCTCCATGGTACACATAGAAAAATTTTAGAAAAATTTGATCTTAGGTCATTCTATTCTACTCGACTTTAACCATTTTTTTAAACTGACTATGAAATAATTTAAACCAACAAGTAACGTACCTGCCACGCTTGAGCTTTATCGCATTAAACAATCGCCGTACTGTCTTAACAATTTGAATTTGCACGCTATTTACTCTAGAATGACAATAAGAAATCATTTAGGGCAAGATAAATGACCGAATCCAAAAAGGAAGAAATAAAATCAGAGGCTGAATTGCTTTACAAAGAGGCCGCAAAACTCCTTGAAAATGGGGAAATCACCCTACCAAATGACCTAAAGCTGTTGTTTTTGAATCGTGATAAGTTAACACTTGAGCGGATAAACACGCTATCAAAGAGTAAAAAATTACCAAAAGAAATCCGTAATTTCATTGAGCTAATCCAGTTTAAACAGTCTTCTTTTATTGGTAAAGTACCCGATGAAATGGCTAAAGAAATTGCAACTTTTGATGATGACGAGACCTTGAGCGCCTTGGCACTGACGAGTAAAGAAAGTAATAGACTATTCAAAACGGATAGGCTATTTACTAAATTTCTTCAACAGGTAGTTTATGGAGGACAGGATAAAGTAGAGAAATTATTTACCCTATTAATAAAGCACAAAGGGGATAAAGAGATACAAGAGCTACTGTGTAAAACGGGTACCGTTACCGATTATTCAGGTCGAAAATTCCACTGCACAGCCTATGAATACGCCTACTGGGCAAAGGACACCCACATGTGCCGGATGCTAGAGCGGAATATGGATGAAGCTACCAAAGCACTGATGCTGAAACGCTGTGAAGCGATAGAGAAGGATGGCTTAATGTACACACAGAACGACAAAGAGTATTGTACCAGTCACTTTGATTTGACCCCACTTAAAACAGCATTGAAAAACTATGTTGATGGCTACGATAATTGGTATATCAATGATATATGGGATGCAATGGAAGCGGCATGGATGAAGGTCGGTCTTGCACAACGCGATGTTCCGGCTCATGTGATCCATGAATATTGTAGGCTTGACCGGTCGTTTCACCCAACTCCTACGTTTAATGAAGATAAATTACCGCGCGGCGCTACATTTTATAATTATAAAACAGGGAAGATCGAGTCGTTATTTCCATTAGTTATTACTAGTTATTCTGGGGCGGATGTTGATTTTGCATTGGCTCGAGATGTCGCCACGGTCGCGTGGGCGGAGCCCGTCTCTAACTCGCCGGATGCCCCACGAGCCACGCGTGATGTCTTAGCGGTTAGCTACCTTGATGAAGTGCGAACCGAGGATCTCGAGCAGTCGCTTGATAACCTGATGCCGAAAGTATTAGAGCTTGGTTCTGAGTCTTTGATTTTATAATATCGTGCTGGAGGAGGCCGGCAGCATAAGCCGCAGGCTTAAAATCCAAGCACCTATTTAAAAACCATACCAGTAGCTCCTGGTACTGCCAACTTTGCGACGTTCTCACCCACCACATGGCCCAGCGATGCAGGTAGCTTCTGATCCTTTGCGGGAAACACCCCATCAATAACCATCTGTTTAACCTATTCACGTGCTTATCGCAGAGTCCTTGGATGTGGAACACTATGATCTGGCGCAGGAGACTAGCTCATGGTACGACCAAAAAGGTGAGCTTACCTTCGCCGACATTCTGGTATCGATAAAACGTGCAATTTGGGCAAAAAGGTATTTTTCAAAGTCTGAAAATCAACCTGATTTTGATAAATATACTGATGATAAGATTAAATCCTTGATTTACCAGCTCTCTTTAGCTGCTTAAATGGCTAAAATCGAGTTCTACATAAACTTTAAATTCATCGTTCGACAAAAGAGAACAAAATATGTAAAAATGCGCCAGCATATGGAATTTCACTAGGCGCGAGAATAAAATGCATTACTTAGATTATATCCTTCACATTGACGTTTATCTAAACACCTTCGTTTCCACGTACGGATTTTGGACTTATTTAGCATTATTTGCCGTGATTTTCTGTGAAACGGGGCTTATTGTGACACCTTTTTTACCTGGGGACTCCTTACTATTTGCCGCAGGCAGTATCGCCGCGCAACCAGATAATTCATTTAATATGGGGATTTTATTTTTGTTATTATTGCTTGCCTCCATCTTGGGCAACCAAATCAATTTCCTGATCGGACGCGCGCTAGGGCCAAAGATCTTTTCCACAAATAAATCTTGGTTGTTGAATAAAAAACATTTGCAAGAAACGCATGCCTTTTATAAAAAGCACGGTGGGAAAACCATTATTTTCGCACGCTTTTTACCCATCATACGCACCTTCGCGCCTTTTGTTGCTGGCATTGGAGCGATGAAAATACTTGATTTTTCCTTATACAATATATTCAGTGCGTTTCTGTGGATTGGAAGCTTGCTTAGTCTGGGTTATTTCTTAGGCTCCATTCCAGTAGTCAAAGAAAATTTTGCGCTTGTCATTTATGGAATTATTTTTATTTCGTTATTACCACCAGTCATTACTTTATTAAATAGGAAAAAGGCTTAATCTAATCTGGATATTATAACTCCAGTTAAACAGTTTAACTTAGTCTATCCCCAATTCGTTGGGGATAAAGCGCCTCCTCAGCCCGAACGGTTTGGGAGCGTATCAAAAAGCCGTTTTTCCTTTAGCTTGACGCTAGAGGCTTTACAAACCAGCCTGGCGTTCCTCTATATTTTCGCCATTATATTCTTCTAGAGCTCTGAAAGGATTTGGTTTCTATATTCAGGTGAATCTGTAATATATCTAATTGCTCACTAAAGTTGTTGGAAAGATATTTTAAATCCGGCGCACTCTTATTCTTGGTTAATAATTCCTGCAATAGCATCGTTCTAAAAGAATGCGGATGGGTATTCCCATTTTTTCTATCTTTTAGGAAATCAATCACAATTTTCTTTGCATCATTATAATCCATACATGCACTCAATTTATCACCAAAGCTTTTAGCGCGATTACGACCGGTTTCTCCATGTCGATGAAAAAAAGAAAACCAAATACTATTACTGTAATTACAATATTCTTTGACCGCATTAGCGACCTGCGCCTTTAAAGAGGCTAGCATCAGATTATTGATTGAACTTGCATGCTCTTGTTTCACTATTTTTAGTGGGGTTTCAACTTTGGCTGGTTCAATTTTCTTGACAGACTCTCCAGACGTCCTCGCTTTATTCGGAACCTCTTTAGTCTTTAAAGTGTCATTAACCTTCTTTTCTGCAGCACTCTTATCCATTTCCGTAACTTGAGGAGCTGTATTTGTCGCTTTTTCATCATCCCCAGAAAATACGCATAGAGACTTAGCCCGAGTAACCATAGTAGTCCAGTGCGCATCATTTATATTATTAACTGTAATCACGTGACGATCTGGATCATCTACAAAAACATAATTAACTTTACCATTAATTAATGTATGCAAATTAACACCAAATACATTTCCCAAATGATTCAAATGGCCATGGGTCCCCCAAAAAGAATTTTGGGTGATGACTTTTGCTGCCTTGATAATTGGTGAGTCAGCTTTGGGTTTGGTTTCAGCCGTGATCAAATTAAGATCTACATCACTACCATAAAATAATGACATAAATATTGGTGCTAAGGTTAATTGTTCATGCTCTTCAACCGCTATTAACGGATTATTATGTATTATTTTTAATGCTTCATCCCTTAATGCGTCATTAATTACCTCTTGCAGTCTTACTACGTCTATTTTTAATTCTGTTAATTTTTCTGCTTCTAATACATCTAGAGTTAATATTTCCATTTGTGCTTTTAATGCTTTAATTATGGCACCCTGCAATCTTATTGCTTCTGATTTTAATTCGCCTAATTTTGCTACATCAGTTTTTAATATTTCATTTAATAATGTTTTTAATTTTAAGGCAGCTTGTCCTAATGCGTCTGAAGTTAGTACGTTTAATTCTAATTGTTCATCATGCTCAAGAGATTTTCTTTCTAGAGCTCCCCGGACCAGTGCATCTAAAGCTTTTTTTACATCTTGCAAATTCGCGTATTCATTGTAGTCAGAATCAATCCATTCTAGATTGTCATAATATAAGAAAGAAAAATTCATAAAACTACTTGTTGCAGTCAACTTCTTATAATCATTCGCCGCTCTAGAACTAGCGCAGGCTTGACGTAATTCAGAAAGCGTACACTCACAAACTATTTGCCTTAATGATTTTTGTAATTGATCCAGTAATCTATTTTTCGGTTTTTTATAATCAAAACTACATATGTCATCATATAGATTTTCGGTATTGATGCTAGGATCTAAAGCAACCCATTGCTTAAACATAGGCCGGCGGCTGCCATATGCTATTTTTTCTTCCTGAATAATCTCAATTAAGCCAATCGCAAAAGCATAAAAAGCACAGTTACCTAAACCGGGGTTATCTATTTTTTTTCCTTCTATTATTATGTGAGAATCTGAATCGGATGTGTTTGGTGTACTGAGATCAGTTTTTTTCTTGCCTACAGGGTAGTCATTATCCGTATCTTGAATCATAATACTTCCACTTACCTTTGTGATTGATACAATAATTTGTGTACGGATTATGCTACAAGTGCTCTAATAGAGCAATGGCTCTGTTTTTAATGCTTGTACAATTGCGACACCATGCCCTGCTGAATCCACCCTTTTAAATAAGAAGCGGCACGTATGCCAACCTCTTCAGGCGTGAGCCACTGACATAATCCCTCGCAAAGTTCGCCAAAAGACACGCCTTGAAGCAATGCATCCACCGCCCATGCTTCTTCCTGAGCCAAACTATAAAATTGAATCAGGTATGTTGGCGAACGCCATAAAATCCAAGCCGTTGGCACTGAATTTTGCTGCAACGCAGGTAATGCTTCATTACGAGCTAAAGCTTGCCAAAGAGAAATAGCATTCCAAAAATAATTAATTCGTTGCACTGAAGGGTGAAGGGTAAATTGCAAATTGGCCCAGGCTTCCGCAGGAACCACCGCCATATCTTCAACACGAACAACCGCGGCATCAGCAGCATCAAAAGCGAGCGTCATTTTCCACTCAAAATCAGCCAATTCAGCTAAATGAGGATTATTGGGATAATGTTTTTTTACGAAATCAGCAAAAACATCCCCAAACCAGCGAATAGAGCGATAAGCAGAAGGATGGGCAATAATATAGGCGTGCGCTAATTTATTAAATTCTTCTGTTCCTAGATAGGCATATAAAAAGGGATAATTAGTCGTGAGACTTTCAACCAATCTTAGTCCGTATGCATCCCGATAAATGGATAAACGAGTATCTACCGGAACTGTCTTCGTTTGCATAATTGCCTCAGAAATTTCAGCGTCACCCGATAAGAGAAATTTTTGAAATTGTTCTTGTAGGCGTAACAGTTGTGTCATACATACTCCTGCACACATAAAACCGCGGTGCTAATTCGCCGTGCTTCATTAACTTCAGCTAAGAGTTCCACTAAGGGTGGCATATTGGCATCTCGCTCAATCATGGTTGATACTTGGCCTAGATGTTGGATAGTTGCAGCATACAGCTCCCAAACAGGCTGAATTACCGCAGCATCATGGGTATCAATAATATAATCACCATGATTGGCATGACCTGCCAAATGGATTTGTACTACTCGTTCTGCAGGCATTGCCTGAATATAATCCAACGGGTCAAACTGATGATTTATTGCACTGACATAGACATTATTTACATCCAATAAAATATAACAACCCGCGCGTTTCACTAATTCACCAATAAATTCCCATTCAGTCATTTCCGATTGTTTGTAGCTAAGATAGCTCGACACATTTTCAATTAAAATTGGACGACCTAAAAAATCCTGTACCTGTTGAATACGCGCAACAAGATGAGTCATAGCCTGTCGTGTGTAGGGAATCGGCAATAAATCATGGGCATTAATGCCATTCACACCGGTCCAGCATAAATGATCAGAAATCCATGCCGGTTCTACCCGAGCAACTAAAGTGTTTAACTGCCGTAGATAGTCAATATCTAAAGGATCAGAACTGCCCAAAGAAAGCGATACGCCATGCATCACAATAGGGTAATTGGCACGTATTTTTTCTAAATAATACAATGGTTTTCCACCAGGAATCAGATAGTTTTCAGTCACTATTTCAAACCAATCTAAATCGGGTTTTTGTATTAAAATTTCTTCATAATAATCAGGCCGTAATCCAAGACCAAAGCCAAGAAAAGGCATTTTTTGTAATGCTTTATATTGAGAGATATCCATATCAAACCTAAAAAAAACCAGGCATGTAAAGCATGCCCGGAATAAAACAATTGCGCTTATTCAGCAACAGTACCACCAGCTTTTTCGCAATCTTCTTTAGACATTTGAGAAACACCTTTGCCTTTACACGAATTTTGTCCTTTGCATGCATTTTCAGCAGTTTTGCAAGCACTTTGTCCTTTACATGCATTGCCGCCTTTGCATTGAACCATTGGTGCAGAAGAGGCTTCATCAGCAGCAAACGCTGGAGCCAAAGCAAACATCGAGGCAGCGCCAACTGCTAGAGCAACACCAGTCATTTTAATTTTGTTCATAGGTTAATTCCTTTTAAGTTTATTATAAGCTTTCGCATGCCAAATAATTATTTGGTCTTTGCATTTTAGAAAGTAAAATTTAATTTTGTCAAGCAGATATAATTATTGCTCCCTTGAAATTTATGCCTTTTGTTCACCCTCATCAAGCGCATTCAGTGCCCCACAAGCATTCTCGTCGCATTCCATCAGATCAAGGAAAACTGCACACCTAAAACCTAACCCCGCTTCACCATTTTTTCCTTTTTCACCTGGGATAAAACACTACTCCAGCCAAAAGCGAGCTATAATATAAACAGGACGAACAAAATACGGATATTTTCCTATGAAATCAATTTTCTTCTCACCAAAACAAATTTATGACTTCATAAAAAAACATGAGCCATTTAGTCAATTAAGCGATGCATGCCTATTAAAAGTTGCCACTGCATTAGAAACTGAAGCTCATCAAGGAGACTCGCTGCTCATTAAAAAGGGAGAGATCCTAGGGGATTTATATATTCTAATCAAAGGTCGTCTTTACTATAAGGTAACTGATAATGATGGGAATACCACGTTTCACGGTGAATTCAATGAGGGCGCAATTATTGGTGAAATGGCACTTATTTCCGATCTGGCGCGTTCCGCTGATGTTTATACGATGCGTGACAGTATTATCCTCAAATTATCCAAAGAAAATTTTTTGCAATTAAGCCAGACTTATCCTGAATTACTTAGTAAAATAACTCAATTTACCATCAAACGATTAACTAAATCCCTACAAGGAACTCGTCCTACAACTACACGTAATAAATCAATCGCCTTAATTCCAATCAGACCCATGCCGGATCTTGAAAATCAATTACAAGAAATGATTCGCAAATTCCCTTATGGTGAAAAAATTCTTTTATTAACCAGCGATTGTATATTAGGAACAAAACATTGTCTCAATGAAAATGGCAATCTGAATCAGGACGGCATTTTATGGGTTAACCAACAAGAAGAACACTATTCTTTTATTTTTTATCTGGCGGATCCAACGATTACCGCATGGAGCAAATTTTGTATACGCCAGGCGGATTCATTAGCATTTTTAGCACCGGCAGAAGCCAGTGACTTTAGCTGTTCTGAAGTGGAACAATACATTAATGATGAAAATAAAAATTTTTTTATCAAACGAAAAATCTTAGTACTCCTGCATAACAGCACAGCGTCCCCTAAAAACAGTCAGTCTTGGTTACAAAATCGTAAAATCAACAACCATTATCATGTCAGAGCAAATACAAAAGCAGGTATCGCACGCATGATGCGTATCTTTACAGACAATACGGTTTCATTAGTACTTAGCGGTAGTGGAGCACGTAGCCTTGCGTATATTGGTGTTTATAAGCGATTAGAAGAACTAAAAATTCCTATAGATTACATCGCAGGTACCAGCATGGGTGCCATACTGGCTGCGATCTTTGCTATGGGACATACTGCTCAAGAAGTCTTATCGATGGTTAACAGTTACTTAATCAAAGGTTCAAAAATTGATTTGATGTTTCCTGATATTTCTAGTGCCTCAGAAACAAAGGTAAATCGTGCTCTTATCAACATTTATGGTGAACATAATCAAATCGAAGATTTATGGCTTAACTATTTTTGCGTTTCGACTGATTTAATCAGCCAAAATGTATATGTTCATGATCGTGGATTATTGTGGGAATCGATTCGTTCCAGTATTTCATTACCTTTTATTTACCCGCCTGTATCTCTTGATGACAAATTACTCCTTGACAGAAGTATGCTTAATAATATTCCTATTGATATCATGCGTCAATACTCACGCAGTAGTGAAATTATTGTCGCCAATATCGAGAATAATACCCTGTTCAAATTAAATCCCCCGCCCTATTCGCTATCAGGCTGGAAGTTACTTTATAACAAATTTATGGGCAAAGAATCTATTTTACCCTTAAATTTAGGTGAATTAGTCCAGCACGTATTAACCACTAGTTCCCACCCCAATACAGAAAAAATGACAGGCATGGCAGATAATTGCCTTTCCTTAAATATGGACAAATTTGCCATGCTTGATTTTAAACGGTTTAATGAAATTATCGATGAAGGTTATAAACAAGCGAAGGAACAGCTTAATACTCAAAATATTAAAGCACTATTGTTACCTAGTGACGAGACTCAAAACAAATTTGAATATGTGCCTGATAGCTCAAAAATGCGCCCATTACCCGCTGTAGTCGTCCATCAGAGAAGACATTAAAACCTTGTGGATCTCTGATAAAAAAGCCTCACTACTATAAATTTTTAATTTTTGGCTTTCTTCGCCATAATCTGAGCAAAAATCGCCAGTTTATCTGCTGATAATTCAGCTCGTCACAATAACAACATTTCACTGAACTACCTATGAAGAAAACAACGCCCTTATGAAAACAACAAGACGCCGGCTATGCATCATTCTAATAAAATAAATAAATGCGCCCCTAACTTCATGAAAACAAACAACCTCTTCTTATTAAGTTAATAATCTATTGCATCCAGAGCAGCATTTTATTACCATAGTGATCTATATTTATACCAAACGGCCATTTAATTACAAAATGAAAAAAACATTTACATTATTGATCACGTTCAATAAGACAGAACTCTTAGCAATGAAAAAAAAACCAATACCTATGCTTAGCCCAAAGGTAAAAAATTTCATTGAACAATCATCTCAAGATATTGCTGAGTATTGTACTCTTGATGAGAACAGTATTAAAAAGCGCGCTGAAAAACCAGAAAACATCATTTCTAAGTTAAAAGATGATGACCAATTGCTTAAAAAATCATCTCTAGAAAAAATTAATTTACTCTATCAAGCGTTACTTGATTATCAAAGCAATGATTTAAAAACGACGGAAAAAATTCAGCAAACCACGACACTACTCGTTAATATATACCAAGGCTTAGATAATGAAATTAAAAAAAGAAACACATTTAAAACAAGATATTATGTCAGTGGTTACCACGATCTGTTAATCAATAAATTAGCTAAAGAAAACATCTCTGTTGCCGCAAATGGTTTATTAACGATACCCGATACGATGCTCCTATCGGCAAAACAAGCAAAATTAATGAAGCGCTATGAAGCGATTGCACAACTACATGAACAAATACAAGGAAAAAGCTATTTAGATGAAGAGGAGCTCAAACAAGCAAGGGCAGCGCTTAAAACCTGTAAGGATAATCAGCCAGACTGGGCGGAACGCTCATTTATCCAAAAACTAACCGATATTTTAAGTTTGGGAATCAATCCCATTTATCGAAGCTTTTTTGCTCAAGAAACACTTATTTCTAAAGAAATTGAAAAAAATATGCCTAATGCTAAACTGTAATCCAATTTATTGCCGCTTTGCCCTAACTTATGAAGTTTAGTTAGCTCATCAGTAAATTTCAACCGCCACCTATACGGCACTTTTCTGGATAAGATAGACAGTTCGTTCTGCAGGTAACAATTTTTCAATAGCATAACGCAGCATGGTTCTTGGCATTAAATGCGCATATTGATTCAAAAACACAATCAGCACTTCTTGATCTTTTTTACCAGCTTCCCGCAACATCCATCCCGCCGCTTTGTGAATTAAATCCTGTTTATCAGACCGCAATATTTGCGCTATTTTGGTCGTCCATTCAAGCTCATTCGCACGAATAAAATACCAAGTAGCAACAATGGCAATCCGTCGTTCCCACAGCACATTTGAATGCGCCATGTCGATGAGAATTGACTTATCCGCATACAGTAAATGTGCCCCCATAATTAAATGCGCCGAAGCATCAACTAGATTCCAGTTATTCACCTGTTTTATATTATTCAAATAAAAATGATAGAGTTCGTTTTTTACTGTAGCATCAGCACGTTTATACTGATCAACCAAAATAAATAACGCAATTAAACGCTCTTCATTAAAAGACGATTCCAGCAATTGCTGCAGTTCACACTGTGTTAAGAAACGATATTGTTTGGCAAACTTGCGTAAATCAGGCACCGCTATATTCATAAACTGATCATGCGCCGCATAACTACCAGGCTTTGTTTTAAAAAATACCGCAGTATTGGCGCTTACAGGCTTGGCTTTTTCTTTTAATTGCGTTTGGAGCTCACTTAAATGCTTCATTAATATCCTTTATAACAACTGCCGAAAACCACTTATCACCCGATCAGCGATTAAGAATTCTTGTCGATCATAAGTGGTCATTAGACCAATTACTTGCATTCCGGCAGCCTGGGCTGCTTTTACACCATGCAGTGTGTCTTCAATAACCAAACATCGTGAAGGAGAGACCTGTAAACGTTTGGCAGTTAATAAATATCCTTCCGGCGATGGTTTGCCTACAGCCACATCTTCAGCGGTTACAATAGTGCTGAAGTACGCTTGCAATTTTCCTTGTCTTACTTTGGAAAGAACCGCAATGATCTCATTACGGCTAGAACCACTGCAAATCGCAATTTTCTTCACCGTGGATGCTATTTTAAAGATAAATTGCTCAAAATCAGCAATTAGCGGTAAGTATTCACGACTACGAATAATGTGGGTATAAGCATTCTCCTTTTGCTGAATCAACTGCTTAATTTCATCAGCCGAAAAATTAAAGCCCTTATCGTGCAGCAATTTGGGGAACATATCTTTATCCGCCAAACCAAGATAATGCGCCATAAACTCCGTATAACTAAGCTCTATCCCTAATGCGCCAAATACAGAACAACACGCCTCATAATGAATCGGCTCACTGTCGAGAATCACCCCATCAAAATCAAAAATAACAGCTTCAAACATAGCGGTAAAAATCCTATTTTTGTTATACCCATAATATGTTCTTTAACGACGACCTAAGAAGTATGAATCACTGCACTAATATTATGACTCCTTAATAACACGCCCCCATGGATTAATTATTTTATTGATAATATGCTTTAACCACAGAAAGAACTTGCTCAATGTCCGCCGGAGTAACATTACAGTGAGTTACAAGACGGATAAACCCCATTTTATTCGGCTTTTGGGGAAAAATAATTCTGCGTTCAGCAAGATAAGCCCACAATTGTGGATAGTTTTCTCCCACTTTGATAAAGAACATATTGGTTTGTAATGATTCTTGATCGACAGCAAGATCTCCTACCTCAGCTAATCCTTGTGCAAGTAAAGCAGCATGCTCATGATCTTCTTTCAGTCGAGTAACGTTATTTTCTAAAGCATAAATACCAGCAGCTGCAATAATCCCCGCTTGACGCATACCGCCCCCCAACACTTTCCGCCATCTTTTTGCTTTATGTATCAGTTCTTGCGAACCACATAAGACAGAGCCAATTGGCGCGCCTAATCCTTTAGAAAGACAAATGGAGACTGAATCAAAATGACGACTAATAGTATGTAATTCAACATTGAGTTTCACTGCAGCATTGAAAACACGTGCCCCATCAAGATGACTACTTAAGCCCTTAGATTGGCAAAATTCCTGTACCTCAGCCAAATAAGAAAGCGGCAATACTTTACCCGCAATTGTATTTTCAAGGCAGAGGAGTTTTGTGCGCGCATGATGGTTGTCAATAGGTTTAATCGCCATATCCACTTTAGGTAATGATAAGCTGCCATCTTTTTCAAAATCCAAAGGTTGCGGTTGAATACTACCAAGCACAGCAGCTCCGCCCCCTTCCCACAAATAAGTATGAGCGGTTTGACCAACGATGTATTCATCTCCGCGTTCACAATGCGCCATAATCCCTAATAAATTCGATTGAGTACCGCTCGGAGCAAAAAGCGCGGCCTCCATACCTGCACGCTCTGCAAGCATCGCTTCAAGTTTTTTAACCGTTGGATCCTCATCAAAAACATCATCGCCAACTTCAGCCTTCATCATTGCTGTTAGCATGGCCGGAGAAGGCTTGGTTACTGTATCGCTGCGTAAATCAATTGAATGCATAAATATCTCCTGCAATGAGAAAATTTTTCTTAGGTCTACTAGCAGACCGAATATATTGTCTTTTTATATTTAAAACCAGACTATTACAAGAGTTAATGGTTTATATAAATAAAGCCTAGCAACAGGCGCCGATCTTTAATACCGCCACACACTAAAAGTTTATAAAAAAAGCAACATATGTTCTTTATTTAATCATTTCTTAAGAATTATTGATTACAATAGATTAGTTTTTATAATTAATGATCACTATGCCTAAAAAAAGAAAGAGTAAAACCTTGGCGGGGAGAAAACCCATATCAACAATAAATCAAGACAACAAAGCCGAAACCAATTACCAACGCAGCAATAAACGAGCGAAACGAGAATCATCGGCAAGCACAGCTCCAGGACCCAGTCTTATCCGTGAAAATGGCGAATTAAGTGCCTCAACCAGGCCTCTTTTAATTGATGATGATACTCGCTTCAATGCATTGCTTAGGATCGCGACCGAAATTGAATTAAAAGATCAACAAGAATATAAATTAATGCAAACGATTAAGAGTCTAACCGATCTTCCAGGGATGCCCGCAACCTCTTATTTGCGCCATTTTTTCCTACATGATCAACCGGCAATGAGCTCAGAAGTACTACGGCTCTTAACTTCTCATCTTGGAAAAAATACTGCGAAGACTAATTGGCAACTACTCAAAAAATTTGATTGTCCCAAGTTAATTCTGCTCATGCTACTCAAAGGGAAACAAAAAAATATTTATAACATTTACGCAATCATGCTAGTTTGCCTTTTTACCATTAATGATCTCCAGGCAAACAATCTTTGTAAATTATTTATTTATCATATAGAACATACAAGTGATTTTAAGACTGATCTTGAGTTTTTTGAGGCTCTTCTTTACATTTTTAAATGCCGATTAAAATTTGAGCTACCTCCAGAATATCAACACTTGCAATTATCTAATGAACATTGTGAATTAATTGTTAGCAAAATGGCTGGGCGCTTAAATAGCTTGTTAGAAGCTGGACAGCATACGCAAGAGCACGTGATAACCTTTTTTAAGGAATTTCTTGTCCTACTCTCACACAATTATCCACTTAGCTATAAGAATGATGTCAATCAATTGGTGATTGCGGCTTTAAAAAAAGGCTATGCGCTTCCAATAGTCGAGCTCTTAATTCCTTTTGGCAATATCCATAAAGCAAATAACGCAAGCCAATCACCACTACTCATCGCCATCGAAAACAATAATATTGAGGCGCTTACGCTTTTAAAAAGAACCGGGGTTGATTTACTTAAATTAGTTATTTGGAATAAAGAATTACAGCGCATTGTGCTCGTGCCCACTCTAAGTTATATCAAATTACTTGGTGTGAGGATGGAGATTATCGCCTACATAGAAAACGACGTAGTAACAAACAAAGCAGTTAACGCAGCAGCTGAGAAATCTCAGTTAGTGCTTGCTTACTTCTTGCAAAAGTTGCAAGAAGTAAGCCGCCAAGAATTAACAAAAGCTTGCTTTTTAGAGGCAATTGAAAATGGAGAAAGCCATTTGATAGACACCATACTGAACTTGCTCGGTATGGAAGCATTGCTTGGAATTTTGGCTCCAGTTGAGATGATGCTATTGTTTAAAGAATTAAATGGCGCAGCGTGCTTGAGTAGGCTCATTGAAATAGAGCCTGGCAGAGTATCGAGCCTAATTCGTTTGTTCTACAATATGGAGAAAAATAGCAATATCATCTATGAATTAACTACAGCAATCATCGAGCAAGACTTGACTATAGATAATTTAAGAAAACTACTGCGAAAATTTTTTACTTGTATAACAAATGAACTAAATATTCACTTTAATGAAGAACAAAGAAGACGACTTTTATTAAAAATTATCACAAAAAATCATAGCAAGGGTGAATTAGATTGCTTAACTGAATTAATTAGTCTCTTCACTGAATTTTATCCTCCGACTCCTTGTAGTGAAGCAAATGAAGCCATCCTGGTCGCCTTAGAAAGAAATTATCCACTAGAACTTATTTCACAATTACTGCCCGAGGGAGATCTTAATGTCATAAGCAAAGCAGGTAAACTTCCTCTCTTGGTTACGCTAGAAAAAAATAACAATTCAGCATTACGTCTACTATTTTCTGCAGGGGCAGATCCCTATATTCCCCTTATTTTTTTAGCTCCCGATGGAAGTACTAAAATTAGCAACATCAAGGGGTATGCCTCTGCAGCGTTTAAGCGAAATCATCACATAAGTAGATCAACACAATTGGATAATTCTGATATTTTGGCTATGTTGACGAATCAGCCAACAATCGAGATGCCTTCTTTATTGATTGTACGATGGCCTCATACACCTGTACAACAGCAATTATCCAGGCATAGAGCAGGCCTCTTTGCTTCCCAAAATTCGAGTACTTCTGGTTCACAAACCAAATTGTCACCCCAACAAGCAGTAATGACAATCTCCTCACAAAAGATTCCTACTTTTTCGAACAATCCGCCTGCGATTAAACCCCGGGTTTATAATCCTCATTCAGCTACGGATAGAAAGCAACTTGTTGAGAACCAAGCAAATACTTTCAGTTATATCAAGAAGAAAGAGCGAGATGGAATAAAAAAGGTTTCTGTCCGAATAGGCCCTGTTCATCTCATTAATGGATTGGGAGTCTATGCCAAGAAGGAAATATCTAAATCAATCTCAACTGCCCCTATTCTTATTGGAGAATATCGGGGAGAAAGAGTGGCTTTTAATAAGCAAGATCCGAATTCTCTATATCATTTTAACCTATTTGATAGGAAAGAAAGCCGAGTCATTGGCGGCATTGATGCAAATCATCAACGCAATTGGTGCGCCTTCGTAAACCATAGCCACACACCAAACCTTGAAGTAATACAAATGTGGGATGGAAAAGAAACTTATATTGGATTCTTTCCTTGTAAAGATATTAAAAAAGGGGAGCAATTATTTATTGATTATGGCTATAAATATTTTCACCATCTACCGGAGGCCATTCGTTTTTCTCCACTCTATTTGCATTCTTCTGATAATTGGAAAAGTGAAACTGAATTGTTTTTGAACAACAAACCATTTTATCATCCATTTGTTGTTCGCTTTGATGCACAAATGGTAGCGCGGCTCAAGTTAAAGACGAATACCTGGATTGTACCCAAATTTTTTGTTTTCATTTTAAATAATGAATTATCAGAATTAAGCCAGGAGTTAGAACAACTCGACCATATTGATTTGTATGCCTTAGCGTTACAGAAAAATGAATTAGCTACTCAGACACAAGAGCATTTAACCGCCCTGATGTTTGCTGCGTATTTAGGACGCACTGATTGTGTTAACCTACTGTTACAAGCCAAAACAGATGCTGGCCGTCGTATGTTAAGAACAGGCTATAATGCATTCAATATTCTGCTATTAGGCTTAGCATCGCACAAACAGGTTACCGCAATCGGAAAAAACTTATTAGCCGAAATGCAAGATCTTTTTTATTCAGATAACGACGGTCTTACCCTCCTTAACCATCTCGTAAAAGAAAATAACATTATAGGATTAGAGCTCCTTCTTAATTATGCTTTGCAGGAAAAAATTGAACTGACTGAATATTTATTTGCAGCAGTAATGGCTGGTGAGAAAGAACTAAATCTATTTGATTATTGTATCGCAACGAAATCGTTCACTATTCTTTACACTTTGGTCGAAAAAGTATTTAGCCTACAAAATACATTTCTCGCACCTTTAAAAAATCTGATGAAAAAAAATAGCCTATTTGAAGCAGATCTCTTACAAAACCTCTCCAAAGAGGAGTTGACAAATTTGAAGGAGGTTTTAATTAAAACCCTACCAAAGAGCTTTGTTAATAAACCAAGTAAATTATTAAGCTCTCTGAATCAGGTCATGAAAAAGAATATGGCCAAGGAAGCAGCAAATGAGGAAGAAGAGATGACAATTTCTCCCTGTTTTTAATAGTCTATGAGTAATCAGCACATCTCCCACAGTGGATCCCAGGAGCAATCGCACCGAATTCCCGGGTTTCACTGCGCACTGGCTACTATGACTATCCATGAGATTAAAAATTAAATTTGCGTAATCTCATCAGATTCAATCCTTTAAAATAAATCCAGCCGCTTATAAATGCTAAACCAGCGAATGAGGTAATGATGTCCAGCCAGTAATACTCAGAAGATATAAGCTTCCTCAAAAAAGAAAATACCCCAAAATAAATCCTATTCCAGCTCGATTCAGCCACTGATTCTTAATATGAAACATTAAAAATGTTCACCAGCTCGGCCTGATCCATTAAGGGCTAAAGTAAAAAAGCAGCGGCAGTTTCCTCTATGGCATGCAAGGAGAAGTCATTGAATTAAAATCTTTTTGTATGGCTTCCGGAGTAATATATTGGCTCATGTGATACGTACTTATTTCGCCTTCTGTGTTTTTTGCTATTTCCTCCATCATTTTTACAGTATGATAATACTCCGTATCAATGGAGCCAGTACCATTGATAGTATGGATAAGATTCGGCATATTTAAACTGCTATTTGATGATTCGTTATTTATAGTACTAAAATAGTGAAGATTTAATCTCATATTTAAAGGTATTAAATTTGGATAACGGCCATAAAAATAGTTTAAAGAACCTAAAACTTGCCCCGGCAAATCATCATAAATATTAAAATGAATTATTGCTCTTGGGTGAATTAGAGCGATACGATGCATTTGAGAATAGACTATATTAACTTTATCTTCAGAAAAGGCAAAATCGGCATAATTTCCTTTCAAAAGTTCATCCAAGATTTCATCAGATACACAATTTTTTGATAAATTTAATTTTTTTGCTAAAGCAACCTCATTGATGCAATTAACGGTAAAACCAGGTTTACGATTTGCGGTAATATCTGCTAATAACAAAGGATCAAACCACGCCCCCAATGATTTGGCTAATATTTTTGCAACAGGAAACGCTAAATTATTTTGATTGTAAATGCTATTTAAGCAATCCAGCCGAATACTTTGTCTATTTGAACTACTAATCACATAGTCGACAGTATATCCATTGGCTTTTTTTTCATTATTTAAATATTCAATCACAGATTTATGCATTATACCAATTTCGCTGGGCTCCATATATTGCAAACCAAAACAACCATCATGATCAATCGCATTGACACGAACAAACTCGCTAATATTTTTTGTCATAGTCTTGAATGAATGAGTAAAAAATATATTCCTATGCGAAAAATTTACTGCTTTATTTAATTTTCTGAACATACTATCAAAACCAAAAATGCATAAATTATGTGTATTTAGTTAGCAACTATTACACATATGAAATAAAATATCCAGAACGAAGCAGCTAGCGCATCGCATCAAAAGCTGTCCGCAAACAAAGTAACTTCGCAGGTGATGGTTAAAAAATTTTTAGAAAAACATGAATGAATTGAATTATTTTACTTGCTTCTATTTTCAGAGTATTAAAAATTTTCGGATAAGAAGTTCATGATACATGAATTAGCGTAATCTCAAATTCAAGCCTTTAAAATACCAATTAACAACAAAATCCAGCCGCTTATAAATGCTAAACCACCGAATGGAGTAATGATGCCCAGCCATTTAATGCCCGTAATACTCAAAAGATATAGACTTCCTGAAAAAAGAAAATACCCCAAAATAAATCCTATTCCAGCTCGATTCAGCCACTGATTCTTGATATGAAACATTAAAATGGACAATATTAATAACGCCAAACTATGATAAAACTGGTATTGAACTCCAGTTTGAAACACAATCAAAGAGGATGCATCAAGTATCCCCCTCAACGCATGCGCACCAAAAGCACCCAACATATTAGCTAATAATGCAGATAAGACGGCAATAACCATGTATATTTTCTGCATGAGATTCCTTCATTAATGAATTTTAATGCCTATATTTTTTCATATGCGAAAAAAGGTATCAATCATTTGTCTCACTCTTTTCCATCATCGTACGCAAACATTATTTCTCCATTAGGGTCTGTTGCCATTTCGCTAGATTGAGCCAAAATGAGTTAATTTCGAGCACCGAAGCGGAGCATATATCAAGTAGGTGAGCATCGGAGCACAGAAAATCAACTCATTTTGACCAAGATAGTAGAAATGGCAACAGACCCTAAATTCTTTCCTATACTTGAGATTAGGACTACTCATACGCTGAATCGGATACGCCCTATTTCAAAGAGAACGCTATGCTTATAATTACCGCAATTACGTTAAAAAATGAAGAAGAACCTCGATTAATAACAATCATTAATGGATTACCCTTTTATCAATCCAGTGGTTCTAACTCAGGTTCGACCAACACCTGGTTTCCCTGTTGTGGCCTTGCTAACACAGGCCTTATTTTAAAACCAATGTATCCAGCAATTGCCCCCGATATCAGAGTGGAAGTTAAACGATTACATTTACAATTTCAACAAACAATAACCGAGCAAGAATACTCACTACTAAATAATGAGTTTGCACGCTTTGGCAATACAGAATCAATCTTAATCTCATCAGTACTTGGTGGAGGGATCTGGAAACGTCCTATTGGTAAAGAACTTAAAAAATACTTGCAAAAAATGTATCCTCTCTTTTACAGCTACTGCCCTGATTATGAAATTCAAATTAGTTCAATTGAACTAAATATTCCTGCTCAAGTAACAGATGCAAATCAATGGCTGTTAACACAAGCAGGAGCACAATCTACAAATACATTTACCAATAAACTTAATGCAAGTGGTGAATATGACCAACCTGACGCGCAAGTTGCGGAGGTTATCGAAGCCATTAAAAAGCCAAACGCCAATCAAAATGCGCTCAACTTACTCCGAACTGGTTCTATTAATATTTACCGTACTTATAACCTTGAAACATTATGCGAAACAGCAATCCAACATCAACGCGTCGATGTTATAGAAATATTGCTTGAGCAAAGCGAAGATGTGAACTCTTTATTCATTGAAAATAAAGGACTTTATGAACTAAAAAGATTTATTTTTGAACTAAAGGATGAGGGGTTTGCTAAAAAACTGATCAATAAAAAATTAGAAATAACAAACACCGATTTAGTGCAACTCATTAGAAAAGATAATGATGTCATTACGATAATGTTTATCGAACATACCGACAAACAAATGCTTAATTCATTTTACATGGGCTACAATCCCTTACGTGAAGCCGTAACGCAAGGGAAATTAAATCTGGTAGAAAAATTAATTGCCTGTGGTGCGGCTCCCAATGTTAAATCGTCATTAGCCTTTGTGAAATTTCCTAATATTGTAACCCTAGCCCTAGATAAAAATTTCACGGAGATCGCCAGAGCTTTAGTAAAAAATGGCGCAGAAACAAACCATCCGCTAGCAAAATCATTATTAAATGAACCAGAACCTGATGGCTTTATAGCGACATTAAACTGACCCGTACGAATACGAATACAAATCCTAACCCAGGGAATGTCCCTAAAATACATTCGTACACGAATACGCTCGCTTCATACGAAACCACATAAGGGCAATCAGGGTTGCGGCATCGATAATTTTCATGGCATCCATCAACGCATAAACCTCATTTCGCGGTAATACCTGCGTTAATATTTCCTCATGCTCCTCTTGCAAACCGTGAATTCCTTCTTCGGGTCTTCCGGGAAATTCGGCATAGTAAATGTATGTCTTTTCGGTCATCAATCCCGGACTCTTATAAACCGTAGCAAGGAGCTCCAAATGAGCTACCTTGAGTCCTGTTTCTTCATAGGCTTCTCTACGTGCCGTTTCTTCAGGACTACTGTTTTTATCAATGGTACCGGATACGCATTCCAAGACAAAAGGCTCATCCCGGTTAACGTTACAAAATACCCCCAGACGAAACTCCTTAGCCAAAACAAAACTGTCCAATTGCGGCGCATAAATAAGTACCAGCACAGAATCGCTACTGTGCACCATTTCACGCTTTGTTAGCCGAATCGATTTTTTAGATAAGCTTAAGCTTGGGATCTCTAAATCGTATTTATAAAGTTGCAGATAACCTTCATAAAGGGTTGCTTTGCCACGTTGTTTTATGGTGCTAGTCATGTTTATTATTCCTTAGCATTAAGAAGCTAAAAAAACTTTATTTGGCAACCGAAAAAGTAGCGCTGACTTTGTCCTCCAGATTAAGCTCAAATCGATCGCCGTTATTCACTGTTCCAATACCTTCAGGCGTACCCGTATAGACTAAATCGCCCACCTGCAAGGTAAACATGGTACTGAGGTAAGCAATAATGTGCGGTATATCAAATAACATCAGCGACACATCGCCATGTTGCCGATGACAACCATTTTGCTTCATCTGAAAGGTCAACCGACTCGGATCACCAATTTCATCCGCAGCAACAAATTTTGATACACAAGCTGCATGATCAAAACCTTTGGCCAGCGTCCAAGGCAATCCCTGTTCTTTCGCCACAGATTGTACATCCCGTGCAGTAAGATCTAAACCGACGCCATAACCAGCAATGCACGCCAAAGCCTGTTCAGGCTTAATTTGCTTCGCCTCACATCCAATCAATAATACCAGTTCGGTTTCATAATCAACATGATGAGAAAATGCGGGCAAATGAATTAAATTATCCTCGGTACTCAACGCTGAAGTCGGTTTTAAAAAGACGACTGGATCTGCCGGTTGTTTATTACCCAATTCAGCAATGTGAGCCGCATAATTTCGCCCAATACAAAAAATATTGGCAACAGGCATTGCCTGTTTTTGGTTATGAAAAAAAACATACTTCAAAATAAACTCCTTTATTAATACAAAAAATTTCCTGGAGAGAAACAAGATGCTTCCTATTTCTCACCATGAAGCATGTTCAATCAACACGTATATAAGTCTTATAAACAGGCTCCCAAATATTAGCAGCAAGCTCCTTCGCAAATCCAGCTTCATCAACTCCAGCAAGCCCCTCTACGATAGCTTGCTTTCCTACTGCTTTTGCCACATCTAAGCTGATAGTGCGCAGGCTTGATAATGGTGGTAAGAGGTTTGCCGTCTTGTCTTCTCTGGCTGGTGAGCGTGCAGCAAGAGCGAGCGCTGCAGCCTTGATCATTGCATCAGAAACGCGTGTAGCATGCGATGCAATAATTCCTAATGCCAATCCTGGAAAAATATAGGAATTATTGGTTTGATCAATATGAACCTCTTTCCCATTGATTTTTACGGGAGCAAATGGACTTCCGGTGCCAATTAAAGCACAACCATTAGTCCAATCAAGAATGTCTTGCGGTGTTGCTTCACTATGAGAGGTGGGATTTGAGAGCGGAAAAATGACCGGGCGTGCGGTATTTTTTGCCATGGTTCGCACGACCTCTTCAGTGAAAGCCCCCTGCTGAGCAGAAACACCAATCAATACGGTCGGCTGCACATTACGAACAACATCAAGCAAACTAATGTCCTCAGGATTACCGACCTGCCACTTGGCAACTTCTGCGCGCGTACGTGCAAAAGACTCCTGGTCTACACTAAGACCTTTTCCACCGTCAACAAGAAGCCCGTAGCGATCCACCGCATAAATACGTTCCCCCGCTTCCTGGTCAGTCAAGCCAGCATCCCGCATTGCAGCGCGGATTAATTGCGCAATCCCATGTCCAGTTCCACCAAAACCGAAGAAAACTACTTTTTGCTCTTTCATGGGAATTCCGGTCACATTAATCGCTGAAAGCAAGGTCCCCGTCGCCATAGCGGCAGTTCCTTGGATGTCATCGTTAAAGGTACACAACTGGTTGCGATAACGTTCCAGAAAGCGGGCGGCATTAACGCCGGCAAAGTCTTCCCACTGTAATAAAATATTCGGCCAACGGCGTTTCACGGCAGAGACAAACATATCGACAAATTCATCATATTCCGGACCACGAATACGCCGATTACGCCAACCGATATAGAGTGGATCATTAAGTCGCTCTTCATTATCCGTGCCCACATCAAGTAAAATTGGCAGACAATATTCGGGCGGAATCCCCGCCAAAGCCGTGTAAAGCGCCATCTTACCAATGGGAATACCCATACCGCCAGCGCCCTGATCACCAAGACCAAGGATACGTTCCCCATCACTCACTACAATGCATTTAATTACATCATAACGTGGATGAGCGAGAATTTTATCAATCAAATCCTTATTGGGATAACTGAGAAAAAGTCCTCGTGGCTTACGAAATACCTCACTAAATTGCTGGCAGCCTTCGCCAACAACAGGGGTATAAACGATAGGTAAGGTTTCCTCAATATGGTGAGCAATCAGCGAGTAAAACAACGTTTCATTCGTATCCTGAAGATCACGCAAGAAACTGTACTTCTCCAATGGGGTTTGCAGTGAGGTCAATCCTTCATAACGACGCTGTTCTTGATTTGCCAAGGTCCCAATGTGTGGCGGCAATAAACCATGGAGTGCAAACTCATCTCGTTCACTTTGCGTAAAAGCAGTGCCCTTATTTAACCGAGAATTATTGAGCAAATTATAATCAGTCAATCTGGTTTTAATCGTCCCATCAGTTTGATATTGTGTTTCTTTATCTGAGGCATTCATTAATAAGATCCTTTTATTAAGACAAATTGTTATAAAACTTCCAATGCTAAGGCAATACCTTGCCCACCCCCGATACATAACGTGACAATACCACGTTTCAAGCCATCGCGTTTCATTGAATACAACAGACGAGTGGTTAAAACTGCCCCGGTAGCCCCAATTGGATGCCCGTGTGCTATCGCCCCACCTTCAACATTAACAATATCCTCACGCAAACCTAGTTCACGAGTAACCGCGATGGCAATAGCCGCAAAGGCTTCATTGATTTCTACACGCTCTACATCGCCTATTGCCCACCCTGCACGGTGTAACACTTGCTGGACAGCAGAAACTGGTCCAATACCAAACATGCCAGGCTCAACAGCACTGATGCCATAAGCAACGATGCGTGCCATCGGTTTAAGAGCGTGTGACGCAGCAAAACGTGCATCCGCAACAATCATCGCCGCAGCGCCACTATTTAGTCCGGGTGAATTACCGGCGGTAATAGTACCGTCTTTACGGAATGCTGGTTTCAATTTGGCAAGGCTTTCAGCGCTGGTATTCGGGCGGTTATGTTCATCCTTTTGGAAGAGTTCTACCCCCTGACGCGAAGCAATTTCAACAGGTACAATCTCAGAAGCAAATCGGCCTTCGGCTTGTGCTGTGGAAAAGTTCTGCTGAGAACGCAAAGCCCAGGCATCTTGTTCTGCGCGAGAAATGGAATATTTTGCAACAAGATCTTCAGTATGCCAACCTGAGGGATGCCCAGAAAACGCATCGTTTAAGCCATCCAGCAACATACTGTCACTCACCTTACCTTCGCCCATACGATAGCCCCAACGTGCTGAGGGCAGTAAAAATGGGCATTGATCCATGTTTTCCATTCCCCCCGCAATAGCGCATTGGATATTACCACTCATAATTTCCAGGTAAGCCGAAACAATTGCCTGCGCCCCCGAGCCACATACCCGATTCACAGTATAAGCAGGCACATTAACCGGAACGCCACCATGAATAGCCGCTTGACGCGCAGGGTTCATCCCAGCCCCTGCCTGCACCACTTGTCCCATAACCACCGCCTGCACCAAATCAGGTGCAAGTGCAGCACGTTTGAGAGTTTCAGCAACAGTAACCGCGCCCAATGTCGGGGCAGACGTATTTTTCAATGTGCCATTAAAGGTACCAATGGCTGTACGAACAGGGGAACAAATAAGAATATCAGTTGTCATAATTTTTCCTTATGAGCGTTATTTACGCTTCCGTTCAAGAACTCAAATTTCTGATAACGTAACATTAAGTTTAGCAAGGATTTGAATTCTGTCTAAAAAACTCACCTCAGTGGCCATTAATTTTTATTGAGCGCAAGTATAAAGAAAACATCCTTTAATGCGATCCATTCACACAATAGAATTCATGCCAAAGCTCAAGCGAAAGGATTCATTGAAAATTCTGCTGTTTGTAACGTTTCAACAACCTTCGATTGTAAGCCTTGATGCAACAATAATGTGTTACCCAATCGAGAGCAGCATTAGGAGCAAGTGTCATTAAATTAATTATCTAAAACAACCCGATAACGTGCTTTTCCTGAACGCAGATGTTCGATAGCTTTGTTAACATCGTGCATGGCAAAATGCTCCGTCAATGGCTGAATTTTATGACGCGCACAAAATTGGAGCATGTCCTCAATCGTTGCTGGACTGCCAAATGGCGAACCGGAAATACTACGTTGACCAATAATAAGCGGAAAGACTTGTGTAGAAATAGGCTCGGAAGGAACCCCAACGGTGTGCAAGCGCCCGCGTGGTGCCAGTGCATTAATGTAAGCAGACCAATCAAGGTTAGCATTAGCCGTATTTAGAATGAAATCAAACCGGCCAGCCAATGCCTTCAGCGCCTTATTGTCTTTGGAATGAACAACTTCATGGGCGCCTAAGCGCTTCGCCTCAGCCTCTTTACCTGGGGTAGAAGAAAATGCCGTCACCTCACATCCCCACTTATTTAGAAACTGCAACGCCATATGACCTAGCCCACCAATCCCAATCACACCAACACGCTGTGTAGGACGCACGTCAAATTGTACAAGGGGATTAAATACAGTAATACCACCACAAAATAAGGGACCAGCACTATGGGCATCCAGATTATCAGACAATGTAATAGCCCATTCTGAATTACAACGCACCCTATCAGCAAATCCGCCATGACGCCCAACGATGGTCTGTTCAACAGTACTACAAAAGTTATGATCACCACTAAGACAAGCATGGCAATACATACAACTTCCACTCATCCATCCCAGGCCAACACGCTGGCCAACTTTTACATTTTTAACATGCTCCCCTACGGTCATAACCGTGCCAATTACTTCATGACCAGGCACAACCGGATAATTACTAAAACCCCATTCATTATCGATCATGGCAATGTCGGAATGGCAAATGCCACAAGATTCCACTTTGATATCAACTTGATCGGGGCTGATTGCGCCCAAGGTATACTCAAAAGGTGAAAGCGTTCCTGATTTTTCATGGCTAGCGTAAGCGTGAACTTTTGTCATGGTAATCATCCTTGAATTAGAAACTTAAGCGGTAATGGTCATCAGCGATTCAATAGCATCAATCAACCTCGATGACCTAAACGTCCTGTCATGTCATATATCGTGTTTACTAAAAATAAGACTGGCATAACATCCAATTATTGTCAAACAACAACCATATTGGAAAATATACAACCAGTAAAAACAGATGACTGAAGAGATGCATAGCGCGCCTTCTCGAAACCTTTACATCAATATTAGCAAGGCTTCGAGAAGGATACGCTCTGTCACGATTTCTTAACCTAAGCTCACGTTAAATTAGGGTGTTGCTCACTCAAAATAAGTGAATGAGAAGTTGAGGTCGCAATTAACTTGCCCGCTTTATTTTTCGCTTCCGCTTTTAAAACAAGTAGCGTTCTAGATTTGGCAACTAATTCTGCCCGTACCATGATCGCCTCATCTTTTGCAGTGAAAGGACGAATAAAGCTGGTACTCATTTCGATGGTAACGGCAGGTCGCCCACTCACCATATACGTCAAAGGGCCATATACTTCATCAAAGACAGCACATAAAAAACCGCCCTGAAAGGCTGAAATAGGATTACAAAATTTCTGATCAAACTTGATTTCGGCGGCAATCATTTTGCCAAAGTCAATTTCGGTATATCGCGTTCCCAAGGTTGCATTTGATGGAGGAGGCATAAGTAATGTAACCCCGGCTTTTGCATATTTCTCAGCCATTTCACGCATGTTCCGCAAGACTTGCTCATGTACGCACATCATGCCTCCGCTTTTAATAAAATCATCGAGGTATTAAGCCCACCAAAACCGAAGCTATTATTCATAATTATTCGCGGTTGAAATTGCAATTCGGATGTACCTGGTGAACGAAAGCGAAAATCCTCATCCATTTTTTCCAGATTAAATGCTGGAGGCAAAAAGCCTTTATCAAGCATCAACGTACAAAATGCTGTCTCAATGGCACCTGCGGCGCCGCATGCATGCCCAGTAAGACTTTTCGTACTCGATACAAAAACGGAGCCTATGTCCTCGCCAAAAATTCGCTCTAGAGCAATGGATTCAACTCGGTCCCCAAGTGGGGTACTGGTTGCATGCGCATTGATATAATTTATTGTTTTTGCTTCAATTCCAGCATCATCAAGTGCCTCTTTCATCGCAAGATACGCACCCTCCCCATGTGGATCGGGCTCGGTCACATGATAACCATCAGAAGCGATACCAAAGCCAATGATTTCCGCATAGATCGTTGCATTGCGCTTAAGAGCCGAATCAAGAGATTCAATGATGAAGCTTGCTGCCCCCTCACCTAAAACAAAGCCATCACGCTCTTGGTCAAATGGTCTTGAGGCCAAAACAGGCTCATCATTACGACGAGACAATGCGCGCGCCGATGAAAATCCAGCGATACTTAAAGGGGTAATTGGTGCTTCAGCGCCACCGACAATCCAAAGATCGCGACGACCGGCTTGAATCTCGCGATAAGCCTGCCCAATCGCTTGCGAGCCGCTCGCACAGGCAGAAGAAATAGCAAAGTTGGCACCTTTTGTTTGATAACGAATGCTAATTTGCCCGCTAGCAAGATTCGCCAGAATGGAAGGGATGAAAAAAGGACTGATTTTTCTAGCGCCAGCACGGTGCAGATCCATTGAAGCCTCTTCTATAGTGTATAATCCGCCAAGCCCTACTCCAATGGCAACACCGGCTCTTTTTAAGTCATCAAAATTAATATTTGAATTTTGCACCGCCATTTCAGTGGCAGCCAAACACAGTTGAATAAAGCGATCATTCCGGCGAATTTCTTTGGGATCTAAAAAATCTTCTGGATTAAAAGCAGAACACTCGCCAGCAAATTTTACTGGCAAATTTTCCGTGTCAAAAAACGAGATAGGTTTTACTCCGCTTTTTGACTCTTTAAGACAATGCTCAATCTGGTTCAGATTACAGCCGATTGGTGTGATCGCGCCAACACCAGTTATAACAACGCGTTTTGTTGCTCTGCCCATACAGACTCCCAAAATTCAATGATTCTCATTTCTAGTGATTACTCAATTGAGTATTTAGTACATGCAATGCAGATTGCCCAATATGCAGGACAATTAAGATGTTCTAACGAACATCGTTAAAAAAGCCGCATTTCCAGTGCTCACTTCTTTAGTATAGTGTTTCGGTTTAATAATGCAACTGGTTGTCCGTGCTCACAATTTACTTAAATCCCCATTTTATTGGACCCTGCTTCATTTGAAGTTGGTCTCATTATTAAACCAACTTATGATATAATTAGAAAAGATAGCCCATGAGAACATAATGAAGAGAAAAAGCCTAGAAGGAAACACCTGCGCAGTTGCACGCTCCCTGGATATAATTGGCGATTGGTGGTCGCTTTTAATTATCCGTGAGGCCATGCGTGGAGTGCGAAGGTTTAGTGAGTTTCAACGCAATTTGGGTGCTGCAAAAAATATATTAACCTCAAGATTAAAAGCGTTGGTAAATCAGGATATATTCAAAGTAGCCCCAGCATCAGATGGCAGTGCGTACCAAGAGTATATTCTCACTGAAAAAGGAGAGGCATTATTACCTGTACTCGTTGCTTTGGCTCAATGGGGAAAAGAGTATTTATTTGCAACAAGCGAATTTTGCGCCCAGCCACTTGATGCGACTCAAAAACAACCCATTGAAAAATTGCAGGTACGCGCGCAAGACGGACGCCTTTTAAACAGAAAAGACATTATTATTGGACGCGTAGATTAATGTTCAATTGCTAGCAATAATGGATTAAAGCAATTGGTTTCATGTTCCAAAGAGGAAATATTGACAATTAATCAATTAGAGAGTATTTTGCACAAATCCAACCGCACATACTGGAACAAAAAATGCCAACATTTACTATAAACATAGGCAAACAAATTACCCCTGCAATTACTGTGCGCAAAGCTGAAACTAAAGCATTTCCACTTAAAGCACTTTATATTGAAGCTCTGGATGAATATTTTACTGAAGTTTCTTCTAAAGAAGAACAAGTTAGTCTTTTAGAACGCTTGGAACATTTACTGAAAACAACGCCTCAATTGATTTGTTTCCTGTCACTTCCAGAAGATGCTGAAGAACGCTGTTTACCGCTCATTGCTCAATATTTAGGCGAAGATAGCGCTCTTGAAAAACAATTAAAAAAACAAATTGAAGACCAATTTTTTCGCAAAGACTTTCTTGCAGCCTGCGAGAAAAACAAAATTGACACCGTACATATCGGTGGCGTTTATGGCAAAGCCTGCGTTTGGGATTGTGCCAGAGGGATTGCTGATAATATCTATGCAAAACAATTAGGCGATAAACATCCTAACATCCGTTATCGTGATACTGCCGAAACCTATCGCTTCAGGAACGCAATAATAGATGAAGAGGTCACTGAAGGTTATACCGATGGCGAGTTAACGTTCAACCAACTCGCCTGTTTTCCAGTAACAGAATGTTTTGGAGTTGATCTGGGACACGTAAAAGACATCACTTCGAAAGGTGAACAGCTATATAAGGGCAAGGTAGGTGAAAGTTATGAATTATTCTCAAGTCTCAACGATGCCTCGTATCCTAAATATGAATCCTTACACACCCATATTCAACATTGTTTATCAGGATATGAACTAGTCATGCTTAATCACTCAATTTGGGCATCAAACAAAACTGAGACCGAGAATAGCAAGGTAGACATGGCACGATGTAAATCATCTTCGGATTATTCCATGCCTTTATAAAAATGAATAGCATGCATTTTTGTTTGAAAACCAATAAGAATGACCAAATATTGCCCGCACACATTCCTTCTTAGTCAGATAAATTCAAGAAATAAATACCTGATTTTTACTGTTCATCTTTACCAATAATCGCTTCTGTACTTAACATAATAATTTGAATTTCCTCTGTAATTTCTTCTTGACGTACTAATTTTAAATGCCCATTTACTGTATTTTTTTTACTGTCTAAACGATCTAATGCCTTATTCAAATGAAATAACCTTTGACGATTTTCAACAAAAAATGATTTATAAAAAACAGAATGAAACATCGAAAAAAGATAATTATTAATAAATTCAGCTAAAAAAATATCGCTGGATAAGTTGAGCACTGGTGGAACAGAAAAATTATTTGCACTGGGTATAAAAAATTCTTTAAATGGCTGTAATCGTGTGACTTGTATTTGCTCTTGCTTTTCTTCACTGAAGATAATATTCCACTGCCCCAAATGCAGTGCCGAATGCCTTTGTATTGAAACGTCTTCTAAAGACTTTAACACGGTTAAAATAACCGCAGGAATTTCCTCAACAACATTCGGCCCATCTAAAACTTGAACAACCCGAGAATCATCAATTAATTTTAATGCTAATTTTCGGCCTACTATAATTAATAATGGATTAACGTTTGGGGTTTGTTCTTTTAGGCGCTCTAACTTGCGCAAAACATTATTATTAAAACCACCACAAAATCCTCTTTCGGAACCGATTAGAACATAAATTAAAGGTTTAATATCCTGATTAGATGGAGGCATTGGCGGATATGCACTAAAAAAATCACGTTTCACGTCATTGATAGTTTTCATTACCTTATCCTGCATTGCAAGAAACCTAGTAATTTTACTAAGTTCAATGGAACAAAGATTTTTCATCGCGGTCATGATATTGCCAATGTCTTCTAAAGTATGAAGATTAGCTTTTAGTTGTGCTCGCTTGGTCATAGAACCCTTCCGTGTTATAACAAATTTAATGTGACACGCTTAACCAGGTAGGTAATAAATTCCCCCAATCTGCTCTTTGATTTGTTAAAGACAACTTACTTTTTTTAACTTCTTGCTCAAGTTGTTTAAGAATTATTGGAATTTCTTCTAAATTTACTTGTGCGAATAACCCATCGTTATAAGCGATAAGCCAGGCGAGTTGGAATTCAATAGATAAAAGAGTATAGCGATCTTGTTTTAGTATTTCTCTTAAAATACGACCATTTTGAATCTGTTGCTGCATTTTAGGCTCCAGTTTGGCACCAAAACGGGTAAAAATCTCCAACTCAAGAAATTGCATATAATCCAGTTTCATTCGACCCGCTTCGGTTTTAATTTGCAGGTTTTGAGCCTTCCCTCCCACTCGGGAAACAGACTTTGTTATATCAATCGCGGGAAAAAATCCAGAAGCAAATAATTTTTCATCAAAAAATATTTGCCCATCGGTTATGGATATCAGATTTGTAGGAATATAAGTAGCAATCTCACCTTCTTTTGTTTCAATAATAGGAAATGCCGTCATACTGCCACTTCCCATTTCACGAGACAGACAGGTTGAACGTTCCAATAATCGTGAATGAAGATAAAAAATATCTGCAGGAAATGCTTCGCGGCCAGGTGGTCTACGCAGTAACAGTGATAATTCACGATAGCTATTCGCATGGGCACTCAAATCATCATACACAATAAGAGTATCAAATCCCTTATTCATCCAGTTCTCTGCGATTGCACAACCTGCAAAAGGAGCTAGATATAACAAACCAGGTAGTGCAGCAGCCTGCGCAACAACAACGGTAGTGTATTCCAGGGCATTCGCGTCGTTTAATATTTGAATCGTATTGCTAATCGTAGAACGCTTTTGACCAATCAATACATAGATACAACGAACATTTTTATCCTTTTGATTGATAATAATGTCAATAACCAACGCGCTTTTACCAAGTCCATTATCTCCGATAATTAACTCTCTTTGCCCTTTTCCAATAGGAATTAAATTATCGATCATTTTATTCCCAGTATAAAATGGACGATTAACAAAATCACGCTTAGTCATAGGTGGCGATAAAATATCAAGTAAACCCTGTTCATCACATTGCGGTGGTTCATTTCCATCTAAGGCCCCCCCTAAAGGATCAATGACTCTTCCTAGAAGTGCATCACCTACAGGAATACTTAAAGATCGTTTAAAATGATACATTAACATTCCTGCTTTTAATTCATTACTTTGAATCAATATAATAGCGCCGACAAGGAACTCAGTCAGATGAAAAACCATTGCCATACAATGACCATCTTCCGAAATAATAATTTCATTGATGGCCGCAGAAGGTAAACTTTTAATCCAGATAATGCCATCGCCTAGAGAGACGACCCGTCCCTGTTCTGATAAGCTGACTTTAAATTCATAATCCTCAATTCGTTGCTTTTGTATTTCAAGAAAAGCACTCAAATCAGATGATTGCATTTTTTATCTCCGTAAAGAACTTTAATTCATCACGAAGATTGGCTTGCAATACAACCGCTCCAATTTGGATAATTAATCCGGCGAGAAGTTCTGGATTTACTACAAAATCAACCCTGAATTTTTTATGGCTTAGCTTTTCAATTGTTTCTACTAGATTTTGTCGTTGCTGCTCATTTATTGTATAGGCGCTTTGAATGAGAATCGTATCCTGCAACGATTGCTTAGTCATCAACTGCATTTTTTCATCGGGAAGTTCGCCTAAGTCAAGAATAATTTTTCCAATTATTTTTTTTTCAAGATGCGCATCAGCGAAGTTTTTTAAAAATTTTTCTGCGAATTTTCCGGCTAATAGTATCGCCTCTCTGGCATTTTTTTCAATAAGCTCTTTTGATTTTCTCAGTTCACACTCAATAAGTGCAGCCTTTTCAGTAGTTAATTTTTTTTCAAAATCAACAAGCTCTGCTGATTTCCATTGTTCCAGCTCGTGTTGAAAATCTTTTTGCAGATGCTCTTTTTCTAATTGCCAATCGGCAAGACGATGTTCATATTTTAATTGCAAATCCTGCGCTTCACTACGAAATTTTTCAGCATTTTCAAGTTTATCCTCAACCATTTTTTGGCGTGCACTAATGGTCTTTTGAATTGGTGCATAAAGAAAATATTTTAAAATCCAAATAAGGACCAAAAAATTAATTATTTCAAATACCAGGGTTGACCAGGACAGTTCCATTTATTTCATCCTTGTTGACCCAAAAAATAAGATAATAATGGATTTCTGAATAAAATAATCAAAACAATTACCAAACAATAGATGGCTAATGATTCAATCATAGCCAAACCAATAAATAGTGTTCTTGTAATCGATTTTTCTGCTTCGGGTTGTCGTGCTAAAGCATCTAAAGCATGGCTAATCGCCCGCCCCATAGCAAGTGCCGGACCTACAGTTCCAATGGCTATTGCCAGTGCGGCGATTACTGTTGAGGCTAAACTAAACCAACTTAAACTATTCATTATGACGCTCCTTTCTCTTCAGTTCCTGTGATTGAATACCTCCAGCAATATAAATTAACGCGAGCATACCGAAGATATAGGCTTGAATAATGGCTTCTATAAGATGCAATAATAATATGGGAACCGGTGCTAAAAAACCGGCCACCATTAAGACAATAAGTGCTGTGAGCTCCAAACTCATTACATTGCCAAACAAACGGATTGCCAAGGCTAAAGTTCTGGATAGTTCACTAATCAAATTAAAGGGTAACATAAGAGGGGTTGGGCGAATATAATGTTTCAAATAGCCCTGTAAGCCTTCAACGCGAATTCCAAACCAATGTACTGAAATAAAAGTCATAATCGCTAAAGCACTGGTCACCGATAAATCGGCTGTGGGGGAATAAAATCCAGGAATAATGCCAATTAAATTAGAAACAAGAATAAAAATCCATAAAGTCGCGATAAAAGGAAATACCAACTCAACGTGTTGCGGCAAGACATCTTCAATGGCATCATGCATCACACTAATCACTCCTTCAAGAACAGTCTGAAGACTGCTCGCTTGCAATGATAATTTTCGAGTTACCGCCCAAGCAAAAATAAATAACAGCATCATAATGAACCAGGTCGTTAAGATGCTTTCGGTGATGTTTAAATAACCAATGGAAAATACAAAATGTGTTAAAAAACTTTCTGTTTCCACGACTATTCCTTAATCATAAGATAAACGTTAACCGCACCAACTAGCACACCTAGAATAATAAAATTGAGTGTCCAGGCAACGGAAAATCCTTTTAATTTTCCATCTAACCACATGCCCAGATAGGCGCCTAAAATTATAGGCAAGATAAAAACAAAGCCCAGCGTACCTAAATAAATCGTTTGGGCTAATAAGGTAGCTCGTTCCTTTTTTGCCTTATCAATTTTACTTACATTTACTTTTACCTGCTTTTCAAGCTCTTTTTGAGGATCAGATTCCATAATGGCTCCGCCGTTTTAAATCCCATAGATGTTTCATGATTTCTTCATCCAAGCGATGCAAACATTCCTTAACACTGGAAAGATTTTCCTCCTCACACTGTAATTCTTTAGTTATTGAACTTTGTATTACTTTATAGTCTTTATTACGAAAATAATGGCGCGTAGAAATGTACAGTTGGTTCTCATTAAAATAGACTACTGCGCCAGGTAATGCTAAATATTCCATATCCTGATTATCATACCGAAACCATGCCAAACCAAATTTTAAGCAAGTCATCATCCTGGCATGATGTGCCAAAACACCAAATTGTCCTGAGGCATCTTCACCCACAAAGCTAAGCACATTATGAATTTTTTCATATTGGGTCGAACTTTGCAGATGCAGCTCAAAACTATCCATTTTACTCTTTAACTCCTTTATCTATAGTACCTATCATATAGCACTGAGCTTCAGAAAAATGATCATAATCACCATTAATAAATGATTCACAATCAGCAAGAGTTTGCGCTAATGAAACCGACTTTCCGGCAATGCCTGTTTGCTGCTTTGTCACATGAAATGGTTGCGTCAAATAGCGCTGTAATTTGCGCGCCCTTAAAACGATGTCTCGGTCTTTAGCAGAAAGCTCTTCTATCCCCATCATGGAAATAATGTCTTCTAATTCTTGATAACGCGCGATGTGTTCTCTAACCGCTTGAGCAATCGAATAATGTCGCTCTCCCAAAACCATTTTATCCATATATTTGCTCTTTGAAGCCAAGATATCTACTGCTGGATAAATCCCTTTTCCTGCTTGCGTACGGGAAAGTACGACGATTGAATCCAAATGAGTAATAATTCCCGTTACCGCAGGGTCACTCATATCATCGGCGGGAACATATACCGCTTGCACGGATGTAATCGCACCTTTAGCAGTGGAAGTAATACGTTCTTGCAGTTCTGCGATTTCAGTCATTAACGTCGGCTGATAACCTACATTAGCCGGCATTCGCCCTAAAAGGCCAGAAATTTCACTACCCGCCTGAACAAAACGATAAACATTATCCATAAGAAAAAGCACTTCATGCGCTAAATTATCACGTAAATACTCGGCATACGTTAAAGCAGATAATCCTGCACGAAAACGCACCCCAGGAGACTCATCCATTTGCCCAAATATCATAACCGTTTTATCCATCACGCCAGCAGCTTGCATCTCATGCCATAATTCATGCCCCTCACGTATGCGCTCACCAACGCCTGCAAAGACAGAAATACCTTGATGTAATTGAATAATGGCGTGCATAAACTCCATAAGGAGAATAGTCTTACCGACGCCTGCACCACCAAACAGACCAGTTTTACCGCCTCGAACAAAAGGACAGAGTAAATCAATCACTTTAATCCCTGTCTCTAGAATATTTTGTTTTGCCATAGTCATGGCAATAGGAGTAGGCTTTACAAGAATAGCACTGTATCCATGAGCTTGAAACGGCTCTGCGCCATCTAAAGGAGAGCCAAAAATATCTAAGACACGCCCCAAACAGTCAGGGGCAACTGGAATTTGTAATGGCGCCCCTTGATCGTAAACAAGTAATCCTCGTTGCAAACCAGTTGCACTATGTAACGTGATAGCTCTGAGATGATGCTCATCTAGATGCTGACACACTTCTAAAATATAGTGTTCCGTCTCAGTATAAGTGCTAAGTGCTTGATATAAATGAGGTAACGTATTACAGAATATCTTAACTACAGGCCCATTGACTTCAACGATATGCCCTATGGATTTTTGCGCAATGTTGATGGAAGCCGTATTTTTATTCATTATCATCCGTAAATTAAGGTAACCCATCAATTAACAGCACCGTTTCACAATGCGTGACACTGCTCAATAATAGAATCCTTTCGTTGTTTGGGAATATTTAATTCATCAAGAAGGTTAATATTATTACTTATTGTTTTGCAAATCGTAATGTTCTTCTCAAGCAATTGTGATATTTCAGCCTTGGTAAAACTCGTAATGCAAGTGATGGGATATAAGCCCGAAAATTCTATTAGCTCTTTTAAACTACCTTTTGCTGGGAAATCCCAACCTACTAAATGCAAACCAACACAAAGTCCATATTGGATGGCATCCTGGGTAAATCGCGTATTAGTTACAAGCCATCCTTGTAATTTTTCTTCTGCTCTTTTCTTATAAGATAGCTCAATATCCTGAAAACGCGCTTTAAAATATAAAGAAATCTTTACATCACTTTTAACACCTAATCGATTGTGGTATTTGCATTCTATGAAAATTTTTTGCCCCTTGCCTTGAGCCACAACATCAACCTCATGATTCACACAAAATCCAGTTACGATTTGGTTGTTTTCTGCTTGAAAACCTTGGTGTCGCAAAATTTCAGCAACATACTTCTCAAAAGGATAACCTGATAAGCCCAGCTGCATGATAGCCCGCTTCAAATGATATTTTGCCGCCAAACTACGTGATTTTTTACGTAACAGTCGAAAAGCGATATGATAAATTGTATGCGTTGGCATCCCTTCTACTAGGCAATGTGACACTTCATCTACAATTTCCATAATAAGAGACTCATCTGCCCCCACTCGTTTTAACGACCGATACAATCGATTGGGGTCAAAAGGGACTTTGTCGCCCGATCTCTTAGTAATCGTAGTCATAATATTATTCTCCTGACCATTGCCATTTCGCTATCTCGTCTCCATATTATTTAATATAGCGCGTGATGAAGATAATTAGCAGCACGTACATATTTTTTGATCTGCTCTAAGCACTCCTCATTTCCATATCCCTAAGTGATTAATAATATTAGTGCTGATGTCTATACCATTAGAACAATGTTGGATGGTATTGCACGTGATGATGTTTTCAACGCCCGAAGCCAATAGTTGTTGATAAGCATCTCCCGCAAAAACAGCATGAACACCAATACAAATTGGCGGACGCATCTTTAGTGATAATAAATGTTTTACTGCCCCTATCATGGTCATCCCTGTAGAAATAATATCGTCAATCAAGACAGGGATAGCGTTGTGGTGTTTTTCAATATTAGGGATAGAAACTTCAACTTGCTTATCTCCCTTACGAATTTTTTCTAAAAGGAGAAAAGGTGCATTGGCTTTCCTGGCAATATCCGCCACCCATTGCTGACTCTCGGCATCTGGTCCAATGAGTATTGGCGCGTGAATATGTTTGTGTATCCACTGAGCAATATTATCCGAAGCATGTAACACTGTGGCTGGAATATCATAAATAACACTTAATGTATGCCATCGATGTAAATGAGGATCGATTGTCACTAAGCCATCAAAATAATGAGAAAGCAATTGGGCGAAATATTTTGAGGTAATGCCTTGGCCAGGTTCAAATACCTTGTCTTGACGCATATATGCAAGATAAGGCGCAATCAGTGTTATTTTTAACGCACCTTGTGCTCTTGCTGTTTGTGCAGCAAATAGAAGTGGCACTAATTTAGGATTCGGTTGGTCTAAACTGGTAATAAAAATCACTTCACGCCCTGCAACATTGGAATCAATTTGCATCACTGTTTCCCCATCAGGGAATTGATGTTGCGTTATGTTCCCTAGTTCGTACTGACATTTTTTTTGAATGGTTTTCGCTAAAGCATCATGGGCAAATAAAGAAAAAATAATGGGTGATGGTTCCATGCTCTACCCCAAGTCGGAAAGGATTTTTTGCACACAGGTCTATACTATATTAGCAGAAGAATGGAGCTGACTAGCGATATGCAGATAAAGTGCTCTTTCCCGAACATCCAAAAGAATGTTGCTCACTATTATAACCTGGTAGCTCCCTATATATTACCACTCCGTCAACGTATTTATCACGAACTAACTTCGATCTGGAAAATATCATGGCCTTGTTTAAGAAAATCTAGCGCATAATGAAGTTGTCCCTTAGTTTCGGCGGTTATTTTAAATAAAGGTTGCGATTTCCTAACTACCGTATTTAACATCACTAACAACTCAACCCCCGCAACCTTGGCCTGTGGCGCACCAGCTAATTTAGCAACACGAGCAATATGTCGGTTATCAATGTTAATAATGGTGCCGGACACCGTTGACTCTACAGTATGAGAAAAAGGGGCTTGGGGAATATCATGCAGTCCCCCTTGAGCCATGCAAATGGCTTCAAATTTCGCAAGTGCTTTACCACTATCCAAAATCGCAGTTGCAATATTTATACCTTGCCCAGGAAGTACCCCTGGCGAAAACTCAAGAACCTGACCCGCTAGTAATAAGGCACGTTCTCTTAAATTTTGCGGTGCATGCTTATCGCACTGAAGTACGGCCCATACATCAACAGCCTCAAGAGCCGGACCTATACCTCGACCAATGGGTTGTGAACCGTCAGTGATCATAATTTTCGTTTCAATACCAAACTCTTGCGCAACAGACTCCAAAGAACGTTTAAGCAATTTCCCGTGTTCAATTGTTCTAACTTTAGCTGTGGTGCCAATAGGCATATCAATTACAAGGTGAGTGGAACCCGCCGCAATTTTTTTAGATAAAATGGAGGCAATCATTTGCCCTTCACTATCTAAATCCGCCGTTCGTTCAATCCTGATGAGTAAATCATCCGCAGGACTTAATGACATCGAGCCGCCCCAAACAAGACAGCCATTTTCTTGCTCAACTACCTTACGCATGGCAGGAAGATCTAAATTAACGGTGGTAAATACTTCCATGGTGTCCGCCGTACCTGCAGGAGAGGTAATGGCTCTTGAAGATGTTTTAGGAATCATCAAGCCAAAAGCAGCAACAATAGAAACAACGATTGGTGTCGTCCGATTTCCAGGCAAACCGCCAATACAGTGTTTATCAACGACAAGAGATGAAGGCCAGGTTATACGTTGACCGGAGTCAATCATTGCCGAAGTCAGATCCAAAATTTCTTTTTTTGATAATTTGTCTCCAGCACTGGCAGCAATAAACATCGCGATATTAATATCTGAGAGCTGTCCTGAAATAAGATCATCAATAATTTGTTTTGTTTCCTCAGTTTTCAGTTCATTCCCATATACTTTGGAACGAATATAACTTAACGAATCAAGCGGCTTTGGATGAGTAATTGAAATTTGATCCCCATTTTTTGCCGCTAATAAATCCCAGGCATAATCGGATAAACTCGCTTCATTATGTCGTAATAAATCAGTTTCGATCGTATTGACGGTTGCAATAATGGAGCGCTTATTTAAGGCCACGCGCACACGAACCTGTGCATAGAAACCCTCAGATTTACAGATATGACAATCTTCGCGCATATAAATAATGGGGTCTTTATAGGTATTGATACCCAAATATTTAAGACTTAAGGTTGAATGCCTGTTTCTCATAATTGCTCAGTTTGATTATATAAGGGAACAACACAAGGCCAACCCAATTCAGCTTCAATTTTGTTTTTTAAAGATAAAGCCGCTACTGGCTCACCGTGAGTAATAAATGTTTTTATAGGTGGCTTATCAAAATATTTAAGCCACTGAAGAATTTCGCCATAGTCCGCATGTGCTGAAGTACTTCGAATCTCTGCAATTTCGGCATTAACCGGTATTAGATCACCATGAATTTTTATTTGCTTTATACCATTGAGCATATCGGCTCCTCGTGTACCCACAGCTTGAAACCCTGTAAACAAGATAGTATTTCTTGCATCTGGGGCATAAGCCCTTAAATGAAATAAAATACGACCACCACTTGCCATACCACTGGCAGAAATAATGATCTTGGGCTCTTTTGTGCTATCAATCTGTATTGACTCTTCGGCAGAACGTACATAGGTAGCAATCTTACACAGTTCTTCACATTCCGTTTTAGTCAAACGTAGATCTTCTCTATGTTTCGACAAAATATTCGTGGCATTAATCGCCATGGGGCTATCTAAAAATATAGGTATATCCGGTAATAAATTTTCTTTTTTTAATTCAGAAAGGTAGTACAAAATAGCCTGCGTGCGTCCCACAGCAAAGGCCGGTATAATCACCGATCCACCTCGTTGGTATGTTTTATCAATAATGCGTTTTAATATATCTTTGGGATGATCTTTCTCATGCAGACGATCACCATAAGTTGATTCAGTAACAAGATAATCCGTTTGTTGCACTGGTGTTGGTGCACGCATTACTGGCTCATTCATTCGCCCCAAATCCCCTGTGAAAAGAATGGACTTACCTTCAGATTGAATTCTGACCAATGAAGCACCAATAATATGGCCTGCAGGAATGAATTGAAAATTGATCTCGTTAATCAGTTCTACCCCAGAATTATACGGCTGGGGACGAAATAGTTTTAATGCTTTTTCTGCATCCTTTGCCGTGTAGAGCGGCAATGCCGGATTATGCTTGGAATAATGATGCCTATTAGCATGTTTTGCATCTTCCTCTTGTAAGTGTGCGCTATCAGGTAACAATAGGTCACATAAATCCTTCGTGCCTTGGGTGCAAAAAATAGGCCCTTTAAATCCATTTTTGACTAATAAAGGTAAATAACCTGTATGGTCAATATGAGCATGGGTAAGAATGACCGCATTAAGGATTTTAGGGTCAAAGGGAAGAGAATGCCAATTCCGTAATCGCAATTCTTTCTCGCCTTGAAAAAGACCGCAATCAAGCAAAATATTTTTTTTGTTAGCAAAAGATAATAAATATTTTGATCCTGTAACCGTTTCTGTAGCACCTAAAAAAGTAATTTGCATGGGTTTATTCCATTAATTAGTTCCATACCATTCCCTGGAATTATTGACTTTAAAACAAACAACATTACAGGGCCTCTATTAATAGATCAATAATAATCTCTAATGCCGCTCCAGATTTAAAATTTTACATCAAATATATGCTGATACTTGAAAGTATACTAAAAAGTGCCATCGATGTGGTGTTATTAAAACTGGGAATAGGTCAATATGCATTTTTATAAAATATATCAATTTTTGTACTGTTATTTTAGGTGTGAATATATTTTCCAAAATTAATAAAACCATCCTCATCGAAAGAAAAAACATAGGAAAGCTTCGCATAGTAATGGAAATTTGCATTATCAATGCGTATTTAACCAAACTTGAATGACATTCATACTTTCCTCTATCACATCTATGGCTTGCTGATAAAGCGATTCGAGTAAATCATGTTGTCCCGTTTTCCAATATCGCTCAAGATACTGACAAGCCATTTTAATTTTCACTGTGCCTACATACACAGCCCCACCTTTAATTTTATGGGCAACGTTTTGAATTTCATCCCAATTATTGTCGGCATATGCTGCTTTTAGAAGAGCCAAATCTTCAGGCAATGACTCATTCAGCATCAATGAAAGCATTTCGACTAATAAAGCCTCATTTCCGAGTGCTTTGTTCGCGGCTTCGCTGTCTAAATGAGGAAACTTCGACAGATCAAACAAAGCATGTTGAGTCTTTGGTAAATCGGATGAATACGCTTTATTTTCCGGCAAGTAATCCTGCTGAGGATAACCAGGGATAAAAGCCTCAAGAATATCCGAGCAGCTTTTTACGGTCAAAGGTTTCATAAGTACCGCATTCATTCCGGCCTCAATGCATCGTTGGGTGTTTTCGTCACCCGCATGTGCTGTAAGTGCAATAATCGGAATGTGCGTATCTCGTACTAATTCCATAATGCGAATCTTGTGAGTTACCTCATAACCATCACAATCAGGTAACCCTACATCCATAAAAATTAAATCATACTGCCCAGTACTCCATAAATCGACCGCTTTTTTCCCAGTATCCGCAAGCTCCGTATCGCAATTTAGTTTGCCTAGTATTGATTGAGCGACTTGTCGTGCTATGGAATTGTCTTCCACCAAAAGAACACGGTATTTGTCAGAAGTTAAGGCTTGAGGGAGCTGTTTGCGTACACGATCATCGGACATTTCAAAACAATACTTACTAATATACTCAGGTTCCTCCTCAACACCTAAAGCATCATTGAGTAATGATTCATTGAGTGGGAAAACAAACGTAAATTTTGAGCCTTTTTTTAAAACACTTTCCACATAAATTTCTCCATCAACCTCATCAACAAATTGTTTGACAACTGAAAGACCAAGGCCGGCTCCTTTATATATACCTTGGTAAGATGGAGTAAGACGAGTAAAATGCCCATATATCTCTTGCTGTTTGTCTTTGGGGATCCCAATCCCTGAATCTTCAACGACCAGTTTAATGATGAGCTCTCTATGCTTTCGTTTCATAAGGTGCACCGACAAGCTGACAAATCCAGTGTCGGTAAAGTTTAAAGCATTCGCAATTAATTCCAAAGCAATTCGATGCACACGTATTTGATCGCCGATAACATACTCAGGGATGGAATCATCAACATCCAGGGTTAATTTCAGGCGCTTATGTGCCGCTTTGGCACGGTTTAAATCGATAATGTGTTGTAATGATTTTTTTAAATTAAATTTTTTCTTAAGTCTTGGTATTTCTCCTGAACCAACTCGAATTGCTTCTAAGACCTCATCTAATAATTTATGAAGCGCATGACTGGATGCAACTAAATTCTCTACATATTCCTTAACTTGAGGGCTGTTAGACTCTTGTTTTAATAAATCTGCAAAACCAACTATCCCAGACAAAGGGGTGCGAATATCATGACGCATATTATCCAAGAATTCCAACTTCGCTTTATTCGCTGCTTCAGCAAGCTCTTTCGCTTCACGTAGCTTTACTTCCATTTCCTTCATCTGGCTGATATCCAGGGAAACCCCTAATACGCCAATAACCTCGTTATGCTCATCACGTAAAGGAACTTTATGTGATAAATAGATTTTAGGGCCTTCTGGCATATCAATGCATTCTTCTTGAACCTGAGATTGCCCCGTTTGCATCGCCAGATTATTGATTTGATTGAGGTGTTCTGCCTGCTCTTTCCAAGGCATATCGAAGTTCGTTTTGCCAACAATTGCTTTTCGTGAAGACAAGCCTGCAGACTTAGCTTGTAAATTATTGCATCCTAAGAATTCGTTTTTCGTATTAAGCCAATACACATGGCCCGGAAGCAAGGCGATGAGCTCATCTAAAAGACGAGAATATTTTTTTTCATCTTTCAATTGTTTTTTTAAAGCGCCGAGCTCTTTCTGCAATTGGTTTAAGGATTCGAATTCCTTTCTTATCATGCCAGTCTTCTTATTGTTTTTTTTAATTATAGATCTATTTTTATTTATATACTACAAGCTCATTTAATAAACACTTAATAGCCGAAAAGTGAATTTTATGTTATAATTTTGCTCAACTCAAGACTACTCACCCAATAAAAGGACGGAACTATGGTTAAAATAAAAGGTTCTAAAGATGGCAATATTTTAACAGCACAGTTTAAAGGACAAGCAAAATCCTTATTCCCTAGTTTAAAAAAAACAAAAGCCCTAGTGCTATTAAGCATTCGTGGCAATCCTTATTGTACTGAACAGTACCTAAAAGCCATCATTGAAAAAGCAACATCTGAATTTGAGTTCACGACCTTTCTGATTGCAGACGAGGTCTATTGGCATAATTTATGCCATGATTTTAACGATCCCCCTATTAATCAGCTCCAAAATGAGGCGATAGCATTAGGACAGGCTTATTTTGCGGAGCACTTAGAGTATTTTCTAACGCCTCTTGGACTCAATATTAATGATTTTGATTCACATCTTATCGAACAGTTTCCTCTAGATAAAAAGACTGCACTTAATAAAACAGCAACGCATTTTGAGGTAGTATACTGGCGTGATTGGCTCACTAAATCACCAAGCTATGCAGAAATTAACACGCAGATTATGGACTTATACCACACCGAACCTACACTAACCGAATCAGTACATCATGTTGCCGCTGATTTTTCAAGACGTCATGCCAATGAGCAGGAATCTAAAGAGTTATTAATGCTGCGCTCCTCAAAATACCTGATTGAAGAAAGTCCTGCCGTAATGTGGATCGCTGCATCGTTAGGTTATAATTTTGTGGTTTATCCTGGAGAGCAAATACCCTCATTTGCTGCAACACGCGACTATTTTCTAAAAAAAGAGCCCTCAAATAATCCTCTATTTATCCAACATGACACACCGCATTTACTGATTAATTGGTTAGAAGTATCGTTTCTTCGTAGTCGCTCTTCGGATCGCGCCACCAAAAGCTTAATTCCTGACACTAAAGAAAATATTGCCGAACTCATGAAAGGCGTAACTGAGGGCATTTTTAATCTGAATTTAGCAAAAGAAGAAAAAATACGCTTAATTACTGAGATTATGTTGTCTTACCAGAAAAAGACAGAAAACAACACCATTAAATAATCCTGTAATTGCTTCTCGCACATACAACAAATACCGGGGATCGTCCGATGAAACCAATTTGAAATAATACAAATTGGTTGCTATTTGACGGACCTTCCTCATTGATTAGTGCCCATGATTATCTAAGACTGTCGGTTTTAAATATACCTGGCACAGAACGCTCGCAATCAATGCGGTAATGCAGCAGATGATAATAGGTAAAGTAATTGACAAAACAATCAGCAAGCCGCCGATAAAACAAATAAGAGCATCACCAAGTGTACGCAAGCTTAACTGTGCGCCCATAACCTCCCCCTGAATGGCAGTATGAGACACATTTGAGATGTGAATCGTCATGGTTGTGGTGACACTGGTGATGCTAAATCCAATAAGCGCGAAGAATAAAAACATACTCATGGGGTATTGAAAAGCAATCATGGCAGCAAAAATCAAAGTAGTGCTCATCATGGCCAGGATAATAATTTTATGAATGGGCAGGCGTTTTGAAAGGTGATAAGGAAGCCATGAAGCACCTAAAGCAAGGGCGGCTGATAATGCTGCGTTATAAAGCGCAATCATCCCCGGAGACATGAACCATTTTCCAGCAAGATAAACCGGGCCAAATTCGTAGAACATATCGACGGCAAAGGTAAATAGCGTACTAATGATCAGCAAATGAAGCAAATGTGGGTGATTCTGAAATAATAACTTAAATTGCCGAATAATATTGAGTTGGCTCACTATCGATTCTTTTTCAGGTTTATGGAGGATCTTATGTTCCGGCAATTTCCACCAGGCAAACCCCAGGGTTATAATTGAAGCTAAGGCGGCAAAAGTAAAAGGAAATGACCATGAAAACCAAGGAACAACATTTGCGTTTGATAATAAACCGCCGATGATTGGTCCAATTATATAGCCAATACCTGCCATAGTGTTGATCCTACCAAAGCTTACAAACTTGTTAATGGTGGTTAGTTCTGAGGCGAATGCCCTTGCAACAGCAAAAGTTCCTTCCATAAATCCGGTTAAAAAACGGCTGAATAATAATAGCCAAAAACAATTTGTCCAAAACGATATGACGGTCAGCAAATACCCCAGCATGCTTCCAGCCAAACTGATGACTAATATTTTCTTGCGGCCATAAATATCAGAATTTCGCCCCAGAATGGGAGAACCAATGAATTGCCCCAGAGGGAAAATTGCAAGGGTTAACCCCAGCAAAATACGTCTGCTGGTGTCACTCCATTGCGGAGAGATAATTAACTGATCCGTAGATTGTAAAAACAAGGGCGGAAAAATGGGGTAAGCAATAGATGAACCGATAAAACTGATTAAGACAATTAGCAAAATAATCCAGAATTGTTTTTTTTCTTGTGTTGCTTGCGTATGCATTTTCATTCTTGGCCCTTCTTAGGGGTAATCAGACAACCGACGTCAGAGAGCAACAATAATTCTCCCATTTTCTATGGTGCTATTAATTTTGATATCTACAGATAATCTTAGAACTCTTTTTACTTATTTGCTTATTTTTTTGCACTAAGGAGATTCGTTGCATGCACGTTCAGGACAAGAGTAATAAAACAATACAGATTGATTGAAATTTTTATAGATATCATCCCCATTCTTCTTTATTACTCAGCTTAAATCTTAGTTGGCACTGTATGCAATGTTCTCTATAATGTATTTTCCTGCCTCTAATACAGCCTTAAGCAACACCCTAATCTAAGCGACGACAACCTGGTCCGCTAATCAGACTACGACCACCGGTTTGATGACTGATCTGTATTCGCGTGCTAATCCGCTCCTTCAGTGTAGGGACATGTGAGATCACACCAATTAATTTACCAGCCTGCTGTAAACCGGCAAGGGTCTCTAATGCGGTGTCCAATGCTTCTTCATCTAAAGTTCCAAATCCTTCATCCAAAAACAATGAATCAACCCGAACGTTTTTACTGGCCATATGCGATAAGCCCAACGCGAGAGAAAGACTCACAATAAAACTCTCACCGCCCGACAGGTTTTTGGTCGAACGAATTTCTCCAGCCTGGTAGTTATCCACTACATTAAGCTCTAGTGGCTGACTATCATCTCTAATTAAAAGATAACGATCGGTCATTTTTAGCAATTGCCGATTGGCATGGCCGATCATCATTTCAAAAGTCAGCCCTTGAGCAAAATTACGATATTTTTTCCCATCCGAAGAACCAATTAGTCCATGTAGTGTATCCCAACGCCAAGATTCTCGTTTTTGTAAGTCTATAGCCTGCACTCGTTCTTGTTGCTTTTTCCTTAAACGATCGTTGCCTTCTAGTTTCTGCTGCATGGCACCGATCGCCTGTTGGATTTCTTTTAAGCGACTTATTAAACCACTTCGTTCTTGAGCCAGAAATTCATATGATTGCTCCGTTACTTGTCTTTGTCGCTCTATTTCTAAAAAATCCGCTTTATCCTTTCTTCGTGTCTCTAGTTCTGTATATTCATTTTCCAACTTTTGGGCATTTAACATTAAATTTTTGCGCGCGTCTTCAGACAGACAGGCGTTTAGATAACTGACTTCATCAGCAAAATTAAATTTATCGAGCTGTGTTTTAAAAACAAGTTCAACTTCCTGTAACTTTAAGCGGCGCGAAAAAATTGTTTTTTCAATAGATTCTATGGCACTTTTTAATTTGGCGCATTCTTGTTCTGTGACACTCAATGTCTGTCGTAAGCCCTCAATGCGCTTTTCGCCTGCTTCAATTACCACAACCAAGTGAATTTCCACCTCATTAGGGTTCCTGTCACCAAAAAGAGAATTCCTCTCATGCATGAGCAAATCTTGATCCGCTTTTAAAGTCATGAGCATATTTTGCTGATTTTTAAGATCTATTCCTAATTTATTAATTTGTTCGGCTTGATATTTTGTCTGCGACTCCAAACTGGCGATCTGTTTCTCCAAATCACTATTTTGTTTCTGTAAATCCAGATACTGATCCCGCCGTGCAGCGAGTTCCAGCTGAACATGAGCCAATGCATCCAGAGCCAAGCTTTTAATTCCATACGTTGCTAACGCTGCTAATTCTTTATCCCGTGTTTTCTGACGCTGAGCGTCGAGTATACTTAACTCCTTTGCAATCCGTGCGACACCTTGTTCTGCAGAGGTTTTTTTATGACTTACGGTCTGATTTTCTCGCTCAGATTGTGCAAATAATTCCTTGCTTTTTTCAAACGATTCACGCGCGAGTTCCATCTTTTGTTCATACTCATCGACAACCTGAGCAACCCGTAAGGTATTTTCCAGATTCTTATCGATTTCTTGCACTAAATTAACTAACACGGTTTCTCGCTCTTGAGCAGACACATCAAGAGCAAACATGGAAAACGCTTCCTGAATTTCAGCCTCTTCAATGGCAATCCGGTCTATGCATTCATTTTGTTGCAGCAACAGTTGTTCTAAATCTTTTACATTTTCAACCTGTTTAATTTTTAATCCTGAATGCATGACGTTTGCTTGTTTATGATTCTCTCTAGCCCGTTTTAGCAAAGCCATAGTTTCATCAGGAACAGGAATATTACCTGTTGCAAATGGATGTTCTTTTGCACCACAAAGTGGACATGGTTGATCGTCTTCAAGTTGATGCCTGACTTCTGCAAGATCTTCAATCTTCTGGAGCAAAGAAAGTTGCGTTTCAAGCAAGTGAACTTCACGTTCATAGGCACCACATTGTTCAACCTGAACTTGAATTTTATGAACTAATCCATCTTGTGCAAGCGTAAGTGTTGCCTGGCGATTATTAAGCGCATCAAGATTCGCCTTTAAATCAGTCAAAGAGTACATCACTTTAATCGTTTTTTGCAGAGAAGCACTTCTCTCTTTAAGAAGTGTCGAAGCGCCATGCCAATCAGCCATTGTACGCCCCGCCAAAGTCTCTTTTAGTTGACTCTGGTAGTATACAAAATCATGCTGACAAGAGTTAAGTTCCTTTTCTTTTGCTGCAAGCACTATTGTTTGTTCATGCCAAGCGCGACCTAATTCCACCATTTGCATCTCGGCTATACTCAACTCAGCAGCTTTGTTGCCATACTGTTCATTTAAATCACGAAGAATATCAAATCGACTACCAATTCCGGCTAGATTGGCTATCAGCCCCTCATCTGCTTTTTTTAGCAGAAGAAGTTCGCGAACTTCTGCAAAGGCAATTCTTTTTGTAGCGAGATCACGGCAATCTTCATTATTCTTTGCGAACAAGGCAGATAAAGAGCGTTTAATCTCCAGAATAACATCGTTGACTTTAATAATGGGTTCTTTTTTTTCCTGAAGCTTAATATCAAGCGCCTGAACCTTGCGAATCACCACTAAGGTCGCTTTTTGTTCTATTCTTTTTTGTTCTAAATCAGCAACCGCGAGCTTCAAAGCATCTACTGCCGTCTTTAACTCAGCTTCCCTGCCTGGAAGTGCCAAGCGGCTGTCATTACATTCTTGATTTGCACGTTCCTGCTCTCGGCGCAAAGCACTAATATCAGCATACACAGCCGATATTTCTAAAGCCTTCTTCGCTCGTTCAAGCCTTTCTAACTCAGGCTTAAATACCTCCTGACGTGTGCGTAAATCTTGCAGCTGCTCAATAATGAAACCTAAATCTTTTTCCAAAGAATTAAGCTGCTCCAGCCAGATCATTGCCAGATTTTTCTTTGTGACTTCCTGGTTAAGCAAGACTTCTTGATTACTATAATGGTCCAGACTTACATTCAATTGCTGTTCCTCTTCATCACCCAGAAGTTGTACTCCAGCAAGCTCCGCCATCATCAGATCCAGTATTTTACGCTCATCTGAGCGACGCTCGTGCACACACATGGAGATCTGACTGTAAATTTCTGTTCCAGTAATTTGTTCTAAAATGGGAGCACGCTCATCAGGAACCGCCTGCAAAAATGCAGCAAAGCCCCCTTGTGCAAGCAACATAGAACGGGTAAAACGATCAAAATCCATGCCGGTTGCCATTTCTATTTGCTCCGCAACACCACGAAGCTTTGCGTCAAGAATTTGGTTTGAATCAGCATCTGCAATCTCGTGCTTAGGCGTTTGTAATTCGCCATCAGGCTTTTTTCGTGCCCGTCGTTGGCTCCAGTGACAACGAAAGCGCCCTGCCTGAGTTTGAAACAGAACTTCAGAAAAACATTCTCCTGTTTGACGCGCCATAATTTCATTTTCACTCTTGGTTACCTTATTAAGGCGGGGTGTTCTTCCATAGAGTGCCAAACAAATGGCATCGAGAATCGTGCTCTTTCCTGAACCAGTTGGGCCAATGATTGCAAAAATACCATCGGATACAAATGCGGGATGAGTCAAATCAATTTCCCATTCACCGACGAGTGAATTTAAATTCTTAAAGCGTATTTTGAGTATCCGCATCGCCTACCTCTTTATTCTGCCTTGACATCTTGATCATTAAGAATCATTAACGTTTCCTGGTAGGTGGTCAATAATTCTGGCCATTGCTCCTCGGGTACCTTATGAACCGCCAAACAGCGTGCAAACACATCGTTAATATCCAGATCATCAAGTGTTTCATCATCGTGTATTCGCTTCAGTACCCGGTCAATGATACGATTATTTTTTACACGTAGGATCTGCATCCCCGTTCCAGCAATCGCCTCTTGCAAAGATTCACGCAGATCGCCCGTAACTTCTTCACCTTCATAAACTATCTCCAGCCACGCTTGGCTTTGGGTCGCGGCAAGCGCCATAATCCTATCTGCAATCGCCTCCCAATGGCCATGAATACGTTCAAGTTGTTGAAAAACAGGGATCTTGAGGAGAGACACCGAAGCCTTGATTCCGCTAAATTCGATGAGACAAACACTTTTTTCTTGATTTGCTTCGCCAAACCCCATCGGCAGCGGCGAGCCGCTGTAACACATGTTCTCTAAATTATTGATCTTTTGCGGCACATGAAGATGGCCTAAAGCCAGGTAATCGATGCATTCAGGAAAAATTTGCGCCGAAACATGCGCCAATGAGCCAACATAAAGCTCGCGAACACCATCCCCAGTCGCACCACCAGCGGTAAATAAATGCCCCATCGCTATAATAGGAATTTCCCGATCCAAAAGATTACGCTTCTGCACCGCTAATTCACAAACCTCAGCATAATGAGCACATATTCCCGCAATTAGCTTACGTTCTTTATCCTCAATACTTTCCCCTGCTTCAACCGTGCGAATATCCCTATCTCTCAGATAAGGAACAGCACAAACGATTAATTCAGGACTACCATCCTGATTTTCAAGCAGTAACACCTCGTCCTCAAGATTCGTAGTTACTGAGCCAATGACATGGACATTAAGCGCACGTAATAATTCTTTAGGGGCATTTAAGAACGTTGGGGAATCGTGATTACCGGCAATCACAATAACATGCCGACAAGAAGATGTAGCCACACGGCATAAGAACCGATAATACAATTCTTGGGCACGATTACTGGGGGTACTGGTATCAAAAACATCACCGGCAACCAGGAGCACATCCACCCGTTCTTCGCAAAGGGTCTTCGCCAACCATGAGAGGAATGCTTCAAATTCTTCATAACGCTTGTGCGTATAAAGAGTACGGCCGATATGCCAGTCGGAAGTGTGGAGGATTTTCATATGATAATTTCCAGTCAGAGGACTGCCTTTTTCTAGAGGCCGATTTTGGCTCAATCTAGTGAAATGTCAACACCTCTTAGTTTATATATTAATTAATCCTGCTATGGCTGGCACCACAGAAGCATTATTCTTTGAAACTGTTTCTAACTTAATTAATCAAATTAAATCTGCGCTAAATCGACCAGTAGTCGTATTAGATGATGACCATCAGCCTAGCCCTTCGAGGCTCGCGCCTTGATGGACTAATTCGACCAATAGTTACTTAAACTGGCACAATAGAATGTTCTTTGGCATTGTGTAAACGCATTATATTCTTGAGTACCTTTTTTAAATAACGATGTAATTGATATTCTAATTTTCCGAATAAAACGGAACATAACAGGGTTACTAAAAACACGATAGGCCATAAGTATCTTAATTGCAAAGTAGGATGAATTTTTTGCAAAAGATGGATAAGTGATAATAAAATCGGCACATGCAATAAATACATCCCATAAGAATAATCACCTAATTTAACAAGTAGCGGATGGTTTAGCATATTTTTAGCACTATAAACTAATAATCCAAAAGCAATGGCATTTATAATATCACTCTGTAAACCAGGAGAATTTAAGGTGCATCCCCATAAAGCTAAACTTAAAAATAGTACCATGATGATGGCTTTATTTTTTTGCAGTAACTCTTCATATAGGGCAAAAAGAAGACCGGAGATAAAATAAATATTAGCTACGGAAAATAAGATTAATTGTTGAGGTACTGCAATAGGCACGGAGTGATATACATTAACTATAAAAATGGATAATAACCATAAGCAACAAACTGCAGCAATTTTTTCTGCCGTTTTAGCCCATAAACTTATAAAGTAAAGAAGACTGTAAAAAAAGACTTCATAGATAAGCGTCCAATAAGGGACTTTATAGCTATTGTTAAGCGAATCTGTTCCTGGAATTAAAAAAAAGGATTTGAAATCAAATGCCCAGCTATTAAAATGATTTAATAATATATAAGACAAAAGAATGCTAAGCCAATAAGCGGGATAAATACGTATTGCCCGATTCATTAAAAAGAAAGTTCGTTCTTTTATACAATAGGCCATAACAAAGCCGGAAATGACAAAAAAAAGTTTAACACCTGTGCGCCCAAAATCAATTTGTAGATAAGGAAGATAGTCAAGTCCTTTTGCAGTGGTAACATAAAATGTAACATGTTGAAATAATACTAGAAGTGCAGCAATAGCTCTTAAACTTTGAATGCCTAAAAATTGCCTCTTATCAGGTAACATATCAAAATCCTTTAAATGTAAAAAATTACATAAAATCCTGCGCGTAAGGGTAACGTAAGCGTTCAATTAATTCCATTTATTTCTTAAATCAAATTGGGAAACACCCTATTTTTAATAAAAAAAAGGGGGGGCTACGATTTTATATGACCTAAGTACCTATTGCTGCAATTGTGGCGAATAATGGAAATCAATAGGTAAAATCAGGAAATCAATAATAGGAGTTTTAATTAGTATCGTCATAAAATTAAAGACGTTAAGGTAACAGATAATTACCCTTAACTTCTTTATACATAAAGGTAAATTATTATTTATGTATTACTACTAATCTAAATCTGGAGCTAAAATTGTGAAAATCATTAATAAATTTTTATCCGTTGCTTTAATCTCGGGATTAACGACCTCCATTGCTTTTGCAGCTGGGCCTCATATGGTTAAAGTGACTGTAGACTGCCCTGATATATCAATACATACAAAAGATAAGCTAACAAATTATGGCACTTATATAGCGGGATTAGGAACTGAACGAGTAAACAGTGATGTTGCAACTTACCCACTATTTCAAGGTCCGATAACTCCTGGCGCAAATATCCCCGTTGACCTTAAAGGCGCAGGGTATGATGGTGCTGGTGTAACTTATAATCCATCAACTGGCGCCGTTATTTGTTATTTCCAAAGCAGCATGGGATTTGACCCATTCTCCGTTAGTTATGTTCTGAAAAATGCTTTGGACGGAATAACAGTGACTTCAGGTGATGAGCAAATCAAAATTAAATTTCCAGTAGGACTATCTGTTCTTCCTTAGTTATTTCTCCTGCTCTGTCCGGAGTGCGAGAGCCAAACGTTTCTCCATGGGCGTCGGCGCCAGCAACTAGGATTCTAGTCCGAATTCTGGCGCAAAATGGATGAACTCGAACAAGTAAAAGTAAACTCATTAAATCAATGGATAATGTTTGAGAATCACTAGACAATGCGGAAAAGATAGTTAACTGTAAGCTCCGTGATGTTACCAAAGAGATTAGCGCTCTTAAAGACAGGATAAAAGCTATCCAATAACACGTTCTGACCGCCTGAGATTTAAAATTTCTTACCGAGTTATTTGAACTCGAGACCATCACGAATTTACGCATTATAACAACCAAATTTTTCAAAAAAATCAACACTATCACTTATTAACAAATACAAGGGTAATCCCCCATTTTTAATAGGCAGGATTTACCTTTTTTTACTATGAATTATAAGCCATAATTTATCTGACAATGGGAGAAAAACCATACTGGGTTAGATTGTGAGAATGCTTTTGGTTGTAGCGAGTTCAATTACAAGCTGAAAGGATATTAACATGAAAAAAAAATCGCTTCCTTTATCGCAAGTCTATGGTCTTTTAGAACCGGGACCTGTTGTATTAGTCACAACAACGCACAAAGAACATCCTAATATCATGGCTATGTCATGGCATACAATGATGGAATTTGAGCCTCCAATCGTGGGCTGCGTCATTAGCGAAAATAATTACAGTTTTAATCTCTTGAAAACAACCAAAGAATGCGTCATTAATATTCCAACAGTGGACTTAGCAGAAAAAGTAGTCGGCTGTGGCAATACATCGGGACAAAACGTGGATAAATTCAAAACATTTCAGCTCACGGCAGTCTCTTCTTCCAGTGTAAAAGCACCACTTATCGATGAATGTTTTGCCAACCTTGAATGCAAAGTCATTGATATGAAAATGGTGACTGAATATAATTTTTTTATTCTTGAGGTTCTTAAGGCCTGGGTCGATATGTCTAGAAAAAAACCCAAAACGCTCCATCATCAGGGAAGAGGTCAATTTATGGTTGCTGGTAAATCGATTAAATTGCCATCTAAGATGAGGTAATGGCTTTAATTCCAAGATTGATGTCTCAGGTTTTGTAATAATTTTCTTTTAATTGCAGGATATTGTGAAAATATTTTTTATCGATGCTGAGCTTATATTTTTGGGCTAAATAAGCGCGTGCCACGTCCTCATCTTCTTCCAGCATATTATCTTTATACAGAAAAGCCAGAACATCTTCGGTAACCGCCCATTGATAGATCAACCACTTCCATTCCATTATTTTCTCAGCCACAAAATCGACTTTAAATACGGTGTTTTGTTTTTCATGAATCACCGCTGTTTTAAGTAAGGCCGGGTGCAAAGCCTGAATATGGTCACGCGCAGCGATTAATGTTTTTCCCGTATCGTTGACATCATCAATTAGCAATATTTTTTTACCGGCAACTACGGTATTAACTGGAGCGATGATTTGCATTTTTTCCACTTCCGTAGCTCCCGCTGTGTAATGTGTTATTTGTACAGCACCTAAATGATGAATATTTAAAAAATCACAAATAAAGCGTGCGATAGGAAATCCTCCTCTGGCGACAGCGATCACCGTATCAAAAATAGAATCTGATTCCATAATAAGTAAGGCAAGCTTATAACTTGCGGTATAGACTTCCTCCAGAGGGACTATTCTCGCTGAAAAATTTTGTTTCATATTATTATTTCCAGGTAAGTATTTCAGGGGGCTTACGAGGAGATGGCGGCGTCTTGCCAGCTGGCTGACCTACAATGATCGGCACCATAGCTGTCATTTCAGCAGGAATTCCTAATTCATCTTTCCATTCAGGAGTGTTCAATGCCGAAACCGCAAAACCAATGACACAGGTTCCAAGCCCATTTGCGTAGGCGGTGAGCATTAGATTCTCAGCGGCTAACCAGCAATCTGCTGCAACAAAACTTCCGTGGAATTTGCTGTATATAATTATCAATGTTCCCGCATTATAAAATACGTTGAAATCTGCTGGCTTGACCAAATCGATAACATGCTTTGCATGTTGAGGCTCGAAGTTTTTGGCTTCAGCAAGTACTAAGTGCTTGGCGCTTTCTGACAACCGATTTAACAAGTCTTTATTTTGAATGAGCACAAATGACCACGGTTCTTCATGCATGGCTGTAGGGGCCTGTATGGCAGCATTAAGCAATGTATGAATGAGATCTTGGTCAATTTTTTTAGGAAGGTAATCACGCACTGCACGACGATTATATATGACATCCATCACGTTCATGGATATTTGGTCATGATTGATTGTTTTTGAGCTAGCCATAATTCACTCCTTATTGGTCATTCCCTCATTAAGCAGCCGCTGTTGGTAATTAATATATTCTGCAATCGTTAGCGTTTAAAGTAAGAACCTATGTTCAAGTTGATTGAATGTCATAATCAATATTCCATTACATAGATATCATTAATGTACAATATTAGAACAGATTGCCACATAGATACTAATTGTGAACAAAATAACCAGCAAACCATGTTCTTGCTAGACGAGCTACCTCATTAAGTGCTCCAGGCTCCTCAAATAAATGGGTGGCACCGGGAATTATTTCTATTTTTTTAATACAATTTAATTTGGACATAGCCTCTTTATTCATTTGAATGACGACTTCGTCATGACCACCTACAATTAATAACGTGGGGGCTTGAACAAGCGCCAAAGCATCACCGGCTAAGTCAGGTCTTCCACCACGAGAAACAACAGCACGGATCTTGTCTGGCTCCATTGCCGCAGCAACAAGAGCCGCTCCGCCACCAGTACTCGCTCCAAAATAACCAATGGATAAAGGACTCAGTACAAGCTGTTTAAGACACCATTTTTTCGCATCCATTAATCGAGATGCCAAAAAATCAATATCAAAACGAAATTGCCGCGTATGGCTATCAATAGCATCTTCATCTGGGGTAAATAAATCAAATAATAGAGTAGCAATACGACCTTCGTTTAAAACACTTGCAACATATTGATTACGTACACTAAAGCGACTGCTACCACTTCCATGCACAAATAAAACCAGACCACATGCATCTTTAGGAATATACAGTACCCCATCAAGAGAGACATTATCACTTGGAATAGTAATGGTATGTTCTTTATCTAAAGTATAATGTGCCATAGTTCACCTTGAATTTTTACTCGTCAAATTTGATTGATTAAATGATTAGTTATAAATTTGTACCATCTAATTGAGAACGTTTAAAATCATCCATAATCAGCTATATCGCCACTTTAAGCCCAAGTGGCTCCACTGCGTTAGTTCGGTCAAAATGAATAAGACTATCGAATTGATAAGGTAAATGAGTAAAAAAATAATGACTAAGACGCTCAGTTTCCGGTCGATAAATAACGCCAATTGCTCGTTGTAATCGCGGAATTTTTAGAAAGTGTTCTAATTCGTCGTTATCCGATAAATGTAACATAAAATTTTTATAAGCTACTTGATGAAATAATTCCTCATAACTTCCAGTAAGACCAGGAACAATTTTTTTACGTTGAGCAGGCTCATCCCAATTGGAAGCTGCTGTAACAAAGCCATCATAGGTTGAAAATCCTATAGAATAGGTATTCGTATGTTGTTCCCTAATCAATTGGCCAATATTAACCTCACCACGTGCGCCCATTTCAGTAGCACGAGCATCACCAACATGTGAATTATGAGCCCAAATAATGATCTTGGCCGGTTTATTAAACCGATCCTCTAAATGATCAGCAAGAATACTAAGAGTTTCTGCCATGTGCCTATCACGTATATTCCATGAAGAGACATGATCATCAAACATCGCGCGATAATAAGCTTCTGCATTTTTGACCAAACGTGCGTTTTGTGTCGCAAAAAAATAATCATCTTCAGCGACCTCATCTCCGTGATGGATAAGTTTAAAAGCATGGTGCTGCATTTCATTGAACTCCTCGAGTACTTCTGCAATGCAGGATTTTTTTATTTTCGCATTAGCTAAATACCCATACATTTGCGGATCAACATTTAAGTGGTCAAAACATGCATAACGGCTTTTTGCCTGTTCTGCAGCCATAGGATCAACGTTCATCAAATAACGAATAACAGCCTGCATGGACCTATTGATACTGTATAAATCCAAACCATAAAAGCCAACCTTATCAACTGTATCGAGTAAGTCATTGTATTCACGTAACCATTTAAGAAAAGGAGGCAGACTTGTATTGCGCCACATCCAAGTTGGAAAGCGTTTAAAATCATCTAGCGCACTCTCTGAATCATCGCTACATCCTCTTCCTTGTATGTAACGGTGAACCCGATAGGCATCAGGCCAATCGCCTTCTATCGCTACAGCCATAAACCCCTTTTTCATGATTAGCTGTTGTGTAATCTCTATGCGAACCTGATAAAACTCTTGCGTGCCATGGCTGGCCTCGCCAATCAGGACATAACGAGCATCGTCAATTTTTTCTAAAAATGAAGAATAATCAGCTGGTGCGGAAATTGGTTTTGCTGCCTCATTGAGCACAGTAAGCAGCTTTTGTTGTGCCTCTGTATTCATACTAACTCTCCTTTTTAAACTTAGGTTAATTAGCGCTAATATACTTTAAAAATGCCTCCTGACTTACTTTGACTGATTCAACAATACATTTGATTTCTCAAGCAATTCAACCACTTCACTATCGGAAGTCTGAGTAAAGTTCTCATACCACAAACCTACAGCATAGAAATTTATGGGCTGGAGTGGGCAAATAATTTTATCCACCAATCGAGTCATTTCTTCGCACGTTTTACGCGCAGCAACGGGTACAGCGATAATAATAGAAGCAGGTTTATATTTACGCAGAGCCGTTACTGCCGCGAACATTGTTGAGCCTGTGGCAATACCATCGTCAACGAGAATAATTGTTTTGTCCAAAAGCTTAGGAAAGAGGCGATCGCCTCGATATAGTAGTTCACGACGCAGTAATTCTTTCTGTTCCCCTTGCAAGACAAGGTCAATTGAGGATTGATCCAGGTTTAACTCATTTATAAGCGGTTCATTAAAAATAACTGTACCGCCTGAAGCAATAGCTCCCATAGCCAACTCTTCATGACCAGGAACTCCTAATTTTCGAACAATAAAAATATCAAGTGGAATGGCAAGTGCTGTTGCTATTTCATAAGCTACCGGAACACCTCCTCGAGGAAGTGCCAAGATGATAACATTTGATTGATTGGCATAATCTTTAAGATACTCAGCTAGAATAGTGCCCGCTTCCTGCCGATTTGTAAATTTATCCATTATTTCACCATTAAAATAATATGAGTCCATGCACCTCTAGACAACGCTTAAATGAACATCATCGTATTTATTAATCAACAACAAAATATTTCTATACATCACCACATGAACCCCTGCAGCCAAAAACAACAGGCGGAGGTATTTTTCTATCCATATAGATTAATTATAGACCACAGCCATAATGGATTTCAGGTTTTAATTGGAGGGGTGAGTTTAAACATACTGATTTTCAGGATGTTTAAACTCATTGATGCGCGCTTGTTCAGGAAAAAAAATTTCTATATCAAGATTTATTGGCCTCTAACCAGAAGCACTGGCATTGTTGAAATTCGCAGCACATGTTCTGCCACACTCCCTAAAATAAGACGACTAAAACCTCGACGTCCATGTGATCCTATAATAAGCAAGTCTGCCGGCCAGGTTTGTGCTTCCGCTACAATTTTCTCTGCAATACGTCCTTTTCCAGGTTTCAGCTCAATAAGATTAGTTTCATACTCTATTGGTGCTTGTTTTATTTTTTCGCTTATTTTATTTAAAACGTCATGGCCTACTTTCTTATATCCGTCCCATAAAGTATCAAAATCAACATATTCATCAATATAATTGAATATAGTTTCATCAACTATGTGGATAATTCTTAATCTGGCCTTTAAGGCTTTAGTCAGCTTAATTGCCTCATGAACAGCTAAATCTGAAGTATTACTTCCATCAACGGCTATCATAATATGTTTGTAGGTCATTGTAGCTCCTTCTAAATAGTAATTATGGCAGCTCCTGTGAAACCTTCTATGCCGAAGAACATCAAGCTTCAAGAAGAGATAAACATATACGCTATCCTTATTTCATATAGCGTTTATTATAGTAAACTTTAAATTAAATAGATCTAATGCGAGCAGCGCAAACCATACATATATTCATTAATTAAAAGCATAGAGATACTGATTTAATTTCTGATAAGCCTAGCCGCTATGACACCAATTGAACTAATTCAATTTAGTATTTATGGGTATCAAATCATCTTCATCTGGAAAATCGGAATGTCCGCCTGATTTCATATCATTTAAACATTGTTTCACAGCGCTGCAAGAGTTACTAACAGTAGATTGCTCAGTCACTGAATTGCTGCTATAAGACAAATCATCGGACACGCTCTCTGAAGACTCTATATCCTCATTTAAAAATGAAGAGAGCGATGAAGACCCATTTTCTTTACTTTCAGAACATTGGCTTGAACTGTCTGAATTATTTATTACATTTGTTTGCGTTGCTTTAGCGCTACTTGAAAACAATTCACTCATACTTTTAAAAGAATTACCGATAGACTGCGAAGCAAGTGCATCGTTTCCAAAATTGCTATGACTCTCTTCTGCTTTACCCCTAGCGATTTCTTTTACGCTGTTGAAAAAACGGTTAATAGGATTTGTGAAAAACTCTTTTAGTTTTTTAACCGTTAAGGGAGAAACGTTCAAGTTAGCAACCATTTTATCAGTATACGTAGGATTGTTTTGTTGAATAATATTTACGAATACATCTGGCGATTTAAGAGATCCTACAACCTGTTTTAGTTCCTCTTCCAGCTCAAACAACTCAAGTAGTTTGCAGGCAGCAATACTACTTTTTTTATCCGCAACAAAGTGCTGAATCAAAAAAGCGTATTTTCCTGCTGGAAATTTTTCAATTTGAGTCAGGAGCTTAAGACAACTCGATTTACTCTCTTCTAATTTTAAAATTTCTGTTAGTCGCGGTAAATCGGATTGGGTACATCCTAAAATAAATCGCGCGTTTACCTGTATACTCTTATTGTCTTTAACCACCTGATTTTTTTCAATTTCAGCCAATAAATTAAAGCAAGAAAGTCTCTGTTTTAATTCTTTTTCCAATGTTAGCAATACTTCCTGTTCACTATTTATAATAAGACTTGTTTTCTTTCGCAGTGTATTCTGATTTGCATTAAACTGATATCTTTCTCGATATTTTTCAACTTGCTCCAGAAGACTAAAACATCTACCGCGCAATGAGTCATCCTTCGTTTGAATCAACGGGTCAAAATAATCGGCATAGGAAGATTTAATTTCACTCAAAGCCTCCTTTAGCCCCTCTTCTAGATTAGTCAGCTCCTCTGCGTTATGACTTAAGACAATACGGCTTGTTTTTTCGAATATAAAACGCTGTTTTTTCCAGTTATCACTACCTATTGGCTCATCTCTGATTTGCTCCAAAAGATTAAGGCATCTTGTTTTTTGATCAGTGGTATCATAAGTTTCATCGCTATTTAATCGTATGGCATGATCCTTTTTCGCAGCCTCCAAAACAATTTCGCGCTTCTTATTATTTATATTATCTAAGGTAAAAGGAACAGGAGCTAATACGATTGAACGAAAACCTTTAATTTCTTCTCCACCAGGAGAAATTACTGAATAAACAAGTTTTCCTCCTTTGCTTTTTTCGAAATAGAATATTCCAGGTTCCATTACCGTATCTTTTGACATCAAACGAAAATCATACTCTTGCAGCGATATAATATGATGCCCAAGTTTCTGCAGTGCATTTTCACTCTGCTTTAATTGCTTATCTCCATTTTGAACCAATTTATTTAATTCTACATTTTCTACTTGATAATAGGCCGCAAGAGAAAGAGAGTGCTGAAGCTTTTGATTTAACATCTCTCTGGTGTCATTAGGATTTTCTGTTATCTCTACAGGGACAGCAAGATCATTTCTTAGCTTTACCATTAAACGATGCAAATTAACAATTTTCTTATCAATAAGATGTAAGTCTTTTTTAGCATTATTACTATTCGAGTTTTCGAGCTCACTGCGAATTTTACTAAGTTCCTCATTTAATTCTTCTGTAACTGATAAAATACCTTGCGTCTTGGTTTTGAACCATTGAAACTCTCTGTAAATAACCGTTCTGATTGTATTGGCATCCACATCAATGATTCCATTTGGCGCAAATTTGTCATGAGAGGGATCAAAATCTCTTACTCGACGTATACTTGGAGTGAATCCATCCATTGAAGCGGCTTTATAAACAAAGGCTTTTGTTTTTGATAAATATTCAGATGTTGGGTAAACCGTATCTGCCCATGGATCACAGATATAGGCTTGCTCTCCCCAAGTAGATGGATCGTGAGCATCACTTTCCTTTGGCCTGCCAATTACTAAAAATGTGTGATCTCCTGTTGCAATGTCATAAATTTCTGCGTTTAGATGAGGTTTATTAAGGACAATATACTCCAAAGCCAATGTAGCCAGCTCCTGACAATTACCAATAGAAAACTTTTTACTATTTTGTACATATTGATAAAATTTTTCATTGTCATTAAGGCCTAATATATCAAACCTACCCTCTACTACGTGATCTCTTAGATCCTCAACTGCGTTCTTAAGAGATGCATTTTTATCCTTATCATAAGCATTATTTCGAAGTTGCGTGCCTCCCTCGAAAATATAACTATTCGCATACGTTTTAGCGGCTTGCGCTGCTTCCTCTATTTCCTCTATTTCCTCTATTTCCTCCAGGATTGTTTTAGTCACCATGATAGTTTCCGACACCAACAGATGATTAAATAATCATCCATGTGCGTCATTATTGACAATAAATAAAGGTTATAAACACCATATTTCGTCATTTTCAAAAAATATCGCGCTTAATCTCAAAGGGAACAAGTCGCTTTCATTTAACTCAAAGCAAACTATTCATTTACACATCTCATAGAACAACCATTATGCCTATTATACATCCGTATTATTTGTCCATTTTGAGCAATTTATAACAACAGGTTCTATACTCCATAAGACAAGATACTAAAAAAAATAAAAACAGATGAATTAATTGATGCGCTAACTATTTATAAAGGTATTCTATGTTTATTGATGAATTAGCCAAGACCTATCTACGGCTTGAAAAAATTAAACTTACCCTGAATACTGTTTCTCAAAAACAAGAAAAAGCACTTAAACAGTTTAATCAAAATATTTATATCACCGACCTAATTGTAAGATCGCCCTTTACATCTTTTGGTGAATCAAGTTCCCATGCCAAACATCAAGTATCGTCGACACTAAGGTTACAAGCACAAATTGCCACACTGTTTGCGTTAGCGAATGAGCATCATCGGGAAATGTATTGTGAAAAAGATTCTCTGGGTTTTTATCAGTTAAAAAAAGAAAAGAAAAATCATGTTACACGACTTTCTACACATGAATTCTCTTTTTACACGAAAACCCCATTAACACTGAACGAATTTCAGTTACTCCTAAGTGACATAGAAAAAATGGCGGATACTTTAACACCAAATGTTTATATCTTGTTAAGTTCATTTGCCGTTCATAATAATGCTGGAACTTTATTTAATATGTCTTTATTTATCGAAGGAGGCACCCCATCCAAAATTCATGCCTTTTCTAAAAACACCGCATCAGCTCAAGATATTTACTACACTGATCAGCAATCATTATTTTCCCAGCAACAAGATAAAAAGGGAACTTTTCATGCCGATGCAATCACTGCAGAAGACGGTATCACCATGTCTACTGGAAGCGTCTTTGAGGTAAAAACTAAAGGTGGGGCATGCTATACACAAGCCATTGATATTTGTCTTGACCATGCGCATCAACACAGTAAGGAATTGATTATTCGCCGAATTCTGACCGCAGCAAATTCCGATGAGCTATTACCAAATCAAATTGAACAATCTATTTCTTCTAATACCATTCATATTCATGAAGACAGCTTAATTTCAGATTTTTTCATACATGTGGATCCCAATACTTCAATGCACAGTTATGGTGCTGCCGGGGGGGCAAAAATACTTACAAATACTGCGATAAATCGTATAATACCCATTGAATATCCAAATACGAAAATTATGAAATATATTTTTGGATACCAGATTATTAATCCTCCTTTTGGCACTGAATATTACATAGAAGTATTTAACGAAAGACCGGCAGGGAAATACAAACCAGAATTACAACCTGCAGTGAATCAACATAATCAAGAAGTATTAGTAAGGCAATTAGCCTTTCTAAAACAAGAATACCTAGGCAAAAAAGAGGCGGCTACGTTAGTTTTGAACATTGACCAAAGCACAATGTTTTTACAGCGAATAGAACAGTTAGAAAAAACCATGTTGAAACGATGTAAACTAACGGTATTGCAAGAGCTTTTTAAAACAGAAGAATACAAACAAAAACTAGAAGCAAAAGAAATAATATCTGAGCATATGAAACTAATGAAAGACGCCATCAATTTAAAAGGCAACAGCAGCGTACTATTACTTCGAGCATGGAAAAAAGACTTCGATTCCAGATTAAACTCTATTGGTTCATTATCTGTTCAATCACCTTTAAAAAAAGCTTTAAAAAAGGACATAAAAGAGGTTATTGATAACAAACTGCAAAAAGATCTTGGCTGCGAATTTGAACCACAAGAATTTAAAAACAACTCCATTTAAATTAATGAAAACCCAAATACCATGAAGAAGAATTACATGAAACAACAACCATTTCCTGATTCATCGGCAGGCAAGTTTTCTTCTTTAGCATTCAATACCTCTAATTGGTTTAGCAGGTTCTCATACTCCATTTTTATAGCATAATTATTTTTTTCATTATCGTACTGAGACTTTATCTCTTTTACTGTTTCCAATAATGGAATACACTCTCGCCCCAGATCAAGCACACGAACTGCTCCTAAATTTTGAAAATTAAGCCTCTTTACTATCATTTCTTTCTCAAGGTCATCCCGAAAAAATTGCATGTCCTGAGAGATGATAACAGTATTCTTGTTAATGCATGCAATAGCTCCATACCCTTCAGGAACATTGATACGACTTACATTTTTATCCTGAAGCTGCACAGCTATCCGCCCTGTAATCATGGGTGCTTTTAAGATACTTTTCGGTATTTTAGGATTTTGCATTACTGCTATAAAATTAGCCCCACTCCCATTATCAATACTTTGCAGAAAAGAACTAGCGGCTCCACCGGCTCTATCCATACCTACACCGGTAGCATGATAAACAACAAATTCATTATTTTCTTTTAATCTGGAGACTACTGCATTACATGGTGAAAAATCCCGTGAAAATACATTTTTTCCAGTTCTAGTCCCTGAAACTCCAGCCTCATTACCACGCTTACCTGAAAATCTTATATGTGTTATTACTTTCTCTAATTCGCTGTTGTATTCTTCTTTATAAATAACTTTACCTTCATTATTAGTTCTGAACTTATTGATCATGAGCATCAAACTCTCACAAGAGAAATAAGTAGGACTAGAAGAAACAAGAACTTTATCTTCAACAAAATAAACTTCTCTTTCAGTATCATCACCTATTAACAGGATTGCATTTTGCTCTTGCTGCTGTATTTTACTTATTTTAGTTTTTAAATTATCTTCACTATTAAATAAATACAATACATAATCCTTATAAGCCAGCCGCTGCTCAACCAAAAGTATCGGAACAAAAATACAAGCAAGCGTTTGCTCATGATCTACCAGAGATAAACGTGTACCATTAATGTCTAGACCATGAACATTACCATCAGTTGCTGCTGAGAGAACAATTACTGGAAGAACATTATTTTGTTGCAGCATATTGGGGTTCCTCTATTATAGCGCATCGATAAGTTTGCAAAAATCGAGCGGCTACAATACAAAAAGGCAAGTACAACAATTGTACATAAAAAACAAGAATAAATCAATTCTTGCTTTTCTTTACTAAGCAATTTAAAAAATAGTGAAATTCCGTTGTAATGAATCAGTCGTATTGACATCTAATTTATTCTTAATGAATATTACTACGCGAATCATAGGGAAAATGGTATGGTATTATTTTGTTAAAGCGATGCTTTTGGCTCAATTTTTAAACATAACCGTTTCAATATTTTCAATTGGGTACACAATTAGGGTCTGTTCGCTAGATTGAGCCAAAATCGACTCATTTTGGCCATGATAGCAGAAAGGTCAACAGACCCTAGTTACTTTGGCTATAAAATAGAAATAATACGCAAATCATGCAAAAATAAGATAGTTACTAAGGATGGAACTTAATGATAAGCGATAAAGAGCAATACATGGATAGTAAGCTTACTATGCAAGTTGATCCTGTTTCAAATGTCCTGAAATGGGTTCTATTAATCACAGCAATACTCTGTTTCATCGTCATAATTTGGGGAACGGTTAAAACCTATCAACTAGCCCCCCCTTTGCCACATCAATTCGTCTCAGCTTCTGGAACAATTCTCATGACTGAAGACGATATTGTTGCAGGAAAAGCTGGATTTCAACGTGCGGATCTCATGGACTATGGCAGTATCTATGGAATGGGATCGTATTTTGGAGAGGACTATACCGCTCAATATCTTGTAGAATTAGGTCGTAAAACTGAAGAAAATATTGCGAATCTAAAATTTAAGCAATCTTTTGCCAACTTATCAGAAGGCGATCAATACGTCACCCGAAAAGAAATGCAGGAAGCCCTGCAACATGTTGATCTCAGCCATGACACTTCAATCATACCTGAAGTAATTGCAACAGCAATAACCCAACTTCAGGAAGAAATAGCAACGATGGTTCTTAATCACGATCCAATAAAAGGCTGGACAAAAGCATACAGCTTAAACCAGAAAAGTGCTATCCAGGTCGCTGATTTCCTGATTTATTCTTCATTAACCACTATTGCACATCGACCTGGTAAGAATTTTTCCTACACTAATAACTGGCCCTATGAACCAACCATGGGTAATGTCCCCACTCCAGCAACTTTTTATTGGACATGGGTATCTTTTTGTTTTGTTTTTTTTGGTTTTGGTGTGATTCTCTATATTTATCATCGCTATCTAAATGGACCAGATGCTGAACCTAAAAGCCCCGTTTTGTTAACATTTAAAGAGTTAACAACCAGCCAGAAAAAAGTAGGTAAATATTTTTTAATTGTGGCAATGGTCTTATTAGTTCAAATTGCAGTGGGTGTCTTACTCGCACATTATTATACAGAGCGAACTGGATTTTATGGAATTAATATCAACTCATTCCTTCCTTTTAATTTCTTACGCGACGTTCATACACAAACACCAATAGTTTGGATAGCACTTTCCTGGATTAGTTCTGCTGTTTTCCTAGCCCCTATTATTAGCGGCAAAGAAGCTAATAGACAGGGATTTTTCGTTGATTTATTGTTTTGGGTAACCCTGTTTATTGTAGCTGGCGCCATAATTGGTGATTACCTTGGCATCATGGGAATTATTGATACAGCATGGTTTTGGCTTGGAAATCAAGGATTGTCATATCTCCAGCTTGGAAGACTTTGGCAGATAGGATTTTGTGTAGGTCTTTTTTTGTGGAGTTTTATCGTTTTCCGAGGCATGTGGCCTACTTGGGATGGTCTAAAAACAGCAACTTTTGAGTTTTGGACAGGAAAAATTAAACTCGAACATTTGTTTTGGGCCAGCACTGTTAACATTGCCGTTCTGTATTGTTTTGGAATGATCCCGTTAACCGGAATTGAAAAATCTTTCACGATTACTGATTTCTGGCGGTGGTGGGTAGTCCATCTTTGGGTTGAACAATCCTTTGAGTTTTTTGCAGCTTGTGCCACAGCCTATCTATTAATGGGCGTTGGACTAGTATCAAGACCTTTGGCAGAAAGAACCGTTTTTTTTGAAGCGATTCTCATTTTTTTAGGTGGTGTCATCGGTACGGGACATCATTGGTATTGGACAGGAGGACCTGATATGTGGGTTCCACTTGGTTCAATGTTCTCATTTATTGAAGTACTACCCCTGGCTCTTCTAATCATCAATGCAATCCAGGAACAACAGAAAATTAAACAAAATAAGGATTTTAAACAACACTTGGCTTATCTGTATATCTTAGGTGCCGCTTTTTGGAATTTCATTGGCGCCGGTGTATTTGGTGGCGGTACGTTAAATGCTCCCTTAGTAAATTATTATGAACACGGAACTTTTTTAACATTGAATCACGCACATACCGCTTTATTTGGAGCATTTGGATTACTTGCATTAGGAATGATTTATTTTTGCCTGCGTTATGCCGCAGGGGATAAAATCGAGTGGAGCGATCGATTGGGTACATGGGCATTCTGGTTATATAACCTAGGGGTAATTTTGTGGATTTTCTTGAATTTCTTCCCCATTGGCTGGCCACAATTACAAGCAGTATATGAGCATGGACTAACCTTTGCGCGTAGTCTTGAGTTTTATAATACGACGCTATTATGGCAGTGGTTACGTATACCAGGAGATGTTGTATTTGCCATAGCAGCATTACTCATGGCCTATGATTTTGTAATGAAATTCAAACTCTTTTTTGTAAAGGGGGAAAGCCGCCTTTCATCATTTCAAAGACGCAAATAATATTGAAGAAATCAATTAATCAATTTTAAGGCAAAATGGGATTATTTTTAACTTCGTGGGCAAAAGACCCTGGCCATGAGAAATGTAAATTGAGGGGCTAACATAGCATATACAAAAAATAACATATCTGTGCTTAGGATGAATATAATGAATAGGGATTTATCAACTTTAGTCACTCTTAGCCCTCAACAAGCGCTAACCCAAATGGATAGTTCGCTTCAAGGACTTACTAATATTGAAGCACTAAAGAGGCAGGCTATATATGGAATGAATGAATTCGTCCACAAGCCCTATCGTTTGCTTATTTTTGAAGCTATCTCTCATTCGATTAACCCATTAATTGCCATCTTATTAATTGCTGCTTTGATTTCGGCATTTACTGGGAATATTGTCAGTTCAAGTATCATTATTACGATGGTTGTTATCAGTATTGGCTTGGATTATTTTCAGAGTCATCGTTCACTGCTTGCCATAAAAAGACTTCAGCATCACATTGCTACTAAAGCAAATGTTTTGCGTGATAGTCAATGGCAAGAAATACTTTGTCGAGAACTGGTTCCAGGAGATATTATTCAACTCATAGCGGGTGATGTAGTACCCGCAGATTCTTTATTGTTAAAAGCTAGAGACATACATATTCAACAAGCTGCTCTTACTGGTGAATCGCTACCCGTAGAAAAAGAAGCTGCTGTACAAAGTTCCATACCTAAAGACCCATCTGAAGCAACTAATACCGTTTTTTCAGGCTCCTCTGTGGTTAATGGCACAGCAATGGCACTAGTAATAAATACCGGACAAAACACTCAATTTGGTCATATAGTTCAAGCGCTTGCAAAAACGGCACCACATACTGAATTTGAAAAAGGGATTAATCGTTTTGGTATGTTCATCATGAAAGTAGTATTTTTACTCGTGATATTTGTCTTCTCAGTCAATATTTATCTTAAGCGCTCTTTGCTCGAATCATTATTATTTTCTGTTGCATTAGCAGTGGGTCTTACACCTGAGTTATTACCTATGATTACTACGGTAACACTCGCTGCCGGAGCACTCCATATGGCAAAGAAAAAAGTTATTGTTAAAAACTTATCAGCAATCCAGAATTTTGGCAGCATCGACATTCTTTGCAGTGATAAGACTGGTACCTTAACCAGTGGAGAAATGATTTTAGAACAACACCTGGATCCTTTTGGAAAAAATTCTGAGTATGTGATGTTGCTGGCCTATTTAAATAGTTTGTTTGGCACAGGAATTCCTAGCCCTTTTAATATTGCCGTATTAAAAAAAGCCAATATTAACCCACTTGATGCTGCAATCTTAAAACATAATCCTCCTGATATACAATCATACAATAAGATCGATGAAATTCCATTTGATTTTGAGCGACGCCGGTCCAGTGTCGTAATTGATAGAAATGGCTCGCATATGCTCATTACTAAAGGAGCGCCAGAGTATGTAGTAAAAAATTGTACTCATTATCATGGCGAAGAAGAAAACCAGGTATTAGATGATGTGCATCGCAAAATGTTTGCATCCATATTTTTAGCATTGAGTGAACAAGGCTATCGGGTATTAGCTGTTGCTTACCGAAAAATAGCCTCTCAACCCTCTTATCATGCACAAGATGAAACAGACCTGGTTTTATCTGGATTTCTTGCCTTTTTTGATCCACCACTTCAAGACATTCCTGCGGTTATAAAAGAATTGCATCGGGAGGGGGTAAAGATAAAAATTTTAACCGGTGACAACGAGTTGGTCACACGGCATATTTGCAAAAAGGTAAAGATTGATCCTAGCGAGATGTTGCTCGGTGATGAATTAGAGCATATTAGTGATGCTGCATTAGGGGCAATTGCCGAGCAAGTAGATGTTTTTGCACGCATATCGCCCATGCAAAAACAGCGTATTATTAGCGCCTTACGCTCTCGCGGTCATGTTGTAGGTTATATTGGCGATGGGATTAATGATGTTCCCTCCTTACATATTGCAGATGTGGGGATTTCCGTTGCAGGTGCTGTAGATGTGGCTCGAGAAGCAGCAGATATCATCTTATTGAAACATCATTTAAGGGTATTGCTACATGGAATCATTGAAGGACGTAAATCGTTTGGAAACGTGATGAAATACCTGATGATGGGCACCAGTTCTAATTTTGGTAATATGTTAAGTATGGCTCTGGCCATTCTTTTTTTACCATTTTTACCGATGTTACCATCCCAAATTCTTTTAAATAATCTTCTTTATGATATTTCGCAAATAACTATTCCAACGGATAATGTTGATCGTAGCTTTATACATAAACCAAAACACTGGGACATCGATATTATTCGTAAGTTTATGTTTTACATCGGCCCCATTAGTTCGATTTTTGATTTCATAACTTTTTTCATTATGCTGAAGGTTTTCGCAGCAACAGAAGCATTATTTCAAACCGGTTGGTTTGTCGAATCATTAGCAACACAAACTCTGGTGGTTTTTGTTATTCGTACTGTTAAAAATCCTTGGCAAAGCAAACCAAGTATACCCTTGATATCAACAGTACTCCTTTGTGTTGCTATAGGTGTTCTATTACCGTTTACACCTATAGCCAAGTTTTTGGGATTTATCCCATTGCCAGCAACATATTTTCTTTTTCTTATCACAGCTACGGTTACCTACCTTTTTTTGGTAGAAATGATTAAAAGGAGATTAATGTGGCGGTGGGTATAAGAGGTGTTGTTCGCAACTCTTATGTCAATCTTTAATATTAAAGAACAATTCCATGTTTATTCCATACTATAATTTAGTGATAATGAAATGTTCAGGAGAGCATTATGAATAAAAAAGACCGTGAAAATGAATATGTAGGAATTATTTCAATAACTGTCATTGTCATTTTAGCCGTTGTCCTAATTTATTATTTTTATTTATCCCATCCTTCTGTATCTAATGTACCTGTAGAAGCCCCTGCTCTGCAAACCAACCAAACGGGAGGCACTCAATAGTAATAAAATACTTTGGCTCGTAACATTTTATTTGCGGAATATTCTAGAAGCTTATGAAATCTTTGCGCAAGCAATGAAAGCTGAATATGAGTATGTTGGCTCTAATGATAATATCGATGGAATTTATATTTTATGGGACTAACGCTTATTTTGCAAAAATCCAAATGGCAATTATATATTGCAATATTATCGCTAATTGCAATTAGCATACACATTTTCATGCTTTTTTTTAATATATCATTTCCGGTTATTCCATTATTATTCCCTCTAATAATTGGTGGGATCCCCCTATTTTTGCTCATAATATTTAAGTTTTTTAAAGGAAATTTTGGAGCAGATTTATTAGCAGCCATTGCATTACTAACCGCTATCGTATTGCATCAATACTTGGCTGCTACATTAATCATTCTAATGCTTGCCAGTGGTCAAACATTAGAATTTTATGCAAAACGTAAAGCCTCCTCCGTTTTGCGAGCCCTTGCAGCACGTATGCCCTCTATAGTACATCGAAAAATAAATGAACTTATTGAAGATATTGAAATAAAAAATATTCATGTTGGTGATGAACTCGTTATTTATCCACATGAGATCTGTCCCGTAGATGGCACGGTAATTGAAGGACATGGCTCTATGGATGAATCTTATCTTACCGGTGAACCTTATCAAATATCTAAAACACCAGGAACTTCTGTCTTATCAGGTGCTATTAATGCAGAATCAGTATTAATTGTAAAAACAGATAAACTGGCTTCTGATTCTCGTTATTCTGCCATAGTAAAAGTGTTAGAAGAGGCAGAACAAAAGCGCCCGTCAATAAGACGCTTAGGCGACCAAATTGGCGCGATTTTCGCACCAATTGCGCTTGTACTTGCATTCGCTGCTTGGTATTTCACCGGAGATGCTATCCGCTTTCTTTCCGTGCTGGTTATTGCGACACCCTGCCCTTTATTAATAGCGATTCCAATTGCTTTAATCAGCGCCATTTCTAGAGCAGCAAAACAAGCAATTATTATTAAAGATCCAACTGTTCTGGAGAAATTACCTACCTGTAAAACCGCCATTTTTGATAAAACCGGAACACTTACATATGGTAAACCCGCATTAACAGAGATTATTACAAACTCAAATTATGAGACCAAACAAATTTTACAATATGTTGCCAGTGTAGAGCGTTATTCCAAACATCCTCTTTCAAGTGCTGTTTTAAACGCTGCCGAGGAGCGTAATATAAAGTTTCTTGAAGCCGCTAATGTATCTGAAAAACCAGGTCAGGGCTTACATGGCACCATAAATAAACACACAATTTACATTACCAGTCGGAAAAAATTATTAGATACGATGCCTCAATATGCCTCTTTACTTCCACCGATATCACCGGGTTTGGAGTGTATCATTTTGTTGGATAACGAATATGCCGCGTCATTCCATTTTCATGATGCACCGCGAATAGAAAGTAAATCATTTATCAGTCATCTGGCACCGTATCATCAATTTAATAAAATTATGTTGGTTTCAGGAGATAGAGAATCTGAAGTTAAGTATATGGGTACTTTATTAAACTTGACAGAAATTTATGCATCACAAAGTCCAGAACAAAAACTCACACTTGTTCGTCGTGAAACAAAGAAAGAGCCAACGGTCTTTATGGGCGATGGTATTAACGATGCCCCAGCATTGACTGCAGCAACAGTAGGCATTGCTTTTGGACAATTTAGTAATATAACAGCCGAAGCAGCCGGTGCTGTTATCATGGAAAACACACTCAGCAAAGTTGATGAATTAATACATCTTAGCTTAAATACACGTAGAATTGTGTTACAAAGTGCTCTTGGGGGTATGATGTTTAGTCTTATCGGTATGGGATTTGCCGCAGCAGGATTTATTAACCCCGTTAGTGGGGCAATTCTTCAGGAAATAATTGATATTGTTGCGATCCTTAATGCATTAAGATTAACATGGGGAACAAAAATTAAAATTGATTTACCTGGTTATTCAAAATAAAGAGCAAATTGCGCTAAAGGATAATAGCATATGGAAGATTCTGGATGGTTTTTGATTGCCATGTCGTTTCTGTTAGGCATTCGTCATGGCTTTGATTTGAATCATCTAGCAACTATTGATTCCATAACAAGAACTGTTAGTGATAATCGCTACTTAGCCAAAATTATAGGTTTTTTATTTTCTCTTGGTCATGGTTTGGTAGTAATTGTAATTAGTTTAATCATAGGTAGTGGGCTGCAGCCATTAGCTGTTCCAGAATGGTTAAATGGGGTTGGGAATAGTATTTCTATTGCCTTTCTGTTCATATTTGGATTATTGAATCTTTGGAGCATTTTTCAGCATCCAGCCAAATCAACCGTACCCACTAGTTTAAAAAATTATTTATCAAAAAAATTAATCCATAAAAATTTTAATCCTATTTTTATAGTATTGATTGGAATACTCTTTGCTTTTTCCTTTGATACAGTTAGCCAGGTTATTTTATTTTCACTTGCGGCTACTGCCTTAGCAGGATGTTTATTCTCAGTATTATTGGGCACTGTTTTTATGTTAGGAATGATGGTGACGGATGGATTAAATGGGTTGTTTATTTCATCTTTGATTCAACGCGCAAATGGTGTATCTTTTTTATTCTCACGAATAGCAGGTCTAATGATTGCGTCATTTAGTCTAATACTTGGTGTTATTAATTGTTTAAAAATGTTTAATTATGCATGAATTATGGTTGTGTAAGAGTATTCTTGAAATTATTAAACAAAATGCAGTTGCAATAAATTGTACACGCGTAAAAAAAATAGTTTTAGAGATTGGCCAACTGTCCGCAGTTGAAAAGGATTCTTTAATTTTTAGTTTTAATGTGATTGCCGAGGGAACGGTGGCTGAGAATGCAGAGCTTCACATCATTGATATCCCTGGAGAAGCACAATGTGAGTCTTGCCATCAAAAGGTTCCTTTGCGACAGTATTATGATGAGTGTCATTCATGTGGTAGTCATTCATTAAGGGTCACTCAGGGTGAGGAATTACGGGTTAAATCAATGGTGGTAGAATAATGTGTGGAATATGCGGCTGTTCTGAAGATATTAATGAGTTGGGGCATCATGAGCATGAACACGACCATCACTCGCATGAGGAACACTTGATTCATGTTGAACAAAATATTTTAGCGAAGAATCAGCAATTTGCTCTTCATAATAAAAGCTATTTATCGAATAAGAATATTTTGGCATTAAATATCATGTCAAGCCCGGGTTCAGGTAAAACAACCCTTCTGGCAAGAACAATTTTAGATTTAAAAAACGAGCTGGATATAGCGGTTGTTGTCGGTGATCAGCAAACGAATTACGATGCAGAGTTAATTAAATCAAGTGGCGGTCATGCCGTCCAAATAAATACTGGAAAAATCTGTCATTTAGATGCTCATATGGTTGGTCATGCGTTAGAAGGCCTTTCTTTAAAAGAAAAATCAATATTATTTATTGAAAATATAGGTAACCTTGTTTGCCCTGCATTATTTGATTTAGGCGAACAATTTAAAGTGGTCATCCTTTCAGTTACTGAAGGTGATAACAAACCACTTAAATATCCTGACATGTTTCGCTGTGCTGATTTAATGCTAGTCACCAAAATGGATTTACTCCCTTATGTTGATTTTGATCTTAGCAAATGTATGGAGTATGCGCGTCGGATTAAACCCAATATTGAAATTTTGACTCTGTCAACGGTTAATCGTAATGGTTTGAATAATTGGTATAACTGGTTAAAACAACAGCGGATGTAAGGAAGCTCCAAGTGGGTGGATTATTTCATTGGAAATCATTAAATGAAATTAGAACGATTACAGCTTATCATTCAAGGTCAAGTCCAGGGAGTTGGTTTTAGGCCTTGTGTTTATCGAGTTGCCAATCAGCTTCGCTTAACTGGATGGGTACAAAATAATGCTTCGGGTGTTTTGATTGAAGTTCAAGGAACCTTGGCTTGTGAATTTATACCCCATTTAAAAGCAAATTTACCACCACTTGCCAAAGTAAGCACTATTCAACTAAAAACTATTCCCTTAAGAATAAATGAATCCTTTTTTGAAATTATTGAAAGTACGAAAGGTAAAGCAAACACCATTATTTCGCCGGATACCTGTATTTGCGCTGAATGTTTACACGAACTATTTGATCCTCAAAGTCGCTATTATCGCTATCCCTTTTTAAATTGTGCTCACTGTGGCCCCAGATTTTCAATCACACAAACGCTTCCTTATGATCGTTGTCAAACATCAATGAACCTTTTCCCTCTTTGCCAGGATTGTAACGCAGATTATATAAATCCTGACAATCGACGTTATCACGCTCAACCTACAGCCTGTGCAAATTGTGGTCCTCAACTTTCATTACCTGTTGAAGACATTGCTCAGCGCATTTTGCAAGGCGAAATCATCGCGTTAAAAGGATTGGGGGGATATCAACTTATTTGTGATGCACGAAATGAGATTACGCTATTAAAACTTCGGGAAAGAAAAAATCGTGCAACAAAACCATTAGCGTTGATGGTAGCTAATAGTAAAAGTGCCGAACAAATTGTTGCAATCAGTGAACAAGCTCAAATTTTATTAGAGGGGGCTGCACGCCCAATAGTATTGCTCAGAAAAAAAGAGGTGGTTTCTAGTGGTATTGATAAAATAGCGCCTGATTTAAACCATCTTGGAATAATGCTTCCTTATACTCCATTACATTACTTACTTTTTAATGCCTTTGCTAAAAACGTAGATGGCTGTGATTGGTTGGATGAATTTCAATCAATGATTTTAGTCGTTACCAGCGCTAATTCGGCAGGAGAACCGATCGTTATTGAAGATCATAGAGCTAAAATTGAGATTAAAACGCAAGCGGATAAAATTGTTTCCTATAATCGTCAAATTATCACCCGTGAAGATGATTCTGTCGCGCGTCTTATCAATGATAAACCTATGCTTATTCGCCGTTCTCGTGGATTTGTACCTACACCAATTCAACTGCCTTATGCTATTCCCTCAACCCTAGCCGTTGGAGGACATCTTAAAAATACATTTTCTATTACCCGCGGTAATGAAGCGTTTGTTTCACAACATATCGGCAGTTTAAATAATAAAGCAACCATTAATTTTTTTCATGAATCTTTAACTCATTTATTAAATTTTTTGGATGTAAAACCAGAACGAATCGCCCATGACATGCATCCAGATTTTTACACCACTCAATTTGCGCAACATTATGGTGTACCTGCATTTGCGATTCAACATCATCATGCACATTTGGCCGCCGTCGCTGCTGAACACGGTATTCAACAGCGTGTTTTAGGTTTAGCTCTTGATGGGTATGGATACGGTTTAAATGGCGAGGCTTGGGGTGGCGAACTTATGTTATTAGAACAGGCCTCTTGTGAACGGCTTGGATCTTTTTATCCTCTTCCACAGCCTGGAGGAGAAATTGCAGCACGCGAACCATGGAGGATGGCAGCAAGTGTTTTACACCGTTTAGGCAGAGGCAATGAAATCAGTAACCGATTTGCAAATTGCACTCAAGCAGATGCGATACACCAGCTGTTGGATAAAAAAATAAACAGTCCCCTCACCAGTAGTTGCGGTCGTTTATTTGATGCTGCGAGTGCTTTACTAGGGGTTCAGCTGATGTCGCAATATGAAGGGCAAGCAGCGATGCGATTAGAAAGCTTGGTTACTCAGTTGCACATTGCTCCAAATGGATGGCGGATAAAAGATAATAATTTTGATATGTTGCCAACCTTAGAGTTGTTATTAGATATAGCTTGCCCCATTGCAGGAGCCAATCTTTTTCATGGAACGCTCATTGCGGGTCTCTCAACATGGATTAAGGGAATGTGTCGAGTAAGAAGAATTGATATGGTAGTATTAAGTGGCGGTTGCTTTTTGAATCAAATATTGGCAGAAGGATTAACTAAGGCATTATGTGAATCCGGTATCAAATCCTTTTTACCACGAGATCTCCCGCCTAATGATGGTGGCATTTCCCTGGGACAAGCATGGATTGCTGGAATAATACAAGGATAGTTTATGTGTCTAGCTTTACCCGCGCAAATTACCCAAATTCTTGACAATGATAGAGCAATCATTAATTTAGGTGGCATTACTAAAGAAATATCAATTGCATTATTAGACGAGATCGCTGAAGGCGATTACGTCATTATTCACGTGGGGTATGCTTTAACACGATTAGATGAACAAGAGGCTAAAAAGACTTTAAGTTTATTTGCACAAATGTTAAAGGATGTTTCTCCATGAAATATATCGAAGAATTTCGCAACGGTGCTTTTGCAAAAGTACTTGCTCAGGAAATTGCAGCCCAAGTAAACCAGAATCAACATTATCAATTTATGGAGTTTTGCGGGGGACATACCCACGCCATCCATCGCTATGGAATTCCAAGTTTACTCCCAGACAATGTAGAAATGATCCATGGACCAGGATGTCCTGTTTGTGTGTTACCTATGGCAAGAACAGAGAAAGCCATTACCCTAGCATCGTTCCCAAATGTTATTCTTTGTAGTTATGCTGATATGTTGCGAGTGCCGGGCACAGGGCACAAAAGTCTATTGCACGCGAAAGCATCGGGTGCTGATGTTCGGATGATTTATTCGGCGGATGATGCTTTAAAAATTGCTCAAGAAAACCCACAAAAAGAAGTGGTTTTTTTTGCAATTGGTTTTGAAACAACTACGCCACCAACAGCGTTTGTAATCAAACAAGCTAAAAAATTAAAACTCAATAATTTTAGTGTGTTCTGTAATCATGTTTTAACTCCTGTTGCTATGGACAGCTTACTGCAATCGAATGAAGTCAAGTTAGATGGATTTGTCGGGCCTGCACATGTCAGTATTGTGATTGGGAGCCAACCCTATGAAACCCTGTGTACTAAATATCAAAAACCTATTGTGATTTCAGGCTTTGAACCTTTGGATGTATTGCATTCCATTTTGCTGTTAATTCAACAAATCAATGAAGGTCGATGTGCAGTGGAAATTCAATATACACGCGCCGTCAATCGTTTAGGAAATGTGATGTCGCAACAAATTATGACCGAAGTTTTGGAGTTACGAGACCAGTTTGAATGGCGTGGCTTAGGTTCTATTCCTAACAGCGCATTAAAAATAAAGGCAGCGTATTCTGCGTTTGATGCAGAACAACGTTTTGAATTACCTGACTTTGTAGCAGAAGAACACAAAAAATGTCTTTGTGGGGCAGTACTTCGCGGTGTAAAAAAGCCAATGGAATGTAAATTATTTTCTAAAGTATGTGTTCCAGAAAATCCTTTAGGATCGTGTATGGTTTCATCTGAAGGCGCATGTGCTGCAGTGTATGCTTACGGACGGGTAAATTCATGATGACACAAACCATAATAAATAAAAAATCCAAAGGGCCGAAACTGAACTTTAAAGAGGGCGTCATTAATTTAACCCATGGTAGCGGTGGGCGGATGATGGCGCAATTAATTGATCAACTATTTTTGGCAGAATTTGATAATGAATGGTTAGCGCAAAAAAACGATCAAGCCTGTTTTTCAGTATTATCCGGTCAAATGGTCATGGCTACCGATGCCCATGTTGTTTCACCTTTGTTTTTTCCAGGTGGTGATATTGGTTCTTTATCTGTACATGGAACTATTAATGATATCGCCATGTCTGGGGCAAAACCATTGTACTTGTCGGCCAGCTTTATTTTAGAAGAAGGATTCCCACTTGCGGATTTGCAAAAAATTGTGCAATCAATGGCTCATGCCGCAAAGCAAGCCAAGGTGGCAATTATCACCGGTGATACCAAAGTAGTTGAGCGTGGAAAAGGTGACGGTGTATTCATTACAACCACAGGTATTGGGATAGTGCCCGAAGGAATTCATATTTCAGGTCACAGAGCAAAACCAGGTGATCGGGTGATTATGAGTGGATACATCGGTGATCATGGTGTTGCGATTATGGCTCATCGCAATAATTTGCAATTTCAAACAAGCATCCGCTCCGATACCGCTTCACTGCATGATTTGGTATCTTGCATGATAGCGTCAGGAGCGGATATCCACTGTTTGCGCGATCCCACTCGCGGAGGTCTTGCAACGACATTAAATGAATTAGCACGGCAATCAAACGTTGGCTTGATAATTGATGAAAATAAAATTCCAATTCGTACTGAAGTTGCCAGTGCGTGTGAATTGTTAGGACTTGATGCTTTATATGTTGCTAATGAAGGAAAATTAATTGCGATTTGCTCGCCAAATGACACGAATAAATTGTTAGCGGCTATGCATGCACATCCTCTAGGCTTGCATGCAGAAATTATTGGTGAAGTAGTAGAAGATCCTCGTCACTTTGTTCAACTGAAAACAAAATTAGGCGGAATGAGAATCATTGACTGGTTGGCAGGAGAACAATTGCCAAGAATTTGTTAAAAGGAAGCATGATGACGGATAATAAAATAAGCTACTTTTTACCTCATGTACAATTACAAGCGCTGCTTGATGTGTTGCGACATGCAGGGTTTTCTTGTGTCGGCCCGCAAGTGCGTGATGGAGCAATAGTTTATGATGTGCTTAATCATGCCGAGCAATTACCCTGGGGCATCCGTGACCACCAAACGCCAGGTGGCTATCGCCTAGAGGATATTCCTGAACGAAAAGCATTTGCTTTTGCAAATGGTCCTCAAGCAATAAAACCCATTTTATTTAAACCGGTAGAAACTGTATGGAAAGTGGTTCGCAACAACGATGGGAAATTAATATTTCAACCACATCAGCCTCGTGAAATACCCGTCGCAATTATTGGAGCACGTTCTTGTGATTTAGCGGCGATGAGTATCCAAGATAAGGTTTTTGTTGAGGGCGACTACCCTGACCCACGTTATAAAAGTCGTCGTGAACAATTATTTATCGTTGCGGTAAATTGTACTTATTCCTCTGAAAATTGTTTTTGCGTTTCTGCAGGAACAGGCCCTGAAGTTAGAAATCCTTTTGATATCCTTATGACCGAGGTTGAAGATGGGTTTGTGGTCAAAATAGGCAGTGAGCGAGGTCAGGCAATTATCACTAATTTAAAATTAGCTAAGACTAAAACTACTCAATCTGACGATGCAATAAAATATGTCGCTCAGGCCGGAGCAATGCAGACCAAAAGAATACCTTTAGACAATAAGCGTGCTTTGCGCGATTTATTGTTTTCTAATTTAAATCATTCGCGTTGGGAAGAAGTGGCTGAACGATGTTTATCTTGTGGCAATTGCACCTCGGTATGCCCTACTTGTTTTTGTCATAGTGAAGTAGAAAAACCCAGTTTAGATGGTACGAGTAGTGAGCATCAGCGCGAATGGGATTCTTGTTTTACATCAGGACACAGTGCTTTAAATGGATCTATTGTTCGTGATGATACGCGTAAACAATATAGACAGTGGTTGACCCACAAGGTAGGCAGCTGGTTTGATCAATTTGATACAAGTGGATGTGTGGGATGTGGGCGTTGCACCACTTGGTGTCCTGTTGGCATTGACATTACTGAAGAGTTAGCGGCGATTTCAGGTGAAGCCAATATAAGGATAGTAAAAAGTGATTAGGCCGAATGTTGATCCCTATTTGCCTCTAGAAGCGGAGATTGTAGAACGAACCCAAGAGTCCTCTACTATTTTCACGCTACATCTGCGTTTTTTTGATACTAAGCATCACGAACAATTTATTTTTTATCCAGGCCAATTTAATATGCTCTATCTTTATGGCGTTGGTGAAGTAGCGATTTCCATTGTGTCTGATCCGGAAAACAAGCAGATTCTTACCCATACCATCAGAGCTATAGGACGAGTCACCAGAGCATTACAAAAATTGCAAGTGGGAGATAGAATTGGCGTTCGCGGCCCTTATGGACGGGGCTGGCCGCTCGAAAAAGTAAGGGGCAAAGATGTTGTTGTAGTCACTGGCGGACTGGGTTGCGCCCCCTCTGTATCAATTATTGATTATATTTTAGCAAGAAGAGAACAGTACGGTAATTTAAGTATCTTGCAAGGCGTAAAACACAGCGATGACTTTATTTTTAAAAAACAGTATGCATTATGGCAAAAATCACCGCGTACTGAAATTCATATTGCCGCAGATCAAGCAGGCCCCAAATGGCCATGGAGTGTTGGGTATGTGACAGACATGATTGCTAAAATCAAACTGAATCCAGAAAATACGATTGCGATGATGTGTGGTCCGGAAATGATGATGCGTACGGCAGTTCAGGTGCTCAGCAAAAAAGGAGTCCCTGAACATCACATCTATCTAAGCATGGAGCGGAACATGGAATGCGGTATTGGACAATGCGGTCATTGTCAGTATGGTGGTTTTTTTATATGTAAAGATGGCCCTATCTTTGCATACTCAAATATCAAAGAATTATTCCATGAACCAGGATTTTAATGATCATGAAGCCACGTTTGGCTGTGCATAAATTTACCTCATGTGATGGATGCCAATTGGCATTTTTAAATGCAGGCGAAGCATTGCTTACCTTATCTGAGCTGGTAGATATGGTTCATTTTTCAGAAGCAGGAATGGTAGATATTGAAGCGAAGGTAGATATAGCCTTCGTTGAAGGCAGTATTTCAACCCCAGATGAAGAATTGCGCATCAAAAAAATTCGCGAAAACAGCAAGTACATTATTACCATAGGTTCTTGTGCTACCGCCGGTGGTATTCAAGCTTTGCGTAATGTCACTGACTCTAAAGACTGGATGGCTAGTGTTTATGCATCACCAGAATATATTAAGAGCTTAAGTACCTCAATGGCGATTTCGCACCATGTAAAAGTCGATTGGGAACTATGGGGGTGTCCGGTTAATGGGGATCAAGTACTAGAAGCAATTCGTTTTTTATTATCGAACGCAACACCACGCATCAAGCGAGACGCTGAATGTATGGAATGCAAGCGCAAAGGTAATGTTTGTGTATTAGTTACCCAAAATAAAACCTGCATGGGACCTGTAACCCAAACTGGTTGTGGCTCACTTTGTCCTTCAGTGGGACGAGGATGCTATGCTTGCTATGGCCCCAAAGAAAATCCGAATACGCAGTCTCTGGGACATTGGTTTGAGCAACTTGGATTAACAAAAGAAGCCATTGCGCAAAAGTTTCTGCATATTAACAATCAAGCACCTGCATTTAATAAAGCAGGAAACTTTTTTAAGGGAATTAAAATCAGCAATGAGTAAAAATATCGCAATTAATGTTCCCATTTTGGCACGAGTAGAAGGTGAAGGAGCTCTTGAGCTTCATATTCGTAATTGCAAAATTAAAACATTAAAATTAAAAATTTATGAACCGCCAAGATTGTTTGAAAAATTTTTGGAAGGACGAAGTTACACCGATGTTTTAGATTTTGTGGCACGCATCTGTGGCATTTGCCCCGTTGCCTATCAAATGAGTGCTACCCAGGCAATCGAACAATGCTTTGGTATTCAACCGACCCCTTGGGTACGAACCATGCGCCGTTTATTTTACTGCGGTGAATGGTTGGAAAGCCATAGCATGCATATTCATTTTTTAGCCCTACCCGATTTTTTGGGATTTAAATCCGTACCTGAAATGGCAAAAGTTTATCCAGATGAGGTACGTCGTGGCATGCGTTTGCAAGCTTTGGGTAATGACTTAATTAAATTACTTGGTGGCCGTTCTGTTCATCCCATCGGGGCTTGTGTCGGTGGCTTTTATAAAGCGCCTAATTGTTCTGAAATAAATATAATGTTAGCTAAAGCAAAAGCCAGTCTTGACGATTGTGACGCATTAATTCGTTGGATTGCAGGACTTTCATTGCCTGATAATTGCCATGATTTTACGTGTGTTTCACTTTATCATCCTACAGAATATCCCATCAACGAAGGCAGGCTGGTATCTGATCATGGATTAAATATTAGTATTGAGGAATTCGATACCTATTTTAAAGAGAGTCAAGTTCCTTATTCTAATGCTTTGCACTGTTTGTTACAGAATAAGCCTTATTTAGTAGGGCCACTTGCTCGCGTCAATAATTGTTTTGGTCATCTGCCCATACAAATACATCTTCTTTTACAAAATTTAAAAATTAATTTTCCATCCAGAAATATGTATCACAGCATCATCGCTCGGGCAGTTGAAATTTATTACTGTGTTTTAGAATCCATTCACATTTTAGAACACTATAAAATTCCCAAAGACGCTCATCCACAAGTAGAGCCACAGGCAGGGATTGGCTTTGGTTGCACGGAAGCTCCCAGAGGCATATTATGGCAGCAATATCAATTGGATGATCAGGGGCTAGTTACATCAGCTCGCATCGTTCCACCTACCAGCCAAAATCAAGCTCGGATTGAAGAAGATTTGCGTATATCTTTAGAGCAGTTTGGTTTAGATAAAGATGAAGGAGCTTTGCGTTCTTACAGCGAAATGATTATTCGCAATTATGATCCCTGTATTTCTTGTTCAACTCATTTTTTAAATTTAAAAGTGAGTCGAGGGTGAATCTTATAAAAGTTTTAGGCATTGGCTCGCCCTTTGGAGATGATCAAGTCGGATGGAAGGTAGCTGAAGCTTTAAAAAAACACCTCTCAATATATGCCAATATACCTCAACATGTGATCATAGAAAGTCATGATCGTCCTGGGATTCGTTTAATCGAATTGATGAGTGAAGCCAATACGGTTTTTATAATTGATGCGGTAAAATCAAATAGTGAAACAGGAAAAATTCATCGGTTTAAAAATAATGAAATTTTTGCATCAGAAAATAGATTTTCAACTCACGATATAGGCGTTTCACAAGCACTTCAGTTAGGCAGCGCACTTAATGCCTTACCAGCTAACATAATATTGTATGGAATAGAAATTGATACTATTGAATTTGGATCAAATCTTTCTCAAAGTGTAAAATGTGCAATGGAACAAGTAGTTGTTCAATTAACAAATGAAATTATCAGAACTTAAGTGCCCTTCGAGTCTGCCCCTACTGGTGCAGGAATAAGGATAAATCATAAGACAGGTGATTCTTCCAGTAATACATCACCTCAAGAAAATTCTTTATCAAATGTATTTGAAGCTAAGGGTAATAAATATTCAAGCTTCTAATGCGAAAATTTTGGCACAAGGTGAGGTAGAGTTACCTGAGAATCCCAAGAGATTTCATGGAGAATACCCTTTTCTTATTTATAAGAATAAGAATCAAGTGCTTAAACAAATGGACTTTATTATTTTCAGGGATGATGAATTGGCTGCAAAAACCTTAAGTATATAATTTAAGCCCCCCTTCCGATACCACGCAAGGGGGGAAATGTAATTAGTCAAAAATTACTTTGTGAATGCGCCAAATTCGCTTTCTGTAACACTATCGTTCGTATTATTATTGTCAAAAATACTATTCGTTGACAAATTTTTAGCCTGAAATAAAAACAAACTGTCATCAGCGATTAAACGCTCACCAGACTTCCTACGTTTTGTTGCATCGCCTTGGGGAAAGAATAGCGTACTTGAGCTTGCATCGCTATCAGAACGTAAACTGTGAAGTCGTTTTACCGCCGGGTTCTTCTTTGACTGCTCCTGGTTGCTTGTGTTGTTCGTGTCATTGTCAAAGATATTCTTCGCTGATTGCTCTTTAATCTGAAAATGGTTATCCACGATTGAACTCTCACCCAAATTCGTTCGTTTTTTCGCATCGCCAGGGGAAAAGAATAGCATACTTAAGCTTGTATCATCATCAATATGTGAAAAGTTGAGTTGCCTTGCCGATGGATATTTTTTTGGCTGTTCTTGATTAGCAGTCTTAGTAGTGGGAAAAAAAATATCAACCGCAGAAGCTTGATGAGATAGAAAACAGTTATCAGCAGCCGGATCATCATGACCAAAATCGAGTCTTTGCGATAAGAAATTTCTAGTTCGCTGATTTCCCTCGCTCTTTCTAGTCAAGCTGGAGAAATCACTCTGTGAAACTCTATAGTCAGCTATTCGTATATCACGTGGTTGATTTTTAAATAAGTTAATTAGTTCCATTTGCTGATTAAAGGCATCATTAACCCATTGACGTAAATCAACGGTACTAATTGAGTATTTTTTTCCACCACCTCGTTCGAAAACAGCTTTTTCGAGGATTAATGTATCTGAAAGAGCAAAAGGAAGATTGGACTCATTCGTAATTAGTATCGCCAGAATCCATTGCAGACACTGAAAGTTTGGCTGAAAATCACCGCTTTTATTGCTAACCTTTACGAGTCGTTGGAAATCCTCAGAAAATATTAAATTCCCTGCCGCAACGCAAGTCGCTTGTGACTTACTCACACCACTCATCTGAAAATGCGCAGGAATTTTCTCAGACGGTACACCCTCTGGAGCTACCCAAAGCTGCATATTGGAATCTACAAAATAACGTACTGTCTTATCCTGTCTCTCCATACACAGCGTGTTGACATGCTTTATTGGATAAATATCATATTGACTTTTTTTAGTACGGTCTGTCTGGCAGACATTAACTTTATATTGAGGGATGGACAAGTCGACACTTAAAATATCGGCTACTTTTTTTAAATTATTATTATTATTTACATCAAACATAGTTACAACCTTTGAATGGGTACTGCCCTAACGCCTCCATTTTGTGCTTGTTAAAAAATATCCAATATTATCAATATCTTAGGTACAGCAATTGATCTTTAAGTATAAAAAACATCTCATCCTATCTCTTTTTGCCCTAAGAGATCAATAAATATCTTTTTTTTATGCCGATTTTTGTGTTTACTGCAGCAATGTCTTTGATTTTTAATTAGAAATAATTCTGTACACTAAACTGTTTGCATAAGCTCTAAATCTGATTGAAAATAATGCATATTTAGGTAAAATTTTATTGGCCGGGGCGGGGGGGATTTTAACGTTTCAATTACTAGCACCCTATTCTTAAAATTTGGATTTTCAAACAGGGATACTCGACAACAGCCATCAAGACATTAAAAAAATAAAATAGGAGAAACTCTACGTCATATTAAAATTTCTTCTGAAATAAATCCCCGCCTATGCAACGGGGATAATTAAATGAAAAGCGTCTAATCTAATTTATTTCTGGTGTACTTTTTACAGCATGATCCTCTTCTGTTCTTTGAACAAAATCTCTAAAGAAAGCCTGTGCGCTCTTACCTGATCGATTATGCAATAAAAACCAGTCCTCATTATGGCCATTAACATCTTGCAAATCAGTCTCCATTTTCCGATCACTTTTGATTTTTGCCCTAGCTTGAACTAGAGACGCTCTTGCTTTAGCTAGTTCTGGTTTCGTAAGAGGATCAGCTTTCTGAATGATATCATCTAGATTTTCAATTTCTTCATCAATCTTCGCCTTTTGCGCGCGGCGTTCTGAAGTAAGTTCTTTATGGATAGATGCATAATGTGGAATCACACCATCATCGATACGCTCACCTCTTCTATCTTTTCTTGATCTCACTACGATGTAATCTTTATATGCTGTAGGAATATTCTTGAAAGCACTACCCGCATTAATTTCCCACTTAGCTAAAGCAACACCGAATTTAACAAAAGGTTTCGCTAACCAACCAAGTATCATCCCACCTATGCTGTCTTTATGACCTATTGCCAGACCACCTTTATCACGCTCTAGACGTATATGTCCTACTAAGAAGTTAGTAATAGTAGAGAAAGAACGGCTATTAAATAAATTAATAGGTTGCCCTAGTTGATGAAAATGCTGTGCAACCAAAGAAGCTACGCCTGCACCAAGAGAATGGCCTTTCAATGTAATGTTTTGTGGTGAAACACCTTGAGCTAATAATCGTTGTACCTGGGCGATACCATCGGCAACTAAATCATTTTTTGATTTAGCTTTGCTCGTGCTTTGCCCAACACCACGAAAGTTAAAACCAACGACATTTGCCTGGAGAGCCATTGCATCTTCCCTCATATCAGCAATGATCTGTTCATAACACATACCATTCCCTACCAAATTAATAATATACTTTTGATATTTAGGCTCAATCATTGTTTGTGACTTATGCTTTACTTCGAACGTATCTAAATGCACTTTATCATGAGTAATTACCTTATGTTTTTCACAAGTTAGCTCGTCTCCATTATAATTACTCACCGCATCATCAGTAACTGCGAAATAATTAAAATTATTTTTTTGTGCAGGTAGAACCAAACCACCAACCCATTCACCAAGCAATTTATTCGCTCCGAATTTTATTAAATCCCACAATAAAACAGGAGGAAAAAAAATCCGAACTGCACTAAATTTAAACCATTCCCAACCACTATATCCAGGCTTTGGGGCATTATAAATTTTAGCCATTTGTTTGATCCTATTTACATTTAAGTTGTATGAATTATACACAAAGCACATTAAGAAAATATTAAATACTGCATTTTTTCAGGAACTTCCTAACATGCTTCATTGAGGCAACGAGTTATTGAATATGTAGATGCCATTATTGCTTATCGAGTGAATAATATCCGTAATACACCATTTCGTATATGGGCAACCCAACGCCATCATTAAAGGCTTTACTATGGATTATGAATGCCTTAAAAACGCTGATAGCGGTAATTACTTTTGCCCTTATCCGTGATATCCGCTCGTCCGAATCAATTGAGTCTGCCCCCATTGATTACTAAGTAGGGAACTAACTAAAGAGCTTAGTCCTTTTAAAGGTTGGATTGCTCTGTCCAATAACTGGTGGAAAACGAATCAATAATTAAATCGTAAAAAAAAAATCGATCGACAAGATCGAGAAATTATCAGCGGTAAGCTTGGTCACTCTCGTATGAATATCACCAGAAATTATTTAGGTTAACAGGACTAATTATCTTAAATTTCGCTAACAAGAACAGAATTAACTGCATTGTATTTATCAAGCATTTCATTCCAAAGCAATTGAATATTAGATCTTGAAATAGGAATGTTACTTACCTTATTGGATAAAAATCCAGCTTTCTCACATGAGTTTACAAATGAAAATAGCCCATCAAAATATCCTTTAATATTTAAAAAACCTAGGGGGTTTGATAATTCGCCAATTTTTATAGCGTTCCATGTCTCAATTGCCTCTTCTAATGTTCCAAGTCCGCCTGGCATCACAACAAACATATCAGATATTTCTTGCATCATGGCCTTACGTTGCTGCATGGAATCTACAATATGTAATTCATCTAATATTTTTAACGGTTTTTCTTGTTCAATAAGATGATGAGTAATTATCCCCTCTACCCTTCCACCATATTCTTTTACAGTATTGGCAAGAAGCCCCATCATCCCTAAACTTGAACCACCATAAACTAGAGTAAAACCATCAGCAGCTATTTTTTTACCTAATAAAATTGCTGCATCACTATATTCATTATCATTACCAAATTGAGCACCCAAATAAACACAAACAGTTTTCATATATTTCCAGATACTTCGAAAGAGAATTATAAATATGATGCCATATTAGGTTAATTTAAGAAAATCAATGGAGTCTGAGCCCATTGATTTTGCTGGTGTTCTAATACCAATCTGGACTTTCGGCAAACGTGCGTGACTAATGACAGCATGATTGGTTAGCCTATAGCCTCATTAATTTCGAGAGGCTACAACCCCATGAGTAAAGACATTGATCCCCTCTCGTCGGTGAAAGAGGCATTCACTCACTGGCGAACCACCCGATTAAGGCAAGGTAAAATCCCTGATTATCTATGGGAGCAAGTCAGGGGGCTTTTGAATCATTATCCCATTGCAAAAATCTGCAGCACACTGAGTATCAGCACTGTTCAAATCAGAGAGAAACTACTCCCCAAAGAGGACAATTCTCCTTCATTTTCTACTTTATTCCAAAACGGTGTGGTTTTGAAAAACACATCTTTTAATCTGCCTTATAGTTTTTCTTGATTTTCAGGATCAAAATCCTCATAAGTAAACTGCTCTATTAAATTTTCTAAATAATATTCAAAAGATTTAATGACTTTCATACAAGTTATTCACGATAACCAAAATCTTGATTATAGAATACAAGAATTAATTGAAACACACGGTACTGATGCAGTATATGAAGTTATAGATTCAGCCGTAGGCGTTGACCTTAAAGATCACGCAGCCGCCATGAATAAAGCACTTGATGAGGCTTTTGATGACAAATCATAGATCAATTTCTCAACGTCTGAGACGAGCAAAATCATTAAAAGTTAAACAATTAACCGCTCTAGACTGGGCGACTAATTGGCAACAAGAACAGCTGCAACTTATTGCTTTACTGGAGCAATCGATAAAACAAAACAACTACGACCAACTGTGTATTGCCACTGGGCAACTAAAAGCTGTATCCAATAAAAGATTTGACGCGCTTAATAACGTGTTGAAGTTGTTATCTGAAGAAAACTCAATCCTGTAATATACCACGGCTAAAATGGTAATTTGCTTCCCTAAACCATTTATATATAAAACGCTGATATAAAGTTGCAATCTAAATACTTACAATAATTCGGTGCTTAACAGAAAAATTTGTCTATAAAATTTTCACGCTTTTCGTGCTTGTGCACAGCTGCAATACAACTTGAAATCATCACGGTCTCAAGGTCAACATCCTGTCAATTGAAGCTGCGCCAAACATCCTAATTATAAATAAACCAGTAAAAAGAATGCAGAAGTAGGTGACTAATTGTTGTGTAAGATATGTCTTATTTTTAACGGAGCAAATGAATAGACATTTTGTCGGGTAAACACCAAAAGTAAATCAAAATTTAGGTAGCAGGAGTACATTGCTGCTTCCTGTTACCTAACAAGTGGGTTTATTTTTTCAACAGAGCCAGATTTACATCCCAGGAGTTAGACGCCCTAGCCTTTTTTCAAATTCTCTAAAATTGTCTTCAAATTCTTTATCTCTGGCATCCATCTGAGCCTCCCAATCATCCAACGTTTCTGTGACGGCTACTTTATCTTTTTTCTCGGTCAAAGAGTTCACAAAAAGACCAAAGCGCCCAACGGCTTCAGAAAACTCAGATTGACTCGCTTTAGTTTCATTCAAGGCCTCACCCAATGCGACGACCCCATCCAGATGTTCTGTCACCTGGTCTAATGTCTTGCTTATTTTATCTACTTGAGTCGCTGTATCATCTAAGGTTTTAACTACATGATCATTTGCTTCAATTAATTGTTCTGATGCCTCAACCACCGTCTCCACAACAACAAGGAGTTTCTGGTTGGCTTCATGCACTACTTCTATTTCCTTATTAAATACTTCCGTGTTTTCATCCAATTGATTGACCTGAGCTTTTAATTCTTCGGTGACTTTATGCCCCATTTTAATGGCTTCATCAAAAAATTCTTTTTGTGCTTCTAAGTCTTTATTAAGCACTGTAGCTTCTTCCGCCATAATTTTTGCTACGTTGCGACGATGATGTTCGTGAGCAACAAATAATAAATGAGCACTCACACTAATAAAAAGTACGCTGAGCGCACAAATCACCGGCGCACTTAACGCAATACCGATTAATCCCCCCGTTAAAGCCATCAGAGTAATTGCTAACAACTTATACCCAAAAGATAATTTAACCCACGAGGAACTAATTGTGTCAAAAAGACTTTGTTCTGCAAGCATACGACGCATTAAATTTCCTGATTCATTGTCTGGAAAATTTATATCATCCGGAAATACCCACGCATAAATGGCTTGAGCTGTGTTTATAAGCCAATAAAAAAAACGCATAAAAAACCAAGAAGTTTCCTGAACAGTAGGCTTTGATTTTGTTTGAGCCATGAGCTGTCCTTATATAAAAGTACATTAATTATTAAAAATCTCGCATAATTGATGGCGAATCGTCTAATGAGTCTAATGAAGAATTTTTTTGATGATTTTGATAAAAAAAACGGAATTTTTCATCCCTTTTTTTAAGCGCGTCATCTAATCGTGTATTTTTTTTCAATAACACATCGTTTTCCTTTTCGAGTACTTGATTTCTATTATTCAGCGTATCTATTTGATTTTGGAGCGTTTTAATCGTTTGGCTTTGCGTCTCAAAAGATACTTTTAACGAGGCAAGCTGTTCGTGTATTTTCTTAAAAGCACCCTCTTTTTCAGTGAGTGTGTCAAGCGTTGTCTTGAATTGTGCATTAAGAGTTACATACTCTGCGCCTCTTTTTTTTAATTCTTCTTCAGTGGCCGCAATTTCCTCCGAAGTTTTTTGCAGGGTACCTGCTGTTTCTTTTAATGCATCAGCGGTCTCTTTAATGTCTGCAGTTCCTTGCTGAAACGACTCATACCAATGAGTTGTTTAATCACGGCCACATTTTAACGAAAAATAAAATAGACTGCCCCCATCATACAAAGACCCGCCCAAAAATAATTCCACGATAAGCCTTGATGCATGTAAAAAACTGCAAAAGGCACAAATACAGAAAGTGTTATTATTTCCTGCATTATTTTAAGTTGAGCCAGGCTAATTTCACCACTATTAAATCCTATACGATTTGCAGGAACCTGGAATAGATACTCGAAAAAGGCAATGCCCCAACTAAATAATATGACAATCCATAATGCCTTATGGTTAAGATTTTTTAAATGAGCATACCAGGCAAAAGTCATAAATACATTTGAACAAATAAGCAACAGTATTGTATAGGTATAAGTCAATATCATTTCTCGGTCAATGCACATCAATGGGGTCAGACTCCATTAACTCTACATTCGTCTTTTATCTCAGACTTGTTATACTCAGCCAATTACGGATAGAAATTAATCGCTCTCAAGCAACAAATGCATTCGTAATTTATCTAATATCTTACTTTCAACTAAAGGACACGGGATCATTTATGAAAAAAATATTTTTATTACCCTTTTTATTCATAGCAAATCATGGATTTGCTGATGAATTGCAACGTTTTGACGAAATTAAATCTGCGGTGATTGCTGGAAAATCAATACGCATTACCATAGATTATTCGCAATGCATTACATCCTCTAAATCAACCACTAAAAACAAATATAATATAGGCATATTTAGTCCTAATGAAATTATTGTTAATAGTAAAGGGCAAATTGCATCCTCACTCACACACTTTACCTTAAATAATCCAGAATTTCCTTCAAAACCTGTGTTTGAATTTGTTAGATATACAGTAACCTCTGATGACAGTGTTAATGTAACAGCTCAAATTTTAGACGCCACAAGTTACACGCCGTTGGCAAACAAAACTTCTTTTGATTGTAAAATAAATTCAGCGGCTAAAATTTATAGCTAATCCAAAGAACAACGGCCTTCCCTAATTCGATATGCTAAAAGGTCAAATTAGGGTAATCTGACTTACACGTTCAATTAAGTGTTCCTCTATTCAAACAACACTTCAATTGCTGATTGCAGCTTGGCTTGCTTTTGCATAACGAAAAATCTCTCTAATTGAACCATTCTCACTTAACTCTTGCGTGCAAAAGAATGCCACATTGAGAAAACAATACCTTATGATTTTATATTGTAATTTACGATTTAATTAAAATCATAATAGCAGTATTTATTATTTAGTGATACTGTTATGACCATAATTTTCTATTGTAGAAAATATTTAGGATATTTAGCATTTTGTTTGTGTTGTTAATGGACTTATATGGAATTAATTAATACTAATGATTTTGAAATAGCTGCAAAGCTTAAATTAGATCAGCCTATTTATGATTTCATTGCCGGCGGGGCTGGTGATGAATACACGCTCAGAAGAAATTCTGAGGAGTTTAAATGCTTACAATTAACTCCCAGAATTTTCCAAAATAAAGGAACTATTCAAACTAATATCAATTTATTAAATCAGGAGTTATCTCAGCCTTTATTAGTTGCTCCAACAGCCTTTCATCGTTCTGTGCACCATTTAGGAGAAATAGCAACAATTAATGCCGTTAATGAAGCAGGTCTAGGTATGATATTAAGTACCATGAGCTCTGTTTCTTTAGAGGAAGTTGCAAAAAGTGCAAATTGCCTCTTATGGTTTCAGCTGTATCTCTATAAGGATCGAAGTGTAACGCAACAATTGATAAACAGGGCTGAACAGGCTGGTTTTAAGGCATTAGTTTTAACTGTTGATGTTCCTATTATGGGAACGCGTGAACGAGATAAACGAAACCAGCTAAAATTACAACACGAACTTTTATTAGAAAATTTTAATGGTATAGAGTTTACTCATGCCTCTTCTGAAAATAAGAATTCTAATATAAAAAACTATACTGACTCACTATTTGAGCCCTGTATTACCTGGAATGATATTGAATGGATTCGAGCACACACGTCTTTACCCCTCATTCTTAAAGGAATAATGCATGAACAAGATGCACTAATAGCTTTAGAGCTGGGTATCGCAGCAATAATTATTTCCAATCATGGCGGAAGACAACTGGATTCTATGCCTGCAACTATAGAGGTATTACCTACTCTTGCCAAACATGTCGACACACGGATCCCTATATTAATTGATGGGGGATTTAGACGTGGGACGGATGTTTTTAAAGCGATTGCTCTCGGTGCTGATTGCGTGATGTTAGGACGAAGTGTGCTCTGGGCATTAGCTGTGAATGGTACTGACGGAGTGAAAAATCTATTCAGTATTTTTTTAAAAGAGTTAACAGAAGTTATGATTTTTTGTGGTTGTCAAACAATAGATGACATAAAAAATCATGGGAAGAAGATTATTCAATTTAAAAAATAAAAATGGACCTAGTAGTAAAATGGAAAAAATAGATTATCTTGAAATTTATGTCTCTGATTTATCAGCCTCCCTTAATTTTTATGTAAAACAATTTCAATTTTATGTAATTGCTTGTTCTACACTACAGGATCGCTTGTCTGTGCTCATTAGGCAGGGAGAAATTTATCTGGTACTCACATGCCCCCAAAAGAAACCAAGTGATGTTGGGCGCTTTATTCATTTACATGGTGATGGGGTTAAAGATATTGCTTTCTTAACCAATAATGTAGAAGCGCAATTTGAATTAGCACTCCAAAACGGCCATCAACCTATTCAAAAGCCCACTATTTATACAATAAATAATGAAATAATATATAAAGCAACGGTAAGTGCTTTTGGTGAGATAACCCATACTTTTATTCAGCGCTCATCTAAAACAAGCCATACGCTCCCCTTTTTTGAATATATAAAAACACCCAAGGTACAAACAACCTTATTTCATGAAATTGATCATATAGCTGTCTGTATTAATCAAGGTGATTTGTCAGTTTGGGTTAATAACTACATAAACACTTATGCATTTTCTCAAGTACATGAAGAATACGTAGTTACTGCGAATAGTGGAATGAACTCCAAAGTCATCCAATCGACTAATGGTCAGGTAAAAATAGTTTTTGTCGAACCAATTAATGGGATAAAACAATCTCAAGTAACCGAGTTTCTTAATAATTTTAATGGACCAGGCGTGCAGCATATTGCCTTTTCAACTGAGGATATTATTTCAAGCGTAAAATCCCTCAGAGAGTCAGGTCTTAAAATGCTCTCGATTCCTGCACATTATTACGAGATAAAAAAGAAGCAACTTTCAATTGATGAAAACACCCTTAAAAAATTCCAAGCGTACTCCATTTTGCTTGATGAATATGAACAAGGATTTCTTTATCAAATATTCTCCAAACCAATAAATCAACTGCCAACTTTATTTTTTGAAATAATTCAAAGAGTTCAATATGATGGTTTCGGTAGTGACAATATAAAGACACTTTTTCAAGCAATTGAGCAGGAGCAAATGAATCGTGCAACAGCCTCAATTTAATGACTTTTTATTACCTGACTGGGTAAAAAATAATTCAGCATCAGCAATGGAACAAATGCTTTCTAATACATCCGACTCAAGGTTAATTTCATTTGCTCTCGGTTTGCCCGCGTTAGAATTGTTTCCTCTAGCACATTTCCAAAATGCTATTCAAGAGGCGACTGCTTCCGGCGCTGCGATTTTTCAGTACAAACCACCATTAGAGGAGTTAAAATCGCACATTGTCAAAATCATGTTGATGAGAGGTGTCTCGTGCAATGAAAATCAAATACTCCTTACTGCAGGTGCCCAACAAGGAATTAGCTTAATAACAAGATTATTATTGGATAAAAATAGCACGATTATTACTGAAGAGCTTGCTTATCCAGGTATGCTCCAAGCAATTAAGACATTCTCTCCTGAAATTCTTACGGTAAAAACAGACTTAAAGACAGGTATAGATGTTGCCGCTGTGGAAACACTATTAAAAAAAGGAAAGCGTCCCGCCTTTTTATATCTGGTTACCGATGGAGGGAATCCTCATGCCGCGAGTCTTAGTTATGAAAAACGCATTCATCTAGCAGAGCTTTGTTATCACTATGGAATGTCTATTATTGAAGATGATCCCTATGGCTTTATAAATTATCAGGACTCATTGCCCCCATTAAAAAAATATGGTGGTGATTGGGTTTTCTATTTAGGTTCCTTTTCGAAAATTTTCGCACCATCATTGCGTGTAGGTTGGATTGTTGCTCCAGAGTGTATGATTCCAGCACTTTCCTCATTGAAAGAATGTAGTGATATTAATACGACTACCTTTACACAACATATTATCAATAAATTATTGAAAAAAGACATTTTCATCCAGCATGTGACCCTATTAAATCAACATTATTCAAAAAAGAAACATCTATTAATCGAAGCATTAACCCGTCATTTCTCATCGGAAATATACTTTAATGTACCAAGTAGTGGGATATTTATGTGGATAAATATTCCTGAAAAAATAAATACCAGTATCTTGTTGCAAGAAGCAAAGAAGCAACAGGTAGTTTTTATACCCAGCGAATTCTTTGCCGCAACAAAAAAAGTAACCTCGTACAATGGCATGCGTCTCAATTTTTCTCATCCAGATGAATATGAAATTGATGAAGGTATCAGGAGATTAGCCTTGTCATTTCAAAATATAAATTAAGGAGTTGTACTTAATGAACATCTATTATTCTTTTATTGCCGTTCCGGAAAAAAACAGCAGTAGCCTTGATGAAATATCGGAGCAAACATCTAGTCCTCATATAATTATTAAAACTTGGGAATGGCATTTTCTATTTAAGGGACAAGCAATATCGCCACAAAATCAAATCCATTACTCTGATGGAGTAAATGACTACTTCTTTATCGGAGAAATTTACAATATCAGGGAATTAAGAGTTTTACTGGCAAAATACTCTTCACGGGCACTAACATGTCAAATACCTGAAATCTTATATTTGCTCTACACTTTTCTTGGTAGAAATGCCATCTCTCTCATAGACGGTCCTTTTACCTTTATTATATGTAATGGCAAAAAACTAAGTATTCTGACTGATGCTCTAGGATACTTACCTGCTCATGCCATTTTTTGCGATGGCAACTGCTGGATCACCTCAGAACTAAAAATGGCAGCCAAAGCAAGCACCGTATTTTTTGACTTCCTTGATACAAACAAGCTGATTAACCTCACTCACAAAAGTGATGATTTTCTGCCCATAAAAAATGCCATCCGATTTAAGCCAGGACAAGAAACTTCTATTATTTTTGATGGTGAAAATCACCCCTATATTAATGCATCAAATTATTGCTGCATGGGGTTGGGAGCGGATCAAAATGTAAGTCAAGATGATGCCAGTACTATTGTATTTGCTCTGTTAGAAAACTCTATTCAAAACTGTATCCAAGATGAGCCCAGAATTTCTTTACCTCTTTCTGGAGGAATAGATTCAAGCCTCGTGGCTGCTCTTACTGTTCGTCACCTTGATTCGCTTCATACATATTCCATTGGCAGTGAAGAAAATAACGAATTTCAGTTTGCAAGTACAGTGGCAAAACATTTAAATACAACACATCAAGAATTTGTTTTATCTAATAAGGATATTTTAAATGGGATTAGCGAATCAATTTACTACAATGAAATATTTGATGGTCTATCTGCAGAAATTCAATCAGGTTTATTCAACCTGTATCGGTTAGACAAAAATAAAAGCAGCGCGATGCTGACTGGATATGGGGCTGATCTTATTTTTGGCGGCGTATTAGAGCCAGACTGTTCATTAACGACTGTAAATAAAATGCTATGGCAACAAATTTATCGCACCCGGTGGACTGGCGAGTTTTCTTTTTTTGGAGCATTACATTATGGCGTTAAAATCAAACATCCTTTTTGGAATCTCAAATTAATTAGTTATTGCTTAAACCTAGATCCCTCATTAAAAATCGCTAAAGGCGAAGTTAAAACGTTTATCAGAGAACATATTCATAATCAAAATTTATTGCCTGAAGTTATTACTTGGCGAAAAAAAATCGGCATCCATGAAGGCTCTGCAAAAAATAAAATTTTTGCGCGGATGCTCGGTGTCGATTCAGCAAACTATCAAGAAAAAACCCGCTTTACTTATGAATTATATAAAAAATTCTTAACAGGCGAATTAACTCCTTCCGAATTCGATACCGCAGAATATGCCTCTTTAACGATATAAGGATAATAATGACTAATTTTACTATTTTTAAAGATATAGATGGAGTGCGAGTCATCTACTTAAACCACCCTAACTCGCATAATCCATTTAATGAGGCATTAGAAAATTCTGTCAAACAAGCACTAGAAGTAGCCGATAAAGATCAGAGTATAAATGCCGTGGTTGTATATGGAGGACCACAACGCTCCTTTGGTGTTGGCGGTGATTTTAATGAGGTAAAATTATTATCCGGTGGTGACGATGTGGATCGCTGGATTGATCGAATTATGAATTTATATTTATCCATTCTTAATGTTAAAAAACCTACTGTCGCCTGCATTGATGGTTTTGGAATTGGAATCAGCTTTCAATTTAGCATGATGTTTGACTGGCGCATTATGGCAGATACTGCCCAATTAATTATGCCTGAATTAAAACATGGGATTGGTTGTACTATTGGAGCCGCCATTCTTCATCAGATTTCCAGTTATAATAATATGAAAGAGATTATTTATGGATGCGAAAAAATCAATGCTGAGGAAGCACTAAATTACCAACTAATAAATGAAATCCATCCCGCTGCAAATCTATTAGATAAAGCCATATTATCTGCTAAAAAATTAGCGCAATATCCCAAGATATCTTTTCAAAATACCAAGCGGGCAATAAATAAAATAATGATTGATGTTTTATTACAGACCGCTGAGGATGCGAAGCAAACTCATCGCGCTTGTTTCACAACAAAGAGTGCAGAAAAACATTTTATTAATATCTTAGGCGATAAATATTAACTGGTTGATTATATGAACTCTATATTATACGGCTCTCATAAACAAAATGACTTTCTGGAAGCAAATGATTCTGGCTCAAGTAAGACAAATTATATTACGATGATTTTAGTAAAAATCTGGTGTGATTTATTAAATCAAAAAACAGTGGGCATAGATGATTCATTTTTTTACTTAGGCTCAGATTCAATCTCTGTATTAAAATTAATCTTTCGCATTCAAGAATATTTCCACATAAATTTACTTTTTAGAGATATTTTTGATAACCCAACAATCCATCAGCTAGCTATTTTTATTGAAAATAAATTGCATGCAGCTAGCAAAAGTAATCTTGGTAAGGAACTAGAGAACAAGGGGGAGTGAATTTATTATATGCGTTATAAAAAAATGAAAATCTGTATCAAGGGTTTACTGCCCTTTTATTGATTAAATTTACGTTAATTAAGGAATTAATATGGATGTAATAAAAGCAAATCACCCAAAATCTTTGCGTGTATTTTTTGCTACAGAAATGTGGGAACGATATGGATTTTATGTGGTACAAACATTATTAGCACTCTATCTTACACGACACTTTTATTGGAATGATAAAGATATATATGCTTTAGTTGGTTCTTTCACTGCACTTACTTATGTTTCTCCGGTAGTAGGCGGATGGATTGCTGATCGCTTACTTGGCCAGAAGCGCACAATTATTACTGGTGGCGTTATATTGCTGATTTGCTATTTTATTTTAGGCTTAGTGACAACAGATAGACTTTTTATTCTGTCTTTAGCAGGAATTGCGGTCGGAACTGGCTTATTTAAACCGAATATATCGTCCTTGCTTGGCAATGAATACCCTGAAAACTCTCCTCAACGTGAAAATGGGTTTACTATTTTCTACATGGGTATAACCTCAGGTATCATTTTAGGATGCACACTACCCAATTATCTAACAAATTATTTTAATTGGTCTGGGGCATTCTTTAGCGCCGCTGTTGGTATGTTGCTCGGATTGGCGGTATTTATTTGGGGTATTTATTATTATCCGATTAAAGATTATGACGCGCATAAATATCAATTTAAAAAAATTGCTCAAGCAACAGTTATCGTAATCCTGTTATGGTGTGTCTCATTTTGTATTCTCAACTACACCTCATTGGCAAATTTTGCGTTTATAGCCATTGTTGCCATTTCAATTGGCTATTTTTTATACTCCATAAAATATGATGCTCCTTCTGAAGTAAATCAAACAAAAGTTATTGGTTTGTTATGCATTATTTCAGTGATTTTTTGGGCGTTTTATTTTCAAATGTTTTTATCCTTTACTTTATTCCTATCGCGGGTAGCGGATCCATCATTGTTTGGAATCCAATTTCCACCGCCTTATTATGTGAGCATTCAAAGTTTTGGAGCCATTGTATTTGGGTGGTTTCTATCTCGTCGAAAATTAGTAACAGAGAACCTACAACCAGGAATTCAACCCGCAGACAAATTTCTTTTAGCAATGTTCTTTATGACAGGAGCTTTTGCTCTATTTGTATTGGTTTGCCATTTCAGCCCAACCTCTACACTATTATCACCTCTTTTCTTTCTTCCTGCTTACTTACTCATTTCATTAGCAGAACTTTTTTTATACCCTGTTGGCTTATCTGCTGTGACTGTACTGTCTCCTCGAAAAAAAGTAAGCACGATGATGGGCGTATTTTTTGTTTCTTTAGGTGTAGGTGGCTTTTTAGCAGGAAAGCTAGCCAATATAGCAGCTATAGCTCCCGGCGAGATGTCAGTTTTGGTATTAAAGAATAATTATGCTTCGGCATTTGGTCAGATACTTTCCTTGCTAGTTGCTTCTCTTTTAGTTTGTGCTTATTTGAACTACGTTATAAAACGTTTGCTCACCAAGCCATCAGCAACTGTTCATTCTTACCCTGACATTAATGAAAATCAGGTTGGTATGAACTAATTTTTTGTGAACAGAAGGGTTTTCTTGTTACCCAACTGTTCATAACTTTTTTAAATATTTCAGATAAGAATAATATGTACGACACAAATGATAGCGCGTTTATTGAGTTAACAAATAAGGCCATTTTTCCTGTTCTCACGAATACCAGAGAAACTGAAATGTCAGTGGCACAGCAAAGCATGTGGTTTCTTGATGCAATTAATAAAAAAAATACTTCTTATGTGATTACATTAGCCTATGATTTACATGGAACGCTAAATATTAATGCTTTAAAACAGAGCATCCAAAGCCTCTTAAATCGTCATCCTTTACTTAAAAGCTATTATCCAGAAGTAAATGGTTTACCAGTTAAGAAACTTATTGATGAGCTAATAGTGGAGTTAAACATAATTGATAAATCCACTAATCATTTATCTAACCAGGCTCTTTATAATTATGTTAATTCCCTTGCAAATAAAGTATTTGATTTAAATCAGCCACCATTGATTCACTTTAATTTAATTGCCTTATCTCATGAACGTCATGTCTTTGTAATATCCATGCACCATATTATTGCAGATGGGTGGAGTTTAGGTGTTTTGCTACAAGATATTAGCGAAGCATACAATGCGTATAATTCGGGTTCTATTCCTACGTATAGCACAACTGCTGGCTCCTATGATGATTATGTTCAAAATTATGATCTAAAAAATACAAACAGTTTTAAATATAAAAACTCAACTAATTATTGGCAAAAGCATCTGGAGCATTTTGAACCACTTAATTTTCCGTATGATTACCCCCGCTCAGCCAATCAACAATTTAAAAGCAAAAAATACGAAGAGTTTTTTGATCGCCATACTACGGACTTATTTGAAACACTGTGCAAAAAAAATTCCGTAACATTATATATGGGCCTAATGACCGTTTTTTCTTTTGTGTTAATGCGTTACACAGGACAACACGATATTATTCTGGGGACTCCTGTGGCCAACAGAATAGATCCTAAATTCGAACATACCATTGGTTTGTTCGTTAACACCCTCATTGTACGTTTAAAATTTGAAGAAAACCCCTCATTTATGCAAGCCTTACTGGTTGTAAAAGAGGAAATGTTAACAGGCCTCGAAAATCAAAATATGCCTTTCGAAAAAATAGTTGAATTAATCCAACCTGATAGAACATCAAACTCTAATCCTATTTTTCAAATTATGTTTGCATTACAAAATGCATATAACAACAGTATTAATTTTAATGCAATCAATTCGACAGAAATTCTAGCAGACACCCAAATTTCACGCTTTGATCTAGAGTCAATTTTTTGGCGGACATCGAACGGCATTAAATGGAGAATTGTTTACAATGAAGACTTAATTAGCGAAAATAAATGCAAGGCAATGATGAAACACTTCAGAAATATTTTAAAGTGTGTGACTGAAAATGCCGCTGCCAAATTATACGATATTTTTTATTTAGACCAAACTGAATCCAATTATCTCAATAACATTTCCAAAGAAACAATAGGCATTGAGACCGACGCCTCTCTAGTGTGTACCCATGAAATTATCAGCAATAATTCCGCACTTTTTGCTGATAAAATTGCAATTAATGAATGGGGTAACTCATTAACTTATAACGCGTTAGAAGAACGCTCATCACATGTTGCATGCATACTGCTCAATCGTTTTATGAATGTAAAAAAACAAGCCATAATTGCTGTTTGTATGGAGACTGGTATTGATTTAGCCATTACCGTACTTGCCGTATTTAAAGCGGGGATGGTTATTGTCCCACTGAATTATGATGATCCCGAAGAGCGTATCAATTCCATTATCAATAATGCAAACGCCAATGCAATTATTACTGATAACTACAGAATAAAATCGGAACGAGCCATTTGCTTTACTGAACTTGCAGATATGCCAATTAATACATATCAAGAGATTACTTTACCTATCGTCAAACTAAATGATCTTGCATACATTATTTACACATCAGGAACTACAGGAAATCCTAAAGGAGTTATGATAGAACACCAAGGCTTATCAAACACATTAATGGCATGCAATCGGGCATTTCAATTTAATACATCTGACGTGTTTGGCTGTGCCTCTGTTTTTGCATTTGATATTTTCTTTTTTGAATTCTTTTCAGCTTTGATTTCTGGAGGGACAACATACCTTATCAATAAAAGACAGTTATTAGATCCGGAGTTAATAGGTCTTATCATACAAAAAATTACTTGCATGCATTTGGTGCCTGGCGTAGCAAGTGCTTTACTGAATATCTTAAAATCACAGAATATCTTCACCTGCCCTCGAATGAGGCAATTTGCTACAGGTGGCGATCTGGTAAATAATCTCTTACTTACTGAATTAACCAAACAGTTTCCTCATTCAGAGATCAGCGTACTCTATGGCCCTACCGAAACGTCCATTTTAGCTTCACGCTATGCAGTAAAAAGAAAATATTCAGAAGCACGTCATCCAATCGGGATCCCCTTAGATAATAACGTGATTCTAATTTGTGATCGATACGGAAATCCTCAACCTATAGGTATTCCAGGTGAAATATATATTGGCGGTCCCGGGGTTGCTCGGGGTTATTTACATAATCCTGAATTGAATAAGCATAAATTTATTTCTAAAGCAGAAAAACGATATTTTAAAACTGGGGATCTCGCTCGTTGGCTACCTGATGGCACCCTCGATTTTATTGGTAGGACAGATAACCAAATTAAAATAAGAGGGCATCGTATTGAGTTAGGTGAAATTAATACTGCTTTTTATTCACATCCTGCGGTCAAAGAAGTTATCAGTATTGATAGGATTATAGAAAAGAATAAACAGATACTCAGTTATATATTATTAAAAGAAATGAATACGAAAGACACATACAATCGGATTATAAAAGAACTAAAAGAACTGCTGCGCTCAAAATTACCTCATTATATGGTACCCAGCCATATTGAAATAATTGATTATATTCCTCTGACTAAGAATGGAAAAATTAACCGAGATGCACTACCTACTCCAACATTTCATAATCAATTTGGCCGCAGTGAACTCAACTCGTTTGAGCAAAAAATTCATAACTCAATATGCCAAGTCCTTGGATTAGAATCTATAGACAAACATGCCAGCTTTTTTGATATAGGCGGCAATTCATTATTGTCTATCCAAGTAGCTATTAAATTAAGAAAAGAACACATTCAGATTAAACCCCAAGATTTATTCAAATACCAGACCATAGCCGAACTGGGAGAATATGTCGCAGAAAAATCATCAACATCAACTAATCCTGAACCAATACATGCATCAACTGCACCATATTCTGAATCTAAAAGTAAAGAAAAAAAATATATGGAGAACAATAAAATAAAAAATATTTTATTGTTAGGCAGTACTGGATATTTAGGAATCCATTTTTTAAATCAATTAATAAATCATAACGTAACAATTTATTGTTTAGTTAGAGGAAATACCACTCAATCAGCAGTAAATCGAATAAAAAAATTATATCAATTTTATTTTCCTCAGGAGCATATTGATAAATTGCTACATAAGGTAGTTATTATTAAAGGAGATATCTCATTCTCTAATTTTAAACTCAATGAGCAGGACTATAAAAACCTGGCATTAACCATTGATACTATTATTAATGCTGCTGCAAATGTAAATCATGTAGGCAATACAGCGGATTTGACATCAGTTAATGTCAATGGGGTAAATAATATAATAACTTTTAGCCATACAGAAACAAATAAAGTGATCCACCACATATCTACTGTAGGTATCAAAGGCCTTTATAACAATGGGAAAGTAACTTTTGATGAAGGCATGCTAAATATTAGTCAAATTCATACCGAAGATTATTCCGAAAGTAAATATAAAGCAGAGTTATTGCTTCACGATTATCTGTCTCAAGGCGGCAAAGTCAATGTGTACAGAGTAGGGACTATTGGACCTCACTTTTCTAGTGGGAAATTTCAACATAATATTTCACAGCATTTTCTTTCAAGATATATAAACTCAACAATAAATTTAGGCATTGCTGGCAATTGGCATGACAGAATAATGGACATTACTCCTGTAGATATTTTGGCAGAAAGTATTTTAACGTTACTATTTAACTCAGAATTGATGAATAAAATATTTCATATGGTATCACCCCATGCCATTTCATTTTATGAGTTAGTCAGATTTATGCAAAATTGTGGTTACTCGATTCGCATAATTAATGCTGATGAATTTAAACATAAATTATTTTCATTAAAATATTCCGAGGAAATAGAACAATTTTTAAATGGTATTATTCAACTCATAGACAGCCATGAATCACAACATAATGGATTAAGTTGTGAGCTCACAAAAAATATTTTAGCTGATTTAGGATTTAACTATCCGATACTTACTGGCGATTACCTAAAAAAATTTATTAATTATGGTATCCAAATGAATTATTTCACAAAACCACGTTATTGGGATGAACTGGATAGCTATCCGGAATTACTCAGTACTACAATATGATGAATATTATGGAATATAGAAGACTTGGTAATTCTGGCTTACAAACAAGTGCTCTCTCTTTGGGGGCATGGTCAACTATTGGGGAACGATTGGATTTGAAAGAATCCAAAAAGTTGCTTCAATGTGCTTTTGAACTGGGTATTAATTTTTTTGATAATGCCGATGTATATAATGATGGGCAATCAGAAATTATTCTAGGGCAATTGCTTCGTTATTTTAATTGGCCTCGTGGGGAATATTTAATAGCAAGTAAAGTTTTTTTTGGGCTCAAAGAGTCAAAAAAACCAAACACATATGGCTTAAGCCGTAAACACATTTTTGAAGCGTGTCATGACTCTTTATCGCGTTTAGGAATAGAATATCTAGATATTTATTTTTGTCATCGCCCAGATTCTAATACCCCTATTTTAGAAACAGTACAGGCGATGAGCGATCTAATTCATCAGGGGAAAATACTTTATTGGGGGACTTCTGAGTGGCAAGTACCTCAATTATTAGAGATATATAAGATAGTTGAAAATAATAATTCTCTTATTGCTCCCGTTACAGAACAATCACAATATAATTTATTTACTCGTCACCGAATTGAAACCGAACTTATTGATTTGCATTTTAAGCATGGATTAGGACTCACGGTATGGTCACCATTAAGTTCTGGATTATTAGCTGGCAGATATAATCATGGTGTAGAAGCAAACTCTAGATTAGCTCTAAAAGGATACGAATCATCCCGCAAAGAGGTAATGGGCAATGATGAAGCACAACGCATATTTATAATTAATCAACTTAGCGATTATGCTATTAATGAGCTTAATGTCACCATGGCAGAACTTGCTTTAGCTTGGTGTATCAGAAAGCAGGCAATTTCTACTGCTATTATGGGCGCCTCTAGCCCCTCGCAAATTATACAAAATTATAAGTGTTTGACCTTATCAAAAAGGCTGGACTCTGAAATTTTGTCTCATATTGATAAAATAATATTCCAATAAATTTTAACCTAATGAGGATCTTGCAAAATAAATGGGGGCAGAATAGTTTAATTTTACTGAGTAAAATTAAGGTTTCTTCCTCCATCACTGCACGATACTTGCCGTGACACAGAAGTATATAATATAAGAGAGCTGTTGTTATTAAAGCTAATTTATTTCAGAATAGATTTACGCAATTTTGCCATTTAAGGATTATTTTTAAAATAATGGCATATATAAAAAATAATGCCTTTCTGCTATTAATCAGCTCCATTTTACAAGCTGTTTAACGAGTTCAGGGTGAGAAAATCCAATATGACTATGGAGATAAACAATTATGTATCATTTCAATGTTAAACGACATGACTCATTTAAAAATGTTATTGCCGAAGTAACGGAGGCACTAAAAACTGAAGGATTTGGGATTTTAACTGAAATTGATGTACAAGAAACTCTGAAAAAAAAATTAGGTATTGAAAGAAAACCATACATTATTCTCGGTGCCTGTAATCCTCAATTAGCACATCGAGCGTTAGAAATAGAACCGAATATAGGGTTGTTATTACCTTGCAATGTAGTTGTTAGCGAAGAACATGATGGTAGTGTGCTTGTTTCTTTTATGGATCCACTTGCTGTTATGGGTCTTGTTAACAAACCTGAAATTTTGGAGATAGCTCAGGACGCTTACGATCGGCTAAAGCGTATCCAGACAAAATTAAGTTAAGTTACTTTCAACAATAACCAGGGAGTTTGCTATATTCCCAGCTCCCTGATAAACAGGATCATACTACGTCAATTATTACCTTTAGTGCATGGGTATTCGCTGCATTTCCGAATGTTTCAATGGACCAACCTTTGAAATTTGAGCTAAAATGAATTAATTAGCTATATCATAATAAACAATAAATGATTTAATACTTTAATAACTTATCTTTATAAACGAAATGCCTGTCAGATGAAAATATTGGGAATTGGCAAGGCTTTTTTTAATCGCATAACTCATTTCAATCAAGGATACAATATTATGAAAGGATTCATAGAAAATATAGAAAAATTATCACTAACTAACACTAATTTCAGACAAGTCTTATATACCGGGCAGCACAACCAATTAGTTGTCATGAGTCTTAAACCGAAAGAAGATATTGGAATAGAAGTACACCAGATAGTTGATCAGTTTTTAAGGATTGAAAAAGGTGAAGGAACAGTTGTAATAGATAATATGGAACACAAGATCAAAGATGGTGATGCAATTATAATCCCCGCAGGGACCCAGCATAATATTATCAATGCTTCAAATACCGAAGAATTAAAACTATATACTCTTTATTCTCCACCTCATCATAAAGACAAGACTGTTCATAAAACAAAGGCCGATGCATTAAAAGATGAATCAGATCATATATAACATTGTTGAGCCGCCTGTCATGAATCGAGAATTGATTATCGGCTCGTGTTAAATCTTACTTTTGTGGTTATTGAAGCAATTTATAGCAGGAAAGTTAACTCGCTTTCTTTTTTTTGTTAATTACGATTTCGCCTTCATTAATGCTACGTATTCCGATGAAGCAGATCAAAACGATTTGGCATTTTCGGACGGCTTGGCGAGAAGAGGTTCTTTCCGATGGAAGGTGAGGCGGTGAGCGGATATCTCAAGAACTTCTCGATGGAGTAGACAGACAGGGAAGACCATACTAGGAAAAACGGGCAATCACTGCTCTCATTGGGAGGGTTATCTCTCATCCCCTTTTCACTCAGCTTCGTTGACGCCCGGGATGCCGCTTACTCCCCCTGATGGTAAGTTTAGACGTGGCGATCAGCAGTTACTCGACCATCCCCAGTAAGAGAAAAATCAGGAATCCCACGAAGAACATTGTAGTAGTAACGGACGTGTTTGCTGACTTGTGGGCCTCGATCAGCAGTTCTTCTGTCACCAAAAAAAGAAGCGCCGCGCAGCCGAAAGCAAGCAGTCCCGCCAGGGTATGCACCGAAGCATCGGCCAGGAGGGTTCGACCGAGAATGGCGCCAACGATCATCAGGCAAGCGATTCCAGTCGGCGCAAGCACACGCACCAGCAGCTTCGAGGTTCCGAACTCCAGCGCCATCGTAAGGCCGAGAGAGAAGAACTCGAGCGTGAGCGCGATGGTGAGAAGCAGCCCCTGTTTCAACCCAGTTGTCATCGCAATGCCAATGAGAATCCCGTCGAGAAGAACATCCACGCCGATAGGGACGAGCTGCCCGGGCGATGGTCCGCGCGCAGCGCCTTGCTCGCTTCCATGATTAAATCGTTTTACCGCCGCATCGATGATGAGCATGAACACTACACCTGCCGCAAACGTCCAGCCGACCTCGAATGGATCATGTCCCCGTCGCACCTCGGGCAACAGCTCCACCGCAATGACTGAGAAGATGACGCCAGCGGCGAAGTGTTGGATGCTGCTTTGAACGACACGACCAGGTGGACGCATAGCGGCAACCACCGCGCCAAAGAACGCGGCGACAACCGGAATTGTCGAGACCAGGACGACGTAAAGTAAGCTTGGAACCAGTTGCCTCATAAATGAATATTATCGAAGGGTCTTTTCGTTGCCTCATAACTCATGTTACCGACCAAAGACGTAATTAACATAAATATCCTCTAAAAATATCATAGTGGTTGAAGGGAACACTAATGAACCCCCAGCATGTTTGAATATAGTGCTTTTTTGAATCGGTTTTGATATTTACCAATGAAAAAATTCGTTTTAATTTCTGTTGAATCACTTTCTGTAGCATAAACGAGTTAAGTTGATTGTAAATTTCTGTTAGTTCTCTCTTCTTCTCACTGATAGGTTCTGACTTAAGCAAGCGTTGGTAAGATGTCTCTGGCTTGCTATGTTTTCTTATAACCTTGACTTGAACCCTTTGTTTTCAATAAGCCTATATTAGGTTTTAAGCGATGACTAGCATTCCCCAATCGAATCTAGCGTTCAGTAGCAAGTTTATTTCTTACGATCCTCTGGTTTATCTTTATCAGTAGGTTTAACTATGTGTCTCACCAGTTTATCATCAGGGTGAACTTCATCATGTCGATCGTTGCGACGTGCATCTTGTGATTCATCTTCAAATTTTTTATCATAATGACTCATGTTAATTACTCCAAGTAACATTGAACTGATCGTGTAAATAAAACTTAGTTTCACCCTGATGAAGAAACATTGATAATTATCACTCTATAAATACTTAGCAATAGCATCACTCGCAGGAAAAGTTTCCTTCAATGCCTGATCTAAGTCCCTGTCATTTTTAATACGTATAGTCTCGGTCTCCAATAAGATATTAACTATTCCGCATACATCGGAGGTATATTGTGTCTGCGGAGAAATGCCACAAATATTATTAATATCTACCACCTCTGGATGCTCATAAAGTTTCATTATGATCTCCTTAACGTGTATATAATTAAGTATAGTCAATTATTTGAAAAAATGGGGGCCATTATCTCTCCCAATATACTTGAGGGAAATCAAAGACAGTAAAGCCCTCAGGTATCCTTTAATCACACTAAAGCCGATGCTTCGCTAAAACAAAAAATCGATGCGTTTATTTGTGATTATCTAAATAATGCGCAAATATCTCCTCGCCCCTTAAATAAAAAGCCAGACTTTAGCTATTCTAGTTAATTGGGTTGCTTTAGAGATTAGGGGGCTGAGTCTTGTTCCTTTTTTATCAAAAACATTCCATTTTAACAAAGTAAATAACACTTTGAGTTAAGTTACTTTCAACGATAACCAAAGAGTTTGCTATATTCCCAGTCCCCTAGAAAAAAGGATCATGCTACTTCAATTATTACCTTTAGTGCATGGGTATTCGCTGCATTTTCGAACGTTTGATAAGCATCCATAATATCTTCAAATTTAAAATGATGACTAATCAATAAAGTAGGATCAATTTTTTTTGCACATACAGTTTTGAGCAACATGGGTGTAGTAACTGTGTCTACAAGTCGGGTGGTAATAGCAATGTTCTGTGACCACAATCGCTCTAAATGTAAATCTACTTTCGCACCATGGACACCAATATTTGCAATAATACCGCCTGGTGCCACAATGTCCTGACAGATAAGAAATGTCTTGCCAATCCCGACCGCCTCAATAGCAGTATCCACTCCACGCCCATCCGTCATTTTCATTACTTTTTCTGCAGGATTGCCATCTTGATTATTGATCGTTGCGGTCGCTCCAAGTCGCTTTGCTATTTCGAGGCGGTTATCATCTAAATCAATCATTATAATTTCGGCAGGAGAGTAAAACTGGGCTGTAAGAAGCGCAGCCAAACCAATAGGACCTGCGCCAACAATTGCTACAGTATTACCTGGTTGTATTTTGCCATTGAGTACGCCACATTCAAATCCTGTAGGTAAAATATCGCTCAACATGACCAGGGCTTCTTTATCTACTCCCTCCGGAATTTTATAAAGACTGGTATCTGCAAAGGGTATCCGAACATACTCTGCTTGTGTACCGTCAATTGTATTTCCAAGGATCCAACCACCATTCACACAATGTGAGAACATTCCTTTACGACAATAATCACACTTGCTGCAGGATGTAATACAAGAAATAAGAACATGCTCTCCTTTCTTAAATCCAGTTACTCCCGAACCAATTTGCTCGACTACCCCTATGCCTTCATGGCCAAGAATTCGGCCAGGTTGGCAGGATGATACATCTCCTTTAAGAATATGAAGATCACTGCCGCAAATTGTAGTCTTTGTGATCTTAATAACCGCATCTGTTGAATGTATTATTTCGGGAACAGGACGATCCTCTAAAAATTTTTTCCCCGGTCCTTGGTATATAAGTGCTTTCATGGCAATGCTCCTTAAAATCATTTGGATTGGTTTTCAACCAGTTTTGTTGTAATAATAATTTTGGACGTTAATGTTCGATGCACTGGACATTTATCGGCTATTTCTAATAGTTTGGTACGTTGTTCTTGAGTCAGCGTTCCTTCCAACTCAATTAAACGCTCAATATGATCGATTTTTGAATTATTGTTTTCATATCCAATACAATCATCAACATGAATTTTTTCATGTTTTAATCTCACAATAACTTGTTGCAAAGGAAATTTCTTAAGTTTTGCATACATACGTAACGTCATCGAAGTACATGAACCTAATGCAGCAAGTAAAAAATCATAGGGAGAGGGACCAGTATCTTTTCCACCATTTATAATAGGCTCATCAGCCGTTAAAACGTGATTCCCTATAATAATTTTCTGTGTAAATTGACCATCTCCTGTTTCAGAGACAACTGTTTCCTGAGGGATGTTCATTTGTTAATCTCCTTACGGTAAATTCAGGCTCTGCCTGAATAAGCAGGAGTTATATGAACGAATGTTTGTAACGGATGTTTCATAAGACCTCCCTTCATTTTTTTATCTTCCATAAGCCTTAATTTTAGCAGAAATTAATGAAGGTAACTTTGAGCATATCAAGCAGCTGGGTGGTGTCTCCCCGTTTCAAAAGCAACGACGGTTGGAGCAGCCATTAAGTAATTTCAATATTAGATTATAGTTATTTCCTAAGCGTTGTTCCTAAAAACCAACGACAGCAAGGCGCGTTAAAGTAACCACCAACAATAAACATAAAAAGCCTGTAGCCGAAAATATTTTAGGTCGACAATTCAGGTCTCAGAATTTAAATAAAACTTAGGCATCGGATATCACGTATATCCATACAAATGAAAATTCAATTTATATGTATTTTGTTACTCGACTGCATACAACGTGCTCTTTAACTTAGTCTAAATGCTGGTTTACCCATCGAACTATATCTTGCGTCCCCATGGCTCCGGCGGTTCTGATAACTTCCTTTCCATGAAAGAAAAGCATCAGGGTTGGAATGCTTTGAATGGTATAGCGGGCAGCCAAAGTTTGTTCGGTTTCAGTATTCACTTTGACTAATCGAACTCTAGGCTCAAGAATACCTGTAGCAGATTCAAAGTGAGGGGCCATCATTTTGCAAGGCCCACACCATTGTGCCCAGAAATCGACCAATACAGGGATGTCATTACGATTGATGTATCGCTCAAAAAGCGTTTGATCCAATTGGACAGGCTTTCCATCAAAAAGCGCCTTTTGGCACTTTCCACAATTGGGATTTTCAGTCAACCGTGTCGAAGGTAGTTGGTTGATAGTATTGCAGTGTGGGCAAACAATATGCATCGCGTCACTCATAATCTTATCTCTCATTTGATACTAATACTTTTTTAAGAGTATTAGCATACTTCGCGTTGCGATTAAAGCCCGAAAGCATTATGTCAAGTCAAAACGATCCGCATTAATTACCTTCGCCCAGGCTGCAACAAAGTCCTCTACGAATCCTGCTATAAACGCTATATATCAGTTCCTGCAACAACCTCATGCATTGCTCTTACACAAAGCTATGAATAGGGATTGGTGTAGAAAATTGATTTATTGATGATTTTGGTAGTGAACCGGTTGAAAATGAAAGCTGAGGACGGCAAATTAAGACTGACGGATGTAGCAACCGCTGAAACATTATTACGCCTCATTCAGTCAATCCCAAGCCCTAAGGCTTACCCCATTAAACTATGGTTAGCGAAAGTCGGCTAAGAACGCATTCAAGAAATCTCCGCCCCTCTCAAGCACTTGATAAAGCAAAAGAAACATGAAAACAGCATGGCTGATACAATAGTCAGGAAACCCATAATAAATTCACAGATTATTGGAAAGAGCACGATATTAACGAACCTAATGAATTTGCAATCCTGACCAATATCATTCATCAAGAATGGACAGGCATGAGTGTAAAAGAACACAAACAGGCAATCCCAGAACCTACTAGTACATGCAAAGACACGTAGAGCCGATAAAATTGGGAAAACTGCCGTGATGAATGCTATCTCTGTACAATAAAAATTCTTTTTTATTACACTTCCACCTAAATTCGGCAGTTGAATGTACTACGAGACCCGACTGCTGAATTTAGGTTAAATGTTTTAGAGAAGTCTGCTCAGAAGGAAAATCAATATTCCTTTGCTTTAATAACAATTTGTATTCCCCAACACTTGCAGGCGTAGCCCAAAAATGAAAGGAATTACGTTTCATTTCACAGACCTTCATGATATTCCTCAGATAATCTGTTTGGGCTTCACTCTTAAGAATAAGGTCTTGTTTTTTAGCGGCAATTGAGTCCCTAATATCTGCTAATAATTGTACTTTTTTAGAATTAATGCCAGAAGTCCAACGCCCACCTTGCTTTGTTTCTATATTGTTAATCAACGTATTAACTATATCGAGTAAAATTGCATTATTAGCTTTTCGTAGTTTAAAAGCCGGAAATAATGTTTTTAATTCTTTTTGTAACTGCTGATGTTTTTTGTGCCTATCTACTTGTTCAACATAAGTAATTTCTTCCTGATTTCCCTGTATCAGAGCATTATCATAACCCACTTGCATTTCAAGTGAGCATGCTGACTTTTTATAATGGAAAGAGCGCGAACCAGGCAAGATGGATTTAGATAACATGGTTTCAACGCTTAGATCTCTGGCAGGATAAGGAGTGCGATTTCCGATTTTACCAGACTCAATAGCACGATTTAACTCTTGTCTAGTTTTATCTGAATGAAGTCGATAAGGTGGAATAATTGTTGGGATCGTATATCCAGAATAATTAATATTATAATTCGGAGCGATTAATGAATTGACAAGTGCATTATACTGCTCAGGATCCGTTATCAATCGAAGATTTTTATTTTTCTTTGCCAATTCGGTATTAAATGTATAACCCAAAAAATTCATCATATTCGTGATTTGAATGCTTAATAAATCGGACCCATCATATATCTGTTGGAAACATGAGAAAAAATCAGCATATCGATGATCAAAATATGTGAGTGTCTGACGAGAACTGACATAACCAACATTAGCTTGCTTTGCATAAAAAATTTCTTTGGCATCTAAAACATCAATGACGGATGGCATGTAAACATGGTTCAAAAAAGACAATTCCTTAAATAGGCCACTTCTCCTTGATAAGGCTTCTTTTGCATAACGCGTCATAAAGGGAATTCCAACAAAAAACGACAACTCATTAGCCTTTATTTGATCTTTGATTTTAAAATAATCTAGTATATCCCCCTTCTGAGTGCCACTATAGGATGCGTCATCCAACATTAATATATTAGTTACTGAAGGATGAGTACTCCTGTATGACTGGAGCTGATCTGGGGTTAATATCGCCACGGGTTCCTTTAGTCCACAATGCTCCAAGGCAAGCCCAATGAGCCATAAATCACTGCAACCATCTGCTAATTTATTAAACATTAACTCACCTACCAACAACACATAAGATTCTGAATTCACTCTTTGATGGAAATCATCAATCGTATGTTGTAGTTGTCTTAAAAAATCTTCAAAAGCAATGTATTGAAGATTGTCTACCATTTTATGTGCTATTTGTCTTGCCATGGGAGTACCCTGACTCTCCGCCCAATCAGCCAAATGATCAATGTTTGGCGAACCACGAAACAAAGGCAAAGACGTAGGGAAAAGAATACCTAACTTATTAGCTGCGTTTCTCGTGTTATCAGAAAAATGTGGCATAAATTCCTTTGAGATCGTATTAATTTTAACAATTTTAACATATGGTATAATTATTGGCCAATATAACATCATTAATCGTAAGAAATAAGGCTAGAATTATTGAACTCTCGTGATTAGAAATTGGAGAATTTTTAACCGTTTTTTTAGTCAAGGAAAAGGCTTTGTTTCCTCGCTGGGGGCATCGCAAAACGTTGTTGCGATTTAAAGCCTACAAATTGTATTGCAAAGTCTGTAAACGCTATAGAAATCAGCAATTTCCGGGTATCACGAAACATCAAAGGTCAACAGAGGGTTGTGTCGCTGGGTGATAAAGTTGCATGATTTTTTTAAAAAGTTGGATTGGTCATGCTCAGTTTTAAGTGGCGTCATTTTAATAAAGAAATCATTATAATGTTAGTACGCTGGTATCTGGTTTATCCATTGAGCTATCGAGATATTGAATAACTGGCATTAGAGCGTGGCCTGAACGTGGATCACTCCACCATCAATCGTTGGGTTATCCATCAATTGGAGGAGATGTTTCGTAAGCGCTATATAAAGGTCCGTTAGCAGATCCTGGAGGATGGATGAGACTTATATCAAAGTGAAAGGCCAGTGGGTTTATTTATATCGGGCGGTTGGGGATTCGTTACAACCCTTACTGGGATTGGTCGGGACGGAAGGATTTGAACCTTCGACCACTAGCACCCAATGATAATCCCAATCGATTTCAATCAGTATCAAATAATTACAAATATAACGATAAAACCCAATACCCTACTACATTATAGATGTTTTGACATATCATTCGATTAAATCTATTATAAGTTAAATACACAAAAAAGTGTAGCCATCAGTGTAGCCAAGAAAAAGGGATTAGAAGGAATTTTTATGGAAAAGTTTACTCATAAGAAAATCGATAGTCTAACCGCCCAAAAAGGTCGCTATCATATTACAGAAGGCAATGGATTTTGCCTTAGGGTCAGCCCAGCGGGTACCAAAACTTGGTTTTATCGCCATAAGCATAATGGCAAAGAAAAGTGGCTAACAATTGGACACTTCCCCATTATGGGAGTGGCTGAAGCAAGAAATCTATTTAATGAATTATGGAATATACGGCAAAATGGAGGTGCCCCTGAAGCTCACCTTAATCAGGAAGTAGAGCCACATACTGAAACTACGGTTGAACAATTGGTTACTGAATGGTATTTAGGATACATTGAAAAGCATCGCGCTCACCCAAAACAAATTAAACAAATTATTCATGCCGATATAATCCCCCTACTTGGCAATAGGAAATTAGCGATACTCAAAACCAAAGAAATAACCCTTGCTCTTGATAAAATCGTGAATCGTGGCTCTCCAGTTCATGCCAACAAAGTATTGGCTGCACTCAAACAAGCATTTAATTACGGCTTAAGCAGAGGTGACATGCTTTCAAATCCTGCTGCAAATATTCGTGCAAGAGATATTGGTGGTTTAGAAAAAGCGCGTGAGCGCTTTCTGACAATCGATGAAATAAAGGAGCTATGGAGCTTTTTAGATAGCGAGAAGAATCATATATCAGTGCAAATCAAAAATGCACTTAAGATTATTTTATTAACAGGCGTACGCACTGGTGAGTTGCGCATCGCGAAATGGTCAAAATTTGATTTTGATAAATCTATCTGGACCATCCCTGCTGAAAATACTAAAACAGGTATTATATTACGTATTCATTTAACCCCATTACTAAAAACCTTGTTACTAGACTTGAGAGAAAATAGTAGTGGTGAATATGTTATTAGTGGGCTTAATGGTATCTCCTGCCTATCTGACAAAGCCATTCCCAAAGCGGTTAGCCGTATTCAGGGACGACTCAATATTCCTCAGTGGACTCCACATGATTTACGCCGAACTTTTGCCACCCAACTTGGTGAAACATTGAATATAGATCCCGTTGTAATTGAAAAATGCCTGGGGCATAAAATGCCAAAAATCATGGCTACTTATAACAAAAATGAGATGCTACCACAGCGACAAGAAGCTTTGGATCAATGGTCTAGTTTCATAATAAAATATGTTTCTACGCCAGCTAGTGAAGAAGAATTGTAATGCAATAAAATGAATTTAATGCAGGACTAATTGCATTTAATTATCTGATTGGGTCCTAAAAAAGACCCAATCAGGGACAATGATCACTTTTTCTCTAAAAAATCGAATGCTTCTTTAATTACAAGCAACTCATGGGGATTACGGCGTACCACTGATTTATCTGTAGTATTTTTTTTCAAAAGCTCTAGAAATCTATTTTTTTGCTGCATTGATATGTATTCCTTGTTTTCAAGAATTATCAATGAAACTACCATGCGATTATTTATCTTAACCAAAGCTTTATAAAGTTCATCTACGGGTAATATTTTATCATTACTAACCCGAACTAGAGCCCGTGACCACGACCTGGCTTTAATCCTAGTTTGCACATGGTCATTATCTTTAAAGAACGACTCCCCTGCCTTGGAAATATAATTATACAAATATTGTTTTACTGGAATAATTAATTTTTCAGGATAATCATTAATCAAAATGGAGAAGCTCTGCAAAGTACTATTTAATGGCATTTTCTTCAAAAGTATCATGATTTTTTTGCGGGAATTTTCTCCTTCATTATCTAATAGCAATTCAAACAGTAAACGATTTATCATATTATTGATCATGATTAAATTTTGATTTGAAAGCTCATTAGAAAGCCTTAAAAGCAGTCTATCGATTGTAGCGATTAAGTCATTATCAGTTAACATAAGCCTGTTGAGCATTAACGAATTTACTATAACTCTGGAATCATAATTTTCAGTTAGAAGGACGTTTAGTAAACTGTTTAAATTCACCCAGTCACTTTTCCCAATTTGCTCTTTAGTTTTTATTTTTTTTGTTATTAAAAATAATAATTTTGTTTTAAGCTCATTATTGGATTCATTTCTTATAGCATCTATTAACTCGCTATACGTAATATCACTTAATTCCTCAATTCCATCCAGATAACTTAATTGTTGTGATAATTGATTTGGCTGTTCCTTATATAAATCCCACAAGAGGCGACCGTTTTCATTGTTTAATTTAAACGGTATATTGGCTGTCATATATGTTTCTGCCAAAACTGGAGGTATCTCACCACGCTGATTAGGGAAAGCGTTGAACAAATCTTTAGGAGCTTGCGTCTCATTATAGGGAGGAATATCTGTATTCAAGACCTCCTTGTATAAATATTTAACAAAAGTGTCGCATCGAAAAACCGCGCAATTACTAGTTAGAATTTCGCGTGTGTCATTGGTCAGTGGGTTAGTAATAATTACTTCTTCTGACCCACCAACATGATAAATTGGCTTTAGAGTATATTGAGGACAATATTGACTTTGGATGATCGCAATATAAGCCATCTTCCCAGAATCAACTGCATCCATTTCACCGTGGCTGAATTTACCATATCCATACCGAACGCCCCAAACATCTCGTTCTTTTTTTATCTGACTAAGATTTTTGTCAAAATGAATTATTGGTTCAATATTCGTAACCTCAATAACCTTGTTGCTGATTTCAGGCAAATTTTCAAATTCTCGTGTCGATATAATCCCTACGTGCCCAAACAATCCAGGAGGCATCCGAAGCAAATCACCGGCATAAACATCTCCGGGACACGCCTTTCTAAAACTATTACATGTACCATCTATACATTGATATTGTGGCTGAAGAATAAAACTAAAATAATAATCATTATGCGAGTCGTCATCAAAGGTACAAGCATATACTACATCTTTTGGTCTTGGTGAGTTCGGATATCTATCCATATACATCTCCCAAGTATCAAAAGAGTATTGAATAGGCCAATCATCTGAAATTTTCCATATAGCATCGTTAATAGTTTCAATACACTTTCCACCTATATAATTTTGTTTGTAAAGCTTATTTTTTATCTCCTCAAATGAAGAACTTAGGTTTACATATTTAAATTTAGTCGAAGAGGCATCTGAGCCACAACTATCCACGCTTCCTGTGTCATAAATGGCTTCTTGATACCACCTACCTGTTGGTTGGATATATTCAATTTCACTAGCTGCTATCGCAGATGATGTAAACAACAAGCTAAACACAATGTTTAAGCACTTTTTAATTGAGGTTAAATAAAGTGAGCTTGCATTGTTCCTTTTCAAAAAATTCATTACATAAAATCCATGTTAATTCTGATCGGCGGCATCATATCAGTCCATGAATCAATCGACTACAATTACCTTTGAATGCAGCATCAACACGCATTATCTAAAGCAATCATTGACCACTTCAGATAATGCATTAGATTTATCTGACATACTGATTAATCCAGTCATCAATCACGTCTTTATGCCAAGCCAAAGTTCGGCCATGCAATTTTACTGGCTTGGGAAATTTCCCATCGCACCACCATCGGCGCAAGGTCAACCGATCTTTCCCGATAATGACTTCTAGGGCGTGTTTTTAAAGTTTTTCAAACGGTTAAAAATTTGGTAAAAAGGCTCCATATTAAAAATGGAGTAACTGGATGTCACGATTTGTCATTGATGACGCTATGTGGAATAAATTAGAACAATTATTGCCGTCCCCCAAAGGTCGTCATGGGAAAAATGATCGATTATTTATCGAAGCGGTTTGCTGGATAATTAGGACTGGAGCACCATGGAGAGATTTGCCACCGAATTACGGAAAATGGCAAAGCGTATATGGTCGCTATAATCGATGGGTTAAAAAAGGAAATTTCAATGGAATACTTGAAATTTTAAAAAAAAGATGGAGATCACGAATGGCACATGATGGATGGTAGTGTTATTCGAGCACATCAACATGCCGCTGGAGCGCAAGGTGGTCAAGAGCAACAGGCACTTGGTCGAAGCAAAGGTGGTTTTAGTTCAAAAATTCATGCAAAGGTTGATTCCTTTGGATTACCTCTAGGCTTTATTTTAACACCTGGCCAAGAAAATCAGATTAAAACAGCCAAGGAATTATTGGGGGATGAACTCTCTGAATATTTGTTGGCTGATAAAGCTTAGGATAGCAATGAATTACGAGAAGAGTTAAAAAATCGAGGAACCATAGCGGTCATTCCATCTAAAAAGAATCGCATCATCCCTATAAAGCATGACATCCATATATATAAAGAGCGTAATTACATTGAACGGTTTTTTAATCGCATTAAAAGCTTTAGACGAATTGCTACACGTTATGATAAAACAGCAGTCATGTTTTTAGGCTCACTAACTTTAGTAAGTATTATATTGTGGCTGAAACTTTAAAAACACGCCCTAGCGTTTTGGATTTAAATTTTGCTATGGTACTAGTACTCTTTCCAAGAGGTTATGACAGGTTGAGCGCCTCATAAGCTCGTGTCAATTTAGCACGAGCTTTATCTAAATCAAACATCCACTTAATCGTTGCTTTCTCATTATTTCTAGCATTCTCCCATGAACTAAGCTCATTTTTAAGCATTTCCCAATCTGCGATTCTTCGATCAAGGCATTGCTGGTTCATATTACCAATTTCAATTTCAACCATATTTAACCAACTGGCATGTTTGGGTGTGTAATGAAATTCTATTTTACGCAGAATACGGCGTGCCTCTTGAGGGGCAAAAGTTTTGTATAATGATGCTGGATTGTGGGTGTTTAAATTATCAAGCACAAGGCGTATTTTTTCTGAATTCGGATAATGTATATCGACTAGCTCCTGCATACACTCAGCAAAATCTTTGGCTGTTTTTTGTTCGGTTACTTTTGCTTTTCTCCATCCTCGATGCCGGTCAAAAAACAAAAAAATATTCGCCGTGCCTACCCGTCTGTACTCATAATCCTGCTTTGCTGTTTGACCAGGACTGGCTGGTATGGGCTCTCGAGTATCAGCTATCATTTGCTTCATTGCTTCGTCAAAGTTAACAACAGGCTGTAAAGGATTCTCAGGTTCTGCATATAAATCAAGTATCTCTTCCATATGTGCTACATAATCTGCATCAAACTTTGGTATACACCACATTTTTTTTTGCCAAGGTTTGATTTCTTTTTCTTTTAGACGGCTTCGGATCGTTTCAAGTGAAATGCTCTCTAAATCGGTCAATGCAATCAGGCGATCAGCAAGTAATTGCAGCGTCCATCGCGAACGCCCTTTGGGCGCATCACTACAAGCAATGGACACTAATAATGCTTCTTCTACTCCACTTAATAAACGAGCCCCGCCAGGTCGCTCATCATCCTTATCCAACGCAGAATCCAAACCATTCTCAACAAAGGAGCGTTTTGTTCGATATACCGTAGATATACCAGCAGATAATGCATTAGCAATATCTATATCCTGGTAAATTCGCTTATCTGCCATCAATAAAATATTCGCTCGTTTTAATTTTCTGGCATTTGCCGCTCCTTTTGAAATCAAATCCAATAAAAATTTTCGTTCTGATTCATTAAGTTCTACGATATATTTGACGTTCATACCCTGATCCATAAGGTTTAATTACATGACATCTGATCATAAAACTCATCACTTGTCGATCCTAATAGCAGAACAAATAGATGAAAAAATTTACACGGAAAAGCAGGGGCAATACTTGGCTTTTATCTATTACTACACAAAAATTAATGGGCAACCACCCGCTGAAAATGACATGCAACGATATTTTAATGTCTCACCACCATCCGTTCACCGCATGATTGTTGAGCTTGAGAAAAAAAACTTGATAGAACGTGAAAGAAAAAGATCGAGAAGTATCAAAATTCGGGTAGCTATTGGACAATTACCTCAACTAACTTGATGCCTCAAACGATCTTTTTCCCTTGGAAAGAGTACTAGTCAATATTAATTGTTTACTGATTAAACATGGCCAACAGGCGTTCGATACCAATGGGCTCTTCTTTCAGCAGAGGAACTACGGCATAGCGTGTAGCATATTGGTTAGACACTTTATCAATTTCAATCAGTTCATTTTGTGCTCTTTGGCGTAATAGTAACGAATTTGTCTGTGTTGCTGCTACGCTGTTATTGATAATCCACGCCCATGGTTCAATGCCTGCACGACGTAAGTCCTCTTGTAAGTTAGCCGCCTCAAGTACTGGTGTCGTTTCCGCTAACGTGACAAGCAGCACTTTGGTCTGTTTGGGATCCTGTAATTGCATCATGGGCGTGGTAAAGGAGATCTTCCTACCACTCATCTGACGCTCAATTTCCCGGTGATACGAACCAGTAGCATCAAGCAATAATAATGTATGCCCTGTTGGTGCTGTATCCATCACTACGAATTTTTTTCCTGCCTCACGAATGATTCGTGAAAATGCTTGAAAGACAGCGATTTCTTCAGTGCATGGTGAACGCAAATCCTCTTCCAAAAGAGCACGAGCTTGAGCATTGAGCGGTGCGCCTTTAGTCTCTAATACATGTTGCCTGTAGCGCTCTGTTTCAGCATGTGGGTCAATTCTGCTTACAGTTAAGTTGTCCAGAGCATCAATTAGAGTTTCGCTCAAATGTCCCGCTGGATCAGAAGTAGTAAGATGCACTGGCAGGCCTCGATTTGCCAATTCAACGGCTACAGCAGCAGCAAGTGTCGTTTTACCGACCCCACCTTTTCCCATTACCATCACAAGACCATGACCATCCTCTGCAATATTATCAATCAGGGTTGTTAAGTGAGGATAATCGTGAGCAACAATAGGATCGTCCTGAGGAGTCCATCGTTGTACAGAGTGAGTTAGTAATTGATGTAAGGATTCTAAACCCACTAAATTAAATGGTTTTAGTTCCACTTTATCACATGGCAAATCCTCGAGCACAAAAGGAATAGCCGTTAAGGCAGCCTGTTCACGAGAATAAATGGCTGCTGCCAATGCATCATGCTCTGCTTCGCAAGCAGGCAGTATGCCATTAATCACCAGAAACTGTTGCCTCATGCCTATAGCTGCAAGCTCTTCATGGGTTCTAGCAACTTCTCGTAAGGTCGCAAGCTGTGCCCGTGCCACCAGCACTAAACGTGTACGCATTGGATCAGATAGTGCTTCTACAGCCATTTTATACTGTTCACGTTGCTTTTCCAGTCCCGCTAAAGGCCCGAGGCAAGATGCATCGCCTTGGCCATTTTCAAGGAAACTATTCCATGCACCCGGTAACTGTAAGAGCCGAATGGTGTGTCCAGTGGGTGCGGTATCGAAAATAATGTGGTCGTAAACAGCTGTTAGTGCAGTGTCAGTGAGCAGTGCGGTGAACTCATCAAAAGCAGCAATTTCAGTAGTACAGGCACCAGACAATTGCTCTTCCATACTCTTGACTACAGAGTCAGTCAGAACCCCACGAACCGGTTTTATAATTCTATCACGATAGGCTTGCGCAGCCGCTTCTGGATCAATTTCCAGCGCATAGAGGTTTGCTACCACTGGGATCGCGGTAATTTGGTTACCAATACTGATACCAAATACTTGTCCCACATTGGAAGCAGGATCAGTACTGACCAGCAATATACGCTTATTAGTTTCGGCCAGTTGAACCGCAGTGGCGCAAGCTATCGATGTTTTTCCTACTCCACCTTTACCAGTAAAGAATAAGAAGCGCGGGGGTTGTTGTAGAAACTTCATCGGTTTTCTTCCCTGTTTCAATAACCACTACTGGAGCAGTCATTGAGTGATTTCAATATTAGATTATAGCTCCTACTTAATAGTTGCTTCTAAAAACCATCGCTTTCGTAACCAAAATGCAACATTCACAAGTAATATAAGAACTGGCACTTCAACAAGTGGCCCAATGACCGTTGTAAAGGCAATAGCAGAATTAAGTCCAAAGGTGGCAATTGCAACAGCAATGGCCAATTCAAAATTATTACTGGCTGCTGTAAATGATGCTGCCGTAGTCTTTTCATAACTGGCACCAATAAGCTTCCCCATTGCAAAACTGACAAAAAACATCACCACAAAATAAATAGCCAGAGGTATGGCAATACGAATGACGTCTATTGGAAGTTGCAATACCATAGCGCCTTTTAAAGAAAACATCGCAAGAATCGTAAAAAGCAGCGCAATCAAGGTAATGGGAGAAATCTTTGGTAAAAAAATGGTTTCATACCAAATTACCCCTTTTCTCTTTATCAATACAAAACGAGTCAGAAATCCTGCGAAAAAAGGTATGCCCAAATAAATGAAAACGCTTTCGGCAATCGTCATAAAATTGATGTCGACTATTTGGCCACTCATGCCAACAAGTGGTGACAAAACCGTTAGAAAAAACCAGGCATAAACACTGAAGAACAGCAGTTGAAAAATACTGTTAAATGCCACTAAGGCAGCAACATACTGATTATCTCCTTCTGCCAACTGATTCCAGACAATCACCATGGCAATACAGCGTGCCAACCCAATAAGAATAAGGCCAGTCATGTATTCAGGATATCCATGTAAAAACAAAACAGCAAGACCAAACATGAGAAAGGGACCGATAAGCCAGTTTTGGATTAATGACAACAGGAGAATTCGCCAGTCTTTGAAAATCAATGGTAATTCCTCATATTTTACTCGGGCTAATGGAGGATACATCATTAAAATAAGACCCATCGCAATAGGAACATTCGTCGAGCCAATAGATAAGGAATTTAAGAATTGCGGTGCGCTGGAAAAAAATGAACCAATAGCGACACCTGCAGCCATCGCCACGAAGATCCATAGGGTTAAATATCTATCTAAAAATGAAAGACGCCCTTTACTGCAAGTGGTCATAACAACTCCTGCTCTATACGTAATTTAAGTTGATTAAATACCGCCTCAAATGCTGCTTTGATTTCTATCTCGGCTCCTTCTGCTTTAGCAGGATCGGGGATGCTCCAATGAAGTTTCTTGGGTTGTCCAGGAAAAATAGGACAGCTCTCACTATTCGCCTGATCACACACTGTAACAACCAAATCAATAGCTTGTGATTTAAATTCATTCCAGGATTTACTGCGTGCTGCGTTGCATTTGATTCCATGATGAGCGAGCGTTTCAAGCGCTTTTGGATGCACGCTTCCAGTCGGTACGCTACCCGCGCTAAATGCCAGATAGCGGTCATTGGAGTAATGGTTGGTTATCGCCTCCGCCATAATGGAACGACACGAGTTACCGGTGCACAGAAATAGTAACTTCAGGGGTTTTGTGTTCATTATCCACAACACCCGGTTGCTTTTGGTTTTGTATCACAGCAAGCAGTTGAGGTATTTTTATCAGGCATTGAACAAGAACTCTCTGTTACTTTTTCGCAAGAAAAAAACTGGGCATCCTCCATTGTGTGATAGGCTTCCCATGCAATCCCTGAAGGATCACTTACCCATGATTTTTCCGATTTCGCATAACAACAAGTCGTCTCACCATCACTATGGGTAGAAATATTAGCTTGAGAAAACTGCTTTCTCAGTGCCTCTAATTCGGTGGCATCATCAACCTGAATACCTAAGTGTTCTACCCCGTGTTTACCTGCACGAGTTGAAATTGCAAAATTAATACGTGGGTCATCAAGCATCCATTTGGCATAATCGGATTTCACTTTTACCGGATCGGCTCCAAACAGGGCATTATAGAAACGAATGCTATCAGCAAGATTGTCAACGCCAATATGAATATGAAAACGTTTCATGATCTACTCCTTTTTAGGATTACAGCAATCAGTTAACTCAATAACTAGACAATCACTTGTCTCTTGTTGTTGAATTTGAACTTGTTGTTTACTGCAACAGTCTTGAACCATGAATGCGATAAAATCGCGCATTAAGTCAAAATTTGCAGAGTAAAATACATAACGCCCTTGACGATAGGACGACACAATTCCGGCATTAGACAAATGGCTTAAGTGAAAGGATAAGGTATTGTGTAAAATACCTAACTCATCGCCAATTGCGCCTGCTGATAACCCTTCCGGCCCCGCTTGAACAAGTAATCGAAACACTTGTAAACGAGTTTCCTGGGAAAGGGTATCAAATATTTTTAGTGAATTTTTTATGTCCATACTTCTAGAATAGTAGAAGTATTAGACTGAGTCAAATGATATTGCCTAGCTGTTTAAAATTAATTTTGCTTTCTGATAAGTACTCCACTTAATTCTGTTCCAGCGGACACAGTATTAAACACAGTTCCATATTTCTTAACGTTATCATGTAGTAAATCGAGACGCTGGTCAGACTCCATGGTATCAACGATGATTTCATACGTTATGGATTCCATCTTTGGATGGTATATCCTGCCTGACTCCGTGAATTTTAACTTCAACTCCATGCAGCTCAAATTTTAAAAGAAGAGTGACTCGTTCAATACCTTTAATCATACAAGCAGAAACTGCCGCTAATAGAAGTTCTGCGGGGTTAAATGCATCTGGATTTCCTTTTAAGTTTGTATCGAGACTAATTAATGCATTTTTGCAATAGGCAATACTAGCTTCAGAATTTACGCGCTTTGATACTACATCAAAGGTCATCTTTTTAGTTGGTTCCGACATGATTTTCCCTATATGTTAGTTATTTGCTGATGGATTCTTTCCATCAGCATACAAAATTTTCTTTAAGACGGATCAACTCTTAAAATTTGAACTAAACTGATTTAATCAGCTATATCATAATAATAAACAATATTAGATATCTTATCTTTATAGACGAAATGCCAGTCAGATAACAATGTTTCGGATTGGCAAATTTTTTTAATTGCTCATTCAACTCAAGGATACAATATGATGAAGGGATTCATAGAAAACATAGAAAAATTGTCGCTATCTAATAATTATTTCAGAGAAGTCTTATATACCGGACAGCACTCCCAATTAGTTGTTATGAGTCTTGAGCCGAAAGAAGATATTGGAATGGAAGTACACCAAATTGTTGATCAGTTTTTAAGGATTGAAAAAGGTGAAGGATCCGTTGTAATAGATAATATGGAACACAAGATCAAAGATGGAGATGCCATTGTAATACCAGCAGGTACCCAGCATAATATTACCAATTCTTCAGATACAGAAAAGTTAAAACTCTATACTCTTTATTCCCCACCTCACCATAAAGACAAGACCGTTCATAAAACAAAGGCCGATGCATTAAAAGACGAATCAGATCACATATAGCATTATTGAGAAATAGATTTTCAAAATATACCAGAAGCGAATATTGTAATCGCTAGTTTTGCATTACCTTTTTGTAGACCTGAAAATTATAGCCAATTTTGGAAAAAGGTTTTTCATCAGGTTAAGCCTTGGGGTTATTTTATAGGTAATACATTTGACCCAGGAGTTACTGCCTTCACAGGTAACGCAAGAAAAAATATGACATTTCATACTAAAGCACAAACAATGAAGCTTTTTAAAAATTTTAAAATCCTGTACTTCAAAGAAGTACGGAAACCAGCTACTAAAAACGAACTATATGATCATTATTATGAAGTGGCTCCTAAAAAAATAAGGTGATCAACGATCTTTCACTAATTGACAAAACATATTCATCATAGATATTTGTTCGATATTTCCCGGTACCGACTCCAACAATGCTGGTGAGTACACAATCACTGCCATACATTGCGCCCTTGATACAGCAACATTGATGCGATTCTTATCAAAAAGGAAATTTAAGCCACGGGGCGATTCATTAGCACTGCTGGCGCACATACTTAAAAATACAACCGGTGCTTCTTGTCCCTGGAATTTATCAACACTGCCCACTCTGGCTTTATCGCCTAGAGCAGCTTTCAATTTATTAACCTGATAATTGTATGGAGCAACAAAAAGTATATCGTCCCAATCAATTGTTTTTTGTTTACCTTCTTTGTCAATAAAAGTCCGACCCAATAATTCATGAGCTAAAGAAACAATTTGCTCAACCTCTTCATCACTGGCTTGTGTATTGCCTTCGTGCATCACTGGTACAGTGATTATTCCTGCTTCTTTGTTTAAAATCCCCTTATAACCAGCAGGGATAGTTATCAATTGCCTATCATTTTCCGGATCAGTTTCAAGTTTACCCTCATAGACAGCTTCGCTGATAAATTGGTTGACTGTGGAGTGCATGCGGTAGGTTGTTCCCAAAAATACCCCCATTGAATCAGGGATAGTAGGGGTTGAATGTAGCAAGTAATCCAAAATGGATAATCCACTGTCTTCAGGATGGCTACCTTGCGAAGGTTGACCTAATTGCATCTGATCACCCATGAGGATAATATTGGATGTTGATCTGCTCATAGCAATCAAATTAGCAACACTTACTTGCCCCGCCTCATCAATAAAAAGGTAATCAAAAGTATTTTCAAGGTCATCTCTAGAAAAGCCCCAAGCAGTTGTTCCCACAACACAGCCTGGCTGCCAAAAACCGACAATGTCCTTATTTTCCAGTACACTAATCTTCAAATCGTCAATGGCTACGTCAGTATTGCGTGTACAAGCGAAATATCCGAGAACTCCTACTTTATGGCAGTATTCGACAGTGTTAATCAATAAATTATTGATTGCCTTATGGCTATTGGAAGATATACCTACTTTTTTGCCTTTTTTAATCAGTTCAGCAATTAAATGTTTACCCGTATAAGTCTTACCGGCACCAGGTGGTCCTTGAATAGTCAGATAACTGTTATTCAGATTAATAACTGCCTGAATAATCTCATTCAATCGTTGATTCGGATCGTGGCTCGGGGCTATTGCTTGGCCTGAAATATGTCCATTGATTCTGGGGATAGATTTACCCAAAAAATCAACTATAGCCGTTTGCGTAAGCACTCCTTTTGCAAAAGCCTCGGTCTGTTTTGTAATCGCTTGCGGTATTGGATCAGGATTAACATATTCATTTGGAATCAAAGTAAGAGGGCTATCAGGTTCATCTTTTATTTGCAGCGCAATGATCCCATGCTCCAAATCACTGCCTTCAGCATGACATGTAGCTTTTATATTTTTACCATCAGGTGTTTCATTACCTAACAAGTAATAATCTTTTGCGTTACCCTTAAATTCCTGATCTGGATCAAACGAATATTCATAGACCAAATTACGCGCTTTAGGGGTTGGCTTATAAGGCGCTTTTTCAGTTCGATGACAAAAGGCCAGACAATCAATGTCATCGAGCAATTCTTCATGGCTTAACCCTAATCTATCAAACAGACGCCAAAAAACTGGTTTTGATTCACGTCTATGAAATTCAATTGACCAAGCCATAACAGTATTAATTTTTGATAACTGATCTTGCCCTTCATCTTTCAACTTTGAGGCTCGCGCAAGCAAGCTATCGCGAAGTTTAATACGCTCGTTAATTTCTTCCTTAATCTCAGGATCAACTAATTCTGTCTTGCCAAGGAAACATATACCACTGGATTCCTGCCTTTCTCTTAACCAAACGACCAATTCCTGGGTAGAGTTACAATCATCAATATTGTAAGATCGGATATCATTTAATACCTTAGACGTTTGCCAAGTACTACCATCAGGATTTTCTCGCCACCGCTCATAAACAACAACGGAGTCTCCGCCAGAACCTACCTCTGTATCTCGTTTGGCACGATATAAATGTTCCACATTTTTAATCGAGTAACGCGGCTCACCTATTAATAACGACCCTTTTACGATTTTATATAAATCAACAAATACTTCATTGCGTAACAACTGATCCACTTCATATTCACATACACCGTACCTGCTCATCAGTTTACGGCAGGCGGTAATTTCATAGCTGGCATAATGATAGATGTGCATGGATGGATCTTGCTGCCATCTTTGATAAGTCCATTCAATAAATACTCTGAAACTCTCCTTTTCCTGCTCTGTGTCATGTGCCCAAAAATCCATATATTGACGTTGGTTATTATCATCAAAATAAGTCACGCCCCAAAGATATTCCAAACCGCCATCTCCCAGAGGGAACCCTTCGATATCAAAAAAGATATCATTCTTTGATACCGGTGGTAACAAAGCTAGTCCTTGCTTTTTTCCATCTTCATTAACAATTAACTGATAAGCAGGTATATCTTTTCCAATACTTTCTTTTTGAATTTTTGCTTGGGCTTTTAGCCGCTCGAAAATTTCCGGTTTTATACCTTTGACCGCCGTACCATTAGCTTTAGCTAAAGCCGTCATGGTATTAATACCTGCTTTACTCAATTTTTTGATTTGTCCTGAAGTAATAGTGGCAACCTGAATCAAGTGGTCTGCTTCTAATAGCAGATTCTCAGCATGTGTGCTCCATCTTCCCCAACTTCTTGATGATGCTGGATCGGGACTTTTATCTGGATCAAAGAGTTGATGTCCTGATAGAAATTTGTGTTTAAGATTGTGGTAGAAATAAAAATAATCATTAACCCTGAAGCGTTTATTTTCCTTGTTGCCCAAGACAATGGTGATATGTTCAGCTCTGGTTTTTTGCATTTCTTCAAGCATTTCCGCATAACAACATAGTTGCACCAGAAAATAGGGCTTCACAGACTTAGCTAATTTGGTATCCCAAACTTCATAACAATAATTACCAAAGATGCTTTTACCTTCGACCTTAATCAAAAAATCAGCATAACCTCTGAAAGGCAACAGTTCCAAATGAGCCTGGTAGATAATATCGACCCCATTTTTCATTGCATCCAACGTTGCCTGGTAAGAATCAGTGCGCTTGTACAAATTAGCAATCGTTAATCCACTGGCCTCAAATTCCGCTAATATCTCTGATTCATGTTGATTTCCCATATCATGCAACACGCTGAGCAATTCATCTTTTTCATCAGGAGCCGGCAATAGGTCTGGATGAGTTATTGCAAGATGCTCCATCCATGATGCAAAGGGGCTTCCCATAAACAGAGTCAGGTCTGAAGGTGAGAATACAACTTGGTTGGATTCAAGATACATTTGGAATTTATCCTCGTTTTCTTATCATTAAATCTTTATTAGGGGCTTAATTTCTTAAATTAACAACAAAGTGATTGATTATTGTTCTATATTATATCTAACTATTGGAGAAAAATATGGACATAAGAACTTCATTTTATTGGGATGCCAAAAGTAAAAGCATACACTATTTAATATGCGATTTTACTGAAAATGAATTTAGTTTGCTTGTTGAACCAAGAAAAATCGATATGAATTTGAATGATTTTAAAAATAACGTGCAAAAAACTGTCCGGGAATATTTTGATCAATTAATTAGTTTTAACCCTCAAGACATCAAGATCGAGTATAAAATTCTGGCTAGTGGAAGTCCTGCACAACTATTCCAAAAATATCGAACCACCTCTGATTACTCAGAAATAGTAAAAACTGTTTTTGAAACGCTAGCTAAAGAATTCAATGCAAATAATTCAATTATATTGCAACCCCAAACTAAATCCCTTTTAACCGGAGAATCACTAAATCAATTCAAAAACATATTAAATAGACTTGGCTTGATTAATTCTACGAGAAAAGATGCCTATAAATGGCACTTATGGTCTATTTTGATACATGCAACAAATACAACTTATAGTGAAAAAATTCGAAAAGAACTTTGGAAACCACTCATAGAGAGCTTAAATTCAGCGAAAGGTGGCGTGATGCGGTACGAAGAGTGGATTGGACAAGGATCAATAAATTCGTAGATGCTTCTTTTATCCTATAATGGATAAGTAAATTTTTTTCATTATTTTTTAAACTAATTTCGAAATCTGTTGTTAAGCTATGCAAGGTGGTTCTATGTCGAATAATTTTTTTTAAGTCTTTCTTTATTAGAGCAATTGTTAATAACTTTAACTCACCCCGAACACGAAGATAAATTTCAGAAATAGGTTTGATATTTATTACGCTCATATGGACTATTTCCAAAAAGTGTAGCCAGAAGTGTAGCCAGGAATATTTATTTGCGGATGGTGATTTATTACAGCCCTTGCTGGGCTTGGTCGGGACGGAAGGATTTGAACCTTCGACCACTAGCACCCCATCCTCTTGCCATCAATATTTAAAGTAATAACTTGCACTATCAAATATAACAAAAAACCCTTGATCGGTAAAGGGTTAACGCCTATTATGGATATAATTTAGTAACTTTCGATAACATTCAAAAACAAAATTAAGTACCCACCAAAGTACCCATTAGTGCCACTTATATGCATGGGAGAAGATATGGCAAAGTTCACGGACACTTACATTAAAAATCTAAAACCCAAAGATAAACGTGATGAAAAATATGAAGGCGGTGGCTTTGGTATATTCATTTATCCAACGGGATCTAAAACATGGATCTATCGTTATAAAATTGACGATAAAAAAGATTATATGATCATTGGGCATTATCCTGAAATGAGTTTGGCAGAAGCAAAAAAGAAATTCATTGATCTACGTGTCATCCGTCGAACTGGTACAAACCCAAAACTGATGGCTAACCAAGAAGAAGATCAAGCTAAATACACTGTCAAAGAATTCGTATTGAATTGGTATACTAACTATATTGAACGCCATCGAAAGCAGCCCGAGCAAATCAAACAACATATAAATTCAGATATTATCCCATCCTTAGGTGATATAGAGCTTCAAAATATCCAGACAAAACATATCACTAAAGAATTAGACAAAATAGTTAAACGTGGCTCCCCTGTTCATGCTAATAAAGTGCTTAGCACAATAAAACAGGCATTCAACTATGCAGTAAGTCGTGGGGAACTGACGATTAATCCTGCAGCTAATATTCGTGCAAGAGATATAGGTGGCCAGGAAAAACCAAGGGATCGCTTCCTAACTCTGGATGAAATCAAAATTTTATGGGAATTTCTAGACAGTGATTTAAGCGCAATATCACTTCAAATAAAAATCTCCTTAAAGCTGTTATTGCTTACTGGTGTTCGTTTCGGTGAATTAAGAATAGCGAAATGGTCTGAATTTGATTTTCAAAACTCAATGTGGACGATACCTGCAAAAAATACTAAAACTGGCGTTGTGATGCATGTTCACTTAACTGAATTAGTAATATCCCTACTCAAAGAGTTATATAACTGCAGTGAGGGGGAATATGTCATAAGTGGTGCAGATGGTATCAATGTTCTTTCTGACAAAGCATTACCTAAAGCAGTAATCCGTATCCAGGATAGAGTTAATATCCCACAATGGACACCCCATGATTTACGCCGAACCTTTGCAACACAATTGGGAGAAGCGTTGGATATTGATCCTGTAGTAATTGAAAAATGTCTAGGCCATAAAATGCCCAAAATAATGGCAACTTATAATAAAAATGAGATGCTCCCACAGAGAAAAGAGGCATTAGAAAAATGGTCAGAGCTTATTAGTAATTTAGTAATTAATACTGAACCTTCCCTACAAATGACACTAACTAACCATGTGAATACACTAAATATTAACAATCGTGAGTCCAGTATTGCCATATAAATTTTAACTTATATTTGTAAACTGAGTTTACATGGACTATAATTTGCACAAGGATTATGATTGATGCTTGAAAAGCCTGTAAAGAAAACGGATAAAGAACTCTTTGCTTTGATAGAACAGAAAATCAATGAAAGAAACTACATCTTTCTCCATCATACAAAGCAGAGACAGCAAGAAAGAAAAATATCGGACTTGGATGTTCTTAATATTTTAGAAGGTAAATCCGGCTACGATAGAAGCAGAAATAAAAAGAAGGATTCGTGTGAAGCGCAATACCTCAATGAAAATCCTCAAGATTGGAAATATTGCATTGAGGGAATAGATGTAGATGGCAAAAAAATTCGCATAATTATTACCTTTACTGACGATCTAATGCCAATTATCACTGTAATGAATCTTCGTTAGGAGAAAATAGAATGCAAACAAAAACTGAACCATTGTTCTTATATGAAGGACTTGGATTTCCCATTGAATTGGAAAATGTCGAGATGATCTCCCTTAATGGAGAATGGCTGCCTAAAATTGATGTGCACCAAATTGCTGACGAAGCTATCAAAAAACTGGCTACCCAAGAATGCAGATTAACTGGCAATCAGGTTAAATTTATACGCTCCTATTTTTCCATGCCTCTTAGAGAGTTTGGCGAGAAAGTAGTTCACGAAACTCATACTGCTGTCAGTAAGTGGGAAAAACATGGCGATAATATAACGAGCATGAATGAAAATACTGAACAAGTATTACGTCTGTTTATTATTGAACAAACACAAACAAAAACGAAGATTCAACAGTCTGATTTTTATAAAAATTTTCAAAAAAGCAAAATTTTTTTTAATGCCAAAGATAAAAACCCCAAACTTATTCATATTAACATGTGTGCTTGATTACAGAAGGGAATTATAAAGTCTATATCATATAGGGTTAGTTTCTGATATTACAACTTGCCCAACTATCATATCAGCTAATTCTTTCTGTAATTGTTTGGCTGTAGTGATTCTAATAATTAATTGATCACACAAAGCAAATAACGCATCAATTTTAACAACGATACGATATTGTTCTTGTAGAGGTGGTAGTGGCAGTAGGGTTTCCTTAACCTTACTCAAGTTTAGATTGGGTTGTGCTCCCCCCGCAGCCAACTCTCGGATTTCATCGTATATTTTTTCAAAATATAATTTCACATATTTTCTGTGAAATTCATCAGTATTAAATAATCTAATTGCAGCACAAGCCTGATTTGTGCAGGCTTCGATCATTAATTCGGTTATCTGCCCACGAGTTTTTCCTTGTCCATACATTGCAACAATAAGCGTTCCTTTTGGATACACAGTTAAATTAGTTTCTTTAAGTGCCAAAGGAGACACATATTGTTCAGTTTCATAGACATAAGGGTTTGAAGTTTCTCCACTTGTCACCCAGCTAATAACTTTAGGAGTAAAATATTCAGGCTTTGTACGTAAAGGGGTTGCGCCAGTACCAACCTGAGAGATTTCATCGAGTCTTATCAACTCCCATCCTATTGGCAATTCAAATTGTCTTTTAACATTAGACATTAATGAAGGCAATTTTTCTTTATTAATCTTGTTCTTAGTTAACAATTTAGCTTTTTCAGCTTTTATGTTCTTGATCAATGTACTAGCTGGTTCATCATTCGGATCTTGAGGTACTAGTTTCCCCATCATAGCCAGATGCAACAAAGTTTGTTTAAGAGCATTGATGCTGGATTCAGTGGTGAATAGGATGTCAAAATACGCAGCAAGACGTCGCCAGTTCTCATTAAAATCTTCGGCGCTTTGCGATTGGATAAGAATATTTAGTAGGTGGTTGACGAGTTTTTCATGAGCTTCGACAGCATTATTCTGCTTGCTCTCCAATTGATCACACAATAACATTAATTGATTAACTTTTTCGACGATGCGATGTTGTTCGTTAAGAGAAGGCACTGCTATTGGCATTTCTGATAATTTACCCAAATATATTCCTTTTTGCGCAGTTCCTTTACCATGTAGTTCGTAATAGTTAAGACATAATGGCGAACTTAGTTGCAAACATAAAAACTCAGTAAATAATTCTGTTCTAATTACAGCCACACTTCTTTGCAATACAAATTTTGGTGCATCTTGCGGAACTACTGCTGGCCGACCAAGCGAACCAACGATAGTCAATAGCACATCTCCATACTCAACTTTAGTTCTTCTATTTTCGATTTCAAAATCTTCAACACTCACAAATCTAGAGGGAGAATCAAAATCAATTTTTCCAAAATTTATATTCTGACTACTCAGCATTGGTAACCCACAACCAGCATCCTTTGGTGGATTATGAGAACCATCTGTTAATTTTTCAGTAAGCACTCCAAGTTTTACCCACTCCCAACCCAATGGTAAATTAAATGGTTTTTCTCCATCAAAAATCGAATGCACCAACATATTTTTTTTTATTTTTCCCGCAATAATCAGTTGGTTGTGATTTTCTTGAATACGTTTGAGTAATTCACTTACCGGTTCATCGTTTGGATTTTGTGGCACCAACTTACCTCGAACAGCGAGATCCAATATCAGTTCTCGCAATTTTTTTATACCATATATATTAAAAGAATTAGCACCACTACGACCTCGTGCTGATTTTTTTTCTGTACCTGTAGCTGTCCAGATGTCAAGATGATCAGTAAGCAACTGTTGAATGGTTCTCATACGATTTTATCCATTTCTTTTTCCATAGATGATGGTGCCAATGCGGAACTCAAAATATCTCTTAACTGGTCACGTAATGCAGCTATTTCATTCTGCATTATATTGTACTGAGCCAAAAGCACATCCGGATCATGTTTTTCCAGTTCCATCACATGCGGATTTTTACAATCGAGGTTGTAGTTTCGTGCTTTGATTTCTTCCATGCTGACGCGCCAAGCATATTCATTTTCTTCTCGTTCTTTGAAGCCATTCTCCTCTTTACCCCACCAAGCTGATTCTGCCACAAACTCCTCAATCTTCATTGGCTTAGTTTTGTTATAGCTTTTTACTCCAGCTGGGTATGGATGTTCATAGAACCAAATGTTCTGCGTAGGTGTACCTTTGCTGAAAAATAGCAAATTAGTTTTGATGCCTGTATAAGGGCTAAAAACTCCGTTAGGTAAACGGACAATAGTGTGCAGATTGCATTCTTCCAATAGCTTTTCTTTAATGCGTGTTTTTATACCCTCACCAAACAAAAAGCCATCTGGTAATACTAATGCTGCGCGACCTCCGGTTTTCAACATTTGCATAATTAATACAAGAAATAAATCTGCTGTTTCACGAGTACGAAAAGTAGCTGGAAAATTTGTTTCAATACCATCTTCTTCCATGCCACCAAATGGTGGATTAGTAACTACCACATCCACTCGCTCTTTCGGGCCCCAACTTATTAATGGCCGTGCGAGAGTATTGTCATGGCGAATATTACTTGGCACATCAATCCCATGAAGGATCATATTGGTAGTACAAAGTAAGTGTGGCATCGGTTTCTTTTCTATACCAAAAATACTGGCTTGTAACTGCCCTTCTTCTTCTACTGTTTTCACATCCTGTTTACGTATGTGTTCAATTGAACAGGATAGAAAACCACCAGTGCCACAAGCTGGGTCCATCACTTTTTCACCAAGACGGGGATTTACCATGCGAACCATAAATTCTGTTACTGCACGAGGTGTATAAAATTCGCCTGCGTTGCCTGCTGCCTGTAAGTCACGCAGCAACTGCTCGTACATATCCCCAAACAAATGACGTTCTTGTGCCTTATTGAAATCTACTCCTTCCTGAATTTTATTGATTACCTGTCTAATCAATTGACCCGATTTCATGTAATTATAGGCATCTTCAAATACAGACCTGATCACAAAAGCGCGTTGATCACCGCCTTTAACTTCAAGTTGCTGCAAACCAGGAAACAAGTCATTATCAAGAAATTGTTTCAATTCTTCACCAGTCATACCTTCAGCATCGGCAGCCCAATTTCTCCAACGGTATTTTTCTGGTAAAGGGGATTGATAATTATCTTGTAATAGCTCCCATTCGCACTCACGATCATCAAAAATTTTCAAAAAGAGCATCCAAACCAATTGGCTTAAACGTTGGGCATCTCCATCTACGCCTACGTCTTTGCGCATGATGTCTTGAATAGATTTTATTGTGGAAGAAATACTCATTGATTTATCTACTTATGGTTAAGATTGAATTCTGAATAAAGGTTAATTTCTAATTCATGTAGTGCTTTAAGGTAGGCCTGTTTGCTGCCAAAGGCTGAAACAAGCTCACTAGCTGTCCCCATACTTCTAAACGGATCGAGGGTAAGTATTTTAATATCTTCGATGTTCTCAATGCCAGTATCAGCATATTTATCTAACAGTGCTTCCAGTACTTTACGTGCTTGTTCACCATATTTAGTAAAATAATTGCGCTTCTTAACTTGCTCAGCCCGTTCGCGACGAGTCAGTGGTGGCTGATCAAATACCACATGACAGATCAGGTCAAAGGCATCAAAATCCTTACCTACTTGCTCCGCTAGCGCATCTAGCAATACCCCGTGTTCTTCTAGTTCTCTAAGAATAGTTGCCTTGCGTTCAGCTTTAGTCCATCGGCGTAAAAAATTATCAAGGGATTCATAATCCTTTCTCACTGTCTTTCGCGTGTAATCTTTCAGTGACTCGGTAATTAACTTACCATCTGGGCCATAATACTGAACCCGCTCAGAAATCACATAAACCTCGACATCTTCACCAATCACATATTTCACGCGTCCTGTGCTTTCTTCATCGATAAAACCATCATCTAGGGTGGTGTTAGAATAATCTAGTTCAATAGGATTTCCATTGTCATCTAGCACATCTTCATCAGGTGGCACTGGCGACTCATCATTTTTTGGTTCGTAAACCATTACTGGCTCGCCATCAAATGCAGGATCGGCAAATAGCTCCGTTGCTTTCTTGAAGTCCATGATAGTAAACCAGTATTTATCATAATCTTCATTGATGCGTGTGCCACGCCCTATTATTTGCTTAAATTCAGTCATTGATTTGATATGTTGATCTAACACAATCAATTTACAGGTTTGTGCATCAACACCTGTGGTCATTAGTTTGGAGGTAACAGCAATCACTGGATAACGCTCTTCTGGGTTAATAAAATTATCTAACTCAGCCTTGCCTTCGTTTTCATCACCAGTAATGCGCATCACATATTTACGACTTTCCTTCACTCGCTCTGGGTTCATATTTACCAAAGCCTGCCGCATACGCTCTGCATGGTTAATGTCGTCGCAAAATACAATGGTCTTAGCAAAAGGGTCTGTTGCGACCAAAAACTCAGTAATTTTCTTTGCTACTAACTCAGTACGTTTCTCTAAAATAAGAGTACGGTCCATATCGCTCTGGTTATAAACACGATCTTCAATGACAAGCCCATGCTTATCAGTCTGACCTTTACTCGGACGCCACCCTTGTACGTCTTTATCAATATCGATACGAACAACTTTATAGGGTGCCAAAAAACCATCATCAATACCTTGCTTTAAGGTATAGCTGTATATTGGGTCACCAAAATAATAAATACTTGAAACATCCTTTGTCTCTTTGGGAGTTGCTGTTAAACCAATATGGGTAGCAGATGAAAAATAATCGAGTATCTCACGCCATGCAGAATCTTCTGCGGCACTACCACGATGACATTCATCAATCACAATAAGATCAAAGAAATCGCGAGAAAACTGTTTGTAAATGTTCATTTCCTCTTCGTTACCTGTAACTGCCTGATACAAGGAGAGATAAATCTCATAACTTTTATCTACTTGGCGCTTGCTGATTTTAGTCATTGCAGCACCAAAAGGCTTGAAGTCGTTATTCTTAGTTTGATCAACTAAAATGTTTCTATCAGCCAAAAAGAGGATGCGCTTTTTAATACCAGATTTCCATAACCGCCAGATGATTTGAAATGCAGTGTAAGTCTTCCCAGTCCCGGTAGCCATAACAAGTAATATGCGACTCTGACCTTTTGCCACGGCCTCTACTGTATTGTTTATAGCGTTGGCCTGATAATAGCGAGGGGTTCGCCCAGTACCATCATCATAATATGACATTTCTATTATATGACGAGCTTCAGGAGTTTTTAATCCTTTCCATTCGCAATAACGCTGCCATAGCTGTGCGGGTGATGGAAAAGAACCAAGGGTTAACTCTTGCTCGGTTTTCTCAGCTAATCCAGTTCGATCATGCAAAAGAAAGGCATCGCCGTTAGAACTAAATACAAAAGGTACATTAAGTGTTTCTGCATAATTGAGTGCTTGTTGCATTCCTGCACCCACGCTGTAATTGTTGTCTTTTGCTTCAATCACTGCCAGAGGAATATTAGATTTGTAATACAGAATATAATCGGCTCTCTTTTGTTCACCACGAATATGTATCTTCCCTCGTACAATGATGCGTCCCTTTGTAAAGCTCACTTCTTCCCGAATCTGACTAAGCAAATCCCATCCAGCCTCAATAATCGCTGGTGTAATGTACTTAGAACAAATATCTCGTTCAGAGAGGCTTTTTTTATTGGTCATAGGACAGAATATTCAATTATTAACATGGATAGCAAATACTAACATTGTAGCACTTTTTAAATTCTATCATCTGTAATGATTAAAAATAAACCAACATAATAAAAAAGCCCCGAAAACGGGGCTTAGTACCTTGAAAAAACATGAGTCATTCCATTTACTTCTACCGAACAATAATCACTGATAAAAAGATCACGAGCAAAAGCCTCACAATCAAAATAACACATCAAATTATCTGGTATCGCATTACTATAGCATTCTTCAAAAAGATGCCAGGCAAAATCAACCTCTGAATCGTAACAGCCATGATAACAATCAGTTATCATCTTTTCTGCCTCTTCAAGCCCATAATCAGCAAGCAAAGCTTGTCCAAGTTCATCATGCTCAACTATAAATTCCGCATAAGCTACCACTGTTGCAATAGACTCATACTCATCAAGCCTGAGATTACCAAATCCTTCAAAATCATGAATTGCAAACTCCTCAGCATCCTTCATTGGACTATTTTCTAACATTGTTTGTATATCTGCTATGACCTCGCTTTCACTTTGGGTAGCATCTATCCATTCACCATATAAAATACCATTATTATAAGATGCCAAGCAGGCTACATAAATTTTAGGCTTATCCATGAGGTTTGTTCTCCTTAAATTATAAAGAGAGCAAGCCCCAGCGGGAGCATGCTCCCGCATTAGGTTGTTGTTAGATTTGGAAATAGATATATTTTGCTGATTAAATTACAACAAGCCTTAAAGGATTCCTGTGATTTCTGATAAATGAAATCAGCGATTCCAATTTGCTTAAACTTAGTTCTGCCTGATTAGCATCATCCATAGTTAACTTCTGGCGATAAGCCTGAAGATCATTGACGCACAAAGCTAATTCAACTAACAGATGTTCAATTTCCAAAGAGTTAGGATTAATTGTTTGCATGGTATTGCTCCTTGATTTAAAGAGGATTACCTATCCCCATTGGGATAAAAAATCCCCAATAGGTTTGCAAAGCAAAATCACCGAAACGGTGGTTGATTTGCCTAATTGTTAAAGAAGTTATGCTTTTAGCATTCCTGGGCATAAAGCCATGAATCATATCCATGAAATTGAATCTTGAGATCAACAAGATTCAAAAGTTTCCCGACTAAACGTTCCACCAGTAAATTAGGGAAGAAGATGGTGTTATCACAAGACCCGAAAAATTTAATCAGGTTTCACCAGACTCACACTGGATCATCAGTTGTGTAACCTCGATTTTATCTGGCCTAATTGGAAAATCAATACTTTTTCTGATGCTGTTATCAAATGAATCTATTTGATATTAATTGATATTTTAACAACAACCTGCATGATGATTTAACTCAGCATATCAAACCATGCTTCGACAATCATAACCATTGCCAAGGTGTCCAACTCGCAGTATCTTAAAAGTGCTTTTCTCAGCTCATCACGTTCAAAATCACTCATATGAGTAAATTGTAATTTGGCATAAGCAATGGTTGCAGCCCCTCCTTCCTTTAATTGATCATCTTCAAATAGCAATTCAATTTTCTCATTCGGTATTTCTTTATTAATGGGGGCAAGCAATGAATAAGGATCTTTAATTTCGTTGTGATCAAAAACAATCCATTGTTGATCTGTAAAATTTTTACTGGAGACTCCATTTTTAGCTCCATAAATGGGTTTACTGTATTTATCCTGTAAAAAATTAGAACGTTTTATGATTGTTGGAAATATTGTTTTAATAGAGTTTGACCCTTTAGTTAAAGGATCATAATAAAATCGTTTTACCAGCTCCCATAAATCAACCATGCATCGAGCTCCCTCCCATTGTTCACGACTTTTACCAGACGATTTAGTAATTGATTTTATGAAGTCACATAGTTCTTCTTTATCGGGAGGTGGTTCGGACATTTCTTCAAGTTGGCGCAAAATAAAATTGAGGTATGTATTTTCATGATTGCTGTAACGAAAAATAGTCCCGGTATCTTTTCCTAATTCTTTTTTAAGAGCACGAACAAACTCGATAGAAGGATCGATGCCTGGCTCAGTATTTAAGTATTCACCAAAATGCTCAACATTCCCTTGCTGGTCAATAATATGATGTGAAAACTGGAATGCAACACCTTGATATGGATGCATGCCTTTTTTAAAGGGGATTGGCATCATAGCTGTTTCAAAATCAATAAAATGTAATGGGTAGGTCCATGAAGTGATTTCATCTTTCAGCCCTTGCTTGTCCAACCATACCTCATTATCAGCATTTTTAACTTTTTCTATCTGAAGCCATTGCCGCTCAGATTGAGAAAGTCCGGGCTTACCATCGCTTTTAGTTTGAAAATCAGATTCATTAAAATTTTTGAGCTTAATAAGTCCTGATTTTAAACATTCATCTTTTTTGGGGTAAGCCCATAAATCAAGTATGGTGGCATCAAGAAAATCAGAGTCACTATACTGCAAAGCTTCAGTCCAACACTCCTTAAATCCTGATTTAAAACCACCGGCCTCATCTTGAAGTGTTCTAAATTGGCATTTAGCGCATTCCTTTTTTAGAATAGGTGGTGATTTTTTATCTCTGAAATAATAGTCACTGAATTCCTGGAATTGATTTTTAAAATCAATGCCTTTTTCATCGCGTTCAGTCCAAATTTTTTCAATTAGGTCATCTACATTCATTTCTTTTAAGAGAGGGACAGATAAATCCTCAGCAGATAAAGTATCTGCTATTTTCACGCGTGGCTTTCCAAATTGATCTTTCTCCAAAATAAACTTTTGATTCAATCCATCCGTTGGACAAAGGCTATCTTTATCAATAAGCATCAGATAGCTTGAGATTCGGTAATTTGGATAAGCGTTCTGTAATACCCATTTCTGAAAAGCAATATCTGCAATGTACGATTTCCAATCAGCATTAATTGTTCCATCTCTTTTTTCAATCTTGGTTCTTGTGTTTTTATCAATAGATTTTGCTTTTACCTCAATGAGCTTAAGGTGATTCTTATCTTTGATTAAAATATCTGCTCGAACAAAATACCTCTTATATTGAATGGCTGCTTCAAATAATATTATGGATTCATCAAGCAGCAATTTTTGAGTAGTGGTTATTGATGATTTATTGTCATCTTCTTTAATCAGAATGCCTTGAGGGTAATAGCATCGGGCTAAAGCCTCAACTTGATAACCCCCTTCTGCTAGTGCTTTGAGAAATGCATCTTCTGTTTGTTGGTTTGCGTATTCACGTTTATCGACATAATAAAGCTTAGTGGGGCATTCGAGTGCCAACTTAAATTTAGACTTGGTTAGGTTAGAAGACATCAATATCTCTATTCGTCTATTCATATCAAAGTGTAGCAAAACAAAAGAGATAAAATTTTTAACCAATATAGGTTTTGATGATCCCTAAACGAGAATGCCCCAATTGACGGCTGAGTATTTCCCTCGCACTTCTATCCCATTCGCGTTCATGACCCTTGAGGTTTTTTAAAGATTTACCACCGTTTATAGGACAAATTAATCCTTTCCCATTTACATCAAAACTTTTAGTCAATTCCACGTATAGCCTCTGAGCATAGGCATGGCGGAGGCCATGACATTTACTAAGACCCATATTTTTTGTTTGAACTTGATAATGGCTAAGGTGCTGTTTGTAGGTTCGGTCTTTAGGAATCAACGAGTGACCTGGTAACACTAACCGCATGACTTTAGCAATCCACTTACGTTGTTCCTCATTGGTTATTTCAACAATTCGTCCAATACCTCCCTTTGTCCAGCTAGATTTTATTTTAAGACAATCACCTTGCCAGGCATCACTAATAACCAATTTCATTGATTCTTCCCGACGTAATCCAAAAAGCGATTGGGCTTCAAGGGATAATTGAATCATAGGATCGGTACATTTTGAAAAATCTATCTGATGTATGGCTTTACTATGAGTAGGGATGTAGCTACGCTGTGAGATTTGATAAGCATCATTATCGGGTTTAACCAGATGGGGTTTATCTAGCAAAATGCTTAGCTTGCGTAATTTTGCCATGTAGTTTTTTATGGTTGCAGGATTTTTGCCCTGTTTTTTCCAATGCTCGACCAAGATATGAATATGCTTGGGTTTGAGGCCATTAATGTGCCCTACCTGATATCCTAATTCGTGTAAGTCCTTAATGCAGCGATTTAGCATATGGCGCATATCGGCTTTACTGGCAAAGGAGTATACCTTGATACTTTTAACGCATTCATTAATGGAGAAGTGGGCGCTTTTTAATTTTGATTTACTCATTTAAGTACAGCCATAGTGTATTAGGGGATTTAATCCCCATTTCATCGCGGATGAGCCAATTCGTTTGGTAATTACCAAGAGTGGGCTGCAGTTCTTTTTTTAATTGTTGAGCATAAAGGTATCGGTAGGTTCTATTGGTTGGTAATTTATAAGCACTTAGTGCCATATCCCAAAGGGTGCGAATGGTATTGTAGGGATGCATATCTACCAAACTTTGGCGGCCTTTGCTGTATTGTATCAATGCCTGAATAATCACGAGTTGGCTCTCGTGACGAATGGGGATTTTTCTATCTTCTGAATTAAAGGCAACTTCACGTGTGAGCAAAAGTTTGTGTTCTTTGATGTGTATGTCTGGTCTTAGATTAATGGCTTCATTGAAGGTCAAACCGAACTGGATTTGGAAAGCCATTATAATGTGCGCGACTGGCTCATTTATATTGGTCCAAATATCAGGAGGAACTGTTTTTTTTCTTTTTAAAGGATAAGACCTGCTCAATCCCAAAGATTTATTATCGATACCTTGTAACGAACAATCGATGTTATACAAGAAAGCTCTAATCGTGGTCATGTAATCCATGATAGTAGCAGGCTTAATTTTATTGTCTTGCCAAAGCTGAATCAGGTTTTGGATGTGCTGAATTCTTAAAACAGACCAGGAACTGGGCGTTTCACCGGTCGTAAATAAATCATCAATCATTTTGTGAATGACGAAAGCTCGATTTTGTTTATCCTTGAAGCTACCTCGCGTATCCGATTTTAAGTAGCGATTAGCAGATCGTCTCAAAGACTCTTTTCGCATGATATTGTTCTCTAAAAATACTTGCCCTGGCTTTGGTTTAGTGTTGATCGAGCGGCTCACTCAAAAGCGATACCAGGCTTACGCCACAAGGCTCCAACTGGGGGGGCAAATCAATCGTTATAAGGCAAACGATATTGCCTGTTTACTGCGGTTTTTTAGTGTTGTTCTCCTTTTTTATTTCAATAGGTAGATGAATACGCAAAGAAGTACTCTGCGCTTAGACTGAGTCATAACAAGGTGTTGTGATGACAGTAAATTTCTAAAGAAATCTACGCTGCCGAATGGCAGATATCCATGAAGGGTTTCCCGACTCAAACGTCCAGCCACTAGGTTAGGGAACAGGATGGCTTAGCATAAGACCTTAATAAGGTTTCGCCTGAACTGCCCAGGCTCATCAGTTATGCTTTATTTAAAACTATCAAAATGGTGCTTGCTGGACAAGGGTTTTTGAAGAGAAATTTTATCCTATCGGATTTGGTCCGATAGGATAAAATGGCTGAATGTGTTGCTTTTACTGGGTAAAATCAAGGGTGTTGTTCTGCGTCACTGCAGATATTTTGCAGTGACGCAGAATTATTCTAAGATCAATTAGGCTTATATTTAGGACTATTAAGTGGTTTTTTCATTATTGGTTTATACTTGAATCAATTATTTTTTGAGTATGGATAGATCAGATGGAAATGATGAAAAATTTTGAGATGGTAACAATAATCCTCTCGGGAACTTCACTTATAATATCGATTTCCATGTTAATTTATACGAGATTTTATCATCATAATTCTCTAATCTTGCGTTGCATAAAATTGTCGGTTGGAGATGATTTTGTAATGACATACAATATATCAAATTTAGGTAATCGGTATGTTTTAATTAGAGAGGTTGAACTACGTATAAAATGGGTTTCCGATAATGTTTATGAGCCATGCGGTGATCCTGTCATTGAATGTTCAAAAATTCCATTTGTAATTAAACCAAATGAAATACATATCCTCGAGATACCATTAGGGCGAGATATTTATGATCTAGCGCTCCAGGCAAAACCATTATTACATGTGATATTTTTTGTCGATACTGTTAAAGGGAAGCAATTATTTCTAATAAGTAAAGTTGATTTTTCAAAAGATGGATTTCCTAGTTTTGATTTGGGATTTTCAAAATCCACCAAAAAATATATTTATTGAAAATTATTAGGTCGAATATTAATTATTTGATTTGTTAGTTAAGTTGAGTTGAGTTGAATTAATCAAATTCTTTTTATGTAACTGTTATAGGGTTAAACAACACAATACTTCTATCAATCAATATTAATATCATTCCAATAATAAATAATAACCAATAGTGCATATTAATATTAAAAATAAAGTAAAAAAATCTATCCCTTATTTTTTTCAAATCGTTATAGGCAACTTTAACATAAACTCCTGATAGTTTTGCGAGTAATAAAAAACCTGAAATCAATAAGCTTGTTAATGCGGTGATCTCGATTATTTTTAGATAACTATTTGATGTTGAAATTGGGTGGGAGCCGATAAATGAAATAATGGCAAAAATTAATCCTGTAAAGAACATTCTGAATTTTCTGATATATTCTTTATCAGATAAACTCTCAGCATGCACCATTTTTTCAAATTCAATAGTATTATCATTTCTTAGAGACATTATTATTCTCCCTTTAATAATTTGGAAAGGAAACTTCCCACTTGAGTTAATAAATTAAACACTTATTATTTTGTATAACTAATATAAAGCATAATCTAATTCTCCCAGAATAGTTGTTTTACTATATTCATACATCACTGCCTTGGCCCCAAGCTGAATCTTGCGCTGCGTCTCTGCTTACGCATTTTCCTTTAGAGAGCAATGAGATGGACTCTGTCTTTTTGTTTTTCTCAGCAAGTAGCCTATGAGAAATGTGCCTTGGAATTAACTTTTATAAAACTATATTTGTTGAATGAAATGTAGTTAATTCCAGGTTTTGATCTAGCTTGCTATAAAGTTAGCTGTTTAATTATTTCTCTAACCTCTGCACTATTCGTACTGGTATTATCTGACAAAAAAACCTCCAGATTATTGTTGCAGAAATCAATTGTTTCTGTAAGGCCTTTGGTAATATTCAAGTAGTGTTCTAAGTCTCCATTTTTGAGGATAAAAAGATTATTTTTATAATCAGAATCAATATCTTTTTCCCAATTCGTGTGCCCAGCCTTGAATGCTGCAATTTGCTCTTGTGTCCTTAGTCGAACTTTTTGCTCTTTAGCATAAAAACGCTCAATAATAAAATCAAAATCAGCTATAAAATATACAGCTAGACCAAAACTTTCAAATAAATTTTTCCATGCTTCATAATTACACTTACCGCCTATATGTAGAATTGCAATTTCTTGATCTAGTTCTGGATGCTTGTTTTGAATAACTGCTTTAAAAAAATATCTATCAGTGTCCCCTTCAACAAGCAAAACTTTTTTTGAAAAAAAGGCATAAGTAGATCGGGTATTATCAAGTATGCGGATAAGTACTTTTTGCTCCGTCGTTAAATCAGGGGCTTTTATTTTCGTATTACCATCTTTATTTAAAGAAAAGCGGCGAACGTGATTAATTGTTGAGGAGTTTATCAATGCTTCAGAATGAGTTACTAAAATGTATTGACAATTTTGCTCCTTGTTAAGATCTTGTATTACTTGTAAATATTCGTGTTGGAATTGATAATGCAAGTGTATTTCTGGCTCATCAATAATTACCAGCCCTCCTTTAAGATCACCTCTGCCATAAGCCTCAAAAACCAGATGAATAATAGCTTTTTGCCCGGCGCTAAGACTGTTTATGTCATTAATTATTTTATTTCTTCTCAAATCAATAAATTCAAAACTATATTGCCAAGTTCTCAAATCGATTAATTTAATATTACACTTAAGATTTACTACCGCTAGTTTTTTATTTATCGCAATAATGAAAGGTAGTTTGTTTGCTGCAGCTTCACATTCTTTATCATCTAATTTCTGAGAAATAAGGCTAAAATGCTTTTCTGCAACTCGAAGTTTTACAAGAGCGAAAATGGCCGGTTCTGATGTATCGCTAGTATTTAAACTTTTGGAAAAATCTAGGTTTCTGATTTGCTGCATTTGTTGTGATGGGTGTTGTTCCTTGAGTGAAATTGATTTTTCAAAAGCGTGATAATTTCTGTAACTGCTAATAAGGGTGAAAGACTCATGTAGAGAATCGATAGAGTTTTCTGGGTATTCGAGATTATAAATCGCTATAGCTTCTTTGTAAAAATTGTAGTCAGTCAGGTATTCAAAACCAAAATCATGTGTACACCCCTGAAATTTTATAGTAAACATTTTAGTTGTATTGTTTAATGTTATATCTAAAATATAGGTATCTTGATTAGTATTTAAGCCACTAGCAGTGCGTGATGTATATGAACCAATAAACCCATTCAATTTATCAATATTATCTTTCAGATTCTGAATGTTTTTTGTGTCAATATCGTCTAGTTTAATTTCAATTCTAATAATTTGAGGTTTGTCTTCAGTATCCCAATTTGAGTCTAGTCTGAAACCACCAAAAGAATTATTGTTAGCCGGTTGTAAAATTTGTTTTTTATCATCCACATTTATCTGACTTTTCCTAGAATACAAATCTTGGTTTACATTATATTGTTTATATAAAATTCTCTTAAAGAGAAAATTTATTACTTCAAGAGCTGTGGATTTACCGGAACCATTTTCACCAATAATAATATTCAACCCATCTTCAAAGGTAATTTTTTCAGCATCGACAATATTGTCATAATACTTAAAACTCAGAACATTTGATATTTGAAGTGACTTTAGTTTCATAATTCAGCCTGAATGTGATTGTTTAATAAGAGAATGAATTTTATATTTGTTTACATTGTGTTTACATGACTATTTTGGAATTTTTGGAAAGCAATTTAACCACCCCATTTAATTTTAGGATCGATTAAGGTTTAAAACGATTATGAGTCAAAGCTATGTTGGATAACATACCTCTATATTTAGTTTAAAATGTAAAGTTATGAGTAGAGCTAATAAAGAGGTTATGTGATGAGCAATTTACATTCAAATTTAATATTTAATTTTAATGGTATTGATAATACTTTAGAAAAGAATCCGCCGAAAGTTGTCTACAGGTATTTTGATTCAGAATATACAAGAACCAATTTTATGAAAGGTTATGTATGGTTTTGTGGCCCAAACAAAAATAGATTTTTCCAATCGAAGCATGGTGGAGTTAATGATCCGTTTGAATATAGAAATTCATGCTCGTCACATATTTTTGAATATTCATTATCTTGCTCCAAAGAAATTGTAGATGAAAGCAGGTATAACGTAGAAATTCATGACCTCGATGGTTTTATAAATGAACTAGTATTATCCATAAAAAACTGCTCAGGACATCAAGTTTCATGGTTAAATAGTTGTGAATTAAATGAGTATGCAAAAACTATCCCTGTAATTAAAATGATACAGGGAGCTCCAGTGAAAGAAGAAGAAACCGTCTCAATTTGGATTTGTGGGGTTGGTGGAGAAACATGTAGATACGAAAATATAAACATGATTAAGAGGCTTGGCTCGCCAGAGTTAGCCAGGAACGCTAGAAGCATAAATGATGACTTCAAAGATGAAAATGAATTTCGTATTTTTCTAAATACTGGAGATTTTAATGTAGGGAGAGTACTACAACATAAAGTAGAATACATAAAACTATATTGTCCTGAAATTAAACAATATTGTAGTTATTTATGAGAGGAAATATTTTAGGCTCGATTAATATACTTCATCAAGCTGAATAAGCGCGGTCTGGACAATCTCCTTCACACTATTAATAAAAATTTCTGGTTGATCAATGTGAATATTATGTCCACTATTTTTAACTATTTTAAGCATGCTATTGGTTGATAACGAAAGCATTTTAATTTTCTCAGTCTTTGCTAATGCTATGGGTTTCTTGAGATCAAGACTAAGCATTGCATTAAATGCACCACGCTGATCTTTACTAATTACCGCACTAACAAAATGTTTTAATTCTCGATAACGAGTAACAAAATGAATCATCTCATTTTGCTCAGCAATAATAACAACTAGAGGCTTATTTCTTAACAGATGAGGATTTTTTTTATTCATTTTATCCAAATAATCCATGTCTTTATTTTCTATCTTGCGAAAAATATCGATTTTTTGTAGTAAATCATTAGGTATTAATTGGTTTTTAATTTTAGCGATTAACTCTGGGTTTTGTTTGGCAGCTTGCAGTTGATTCTCACTAACCTCTAAATGACTCTTTAAATAAGCATCTTTTTTTTCATCAACGACGATCAAGGCGTTAACAAGGTTATCAGAAAATCCATAATCTTCCATGCTCATAGTACCTGAAGTTGCTTCAACTAAAACCATGCCAGCAACTTCTTGTGGATATTGCTCCAAGAAATTGCGTACATACAATCCCCCATAAGAATGGCCAACTAAAATGTAGGGGGGAGGACTGTTTGTTCTGATTAAGGGATTGTTCAATAAAGTATGTAAATCTTTCGTTGTTTTAAGCGCATCGAACTGTATCGTATTATTAGGAATGCTGCTTTTCCCCAACCCTGCCCTACTATAACTGCAAACACGAGTAAACTTGGCAATTTCAGGTTGTACTTTTGACCAAGTGGATAAATCTGTTCCACTGCCTGCTTCAAGAATAACGGTAGGACTCCCTCTACCCTGGCACACTATATGTAACTTATGATCTCCCATATTAATCTGAGCATCGAATACAGGAAAGGCATTCGGAGAGGAATAAGTTGTATAAGAGATCATTAAAAGGAAAATAATGTTGGTGATTTTAATCATTCAAATTAAGATCTCAATTGTTTCAATCAATTTAGAATAATGTACCTTAGTTTCGGTCTGTCTCGCACAGCATCAATTTGCATTGATGCATTTAATTTATTTTAAGCTTTATTTTCATCTAATAGTAATTTATAACCTTCGAAATCATCTGGTTTTTTATACTCTAAGCACTCAAAAATATTGATTTGAATTCGTTCTTGCAAGTAATTTCGCTGTTCTTGTTCCTCACCGATCGCTTGTAACCATTCTGGTGGGGCTTGAACAAATTTTTCCATTAATTGTTTATTCTCGGAAAATGTTTTTATGCTCATATAGAAAATATCTTCTAAAGAGTTATTATCTTGTTCTTGTTTAGTCGGGGCAAATTGTATGAGTTGTCCTATCTTAGCCTTATTTAACACCAAGATTTGGTTATCAATTTTTGAATGAGGAATCTTAAAAACAGGGATTAATTGATTGTTAAAATTGAACCAACCCCCTAAATTTTTAATTTTAATTTGATTGGAATCGTCAAGATGTTTTTGTTTGAAATTATTTTGTCGAATAAAAAATTGCCAGAATGGGCCGCTAGTAGTAAATATTACTATGTCACTCTGATCTTTAAAATTTAATAAGATATTTTCAAAATCAAATTCAGAAATTTCTTTACAATCTTTGGAAAGATCATCAAATAAACGAGTGTTTTCAAATAAGGCAAGATTTCGTCCATAATTTTTACCCCACCCGCTATAGTGAACATGCCATTGCTCAAAAAAAGCCGCCTTGTCCTCAATTACATTAATCCCACAACAAATTTTAGTATCTAAATTTTTTTCATTTATTTTATCGTGAAATGCTTTAAAATATTTGATGAAAATATCTCTTATTACTGCATTTTCATAGAAGCTATTAATTATATCCTTCTTAAATTCTTCAATCTTATTCTCGCTAACACTCCCCATCTTATGTTTTAGAGATATTTGTTTTTTTGCCTCTTCTTTAATTCTATTCAAAAAAGGTATGAGCTTCAAATCAAAAATTTCATCTAATTTGATGATATTAAAACCTACTGTTCCCAATAAATATTCTTCCTGTTTTAGATCACCCACAAGATCTACTAGATCTGGAATTGCATACTCCATGTCACTTAATCTATATATAAGCATATCAGGCAATTTATAGTTTTCAATTTGTAAAAAACTGCCATGTTCATCAGCACGAATATTTTGTAATATACGAATTAGAAGTAATAAGAAATATTGTTTGTTATATTTTTCAACTCCATGATGTCCTTCCCAAAAATCAAATTTTCTTTTAAAAAAAACCTTATCAAAATAAAACAATACTACTGTATCTAAAGTATTAGGAATAATATCATTTCCACCCCATTCTGCATCAGAGTCACCAGGTTGTTTATATTCCCAAAAATGCTTAATGTACTCATAGCGTTTTTTAAATAAGCAGTATCCTCCGATAGCAAAGACTAATTCTAACAAGTTCTGAAATTTAAATTTTGAAATAGCAAAATCTCTTATTTGCTCTTCCATTTCTTGGGCAATTTGATTTTGGTCTTCAATTAAATTTGGTTCAATAATGCCCTTTAATTCCTCAAATTTGTCTAACCAAGCTTCTAAATTATCATAAGTATCTAATTCATCTTTCGATTCGTCTAATGCTTTAATCTTATTTTCTATATCGTACTCAGCATTCAGGGTACTATATTTTTCAAAATTACTATCCAACAAAAGATGTCCATAATCCCATACTTTGCTGCCATCATAGAAAGGTATGTGAATTCCATCGACTAAGGACGAAACTAAGTAATTAAAAATAGAAGTAAGATCTTCTGCTATCAAATACTTAATAGTGGAGAAAAAATATTTATCAAATAATTCAAGATAAGAAAGTTGAAACTTGTTTTCTAATTTATTAAATACAATATTTGTGTACCAACCAATTGATGCAGTATAAACCGAATTATTATTATTGGATGCTGCCGTTCTTGTAATTTTTGCAAGTTTAGTCAGGATTTGCTCAATAAATAACTCATTATTTTCTCTAGAAGACAATGAAGCAAGGATCCAATTAATGTGATAAACCGAGAATCGACTAATTTCTACATTTTGAGAAGATATAGATGCTTCATATACGCGTACTATTTGATTTATCCCTGTTGAGAAACTAATTAGATATTTTTCCGGATCAATAGCTAATCGAAACTTGGCTTCTTTTTCATCTGTCCTATATAACTCTAAAAAATCTTGGCTAAGGACTAACTCCTCAAATTTTTCAGGGTTTTCTTGTTGCATTTTAAATATCTTTTTAATGGTATCACTGATTTTTTTCAATCCATTTAAAACAAGCTTATTCTTTTGACGTTTAGTCTCAAATACTAAAATGTCACCAATCCCCTCAAGAGATCGGATCAATGTATCTTGCTTATTTTTAGTTGAATTTTTACTCAAGTGATGCCTCAATGTCTTCATGAAGTTTGTTAATAATTGAATTAGTATCACTTACATACATTTTAATTAAATTAATAATATGTAAGATTGCAAAGGCAACACCAACAAAAACTACAAATAAAATTAACTCAAATATTTTAAAAATAAGCGACTGATTATCACCTTGAGAGATAAAACGCAAAAAAATTGCTAGGACAATATTAACTAATAGTAAGCGAGGCAAGATTTTATTCGCCCAATCATTCTCAAAAATTTGACTAATTACATCTGAATTATAGCGATCGGATATCTTTGAAATAATATCAATACTTAATGGTACTAAAAATGCGATAACTACTGCTTCAAAGGCTGCAATATCAGATAAAAAATTTGCATTGAGTTTAAGTTTAGTTATCCAATCTATGAAAACATTTAGAACACAATAGATCATATCCATATATACTAATCACAATTTAAAATAGGTTGGTACTTAGCATAGCATTACAAAACTATATCACTATATTATCTTTCTCCCAAATCCAGAAACATAAATAATCAAGAACAAAAAGAGTGGGAGTTCAGTTTATTGATTATTTTGATCATTGATTTAATATCTATTGGAGCTAACCTATCATTCCAAGGTAATGGAACTCTAACCTTAAATGTCTCTCCACCATTTACTAAAACGAAGGCCTGTCCTTTTGGTAAAGAAATAATATCATTCACATCGAGCATTGGCACAGAAGTACGCTGTACTCTATCTTCATTAGTTGTATTAAAAAACACTCCTTCCTCACCATGAGGTGTATCACTAACCATAGATACTTGTGTATGACTTATTATTTCAATTTGTGACAGGACTTTTACAAGAATATTAGCAGTTTCTTCATTTTTAACTCTTAGCATAATTAAAGTGTTGAAATTTCCTTCCGTCACTTCTGCCTTTGCTTTCGAACCTAATGACACCTCTATATCCTGTATTGTTTGCGCATAGGCTGTTACTTGAAACCCAGCACCACCAGCTTTATTGAGAATTTTTACAAATGAATCCTGTATGATTTCTGATAACTCATCACAATGTAGATTTAAACGATAATTAGCATTACTTTCTTTGTAGATTTTTCCTGCAGTAGAAACCATGTCAGATAAGAATGCTTTACCCACTGCTTGAGCTATATTCGGGTTAGTCAGGCTATCTAGGCCTATGTAAATGACTTTCTTTTCTTTGATGGCTTTCATTAATTCAATTTCATTAGGGCTTTTATGAAATGAGAAAATTGACGAAGCGTTACTTTTATTGATCTCAGATAAGACTGGTCCTACGCTTGCGGTAATTTTGTCATAATAATGTTTATCCATTATCGCAGCATCATAAAGATCAATTAGGATTTGATCATGAAGGCTTTCAACATTTCCTGCAGCGATAGTTTTATTTATATAATTTTTTAAGTACTCTGCGACTGCTTTGGGTCTATCCATAGGAGCCGTATTTTTATTTTTACGACTGTTACGTTCTTCATGATGAGTTAGTATAGCTTCTATGTGATTCTTATAATCAGGGTAAAGATTTGGCATGATTGTGTCTGAATAGGCCATAAGCAGTTGATCTAGTCGGCTGATGTAGAATGCTATTGATTTATAGGTGATAGGCTGTTGCATTTCCTCCAAGCAAATTGCGACTATGTTAACGTATTTCCATGCAAAAGCTGCGAATTGTTTTCCTTCACCTTCTGCGGCAATTGCATCAGTTATTCGGGTTGCAACCTCACTAACCTGATCATAATTTTTTAATGGATTGTAATGGGCGGATAATTCGGGAAAGCCTAAATGCACTATACGAAAATCATCTAAACGTCCTGATGCCTCACAGGCTGAATACATGTCACGTACTAAATCTAGATCCCCCTTGGGATCTACTACAATCACTGCATCACCATTTCGGATATCCTGATTGATCAGAATACTGGCCAACCTTGTTTTTCCGACCCGTGTTGTACCTACAACAAAGGTATGACCTACACGCACGTCTTGAGGTATATAAACTGAACTATCCTTTTCACCTAATCCATGCAAATAAGGACTACCACCTACAGGTGGATCTGGTCTGAAAGGATTTAGTTTAGATGAACTACTTAACAATTTTGCCAATATTGTTTTTTCATGGTTTTGGCAAAATTCTCTTACTGTTCTGTAGCATTTTCCTCTTTGCATAAACGATTCATTTTTTATTTGCTTAATCTGATGCAAGCGTTGGGTGTGGTGTGGTAGCCAACGAAAGCCCTTTCCAACGAATAGCCATTTTTGGGATAAGGGTACTTGAGTAGTTGATAATGCATAGTACGGCATAGTAATTAATCGGCGATGATAGCGTTTGATTTTCAGTGCTTGCCATCCTCTAACTAAACTTAAACAACCTAGACTTACTCCAGCGTAATATCCCATGCCTTGAGTTAATAAAAATAAATGAGGTTTAGTCACAGCAAGTAAAGCTAATGCAGTACAAGTAATACTGGTATAGATTTCTGTTGGTTCACGTAATAAGTTTTCAACGGGATAATCAGCCATTATTATCTCCACCAAACCAGTAATTCAAAAAAGACCATTGCAACCAATAAGTACCATTTAGCTTTTAAAGCAGATTGAATGTGCTCAGTAGGAATTTCGGTATTACTTCGCTGAACATAGAAAGAGATGACTCTTGGCCATAACCCAAACAATGCTAAATAAAACGTTATATGAGTAACTAGAAAACCGATTTTATGAGTTAGAAAAAAGTGACTGGCTTGATTGAACTCATGATTAAATTGCAACAGTTGTGGTGCCAACAGTAAAAGGAGCACTACTGGCAGAATAACCTGAATCATGACTATAATAGTTGAACGAATGTATCTATTTAACATGGAAAGTCTCCTTATGATTAGGAATATCAAAAGTCGTAAATCCATGGCCTTTATGGCATTGAAAATCCTTTGGAAATTTGCATTTTTAACTTTGCAAGCAATAGCTTCCTTTGCCTCGGATGATCGATCTAAAACACGCTATACCGCCGGAAAAGCACAACAGCTTTATGAGGAAGATGCGATCAGTGGTTCTGAATATGCTAAAAACATTCATGGTGAATGAAGTTATTTGACTCATAGCATTTTCCCCGCACTGGCTATTTTTGCTCCTTGTCTTATAGTGTCTGATGCTGAGTTAGCAACTTTATCACTTTGTTGGCCCGCTTCATTTATCAAACTAGATAACCCTGCCCCTGCCTCTCCACCAAAATGACTGGACAGTTTCAACAACAACATAGGTGCAATGAAATAAAACATCACAGCCATATTACGCATGGCTGAAACGGCATCATTTTGGCCCAAAGGATCAAGTACACTCCGTTCAACAAAACCAACCAAATGCCAGAGGTATTGCAGAAAAATAGCCATGATGAATAATCCACAGATGCTGCCTAATGCTTTAGGGTTATAGCCGCTTAAAGCCAAAATAACTGGAGTCATAATAATCAGGAAAAAATATAGGAAGGCTTGCATTACAGGTAGTGTTTGCATAATAGCTTCCCGTTTCAATGGTGTTGAAGTCCATGATTTTGTCCATTGCCCCATGTTAACCAGTCCATGGGATATGGCACCACCGAATGCACCATTAGTATTATCCATAAGATTTTTAACACTGTTAGCTTGCATATCACGACTATCGTTAAGCAGCATTTTGGCGATGTAATCTTCTGAACTTAATTGCGAACCCCACGCTTTGGGATGGTTAGTTTTAAAAGTACGAACTCTGTCTAATACAGCGAAATAATTCAGATGGCTATCAAAAACACTAGCTTCATTGGCGACTTTCACCAAATCTGTTTTTAGTTTACCCCACCATTGATTACATGTTGGATAACCTTCCTCTGGCAAGTGTTTTGAATCAATATCACCTCGTTGAGCAGCCTTTTCCAAATTGCTATTGGGAGCTTCTTTAAAGCTAAATCCTGGTACAGGTTGTCGGGCATGAATTTTTCCGTAATACAGAGTTTGATAGACTTTTGAACCTATCCATTTCAGATCTTCTTCACCACCATATTTTTTCAGGATTTCTTTTACCTTGGCCTTGTCATATGGTTCATTGTGATAACTGTTTCTGGCCTCCAAAAAACATTGCCTATGAAATTTGAGGGCTTGTTCCCGAACTTCTGTTGGTAGATACGTGGAAATTAAATCGCCTTCGATGGCTTGTAAGCTATCGGTACACCCTGTTACTTTCATTAAGCCATAAGTGATCCCAGACATATAGTTTTGCAAAATGGCAAATCCTATAGGCATTTTGACACTGGGGGTCAAAACATCTGCGAAGGCTTCATCGTAAGTAGTTCCGGTATCTTTTAATGTAGAAGTCTTGGCATCAGAACCTTTTTTAATTCCACACATGGGTTTAAAACTTAGAGCTTTTTCTTCCAGAGGGACACAGGGATAAACGAATATCCCGCAAATTAAGAATGTCATTGCCAATTCATAAAGAAAATTATTTAAGGCATGTTCGGCTGCGTGATGGGTAGATCCCGCTGGAGCCAGGACATTTTTCAAAAACCGATAGCCCACCATAAGAAAGCCAAGATAAAGTAGCCCTGTTTGCCACAGGGCATTGAACAACACCTCATATTGCTGCCAACCTAAATAGGTGGTGTAGAGGGATAATGGACTAAAAACCACCATATCAATCTCCTTTGAAGTTGGTTTGGGGTTTCACATACACAGCTCCATTTTTCACACTTGATTGCTCATGATCATCACCAGGTAAACCTTTGGCTATTTCATTGGAACGCATGTCCATTAACATAGTTAGAGTTTCTGTCATCATTTTTTTGCGTACTTCACTTTCAAATGCCAGTGAATGAATATCGTCATCCAGCTTTTTTAATGCAAACCGCACCATATCCAAGGCAGGTTTCAGGTTTTGTACTTCTTGTACTTGTAATCCAGCTTGGAGAATTTTGCGCATCATCAATGCCTTATCCAGCATGTTTTGCACAGCAATTTGTTCGGCTAGTTTGGATACTGTGAGTATTTGTTCTTCACGAGGTAAACGTTGAATAGTGATGATAATTTCATCTGTAATCATCAAATTAGATGCGCCCACTAATCTGAGTTTTTCTTCAGTCAAAGGCCATTGTTTATCAACCAATTTCCACAGTGCTTTAGCTACATTAGAGGTGCATGTGTTGCTACTGTCGCAGCTTTGTAATAAAGCAGATAATCCTATACCTGCTTTGGCATCATGTTTGGTTTTATCGTTTTTATCTTCACTGGCGCTGACATGAATATCTCCTAAAACTTTTACTGCCCAGTCAGCAGCTTCCTTTGGAGTTTTCCAGTTCTGAGTCATTGGTGTGGTTACATCTGCTTTTTTATCGTTATTTAAAGGTTTTCGGTTTAGTAGAATATTGTAACCAGCTATCACCACATCATTAATGACTTTAATTGGTCTTTGATACTTACCACCTGCATTACCTGATTCATGTCCAATCCAGGGTAAGCCATATTCATCTCTTTTCTTTGCAATGTTTTTGGCAGTTGCAGTAACATCCACATTTTCTGTTTTTGCACGTCTGGCAGCGTCTAGCCAACCTTGACTGTCTGAAACTGATAACATACTTTCCATAGGCGATTGACCTTCTTCCAGAGTCTGTTTAACGTCCTGACAATCTTTCACTTTGACGGCAAATTCATTTAACGCACCAGAAGCAGTATTTTGCAAAACGTTATAAAGAGCTGGCATTGATTGCTGTAGTTTATACATGGGGTACCCGACAACTGAGCCTTTTAAATTATCAATAACTCCACCAGGAATATTCATTGCCGAAGATTTCATATCCTGAAAAGTATTGGTGATCGAGACGACCGGATTAAAACCACTACAGGTAAAACCCAGACGACCATCAAAGTTTCCACCTATTGTTATAGTTTGATCGTTATTGACAGGAGGTATATACAGATTGGATGAACCGCCCAGTTTATAATAGTAATCTGACTCATTAGGCATAAATGAACCCGCAAACATAATTGATGGCAGGAAATTTAAAAGTAGCAAAAGTGTTAGTTTATTCATATTTTTTCCTATCGTTTTTGAGGTTGACCTACTTTGGGAAATGACAGAGCACGGATGTACTTTCCTTCATGATGAACACAGCCACGATATTTACGCCAAACCACAAAGACATAATTTCCATTTCCTGCTTTATCATCTTCAATACCCATATCACTGGAATCAGTAGGGTTAATAGTACGATTCTTGGGATAGACTTCCTGCCAAATTACCTGCTTACGTTTTGGGTCAAAAATCACGTTGGAAACAACACAATTTGGACCACAAGAATTACTGGTACTTTGAGTGACATGCAGACTGTTTTTGTTGGTAACGATATCAGCAGCATGCATTGCAGCAACAATTGATGCACGAAATCGTGAGGGTTGAGTTACTCTCATTAATCGTGGAATTTCATGTCCCCAGATATCAGTCTGACTGCCAATATCGTGGTTAAACAGTAATTGAGGATGAGTAGCCATATAAGCAATTTCAGCTATTTCAGTTCTATCAGAGACAGCATCAGCTTCACTAATGTAATAGGGAAATCCAAATCGTGTTTCAGGACGATGCGAAAGGTAAGGAAAACGATACAATCCAGCAGGACTACCTATCACATCGACGATTCTGGTTCGCTCATCATTGAGGTGCATTGAATTAATCTGTCCTGCATCATCACCAAAACCCAAATCTGAACCAGTCGCCAACTTATAAGATTGTTTATACAACGCCTGACTGGCAGGATTTTCAAACAAAGCTTTAGCCTCTATCCATGGATTGGTTTCAGGTCTATTGGCAACGGTGACAATTAAATCAGGTAGAAACTGCTCCACTGCTGGTACAGGAACCAGTTTGGGTGGCAACTTGCCAATCGCCCAAGTGCAACTGCCTATCACTTTATAATGGCTATTGGTAAAGATTTTACTAATGACTTTGGTTGCAATACCAAAACTGCTAATAGGATTGGGTGGTTTAATACTTTCCTGTGCATGCAGAACTGTGGAACCAAAGAACAATGCAAGTAATATAGAATGGTTAATCCTCATAAAAATAACCTCCATCATTTTGATTGCGTACTTTGTTCTCCAATCTGCTAGCCACAATCTCAGCTGCTTTGAGAACATCGTATTGTTCTTCTAGTGCATGACGTTCGGCCTTTTCTGATTTTTCATTAAGTAATAACGCCAAGATGTAGCGTGTTGGAATGACACGGAATAGGCCTTGATAACGTGAACCTAGCAAGACCGCTTCCGCATAAAGTCCTTTTTGCGAATCAATGTCACGAATAAGCGCTATTTGTTCAGGAGTTAATTGTTTGAATTTTTGGACATCAACTAGTTCCTTTTCATCAATACCTAATAAAATCCAGGTTTCAATCAGTGATAAAATCTTGGTAGCCATTTCAGAATTCATGTCTGCGACATTTTGAGTACTGGGAACCAGCCACAAGCCCAGTTTACGTGCAACTTTAGCTACAAGCAGTGCGCATGTGACCACAGATGGAATTTGAAACTGGATATGTGCTTCGTCGAAAAAGAGAAAAGTCGGGCGATTGTTATTTTGGTTTTCTTCAGCCATAGCAAGAATACGTGGTAAGAGCGATACCATAACCAGAGCCAATTTCCCTTTATCATCTTTAATAGCTGACACATCGACATGGAAAATATCAAAATCACCTAAAGGTTCTGTTGGCACATTAAAAAAGCGTGATTTATTACTATTAATTACATAACTTTTTAATCGGTCATGCATATCTAAAATACGATCTTTTTTGCGAGGAACTGTCTCTTTTTCCATTCTTCTGGCAAAGGCAGCCAATACATGTTCAGTTAGCATTTGCGGAATATTGGTATTGAAGGAAGTTAATATGGCATCACTTAAGACTTCAATCAGTATGGTTTCATCAGCTAGAGTGAAGTTCTTTTCTTCTAACTCATTAGCTTCAGTAATCATGGTACGCAGAGCAAGTGACAACTCAGCTAAATAGTTACGTGATTCTTCGTTACAAGCCTGCTCAGCCAAATTTGCAGCCTCATTTAATCCTTCTTTCATCTGCATTATTTTTTCAGCCAAATGTTTAGCCTTTTCATCACTTAAATTACTACTGATTTCATCAAGTGCTTTGTAGGCTTCACAAAATGGATTTAATGGAACAGCTTTGCTTTTTTGATTACTTAATAATAATTGTTTGACACTTTTTCCCTTAGCTCGACAATGGGTGAGGAAACGGTCAAAAGAGTTACCCATTTCAAACAATACAATACGCGCGTTTTTAGTAGCCATTAATGTATTAATTATCCATCCTGCTGCTACAGACTTTCCTCCGCCTGAATTAGCAAAAAGCGCCATATGGGAATTTTGACTAATAAAGTCAGTGTGTAATGGATCAAATAATACTGGCTCACCCAGACGATTAAAGAAGGTAAGACAAGGCAGATGTCGTGCACCTTGATTTCGACCATAGACTGGAAGTAAAGCTGCTAATTCTGAGGCATAGATTAAACGGTCAAATCGTAAATACTGACGTGCAAAAGTGGGGACAAAATTAAAGGGTAATGCATTAAGATAACTGTTGATTGGATGAAGATCATAACTGGAAGGTATTAAAGGCATTTTGGCATCAATGAACAAGTCCTTTAGGTCTTTTTCAATTTGAATTGCCTGTTCTTCAGTTTTAGCACGATAGAATATTGCCTGATTAACCCAAAAAAGTCTGTTACCCATTGATAATTCATCTCGGGCAGTTTTAATGTCATCTCTGACTTGTTGCGGTTTTAAACTGGTACCAATGATGCCTTTTTCAAGTCGCATTAAATGAGCATCAAGTGCTTCATCACTGCTAAAAGTGACCTGAATTGTGTAGATGGCTCCCTCTGGTAATCTGTCTAATAGTGCATAACGATGTTTGGGATTTGCTTGAGGTTTTTCACGAGATAACAAACCCGTTTCAGGTACTTCTCTTAAGCCATCTACATATAATATTCGATGTTGATACCCATCAAATACAAAACCCTTTTCATTACTTTCAGGTGGGGTAAAAAATATAGCCTGACTCAGATTGTATCCAGCTGGTTGTCTTTCTTTGGGGTAAGGAAAGCGACTAAGTAATTCCTCAATATTGCCATTAGTCATTGCAGGTTCAGGATTAAACCAGCGTACCCACCATTGGTAATAGTCCTTACCTGTTAGTCTTTTGAGTTGTAAGCCAGGTGATTTCAGTTTGCTTTCAATCTGCGCCATCACTTCTTGATGTTCTAGCAGTGCCTTATCTCGTGTTGTTTGAACTTGTTTGTATAAACGATAAAACAAAACACGAACGCGCCTTCTTCTACCGCGATAAGGCATATCAGTTTTAGGATCCAAGAATAATCCCTCTGGCCTTACCATCTTGGTGAATAGATCATCGAGTCTGGCCAGATAATCCTGAGTAAAGGACATTTGAGCGATTTTGGGATCAAGATTATTGGTGATGTGATTCAAAACCGGTTTTAAGCTGTACTCATCATTCACATACATTTGCATTACCCAAGGATCGTCTTTATGCAAGGGAACCACTGCTGCAAAGGTGTCACGAATTTTATTAAATACGGATTCCAGATGAGCAGGAGATGCGGCTTCTGCAGGTATGCTCGCTAATTCAAATCCTGAGCCGATACTGATTCCATCATTTAACAAAAAAAGATTTTGTTTATCACAAAAATCGACTATAGCGAGTTGATCAGGTAATGAAGGATGGGGATTGTTATAACCTTTCTTAACTTCCTTTTCAGTAATAGCACTCCTGGATTTAGAACCTAACAACCAATCGCTGGCTTCATTCAATAATAGCTTCATACCATCCCCTCAATATTGTTCAGATGCCAAAGCAAACTGGTTTTGTTTGTAGAGAAAAAATCCTGTGGTGTAGCCAGGTTTAATCAATTGCTCATCACCAATTAAAGCCACATGGGGAAACACATAAATTGGAATTTGAGGGTTATCTAAGGGCTTAAATAAATTCTGAATTTCATTAGAAGCATCACGTGTATACCCTTCATAATTGACAGGCTTGTTTAGTGTTCGTTTTACAGACCAGCTTTGTGTTGGTTCGCTAATGCTTTGCTGATAGAGCTGACTGACAGTCAAACCTCCTTCTGGTATTGCTTTGGAGGCTACTATCGAAGAAGCACACGCACTCAAAGTCAATGTGCTACCTAAGGCTAAAATCATGCGTAGTTTGTTGTGAATGGCCATAATCTAATACTCTCCCGTTCGCTTCTTTATCGAGTTTGATGGTTTGTGTTAAATGAAATGAAAATTGATTGGGTCTATACCCTGATTTATAAGCGACACTGGCAGGAACAAATACCATGTCAAAACTACCCTGAATCCTTTTTTCCAGCCAATCAGCCGCTTTGACTGATCCTTGGGATAACGCACCGCCTAAAGCGTACTTACCCATAGAACCTGTTGGTGTAGCAGTTCCACCATTGTCATTGGCCGTGTAGGTCATTTGCCATTGAGACAATGCATTACCAAAACCCTTAACCCCATCTGCTGCAATCATGGCGGTTAATACACGCGGAGCATTGGTAAAATATTGACCTTTGATGCATGGGTTGCCGAAGGCAGTAGTCAGATAACCCAGACTTTCGTTATTAATCATCTCAGCGGTTCCATTCATTTGCTCCTTGCCGACGGTTACAAAATGGCCGTCATCAAAGACAAATAAAGCAGAGGTGACATAAGCTCGTGCACAACTGATGTTATCGAGAAATGAGCCTACTCCTATGGCATAGCCATTGACCTTCATCCCTGAAATATTAGGCGGTAAAGGAATACCATTAGCAGCCATTAGATCTCCTCGATTAATGACCGCTGAAAAGGGAAAGAGTGGTTGCATTAATTTTCCTTCCACTGGAACTTGACCAATTAATGCGGATAATAAAGTGGTGTGACCAAGATCCGATCCGGCTGGAATGGTGTAGAAAGGAATAGATTTTTTTACTTCTGTTTTTTTCAGATTGATTTTAGTTTTTTCAGTTAAAGATTTACGCTTGGCATTGAGTCTGTCCCAATAAGCAAGTTCGGTTTGATTGTTTTCATGTTTCATAAGTAACTGATCTATGTCTTTAATAGTGCTTTTTTTAATTGGTTTTTTTGCTGGTTCACCATTAATTGAATAAGGTTGATCCTGAGGTTGTTGTTCCTGTGAGGATTTAAGTTCTGCGATTTGTTCTTTTAGGGCATCAAGCTCTTTGGTTAACTCTGGATTGTTGGTTTGTGGTGCATTAATGTTTCCTTGAGTGTTTTGCTCCTTGAGCATTTTATTCTGCGCCTCAAGACTCGCCAGTTTCTTTTCCGTCTCTTGCTGTCTGGCTGCAACATCACGAATATTGTCGTTGAATTGACTGGCAATGGCTTCATTTAAATTATTAGGATCGGTTTGTTGTTTGTCAGGTGCAGATGAATGATGACCGCTATTCATTAGTATCAAAGCAGCGACGCCTACTACAGCACCAGTTAATACTTTTAATCCGGCATTTTTCTTCATCGTACAAACTCCCTGCCAGTAGCTAAGGCTTCATTGAATGGTCTATCCGAAACCAGAAATACGGTAGTTGTGTCTTCTCTACCTCGCGGAGCCAATGTATTGGTGGGATAAAAAGTAGCGGTTTGCCAATTTCCCACCATGCGACGAGGATCAACTACTACCTCTTTATTCAACAGATTTTTTAATTCGACCGCTGTGACATAAAAGGCACCTCCATGCCATGAAATCAAAGGACGAGACTCCATACTGGCACCATAAATGAGACTTATTTGTTTTCTGGTTTGCATGGGAATACGACCAACCCCTTCAGGAATGACTAATAGTCTTTGTGGGGCATATAGGGATTGGATAGCGAAACGGGTCAGTGTGATTGAGTTGATATCAAAACTGTTAGCTGTTTCCGGTTGATTGTTGTTAGACTCTTCTTTATTTTCCAACAAGATTTCTACAGGTTTATTGGCGGTGATTTTCTCATTGGCAGATAAGTTAAGAATAATCACTTCGCCTTGGGGCATAAGCTGCACGAGCAGGCGTTTGTTATCAAAAGACTCCTTTCCTTTAAGATAAAGAGCATCCTGAATTTTTAATACTGAGATTTTTTCGCCAGCTTCGTTGTCGATAATGCTGATGGCTTGGGGGAAATGAATCAATCGTTCTTCATTTAAAGAAATACTCAAATGAATAGGCGTTTTATCCCATAACACATGCTCAGCATCGAGTGAGAAAACCTCCATACTGACCAAAACACTGATTAATGCGAACAACCATTTATACTTTGTCATGTTGTTTTTCCTCCAATGGTGTAGCTAACAAATCTTTGACCAGAGCTTCTGGTTGGGTATAACCATCCAGAGCTAATTGAAAGGGATTTTGCAGGCGAGATAAGCTCACTTTGACTACTCGAAGATGATAATCAACTACCTTGTCAGCGATAACCATAGGACTGTTATCTTTGAGTCTTTGCGTGATACGCAAGACCAGATGCACTTCCCACATGTTATTGCCTAAAGCTTTCACATCACTGTCTTCCATAAAGCGATAAAGACTGGCCACTTGAACTCTATTGAAGAGTTGAGCATCTTTATAAGCTGCCAGTGTTTGCTCCATTAAATGTCTATGACGTGGTGTGAAGTAGTAGTGAAAACTGGCCAGGTTATTAGTGAATTCACTTTTACCTGCTTTGGACCAGGTATTTAAAGCAGGCATTAACGTGGCAACAAACCCTTGCACATATTCAGCAGGGATTTGCTCTGCTTTAATTAATCCACCATTTGTTGCCATTGAAGGGGTTAGCCAAAACTCATAACGATTAGGGAATTTAGCCAGAGTGATAATTAGTCCAGCTACAATGAATACAAGCACTGAGATAAAGGCCAATAAAAGACGGTTGAGATGATTTAAGCTATCGATTTTCTTCCAGTAATTAAACATGAGGTTCACCTACTAATTTGGATTTTTGCCAGATGCCTTTATGAGAAAGATAAGGCGAAGTTCTTATGCCCCAACGTGCAAACCCTAAAATGGTTTTCTTCATTAGATAACCATAAGGTTTGCCCGCTTTTAATCGGGCAACACGCTTTGGACAAACCGTAATGGACAAAACAAAACCCACCAAAAAACCAACGCAACCAAAAGCCAATGGGTAGCCTGCAGGTATACCGCTTAAGGTAAAAAGCAAGCTAGTACCTGGTGTTGTTACAATGACAATCCAGAATAGTTCACGCAGACTTAACCCTTTGTAGGCTTCGTAATCATGAGACAGATGGCGTGATGAAGGTCGGTTCATGACAGCCACCTAAATCTTGAATTTGGTAATCATGGTGTAACCCACATAACCTGCAACAATACTGATTGCCAGATAAGTAATACCCATCACGGCAAAAGTACCAAAGGCCACCATCGAACCGTCATTTTTCTTGGATTCCTCTATACCGTGCTGAACAGTTGTAATGAACTTGATGAAACTCATTACCGCAGCAATAAAGAGTAATAATCCCAATCCTTGTCTAACGTAATTTCCTGTCACCGTCATCATGCTTTTATTACCGTCACTAATATCATCGGCATTAGAAATTTTGGGGAACCAGTTATCAGCAAACAGGGCTGGTGCGTAGTTTAAAGTGATAAAACCCGTACCGATTTTTTGCCACCATTGATTCAACTGGACGTTTTTATTTTTCATGGTTAATTCCCCTTTACGATTAAAATTAGAATGAATAGGCAAAGTCCCATTACAATGCGAATTGAACGAGAGCCCAGACGAATGAGAAAACCATCTTGTTCTCTTTCTTCATTGCCCATAAAGTGATTGATGCACCAGATCACTGCGATAATGACCATCATGATCGCGATGAACCGAATGCAACTTGAGTACACCCCAGCAGCTGTATTACCTGCCGCTTGCTTGAAGCTGGCGGCAAATGTTTTAGCGATATCCACTTTGCCCATGGCTACTTACCAATGAAATCAAGCGCTAAAGGCTTGATGGTTTTAGGTTCGATGGCAGGTTTATTGATGTAATCAATTAGTGAATTGCGAATAATCAATAAATCATTGCGCAAGCCAGGGTGCGTTTTGCCATCAGATCCTTCAAAAGATTCAATATGTAATTGGATGCGGGTATTAGGTTCAATTTCCGTTTGGGCTTCATCAAGCAAAGGCATGATGGCGTTGATTTGGTTAATAACTCTGACTAACGTTTGATTAAGAGCTTCTTCACTAGCGTGTGTGGCAAAGCAAGTCATGCTCAGCATTAAAATCAAAAACAATCTTTTCATTTTTTCTCCTTACAAATATTTCTTAAAGCGACTGGCTGTAATGGAAACCATCACACTTAATAAGATACTGACGGGTACGAACATTAGTGCTGGGGTAATACACAAAGGAACTGCTAGCCATAAGGCCAATAACATCAGCAAACCACGTTTGAAGTAGCGATTTAATTGATGAAATACATATGAGGACTCACGCCCCAACGAGGCGGTGCGAATAGCTCGTTGATTCAAACCATCGACCAAACCTGCTGTCATAGCTAAAGCAAATAATGGAATGCTTGCCAAAAGAATCATAAGCTTGATAAACATCACATGAGCAGTCAGGCTGATAAGCAACCCAACTTGTTTTGTAGTGGAAAATAAGTCATCCACTATCAGATCCAATTCAGAGTTGTTTTCGGGTAAAACAGTATTTAATTCATTTTTAATAACGGTAGTAACTTTTGCTACTTTGTTAGTCATCTTTTCAGTTGGTAATGTGATAAGCCATGATTTGAAGTGCTCAGCCACTGAAGCATCATTAAATTCTGCGACTGCTATAGTTTGTTGTTTGGATAGTTCATAGATGGTTTGCCAGGCTGAATCAAAACCAATCATTCCCCATAGACTCAATGCCCAACCCAATAAAATCAACCAGCCTATAAAGACAAGTAACAGCAAACTCATGATAATTCTTTTGGATTTCTTTTGGGTTTGAGTCTTTATTGCCATATCTCACCCTCATGAAAAATTAGTGGGTAATGGCTTTCATTGAAGATGGCTAAGAGGTCATCAACATCGGCAGGCAATAACGGTGCTTTAGTTAATTGTTGGAGTTCCTGCAGATTAGAACTGCTGTTTATATTAGTAATAAAACCCAGAGCATTTAATTGTTCTAACTCTTGTGCATGATCCTTTAACCATTGACGAGATACAGCATCATCCCCAATGATAAAAATAGAATAAGAAAAATTAACCAGTTCTAATTTACGTTTTATTACTATACCCGCTGTTGCTTTGCTGGTAACTGGTAATCGTGCATCCAGAGTTGCCTCAAGTTTCAGTGATTCTTCTGTTAGTTGCTCTTGCGATTCTTTAATGTAGTGTTCCATATCGATTACTTGGTAGGCATAGCAGGAAGTAATCATCAATAAACCTGCAATTAGTGATATCTTTCTCATTTTAAAACCTCCCCAGATCAACAACGCTTGAACTGCCGTTTTTAGAAAGTAATAACAACGGGGTGGTTTTTTTATTAACTTTTAGAGATTGATAATTCAGGTCACCATGATTAAGCGTAAGGCGGCCACTGTTTATCAGATGTTGTGGGATTTGATGTTTGTTAGCCCATAATTGAATTGATAAATCATCACTATCTAACAGCATGAGGTGTAAACGAGTATCTGGTGTGTTTTCAACTGCTTCAGCTAAGATCATCAGAATGGTTTTGACTGCATCATCTGCTTTCATGAACAGATAAAGTATGTCCCCTTGATTTAGTTGAACAGACTTATGGGCATAGGGTGAGTAAGGAGACGGATCAAAATCACCAACAACAGGTACATTGGCAAAGAGCTTGTTATAAGCTTTATAAAAGGCATTATTCCAAGCAATATTTTTAGAGACTTTCTGGGCTTCCTGAGCTGCCGCAAGTTCTGCAAAATGATTGCGTTCGGCTTCATTTCTGGCATTAAGCCCAAGTATATCGAGTGGGGTTTGTCTTAATCCCTGATAATAGATCTTGCTGCGATTCTTCATGAGGAATACATAACGCTTTTCTTCCTCAAGAGTTAACTCCCAAACTTTGGCTTCATGAAGTTGTTGTTCATTGAGCTTTAGTTTGTTTACGTCTTGTTCCAAAGTCAGATCGTCATTATTTACAGTTAACCCAGCTCTCGCTAAAGTTTGGTCTTGTGCACTTTGAGTATTCAATGGTTGAATATTAATGCCAGGGATATTCAATTCAGCGTGTACTACATGAGTTGATAATAAGGTGATAGTGAGTACTGTTTGTTTAAACATGTTGATCACCTTGTTCCATATTCACTAGAACCCGATCTTTATTACTGTTTTCAAATACAAGGTGTTGCTTGCCAAAATCAATTTCTAAAACAGACCATCCAGCCAGGGTATCCCCTCTTTCCATGGGGACAGTTTTAAAATCATAGATAACACTAGCTACGCTGACTTGTTGAATGCTGTCTATGCTCAGAACTTTAAAGGGCAAAGCAGTTACGGGTAGATATTTGATGGGGTGTTCTTTCTTATCCAGAGTGTTAACGACCTTATGGATAGTATCGAGCTTCTGGGTTAATTCTGATCTGCTTTCAAGCACCAACTGATTTAATTTGCTTTCATCTGTAGATTTCAATTGTTCAATTAATCCGGCCAGTTTATTAAAATCCTGATTAATGGAACTTAAATCAATTTTTTCTACTGGCTTTTTAATTTCTGTTTGAAGAGTAATGAGTTGAGATTGAATGTCGTTTAAACGAGAACTAATGACATCATTGTCTGTTGCATTGTCATTCGAATGCATTGCTCCGAGGACAATGCCACTAACAATCGCTACATTAACTAATGCAATAAATACCCATTTACTCACAGGTTTATTAAATGAAATCATGATTTACTCCTTACTATTTTTTTAACAACAGATTGATAGCCAGTTTTCATTTTGAAATTCACTTCCCGTAGCAACGGATTAACAACCAGCATAAAGACTTGCTGTCCAGCTAGGACTTCAAGTCCATCTTTAACGCTTAAAGGACCTAAATTTCTATCGATTTGGGGCAAGGTCTGGAGCATTACTGCCTGCAAGCTTTGGGGTTGCTTTTCTTTTGCAATCAAGGAATATCCAGAGTATTGCAGCCACCACTCTATTGCCTGACCAACAGTTTTAACCTCTAGGGGGAAATGAATTTGCTGCACTGCCAATAAAGGATTAACTTGAGCAGCTGAAGGTTTATTAGCGACTGTTGCATAACGATTAATCTGAGTCACATCTGCCAGAGCGTGGGTCGTAAAAGTTAAGATGCTTAGTGAAGTAGCAAGTAACAATTTGAACATAACAAACTCCATCAGGGCTTCATGCCCTGAGTTGATAATTAATTGGTTTCTGAAACAATTTCTTGCTGGATTACAACCTGAGGATTAGCCTTCTTCCTTAAATAAATTTCTTTGCGATCAACATCCACATTTGAAGGAGCATGAATCCCCACCGCAATGTGACCTCTACGAACGTATAAAATTTTGATTTGAATCTGGCCTTTGTCTATGAGAATTTCCTCTCCAACACGGCGGGTAAGTACTAGCATGGCAACACTCCTGTTTTGATTAACTATTTAATTTTTTTAACATGGCTTTGATATGCATCTCAGCGACTTCACGGCTCGCTGGTTTATTGGAATCTTGATTCATAGGGCGAGGAATTCTGCGACCCTGGATTGCTTTACAATCTTCAATAAACTGGGGCAGTGTTGGTGGATACCCTCTCCAATCACGAAGCATGAGCAGGGTCTCTTTCAGGATTTGGTTGTCAAAACGCAATAAAGCATCAAACCACTCTTTTTTAGCACCAGCCAACCCACGTTCGTTTTGGAAATTACTCCACCATATATGGCCATAAATCGCTCCAAGACGGCTAAACAAGGTATCAATCCGCTTGTCATGAACTTCTGGAGTTACTGAACTGGACGACGTTACTTGATGATTGCCCGGGCTCTTCATCGTTGAAATCGAAGTCCGTGTCTCCGCATGAGTCCCAGAAAATTTCGATTGGAGATTTTTTTGCACGAGTTGCTGTATGTTTTGCATTGCTACGCTCCTGTTTTCTGACAGCGGAAATTTCATCGTCCCAGCAGTGTTGAGCTAACCAGTTGGCTGGATACTTCCATGGAGGAACCCAATCACCTGCAAGGGCTTGCTCATCCCAATTCTTCACTTGTGCAATCAGAGCGCTGATTATTTTGTCCACTAGAAAATCATCGGGATTGATTTGTTTGAACTCCTGCCATGCTTTTTGTTTGGATTTTTTGCTTGGGTAATGCGACCAAAATTTTTCAAATTGCGTAAATAAATATAAATAATTATTCTCTTTATGAGGTATGTCGGCTTTTGCACATTTAGCTATGTCGGCTTTAACTGGTTCAAAGTTCGATTGGCTATTATCATCAAGGACTTCTTGAAATTCAGGACTGATGCCTTGCTGTGACGGCTTTGTGACGGCTTTTTTTTGGACATAATAATCCCTTGTCGCTAAAAGGCATTTTAAAATTAATTGATGATCTCTGGATTGGAATTTAATAAGACCCGCTCTTTCAAGACCAGCGATTGCTCGGCGTGTTTGTGCACGAGAAAAGCTAACACTTTTGATGCCTTGATGCGGTTCGATATACAGTTGTTCAGCAATTGATTGATAGCTTATCCCCCTATCAATTCCCACTATCCCGGTTTTCACATTCATATAAGGCCTAATCCCTCTAAAATAAGCTAGTTGCTGAATGTGCGGTAAGCCACACAATGCAACCATTTCGTTGTCATTAACAGTGAACTCCATTGCTCCCTCTTCTTCCGTTGACTTAATTAATCATCAATTTTGCTGTATATTTTGAAAATTAATGGCCCATATTAATGCTCTTATTGAGCATAATTACTCGAATCGAGCAACTATAATTAGAACTTAACACATATTGAGAATGTGTCAATATCTGGTATCATATTTATTAAGTATTTTTATGGACGTAACATGGAATGAACATCAAAGAGAAAATAGGACAACGAATTAGGCATGAACGAACCACCAAAGGCCTAACGAGAAAGGCTCTTGCAGAGTTAACAGAGGATTTAAAAGTCTCTCGCATCAACAATTACGAGCGCGGCGAAAGAACCCCTGGCCCCGAAGAAATCAAACAACTAGCTAAAGCACTAGAGGTATCTCCATCCTTTTTAATGTGTTTGTCCGACGACAAGCAAGGAAGATTAAATAAAACCCCTGGCTTGGGTGCTCTAATTCCAGTGCTGGATTACAAGCATGCTGTAAATCCTGTGCTATTTATTCAACAAATCAAAGAGGAACACTACTCTGAAAAGGTTGCATTAATCCCAGTAAGTTCAGGACTGACTGAGCGTATCGGTCCAAATGCCTTTGCGATGGAAGTGAAAGATGACAGTATGACACCGGAATTCCGGGTGAATGATGTGCTCATCATTGATCCTGATACTACTCCAAATCCGGGAGATTTTGTGGTGGCTAAGCTTGATTCTGAAAATGAAGTGATTATTCGCAAATATAAGCAGCTTTCTGCTTCTAAAACATCTCCCGTATTTGAATTAATTGCACTTAATCAAGACTGGGCAAGTGTTCGAGTCGATTCAGATATTAGCTGTGAATTGGTTGGAACGGTTATAAGTCTAAATAGATTTATTAAATTATGATCTATTTCAGTATGAATCCAAGGGCAATTCATGATCTTAATAATCTACCCAATCTAAACATGAATTGGCCTACAGAATGAACTCTCTACAATTTAAGAGACTATGCGAAAATGACCTAGAGCTTCTCTACACTTGGTTCAAAGAGTCAATAATTAACCAAATGTATGCTAGAAACCAAGCCTGGTCGCTTGAAGATATTCAAAAGAAATACCTACCCAGAATTTTAGGCCAAGAAAATGTACCCAGCTTTATCATTATCAAAAATGATAATGCCATAGGATTTATACAATATTATTGCCTGACTGTATCTTTACCCGAAGGTATAGAAGGTTATAACAATCCTTTGTTTAAAGAATACACTCCAAATCAACTTGCCGGAGTAGATCTTTTTATTGCACAAGCAAAAGATCGTGGCAAAGGCATAGGGGAATCTATAATAAACAGCTTTATCTCAGAATATTTAACTCAGTTCCGGGCCGTTCTCGTTGATCCAAACAGTACTAATATTCACGCAATTCGATGCTATGAAAAAGCAGGGTTTGAAACATCAACGTTCAGCCAAGATCCAGACTATATTGTTATGATTAGAGCTTTAACTCCATTTTCATAGGATGCGTCGAACTAATGAATGATCAAGCCAAAACCATACTAAATGATCTAACAAATGACATAAACCAATTATTAGGTTTTCATGAGAGCACCCCTAGAATTAATTATGGACCTTGTGGGGTATTTGCTCAGTTATTTTATGAAGCATGGAATAATCGTTTCCCTGAAAAGGTATATATCTGCTTTGTTATGATGCCTTCAGGTGATGAGTGTGATCATGTCGTTATTAGACTCCCAACAGGGGAATTATACGATGGTGGTGTAGGTGTTCATTCTGATGATTTCTATACTCCACAATTTATCATAGAAGAGATGCTGGAATATGATCATGCCCTATTGGAAAAATGGTCTTATGGTCTTGACCGTACTTACCCAAGATTTTGCCCAGACTTTAATAAAAACAAAGTTAAAAAATTAATTGATGATCACCTAGATCACTTATCCAAGTTATCAATATTAAATTCATAAAGATAGGTATGACGAAATGAACTGGGAATCAACATTAAAAAAAATAACTGACGAATCAGCTTATAATGCTGCAATGAAGTGGGTTGATAAACCTACAAATCTAAAGCTCGTAAATAACCAAATAAACTGTGTTTACCGCTTTGAATGTGAAGATCAAGGCTATTATTTACGTATCACCCATGAGCAGATAAGACCCTATAAAGAACTAGTAGCCGCAATTGATTTTCAAAACTACCTATTTCTCAACGATGCCCCTGTTTGCCAAGCGATTACCTCTAAAAAAAATGCATTTATTGAAACAATCAAGCAAGTGGAATTGGAATTTCTAGCCCATGTTTGTATTGAAGTACCAGGCAATGTTATAGACTTTAACGACACAAACAAAGAAAAATATTTCAAGTGGGGCAAGAGCCTTGCAACGCTTCATCGTGCATCACAATCCTACCAACCTAAAGAGCATCATTTTAGAACCTGGCGTGATTTATGGAAGGAAACCGAAGACTATTTAGATGGTGAAAGTAATGAAATAAAAGACCTTCATCAAAAAATTGCTTCATTCTTTAATCAGCTTACACCTTCATCATCAAATTTTGGCCTAACTCACGGAGATCACAGACCAGGAAACGTCCTCTATGATGGAAATCAAGTACATATTATTGATTTTGATGAACCCGTCCATCATTGGTATATGGCAGACATAGCCAAACCTTATCTGGATTTATGTGCCAAGCCCCATGAAACATGGAAACAACTGTTCGATTGGTATATCGAGGGGTATTGCACCATACTTCCTATAAATAATACTGAATTAAAGCAAATCAACTGGTTTACACAAATGAAAAGCCTAGATATTTACCTTTGGTGTAAAAACAATTGGTGTGAGCCAATAGCACCAGGCGGAAAACCAAGGGAACAATGGTTAAGTGAACTTAAACAGATGGCACTTAGCTCCCTCTTTAACTTTTAAAATGCATAATCAACTATAGTTTTCATCCATAATACTAAGAGGAACCAATGACAACTAATACATTGATTCGCAACGCAGAACCTAATGATGCAGAGGCAATAAGTCATCTTATCATCCAAACATTAACAGAAGTTAATTCAAAAGATTATTCTAATGTAATCATAAAAAGGGTGATTGAAAATTTCTCTCCCGATCAAATAACAAAATTTATGACGCAGAGACAGGTTTTTGTCATAACAGAAATGGCTTGCATCATAGGTACTGCAAGCCTTGAGGGAAATGTCATACGCTCCGTTTTTGTGTTACCCAGCAAGCAAGGTAAAAATATAGGATGTTTATTAATGTATTATTTAGAAAAAATCGCACGAGAACAGAATATTCAGAGTCTCACAGTACCCTCCTCAGTCACTGCAGAAGGATTTTATCGAAAGCTTGGTTATAAAGCTTTACGTAATGAATACTATGGAGAAGAAAGAACCATCATCATGGAAAAACATCTTTAACTTTAATCTGATAGACCGAACAACAGGATTGATTATGCGACAAGATCCCCAGCTAACAATAAAGAATGAAGAAATCTACCATCTAGAGTTATTGCTCTTAACGCCCTCAGTAAGACAATCTGCAGATCAATTAAGATTGTTAATTGCCGATGATTTTATTGAGTATGGCAGCTCAGGTAGGATTTATAATAAAATAGATTTACTTGAATCACTCCCAGAAGAAAAACAGGAACGTTATACTGTTGAGGATTTCACCTCATCAGAGTTATCAAAAAATGTTATTCTTGCTACTTACAAAGTAACTATTGGCACTCGGCGGTCATTACGCTCTTCCATATGGAAACATAATGGAAGCAATTGGCAAATGATTTTTCATCAGGGAACAAATTGCCACACTGAAAGCAAATAATAAACGTACCATGATGTGATGAGACTCCTTCGGTCTCATCACCCAGAGTCTACAATCAAGCATACTCACCAATAAACACTAAAAACCAGTCAATTAATCTCGTGGCTGCAATCCCTTCAAGATAGTTAAATCCACTAACTACCTGACTCAGGAGTAATGTATTCACATCCAAGATTTCGGCAAGAGCTTTCAAATCATAATTACCGTGTGTCAAAATAAATTCAATTAAATATTTTTGCGCTTCTTTTCTACGCTCAAAATGTACACCAACTTCTGATGCCCAAACTTCGGCTAAACATCCCATGTAACAATCTCCCGTTTATTCCAACAACAGGGGTTTATTCACTGCCCCTGAAAGCAGTAAAACATACTGCAGTAGGTAAAAAAATTAGTTTTTTTACCTAGAGAATGTTGGGAATAAAATGCAGAATTGTATTACTAATAGTCAATATCAACTTTTAGTTCAGGGCGTATATTAAGCAGTAATTGTTTCATTTATTGTGCTTTCTGGTGCTTTTGTATTATCAATGAGATTACGAATTTTTCCAGCAATAAAATACAAAAATACTGCGGCTACCAATGCCCAGACCCCCAGCTGATTGAATACATAAAGATAATCAGCATTCGTCGATAAAGGATCAATAGAATCTGTTTTCATCATCGCGTTAGAAAAATAAGTTGATAAAGAAGCTGAAACACCAGAAACCATCATCCAGGTACCCATTAAAATTCCTTGTAATTTGGGAGGTGCGATTCGTCCTATCATTGCATACCCTACTGGAGCAATAAGTAACTCGGCAATGGATTGAGCCACTAAATGCAATATCACCCAATTAATGCTGCTAAAACCATGACTATCAGATAACATCACACCACAAGCTAATAAAAAGAAAGAAAGTGCTAGAAATATAAAGGCCCATACAAACTGCATGGAAACAGAGAAATTAAAGCCTTTAGATTGTAATTTGTTAATGACTGTTGCAGTAATTGGTGCACCCACGATGATAATTATGGCATTGATATTTAAAATCCATTGAGTTGCCAATTCATAACTTAAAATATGCTTATCAACATTATTTTTAATGAAGAGGGTTATACCCATGGGGCCTGTGTAATAAATCATCCAGAAGATTATAGAAGTTACCGTCAGGATTAAATAAGCTTTAATTTTTTGTTTATCTGCCTTAAGCGGTTGCTTCTGTCTTAAAAAAACAATAACAAAGAACATGATAATACTTACCACCAACACCATTCCGTTACTAAAATCCGCTGAGTTAAAACAGACCATCAGGAAAGGGACAAGTAGAACGGTGCCTGTTATACCTAACAAATGCTTCAGTCTCCGGCTACTACGATCTTTCAATTCCATCAAAGGTGTATTTTTATCAGCAAGATCGGCCCAACTAAAAGCCATTAAAAGTAACGTAATAATATTGATAAAGAGGCTTGCGTAAAATATTTGTTGATATTGATTAGAATAATCATAAAACCCACTAATAATAAAACCTGCAAAAAACCCAACATTCATTGCTGAATAGCTCATAAAGAAGGCTTTATCCCTTCTATTATCATCTGGATTAAAGCGCTGGGTTAAAATAGTGTTATAACAAGTGGTATTGAGTCCACATCCCACTAAAAATAAACTTAAGCCCAAATAAAGAGTTGAGGCTTGGGAAAAAATCAAAAACAAAATGCCCAAACTTTGTATGATGGTAGTAATAAAAAATAAGGCACGGTTGCTAAGATAGCGCCCACCCATTAATCCACCTACCAAATGCAGTACGAAATTAAAGGCTAAAAATAGACCAACAATACTATTTGAAACCGTATTGGATAAACCAAGCTGTTTCGTAATATAGAGTGATAGGGACGAATAGAGAATTGCGAATGAAAATGTTGAAAACGCTTGTATAAAATATAGCGGGGTCACTCCCTTCGGCATTCGTTGCAATGATTTAATCATTTTTTCTCCCTGGATTCCTTTTGGTGGGTGACTCTATCATTAAAATTGGCTAGTATTAAGTCTTTTCAACATTTATCTATTTTTATAAATTGCGATAATTGTAAGTGCATTGATTTATAAGGTGTTTAGGAATGAACAGCATTCAAAAAGTTTCATGGGAAGAAATCAAGCACAAAGTAAAAAAAATCAACCCCTCTATATACCAAGTAATTGAGCAAATTACTCCTGATGATGGCATCCCATTTTTTCTTGCCAAATATGAGTTCGGTGAACATTTTGGTGTCAAAAATCATGCTTACTTACCAACTGCTTCGGGCAAATTAGAAAAAATTGATAGCAAGCATACTGACAATGAACTTTTTGAGCACTTAGGTTATGGTAAAAATAGCCTGCCTTTAGGCATGATCCTGGATAAATATTGTGAGTGGCATTACTTTGGAGAAAATGAGCGTATATTTCCTGACTGTGTACAAGGTCCAGGTGCTATTTTCAATATGCAAGTTGTGTTTGATGAAGACAAAACTATTGATAACAACGTGTTATCGGTATCTTCCGGTGCATTATCATCATTCCTGTTACCAAATATTGGTTGCCAAAGAAAACATGTAAGAATACAAAAGCATTTTAATGTATCTGTTTCCGCACCTAAATCACCTTATGAACACTACCAGATATTCAAAGAAATTCTGCAGGATAAGAATACTCAACCGAATTGGTATAGCCAAATTCTTTATTTTTCAGAGCAGTTTATTAAGGAAGTCCAAAACAATGATAAATGGCTTAAGTTAAAACTCTATTTTTCAGAGTCATTGAGAAAAAAAATCACCCAAAATACTTATGATGCTTCTTGTAACGATCTGTTTTTAAGCGCAAAAAAAGTTAATCGGTTCAGACCCACCCCTTTTATTATGGATACAGCGAAGTATATCTTTAATATTTGTATGGGATCAGGCATCGGAGTTAAACCGGCTATTGATGACCAATATTTCCCAGTTCAAGCTATCCAAAAAATTTATAATCAATGTTATGGCCTTGAATATACGCCTACACTAATGGTCCCTTCTTCTTTGAGTGAAAAAAATGACAGCGTTTATTATCCATTACAATGCCCTTTTGCCAAAATAAATACATTTAAAACAAACCAAAGTAACAGCACATTAACTGAGCTGGAAACCCTGAAAAATGTTTTACTTGCCTACCAAGAGGAATTTACAGAAGAGAATGGCGATGCCTTTGGAAGCTCTCTCTATCAAGTGAGCATGGAAACCGAATTTTCATTTTACCATTACAAATCGACAGGAAAACAAACCATAAAAAATCCATTAGAACTTTTAGAGTCTGACAAACGGTTTGCTTTCTCACATTGTAATGACGTCACCAGCTTTTCCAGTGATGCCAAATTATTTAGAGGATGTGTGCGTCTTGTTAGATAACTTAAAATTCTGAGCATCCATTTCCAAAAGATCCAGATATTTTTGACTAACGCCTTGCTTTGTTATGGGGGGTATATATATAGTTGAAACTGAGGTAACCACGGCTTGTTTTAATTCTCGCATCTTAATCCATTCAATCCTTGGTTTTTGCGTAGGCAGAATGGCTGCTTCATAAATACACACCAACTGCTCATCAAGATAATAAGTTCGTAGGTAATCACAAAGAATATTTAGTTTTTGAGTTTGCTTTGTGTCATGCATACCCAGATTGGAAATTTGCCAAAGAATGATGTGTGCATATACATCTATTCGCCTTTCATAAATTAGCAACTCTGTTGCATCAATTGCAAAACAACCTTGATCACCGGGATCAACTTGTAAATCTGAAAAGAGACAATCCATAGAGGATACAGCTGGCAATATTACCGCATTCCCATTCTCAGTCCTGATTTTTTTTACCGCGCTCAGAGCTGATTCAGCAAAAACCGTAGGATGGCCATAAAAAACCACACAAAGGGTTTTAACCCGTTGATATTCGGTAATTATATGGGTGGTGATATTGTGATAAGCATCAACTCGTTTATCAGAATTAAAATAAATAGACTCTAGCGACTCAGCTTCTTTAGCTTCGCGACCAATCCATTCTTTCAGGCTGTCTTCATTAACTAAATATAAAACCTTATCTGCCCTTTGAATGACTCGTTTAGTCTCTTCCGTCAAATGAGCAATCGACTTTATTCCAGAGCCTACAACAATAAGTGTGTGCATTAATTATTTTATATTTACAATTTTATTGGCATTGGGTTGATGAGATTGATTTAACGAAAGTGATAGATTGGCATCCGCTTTTTGCAGATCCAAACACTTTTCTGAGTGCTCACAGTCATTAAAATACTCATTACCTACCGATTTTTCTACTGCATCTAATAAATTCATCCCTATTTCCTTTGTAATGTAACTCCTATGGTCAATTGTATAAACAAAATGATCAAAGGTATAGCGTCTTTTGAAAATTCAGTCTTCATTTTAAAAAACAATAACAAAACAATTATAGAATACATATTGCATAGAACTACTCGTTATGATTAAATAAATACACGAATCGAGCATTTTGATAAATGGAAATATAAGAATATCAGGCTAGGAGTTAAATATGCTGCAGACCGAATTCAAACAACAAATTTTATTTATGGGTGATATCGAACAAATCATCGGGGTCAACCGAATCACTCTTCGACGATGGTGGTTAACTGGAAAATTCCCCAAACCGATTAAATTAAACGGTTCACTTTTATCCTGGCACTTTGAAGTGATCCAGCAATGGATCAATCAACATATGAACATCACTAATGAATTGAACTCTCCAGCTCAATAGTCCCGCAATCTAGATCTTTTAAAAACAGGCAATCGCCTGTTTTTTTGCTTATAATAATTCTTGAAAAATTTATTTTCGCCACTTTTGATTTCAAATTTTTCATTTGTCCAAGGGATTTAAAATCAATGTATGTTTTGCTTTATTCATAATACTTCTGCATTACTGCCTTAATACCCGACATATCGAGACCATTTGATGATGAAAAATCAATAAGATCCGCCTCTATAAACTGTAGAAGAATTTGAGCCTGTTCGGTAATACTCTTAATCTTATGAAAGAGCCTATTCTTGCTAGTTTCAAAGTACACATCCTCCCTGTTTTGAGGCATGCATTTATGCACTAACCAATTCCTTTCCGATAAAAAAATCTCTAAATTTTGCAGCAGTGACTCAGTGTATATACCCTCTTTTTTAGCGAGATTGATAGCTCTCCCAAGGGTATAAAAGCGATATCCTTCTAAAAGCTCATTGGCTTTTTTTAAAGGCATACTATAAGGTTTTTTCACATCCCTTTTTAATGTGATTGAATGACTAAGTGCATCTTCTAAATGCTGAACCATGCATAAAGCCTCCCCGACCAAGCAGTACAGTTTGATTTCATCTTGATTCGCAGGCTTTCTTTTATATTCCAGAGACATATTATTTAATTAATCATTAATTATTTGTGAAGATCAAATTTTCTAAGTACCCACTAAAGTACCCATTAAAATCTTTTAAGGAGGGAGTAAAACTCTTAAAGCCCTTGCTGGGCTTGGTCGGGACGGAAGGATTTGAACCTTCGACCACTAGCACCCCATGCTAGTACGCTACCAGGCTGCGCTACGCCCCGATTGGTGGCAAATAATAACTAAGTCTGAGGAAAATAACAAGGGGTTGAGGTGTTGAGATACAATAAATTTCAACGTGAACACCTCAAGCTTGTTTTATTGCCTATAACATATGCTTCAGTTTATTCGCTTCAAGTTTTGAATGAGAGATTTGAATATATTGTTTGCAGCTGGTTAATTCGGCGTATTGTAGTGCAGAAACCGCATTGCTAATGATTTGTTTTGCTGCTGCAATCGAGTTGTCCAAAATTAGTGCGCCAGCGGTATTCATTTGCATAGAGGCTAGATACAGTTTATCAACACAGGTAGGATTGTGTTGGCTAGGAACCAGGGAGGTAACTGTTTGGGCCAGTTCATAGCAGCGGTTGGCTAATAATTCTTTATTGATTTCAGCCTGTGCCGACATGCTTAATGCAAACAAACTTAAAATTAAAGTTTTTTTTAAAATCATTTTAGACATAGTGATACTCCTGTAAGTTGCAATTAAACTGGCAGGAACTTCCGCTTTAAAGCCAATAAAAGAGCTTTGTTAAAGCGTTACTATCCACTTCTGCTCCCTGTGTGAGGAAGTATGGCGAGAGAGACTTTGGTACAAACTGCGCCCTCTTCCACCTCCTCTCCCACGGATGGAAGAGGAGATCATTGAGTAAGAATGCTGAATAGTTACGTTTAACCAAAAGCATTAATTCCGGTTATATGTTTTCCTAGTACCAAAGTATGGACATTGTCCGTACCTTCATAAGTGAAGACTGATTCTAAATTAAGCATATGTCGTATAACATGATACTCTAAACTAATTCCATTCCCCCCTAATAGATTCCTGCATTTTCTAGCAATTTTCAATGCCTCACGACAAGAATTCCCTTTCGCGAGTGAAATCATCGTTGGTGTTTCACGTTTTTCATCTTTCAAGCGACCAACTTGTAAATTCAGGCATTGGGCTTTAATAATTTCAGTATACATATCTGCCAGATCTTTTTGAATGATCTGAAATGAAGCGAGTGGTTTATCAAATTGTTTACGCTCCAGCAGATAATTACTGGTGATATCAAAGCACTCTATCGCGGCGCCTATAGCCCCCCAGGCAATGCCATATCGAGCCTGGCTCAAGCAACTTAACGCCGCCCCCAAACCTTTTTCACTGCCAGGCAATAAGTTTTCATCGCGAACAAACACGTTATCAAAAACCAACTCACCAGTGATTGAGGCACGTAAGGACATTTTTAATTTAATTTCCGGACAATGCACGCCTTCGGACTTAGTATCGACAATAAAACCACGAATACCCGCATCCGTTTTTGCCCAAACAATAGCAATGTCGGCAATCGGCGCATTGGTGATCCACATTTTGGCACCATTTAAACGCCAGCCACCGTCTACTTTTTTAGCATTAGTGCGCATACTGGCTGGATCAGATCCAGCATCGGGTTCTGTTAAGCCAAAACAGCCGATGATTTCACCAGTGGCCATGCCGGGCAAATAACGCACCCGCTGCTCTTCACTACCGTAGCGAAAAATTGGATACATGCATAAAGAACTTTGTACGGAAACAAAACTACGCAGGCCACTATCGCCCTTTTCCAATTCTTGACACACTAAACCATAAGCGACATAAGACGCTTCGGCACCACCATATTCCGCAGGTAAAGTTAAACCTAATAAGCCTAACTCTGCCGATTTACGAATCAATTCACGTGGGAATTGTGCGTGTTCAAAAGACTCAGCCATCAAAGGTATTACATCATTACGTACAAAGCGCGCAACACTGTCGCGCATCATCCGTTCATCATCTTGCAATTGTTCATCAAGAAACAACAAGTCGTCCAATTTCTATCTCCTTTTTCTCTGACCGTAGCGCAATTACCGCTTCAATGATACTTTCCTTACTGGGCAATAAATAGTGCCAAGCAGTCCCTAATGGAATAAAACAATCCTTACCGGTAACCCGTTTGATTTGCAAACTAGAGGTTGCTTTTTCCACTAATAATGTGATTAACCCTTCACTCACTGAGCCGCTTTGTCGGCCTTCATCCACAATAAGCACGTTCTTCGCTTGCGCTATTTCTTTTAAAATGGCGTCTTCAGGCAAAGGACTCAACCAACGTAAATCAACAATTTTTACATTGATATTATGTTCTTCTTGTAATACTTTCGCAGCTTGGCGCGATAAATAATAGCCATTAGCATAAGTTAAAATAACGATAGAACCTTCACCATACACGCCAACTTCGCCAGGTTCAATTAATGCTTGTGGCGCAGGATAATCAAATAGCCAACCATTATCACCAGTTTCATGTAAATCTTTAGTCATATATAAGGCAATAGGCTCTAAAAATACGACTATGCGTCCTTCCTCATAAGCTAAGCGCATGCAAGTCCGTAACATTTTAGCAGCATCAGGACCATTAGAGGGACATGCCACAATCACGCCAGGCAAATCACGCAAGACCGTAATGGAATTATCATTATGGAAATGGCCACCAAAACCTTTTTGATAGGCAAGAGATGCAATGCGGATGACCATCGGATTTTGGTATTGACCACTGGAAAAAAAGGATAAGGTCGATGCCTCACCACGCAATTGGTCTTCTGCATTATGTAAATAGGCCAAGAACTGAATCTCAGGAACAGGAATAAAGCCATTATGAGCTAAGCCAATCGCGGTTCCTAAAATAGTCGTTTCATCAAGAATCGTATCAAATACGCGGCGCTTGCCAAAACGTGCCTGTAAATCAGCGGTAACCCGATAAACCCCACCTTTCTTACCAACATCCTCACCAAATACCAGCATATTGGGATACTGGGCCAGTAAATCCGTCAACGCAAAATTAATGTGCTGACATAAATTACGTTTTTGCACTAATTGCGGATAAGCATTGCCAAATACGGCAGCACGCTTTATTTCATTAGGAAGAGAATAGCTTTGCTTTTTGGCGGCCTTAGGCGTAAGTGATGCCATAATTGCGTCGGCGCTTTCCATTCGCGGTTGGCGAATCGCTTCCGCCGCTTTCGCTTCAATTAAGTGTTTATTACTGTCATAAAGACTAATGATGGCTTTTTGCGTCATCCAGCCTTCACGATAAAGCATGCCTGCGGTATGCAATAAAGGATCATGTGATTCGGTGAACTCGATTTCGGCCTGGGTCAGGTATTGCGACTCAATATCCGAGCCGGCATGCCCCAATAGACGCACACAACGCATGTGTAAAAATACAGGTTGTTTTTTGACACGTGCTAAATACTCTGCCTCTTGTGCTTTAGCATAAACATCGGCGAGATTTAACCCATCACAAGCAATGTAATGGATACCAGGACGCGCACCGATTGATTGCGCAATCCAATCTGTTGGGGTGCGAACGGAAATACCGATGCCATTATCTTCACAAATAAATACGATAGGTAAAGGATAATGCTGTTGTGCTATCCAAGAACATGCGTTGAAGGTCGTCTGTGCAGATGCATGGTTCGTTGATGCATCACCAAAAGAACAAAGAACCACCGAGTCTGGATTTAAGTTACCAGGGAGCTCTAAGTCTTTTGCACGTTTAATGGATAAAGCGGCGCCTAAAGCTTTGGGTAAATGTGAGGCAATGGTTGAGGTTTGTGGTGGAATATTTAAAGGAACTGAACCAAAAACTTTATGACGACCACCGGAAATCGGGTCACAAGCTGCAGCAACTAAAGACAATAAGATATCTCTGACCCCATCAACACCTTGCACTTTTTTCGCACGTTGGATATAGAAGGCGCCACTACGGTAATGTAAAAAGGCCATATCTTCAGGGCGAAAAACCTGTCCTATAATAGCATTACCTTCATGTCCACTACTGCCTATAGTATAAAAAGATAAGCCTTTTTCCTTAAGCTGCCTGGCAATTAAATCCAATAATCGCGACTTAATCTGCGAGTCAAACAGATCGATAGCTGTTTTTTTATCCAACTCGGCTATTTCCAAGCTGATGATACTATTAGAAATAGGAAAATCAGCTTGTTGTACTCTTTTAACAAATTGTTCATCAACTACACTGGCTCTATCTAACATCCTCACATCCTGTCTGAATTGCTTTCGATACCAAGTTTATGAGTATATACTGATTCAAAATGAACCGGAAGAATGCGTAAAATATCTCTTCCACCATGGGTGCTTAACAAGCAAAGAGTAAGCGATTTTTTTACATATTGAAGATAGAGACTCAGAATGAAAGGGATGATTCTATTGGTAGTTGTTTTATTGATGACTGGATGTTGTTTTAATTCTCCTCTTATATGCAGAGAACGTGCTTCTGCCACTATTGTTGAACCCTTTATACGTTACCCCAACAGTTACTGTCTGACCGACGTTACCACGACAACCATTGACTATTATTAACGATAATTATTCAAAGAGGAATATTGATATAAAGACCAATAAATACAACGCTTAGCCCCTAATATGAAACAACGTAATTAATTATCTCTATGGTTACTGGCGATCAATGTTTAAATAATCTACACTTTGTTTAAATGTAACGATCGAGGATTCATAATGAAATGGATGATTCTAATAGGAACTGTTGTCTTTATGGCTGGATGCTGTTGCACTACGCAAGTTGTTCAATACAGGCAAGTTGCCATTGCCCCCGTCGTTGAACCCGTGATGATTTATCCCTACAGCCAAGGTCCTATTGATGTGACAACTACTACTATTGATTATTATTAATACCTTAAGTGTTTGCAAGGAGTATTCCTTGCAAACATTCTAACGAAGTTGAGGAATGTAATATCATCCACACAACAATGCCGCGCGAGGGCAAGTCTATTAGAGGGGGATTTGCAAAATTAGATCCTTTTTCTTTTCGCAGTAAATATTTTTTTTAGAGCTAGACGCATGAAATTTAGCCTAATCAAAACTAAGCTTCTTGTCTGTTCGCCCCTCATTTTCAGTGACTAACACAAGACAAGTTCGGCCACTCTCGGCCTCTTCTTTTAGCTCAACACTTAGCTCTATTAAGGCATTTAACAAGCTATGATTCTGGAATTGCACAGCATAATACAAGGCACCATATCCCAAATTATCCTTTTCACTCAAATTAAAACCACAGCGTGTTAATTTGGAAAAAACATCGATGAATTAACCCTCTCTTTTATATTCTGCAATCTCTTTCAAGTATGAAATTGCTTTACGTTGATTACTCAAGTGAAATCTAAGCGCATCACTTGCAGCACCATAATTCTCTTCATGCCTAACCCTATTAAGAGTAACAAAAAGATCTGTTTCTATTTCATCTTTTTCTTAAAAAACATCTTGATAGAAAATTAAAAATAATTGGTTTGTTTGACAAAAAGAAATCGCATCTCCTCTCCTTATGAGGTAAGTTTTCAAAGTTTTCTTTATCCATAAAAACGATATGGTTAAAAGAATTATATTTTTTTAGAGACTGTATATTAAAAAAACACTGAACATATGGGGGATTTTGGGGTGGGAAAGGTTAAAGAAATGCAAGTACAAGGCATTCCAGGTCAATATAAATTTATTTATTGCTTGAATATAATTCACCATTGCTAAAATATAACCTAATAAAAGTAATTATACTTCTATTTGTTGATTATATAGGCAAAATATTTTAAAGTTGCGCTTTTTCCTAGCGCTGATATTATCCCTATGCCCAAAATTACTATTTTTCAAGAGTCATTTCTAGTTTCTGGTATTATGTGTTTTGATGGCTGTGGTAATACAATCCAACGTTTCCTCCATTGTTGTATCAGTGATAGCATTGAAAAAAAGATTCTTCCTTCAGACGCTCAACTCATCGTAGATGCTGAACCCCATGGTTTAGGCATACATAAACTAATAATTTCGATTGAAAGTGAACAAGATGATTTTATTCCAGTGAAAAATTTTCACTCCGTTCTCTCGGCCAAGATTAAAGAGGACATAGTTTTTGATATCATTGACAACTCAGAAGAAACGCATAAGAATAATTCCAATTGGACAAATTGGATAAATATACTAGTCAATCTTATTTCTATGGGAGTTGTGATTGCCTGTGTCCTTATATTCCCTCCTTCAATTTTATTAACAATTGGTTTGACAGCTCTTTCTTTTTTAACGACAGCGTTCACTTCTCGAGAGTATTTACGCGCATTTTTTCGTAACTTTCAAACCAAAAATTTTGCCAATATGGCCACGACTATAAGTCTCGGGTGGTTTTTATCTTTGGCGCACACTCTTTTTCATACGATTACCATGCCTTTAGTTGCTGGTTTTTCTATCATTTTTATGAGTTTTATTATGCCACTGATGTTGATTGCCTGTATCAATGGTATAGATGAAATTAAACGCCTTGTTATGGAGACGTCTAAAAAAATCCAATTAAAAGGAATGAAAACATTATTTCCACAAATGTCAGAGAAGTACCACTGTTATCAATTGTCGCAAGAGGAACAGGATTTTCTATCTCATCAAATAAGCTTGGCTCTTAAACATACAAATCAAAGCGCCTCGACAACGTTTTCTATAGAACACGAGGACGAGAATGAACATCCCTCATTCATTAAAAAAATATTAGGTACCACCGAAGTACGAGAAGAGCAAAAAAAATTACTAAGGGAGGGAATGCTCATTGAAGTAAAACAAGGAGAGTGTTTTCCCGTTGACTGTATTTTAGTTCATGGCAACACCGTTATTGACGCATCCCTTCTCACTGGAGAGGCGCAACAAAGCAAAAAAATATGGCAGAATATTCCTGCGGGAGCAATTAATCTTGGTCAGCCAGTAACTGTTTATGCAGTGAAAAACGCCTATAATAGTACGGTCAATAGCCTCTTATTTCGTTCAAATCGTGCCAGAAATAATCCGATTTCAGAAGGAGTAATACCCAAATTTGCTTACCTCTATACCGCATTGATTCTTGCTGGTATTGCGGGAGCAGTTCTTGCTCCAGTTGCCTTTGGAGTAGTAACTTTTCCACTAGTAATGCAAAATGTAATTGGCATCTTGTTTTCAATGTGTCCATGTACGATTGCCATTGCATATGAGCTGCCTAAATTAATCAGCATTCATCATCGCAGCAGCAAAGGAATTCATTTACGCGATGATGGCTTAATTAATGCTGATTCCAATGAAATTCACACTGTGGTATTTGATAAAACCGGCACATTGACTACGGGTAACTCTGTCGTTGAGTCCTCTGACTTTGCTTTAGATTCGCCATTGTGGCAAAGAGTCTATTTATTAGAAAAAGCCTATGGCAGAGAGCATCCCCTTGCAAAAGCAATTCAACAATATTATGAAGCGAGTTCAAAGGAACCACCTCTTTTTGATGAGGTTAAAGAATGTAAAGTTGACGAGAAAAATCGTGGGCTCACTGCCCGTGTACAAGGAAAAAATCTTCATATTGGGAGTTATGATTACCTGAAAAGCAATAATATCACGCTCCCTGAACTTGATAAGTCGAAAATGCAACAAGGATTCTCTGCGGTTTGTGTTGCAGAAGAAGGACACTATAAGGGGGTTATTTACATTAAACACGAGGTGAGAAAAGGAGTGCTAGAGGCGCTAACCCGCTTAAAGAGCGAAGGAAAAAAAATCATCATGTTAACTGGTGATAATCATTTATCAGCTAGAGGATTTAACCAACAAATTAACTCAATTTTTGATGAAGAAGATATTCATACAGGACAAACGCCAAAAGATAAAGAATCATTTTTAAATAACATCATGAGTGCCTCTGGAGTTAGCCCAAAAGGAGTATGGTTTTGTGGCGATGGTTTAAATGATGCGCCTTGCTGTCGCATTGTATCTGAAAAAGGCGGTGTTAGTTGTGCTATGAGCTCTAATGACAAATCTGCATTTTTTACTGATATTTCTCTAAATGGCTCATTAGATTATTTATTCAAACATAATAAATTAAATCATTCTTTACGACAAAACATAGCCCAAAATAAAGGAATTTTAATTTATAGCACTCTTATTTTCTTAGCTTTTATTATAAGTTTTTCTATAGCTGGCATTGCTGTTTCTCCATTGATTCCTATGGCTATTATGTTATCAACGACCCTTTTTATTTTATTTAATTCTTATCGAGCCCAACTGGCCATAGACAATGCTTTAGACAGCGTTATATCATGGCCAAAAAAACTCCTGAGTTCAAATCTCTCCATTGGATTGCTGTTGGGATCGAGCGCATTGCTCATTTGCGGTGTTTTGATTGCAACAATTACAATGGGTGGCTTGGCATTGCCTATTGTTTCTTTTGCATCAGGGGCTGCCGTTACTTTTAGTTGTATATGCACGTTATCTGCTATTGGTTTATTCAGCGGATTCGTGATGCTTCTAACAACTTCTTTATTATCAGAACAACAGAGTACTCCATCAGAGAAATCAATTCCGTATGTTAATCAACAGTCACTTAATTCATCTTTATCTGTATCATCCGGATTAGCAAATAGTGAGAAAAGAAGTTATGGAGGCCTCTTTGTAGATAAGCCAGAGAGTAGTAATAGACAAACACAAGCAATAAATGATAGCGATGCACATCAATCGATCGGATGCTTTTTATAGTTTGCTCATTTATGCCATAAATCAGGGCTTGAAACTTATCTAAAACCCTATATTTTAACATGCACTCTAATGCTTCTTGCCTAATTTTGATTTTTGAGCCAGTAATTTAATGCTGATGGCGTGGGCGATGTGTTGGTCTAGACATGACGAAAATAAACAATTATCTTCCATTTCATGGCAAAATGTTATTAAGCCGGGTAAATATATATTTTGCAAGTCATAAAAAATTTATTAATATTCAATAAGTTGTGAAATTTCTATTAGAGAAAAAAATCATCAATGCTAGGGCGTGTTTTTAAAGTTTTTCAAACGGTTAAAAATTTGGTAAAAAGGCTCCATATTAAAAATGGAGTAACTAGATGTCACGATTTGTCATTGATGACGCTATGTGGAATAAATTAGAACAATTATTGCCGTCCCCCAAAGGTCGTCATGGGAAAAATGATCGATTATTTATCGAAGCGGTTTGCTGGATAATTAGGACTGGAGCACCATGGAGAGATTTGCCACCGAATTACGGAAAATGGCAAAGCGTATATGGTCGCTATAATCGATGGGTTAAAAAAGGAAATTTCAATGGAATACTTGAAATTTTAAAAAAAAGATGGAGATCACGAATGGCACATGATGGATGGTAGTGTTATTCGAGCACATCAACATGCCGCTGGAGCGCAAGGTGGTCAAGAGCAACAGGCACTTGGTCGAAGCAAAGGTGGTTTTAGTTCAAAAATTCATGCAAAGGTTGATTCCTTTGGATTACCTCTAGGCTTTATTTTAACACCTGGCCAAGAAAATCAGATTAAAACAGCCAGGGAATTATTGGGGGATGAACTCTCTGAATATTTGTTGGCTGATAAAGCTTATGATAGCAATGAATTACGAGAAGAGTTAAAAAATCGAGGAACCATAGCGGTCATTCCATCTAAAAAGAATCGCATCATCCCTATAAAGCATGACATCCATATATATAAAGAGCGTAATTACATTGAACGGTTTTTTAATCGCATTAAAAGCTTTAGACGAATTGCTACACGTTATGATAAAACAGCAGTCATGTTTTTAGGCTCACTAACTTTAGTAAGTATTATATTGTGGCTGAAACTTTAAAAACACACCCTAGATCCATAAGCCTTGCTGCATAAAGGGGGATGCTAATAAACCAGCGCTATATGAAATTAACCCCAACATTCCTTCCTGCGCAGACGAAGATCCATTCCTAAACTGGTTCAAATTTCAATTCATAGATGGAATAACCCAATGTAAGTGTACAACTCAAAACAGTTTGCAAGAGATCGAGCAATTAATCGTTTTATCATCGATTAAGCGTTAATTTTAAAGAAAACGCATCTCGAAAAGTTCTATTTTCACCATTAATGATGTTCCTACCTGTCATAATGTTTACATTATGATTTTGGATAAACGCGTGAGCGAAGCTGCCATCAATAATAATATTTTTGTAGATTTCATACCCCATTGATGCGCCTAAAATAATATTATCACCACTGGATATCTGGTAATTGCCGTTTCCAGGGGTTTGCGTGTAATTACCAGCAACCCTGATTACCCATTTAGGCGTTATACGATAATGGCTACCAACAGTAAAAAGCCAAGTATCATGTAAATGAAAAGGAACATTAGCATTCACAATAATTGGTTGAGAACCTATTTTTGTTGCTATACCCTGAATGTTTACCTCATTAAATATATGCCATTGGATGTGCTGAACAGTACCAATAAATCCTAATGAAGAGGTTACAAAATGGTTTACAGAAAGCACACTCCTGGCCGGGGTCCAAAAATTAAAATGATAATCATTGGAAATGACTACAGGATTATCCTTGAAAACACTTTTGCCATTAAATCGATACGTAACCGAAGTTCGGTAATTAAACCCAATTAACGTTGAACGGCTCGGCTTTAGTAAAAAACCAATATCGCCCCCTAAACCAGAACTACTAGCATCATTATAACTTTGAGCATCGGGAATATTTAAGCTTGGGAATCCAGAAATTGGCTCTAAAAGAATATTAGTGTGTGAACATGATAGTCCGACACCTAATGAAAAAAATTCATTTAACTTAAGTCCTAGAGCTGGGGATAAATCAATGTCACGAATACTGTTGTTCGCTTGAGCATAACGTAGAATGGAATTTTCTTCGCTATTCTTGTTAAAAAAATTAGATATAACAGCGAATCCAAATGTCATTTTATCGCTAGCAGGGATACCTAAATACAATGAAGGTAAATAATAATACGTTTGTGCCGCCGAACTACCAAATTGAGTGAAGCCAGTTGTTGATTGTATTGATTTGCCCGTAAAACGAGTTTTAGAGGACGCCACTGAGCCAAGTGTTATTATTTGAACATTGGTTAAAAGTGTTAAAGCTGCTGGATTATAATAACTTGCCGTCGCATCATTCACGACGGCGGTTCCTAACGTTGATTCAATAAACGAAGCATGAAGTACTAATGGAAAGAATAACCACAGTAAAAGAATATTTTGAATTTTTATAACCCATGTCAATGTTCCGTGGTTATGCATGTAAGTCCCTATAATATAAAATCCATATCCTACTGGTAACCACTATATTAAATGTTTTTGTCAAAAAAGATGTACTAAATTTTCTACAAAATATCAAATATGACGAACCTGGACTTTAATCAATTTTAGATTGTGAAGCAAAAGGACATTTTAATTTTTAATTGACTATATAAAATCATTATAACTAAATAATCACCATTTATGATGATGAAGAGGCTTAGATATGCCAGAAAAAAACGACGATTTTATTAATTTGTTGCCTGCTGAGATGATTGAAAAAATTGTAGATTATCTTGAGCCAAAAGAATTGATTAGCGCCGCCCTGGCTTCAAAAGCGGCATTTTTTGTAAATGCTCAAAGAACGTTAACAAAAAATAACAAAGCGCATAATCTGTCAACAGATGTAGCTCATGGCAAACAAGCAGAGGTAGAACAATTACTCATTAAGTTACCAATTGTTCAAACTCAACAGATGCTATTAACCGCTGTACCTTTTACCGATTATTCTGGTCGAACCTTTCACTGCACCGCTTATGAGTACGCCTACTAGGCAAAAGACACACATGTGCCGGATGCTTGAAAATCAGATGGACGCGGATACAAAAACGTCAATGCTAAAACGTTGCGAGGCGATAGAGAAAGAGGGGGTAACGTATAAGCAACACGGGGTTGAGATTAAGGGTTCAAATCATTTTGACTTTACGCCACTCAAAACTGCACTGACCAATTATGTTCAGGGATATAATAATTGGCTCAAGACAGGCAATTGGACGGCGATAAAAGCAGCCTGGATGGCGGTTGGGTTGGCGCAGCGCGACCTTCCTGTTCATGTCATTAACGAATATTGCCGGCGTGACTGATCGTTTGACCCAAGGCCTGAGTTTGATGAGTCTACACTGCCGCGCGTATTAACATACTACGACTATAAAGTAGCTAAAAGTAAGTTATTGTTTCCTTTGGTTTTTTCTGATTCTTCTGGTCTCGGTGTAGATTTTTCATTAATTCGGTATTCGGCTGGCGCCGGCGGCATAAGCCGCTGAATTAACGCTCATTGCCATCAAAATGAATGAAAAAAAGCAATACTCGTGTAGGAAACAACATCATGATGCATCTTCGAGTTCCTTATGAGCTATAAAACCACTTATTGTCAGTGATAGACGCAATATCCCCTTTTTATTTGCTCATCGCATTAAACCCTGTCCTTGCTTCGTTCTCTTCATCACAATCAAGAAATTGAGGATGCATTTCCTTAACAGCCATTAAAAGTTCAAACAGTTCATTAGAGATATTCATTTTATTTATTGGCTTTATGGAATCTAGAATATATCTGCGCGAATCAATATCTATTTCTTCAAGAATGCATTTTAATCTTATCGAATAACTTAAGCTTGCTTTATGTCTAATTAATTGAGCAGCTAGCGTATATTTTTTATCCCTTAACGCAAGGTCTAATGCGGTAGTTCCTTCTGGGTTACTTGCATCAATATCGATTCCTCTGTCAATAAGAGCATCAATAACTTCTGGCCAATTATGCGCTACAGCCAAGTGTAGCGCAATATTTCCGCGGTAGCGAGTAATAGGCCACGTTTCGCGGAATCTCCAGGCCACCCCCAGATCGTCAGGATCATATTGCGGGTGATCTTTGGGTAAATCTCGAATTGGATTACCAAAATCATCATATTCTTGGTTAGGTAACAAGATAACATCACCAAGTAAATCTTTATTAACCACATAGGCAGCACGCATCGAAATATTAATTCGTTCATTTTGAATTAATTTTAAAGCGATATTTCTACGCCCTTCGAGCAAAGCTAAATGTAATGGAGTTAGCTCCTCATAAAACATGCTTTCATGTAGATCGCTATCTGTTGTTTCGGATGCTGTAAGATTAGGGTCAAATGTGTCATTTTCTAATAAAAGTTCAACGGCTCTGATATTGTTAGCCAAAACAGCTAAATGCAAAAGACTTGCATGTTCTAAACGTTCACATTGAAATGTTTTATTAATTTCCTGATTAAAACTTGGCTTTGTAAGGAAGTGCTGCAATGCTAAATGATACTTATTAGAGACCGCACTTAACATGAGGCTAAAGGCCATACTTAAAGAGGAATTTTTTTCTAAAATAGAAATGCCATATTTGTCGCTACTAATTTCCAGATCATCAAATAGTTCATTTAAAAATCCGATATCAGAACCTCCTGGCGAATGAGAAGCTCGTGATTGTTGTTTGATTTTTACCGGTGTTTTTATCTGCGTAGTCATTTCGTTGCTGTTCCGATTAACAGAATCTATTGGTGGAGTTAAGCAAAAGCCCCCATTAACATCACGGTAAATTAAGATCCCTCCTCGTTTTTCGGCCTCTTGGCGTGCTAATTCAATTGATTTGACTTCATGGAAAGAGCATAACCACTCACCTAATAATTTTTTAAAGTCGCCCATCTCTTTAGTGTGAGGTCTAGAATGAGTCAGTTTTTCTTTAAATTTATTATAAATTACTTCGGTTAATCCATATTTGATTAAATAGATGGATTTATAATTACCACTAAAAGTGGGATATTTTGCAATATGCTTATAAAAAACACGATTTTCAGGCAAATAGGAGGGAAAGCAGGATTCTCGCTCGGCAACAATCAATAATTCATTTTGCAATTTAATTTCAGCGTTTCTATTTAAGGAAACAACATGCAGAGGGCCCTTTCTTGTAAAATCAGTAAGTGGATGTAAGGAAGCATAAACCACGCCGGAATAGGGTCTTTCCGCACGTCCATTGGCTTGCCAGCGCGGTCTTAAACGGAAAGATTCATGGCCTTTGTAGGGCTTTATTCCATGCGCATATTTTTCAGCATGATAAGGCGTATCACCCATAGAAATAAAAGGATTCAAATCATTTAAAAATAAATCCTTTAACACTGGATGTTTTTTAATTAGATGATGAAAGCCATCGTAATCTTCTGTATAAATATTTTGCAAAACATGGGCAAGGCTATTATAAGAGTATTTTTTGTACGTATACGTTTTTGGCTCTCGCAAGGTGAGTAATATTTCATGTACTAATTTAGCATTGGCATCAACACTTTTCTTTTGAGATTCCATGGCTGCTAATGCTTCTGTATGGCATCTAAAAAAACGAAGCCCAGATGCCGCCATCACAGAATTGCTATAAAGAGGTTTTGCTATTTCCGATTGATCTTTTCGGTGTGATTTTCGGCTTGATTGATTCCATTTGGTTGTTTGGTACGTAATACCACGATATTCAGCGACAAAAAAGCGCGTAAAATCAGGAGTATTTGCCTCTAATTCCTGAATGGCTTTCTTTATTGATATTCCAGTTGCTAACTTCTGATTAAGTAAGTGCAGATGAGCTTGTAATGTAGGAAGCGTAGTGAGAGGGTAGTGAATTTTAGTGCGTGATTTTAAATCAAAAAGTTCCGAACCGCTTGTGATTAATTTTAAATCACCTTTTTGCTTATCACCTGTCCTTTTCTGATAAGTAATTTTTTCTATCTGCCCTCTTTGTATAAAGAGTTTAGCTGGTGCAATGCGCTTAGCCTGCTCTTCCTCATCAAGTCCGCCAAAATATTCTTCATCTTCCGAATCTGAATTATCAGATAAATAAGAACCAAAAAAATTATTTTCTTCTGTTTCTTTGCGACTAATATACGTATCAAAAAAGGCTTTTTCCTGCATCGTAAAATCAGGTTTTAAATCACCAATAAATTTTCTTATTTCTGAACATAAGCTACCATTCCAATTATGACGATTACTTTTATAAAGCAGCGTAGTTATCAACTTATTAGTAATTGTCTCGATATTATCATTATCGTCTACCTCAATATAACGTTTATCTACAGCAATTTTTTTAATAAGCGCTAAAAAAATTTCTGAACAAACATTTAATTCCCTTGCCCCCCATAAGGCGTCTTCTCCATCAGACATTATTAAATATGGATCAGCACCATTTTTAATTAAATAGTTAACAATATCAGGCCTGTTTTTTGTAACTGCCTGCATTAAAGGTGTAGTTAAATATTCACCTCTACAATTAATATCGACACCATCGTCAATAAGTTCTTGTACTTTCTTTAAATCATTACAACTAATGGCGGTAAAAATAGCGTTCGTCATGAAACATTTCCAAAAAAATGTTTTATTGTCCAATATTTAACACTTAAGAGTCAATAATGCCATGATGATTAATTTGTATTCATCATGGCTAAGCTGAATAAGGGAAATGAATCAGGAAGCGATGCCGCATTCCCGGGGTTCGCTTGCGCTGGCACCCGGGTGATCTGAGCGTATATAGTCACACTATTCGTCGTCTTTGCGCGAATACCCACACCCGTCTTGGGGACACAAAATTTGCCGACCGAAGCGCTTACTTTCCTTAACGGTTAAGATGGGCCATGAACACTTAGGACAAGGCTCAGCTAACGGTTCATTCCATAAAGCATAATCACACTTAGGGTAATTACCACAAGAATAGAAAATTTTTCCTTTGCGGGATTTACGTTGCAATATTTTGGCTTCGTGACACTTAGGGCAATCAACGCCAGTATCCGCCGGTTTTTCCAAAGGTTCCATATGTTTGCATTGTGGGTAATTGCTACAGCCAATAAAACGGCCATATTTTCCGGTTTTAATATGTAGCATACTGGAACATACCGGACATACTCGGCCTTCAACTACTTCTGGTTCATTTTTTTCAGCGTCTTGTCCTGCCATATCTTGGGTGTAATCGCATTCAGGATAACCTGTACAGCCAATAAAGCGACCTCGTTTACCCAGTCTTATTGACAATGGTTTTTGGCATTTAGGACATTTTTCATCCAAAATTTCCGTGGTGACGTCTTTACGTTGCACCTGTTCGTCCGTGGTTTGAATTTGCTGCACAAAGGGCCGCCAAAACTCTTCAAGAACAGGAATCCATTCTTTTTCACCACGAGCAATCGCATCAAGCGTATCTTCTAGTTGTGCAGTAAACTTATAATCCACATAACGCGTGAAATAACCAGTCAAAAAGCGATTCACAATACGGCCAACATCCGTTGGGAAGAATCGTTTCTTATCAACAATTACGTACTCACGCTGTTGTAACGTATGAATAATTGATGCGTAAGTCGATGGACGACCGATGTCATATTCTTCTAATGCTTTAACCAGCGTTGCTTCAGAATATCGTGGTGGTGGCTCAGTAAAATGCTGGTTGGCTGCGATATCGTGGACCTTGACCTTTTCGCCAACAGTAAGTATCGGTAGTAATGATCCTTCACTGTCATCTTCTTTAGAATCATCACGGCCCTCTTCATAAACAGCAAGAAAACCAGGGAAGGTAATCGTAGAGCCATTAGCTCTAAATACATTACCTGCATCGCCACAACTTAAATCCACAGCCACGGTATCCATTAAGGCATCCGCCATTTGACAGGCGATTGTACGCTTCCAAATTAAGCTATACAGTTTGTATTGATCCGTAGTCAGTGCCGCTTGCACCATTTCTGGCGTACGTTTAACCGAAGTCGGTCTAATCGCTTCATGTGCCTCTTGGGCATTTTTTGATTTTGTCTTATAAACTCTAAGGCTTGCAGGGCAATTGCTAGCACCATAACGTTCAGTAATATACTCGCGTATTTCATCTACCGCTTCCAACGCCAAGTTCACCGAGTCGGTACGCATATAGCTAATCAAACCCACAGTGCCTGTGCCAATATCAATACCTTCATACAACTGCTGAGCAACCATCATCGATTTACGTGCCGTAAAACCTAATTTACGCGCCGCTTCTTGTTGTAAGGTTGAGGTAATAAATGGTGGCGATGGTTTGCGTTTACGTTGTTTTTTCTCAATTTGAGTAACAACTAAAGAGCCTTGCGCTTGATTAATCAAATCTGCTTTGATTTGTAGAGCTTGCTCTTCATTAATTACGGTAAATTGCTGTAATTTCTCGCTTTTATAATGCGTTAACCGCGCCTCAAAAGGAACTTTTTCATGCTGGCACTGAGCCAGTATTTTCCAGTACTCTTGGGAAACAAAGCGCTCAATTTCTTCTTCTCGTTCAACGATTAGGCGCAATGCAGGACTTTGCACACGGCCGGCAGAAAGTCCACGGCGAATTTTTTTCCATAACAAAGGCGACAGATTAAAACCTACCAGATAATCTAAAGCACGTCGCGCTTGTTGCGCATTAACCAGATCCATAGAAATGGCACGTGGATTATTGATTGCATCTTGAATCGCTGATTTGGTAATTTCGTTGAAAAATATGCGGTGCACTTCTTTGTCTTTAAGCAGATTTTTTTCTTTCATTAATTCAAAAATGTGCCAAGAAATGGCCTCGCCTTCTCTATCAGGGTCGGTTGCGAGTAGTAACGAATCTGATTTTTTTAACATTTTTGCAATCGTTTCAATATGCCGTGCATTCTTTTCCAGGGGAACATAGGTCATAAAAAAATTCTGATCAGGATTTACTGAACCTTTACGGGCAGGCAGATCGCGAACGTGGCCATAGGAGGCTAAAACTTCATAATCACTACCAAGGTATTTTTGTATTGTTTTAGCTTTAGCGGGTGACTCAACGATCACCAAATGTTTACTCATAGAAAGTTAACCTTTTCCTTATATTCAATGATAATCATTCAACATTAATATATATAGAATCTTTCGCCCTACAGTCAAGTTGCTGGGCGAGGAAGTTGTGGGTTGTGCTAAATAATTGACATTAATGTAATGTAATGTAGATTCATCTTCTGTTTGATAAAGAACCAAGTCAAGAAACGCCAATTGTTCTTCAGTCAAATTAGAAGACAATACATGTCTGATAATCCACTTCGTCTCTTGCAAAGTTACGATACGCGAATCTGAAAATTGCAGTTGATTCATAATCATTTCGAAAGATTCCGCATTAAGAACGTTCCATAACTTCATACGCATGAGAAATTGATAACTTGCCTTAGTCAACTTCATTTGCTCATCATAAGTAAATATGCGGGTTGACTTTTGTTGTTGCATTCGAACATGTAACACTTCATCATCTGCAGGTATGTTTTCGTCATCACTAAGATCCGTTGTGTCTTGATCCGCGGATTTATGATTCTTTTGCAGCTGGGTAAGGCTTGTTTCAAATAAGTTCAACAACATTTCAAATAAGTTATCTTTCATACTAACACCTCATATAGCCACCGGGTACTGATAATACAGCCCCTTTTAATTCTAATTCTGCAAGTTCACGGGTCACTTGCTCGACGGTGCTTCCACTACGTAAAATGATCTGATCAATAGTCGTCATTTCAAAACCAATGAACTTTACTAGGTTTTCATTCTCACTGGCAAGAAAAAAAATAGGTTTCTCAATAATGAGCGGTTGTGACTCTATTCTAAGCTCATCAAGAACATCGATAACTGAAGTAACTAATTTAGCGCCCTGCTGCACTAAGTAATGACAACCACGAGCTAATGGATTATGAATAGATCCTGGTATCGCTAAAACGTCCCGATTTTGCTCCAATGCCATCCGCGCTGTAATGAGTGAACCGCTCTTCATTGCGGCCTCAACAACCAAAGTGCACAATGATAAACCACTTATTATACGATTTCTGCGTGGAAAATGTCCAGCAATTGGTGGACTTTTTAACGGAAACTCACTTAATAGCAAGCCATTTTGCGTAATTTGCTCCGCAAGTTTGCTATGACGGCGCGGATAAATACAATCAATCCCGGTTCCCATGACCGCAATCGTTTGCCCACCCGACTCCAAACAGCCTATATGTGCTTGACCATCAATACCCAAAGCCAAACCACTCACAATCGTAATGCCCTGTGCAGCCAGCTCCTTAGCAAAGAAGCGCGCATTTTCGCTGCCTGTCACTGAAGGATTGCGACTACCAATCACTGCCAACTGCGGTTGTTGAAAAGCCGATAACTGGCCTTTGGCATATAAAATAATCGGGGGATCGGTAATTTCTTTTAATAAGGATGGATAATTTGACGAATCCCAAGTTAATAAATGATGATCTGCAGCAATCTGCGACCACTGTAAATCAGCCTGAATTAAATTTAAATCAAAGCTGGTAATAGTCTGCGCCAGTAATGGCGGTAACCCAGCGTGTTCTAATTCTGTTTGAGAAAGCTGGAACATTTGCTGTAAATCCGGCCAGCGTCTATATAATTTAGCCACCGTACGCGGGCCAATTTTATCCATTCGGTTTAAAGCAAGAAAATAAGGTAAATTATTCATGGGTTAGTCACTGTATTATACAAATAAACGGCTCGTGAAGAACGAACAATCAATGCAAAACTAGTCTTGGTAAAGACCCTAAATACCATCAATTCGCCAATGCGTTCAGGAGGTAACTTAATCGGAATTAACGAATTTTTCGGATCCCGAACCAAGTGTGGTTTTCGATAAATACCTAAAACATCCCCTGCTTCTAATCCATTACGCTCACCTTTGTTAATCACCACAACCCCGCCCACCGCTTCTTGGCTATTACCACTTGGCATGCCATCAGGCATGTCGATGATTTGTCCAATAATGGGAACAGCAGGGGCTTTAGGTGCAAAATACAAATCAAATTCGGGGCTGTTATTAATTAAAACGTAATCCAGTATTTTAATGCCTACATTAATATTGGTTAATAATATAGTTGCTGGTTCGCCACCCGCGATTAAGCGAGCATAACCTACTAAAGATGCTTTAAACCCTAATGGTTCTCGCGTTATGGGATCAACATAATTTGCCCCTTGGCGAAACAATGAATAAGCAATAGAACCACCTTCGACTAATTCCCGGCGCGGATGTAACCCCTTAACATAAGCTTCATCCCCCTGCCCGCCCATCATATGTTCCCCCATAAAGGCAACGACATAGGGTGCGCGGCTTAGGGCATCGACATCTAAGACTAATGATTCATTTAAAAACGGTTTGAGATCGCCCAAAGGGATTGCGGGAATCGCCTGTTCAATAGGCATGAGGCGAGCATTAGGCGATAACTTAATTACACCATTACTTAAAACTTTAATGTACGGCTTATTTTCATGATAAGCCAAAATCAATGCATCGCCAGCATACAAACGATTAGGATTTTTTATCGTGGGATTGGCATGCCAAAGTTCTTTCCATTCCCAGGGATTATGCAAATAGTTACCAGCAATGCTCCATAAGCTATCGCCAGGTTGGATTACATAACGTTCGGGGGAATCAGGTCTTAAACTCAGTGCATAATTGAGCGTGGCGCATAAAAAAAAGAATAAAAAGAGAATAAATCTCATCGAGTCAATCCTTTGTGGGCTATTGGCATCTTGCAGCATTACAATATATCAAGGATAATATCACGATTTTTATACAGAGAACCAGATACACAATGGCCATTCACAAGATTCTTTATTTACCCGATCCTCGCCTAAGAGATCTATCAAAACCAGTTGTTACCTTTGATGACGCCTTACAAACGCTAATCGATGACATGTTTGAAACGATGTACGATGCGCATGGTGTAGGTCTTGCTGCAGCACAAATCGGTGTTAGCTTGCGTTTATCCGTGATTGATATTCTTGGGGATAAAAAAAATCAAATCGTCATTATTAATCCTGAAATTATTGCCTCTGAGGGTGAAAACAAATTTGATGAAGGCTGTCTTTCGGTTCCTGGTGCCTACGATACAGTAACCCGGGCTGAAAAAGTTACCGTTAAGGCATTAGACCGCCATGGCAAACCTTTTGAGATTAACGCCGAAGGCTTACTCGCTGAATGCCTGCAACATGAAATCGATCACATGAATGGTAAATTATTTATCGACATGCTTTCACCATTAAAAAAAGCTATGGCACGTAAAAAATTAGATAAATTTAAACGTCAACAAGCTCGTGGCAAATCATGAGTGGATTAAATATTGTTTTTGCAGGAACACCAGCCTTTGGCTTGCCTTGCCTTGATGCCTTAGCGCAATCGGCGCACGATATGCAAGCCATTTATACCCAGCCAGACCGTCCCGCAGGCCGTGGCCGCAAGCTGCAAGCCTCTGCGATTAAAGAATGGGCTTTGGCTCGTGATATCCCCGTTTATCAACCGCTGAACTTTAAAAATCCAGAAACAGTTGCTGAGTTAGCCGCATTAAAACCTGATGTGCTGATAGTTATTGCTTATGGCTTAATTTTACCCAAAGCGGTACTGGAAATACCCAGATTAGGCTGTGTTAATGTTCATGCCTCTTTACTACCACGCTGGCGTGGCGCCTCACCAATTCAACATGCCATTCTCCATGGCGATGCTGAATCTGGGGTCACCATTATGCAAATGGATATAGGCATGGATACTGGCGATATGCTGCATAAAGTTAGCTGCCCTATCACGACCACCGATACCGCAGCCTCTTTGCACGATAAATTAGCCCAGATTTCAGCACAACCATTGCTTAAAACGTTGACTGAATTAAGCAATAATACCGCACGTCCTGAAGTACAAAATAATGACTTGGCTACTTATGCCGGCAAAATCAACAAAGAAGACGCGTTGATTAATTGGCAACAAACCGCCGCTGAAATTGATCAAAAAATCCGCGCATTTAATCCTTGGCCTATTGCCTATACGCTTTTAAATGAAGAAGTATTGCGTATTCATCAAGCGCACGTTGTAACCACAGAAAGCACGCAAACACCAGGAACAGTACTGCATATTGATAAAAAAGGCATGTTGATTGCTACGGGGCAGCAAGGCATATTGGTTGAAAAAATTCAGCTCCCTGGTGGCAAGGTCATTACTATTGCTGATTGGTTAAATTCATCTAAATCGCAGGTACATGTGGGATCAATATTTTAGTAGGCTAGGCCGTAAAGTTAAGGAAGAATCTGCTCCGTAACCCCCACTTAAGGTAGTGAATAATTACTCATGAATAAAAATGAACGGCTCCACGCTTTAAAAATTTTAACGGCATTACTGGCCGACAAATCTTCCTTATCCCAACTCATGCCAGGCTCAGCAGACGTCTCACCAATGACCAAAGAAATCTGTTTTGGTTTTTGTCGTCATTATTTCCGTTTGCAAGCCATAGCCGATTGCTTACTGAAAAAAAGACCTAAAGAAGCTGAAATCTGGATTGCCTTGCTGATAGGTCTTTATCAATTACATTACATGAACCTGCCTGATTATGCCGTAGTAAAAGAAACCGTCGCCTTGCTGGAAAAAACCCAAAAAGCCTGGGCAAAAGGCTTAGTGAATGCCGTTTTGCGCAATTTTTGTCGACAAAAAGAGGAATTACTGGCAAAACTAAGCCAAGATCCTTTATTTATTTACGGCCAACCACAGTGGCTGTTAAAACGTTTAAAAACAGATTGGCCTAATGATTGGCAAGCAATCGCTCAAGCCAATGATGTTCATCCACCGATGACCCTAAGAGTCAACGTCAGAAAAAATTCCGTAGCCGACTATTTACAGGCATTAAATCAGGCAGGAATAGAAGCACATGCCCACCCTGTCGCCCCCGAAGGGATTACTTTGGCTTCGCCTTGTGATGTACGGCAACTTCCTGGTTTTGCTGAAGGCTGCATCTCGGTTCAAGATGCAGCGGCGCAACTAGCTGTTTCTTTATTGGCATTAAAACCAGGCTTACGCCTATTGGACGCATGTTGCGCTCCGGGTGGCAAAACCTGTCATATTTTAGAAACTGAACCCAATTTAAGTGCTTGTGTTGCCTTAGATGTCGACCCCAAAAGATTAATTCGCGTACAAGAAAATTTAACCCGTCTTAACCTACAAGCCACATTACTGCAAGGCGATGCGTCAACACCAACAACCTGGTGGGATGGCCAACTGTTTGATCGCATTTTATTGGATGCCCCTTGTTCGGCTACGGGGGTAATTCGTCGTCATTCGGATATTAAATTACTCCGTACTAATGACGAAATTGTAACTGTAACTAAAATTCAGCATACTATATTAAATTCTTTATGGCCCTTACTGGCTAAAGATGGCTTAATGATTTATGCCACCTGTTCCGTAATGTCTGTCGAAAACGAGCAACAAATAGCTCTTTTTATCGCAGAAAATCCTGATTGCACAGTACTAAGCGGTAATTGGTCTTGGGGACGTGCGACAGGTCATGGCCAACAAATTTTGCCTGGAGAGCAAGGCATGGATGGATTCTTTTATACAGTTTTGTTAAAACAATAAAAATCACTATTGGTCTCCCCTTAGAGAGAGATAGGATTTTAAGGATGAAAAATGACAATCAATTGGCCATTACTTACTACTTTATTCTGTTTGTCCATTCCAGGTACCTTAATTGCGATAAAGCGGTTAATTTATTTTTTATTACCAGACAATACTGAAGAATTAAAAAAACGCATCAGCCGTTTTGCTATTGCCCAAACATTGGTGACTGTCTTACTCATGTGTGTAGCCGGAACCATAATATCCCGAAGTACGGGCTTACGCGCGCCCATATTGGAAGCATTTTTGGAGGGTAAAGCAGGGATAAGTGCGTTTATACCTATTTTACTCCCAACCATCCTCTATGCTCTGGTAGGACTTGTTACTTTTTGTATTCTTTATTATGGTTTGGCAAAACACGTTATCGATGAAAAAAGCCTGCAAATTATGACTAAATTGCGCATTACCCTTGGTATTGATGGCTGTGTTCTTTATGGTGGTGTTGTCGAAGAAATTATTGCTCGTTGGGGTCTATTGAATTTAGCCACTTTTTTTGCACTCATTTTCACAAAGCAACCTTCCACCCTTATTATTTGGTTCTCGATTTTTATCAGTGGCATAATTTTTGCGATCGGACAACTACCGGCTTATATTGCTGCTGGTTGCACATCAAGCCAGCAATTTATCTATTCATTTATAGCACTTAGCCTATTTCAATCCGTCATTTTTGGCTATTTATTTTGGCAATATGGCCTTATGTGCTCCATATTAGCGCATATGCTTTTTCATTTAGGATGGGCACTTTACGACTTTAAATTAAGTACGCAGTTTACCGAAATCGTAAAAAAACTGTAAAGTTACCTTGAGTTAACACTGCCTTAATTTTAATCATCTATTCTACAATCAATTATAAATATGTGGATGGATAAGGTTATGGCAACTCATTTAACATCAAGTAGTGAATTTGCTTCTTTAGTAAGCCAATTACAACTATCACCTGATGATATTCATCTGAAAAAGCTGGTAATAAAGCATTTACCACAAATGAGAGAATTGGCGAAAACCAATCCATTGGCATTATACCACTTAGCCATGATTTATCACCCCAAATCAGATCAATACAGACAAACCGTGCTGCAAGCAGCCGATTTAGGGTGCACTAATGCCATGTTGACGGCATGCCAAATTTTAAATAAAACCGAACTACCTGAAGATAAGGAAATGGCAGCTTATTATCTACAGAAAATTGAGGAATCCCAAGATACATTTATTATTGAAAATAGTAAAACATTATTTGGCAACACCCAACAAACTAAAGAAACACAAAGTCCACCAATCAAAACGCACGTGGGAAATCATGCTCAAGGTTTTTTTACATCGCAGCCTGAAAGAAAAGAAATGGATGTTGGGCTGGGGGAAGCAGCGCTAAAACAGCCAAGCTCACACCTGTAATAATTTAGCGTGAGTTCGCAATAAGAAATCAGATAAAACCTTGCGCACCTCCTCAGCTCAAACGGATCGGGAGGGGATATTCTTATCACGAACTCGCGTTAATTTAAACCAATAGAAAGCGGAAATTTTGTTGTATTTGATTTAAGTCAAACTGGTTCAGATACAAAGAAAAACTCATCCATGCACTTAATGCGGCTAAATCTTGAAATGGCGGTGGCAGATAAACAGGATTAGTTAAGATGCCTCGTTCTTTTAGCTCACCTAATAGAGGCAAATCATCCAAAACTAATTTGCCAGTAAACAGTAAAGGAATTGAATCAACACGTTTTTGACTAATCGCAAAACGAATATAATTGTAAATCAGCACAAAACCTTTTGCATACGACAAGTCCTTAGTAAATGGCCCACCAGTTGGTGTGCTGCCACGAAAGATCCGTACCGTTTGATTGTAACTATCATCCTCACTTAAACCGCACTGGATAAAATACCTATAGATATCGAGGAAATTAGCTCCCTGTGTTACTTTATCCAAAGCAATTACCCTATTTGTAATTTTTAACATCCGCCCAGGATAAGAGGAAAAAGTAACTACTTCAGTAATTACGGCTAAACCCTCCTGAATCACACTACTGGAAGGTGAACCTTTAGAAAGGAAAAAGCAGTTTGGTTGCATAGAACCATTTAAGGTAGTACCAACATGCACCCAGCCCTCATGTACTTCCAGGTAACGCAGATCCCTATCGCTAAACATGGCCTGCTGGCTTAATTTGATACTGTCCGCTCCCGCAGAAGCATCGGCCACCATGTCATCACTTACCATGACGGTTACTTTGCCTGGGTGTTTATCGAAAAAATGGCCTAAACGTGCCTGTAAAATTTCCTGAGCGTGCTGCGGTGTATGACGTTTCACATCCGCTTCAGATTGTAATTGCACATTCAAATCAGTTAACACGTCAAATAATAAAGTGCCCATTTGTGACATACGTGGTCCACCCGCATAAAACACATCATTTGGACTACCATATAACTCCATAGCCAACTCGCTAAATGCTGGAGTACCTCGCACTGCAAGCATTTGGCAGGCACGACTGTATTCTTCGCATTGACGGCGAATTAGACGGGTTAACGTAGAATATTGTCCTAATTGATTCTGCGCATCACGTAAAATAAAACGAAATTCTTCTTGTTTATCATGAACATCAAAAGGTAATGGTTTCTTGGTGTAATATTCTTTATCGACAGAAGGAAGTTTTTGCCCCTTGTGTTTAAAAAACTCCTTTTTTACCGAATCATCCCATTTAATACTATCAAGAATCCTAATTTTCCGTTGCGCATCAACAACACGCTGTGATAACTCTCGTACTATAAGCAACTCAGCTGATTCTGATGTCATGATAACCTCTTAATTACTTACATCGGTGGCACAATACTGACGTGCGCATCCTGGTTTTGTGGCGGCAAATTATAAAAATCACTAATATTGACTCTTGTTAATGGTGGTGGTATTTCCAGTTTTACACCATTACGACTCTTTAAGTATAGACTCTCACCATTACTTGAATAACGACCTGAACAAGCAGAAAGTATCAATACCGCACCTACAATAAAACTTAATTTTTTCACAACATTCCCCGATTAAATCAATTCCAAACTCTTCATTACTTGTTCTAATGCCGCATGATGTTCTGCAGATAAGTGGGTTAACGGCAATCTTATTTCATCACCAATTAGCCCCATTTTGTTCACAGCCCATTTAATGGCAATAGGGTTCGTTTCAACGAATAATAACTCGTTTAGAGGCATTAATTGTTCATGCAAACGCAAACTAGCGGCGTGATCCCCATCTAAAGCACAATCACACATTTTAGCCATTAATTTGGCCGCCACGTTTGCTGAGGCAGAAATATTTCCTTTAGCTCCTGCCAGCATCCACGAAGCAGCCGTAAAATCATCGCCACTAAAAACATCAATGCTGCCATCAGAAAGGCGTAAAATTTGTTGTAAACGCGTCATTTGCCCAGTTGCTTCTTTAACCCCCACAATATTGGAAATTTTAGCCAAGCGAGCCACCGTTTCAGGCAGCAAATCACAAGCAGTTCTTCCAGGAACATTATAAAGAATAATCGGCATAGGCACGGTTTGCGCAATAGTACTGTAATGTTGGAATAAGCCTTCTTGAGTGGGTTTGATGTAAGCTGGCGTCATAATTAAGGCCGCATGCGCCCCAGACTCCATTGCTTCGCGGGTTAAGTTGATGCAGTCACGTGTTGCATTCATTGCCGTACCAGCAATGACCGGAATACGTTCTTTAGCTTGCTCCACAACCGTTTTAATTACTAAAAGTTTTTCATCATGAGATAACGTACCTGATTCGCCGGTAGTTCCTGCGGCAACGATGCCATGAGTCCCCATTTCAATGTGGAATTCAACCAATTCACGTAGACGAGGTACATCAATTTGATCATTCTGCATTGGCGTTATTAAAGCCACTATACTTCCTTTAAACATAGCGTCCTCTATTTTTATTATTCTAATCTTCCAATACTACTGGAAAACGGGGGTAAGAGTAAAATTTCAAACAAAAAAGTACCATTTACAAATAGCGTATGATTTTATTTTTAACACAAAGCAATGTTTTTGTACTAAAATTTATAGTGAAGAGTAAATTTTGGGTGTTTAATTCACAGCTCAATTTCTCTTTAGGGAATAAACACCTAATGAATAAGAAAAGGGAGTCTGCCATGAAAAAAATTATCTCTACGCTCTGTGTAATCAGTCTATCAACTTTTATGCTGGGTGGTTGTACTAATACTGAAGTTGGTACCGGCGTAGGTGGAGCTGCTGGCGCAGGCTTAGGCTATGCGGTAACTGGAGGTAGTGCTCTGGGAACAGTAATCGGCGCAGGTGCAGGTGCGTTAGTAGGAAATTCCATTGGTCAAGAACAAGACCGACGTGCCTATTATTACCACCATCGTTATTATAATAATGGTTATTACTACTAATAACGGAGTAAACTTCTTTTTTGGTGCTCAACGAAGTGCAGCCCAACACGATGGAGGTCGCTTCGCTCCATTGTTGGGCTTCGCAAGTTCAGCACCAACCTACCTTTGATCGAAATTTTCCTTAACTTAACGCTCGTTTCGGATAAGAAATCGAGTAAAACCTTCCTTTTCCTCGCGCTATTATCCTGAACTCTCGTTAACTTAATGGCTGATATAAAAAGTATGTGAATGGTTTGACACAATTATCGCAATTACAACTCAATCTCTAAATCAAAAAATTCTTGTGTAAATACAGCAATATCAAATTTCCATTGCTATACTCTTAAGATTAATTTTTTGATTGTACTCAAGTGTGACTTAGGTTTAACCTAATAAAACTAATACAAGGATTGTAATCATGCACTTAAAAGATAAGGTCGCAATAATTACTGGCGCGGCCAGTGGCATAGGCAAAGAAATTGCCTTAGTTTACGCCAAAGCTGGAGCAAAAATTGCCATTGCCGATCTCAATCTAGATCAAGCCAATCTTGCTGCGGAAGAAATAAAATCAAAAGGTGGCGAAGCAATGGCCGTAGCCATGAATGTCACCGATGAAAATCAAGTGAATCAAGGTATTGATGATGTAGTGAAACACTTTGGCAACGTTGATATTCTCGTCAGCAATGCGGGAATTCAAATCATTAGTGCCCTTGATCAATTAGCCTACTCGGATTGGAAAAAATTATTATCCATTCATTTAGATGGTGCCTTTTTAACAACCCGCGCCGCACTCAGACACATGTATGCATCAGGTAAAGGTGGCAGCATCATTTACATGGGCTCTGTTCATTCTAAAGAAGCTTCGCTGCTTAAAGCCCCCTATGTTACAGCAAAACATGGCTTAATCGGCTTATGTAAAGTAGTAGCCAAAGAAGGAGCTGCTCACAACGTACGCGCTAATGTGATTTGCCCAGGCTTCGTACGAACTCCATTAGTAGAAAAACAAATCCCTGAACAAGCAAAAGAATTAGGAATCAGTGAAGACGATGTCATTAAAAAAGTAATGCTAAAAGAAACTGTAGATGGTGAATTTACAACTACAGATGATGTAGCGCAAACTGCCTTATTCTTTGCTTCATTTGCATCGAATGCCCTAACTGGTCAATCACTCATTGTCAGTCATGGATGGTTCATGGAGTAAATAATGGCACGAACCATAAAGAAAACCAAACCAGACTATGACCTGCTTGCCTGTTACTTTCAGAATGGCGGCGCTTTAAACGCTTATCAGGTGGGGATTTTACGCGCATTAAATGAGGCAGGTTATTATCCTGATTGGTTTGCTGGCACCTCGATTGGCGCCATTAAGAAATCACCATGGCTGGCTCCTGCATCACAAACAGCGGGAATTACTCTATATGACATGTCCTCCGAACAGCATTTAATGGAGACCAACCAATGAATAAAGTAGAAATCAAACAAGATGCATTTCCCATGCTGCTTATTAACATAAGCCCAATACGCACGAACACTTATAGCCACCTAACCGGTAAGCTGTACCTTTATTAACAGATTTGACTTGGCCTTATGGGTGAGTTGTTCCTGATTATCTGATATAGATAATTGAATGTTGTAGATTTGGAGATCGAATAGAAATGTTAATTATAATAGGCTATATAGTTGTCTTACTCTGTGTTTTTGGGGGATTTGCGCTCGGAGGCGGCCATCTTGCCGCAGTATTCCAACCAATTGAATTACTTATCATTGGTGGTGCGGCCATAGGCTCTCTTATTGTCGGTAATAGTCTGAGTGTTTTAAAAGCACTAGGACGAGCAATACCTAAAGTTTTTCGCAGTGAAAAAACCTCTAAAGCCACTTATATTAGCTTATTAGGTCTCTTGTATAACTTGCTAAATAAAGCACGCCAACAAGGCATGATGTCCATCGAATCAGATATTGAAGAGCCTGAAAGCAGTCCTATTTTCACCAATTATCCGTCATTAATGAGTGAGCATCATATCATTGAATTCATCTGTGATTACTTCAGATTGATCATTACCTCCAACATGCAACCTTTTCAATTAGAAGCATTGATGGATATGGAAATTGAATCACACCATGAAGAAGAATTGATTCCGGCAAATACCATAACTAAAGTAGCAGATGCCATGCCTGCTTTTGGTATTGTGGCCGCCGTTCTTGGGGTGGTGCACACCATGGAGTCAATCAGCCTACCTCCAGCAGAATTAGGCATACTCATTGCGCATGCACTTGTAGGTACATTTCTCGGCATATTAATAGGTTATGGATTTATTGGACCGATAGCCACGGCCATGGAGCAACGTGCGAACCAAACGCAGTTAATGTTGCAATCGATTAAAGCCACCATCCTAGCAAGCTTACACAATAATCCACCGCTAATCGCGGTAGAATTTGGACGTAAAGTCTTATTCTCCGCACAACGACCTTCATTCACTCAATTAAATGATGAAATAAAAAATGTCAAACAAGCAGAACCCGGATCGCCTAGTGCCAATGCTGAACCAACCCCAAGTTAGAGTATAAATTATGAGTGAAAATGAAAGCAGTGCTAAAGAGAAATCCCAGCCCATTATTATCAAAAAAATAAAAAAACATGGCCATGCGCATCATGGTGGTTCATGGAAAATCGCTTATGCTGACTTTGTGACGGCAATGATGGCATTTTTCTTATTGATGTGGTTAATTGCCTCATTGAATAAAGCACAAAGAGAAGGAATTGCCGAATACTTTAAACAACCAATTAAAGTGACTTTTTTTGGCGGCAAAGACGTAGGCAACCAACAAATCCGCGTTAAAGGTGGTGGACTTCAAATTGAAGATACTAATGGCCAGGTTTCGACCTCAAAGATGACGGACTCTAAAGATGCCAAGCCACAAGATATACAAGTTATTCAATCATCACAAACACAGACGCAAAAACTAGAAGAATTAAAATCAGAAATTAACTTAAGCATTCAAAATGATCCATCACTCAGTGGCTTAAAAGATCGAATGTTAATGGAAGTAGTACACGATGGTTTGCGTATTCAGCTTATTGATAACCAAAAGAACCCGATGTTTGATGTAGGCTCAGAAAAATTAAATCCACAATTTGAGGCCATATTCACCAAAATTTCTAAGTTACTTAATGGGGTACCGAATAAAGTAACCATTCAAGGGCATACGGATGCGCATCCCTATCATAATCCTGATGAATTAGAATACACCAACTGGGAATTATCCGCACAAAGAGCCAATGCTGCCCGTCGTGCTTTGATAAAAGCGGGTCTGGATGAAAATAAGGTCATGACGGTGTCAGGATTTTCTTCAACGATGCTCTTGGATAAAAAAGATCCGTTTAATGCAATAAACCGGCGCATTAGTATTATTGTAATGAAACCCGGTGCTGTCGATAAGCTAATGAAATAATAAGGCACATGCCACCAATTTGTTTTAAATCCAGTTGGTGGTTAGCCCCAACCGCCATTAATCGAACAGTAGCCCAGCCCTTAACAGCTTATTTTCTAAGGCAATTCTCATGACAACCCTAGACACCCCATAGGAAACACTATAAATTACAATGATGAAAATGCTGCTATTGCCGATGATGATTTATTGATGCCGAAAATAATATTTTTGATACTTATAATTGGATTATCTAGTTGTGATAGAGGTATGGTACAACAATCGCAACTTACCCCTAAAAAATTTCCCTCCAGTAACAAAGCCTATAAACCTTTAGACAATTTACCGTGCCTGGCCTGGTGGCAACAATTTCATGATGCGCAATTAAATAACTTAATGACAATGGGTTTGCGTAATAATACAGACATTCATATTGCTATAGGCAATCTACAACAAGCACGTGGCGAGTTGCTGCAGGTCAAACTAAGCTGGATTCCTACCATCCAGCTATTTGCTGGTTATTCAACCAATCCAGCCCTTGGAGTGCCTGGCGCTTTTTATGCTATTTGGCCCTATTATGTTTTGAACATAATGAAGCTATATACCCAACAGAAAAGAGCAAGCTACAACCTGCAATATTCTCTTGCAGCAACTGAGGGAGTTCGTTTGACAGTAATTGGTCAAATCGCCTCAGCCTATTTTACGTTGATGTCACAACAGGAGCAATTACGACTTCTGCAACAACTCGATAATGATCTAAAGGCCTTAGTTGCCCTAAGTGAACAAGAAATTAAAGCGGGGCTTGAAAATGACATTGCCTTGGCGCAATTACATTCTGATGAGCAATTAATTGCAGCCCAGATTAAACCCATTTTGCATAATATTGTGGCCAGTGAAAATGCGCTGCGCTACCTCATCAATGAAAATCCCGGCAGAATAAGCAATAAAAACAATTTTGCTAAATTAGATTTTAGTCATTTTAAACCAGGAAGTTTGCCCGCTACGGTCTTAAATAATCGTCCCGACATGAAAATGGCGGTTTATGCCTTAAAAGGAGCCCAAGCAGGTAAGCTTGTTGCCTGGAGTGATTTCTTTCCAACCTTGCAACTGGACGAATTGGTTGGCGAAGCTCAATTACCCCATCGCCAATTTATAAAAGTAACCGATGCTTATGCTAACTGGAGTCTAATCCCGGGTTCTATAGGCAAAATCGTTGCCAGTAAAGGGGCTTATAGGGCTAAAGTTGCTGAATTTTATCAGACCGTCCGACGGATTTTACGTGAAGTAGATACCGATTATTCCGCAAACAAACGCATGAATGAGCAATTCACTATTTATCTGCGTGCCGAAGCAGACTATCGCCATAAATACAAATTACAACAAGGATTATTAAAAACAGGCTTGATTTCATACAAAGAATTATTACAAAGCAAAATCAATTTGGATAGCTTAGCACTTAGAACAAATCAGGCTAAGTTAGATCTAGCTATATCTCTAGTTGTTTTATACCAAGATCTAGCTGGGGGATATGCTTATGAAAAGACACAGGACAAATAGATTGCTATGGGTCTATTTGAATATTGAATAGTTAATCGATTTGAGTTTGATATGATAACTTTTACCAGATTGCGTCAGGGATTGAAACAACGTCTTACTCATTTAAAGAGGCGAATTACCTTAGCAAACACGATTATTTTTATTGGTATTTTAACAACGCTGGTTTATGTTTTTTCGTTCCTCTTTCCCTTTACTGACAACGCCTTTGTCGTCAATAACGTGCGGCCAGTGGCTGCGCTAACCAGTGGTTATATTACGGGACTTTATGTAAAAAACGGTGATGTGGTGCAAAAAGGACAAAAGCTTTTCACCGTATTTAAAAGACCCTATGCCTATGCACAGGATCAATTCAGCGCCAATTTGGTAAGCGCTCAGGCAACACTCGCCGCACTAAAAGCAACGTATGAGCGTGATTTGAAACTGAGTAAAAATGAGGAAAGAAATTACATTAAGGTAAAACAAAATGATGAAAAATATCAAAAAGGCTATCGCTTACGTTCTGTCTCATTAATTACCTTACAAAATTCAGAACAAGAGACCCAGGCAGCTAAGAATAGATGGGAAGCATCGCTACAACAGCTGGAAATAGATAAGTATCAAATTAAGGCACAAGAAGGGGCGATCATCTCAACTCGTGCGCAATTAAAAAATGCGAAGGTAAATTTGCGGCTCACTGATGTTTATGCCCAAGATAATGGCATTATTCAAAATTTGTTTTTCACACTTGGGACACCAGTAAATGTCAATCAGCCTCTTTTTTCTTTGGTTGATACCAAGAATATTTATATTCAAGCAAACTTTAATGAAACAGATTTGAGTCATGTACGCAAAGGTGCAAAAGTCACTGTCTTTCCAAGAATGTATCTCGGAAGAAAGATCTTTCATGGGGTCATTGAATCGGATTATTGGTCAGCGAATCGACAATTAGTAGACAATCGAACACAGCTACAAAATGTCGTTAATGAAAACCAATGGATTTTGTTGCCACAACGCCTTCCGGTAATTATTCGCATCACCGATCCTGATCCTGATTATCCGCTTCGTCTTGGAAGTAGCGCTTATGTTTATGTCAAAGTTTAAGCAATGGCTTGATGAGCATGATCCCTATGGCTTGCAAAGAGTTGTCTTGCATAAAGCGCTTTTTCTGGCAACGATTGGTACCTATGTTTATTGGCTGTTTCTACCGGTTAGCTTCCAGTCATTCTTTTCCTTCTTTCTGGTACTTGCCTTCTATGAGTCTCCTGCGCTTCTCACATTTAGGGAAAAAGAGCGTCTGCTGATTTTTATGGGCTTAGCCACTATGCTCATCAGTGTCTCCTTTTACCTTGTTTATCCCTTTAAAGGCACCTTTTTCTTCTTTTCAGTCTTGGTTCTCGCACTCACCTATTTTTCGGTATTAAAGTATTTTTATGCCTTAAAAAATCTGACCATGCTGCTTATTGTTAATGGAGCAATCATTTTAAGTACAGAGACACTAGCCAATTTGCAAGTCGCCTATAACTTTATTTCAGCAATTGCATTAGCCATGACCACCACCTTAATTTCTCTCAGATTATATCCAAATCAGTATTTGCGTGTATGGAATAAGGCGGTGCAAAAATTTATTTATTGCCTTGAAGAAGACATCAATTGTGCCATCAATGAAGAGAAAAATAGTGTTACTGAAGCAGAAATTCTGCATTTAGGTATCGCTCGTAACTATCGTAAACTGCTCCCAAGAAAACACATGATGCAAGCTTATCGTATTGCCACAAACTTGCGCAATATTCAACATTCTTTAGATAATCTTTATTATGAGACAAAGAATGAAACATTTTGGTATGGGATTAAAAATAATCTGCAACTGCTTAGGCTTAAGATGCCAACCTATTCGACCTGCGATCTATTACCCATGCCAATAGAAGCACAAACCAAACTACAACATTATATTATGCACTGTTTGCAAAAAACATTTACCCATTGGAACAATTTATGCTCTCTACAACGGAAATGAAAAAAAGACTGGATTATGCACGCTTTACCCATTTAGCCAGTATGTTTATGATGGCCATGTTAATTTATCTATTTTCAACAATTCCTCATAAATTTTGGGTCTTACTCACGGTTTTGGTTGTTAGTGCAGGTATTGAACCTGGCTTAATTGTAAGACGGGCAATCCATCGTATTGGGGGTACCTTTGCTGCTCTGGTAATTTTAATTCCTCTAATTTATATCATGCAATTTAATTATAGGCTCATCCCCGTTGTCTTTATTATGGCGCTCATTGGCTTATCGGTTTCCTCCTTAAATCCCCAACGTTATGACATCAGTGTTTTCTTTACAACCATCATGATTTTTTTGCTCTTGGCACAAACGACGGATCTTAACTCTCCTGAGAGCCCTGCTGACATGGTAATTAACCGTGCCATTTGTACGCTTATTGGCATTTCCATTATATTAGTGGGGGATTATTTATTATTTCAAGCCTACCATTATTCATATAAGCTTTACTTATTCCACCAGAGAATGGTGTACAATTTTTTCAAAAGTACCCTACAAGAAATCCATAAAACAAAGCCAGAAGAAATAAATACTTTTATCTTTGTGGAAAAATTACGTGGCGATATGATTGCCAATTGTGCTCCCATCGCCATTAGTTCTGAAAATTTAAGATTAGAAAAGAAAATTACCCCACAAACCAAAGAAAAATTAGACCAATTTCAAGATACAATTTGGGATATACGAAGGCTGATATTTGCCTTATGCGTTTCTAAATTCGTTTTACACTCGCCAATTGCAACTGAAAAACACATGCAACGAGCTAAAGATTTGATGCAAAGAGCAAATACTAATTTTATTTGAGCTAATTAGCAGCAAAGGTTATCCAACAATAAAAACCGAAGTAATAGGTCTGGAGAGTATCAAAATCTTGCTGAACAGCAGGTGAGGTTGAAAATGTACCAACAAAACATAAAAAAACCCGCCATTACAGCGGGTTTTTCAAGAAAAGGTGGGAAGGCTTACATCATGCCGCCCATGCCTCCCATACCACCCATTCCGCCCATGCCGCCCATATCACCAGCAGCGTCATCTTTCTTAGGCAAATCAGCAACCATACACTCAGTAGTCAGCATTAAGCTTGCTACAGAAGCAGCATTTTGTAATGCCATACGAGTTACTTTAGTTGGATCTAAAATACCTATATCAACCATGTCACCGTACTCACCAGTAGCCGCATTGAAACCATAGTTGTCTTTGTTTTCAGCTACTTTGTTTACCACAACAGAAGCTTCATAACCAGCGTTGGTTACGATCTGACGCATTGGTGATTCAATAGCACGGCGCAGAATGTTGATACCCATAGTTTGATCGTCGTTATCACCTTTCAATGAATCTAATGCTTTTTGAGCACGAATCAGGGCAACACCACCACCAGCTACAATACCTTCTTCAACCGCGGCACGAGTAGCATGCAATGCATCTTCAACACGAGCTTTCTTCTCTTTCATTTCAACTTCAGTAGCAGCACCTACTTTAATTACTGCAACACCGCCAGATAATTTAGCAACACGCTCTTGTAATTTTTCACGATCGTAATCAGAAGAAGTTTCTTCGATTTGCGCACGAATTTGGGCAATACGTTCTTTGATTTCAGTAGCTTTACCTTCACCATCAATAATGGTGCGTATTTTCTTTAGTCACTGACAACGCGTTTTGCAGTACCTAAATCTTCTAATGTAGCCGCTTCCAAGCTCTTGCCAATTTCTTCAGAAATTACTTGGCCATGAGTTAGAATCGCGATGTCTTGTAACATTGCTTTACGACGATCGCCAAAGCCAGGTGCTTTAACCGCACATACTTTAACAATACCACGCATGTTGTTAACAACTAGCGTTGCTAAAGCTTCGCCTTCAACATCTTCAGCAATGATCAATAATGGACGACCAGATTTTGCAACGCCTTCCAATACAGACAACATGTCACGAATGCTAGAAATTTTCTTATCCACTAACAAAATGAATGGATGCTCTAATTCGCAAGTCATGTTTTGTTGGTTGTTAATGAAGTATGGAGAAATGTAACCACGATCAAATTGCATACCTTCAACAACTGATAATTCATTTTCCAGTCCATTACCGTCTTCAACAGTAATAACACCTTCTTTACCTACTTTGTCCATAGCTGCTAGCAATGATTGAACCAATTGCTTCATCAGAGTTCGCAGAAATAGTACCAACTTGAGCAATTGCTTTGTTGTCTTTGCAAGGCTTAGACATCGCTTGTAATTGTTTAGTTACTGCTTGAACCGCTTTGTCGATACCGCGTTTCAGATCCATTGGGTTCATACCTGCAGCAACTGCTTTGTTCCCTTCAACCAAGATTGAACGAGCCAATACAGTAGCAGTAGTAGTACCATCACCAGCAGTATCAGAAGTTTTAGAAGCAACTTCTTTAACCATTTGCGCGCCCATGTTCATGAAGCGATGTTCAAATTCAATTTCTTTCGCAACAGAAACACCGTCTTTAGTTACAGTAGGTGCACCATAAGACTTTTCTAAGACAACGTTACGACCACGTGGGCCCATAGTTACTTGAACTGCATCAGCCAATGCATTAACACCAGCAAGCATTTGTAGACGTGCATCGTCTCCAAAACGTAATTCTTTAGCCATTCTTTCTATCTCCTAATGAAATAATTCAATTACTTCTCAATTACACCCATGATGTCGTCTTCGCGCATCACAACTAATTCTTTACCATCAACTTTTACTTCTGTACCAGAATATTTACCAAATAATACGACATCGCCAACTTTAACCGCTAAAGCGCGAACATCACCGTTATCCAACGCTTTACCAGCGCCAACAGCAATGATTTCACCACGCATTGGTTTTTCAGTAGCACTATCTGGAATCACAATACCACCTGCCGTGGTACGCTCTTCTTCCATACGACGAACTACAACGCGATCGTGTAAAGGACGAATTTTCATAACATATATCTCCTGATTTAATTAAACAGTATTGATGCTGATTGACATATGGGGGCAAGGCGCTCACTTTCAAGGGTCAAAATGAAAAATTTTTGCTTTTATTTTTATTGAGACAATCAATATAAAGCTTATTAGTTGAACGAGTCGACTCGGCTATTGCGGCCTACGCAAGTATCACAATGGTATCCAGTGCTGGCATACCACAATTTTCAGTCTTCAGAACAAGAGGAAGCTCCGTGCAAGCCAAAATAATTGCATCGCATCCCCTGAATTTCATATTATGAACAACGTTCAATAATATTATTCCAAATTAATATTATCCTTTTCAAACCCCATCTTAATTCTCCATTACTTATTGACTACTTCACCACCAATAACGCTACCACCAATTTTTGAACCAACACTAACATAAACTTTTCCATGACCATCATCAAAAACGATATCGCCACCTATTTCAGAATTGTTATCCAAATAAACTTCTTGCTGAGAATTATCAATATGATGAATATGTAAATTGCTAGTAGTTTTAGAATTAATAAACCAAGTTGAACTTGAATAAATATCTAACGAACTTTCAAATTTAGCAGTGGATGCTTTTAAACTTCCTTTAATTTCCATCCCTGAGCTAACAGTACACCGCATCAGTGAAACATGACCATTTACCTTTAATGAAGAAAAATTTGCATCATTAGCGATTAACATCCCATTTATCAAGGTTGGCCCTTCAAAGGTTGTGCCATTTACCGCGACCATTCCATTACCAATTAAGCTTTTTACTATACCCTTAGCGCAAGTAATACTCCCGAGCGTTTCCTTGCATATCTCAGCGTTAGCCATTGATACTGCTCCTACCATCATCACAGCAAAAGCCATTCTTTTTAGGCTCATTCTTTCTCCTTGTTTTTAAAACCTATTTAATCAAGCACCCACATCAAAAATAGGATCACAACATGGTGCATTGATAAACCTCTTTTAGGTAATATGCAACACTAGAGTGACATTCTCTTTGCGTTCTGCAAGGATGTTTAACAAAAAAAAATCCGCATAGATAATGCGCGTTTGTAGCCTGTCTTGGTTAATTGCTCAGAAGCCGCATTAATTTCTTGGTTGATTTTTTAATAAATCCGCAAAAATGACTTTTTCCTTAACAAGAGTTACCTTTTCCATTGATTCGCACTACAATGAAAACAATTGCATTGAAGGTATCAGAGGCTAATATGAAAAAATGGTTGTTATTATTTTTAAGCTGTTTCATCACCATTATTGGCTACGCAAATCCCCTACCCTCTGCACAAGTATTTCAGGTGAATACAGCTAAAATTGATCCCAATACGTTTGCGATTAATTTCCAAATAAAACCCAATTATTTCCTTTATAGCGATCGCATTAAATTAACACCACAAGCAGACAGCGCGATTCACTTGGGCAGCATCCGTTTTCCAGCCACGACGAAAAAAGTTGATAAGCAGGGCCATGTTTATACGGTTTATCGCAATCATGTCTCCATTCCCGTAGCCATTTTAGGTAATAAACCAGGCAAAACACTACTTACCTTAAATTATCAAGGTTGTTCTGATGATGGTTTTTGCTATGCTCCAGAACAAAAATCAATTCAATTAATCATTGATGATAAACTAGCGTTAAGCCAAGCCAGTATCGAGCCAACCGCCCAAAAACCTGAACCAACCACGCCAGCCGCAACGACAAATAACAAGGGCATTAGCGAAGTCTTTATAAATCATAGTTGGGCCATGATCTTATTAACCTTTTATGGTTTTGGTTTATTATTGGCATTCACGCCATGCATTTTACCCATGGTTCCCGTATTATCAGGGATAATTATTGGTCATGGCAAAGAAATAACGACAAGAAAAGCCTTTTTCCTTTCCTTAAGTTATGTACTAAGCATGTCAGTGACTTATGCCATCGTGGGTGCTGTTGTCGCTTTACTCGGTGCTAATTTGCAAATTAGTATGCAATCACCATGGTCAATTGGCCTCTTTAGCCTCATTTTTGTGCTTCTCGCCTTATCTATGTTTGGCTTTTATGAATTTAAATTACCGCATTCCTGGCAAGCAAAAATAGGCAATACCAGCCGTAGCCAACTCGGTGGACATTATCTTGGTGCCGCCGTTATGGGCTGTTTGTCTACCCTCATATTATCCCCTTGTGTTACTGCACCATTAATTGGGGTCTTAACCTATATTGCGCAAACTAAAAATGTGCTCTTGGGCTGTGTGACCTTATTTATTTTAAGCTTGGGCATGGGCACCCCACTCTTGTTAATTGGCACTTCCGCAGGAAAATGGCTGCCAGAAACCGGCGGTTGGATGAATACCCTTAAAGCCATATTTGGCGTACTCTTCATTGCTGTTGCTATTGAATTAATCTCACGCATAGCACCGCCTACACTGAGCATGGGTTTATGGGCAAGTTTGCTTATTTTTTCAGGTATTTACAGTGGTGCCTTAACCTACTCCACATCAAATCGCGAAAAATTTAATCAAAGCCTTGGACTTATTTTGTTAGCTTATGGTTTTCTAATTTTAATCGGAGCCAGCAAAGGAGCAACTAATCCGCTCCAACCTTTAACTACCGAGAAAATAATCAGCATAAGCACGGCAAATATCCTGCACGCACAAAGCTTAAGCAGTCTAAAACAAGAAATTATTGCAGCGCACGGTAAGCCGGTGATGTTGGATTTTTATGCGGATTGGTGCAATGCCTGTAAAGTGATGGACGCAACAACCCTTAAAAATCCACAGGTACAACAAATATTGAGCCATTTTAGGGTAATTAAAGTCGATGTCACCGCAAATACCGCGAATGATAAAGCAATCCTTAATTATTTTGATGTCGTGGCACCGCCAACTTTTGTGTTTTTTAATGCACAAGGCCAGCAACTTGATGAGTTGAAACTAGTTGGTGAAAATTCTGCTGATGAATTTTTAACAACCTTAAGCCAAATAAAATTAAACTAATCGTGGCTATTTGGTTTAGGGGGACCTGATGATGGGCGTTAACACCAGTTTCGGATAAGAAATAGAATTAAATCTTATTTTTCCCCAATCCGGGCGGGTGAGAAATAAGCTCTGTTCTAATTTTTTATCCGATACTGACCTTATATTAAGAGAATCTGTCATTGACGCGCAGGCGGGAAACCATCATGAATTGGCTTTTGAGCCAGTGTAGGAATGGATCCCCATCTACGTGAGAACGACAGATTATGGAAGAAATTGAAGCATAAAATCATTAACTTAAGAGCAGTGATGATTATGGAGTGTTCCTTACATTTTGCTGGTTTGGTATTTCAAAGCCTTGTTCATCGATATCAGAAGGTTTAATTTTCTCGCCAGCCTTAACAAGGTCTCCATTAGCATGGTACAAATGTCCATCACCATTTGAATAAGCCATTACTTTGTTAGTGACAACATCATACATTACAAAAGAGGTTCCTTTTTCACTTTGTTTCATGAAAAAATTAGCCAACTCGTCTTCTGATGCAAATTTAAATTGGACATCATTACCGCTTGCCGCAGGTTCCTCATACCAACTTTCCTGAGCATATTGCTCTTTGTAAGCATTCACAATATCATCAATAAATGGACTCTTAATCCCCGAAGTTTGCCCTTGCACTCTTAACTTTGCTTCCATTTCAGTATAGGTTAAATGCATAAACTCCTTATGTTTTAGCTCAAGCTTCATACGCTCTTTTAATTCATCCTGATTAAGTACTTGCAATTTTTTTAACTCAAGTAAACGCGTCTGCTCTTGTTGCATTGGATTCATACTAGTTCCTTAATTATCTAATAATGATGAATTGATATTATATAGAATAGATAATTTACCCATCCTAAAAAATTTGTGGTTCAAATTTTTACAAATTCTTTACAAAGATTTAATCTCCACAATAAAGTAGCTAAAACATGGTTAACTCTGTCGACAATAGCACTCAAGAAAGGTTATAATTCGTTCACTTTTTTTACAGTTAGAATTTTATGAATCATAAAGTTGGTTTTGTTAGCTTAGGTTGCCCTAAAGCTTTGGTTGATTCGGAGCGAATCATTACGCAACTACGTGCCCAAGGGTATGAGTTAGTTTCCAGTTACCAAGATGCAGGAATAGTTGTCATCAATACCTGTGGATTTATTGATAGTGCGGTTAAAGAATCACTAGATACAATTAAAGAGGCAATGGCTGAAAATGGTCGTGTTATTGTCACCGGATGCTTAGGTGCCAAAGCGGATATCATTAAAGAAGCCTGCCCAGATGTATTACATGTTAGTGGCGCGCACGCTTATGAAGAAGTGGTTAATGCCGTACACGAGCATCTCCCCCCCCCAGCAGATCCCTTCATGCAACTGGTTCCTCCCCAAGGAATTAAACTAACACCACGTCATTATGCTTATTTAAAAATATCTGAAGGCTGTAATCAAAAATGCACTTTTTGCATTATTCCTACCATGCGAGGCAAACTGCAAAGTTATCCTTTGGTGCAGGTTTTATCTGAAGCGAAAAAATTAAAAGAAGCAGGTGTAAATGAAATTTTAGTGATTTCACAAGACACGAGTGCTTATGGAGTGGATACCCGTTATCAACCAGTAACCTGGCAAGGAAAAACAGTTAATACCCGTTTTTATGATTTATGTGAACAACTGGGTGAATTAGGCATTTGGGTTCGTTTACACTATGTTTACCCTTATCCTCATGTGGACGAAATTATTCCGTTAATGCGTGATGGGCTAATTCTTCCTTACTTGGACATTCCTTTGCAGCATGCTAGTTCTCGGGTGCTCAAAGCAATGAAACGCCCAGCCAGTAGTGAAAATACATTAATGCGTATTGCCGCATGGCGCGAAGTTTGCCCTGATATTACCTTGCGTTCTACATTTATTGTCGGTTTTCCAGGAGAAACTGAAGAAGAATTTGAAGAACTACTCGACTTTTTAGCAGAAGCCCAATTAGACCGCGTAGGTTGTTTCAAATATTCTCCCGTTGAAGGAGCCAAGGCGAATGATTTAGCAAATCCCATACCTGAAGAAGTTAAGGAAGAGCGCTATCATCGTTTCATGCAATTACAAGCAGAAATCAGTCGTACTAAGCTGCAAAGCAAAATTGGCACTAAGCAAACAGTATTGATTGATGAGATCACTCCGGAACAAATCATCGCTCGAAGTAAAAGTGATGCTCCAGAAATTGATGGCCTTGTGATACTGCCACCAACTCCCGGCATTAAGCTTGGCTCATTTGCTGACGTCACGATTATTGATAGTGATGATTATGATTTGTTTGCTGAATTTGCGTAGCGATTGAGCCATTCTATCTACTTATACAGACTGGGCTATATAAAGCCCAGTGACCAATCTAATCCAGCAAATCGATGCTTTGAAATTGACATTCAGCTTGACGAAAATAGATGGGCTACAGGGATTCACAGCTCAGCCTATAAATAGCAAAGCGCGTACCCTCTTTTCAGGCAAAGACTTGCTTGTTATCATTCGATCTCAATTAGTACCGTATTATAACCAGAGTGAATAATTATGACGGATTTTAAAATAGGCGAAGAAGTATGGATTATAAGTTTTGAAGTTGAAAACGACTTCTATTTATTATCCAAGCAACTAATTACTGAGCTTTCTGAAGAGCATGTGGAATGTGAGGATGAATTTAATACGTTCCATGTTTCTTATGATGATATTTATCACAGCAAAACTGAAGCGCTGAGCGTAATGATTGAGAAATTGCGCAATTTACGAGATGAGTTAGCTTAAGAATTTAACGGCCCGGAAACAGCTTTGCCAAATCCGGGCTAAGAGACTTATTCAGCACTAACCTTTAACTGTACGTCGATATTGCCACGTACTGCATTAGAATAAGGACAAACGTGATGCGCTTTATGTACTAAATCTTCCGCTTCTTTTTGACTTAGACCAACAATTTTGGCGTGTAACACGACACCAAGCTTAAATCCTTTTTCGGGGGTCGGGTATAAAGAAACTTCGGAGGTCATCGATGCATCTTTTAATGCAATTTTGTCCACTTGCGCAACATAACGAATAGCGCTTTCAAAACAAGCGGCATACCCTGCTGCAAATAATTGTTCTGGATTATTGCCACCACCATTTCCACCTAGTTCTTTAGGCATCGCTAAATCTAATTTCAAAAGGCCATCTGTAGTTTCTACATGGCCATTACGACCTCCATGAGTATGGGCTGTTGCAGTATAGAGTGCTTTCATTTTTAATCCTTTAAATTAAGAATCCTGAGTCCAAAGGTAGTTATGATTTAAGTCTTTGTCAAATGACAGTCCCGATGTATCACCCTGAGTTCACCGCGCGTTGTAAAGCACCAATTTATTTATGAATACGATAATTTAAAATAAAAATTGCTGATAAATAGTTGCCACCTGATTCTGAATGCGCTCATCCCGGGTACTTCCTGGACGCAATAAATCCAGATGCAGTAAATGATGATAGTGTCGGTACGCTTTTTTCAAAACAACAAATTGTTCTTTGTTTAAAACACCGACTGTAAATAAATAATTCAATTGATTTAACGTATGGGTGGAGCGTGCTAAAGCAGGGCTGCCTAAATTCAGGATTAAAAACTGCACTAAAAACTCTAAATCCAACAAGCCACCAGCAATATGTTTTAACGGATTACTGACATGATGCTGATCAATTTTCACGCGCATCGCGAATACTTCCTTTTGCAGGATAAGCCTGTCTCTTGGCAAAGACAACACCTCTTTTTTCAACTGTAAAAAATCATGTTTCATGCGGGGATTTCCAGTCAATATTCGCGCTTTTAATAAAGCCTGATGTTCCCACGTCCATGCTTGATTTTTTTGATATTCGATAAAAGCATCAATATGACTCACTAATAAACCCGCTGCCCCCGAAGGCCTAAGTCGCGTATCAACACTGTATAAAATGCCCGATTGCAAACGCGTGGTCAGCATGTGCAAAATCTTCTGTGTCAAACGCGTGACTAAAGCCTCATCGACAGGTCTTACTGTATGTAAGAAGACTAAATCCAAGTCTGAGGCGTAATTCATCTCGCGACTACCCAGCTTACCGTAAGCAATAATAGCAAAACTCGATTGTATTTCCTTCATTTCTGGATAACGCAAAGACAACTGCTCGCCAGCGATGACTAAAACCTGGCTCACAATCACTTGCGCGACATCAGAAAGAAATTTGCCAATACGCACGGAACTGCTAAAACCATAAAGCTCAGCCCGAGCAGCCATCAGCCAATTAGTTAATTTAAATTGACGTAACATTTCTTCTTGAGCTTCCACATCCTGATGATGTGCTAATTTCTCAAGTAATAATAACTCTAATTGTTGCGACGATTGCGGCCGCCATTCTTGCCCCTGATCCAGCAATACTTCTAGCAAAAACGGTTGATTTACGAGTAATGAAGTAATAAATGAACTGTGGGCAAACCAAAAAAGTAATTCTGTTAACACCTGCGGATTTTCAGTTAATAAAGCCAGATACGCGCTGCGCCCAACTATATTTTCGAGTAAATGCATCACTTGCAATAAGACTTCATCCGTTTTTTCAACATGAGTCAGCTCAGTCAGCAACAAAACCATAAATCGATCTAAACGCATGCGCGCCCCTTGCGGCAAACGCCGGCAGCGCGGACCATGACGAAAAGCATGGATCATTTGATAACAATGTTCTGCATTTGCAAAGCCTAAACTGGTCAATAAATTAATGGCCATTGTGGATTCAATATGCCCCTGCCAAAGACTAGCTAATTGATTGGCTAATAAACGCTTTGCATCTTCATAATAATCTACTTTGCCCATCACCGCGCGAAAAGCATAACGAATAATACGTTGGTATTGATGTAATTTGGCAAGTAAATTATCCCATGAGGCATACCCCATAGCCAAAGTCACCTGCATTTGTTTAACCGGATCATCGGGTAAAGAATGAGTCTGTTGATCATTTAAACTCTGGAGCGTATTTTCCAGGCGACGCAAAAATAAATAAGCCTGTTTTAACGCCTCACTATGATGCAACAAACGCTCACGCTTTAAGACAGAAAGCACCGCTAATGCATTTTGCTGTTGTAAGGGAGGCAAGCGTCCGCCACGAATTAATTGAAAATTTTGAAGGATAAACTCTACTTCGCGAATACCGCCTTTACCGCGTTTAATATCATCCAAACGCGGATTTAATTGCACCTCACGTTCAATCATCGCCTTCATACTGCGAAGCGATTCAATCACACTAAAGTCAACATAACGCCGATAAACAAAAGGGACTATTAAACGTTCAAACCAAGCAGGCACATCAGCAATTACTTCAGAAATCACGCGCGCCTTCACCATCGCATAGCGTTCCCAATCACGCCCCTGTTCTTGATAATAAGTTTCCATTGCCGCCAAACTCGGTACTAAGGTACCACTATCACCATTAGGTCTTAATCTTAAATCAACACGAAAAACGAAACCGTCAGGCGTCACATTTTGCAAAAGTTGGCTAAATTGCTGAACAACTTTACTGAAGTACTGCTGATTATCGATATGTTCTTCACCATCAGTTTCACCAGCCATGGTATAAGCAAAAATAAGATCAATATCTGAAGAATAATTAAGTTCTCTTCCCCCAAGCTTTCCCATAGCTAAAGCCAGTAAGAAAACCTCATGACCATCGGCATCGCGAGGGATACCATAACGTACAGACAAGGTCTGTTTGCAATACTGCAAAGCATGTAAGATCAAAGCATCTGCACAATCAGACCAAGAACACATAACTTCTGCCGTGCTGCTAATCCCGGATAATTCCAAAAGTAACAAACGCAAGAAATGTGTATGCCGAAAGTGCCGTAATTCACGTGCATAATATGCGGGAGCTAAGCTAAAAGGAACCTTGTTTAAGGCATGAAAATAATCTTCGCGCACAAGCAAAGCAATACATTCATCGTTTATTAATAGATTTTTTAATAATTGCACCTGCTTGCACGCATAGTCACTGACCAGTATCAGCTTTTTTACGCTGTCACTTAACGGATGAGACAAATCTGAAAAATGTTTTTCGATAAACCACGCTTTTGATTCGAGCAACTCAGGGATTTGTATTGACATAAATTATTTATTGAATAATGAAACTTTTAATTCCCAAAACTAATACTCTCGTTATAATCTATAAAAATCAATAACTATTGTACTGAAATTAAAATGAATTTTATGCGCCGTTTTTTGCTTGCCAGTATTTGCCTTAGTTCCACCATATTTGCAGCAGATCTCCCCGTCTTAAATATTGGAACGGAAAGCTTTAACCCGCCATTCGTCATGCAAGGTTCAAAAAAAGAAATTTATGGTTTTGATATCGACATGATGAATACCTTATGCAAAATGATGCAACGAACCTGTCAATACCACATCATGCGCTTTGATACATTAATCGATGCCGTAGCTAGAAAAGAAATTGACATGGCCATTAGTTCAATCACAATCACCCCTGAACGGGCGAAAATTGTAAACTTCAGCTTACCCTATTTACTTAGTTATTCACGGTTTGTCACCAAACCATCCACCAAAACAGAGCCATTTACCTTAGCATTTTTAAATGGAAAACGAATCGGTTTGGAAACAGGAACAATTTTCCCGCAACAATTAGATGCCATGGGCGTTAAAAACCCCAAACTAAAAATGTATGCCAGCGTCTCAGACCAATTGACCGGATTAAATAAAAGTGAAGTAGATATCATTTTGCTTGATAATCCAACCGCGACATACTGGGCGTCCAACTCATCAGATACCTTTCAATTAGCAGGCTCGGCTTACATGTATGGTTATGGCCTTGGTATCGCAGTAAACCCAAGCGAAACGAGCTTATTAACGTCATTAAATCAAGTCTTATTGCAATATCAAAATTCGACTGAATATAAACAAAATTATGACCGGTATTTGCTTGAATTTTAAACATACGCCCTTCTCTTTCGAAAAAAATTTAATAAAGAGAAGGGAAATGAAAAAAATAGATCACACTCTGCCTTAGCTGGCCAGGAGTATCTTATTAGGGTTAAGCATTCACACCAATCCCGACCCTTATTCACCATCATATCAACACCATGCAATCGTGAGAACAACTGATTACGATTGAAGTACTTAAGTTATATCCAGATCTGCCGCTAATAAAATAATTAACCATAATGTAACGAGCATTTAGACAACAAACTGAATTTAAGATTATATAAAGGAAGTATAATGACAAAACGATTATCTGCTTTTTATGCCCTATTTTTATTTCATTTTTTGATTGTCTTTTCTGGCTACGCGGCCTCTACCGCTAAAGATTTACCTGAAATCCACTTACTTATCGATGTTTCTGGAAGCATGAAGCACACGGATCCCCAAAACCTCAGAGTTACCGCTGTTAAATTATTCAACTACCTTGTTAATAACAGAGCAGTTGTAAGTGTTAGTACATTTTCAAATGATTTGGAACAAATTATCCCACCTCAAATAGTCACTGCTAAATTTCAAGAAATTTTTTTAAAAAAGAGAAAAAAAATCAAATCAGATGGAGCATGGACTAATATTGATGCTGCTCTAAATGGTGTAAATAAATCTTGGAGTAAAAATAAAAAAGTAATTATTCTCCTAACAGATGGAATGTTAGATCTAGGCTCAGATGCCTTAAATAAAAAATCAACGCAACAGTTAAATGAAACAACTATTCCTATATTACAAAAAGAACATATCCAAGTTTACACCATAGGTTTATCAAATCAGGCCGATAGTACACTTTTATCTAATATTTCTTTAAAAACCAATGCATTATTTCAGCCGGTTATTTCTGCAAAAGATCTGGATAATGCTTTATATACAATATTCTCATCCGTAATTTCAGTACAAGAAGCTCCAATTATGACGAAACAAGCACAAGAATCTGTTACCGATGCAAAACCAGTTCAAAAAAATTCATCGAATACAGTAGATAAAGAAGCTACCTCAACAATATTCATCGATAAGAGCATACAGCAGTTTACCTTGATTTTTAAAAAAAATGTAGATCCTCATAGCACGGCAATGTATTTATCAAGTCCTTCTGGAATAAAGCGTGACCTAAATATGGATAATGAAAATTCTATTTCTATTGGGAATTATAAAATTCTTAATATTGATCAGCCGACTCCAGGTAATTGGATTTTAAGTGGCCCCTCAATGAAGCTAAAACAAGTGATTATCTTGACTAATGTTAATTTAATAACAAATTTCTCCAGCGGCGTGTATTTCAATGATGAGTTGCTCCCCTTATCGGGCCATTTAGAAGAGGAAGATAAGTTGATCGACTCCGATGTATTGCTGGATACGATGAATATGAGTTTCGAGCTTGAAGGCGGAAACAAACCATTTTCTTATAAAATTCCTTATTTGGGTAAAGGCGTTTTTAAACTTGAAATACTACTCCAGGTACCTAATGGCAATTATGTTGCAAAATGGGTAGCGAAGAGTAAATTTTTATCAAGAAAGCGCCAATTTACAATGTCAGTGCAAAGCGACCCCTTTCAATATACGTTTAATTTAGATCACTCGCTCAAGATTGAGTTAATTACACCACAAGTAATCGATCCAGATTCCGTTAAGGTAACAATTAAATATCAAAATAAATCGATTGATGTGCCAATATCAAGAAATAAAAATGTCTGGAATGCAGATTTAGTCTCCTTATGCCAAGAACCATCTTTTTCGCTTAATGATGTGCTAATTAGAATAAATGCACGTTTACTCAGCGGCCGTTCTGCCGAGTTTAATGTATCAACACATTCTGATTTTTGCTCGTCAGAACAACTTACCAGCCAATTACCGACAATCAACTTAAAATCAGCAGGAAATATTGAAGTAAAAAAAACCCCATCCGTGAACAAGCTGAAAACAATAAAACCAGAAGAAGGTGATTCCAAATTTAATAACTTGATATTTTTGATATGTATCCTATTGTTTATATTAATACTATCTTTTTCGTTTATGATAATAAGAATTAATTACCGTAAGAAAATAAAAAAAATCAGAGATCAAACTTTATGAATATTAATCTTTTTAATTTAGCGCTCCTAGGTTGTATTATAATTTTTGCAACAATTATTATAATTATAATGCTCATTAAAAACAGACAAAAAAATGTTATTTTAAACGCATTTCAGAAGAGTAAAAATCTATTAAAAACGCAAATAAGCAATGATGAGGAAAGGTTAAAAAGGACTCTAGGTGCACCATTAATGCCTGAGTTAGAAAAAAAAATAATGGACGTGATTGCTGTGGAAAAAGATTCATACAATAACTTACTTAATCTTTTTGTTGATTACCACCCCGCAGCAATTGAAATGATGCCGGTTTTTATGGACAAGATCACCGAATCATATGTTCATTGCATTGAACAAATCATCCTTTTAAATAAAATTGAGCAAAGTAAAGAGATTAATATTCCGGTGGAAAACAGCCCTCAAAATGTAATTTTGGATGGTGATCCTTCAGAAGATGACTATCAATATGAAGCTTTAATTGAGCAGTTACGCTTTGAGAAGCAGGATTATGCTGATAAATATAAAAATGCTCATAAATTATTAGAAAAAATTTATTTAACATACAAAGATAAATTAGAGATCAGTGGCCCTGAAACATTTGAGAATATGAATCTAACCGAGATAGAGAATATTTTGAAAGTTACCTCCTCATAAACAGCTAAAGAGAATAAATCATAATAAAAGGATGGCTTTATGAAAGTTTTGATAATAGATGATTTTGCAACGATGAGAAAAATTATAAATAACTATTTAAATCAGTTAGGCTATACGGATGTTACTCAAGCTGAAAATGCAGAAGCAGGATGGGAGATAATGCAGAAGGACGACTTTGATTTAGTGATTAGCGATTTTAATATGCCAGAAATGAATGGTCTCGAGCTACTTAGTAAAGTAAGGAATGAATATCGAAATAAACAACAAAAATTTATTCTCCTTACAGCAGAAACAGATACGGATTTAATAATCAATAGTAAAAATTTAAAAGTCGATGGTTATATTTTAAAACCATTTAAAATAGATGTACTTGAGACTAAACTTAATTCTTTATTTAATTGAATTAGCGGATCATTAATTGTTATTCCATCACCATCACAAATTCCATTCGATGGCGAACAAATCGAAGCGAATGTAAATTTCCCCTCTCCTATGCATCAGAGAGGGCTGAAGTCTAATGTAAAGTTTGTCCTTGAATAATACAACGAGAAATCACCTGACGGGTCACAAAATCCCCTTGGCTCACTCCATACATTGAATTAAAATGCTTAGCTAAAATAATAACCCATCCCGATAAACAAAAATTCATGCGCTTTTCAGTGGGATCAACCACAATTTCAAAAAGCCCTAATGCATCACTCTCACGCTCATTTGCATACTCTTCCATAATGACACGTGCTGTTTGTAAATCTCTGTCTCTGGTAGGCCAATTTTCACTCATATTATTCTTCCTAAAAAGCATGATTAGGTCTCTGTAACTCCTCTTATATGAGGGTAATCTTTAAAATTACAAGAGCAGAAGCTGCGGGGTTATTATGCCATACCCTGATCAAATACTCAATATTAAGACCAATTTTTGCACTATCCGCAGTGCATGATAAACGCCACTTTCTGCGTATAAATAGAACTACCCGGATGCATACTTTAACCAAACGCATGGTTTTTGAGAATGAGCTATTTTTGCAATTAATTAGTTCCAAATTAGGTTAAAGACGTTCAATCTACAAATTGATTATTTATACCAACCTCTATTTTGCTCTGTTTTGTACCCTTATTATTATCGCAATTAAAATACATTGAGTTCACTTTAATTGTGAGTTAGCATATGATGAACTATCACTAAATTGCTCCAATTTTATACAAAGGGATTTGTAAAGTGACTTACACTGTTGAAATAAATCCAGCCGGGATTATCTATAAAGCGCTAAGGGATAAAACCATTCTTGATGGCGCTTTAGAAAATAAGTTATTTTTAGAATATAGCTGTAAAAAAGGAAATTGTAATCTTTGTGAAGCCAGTCTTTTATCCGGTTCAGTTAAAAATGAACAAGGTGAAATCATTAATAGCGGTAAATTTTTAACCTGCTCCTCTTATGCCGAAACAAATATTTCTCTAAAAGCTAGCTATTGTCCGGAATTAGTAAATATTGAATCAATGACCCTGCCCTGCAAAGTTGATGAACTGGCAATTAAAGCCGATGATATTGCTATTTTAACCCTAAGAATCCCACCAACTTCGTCGTTTAACTATTTACCTGGTCAATATATAGACCTTAATTACCAAGGCGTAAAACGCAGTTATTCACTCGCCAATATTAAAGAAAATTCCCTTCTTGAATTACACATTCGCCTGCTACCAAATGGAGAATTTAGTCAATTGCTAAAGAATATTACCCTAAATCAACTGATGCGCATTGAAGGACCTAAAGGCACTTTTTTTATTAGGGAAACAGCAAATCCCATTATTTTATTGGCAGGTGGAACTGGTTTTGCGCCAATCAAGGCAATGGCTGAGGGGTTAATTTCTGCCGGAAGTTCACGGGAAATTTTTATTTATTGGGGTATGACCGAAGCAAAACGCTTTTATACAGATGTTGCGAGTAATTGGGAAAGAGATTTTAAAAATATTAAATATATTCCTGTTGTCTCAGGAAACGATGAATCCTGGAAGGGACGATTTGGCCTGGTGCATGAAGCAGTACTAGAGGATTTCACCTCGCTATCGCGATATGACGTCTATGCCTGCGGCGCCCCTAGCCTAATTAATAAAGCAAAAGAACTTTTTCTGCAAAAAGGTTTAAATCCTGATAATTTTTACGCGGATGCCTTTGTCCCTTCAAACTAATTTTAACATGGAGTAAATAATGAAAGCAGTGATTCTTGCTGGTGGTTTGGGGACCCGTTTAAGTGAAGAAACCACCGTAAAGCCTAAGCCAATGGTTGAAATCGGTGCCAACCCCATTATTTGGCATATTATGAAACTCTATTCAGCTCATAATATTCATGATTTTGTAATTTGTTGCGGCTATAAAGGATATGTAATTAAAGAATACTTTGCAAACTACTTTCTTCACATGTCCGATGTAACTATCGACATGCGCGAAAATAAGATGGAAATTCACTCCAAACGTGCAGAGCCATGGACAATAACACTGGTGGATACTGGCGAGACATCAATGACTGGCGGACGACTTCTAAGGGTTGCGGAGCATATTATGTACGATGACTTATTTTGCTTCACTTATGGCGATGGCTTAAGTGATGTTAACGTATCGGAAACGATTGCATTTCATCGGGCGCATGGAAAATTAGCAACCTTGACAGCGACCTATCCACCGGGCCGTTTTGGTGCATTAGATATACAGCAAGGGATGGTAAAACATTTTAAAGAAAAACCGAAAGGTGATGGTGGAATGATTAATGGTGGTTTCTTTGTTTTATCCCCCGAGGTTTTAAACTATATTGATGGCGATGCATGTATTTGGGAGCAATACCCGCTAAATCAGCTAGCCAGCGAAAATCAGTTAGTAGCCTATGAACATGAAGGATTCTGGCAACCGATGGATACTCTGCGTGATAAAACTTATCTGGAAGAGTTATGGAATAATAACAAGGCACCTTGGAAGGTATGGGAATAAGCTAATGATAGATCTTAATTTTTGGCAAGGAAAGCGTGTTTTTATTACCGGGCACACAGGATTTAAAGGAAGCTGGCTTAGCTTGTGGTTACATAGTCTCGGCGCACAAGTCCAAGGCTATGCTTTAAACGCACCGACTACCCCCAGTCTTTTTGCAGAAATACAGCTTCAAAATAAAATTGCCTCCAAGATAGCAGACATTCGTGATCTGAACACGCTATATCAATGTATGAATGCATTTAAACCTGAGATTGTCTTTCATTTGGCCGCGCAACCCTTGGTTCGCTTATCTTATGAGATACCCGTAGATACTTATAGCACAAACGTTATGGGGACAGTTCATCTATTGGAATCAACACGTTCCATCAACACGGTTAAAGCGCTAGTCAATGTCACAAGCGACAAATGCTATGAAAATCAAGAATGGCCTTGGGGGTACCGAGAGTCAGAGCCAATGGGGGGTTTTGATCCCTATAGTAGTAGTAAAGGATGTGCAGAGTTAGTTACCAATTCTTATAGACGCTCCTTTTTTAATGAACATAATTACCATGAGCATGGTTGTGCTATAGCATCCGCAAGAGCAGGTAATGTAATTGGCGGTGGCGATTGGGCTCAGGATAGATTAGTACCCGATATTCTTAAAGCTTTTGCAGATAAAAAAGAAGTCTACATTAGAAACCCTCAATCAATAAGGCCATGGCAACATGTTCTCGAACCCTTGTCTGGTTACATTAAGCTTGCTGAAAGTCTCTATAAAGAAGGCGTTTTCTTTGCTGATGCCTGGAATTTTGGCCCTATGGAAAATAATGCCAAACCGGTTGAATGGATAGTCAAACAAATGGCTGAAATTTGGGGTGAAGGAGCCAGCTTCGCTGTTGATAAGAGCCCCCATGTGCATGAAGCTCATTTTTTAAAATTAGATTGCTCTAAGGCAAAATTAAACTTGCATTGGCAACCTAAGTGGATGCTTCTAGAAAGCTTAGATCGGACTGTTAATTGGTATAAGGCTTGGCTAGAAGGGATTAATATGTATGATTATACGATTAATGAAATTAACGATTATATGAACTCACAAATAGGTTAATTCAGCATGACAAAAGAGCAGCTACGTCAAGAAATCTTAAAACTGGTTTCCCATTATGCGGAACTTGAGTATCAACCAAAGACATTTGAAGCAGGTAAAACCACTATTCCTCCTTCAGGAAAAGTGTTGGGTGCTCTGGAATTACAAAATATGGTCGAAGCATCATTGGATGGCTGGCTTACCACCGGACGTTTTAATGAGGCCTTCCAAAATAAATTAGCCACCTATTTAGGCGTACCCTATGTTTTAACCACCACCTCAGGTTCCTCGGCAAATCTTCTTGCCTTAACGGCTTTAACTTCGCCTAAACTTGGCGAGCGCCAATTAAAACCTGGTGATGAGGTAATCTCTGTTGCCGCAGGTTTTCCAACCACTGTAAATCCTATTATTCAAAATGGATTAGTCCCTGTTTTTGTGGATGTAGATATCCCCACCTATAACATTAATGCCAGCCTTATTGAAGCCGCAATTACGGATAAAACCAAAGCGATTATGATCGCGCACACCCTGGGCAATACCTTTAATCTAACTGAAGTACAACGCCTTAAAGAAAAATATAATTTGTGGCTTATTGAAGATTGCTGCGATGCATTGGGTTCCACCTATGAAGGGAAAATGGTGGGTAGTTTCGGAGATATTGCCACCGTTAGTTTTTATCCTGCTCATCATATTACGATGGGTGAAGGTGGGGCAGTTTTTACTAAATCTAAAATGTTGCATACGCTAATCGAGTCATTCAGGGATTGGGGACGCGATTGCTATTGTGCACCTGGCTGTGATAATACCTGTGGCAAGCGTTTTGCCCAGCAATTCGGCTCATTACCAAGTGGCTATGATCATAAATATACCTATTCGCACCTGGGCTACAACTTAAAAATTACTGACATGCAAGCAGCTTGTGGTTTAGCGCAGCTAGAAAGTTTGCCACAATTTATTGAGGCAAGAAAAATTAATTTTAATCACCTCCATAAAGGACTAAGTTCCTGTGAGGATTTTATTATACTGCCCGAAGCAACAGAAAAATCATCACCTTCCTGGTTTGGTTTTCCGATAACTCTAAAAGCTGAGCATAAAATTGATCGCGTTGATTTATTAAAGTTCCTTGAACAACATAAAATCGGTACCCGGCTTTTATTTGCCGGAAACCTAACTCGCCAACCTTATTTTGAATCACTAAATTATCGGGTATATGGTGAGCTTACGAACACGGATATTATTATGAATAATACTTTTTGGATTGGTTTATATCCTGGTTTAACCGCAGCTCATCTTGACTTTGTTATTGAGAAATTTGAGGAATTTTTTGGTATTGGATTTTAATTACGCCCAGAAATAGAGACTAAAATGCAAAATAGTGAAAGTAGATCGCTAATAAAGGCATCCGATGCAGTAGCCAGGCTTCTTGCTCATAAAAAAATTTATGTCGGCTTTGAGCTTATTGGCGGCATGATTACTCATCTGGTTGATAGCATAAATAATCTCGCTATAACCAAACTGGTTTCTGTCCATCATGAGCAAGGCGCAGCCTTTGCGGCAGGAGGCGTTGCCAGAGCTACTAATAATGAAATCATGGGACTAGCATTGGGAACGAGTGGACCAGGGGCTACTAATTTAGTGACGGGGATTGCCGATTGCTGGTTCGATAATATTCCCTGTCTCTTCCTGACTGGACAAGTAAATACGAGTGAATCTCGCGGTGATAGGAAAATAAAGCAACAAGGATTTCAGGAGCTCGATATTATTAGTATCGTTTGTTCGATTACTAAATATGCGAAGAAAATTGAACGTGTGGAGCAATTTCTACCCGAATTGGATAAAGCAATCGATTTGGCGCGCAGTGGCCGTCCGGGTCCTGTTTTATTAGATATTCCCATGAATATTCAACGCGAGTTAATTGATGAACAGATTCTTTTAAGACTTTTAGAAAAGGACGAACCCAAACCTTTTTTCTCTAATGAAGCGAAAATTATAACCCCTAATATTCAAAAAAAGCTGTTAATGGCGGAAAAACCATTAGTGCTATTGGGGGGAGGCGCAGTCAATGATCCTCAGTTTAATGATTTTATAAAAAAACTGAACGCGATGAATATTCCATATGCCGCAAGCCTCAAGGGAAGTGAAAAAGTTGCAGAGGCCGCACCCTATTTAGGAATGATTGGCGCTTATGGCACACGAGTAGCCAATTATGCATTACAAAATTGTGATTTACTTTTAGTAATTGGTTCGCGTCTTGATGTCCGCCAAACCGGGGCTGATTGCCAGGACTTTTCACGAAAAGCCTATATTATTCAAATAGATATTGATGAGCATCAGCTCAATAATCGCATTAAGGCCGATGCGTCTTTTTGTCTTGATGCCCATTCTTTTTATAAAGAATTCAATAGAGAAAAATACAGCCAAGAAAATCATAATTATTGGCTTAATCATTTACTAGAAAAGAAAAAAAATCTATTCATTAATGAATATCAAGAGATTAAATTAAATCCTTTTGTACTATTTGATTTAATGAATCAACGTTTTAAAAATAAAGATGTGCAGTTTGTTTGTGATGTTGGCAATAACCAAATGTGGGCTGCGCACACACTGCGTCTTAGCGAGGGGCAAAAAACGCATCATTCAGGTGGTTTAGGTGCAATGGGCTTTGCTATTCCCACCTCAATCGGCGTACATCTGGGTTCGCAAAAGCCGGTTATCAGCTTTTCCGGAGATGGCGGAGCTCAGTTAAATATGCAAGAACTGGATATCATTGCCAGAGAAAAGCTACCAATTTTAACTATTATTCTTAACAACAAAGCCTTAGGCATGGTAAAAAATTTTCAAGATCTTTATTTTTCTGGTCGTAATCGTTCTACCTATTGGAAGAACTATTCCAGTGATTTTGTAAAACTTGGACAAGGTTATAATATGCACGCATTGCATATCAACTCATTAGAAGAGTTTAATAATGCACTAGAGCTATTTCTGCAAACCCTCACTCCTTTATTGCTTGAGATAAATATTGAGGAAGTGAACGAATGCAGACCCAGGCTTGCTTTCGGTGACAAACTAGACAATCAATCGCCCAAACTTGAATTGGGCAAACAGCATCAAGTATTAGCAGGGGCTTATGAATGAGAATTGCTGTCTTAGGTGCTACGAGCTATATAGCTCAAGACTTTATCCGGACCATTGCTCTTCGCAATGATGTCGCGCTTGATTTATATGGGCGTAATCCTGAGGTTTTATTAACTTGGTTAAGCATAGAAAATTTACCCGCAATTTTTAAGGTAAAAACTTATTCTCAACTTAATAAAGATAATTCTTACGATGCCATCATTAATTTTATTGGTGTTGGCAATCCTGCTGATGCAAAAGCAATGGGTGCTTCTATTTTTGCCATTACCGCAGAATACGATAAAATGGCTTTAGATTATTTACATAACCATCCTAAGACAAAATACATTTTTTTAAGTAGTGGCATAGCTTATGGCTCAAATTTTGAAAATCCGGTTGATGAATGCAGCAAAACCTGTCTTGACCTAAATAATCAGCTTGAAACAGACTGGTATGCAAAATCCAAAATTTATTGTGAATTACTGCATCGTAGCTTGCGCCATCTAAATATTATTGATTTAAGAATTTTTAATTATTTTAGTAAAAATATAGACTTAACTAACCGTTATTTAATTACGGATATTTTAAGAGCGGTTAAAAATCAAGAACATTTTTACACCAACGCGCAGAATATATGGCGCGATTTCTTGCACCCCCAAGATTTCTATCAAATAGTTTCTTTAATACTTGCAGAAGATTCTATAAATGACGTGTTTGATTGCTACAGCCAAGCCCCTATTGATAAGTTTTCCCTTTTAAACGCTATCAAAGAAAATTTCAGCTTTTCTTTTTCATATACTGAATCTGCAGATTTCAGTATCAATGCAACGGGCTTGAAAAAGAAATATTATTCAGAAAATTATAAAGCTGCTTTTTGGGGATATAAGCCCCAAAAAACATCCATGCAATGCATTATTGACGAAGCAACGAGCCTAATGTACGCGAATACTTCGCCACTAAAAATGATAAAAAATAGTGACCAGAATGCAACAGCGGCTCTAGTGCTAGCAGACGGAATATAAACGTAGACAAAGAGGGAAGTCAAATGATCGCGAGTATCAACAAAACAGAGAGTAGGTACTTTTATTGGTACTACTTTAGCTTAATTGCTGTTTCTTTTGCATTGAGCTATATTTTTTATCAATGGCAAAAACCCGTACTGTTTTGTACGCAAGGTCAAGGTGTTGGTGTAGGTGATGCAGTAGGATATATACAATTGGCTCAAGACTTGTTTGTTACGGGAACGGGGGCAGTAAGAACCTACGGTTATCCATTTATTCTCTATTTTATCAATTTGATAACGCCTCTTAAACGAATCTATGCTTTTCATGTTTTAGTGTGGCAATTTGTTATGTACGTTGGCGCCGCCTATTTAGTGGCGCGATCACTCACTAAAAATGAACGCTTCAGGTTGTTTATTTTCGCTAGCCTGTTATTAAATATTTATATACTAAGCTACCTCAGTGTTACGTTAACGGAAGCTTTATCAAATTGCTTATTACTTATCAGCATCGCCATATTTTTTGGGATGAGAAAAAGCTATTTTAGAGTTTTTTTGCTCGGTTTGGTTTCTGCCTATGCTGTAGAGGTACGTCCCGCTAATTTATGGCTTTTTGCTTTTATTTCCTTAACCTTTTTTTGGGAATGCCTTGAGGAACAAAAACCGCGAGAAATTTTTGCCTCTTTATTCATTTTTGGCATCACCGCCTTAATCGTTTTTTTACCGCAAATCTATTACAATTATCATACCTTCGATAAATTAACCCCCTTCCCAGCGATGAGTTTAGGTAAATTACAATATTCATGGGGCAAAGAGGCTACTCATGTCTCGTTTTCTTTTATACCAACGGCAGTCGCCAATGTTTTTCCAAATCCGTTTGTAACGAGCAGCAGCCATAAATTCTATTGGTTTAGCATTAATGGTTTTTCTTACCTGATGTTAAAAATATTAATGATATTTTCTCATTATACCTTGTTTGTCTATCAGAATATCTCTGAATCATTTCAGAAAGTAATTGTATTGTTGTCCAGCTTCATTGTTTATTTTGGTTTTTGTGGCTTAATTCTTCAATATAAAAATATAGACATTAAACAAAGACGAGCAATAATCATTGGCGTATTTTTCTGTATTTTGCTGCATATATTTTCAGGCCTGGAGGATAGATTCACTTTTGCTATCTATCTTTTGCTCTTTCCTTTTGCTTTATATCAGTTTTGGCAATTATTAAGAGCGAAGAATTTAAAGTTGTTACTACCCTTTGTAGCGTTCTTTTTATATATGAATCTAATGAATGCTGTTTACCATGCTTTAACGCCAAGCTATATTCTCTCAGTACAACGTGGCGAGATTAAGTAAGGTGGGATAAAGACGAAAGCATGCTCTATTTTACTCTTTTAGTAGAATAGAGCACTCATATAGTGTACGCTGGACTCTTTGCTCAACCTAAAAAACAACTCTAATCGCTTTTATAAATCAGTCAGTGCCTTAAAACTAGAAATTGATTCTATCTTTTTCAAAAACCAAGGGCCTATTTAAGACTTGGGTATAAATTGCGCCAATGTATTCACCAATAATTCCTAAGAAAAAAATCATCATTGAGAAAGCAAAGGCCCCACCTATTACTAAAGGAGCCATGCCCAGTTTCATTTCATTCCAATAGATAATTTTAGCGATTAAATAACCTAAACCAACGAGGGCAGAAATGGAACTCAAAATAAAACCCAAAAATACAACCAGTCTTAAAGGAACTTTAGAGTTATTCATGATACCTAAAATACCCATATCATAAAGAGAATAAAAATTATTTTTAGTTATCCCTTTCTCTCTTACTGGCTGGTTATATGCCAGTTCAGCAACCTTAAATCCTACTTCTGCGATCATACCTCTAAAAAAAGGATAAGGATCTTGAAATGTTCTTAGTGCATCCATTACGTTGCGATTATAAAGACCAAAGCCAGTGTAGTTTTTGAAAATTTTTACTTCAGAAAGCCGACTTAAAAGATTGTAATAAAATTTCCGTATTCTAAAAACTATTTTATTTTCTTCACTGTCTTTTTTTATCGCAAGAACAATGTCATTTCCCTCTTCCCATTTTTCAATGAAACTTGGAATCATTTCTGGCGGATCTTGAAGATCGGCAACAACGGAAATAACCGCGTCGCCACTTGCTTGTAATAATCCATATAAAGGCGATCGGACATGACCAAAATTTCTGGAATTAATAATCAACTTTACTCGCGCATCAGTTAAAGCCATGGCTTTAAGCTTTTCCACTGTCTTATCTGTAGAAGCATTATCAATAAAAATATGCTCGAAATCATAATGTGGTAGTTGGGTATTAAAAACCTTCTCTACTCGCCTAAATAACTCCTCAACATTATCTTCTTCGTTGTAACAGGGCGTTACAATACTAATTAATTTTTTCACAGATGAATTTCCTTTGGTTTATACATAAGTTTCCTATTTATAATGAAAGAAGCCAAAGCACAGATAACAACGGAGATAAAGCCACTTACATAATAATCATTTATAAATTTTGTAAAAAAATTTACCAGATAAATATTTAATAGCGAAAGAGCTAAGTAATAAAAGATAAACAAAAAAAATAAGCTATTATCGTTACTATTAAAGACTAATTTACCAATCGTTTTAAAATTGAATAAGGCACCTAAAGCAGTTGAGAATATAATGGCCAAGTAATATATAAGCCCTAAATAAATAAAAAGAGCATATAAACTATATCCAAATAAAGTATTTAATAGCCCAACAAACATAAAGCGGATAAGATGATTTTTTAGCATATAAATGATGTCCGGCTTTTAATTGGGCTATGCTATATTAATTTCGTGTTCCAGACAATCTAACATCAAATCAAAAGAAGAACATGCTTTCTAAGAACAATGCGTGCTTATTATTTTTAGCCGTTTTTTCTGGCCGCACGCAGCCAATCCTGCTCAAGACAAAAAGCCTTTTTTAAAGGAATGAAAAAGGATCTCCGGCTTTTAACCCATAAAATCCTCTTTCTTTGACCTTCACAGGTACTCTCCCATCAACCCGCTATCTCTTAATCACAAATAACGTGTCTTGGAGAAAAGTCAGCTCAACCAACGGGGGGAGCACCATAAGACTCATGCACATTTGAGGCACCTTTTTTCCAATAACTTGAAATTCTTAATCTTGATTTATCAATAGAATAGCGATTGATAAGTTGCGTATAAATTTCGCGCATTGATGAAGACTCTCCAGCAGCCCAAACAAAGCCATCTCCCAGTGGAACAGACCATGCGGCTAATTGCTCTTGTAGTGTATGATGCCGATGCAACCAAAATAACTCAACCGTAGCCTCAGAGATAAAATTTACCTGGCTGTCTGGGTGTTCTAGTTCAATCATTACCGTGACTTGAGTTCCTGGAGGCAATTCAGCCAAACGACGACTTATTGCAGGAATCGCTGTCTCATCCCCCATCATTAAAAACCAGTCAAATTGCATAGGTATCAGTAACGAGCTTTTTGGTCCACCTACACCTAAAAAATCCCCCGGCTTTGCTTGCGCGGCCCAAGTGGATGCCTGCCCTTCGCCATGCATGACAAACTGTATCTCAAGCTCCCGCTTCAAGGCATCATAATGACAGGGCGTAAAATCTCTGCTAATAACCTCCATCATCGATGACTTATCCAATGAACCATTTGCATTAAAACGAGGTAATACTGGCTTACTCTGCGCCAGTGCCGGAAAAAATAATTTCACATGATCATCAAAAGACGCAGAATTAAATTCGTCTAATTCATTACCGGTTAAAATAACCGAGATAAGATATGGGGTGACCCATTGAGTTCGCACCACCTGCAACATACGCATCTTAATTGGATGACGTATCTTTTGTACTGCTAAGTTACTTGTTTCCATGCTCGTACCTTAAGATAGAATCTTATTAATTTCTGCCGCTGCTTTATTCAAGACAACACTAATTACTTTTTGTTTTTCTTGATCCACACCACTTTTCATTAATAAAGCACGTTTCAATGCTAAACGAGCTTCGACAAATTCGGGCAACCACTCATGCGCATCCGGTGGCTCATTGGCTTCCTCATTCATGGCATTACGAATGTAATGCATTTTGCGCGCTAAATGGGTAATGCAAGCAAACAGCTCCTCGGTTTTTGGCTTATTTAAACCTAAGTACTCCGTGCCTAACGTAGAAATCGTATAATTTTTTTTATTCTTATGCGTCTCGCTGATAATAAGATCACGTTCTTCTAGATAGGTTAATGCGGGGTAAACCATGCCTGGACTCGGGTTGTAGCTACCTTCTGTTCGTTCTTGAAGTTCTTTAATTAATTCATAGCCATGACTTGGACTTTGCGCAATTAAATTGAGTAACAGCAATTGCAATTCTTCAGCAGTAAATTTTCTGCCTCTCATCATATGATTTTTATCAAACTCCTTTCTCAAGGATCTGCGGCCATGATGCCTATCTGAGGGGTGATGCATAGTTATCTCCAAAATCCAAATATATCTTAAAATATATCTTAAGATATTAATTATTGCAAGTAAAGTGACTTGGAACTTGAGCAAACTCATTGCAGAAAAATAAAAACAATATTATTTTTCAATTGGTTAGCCATGAAATATTGCCGGGTAGTTTTTATTAACATTAATCTGAAATGCTCATTTTAGATTAATTCGTTTAGCATCAACCTACAAATGACAGTACCCCTCAGTTTTAGCTTATTGAATAACTTCTTTCACCGGAAAAATCCTTTTTTATAGAATGTTTCTCGCGAACAGCATATGATAGAACCATCGTAAAATTTAAAAAAATCACACCATGACCTACCAAATTTTACCCTCAATGCTCTCTGCAGATCTCACCTGTCTTGGCGACGAAGTGGGCGCGGTCATGCTGGCAGGCGCGGACTACATTCATTTTGATGTAATGGACAATCATTATGTCCCCAACCTAACCTTTGGTCCGGCTTTTTGTACGGCATTAATCAAACGTTTTCCTCAGCTCCCCATAGATGTTCACCTCATGGTTGAGCCAGTGGATGCTCTTATTGAATCCTTTGCCAAAGCAGGAGCCAAGCGCATCAGCATACATCCAGATGCAACCATTCATTTAGACCGCAGCTTGCAACTGATTAAAGATTTAGGCTGTGCCGCAGGCTTGGTATTAAATCCAGCAACCTCGATTGACGTATTAACCTGGTGTGCATACAAACTTGATTTTGTCTTAGTCATGACCGTCAATCCAGGATTTGGTGGCCAAAAATTAATTGCAGAAATCATTGAAAAAATAACACAAATTCGCCTGCGCTACCCGCAACTGGATCTGTGTGTAGATGGCGGTGTCACAAGCAAGAATATTGCTACTTTGGCGCACGCGGGTGCTAATCAATTTGTTGCTGGTTCCGCTATATTCAACAGCGATAATTACCAAGAAACGATTAACACCATGCGTGCACAATTAACGAACATTTAATTCGACGAAGAAGATTTATGAAAAAATTAATCATCATGTTATGCGGATTCATCGGATCACAAGCTTGCCTGGCGCTTTCGGGACAAGAGTATATGGAGCGTTTTAATACTTATACTTCGTTAAGCCAACATCTACCAATTACCCCGACGCCCATCTTTCTCGATTTTATTAAAGGCACCACCCCACTTTCCAATAAATTACGTGAACGCTGGCTTTATGAACTCGCACGCACCAAAGATTGGGCAAGTTATACCCAATATTATCAACCGTCTAACGACATGAATCTTGTCTGCTATGAACAAATGGCAAAATACAATACAGGCGCCCAGCAAGAAGTGCTTAAAGATTCCATCCCGTTATGGTTAACGGGTGAATCAAGCCCCCCTGCCTGCACTAACTTATTTGACTTATTGCTGAGGAATGATGGCTTTAACCAGGATCTGATTACGCAACGCATCACTCTTGCGCTGGATAAACGCAACATTCAATTAGCACGTTATTTGCTAAAACAATATAAAATGCCGCATCCAACAGAAATTCAAGCATTAAATGCGGTGTATCAAAACCCAAGAACGATTAATAAACTTAATGCCGGTGGCTTAAACAGTGCTATTTATCTTTATGGCCTTAAACGCATGATATCCATTAATATGGAGAACGCATTGCAACTATGGCAACAAGGCAAAACCAAACACCTACTTAATTTGGCACAGCAACAAGCTTTTCTCGCCCATGTTGCGCTGTATAAAGCCATGCGTAATAACGAAGATACCCGGCAATGGTTCGCCAAAATACAGCCGCAATACTACAATGACACCTTACTGGATTGGCAAATACGCTTTGCCTTAAAACGCCAAGACTGGCCACAGGTAACGGCCTTAATCAATAATTCAAAAAATAAAGATACCCCCTGTTGGCAATATTGGTTAGCACGTTCTTTAGAAGAACAAGGTAAAACCGCCGAAGCCCATGCGGTCTATGAGCCTTTGGCCAAAAGCCGACAATACTATGGGTTTCTGGCCAGCCTTCGCCTCAAACAAACGCCTAGCTTCACCAATGAACCACCAATAAACAATTTGGATGTCTTAAAGCCCTATCAAGTCTTTATCGACCAGGTTAAAACCTTATATAGCAGCAAAAATACGTTGCAGGCCTCGCGATTACTCAATGATTTTATCAGTGAATTGCCTAAAGATGAGGCAAGTGCCTTAGTTTATTGGATTGATACGACGCTACAATGGCATGGTAAATCAGTATACTTAAGTAATAATGAAACCTTAAACAATCAACTCTCATTAAGATTTCCTTTGGCTTATAAAGAGGCAATTAAACAGTATTCTACAAAATATGCGGTACCACCTGAATTTATTTACGCCATTATTCGCCAGGAAAGCGGCTTCAGAGAAGATGCAACGTCTTCAGTTGGCGCACGCGGCTTAATGCAGGTAATGCCCTATACTGCAGGCGTAGTTTCTAAGGCGGATAAAATTCCCTACACCAATCAAAATCAATTATTCTTGTCTGCAAAAAATATCAACATTGGTGTGGCTTATTTAAAACAATTATCAAAGCGCTTTAGCAACCATCCCATATTAATTGCCGCCGCTTATAATGCTGGCCCCAAGCAAGTGGTTTATTGGTTAAGAAGCCATCCCCCCAAAGAAATTGATGTTTGGATTGAGACCTTACCATGGCAGGAAACACGTAATTATTTAAAAAATGTTATGGCATTTTATGTGGTTTATCAGTACCGCCTAAATCAAAAACCCAACCTTAAAAACTTTCTGGAGCCTTTATAAATCGTAACCTGGTTGCTTGCAGCGAAGAATACAACGCAATAGGCTAACACAAAGTATTTTTGAGAGTCGTAGCATTATTCACCTTTAGTATTACGTGCAAAACGTAACAAGACATGATTTGTACGCGCCGAGGCCTCATGTAGCGCGTTAGCAGGGCTGATTAAACCTGCAAACATAGCCTCCAATTGTTCGTCATTAATATTACGAATTTGATTTTGTGGCCCCTCGTAGCGCAAGGGCTTATCGTGCCAATTCGTTTTAAGATCGGTTTGTGCCAATAATAAATTGGGATGCTGGCTGGTTTTCAAAATATCGGCATAGCAGCCTTGCAATCCTAATGGCAGATAACCTGTGTGTTCGTGCCAACGCTGTTGTGTTTTAGGTTGGGCAATAAAGACAAAAAATTGCGCAATTCCCTTGTACTGTTCTTTTGTTTGTCCTGCCACGGCCCATAATGCGGCGCCGCCAGCAACATTCGCATGGCGCATTTTACTGATTTGCGTATCTAAAGGCATACTGGCAACCCCCAAACGAAAAGGGACTAAGGCCGCCAAACTGTTATAAGCTCCTGAGGATTGGCTAAATAAAGGGCAAATACCACTGGTAAATAAAACAGTCGCATCATCCACACGCCCTGCATAACGAAAATAATGCTGAGCATGCCAACGTTTTAAGCGTGTAAAATGACGCACTAATTGCGGTGTATCAAAGGCAGCTTGTCGTGGTACCCCTTGGGTTAACGGCAACCCATGAATTGCTAAAAATGATTCAAAAAGCACCCACCCCGGATAAGCTGTAGTATAAGTACATTGATAACCTGCTTTTTTTGCTTTCTGGGCTAATACCTCCATCTCCTCCCAAGTACGTGGAAAATTAGCACTGGTGTACCCTACTTTGGCAAGTATATCTACATTGTAATACAAAGTCGGCGTCGAGAGATTAAAAGGTAAAGCCATCAACAGCCCATCTTTGCTGTAAAATTCGCGAATCGAGGGAATAAAATCTTCTTTAGGCAAATGCAATCCCTGTTCTTGCATCAACTCATCAACTGGCTTAATGACCCCTTTAGGTGAACTCATGATGGCAGTGCCAACCTCAAAAATTTGCACCATTGCCGGTGGTTTTTGCGCTCTGAAGGCAGCAGCAAAGCTAGTTAAGGTTTCAATATAATTCCCTTTATAAACCGGTTTAACAAAGTATTCACTTTGGCTTTGATTAAAATCATGTGCAAGTGCACTGACTTCATCACCTAAATGACCAGCCATAGCATGCCAAAGTACCAATTCAATGCGTTTTGCATGTACCGACAAAGCACATAATAAGAGAAAGAAGAAAACAATTAATTTATTCATGCAAGTAAATCTGGATAATCACTAAAAACAGCATCTACGCCCCATTGAAATAACTTATTAGCCTGCCGTTTTCGATTCACCGTGTAGGCACAAACAAGATATCCTGCATCCTTAACCGCCTGAACACGGGCAGCAGTTAAAATTCTGCGATTAAAGTGAATGGAAAAACAAGCCAATTGTTTGGCTTTTTGCAACCACTGCTCATCCCAAGTATGAACGAGTAAACCCAAAGGCATTTCAGGTGCGAGGTTGCGACACATCATTAGGGCATCCCAGGAAAAACTGGAAACAAGAGGTAAATCTTTTCCTTCTGGCCAATAACGATTTAAATGACTTAAGACCGTGACCGCAGTTTGGTCATCGGTACCTGGGTAAGGTTTTATTTCGATATTTGCTTGCACATTTGCAGCCACCAACCACGCCAACACCTCTTTAAAATGCGGAATTTGTTCGCCTTTAAATTGTCGCGAAAACCAAGAACCAGCATCGAGTGATTGCAGATAGGTAGAGACAACCTGGCCAATTTCCCCACGGCCATTGGTGGTTCTTTTTAACTTGTCATCATGAAAGACAAACGGCTCGCCATCAGCACTGCACATCACGTCAAACTCAACAAAGCGACAGCCCATATCTAAGGCTTTATTAAAGGCAGCTAAAGTATTCTCAGGAGCATAAGCTGAGGCTCCGCGATGACCAATAATTTTTTCAACAACTAACAAATTATTTCCCCTATTTTCAATTATTTAGCAATAAGTTAAGGAGAAGGTGCCCGTAAGGGCAGATGAGGGTGAGCATTGTGGCTGGTACATTTTAGGTACCACCTACTCCCCAAAGGGAGTAGAACATATTTCCTTAAGAAAGCAGATTTTGCCCCCCTCTTTCTCCCTACGCTCTTATTGCTTACGATTAGAAGCGGCTTCCACCATCGCCGTCAAGGTCAGTTCATTACTCACCGTCAATGCTGGAGCGACGGCACCTGCCATCATCACTATCCCATTCATTTCTTTAGCCTGATAAGCTCGTGGTGTCTGCACTGGTGGATTATCTCCAGAGACAAAAACCAAATTACTCACACTGTAATTTTGCGTTGGGTACGCCTTATTCATCCGCGCAATTTCATCATTTACCTGTTGGTACAATTGATCACGAACCTTGGCCAAAACCACCTGTGTCTCTTCCAGGCTAGGCTTAAATTCGACACTCGCGACCTCATATTTAGCCCCAGGCATACTCACTGATTTTGCATTTTGATAAATAGCAGTCAATGCTGTTTGATCCACACGCGCTTGTGCTTGGACATCAAGTTTCTCAAGGCCTGAGCTGTCTTGCGAACGATCAAATGCGAGTAAATGCCAATCGCCTTTAGCAATCTTATTTAAGCGCTCCATAATATCCGAACGCGCCTTCACTAAATCAGCATTCGCTAAGGTCACACTAATATTAACCCCCAATAAAGCAGATTGAGTTGTCACCCATTGTTTTGCAGAGACCTGAAAGAAAACCTTATCAAGAATTAATTGCGGCGGAATTACTACATCTGCAGCAAAAGTAAACGGTGTTACAACCATCAACATGAGCATCTTCGCAACGACCTGTCGCATAACATTCTCCAATTTGATAAATAACTGGTTTAGTTTATACCAGCATGCCGCAAGACGCCAAATTATCATTGATTTAATCGATAAATAGGTCTATAACTTCTGCAAAAAAATATTTAAAAGAGGAGTTTAAGCAATGATGTCTGTTGATAATAGAACCAACAATAACCAAGCAAAAGCAGAAGACGATTTCCTCGAATACGCCTTAGCCCATGGTTTTGGTGATTTACACTTTAAAGTTGATCCAACAACGGGCATGAAAGCAATCATTGCCATCCATAATACAAAATTAGGCCCAGCCTTAGGCGGTTGCCGTTTTATCGAATATCCTAGTACCGCAGCCGCACTTAAAGACGCGATGCGCCTTGCTCGTGGTATGAGCTACAAAGCCGCCTCGGTTAACTTACCTTTAGGCGGTGGTAAAGCAGTAATTATCAAACCCAAAGGCTCCTTTGACCGCGCAAGCTACATGCATCAATTTGGTAACTTTGTAAATGAATTAAATGGTCGCTACATTACAGCGCTTGATAGCGGAACGGTATTGAGCGATATGGATATTATTGGCGAACATACCTCTTATGTTGCCAGTTTATCAAAACACCACGGCGATCCATCACCCTCGACAGCAAAAGGTATTCTGCGCGGTATTCAAGCAGCAGTAGCCTTTAAATTGAATAAGGATAACCTCAATGGGGTTCATGTAGCTATTCAAGGTCTTGGCCATGTTGGCTACGCACTTGCCAAACATTTACATGACTTAGGTGCACAACTTACTGTTGCCGACATTTCTCCAGCTGCAGTAGAGCAAGCAATTAAAGAATTTGGCGCCAAACCTGTAAGCACGGATCAAATCCATAAAGTTCCATGTGATGTATTTGCTCCTTGTGCTTTAGGCGCCATTATTAACGACATTACCATTCCCCAATTACAAACAACAATTATTGCAGGTGCAGCGAATAACCAATTAGCGCATAGCTATCATGGTAAGATCTTACATGATAAAGGTATTTTATTTGCCGCAGATTATGTAATTAATGCCGGCGGATTAATTTTTGCAGCCTCTAAATATTTGCATACACCTGATAATCAAATCAATGAGCAAATCGATCATATCTACACGCATCTACTGGAAATATTTACACGTTCAGCAAAAAATAATTTACCTACGAACGAAATAGCAGATGCCTTAGCACAAGAGAAGTTAGCCTAAATGAAACAGTTAAGTTTAACTCCTGAATTATATGCATACATGCTGGATAAATCATTGCGTGAGCACCCTTCCTTAGAGAGCTTGCGCAAGGAAACCTCCTCAATGGAACTGGCGAACATGCAAGTAGCGCCGGAACAAGCACAATTTATGCAATTTCTTTTGCATCTGATTCGCGCTAAAAATGTACTGGAATTAGGAACATTTACAGGATACAGTGCCTTAGCAATGTCGTTAGCATTGCCTGATGATGGTCGTTTAATCACCTGCGACATTAGTGCCGAATGGACAAAAAGAGCCCCTATATTTTGGGAAGAGGCAAAACAAGATCATAAAATTGAGTTACGTCTTGGCCGGGCGCTGGATTCACTGCATGCATTAATTGATGAAGGTTGGGAGCAAAAATTTGACTTTATCTTTATTGATGCCGATAAAACCAATTACGTCCATTACTATGAATTGGCATTAAAGCTGATTCAACCTAGAGGAATTATTGCTATTGATAATGTCTTCTGGGATGGTAAAGTAATTGATGACAATGAAACTGGCGGACAAACAAGAGAAATAAGAAAGCTCAATGAATTGATTAAACAGGATATGCGCGTATTTGTAAGCTTGTTGCCTATAGCAGATGGATTGTTTTTAGTGCAACGAGCGGAACCAGCAGAGAAATAAAAATCTCTGCCGTAAATTAAGCATTTTATCCTCCTAAACGGCTCTAGGGGGATAAAATCACTTAACTTAATGGTAAATACGCGCTCTTTAATGGATCAAAACGATAACGGAGTATCTTAATAATGCAAACAAATGACAACCCCTGCGGATTAGATGGTTTTGCTTTTTTAGAGTTTTCAGGCCCGGATAAAAAACGTCTGCAACAACAATTTACTGACCTGGGTTTCCAGGCCATAGCAATCCATAAAGACCAAGACATCACTCTGTATCAACAAGGTCAAATCCAATTTATCGTAAACGCTTCCATCGATAGCCAAGCAACGACCCACGCGGCAACACATGGTCCTGGTGCGTGTGCGATGGGATTTAAAGTTCATGATGCCCAAGCTGCTTTTGCCTATGCCATAGCTCATGGCGCAACAGCATTTGAAGATTGCCAGCATGCACATCATGGCCTACCAGCAATTCAGGCTATTGGTGGCAGCGTGATTTACTTTGTTGATGAACACCATCAACCTTTTACGCAACATTGGCAGCACAAAGCGGCCGTTTCCCTAGAAGATAATGGCTTACTGCTCATCGATCACCTAACTCATAATGTATTTCGTGGCAATATGGATAAATGGGCAACTTTTTATGAACAAATCTTTAATTTTAAAGAAATTCGTTATTTCAATATCAAAGGCAAAATGACTGGCCTGTTAAGCCGTGCCCTTGGTAGTCCTTGCGGCAAAATCAAAATTCCATTGAATGAATCAAAAGACGATGTCTCGCAAATTGAAGAATTTTTACACGAATACCATGGCGAAGGCATTCAGCACATGGCATTAACAACCGACAATATTTACCAAACAGTCCATAGCTTAAGAGAACAAGGCGTACACTTCCTTGATGTGCCTGACACTTATTATGACATGCTGGATACTCGCCTCCCCTGGCATCAGGAACCGGTAAAACAACTGCGCGCGGAAAAAATACTGATGGATGGTGAAGTCGATCCGCAACATGGTCTATTGCTGCAAATTTTTACTGAAAATATTTTTGGCCCCGTATTTTTTGAAATTATTCAACGTAAAGGCAATCAGGGATTTGGTGAAGGGAACTTCCAGGCATTATTTGAAGCAATTGAGCGCGACCAAATCAAACGCGGCACGTTAAAAGAAGCCCATTAGGAATTTCTATGAAATTAGCTACTTTAAAATCAACATCATCACGAGATGGCGAATTATGCATGGTCAATCAAGCATTAACCCACGCACTTCGTGTTCCCCAAATTGCCCCTAACTTACAATATGCCCTGGATCATTGGCAACAGGTAGAACCCGAGCTGCAAAAAATTTATCAACAATTAAATGAACAGCGCGTGAATAATGTCTTTGCTTTTGATCCCAAACAATGTACATCGCCCCTGCCCCGAGCTTATCAATGGGCCGATGGCAGTGCTTATGTGAATCACGTTGAACTCGTCCGTAAAGCACGTGGCGCTGAAATGCCTGCCGATTTCTGGACCAATCCATTGATGTATCAGGGCGGCTCCGATACTTTTCTTGGCCCACGAGACCCAATTCTTACTGCTGATGAAGCATATGGGATTGATTTTGAAGCTGAAGTTGCGGTGATCACCGATGATGTTTCTATGGGTATTAATCATAAAAATGCAGGCCAACACATTAAATTATTAATGTTAGTTAATGACGTATCCTTACGTAATTTAATCCCCGAAGAACTGGGCAAAGGATTCGGGTTTTTTCAATCAAAACCATCCAGTAGCTTTTCACCGGTAGCAATTACCCTTGATGAATTAGGGCCTAATTGGGATGGACAACGTTTGCATTTACCCTTATTGAGTCACTTAAATGGAAAATTGTTTGGCCAACCTGATGCGGGAAGCGACATGACTTTTTCGTTTACCGAGCTTATTGAGCATGCGGCAAAAACAAGAGCATTAAGTGCAGGAACCATCATTGGCTCAGGAACAGTATCTAATCTTGATCGCAGCAAAGGTTCTTCGTGTATTGCCGAAAAAAGAATGTTGGAAATCATTGAGCACGGCCAACCTAAAACGCCATTTATGCGTTTTGGCGATACCATTCGTATTGAAATGCTTGATAAGCAGGGAAAAAGTCTTTTTGGCGCAATTGAGCAAGTTGTTGAACACGCGTTGGGTTAAGGTCGAAAGGCCTGATTCATACTATCATCTGGAGCTACCATGATACTCTATGATTATTTCCGCTCGACAGCCTGTTATCGTGTACGTATTGCCTTTAATCTAAAAGGCATAGCCCATGAAAAAATCAGCATTCATTTAATCAACGATGGCGGCCAACATCATAAAACAGAATACCAACGCATAAACCCACAAGAATTAGTCCCCTCTTTAGACGTTGATGGGCATATTATCAGCCAATCTCTGGCCATTATTGATTATCTGGATGAAAGCGTCCCTTATCCTGCATTATTGCCTAAAGATCCATTTAAGCGAGCGGTAGTAAGATCCTTAGCGCAGATCGTAGCCTGTGACATGCATCCATTAAATAATTTAAGGGTATTGAATCGTTTAAAAGCAGAGTTTAATGCCAGCGAAGCACAAGTAACCTCGTGGTATCATCATTGGTTAAAAGTAGGATTTGATGCCTTTGAAACGAAATTACAAACAATCGAGCGCACTGAACCCTTTTGTTTTGGCGCTACGCCGTCATTAGCCGATCTTTGCCTCATACCGCAAGTCTTCAATGCGCATCGCTTTAATTTTGCCATGGATGCCTACCCATTAATTAATGCAATTAATACGCATTGCTTAACACTTAAAGCGTTTCAAGATGCAGCGCCTGCGGCCTCACTCTAAGAAGTTCATGGTACATCAGATTGTAGCCCGAATGACCAGGGCTACAATGACTTGCAACTCAATTAAAACCAGGCCTTAACCAACTCAACAGTGATTACACCTTCAGGCGTTTTCTCAAGCATACTCCATACATTCTTACAACGCTGCAAATGCCCTACTAATAGCTTTTTATTAGTACAACGATAACGTATCGGCATTTCATCATACAACTTAGCCGAATCGATCGCTAAACAACGCTCACCATTTGATAGTTCAATTCCCCATGGATAGGCTTGCGACATATCCAAAGTTTGGTTTAGCTCATTATTTAACGGCGTACGCACCATAATCTGTACGCTATCCCCAATCCACGGTGATTGCGGGCATAAAGCCTCTGTACGATTAGTACCTGCTTTAACAAAACATGGATCATATGTTTTTCCTTCGGCTTCACAACGCCAAGCATCTTCGCGCAAGATCAATCGCGACTGAGTCAAACAGTGCCCCAATAACGTCTTTTTTACGGTGGGAGCAACTTGTTCTGTCATGTCCCCATAAGGTCTGTACAATTTTAATACCGTATCGCCCGCTTCTACCAAAAAAGAACAACAAAATAATAATAGGAATAAAACTCTTTGCGTCATAATGCTCCCTCAGCAATTTTATTTAGTGTATCATCGCATTAAATACATTCAACCAACAGGAATAAAATAATGGCCGAAGTTTTTACCATCAAAGAATGTTTGAATGGTGCAATCAATGTTGATGAACACGTTACAGTAAGAGGTTGGGTAAAAACCCGTCGTGACTCCAAAGCAGGCTTGTCTTTTATTAGCGTGCATGATGGTTCATGCTTTGCCCCTATTCAAATCGTTGCTACAGATGGTTTATCGAATTACCACGATGAAATTACCAAACTAAATGCCGGCTGTTCACTCATTGCTAGCGGAAAATTAGTTGCTTCCCAAGGTAAAGGCCAATCTTTTGAAATTCAAGCCGATCAGATTCAGGTCGTAGGCTGGGTAGAAAATCCAGACACCTACCCAATCCAAGCCAAACGCCACTCACTCGAGTTTTTGCGTGACGTTGCTCATTTACGTCCACGAACAAACACCTTCAGTGCCGTTACGCGTGTGCGTCATTGCTTATCGCAAGCCATACATCGTTTCTTCCATGAACAAGGTTATTTTTGGATTCACACGCCGATTATTACCGCCAGTGACTGTGAAGGTGCTGGAGAAATGTTCCGTGTTTCCACTTTAGATTTATTGAATATTCCGAAGAATCCTCAAGGACAAATTGACTTTAGCAAAGATTTCTTTGGCAAAGAAACTTTTCTTACAGTATCAGGCCAGTTAAATCTGGAAGCTTATTGTATGGCCATGTCTAAGGTTTATACCTTTGGCCCAACCTTCCGTGCCGAAAATTCGAATACCAGCCGACACTTAGCAGAGTTTTGGATGATTGAGCCTGAGGTAGCCTTTGCGACCTTGAGCGATATTTGTGATTTAAGCCAAAACATGTTGCGTTACCTGTGCAAGGCGGTACTTAACGAGTGCCTGGATGATATGGAGTTTTTCAATCAATTTGTTGCCCCAGGATGTCTCGAACGCCTAAAGCACATTGCTGATTCTGAATTTGAAGTCATGACCTATACGGATGCCATTAAAGTTCTGGAAAAATCAGGCCATAACTTTGAATTCCCAGTAAGCTGGGGGCTGGATTTACAGTCAGAACATGAACGCTATCTAGCTGAAGTTCACTGCAAAAAACCAGTAATTCTAACGAACTATCCCCAAGAAATTAAAGGCTTTTACATGCGCCTTAATGACGATGAAAAAACCGTTGCCGCCATGGACGTTTTAGCCCCAGGAATTGGTGAAATTATTGGTGGCAGCCAACGTGAAGAGCGTTTGGATATTCTGGATAGACGTATTGAAGAATGCAATCTTAATAAAGAAAGCTATCAATGGTACCGCGATCTACGCCGTTATGGCACCGTTCCTCATGCCGGCTTTGGTTTAGGCTTTGAACGTTTAGTAAGCTATGTGACCGGTTTAGCGAATGTCCGCGACGTGATCCCATTCCCGCGCACACCAGGACATGCTGACTACTAGCAAGCGCTACCTCCTCCAAGGAACGGCTATTTAGCCGTTCCCATACTCCAACTCAATTTATTCCTTACTATAGGACAGAACAAGATTTCGCTGCCGAAAACTCATTGGTTTCTGCCTGACTATCTTCTTTGCCATTCTGTTGTGCTTTAGCGAGAAGATGTCGATATTGACCTCTTCGTGATAAAAACTCTCGCGTCTCCGTCTCTGGTAAAGGAACGCCAGTATCCTTAATAAACTCTTCCTGCTCACTCTTAATAGGCATAAAAGGAAGGGTGGAAGCAGGCGGTTTAAGGCCTGGTGAAGAAGGAGCACTTAATTGAGCTTTTTTCTTATCTTCTCTACTTAAAACAATATATGCGTCTGATCTAGGCCTCTGTGACTTAGTGAACATTTCTAATCCCTGTTTGCAGTTAATCCTACTTCAAACTATATTATTATCATCCGAAATGCAATGAGGCCTTAACTTAGCCAGGGTTCAGGATAACAAATATTCAGGACTAGCAATTAAACTCCGCTAAAAGCCCCTCACCTAAAACTAATACGCGATCCATGCGTTGTGCCAATTGCTGATCATGCGTCACAATAACCAAAGCAGTATTCATTTTTTGGTTAAGTTCTAACATTAAATCAAATACTTTTGTAGCGGTTGCCTGATCCAGATTCCCCGTAGGTTCATCAGCTAATACACAATGAGGCTGATGTACCAGGGCGCGTGCAATCGCTACACGTTGGCGCTCACCACCAGAAAGTTGTGCGGGTTTATGCTCTTTTCTAGCCTGCAAACCTACCGCATCTAATATTTTACTTGCCGCCATTTTTGCCGCTTTCACTGAAGCATTCCCTAGCAATAACGGCATACACACATTTTCAAGCGCAGTAAATTCAGGGAGTAAATGATGAAACTGATAAATAAACCCTAAACTTTGGTTGCGTAATTGGCAGCGTTTTTTTTCATTTATCTTTTGCCAATTCACGCCCTTAACGGATACGTCACCACTGGTTGGCTGATCTAAACCACCAAGCAAATGCAATAAGGTACTTTTACCCGAACCAGAGGGACCAATAATCGCCACACGCTCGCCTTTGGCTATGGATAAGTTAATTCCTCTGAGCACCTCAACTTTAGAAGCCCCATCATTATAAGATTTACATAATTGATTACTACTTAAAATAATATCACTCATAATGCAAAGCCTCCGCAATTATAGTTTTTGAGGCACGCCAGGCAGGATAAATCGTGGCAAAGAAACTCATTAATAACGCCATAACACATACCCGCCATAAATCGCCAAACATAATCTTGGAGGGCAAATAATCCACAAAATAGATACTGGATGACAAGACTTTAAAATGAAACCAGGTTTGTAAATGATTCACAATAGTCGTCGCATTTTCAGCCAATATTAGTCCACCAATTAAACCAAAAAGTGTGCCCACAATGCCTACCATCATTCCTTGAACGATGAACGTCCATAAGATGATTGAAGGAGTAGCCCCTATGGTTCTTAAAATGGCAATTTCTGCTTGTTTGTCATTAACGACCATTACTAAAGAAGAAACTAAATTGAATGCAGCTACAGCAATGATTAGCAATAGGATCATAAACATCATGTTTTTTTCCATTTTCACGGCTTCAAAAAACGAACCAAATTGCTGCGTCCAGTTACCAACCTGATATTGCTCACCTAATAAACGGGAGAGGCGATCGGATAATTCAGGAGCCTGATACACTTCATTTATTTTCATCTTAATGCCACTCACATCATTACCTAGTTGCAATAATTTTTGCGCATCTTCAATATTAATAAACGCTATTTTGGTATCAAAATTAAATCCAGTTCCTGCCGAAAAAACCCCAACCACCGTAAAGCGCTTAAAACGCGGCACCATTCCCGCAGGAGTTACAGTTGCTTGGGGAATCATGACGGTGACTTTATCGCCAATCATAACCCCTAAGCTATCAGCAAGCCCTTTACCGAGAATCATGCCAAAATGCTTTAAATTATCGATGTTGCCCGCAAGTAATTTATCTTTCAAATGGGTTATATTCTCTTCTTTGTCTGGCATCACGCCAGTTAAGATAATAGGTAAAACCTGGCCTTCGTGAACTAATAAGCCCTGCCCCCCCACGTACGGCGCCAGCGCTTTAATTTCAGGGATAGTTTGAATTTTTTTGGCGACCTCGGGCCAATCATTTATACGTTCACCAGGGCCAGTCACGGTAATCTCAGGAGCCATGCCAAAAAAACGATTATGTATTTGCTGATCAAAGCCATTCATTACCGATAAAACCGTAATAAGAACCATGACACCTAAGCCAATGCCAAGCATTGAACTTAAAGAAATAAAAGAAACAAAATGATTCTTCTTTCGCGAACGGGTGTAGCGCAACCCCATAAATAGGGCGAGTGGTTTATACATAATTGCTTTTATTTGGGTTAAAATCTTATTGTAGATAAAAACGCGGTTAAGGGATATAGCTTCCCTTTGCTTTGACTACTTATTATTTAGTCATCAGTTAACCCACACACTTATCCACAGATTTTGTGGATATTTTTTATTAGTCAACGACATATATGCGCTTAAAAGCTCAGGGTTTTTAACATTTAGCTGTATTATTTTAATGGACGAGCAGTTATCCTGTGCAAACTAAAGACATTAAATCCAATTAAGAGAACGTAAATGAATATTAGCTGGTATTATCCATCATTAATTGCCTTGTTGCTTTATGGCGCCTGGGGATATTGGGGAACAAGAGCATCCAGCTTTATTAATCCACTCTCCATCACCTTTTATTCAAGCATTGGGGTATTAATTTCCGGAATTATTGCCTTGGTGTTGCTTGATTTTAAACTCGATCTGCACGCCAAAGGCGGTATTTACGGGCTACTTAATGGCTTAGCCAGTGGTATTGCCTGTATTTTTTTCATTTTGGCATTGCGCAATGGACCAACAATGCCAGTAGTGTTGGTCACCTCGATGTATCCAATGATCACCCTTATGTTGTGCATGATATTCCTAAAACAAGGATTAACTTTAAAACAAGGATTAGGAATGGGATTCGCAATTATCGCTTTAATTTTATTTGCGACAGAATAACGGCGCTAGAAGATGTAAAAACAAAGCCACACCGCCGCTTTGTTTTTACATTATAACGAACATTAGGTACACAAATTCATTATGAAATGTAGCTGATGCTGAACAAAAGCCCGTTAGTATACAAATGATCAAGCGCCAATCCTCTACGTGTTGTCTGTCCGTCAGCACGCCCTAAGTGACTATGTCCCCAATCTGCAAATTCATAACCAACACCAACCTGGCAATTTTGGGTAAGATTACGTTGCACACCCGCAGCAACTGTATAGGTAAAGGCCGTGGTCATATGATTTGAAAAATTAGGTGTTACTACTGCTTCCTCTATCAATGGCCAACTCATATAGTTATTGGCTTGATTAAAACCAACGCCAATACTGCCACTTATCCATGGAGTCACGAAATAACCACGGTCTGCGGCTAATTTTCCTTTTAAGGCCACATGCGTGTGACGTAATTGATATTTATACGCATAGTTATCAAATTCTGGTAATGCATCATCCCAAATAACGCCTGAGAAGCCAACTTGACTGGTAGTCGCTACAGCAACCCCTAATTGTGCCTGCAGATTATAAGGCAAGGCAGAAGTTTGAACTCCTAAAAAGAATTCGCCATCCGCTAAAGTTTGACTTGATTTCTTCGCTGTATAAGCTTTTTCAATCTCAGGTGCTAGAATAAGAGTTTGGGCCTTACCCGCATTTGTAGGCCAAACTGGACCAGCACTAAGTGTTGCAACAAAAGACATTGGCGAAGCTACAGGCCCCATACTCCCTGCCACCGCAGCGCTCGCCCCCGTACACATCAATGCTATTATAGCAAGAGAACGATGTGCTTTGTTATTGATATTCATCGATATTCCATCCCTATGTAATTTAAGGAGCTATCCTAGCACTTCTGCACAACGATGAAAATATTTTGGCAAGTGTACGTATATAAAATAAAACGTTATTTTACGTGGCCTGTTTAAGTGAAGTGTCGAGAGGTACTCTCTGATATGCTCAATGAGTTAAAACAAAACCCCTTTAAAGCATTCGCTTCTCTAGGTAAAATCTGACTGCTTGGAAAGCTGATATTTTCCATTAAAAGAACCGATATTTTATTCCGTTATAAAATTAACAACGAGGTGTTTTTCTGTTATTTTAGCATGGCTCATTTAAATGTCTTGAGCAGTTAAAAATGGAGTAAGTAGTTAATCAACCAAGATTTTCTTGGTCTAATATTTTGAAAAATAAGGAGTATTTTTTAATGGATGTTAGTAATAAATGCTGTGTTACAGCTCTTTTAATGTTCCCTTGTTTCGCATTTGCGATACAAACAGGTCCATATGCTGAAGTAGGCATAGGAGCAAGCAATGGCCCTTCTTATGTAGTAGCCCCAGCTACCGGATTTGTAAACAGTGGCGGAACTTTAACAGCTGGTGTGACCGATGTGTATGGGTTAAATACTCGAGGTCAAGTTGGTGCTTATGCTGATTTAGGATATAGCTTTACTTCTTATCTGGGTATTGAAGCAAATTATACTTATTGGGGACAACAGAGCTTAAGCACGTTTACAGGGCAAATAACAACGGCGACAGGCGGAATGAAGGGGCATCTCGAGGCACAATCTGTTGGTGGCAATTTGGTAGGATATCTTCCTCTTAATAATTACCAATTAAATATTTTTGCTAAAGTAGGAGTTGCAGCATTATTTTCATCTTTATCTGTAAATGATCCACAAGGCGCTATTTTTTTCAATCCCGGCTCGTACAACCAAGATAATTCAAGTGCTGCATTAACTTATGGCACTGGAGTTCAATATCAATATAACCCCAATATTTCAATAAGCCTTGCCTGGAATGGGATCAGTCAGTTTGACTCTACTCCTATCAGTAATCAACATTATAACATGGGTTCAATTGGTGTCCGATATACATTTCCTAACGCAGCACCAAAGGGCTATGAGAAATAGTATTGATTTTTTACAAGGAGTAAAAAATAGTGAAACGACTTAATGTTACTGTTGGACTCATGTTTAACCTTGTTGGAGGAGTATTGTGGGGCGATGTATTTGCCTCAGACAAGTCAAATATGAACGTTCTAGAAATTCCCGAAGTAATGCATGATGTTTCTCTGCCCTTAAGAGAAATGGCGTTAGTTACTTCTAATGTTCCATCTGTTGCTAGAGAAATACCTTTGTTTACAGCGCCTCCCAAGTTGAAAACCCCATATCGCTTTGGAGAAGATAAAGCATTGCAAAAATTATCAGGCCTTCCGCTTGAAACAACTACTATGCTGAATTTTTTGGGTTTAGGAGTAGGTTTCCCAGGGTTCTCACCCGCGTTTAGTCCTCCAGATCCCAATGCAGCAGTAGGTTTAACCCAGATAGTTGAATGGGTTAATGTTAATTTTGCTATTTTTAATAAACAAACGGGACAACTTATCACAGGTCCGTTCCCTGGAAATTCTTTATGGCAAGGATTTGGGGGGCCTTGTGAGGCGGATAATAACGGTGATCCTATTGTAGTCTATGATCAAATAGCTAATCGCTGGGTAATGACCCAATTTGCAGTAACCGCAGCGCCGTTTATGCAATGCGTGGCCATTTCCACCACTTCTGATGCAACCGGTACCTACAATCGCTATGCGTTTGATTTTGGTACTAATTTTAATGATTACGGTAAGCTTGGTATTTGGCCTGATGCTTATTACATGAGTTTGGTCATGTTCCCTAATGGTGCACCAGATCTTGTAGGCGCAATTCCAACAGCTGGTGGTCCAGCAGCATGTGCTCTTGACCGAACGAATATGTTGCAAGGATTGTCCGCAAGACCGATGCAATGTTTCCAACCAATTCCAGCCGCAGGTAATTTCCTTCCCTCTAATTTGGATGGACAGACGTTGCCCCCAGCAGGATCTCCGAACTACTTTGTTGGTCTTAACCAGGATGCTCAAGGTAATACATTTCCAAACAGTATTGCTCTTTGGAAATTTCATGTGGATTGGCAAACGCCTGCAAACAGCAGTTTTAATGGACCAACTGCACTTGCAGTCCAGCCCTTTAATCCTATTGTATGTAATGATCCAAATTCAGATTGCATTCCCCAACCTGGCACAAATGATAAGCTTGAAGTCTTATCAGACCGAATGTTGTATCGCTTAGCTTACCGTAATTTTGGTCGCTATCAATCCATGGTGGTAAATCATAATGTTCAGGTAGGTAACCAGGCTTCTGGGACACGTTGGTATGAAATTCGGGTAAATAACCTGGGAACTCCAGCTATCTTCCAGCAAGGTACTTATATGCAGCCTAGTGATAATAATATCAGTCGTTGGATGGGTAGTATTGCCATGGACAAACGCGGGGATATCGCTATGGGTTATAGCATTTCAGGTATTGGAATGTTTCCATCCATACGCTATACCGGAAGACTAGTGACAGATCCGCTTAACATGATGCGTGTAGAAAACACTGTTGTCTATGGTGCAGGCTCTCAACTTATTGGAAGTTTGGAAAGAAATCGTTGGGGTGATTACAGCAGTATGGCGATTGATCCGGTAGACGACTGCACATTTTGGTATACAACCCAATATACGCCGGTCACAGGTTCTCAACCAAACTGGAGTACTCGTATTGTTGCCTTTAAATTCCCACAATGTAGATAAGTATTAGGTTATTTTTTGGCTCTACACCAAATGAGAGGGCACTTTAATCAAATGAGTCTAAACTAACTCATTGATTTAGCGATCAAAAAAAGATTGAAGTGCCTAGATATAATCTTATCTTAAATTCACCTGGTTTTACTATAGAAAAAACAGTGGCTATCAGCCGCTGATTCTAGATGATCTTCCCCCGATTTCCAGGACACCTTGTTTAATGGGTATAATCCCAGTAACGAGGAGTTATGATGAGCAACAACAACGACACACAAGAATTTAAAATAAAAGCAGTAAAGATCCTTGAGCAAGACCATAAGAGGAACTTGGGGTTGCTGAAAACAACCTATGTAGCTGGCATAAGCAGTTACATAAGAAACAAGAGAAAGCGTTATGTGCTTGAGCAAAATATGATGGTACAAAATTATGACGGGATCGTTCAGAGTCTGACCCCATAGATTTCGCACGACTGAATTTGTTTACCAGCGTATTGCGGTGGGTAATTCCGTTTCCAGGTTTTCATCGAACACCTTAAATGTTTTAGCTAAGATATTGATTGTTGAGAGGTCCAATTTTTTCTCATCAATCATTTCGGCATTAATCAAATTAGAAACTTTGATTTTTTCAGCCTTAATACTTGGAATTAGAGCAGCTTTTGTGGGCCTAATTACAGATGCATCAAGATTATGTGTAGAAGGAATGTGATCCCTATTTTGCGCAGCCGTAAAGAATGTTGGCGAGCTGGCGTTTGTATAGAGCCCAGAAGGAGTTCCAGATGCAGATGAGTAAGGGTGATAAAGGGTGGTGATATAAATATTCTTTATCTTGTTAGGCGCATTAGTTTCTGAAGGGGCAAGGGGAGGCAAACGTTTCTTCCGTGGTTTATACACTGGTTCAGCATCGCCTAGCGTCCTGGTAGTTTTATCAAACTCCAAGTGGAATTGGTTTTTCATCACCGGGCGATCATTATCTAAATTTGCTGATGGTCTAGTAACTCTAAAAGTGAATTGATTTTGAGTCATTGAATTATCAGCGGTTTTTGAACGCTGCTGTGGATTAATATTTTTGGGCATGCTACACCTTTTTGAAGGACAATGATGCTCATTATGTAGTTTTAATTCAATTATTTCAATGAAGGGTTGATCTACAAAAAGTGCCAAGCGGTTCTGCCCCCCTTAATTGAAAAAGAGCCAGCATTGGCTGCCCTAGGTAAAACGCTGACTACCTGGAAAGAGGAAGTGGCTAGAATGTGGCGGTTTACTAAATCTAATGGAATAACAGAAGGCTTCCATCGAAAGATGAAACTAATACAACGAAGGGCGTATGGGTTTAGTAATTTTGAAAATTATAGAGTGCGTATTAAGGTGCTCTGCGGATGATTAAAGCTGCCCTCTTAAATGGGAAAGAGCCAAAACAGCATCAATCAGTTACGTACTAATTTGAACTCTTGCGAACAATTACAAAATGTGTAATTGGTGCCCAGGGCCGGAATCGAACCGGCATGTAACTTATTGATTATATTTTATTAAAATAATATGGACTCGAAGCTTACCCAAAATCTTACCCAACCTTGCATATGATAACCGATTTGAATGATTGCGAATAGATATGAAATTGACTGCCTTTGAATAATGAGCAATTTAACTTAGATTGATGCCATAAAGGGTGAAATCCGCACTCCAAACTTAGATTTTATATTGGATTCTTATGCAGAACCATCCATTAATAGGACAAGTACTCATAAGATTTTTCCCCAAAATCTTCATAAGTTTTTATCAAACAATGTTTTTCTTGATCTAAACTAATACTGCCTATTAAACATGATTCAGCTACTACCGGACGCTCACGTATTAATTTTAAATAATTCTCTCTCACCCATTTAAGTAACAACTTATGCAACGAAAAATATAGGGTATCTTTGTTCGCTTCTAACCCCATTATGTTCAAACAGAAGCCCAATACTTTTGCGGATTGGGTTTGATTGCTGGTTGGAAATTTATTCATTTGGCATACTTCTTTATATAATAAACCACGAAGTTTAAATCTAATCTTTTGCCAAGCATTTGTATTATAAAATGGAGAAAAAAAAGTAAACCAGATATCAGCATAGTGAACACTCCAACACAAATCTGGAGGAGATTTTATTGCAGCAGCATATGTTATAATCTCATACATCAATTCAGCAATCTGCACATAAAAATTTTCTGCTCGTTGGTGACTTCTTTCTGATACAGGCGAATTATCAAGAAGGTTGATAGTTTTTTTTACAAAGTTAACTGTGACGCGAAGGCGGGAGAATATATCATTTGAACTATCCTCAGGACTATTATTCAATTTATAAAGATCTCTGCATGATTCTTGAATTTTATTAATGCCTTGAGCAATAGCCATCGATCTCTTAGGGAAATGGTCACTTTTGATATAGCTTTCAATAGTTAATAAAACACAACCACAATATGCTTCTAATTGTTTTGCATCCCACGATCCAGATAATTCATAGTGAATATCGAACAGGAAATTACGATTAGAAGTAAGCGCTTCTATTATCTCATATTCACCATAAATTGCTCTACTAAATGGCTTTTGATGGCCAATTATCCCAGAATAATATGCATTATCTTCATGATATAAAATTGAGTCCTTATTGATTAAACCCTCTATCAAAATATTACGGGAAAATTGTCCTACAGGGAGGTCATATTTTGCATGTTTTTTAATAGCATTGAAAAGACATATTGCTGTCACAGTAGAAGAAGTCATTATATGACGGCATAATTTACGGCTACCCATCATCAGTAAAAATTCCCGTGCGTATGTACCTGCATCTGCAGTAAGTTTTTTATTGGCCACCGGACGGGCTAATTTTACTATGGCATCCATAGATTTGTTTAATTCATACGCTATAGCAGATAATTGATTTTCATCCCCCCTAAGAATTATATGATAAACCAAATTTGAAAATTTTTTATAATTCCTTTTTGAAAAAATAGGCGGCTTAATAAATGCAGTCCAAATCCAAGTTAGAATCATAATTAAAAACAAAGCTTCGAAAATACTTTGCCATATAATATGATTTCCCATGAAGCTAAGTAATAACCATTGGTTAGAAGTTCCTAAATCTATTAGTATTGTTGCAAAACCTATAAATGCCATCAGCCCAAAGGTAACCTTAAACGGGACAAAAGTTATTGCTAGACGAAATCGGTAAATGGGATCTGTTATTGTATATGCAAGAATGAGTATAGCCAGCGCAGTCAAATAGGTACTAAAACTAAATAACGAAGTGTCTGGCAAATAACTATTTATTTGGAAACTGGGATTAAAGGCCATATTCATTTTGAATCTCACCTGCATGAAACAACTTTAATGATTCTTTATTCTATAGAACATTCAGGATTTTACAAAAGCTTCAATTGTGGATGTTAAATAGAGGGCTTTCTAAGTATGAATAACTTCATTGATAATAGCCGGATATACATCTGATTTAGAATAATACAGAAGGGTTGCTATCCGAATTTTCCAGGTAAAAATAAGCCTTCTAAATATTACACTTAAAGCTAGCCTGCAGAAAGGCGGGACTCCCGTACATCCACATACCCCCCTTTATACAGGGGTATACCCCTCCTGAATTCCATGGCAGAACCTACTGCATGTTGTTGTAAAAGTTCCTTCATTGTTCAACCAGAGTTTAATAGTCACGAGTATATTTAGCCTCCAGATCAGCGCTTAACTGTCGTAGATCCTTCAACATGCTGTTATCACCTTCAATATCTATTTTATTACCATATAACTTTGGAACTAACTTAGATGCCAACCATTTGCGCGTATCAACTTTTAACCGCGCCCTGTTTATGGCTGGTGGATTTGATACCAATATTCCTTGCTCATTCACATACTGATCTTGAGACGCATCATCAGAAATTTCTAAAATTTCATCAACTAGTAATTCTATTTGGCATATTTTTGCCTTTGCGTATGACTCGGAAAACTCAGGATATGTTTTCAACCAAGTAAATAAAGTATCCTGGCAAGGCCAATGTGAGTGCTCAGAACATAGTTTCTTTGTACCTTTACTTGACGAAGCAATAGTGTCGCAAATCTCTTTCGCCAGCATATCATTATATTTTGTTGGCCTACCTTTTTTTGTTGATGCTTTGGTCATTTTGTACTCCTTGTTTAGCTTAAAATTAATCCATTAACCACTGAACTGTTTGCAATGCCTTTCAGAATAACGGAATAAGGGCATACGTCCTGTAAACTCTTGAGTCCATTTTATACCTAATTCACAGTTACCAATACCCGTTCCATCACCAATATTATCCACGGTAAAATGCTGGCAATCATTACAAATTGCTAAGCCTTGCCCTACGATTAATTTACATACACAAAATGGTTGTCTATAACCACATTGCCCGCAGGTAAAATGAGTTGCATGGTTTTGCTCTATAGGAAATGCAACTGAGCAACTCTGTTGATTTTCCTCAATAGCAGCAAGGCTTATATCAATTATCTTCCTATGCAACTCAACATCGGAATTTATAATACCAATTTTTTCAGTTGCATTGATTGCATCTTCGCGCAACGATGAAGTTGCAGATTGATTGCGTGCATAGTTGCGTTTATTACGCTCAATAACCTTAGTGGCTAAACTCAATAAGTTGGGCGGTTGCGTAAGAGTTTCATTATAAGTTGCATCATCATGTGCCCTAGTTGCAGAGTTGCATTCTATATAAGAGGAAACTATGTAACTATATGAATTATTGTTCATAACTCCCCCTCGCATGCGATTTTAAGATGCCCTCTTGTCGTGCTCGAGTAGCATGACGTGAAACTGTTGATTTATTAATCCCCAATTCATCAGTAATCTCTTTTGGGGACATATGCTGATTGAGCATAACCACTACTTTCTCATAAGTAGTTTCTTCAATTGATTTAATATCCCAATAAGAATTACCTTTTTCATCACTGCATAATTGAGCTTCAAATGGTTTCGCATCCTCGCCAAAGAAACCGCGTGATTTTTCAAACTTAACAATAAAGCGTGCACCCTGACTTGATTCATAGTCTTTAGGGCGCTCTAACGCAATGACTGTATCTAAAACATCCTCTTTTTTGGACGTCCCTCTTTGAGCACCTCCCTTTCCAGAATGATGAATGAGTAATACACTTTTACCTTTTGCACGTAAGTTAAGTACCCATGCTTGTAATGCTTGACCAATCATTCGCATCATTTTCTTTAATACTTCGAGCTAAGCAAGAAAGGTTATCAATGATGACCAAGTCAATATCATCCGTTATATATCGGTCAAGTAATATCTGCCCCTCTTTAGTTGCAAGATCTGGCATTCCAAATTTTTGTAAATCAGGGGTAATAATGCTGAGCTTTCCATGTAATTGCTCACATTTCATCATTAACATGATTTTAGCAAGTCGCTCCTGTAATACTGATGCGGGCATTTCTCCATCAACATAGAGCACATTACGGGGTATAGAAGCCTCCCACCCTAAAAACTTTCCACCCTTTGCTACAGCACAAGCGATCCCAAGAGAAAGATGAGTTTTACCTATACCTCGAAAAGCATGAATCATGCATAATCCAGCTTCTGGCAACCAAGGAGATAATATTAATTCTCGTACAGGTAGCTCCATTCCAAGAAAATTTCCTAATTCAATGGCAACAAGTGAAACGGGTTCTTCAATAGGGGCTTGTGCTAATATTTCTTGAATCGCAGCGACTGTCATATGCAATCCTCCAACAATAAATCGTTAAAGTCTTGCCCAGAATTTTCAGGCATTATACGTTTTACTTTACGCCCCTCTATAAGCAAACGTGTTGCAAGTTTATTAGCTGCATTTTGCCCACAATGAGATTCATCATTATCAATTGCGATTATTATTTCTGTGATTGTAGAGGGTAAAATTACCTGCTCCAATCCCACTGCACTTATTGTTGCCCATACTGGAAGCTTTGTTGCCACATGAATAGCAAGTGCCGTCTCAATCCCCTCTGCTAATACAATTTTTCCATTAACAGGCGGATATAATTTTATCGCTGCTCCAACAGATGCTTTGGGCTGAATTGCTGGCATAAGCTTTTTAGGCTTTGGTACATCAGCCTTACAAGCTTTTCCTAAGTATGTGCGATGAAGTGTAGCCATTTTATTATTTTGATTTCTTACAAGCGCTATCATCGCAGGAAAGTGCCCTAATAAGCCTGTTTGATCGTAATAAGGTAAATTAGGGTGGTATCGTAATGAAGAAGGCGACTGTTTTAGCGAAATGCCTCGGGACTTTAAATAACAATCAACAGGATCGCCTGTACTGATTAATTGTGTCTGTAGCCAAGTATAGATTAAAGTGTCGCGACGCCTCTTCAACTCCTCTGTATTAAGACCATTTTGCTCATAGGGTTGGGTAATCCTGTGACTAACGTTATAGTTCTTTCCTTGAGTTTGAATACCTAATATCTTTGCAACTTGATTAACTGCTTCGGCAAAACTCCACTGATGATAATTCTGTAATAATTTTATTCCATAACCAGCACCACATTGATTACAATAAAACGTACCTTTACCTTCCTTATCGTCAAATCTAAAACGATCCTTCCCCCCACATACAGGGCATGCCCCATGCTTATTTTTTAAATAACGCTTATCTATACCTAATACACTTAAAACTTCTGGCCACTGCCCCTGTGCTCTATCAATTATGAAATTCATAGCAAACCTATCCTCTAATTCTTATAAGAAGTTCAGATGGCTTTATACTGAACATAAGCCATCCATAAGCCGATGTTTAGTCTAAATTTCTAACCCAATTTTCTAATTCCTCTCTTAAGTACATGGGACGCTTTCCAAGGGGATTTTTAGACTTAGGGAAGGTTGGTGATTTAATCAGCTCATAAAATTTAGTTGTTCCTACACCTAAAAACTCTTGAGCCTGTTTGGGGTACAATAATAATGATTCTTTTTTCATGTCTAACACCTATTAAATAGTTAATTGACTTCTCTCCGAATCTTTCTCAAGGATCCGAGAAGCCAATTATGGCTGCTTTAGGAAGATGTTAATAAATATTGACAGGGGGTGATTTAAACGGGGGTATCACTATTGATAGAGATACTGGGTTGTAGTTTTATATCTAGAAGAACTGTTTGAAACTTTCTGTTTATACTGGATAAAGTAACATAGCAGTACGGATTAGCTCTCGCTTTACGAATCAAATCCTCATAAATGTCTTTAACTTCACCACTATTTTTAAAACACACATATTTTTGATAGAACTGGCTTAAGCTATTGCTAATATCTGCTATATCTTTTTCTTCTTCATTTATATTAAGCATAATCTTAAGAACTGCGGATAGAGGGTTACTATCTTTGCTTCGTTTAGGAGCAGATACCCCAAATGTCTCTGCACAAAACATAATAGCAAAATATGCTTGCTGTCTTAATTTATGGATATTTAACTCATGTCCGTTCTTTTGATTTAACTCAGTTAATTTCTTTTCCAACAAAGATAATTGTTTTTGATCTTCTTGTTGAGCATTTTCTTGCACACTCAAGTCATATCGGGGAAAGCGTTCTAACGATTTTATTTGACTAACAATTCGCTTATTAGCGCTTATTTTAGACTTTATTGAATCTATAGCTATGATCAGATCAGCTTTAAGTTCATTTAATTGTTCTTTAAATCGGTTATCTGGATCACTTGCATCTTGAGCTAACGACATGTAATGAAACCACATTTCAACAAATAAATGGAACTCTTCTTTAGTTAAATCCCTTTTCAATACAGCGTTAAGCTTTGATTTAGTTGCTGCATACCTATCCGTCCTACAATACGTATATTGTTGCTCAGAGTAAGTGGAATTGGTGTTACTAATTGCATCATTATATAGACGCATTAATTCACTTACGGTATTGATTAACTCATTAACTTGAGTAAGCGTCAGTTTCTTCATTGTCACCTCTTCAAACTCCTGTTTAAAATCAATTATATTAGGTGAGGAAATATCACCAACAGATAACGGATTAACTTTTTCTAAAGGATCTTTAGGAGCATGTGTGTTTATTCGTTGGATTAAAATAAAATTAATGATTAGATCGATCTGATTTACCGTAAAATCGTAACTAAATTGCTTTTTTAGGGCAAACTTTGCTTTCGAGTAATTAAGTGTACTATGTCGTTTTGGTAATATTCCTTGGAACATTAATTTAAGGGACAACTTTAAAGTTTCAATTTGTATAGTCATGGCAATTTTCCTTTAGATATTAACAACATAATCCTGGCTCGATTCATTAGATAACCAGTTGCTATACCAATTCATTAAACTTCTGCGCTCATTTTTAAAATCAGCACGAAGATAAACTCCTCTTACCCCTTGGACTTTATGTGCCAACTGAGCCTCAATAGCATCACTCCTAAAATTTCCTTGCTCATGCAATACACTTGAAGCCAACGACCGAAAACCATGGGCTGTATGCCGGTTTTTAAAACCAGCATTATGTAAGAGTTTACGTACACTTGCTTCACTAATGGGTTTAGCTTTTTTCAATGCAGGTGAACTAAACAAATATGGTGTAAATCCAGTTATTAGTCTTAATTCTTTCAGTAAGTTCAAAACATGAGGCGTTAAAGGAACCCAATGAGGTAGCCCCATTTTCATTCGTTCCGCTGGTATATTCCATTCAGCCTGTTGCAAATCAAACTCACACCACTTTGCTTCTCTTAGTTCTGTGGGTCGTGTGAATAAGTGTGCCAGCAATTCCATATACAACTTAACAATTTTTGTCGAGCTAGTTTTTTTGATAACTCGCATCATTTCATGAGCATCATTTGAGCTAATAGCTGGCTGGTTTGTAACCCTAGGTTTAGGAATTAAAGCTTTTTTTAAACCGATGAATGGAAAATTTTCTGTAAGCGATGAACCTACTGCAAACTCAAATATGCTTTGCAGTCTTGCATAGAGTCGATGAGCCACATCATGGTGTCCCAACTCCTCATGAGGTTTAATAATAAGTAAAAGATCAGCTTTTGTTATCTCATCAATGGGCTTGTCGCCAATTAAAGGGAGGATGTCTCGTGAAAGGCTTTTGAAATGACGATTACGGGCAAAGTCTTTCCACGTACCTTTGTATTTTTGAAACCATTGGTCAGCAACAACTTCAAAAGTTATTTTTTCTTGATCAGCTTCAACATTTTTCGATCTAGGATCAATACCACTATTAACCATGTTTCGATAAGCTAAAGCGATGTCCCTAGCTGCTCCTAAGCCAACACTGCGATAATCACCGATAGTAATTGTTTGCGGCTTTTTATCCCACTGGAAACGAAAAATAAATATTTTTTTAAGTTGCTTCTTACTCGGCCTAAGTTCTAATACTAAACCATCACGGTCAGTGTGGCGTTTTTTATCACCGATTTTTAAAGATCTGATTAGAGAATCTGACAACATTTTAAATTACCTCAACTAAGCGGCAACTTTGGAAGAACTGGAAGAGGAGGTAAAAAAACCTTACCCAAAATCTTACCCAAAGTTCTCGCGGTTATATGCGAAAAGTAACGAATAGTTGAGAAGGATTTGAGAGAGAAAAGTCAGTGTTATTCTATTATTTATCAATCAGTTACGTACTAATTTGAACTCTTGCGAACAATTACAAAATGTGTAATTGGTGCCCAGGGCCGGAATCGAACCGGCATGGTGTTACCACCGAGGGATTTTAAGTCCCTTGCGTCTACCTGTTTCGCCACCTGGGCATTTTGTGTGTGGAGGCTGAGGCCGGAATCGAACCGGCGTACACGGCTTTGCAGGCCGCTGCATGACCACTCTGCCACACAGCCTCATTTGATACTTGTCTCGCAAGTATCTTTTATATCTTGTTGCTCTAAAAAAAAAGCGACTTTGTCGTCGCTTTAATTTGGAGCGGGAAACGAGACTCGAACTCGCGACCCCAACCTTGGCAAGGTTGTGCTCTACCAACTGAGCTATTCCCGCGTCTCTACGGGGTGCATTCTACGGAAATTTAAAACTATGTCAACAATAAATTTAACTTTTTTTTGTTAATTCTGGCCAAGCGATCGCTAAGTAAGCAACCATAGACCAAATCGTTAAAATCGCAGACACATATAGCAATACAAAGCCAAGTGCACCCCACCAAGAATTGATTGGATTAAAGGCTAACAATAAAAATAAGGCGGTCATTTGTAAAAATGTTTTTACTTTACCGATGTAACCGACTGCAACACTTGCTCGTTTTCCAATTTCAGCCATCCATTCACGTAAGGCGGAAATTACAATTTCTCGCCCCACAATGACAATGGCAGGAATAGTAATGTACTGAATATCTTTAGCGCCGACTAAAAGTAATAAACTTGTTGAAACAAGTAACTTATCAGCAACTGGATCGAGAAAGGCACCGAATGGCGACATCATTTTCAATTTACGCGCCAAATAACCATCCAGCCAATCAGTAAAACTGGCTGCAGCGAAAATACCTGCTGACACAGCATTCACCCACTTGAATGGTAGGTAAAAGATAATGATGAGAACTGGGATCAATAAGATACGCAGCAAAGTTAATAAATTGGGTAAACTGGTTAATGTATTCAATGCTTCATACTCCCTTTTGCAGACTTGATAACTTTAACTTAAAAAAAATGATTTACTCTAGGGTCTGTTAAATTAAATAGGCCTATAGCCCAGATTAAACGTTGCCGTGCTCTGTGGGCTATACTGTGAGCATGACATGGCCGGATTATAGCTACACCTAAAATCTAAGCTAACCGGCTTTTTACAAATTCAAATAATCTGCCAGCACCTTATAATCATCAAATACAGCTAGAGCACCTGCCGCTTTAAGTGCTGTTCCATGTTGATGATAAAAATCCACGCCAATGGCAGTTACCTGGATATTTTTAGCCATTTCCATATCCGTAGTTGAATCACCAATCATGAGTGTTGTGGCACGATTGCCGGCAAACTCATCAATAATTTCATCCAGCATTTGTGGACAAGGTTTTGCAGGTACTTGTCCTGCAGACCGCGTTACTTTAATTAGATGATCAAGGCCTGTTGCTTGCAATGCGCGAGCTAATGACTGCTGCCCTTTATTCGTTGCAATAGCCATGTTGATCTTTGCATCGTGCAATTGCTTGATAAACTCGCGTACGCCAGGGATCAAACACACCTCCATTGAACGAGTATGCATCGCCTGCTGCACTGCGAACAACAGTTGCTCATGTCGTTCATCAGACAAATTAGGATATGCTTTCTTCAACGCTTTCGCTAACCCCAAATCCACATATTTTTTTGCTTCATTGTGATCAAACGCACCAAAACCCAACAAGTCCGCTTCTACAGCTACAGAGTGAAACACTGCACCTAAGGTGTCTGCAATAGTACCTTCCCAATCAAAGACTACTAAATCATATGGACTGCTCATTGCTCACTACACTCCTCGCACGCAATTGTTTTAGTGTGTTAGAAAATATGTCATCTGCATTAGCTTGGAAACAATGCTTTGTTCCATTTAACTCAAACTGGATGGAACGTGCATGTAAATAAAGTCGATGACGACGATTATCTATGCCTTCTACTTCGCCTGCAAGAGATCCATACTTTTCATCGCCAACAATTACATGTCCTAAATGGGCACTATGAACACGAATTTGATGTGTTCGCCCTGTTTTAGGGCTTGCTTCAACCCAGCACGCCTGTTGATAATTCTCAAGTAATTTAAAGGTTGTTTCCGAAGCTTTTCCTTCTTCATTTACTGAAACAACACGCTCGCCTGATTTCAAAATATTTTTTTCAAGAGCGGCGTGAACCGTCACTTGTTTTTTTCCTTCCCAGCGATGTGTTAACAAAGCCCAATACGTTTTTTGTACCTCACGTGCTTCCAACAGCGCATGCATGGCTCTTAGTGTGCTTCTTTTTTTAGCCAATAAAAGACAACCCGAAGTTTCTTTATCCAAACGATGAATTAATTCTAAATAAGCCAAATCCTGTCTGGTTTTTCTCAATGCCTCAATTACGCCAAGGCTTAAACCACTGCCACCATGAACGGCGATTCCTGAGGGTTTATTAATCACCAGAAAGCATGCATCTTCAAAAATAATACAATCCTTCAGTCGTTTTGCCAAAGCATCGCCAACAAAAACCTCTTTAGTCTCTGAAGTGCGAATTGGGGGGATGCGAATAACATCCCCCGCATGCAATCTTGAACTCACTTTTGCCCTTTTTTTGTTCACACGAACTTCGCCACCACGTATAATTCTATAAATATGGCTTTTGGGCACACCCTTTAAAATACGGATTAAGTAATTGTCCAGACGCTGTCCTTCCTCTTCATTACTTATCTCTCTATAACTTACTTCACTCATTGTCAATAAACCTGTTTTCTGGGCGTGATTTTTTTGATATGATCGCCTGTAGCATAGGAATAATTCCATGCGACCGAATTATAACGCATAAATGTAAAAAAAGCGTAACTATTTACCGCCCTGCCTCTTTTGAGTCAGCAAACACAGTGCGGCACGACGATAATAGGCTATAAGGTAACTAGTTACAAAAAAATAGCGCTTCCAGTTAAGTTTACAGATATAAGGAAGCGAACCAATGCCAGAGACAAATTGATCACTTATTTGACAGAGACCTACGCATGCCAGACATGCTTTATACCAGCTACGAATTACTTTAAGGCTTTCGCACGCCTCATTTTAACCCACTTAATTCGTACCCGGTATAGTTCACAGTATGCACCTCTTATTGTACAGGGAACATGCGTAAAGTCTGTCCACAAGGCTAAGGATTCGCTTAAAGATCACATCTCTTACTGTTCAAAAAAATGAACCTCTAAGATATTTTGAGCCTTACACTATCGCAACTTAAATGACAGCGCCCTAAACATGGGGTTACAGATGGAAAAAATGTTAATAAATGCAATGCAAGCTGAAGAAGTTCGTGTTGCACTCATTAAAAATAATCACTTATTTGACCTAGACATTGAATGTCCAGGTGAAGTAAAAAAGAAAGGCAACATCTACAAAGCAACGGTTACTCGCCGTGAGCCAAGCCTTGATGCTGTTTTTGTTGAATACGGTTCGAAACGTCAAGGTTTTTTACCGCTAAAAGAAATCGCGCCTGAATATTTAAGCAGGAACCTAGACGATTTCGGCGATGAAAAACCACCGATTACAACCTTAATTCGCGAAGGCCAAGAATTACTGATTCAAGTCGATAAAGAAGAGCGTGGCAATAAAGGCGCGGCGCTAACAACCTTCATCACTTTAGCCGGTTGTTATTTAGTCTTAATGCCCAATAATCCTCGTTCTGGTGGTATATCCAGACGAATTGAAGGGGATGAGCGTGATGAATTACGTGAAACACTAAACGCACTTACCTTACCAGAAGACATGGGTTTAATTATCCGTACTGCGGGTGTGGGTAAAAGCCAAGAAGAGCTGCAAGATGACTTGGATATGCTATGTAATCAATGGCAATCAATCAAACAAGCATATAATACTGAGCTTGCTCCTTGCCTAATCCATCAAGAAGGCGATGTTATTATTCGTTCGATTCGCGATAATTTACGTAAATCCATCAGTGAAATCATCATTGATGATCAGATTTCCTATATTAAAGCCAGAAAATATGTTGAGCGGGTAAAACCTGAATTTTTACCTAATCTGAAGTTATACAACAGCAGTGTCCCATTATTTAATTTTTACCAAATTGAAAGCCAAATCGAAACAGCATACCAACGCCAAGTGATGCTGCCTTCTGGTGGTGCCTTAGTCATTGACCGCACTGAGGCTCTGGTTTCAATTGATGTGAACTCAGCTAAAGCAACTGGTGGCTCAGATATTGAAGCAACAGCATTCAACACAAACATTGAAGCAGCAGATGAAATCGCACGTCAATTACGTCTACGTGATTTAGGCGGATTAGTAGTTATTGACTTTATCGACATGAGTTCGAGTAAGAACCAACGCGATGTTGAGAATCGCTTAAAAGAAGCATTACAGGCGGACAGAGCGCGTATTCAAGTTGGTCGCATTTCACGTTTTGGTTTATTAGAAATGTCACGTCAACGCCTGAGATTATCTCTAGGTGAAACGGCTCAGGAAGTTTGTCCACGTTGTGAAGGTCGTGGTACTGTTCGTAACATTCAATCTCATGGTTTATCGATTACGCGCCTTATTGAAGAAGAAGCATTAAAAGATAAAACCGCTGAAATACAAGTACAGCTTCCTCCTGAAATGGCTACCTTTATCATGAACGAGAAACGTAATTTCATTCGCGATATTGAGAAAAGACATAACGTTTCGGTGATGATTATTGCTAATCCTTACTTGCATTCACCACAATACACCATCACCCGTTTAAAAGAAGATAACGTTGGCAAAACGAAAAAACCAAGTTACACATTAATTCAGCAGCCTGAATTACAGGTTACCGCGAATGATCAAGAAACATTATCACGTGATGAACCCGCAGTAAAACCATTCACAGGCCACCAAGCCGCAAAAAATCTACAAACTGGCTTCATTAAACGTTTGTGGTCAAGTTTATTTGGTGGGCATACTGATGCAGAAGCGGTATCACCTCCGCAACATACCAAAAAAGCACCCGGTCGTAATCAAAATCAGGGGAAATCTTCCCGAGGAACGGGAACTGGAGCAGCGGCTGGAACTGGAACTGGCAGCAATGAGCGTAGATCACAAAATAACCGCAGACGTCGTCCTAGTGGCAACCAACAGCAACGTGCTAATAATCCAAACGCGAATGCAACGACTACTGCTAATGCCAATCCTAACCCACAACACCGTAGACGTTCTAACCCAAACCAACAACAACAAGGCGGCACTCGCCCTACCTCTGCACGTGGTGAAGGTAATAAAAAAAGAGAAACACCTGTAACGAAAGAAGTTGAAAAATAATTAGAAGCTTGCTCTTTCATTCATGGAAGAGCTCTTAAAAGAGAGTAGTTTAAACTACTCTCTCCTCTTTTCCTCCGCAAAAAATTTTCCAAACTTGACGATTGCGTCGAAGCGTTTTATCTTACTGATACCTATATAAAAAGAGAGAAATCAAACATGATACCTGTGAAAGGATACGCAGCTCAAGGTCCTAAGACGCCACTGACACCTTATGCATTCAATCGCCGTGATGTAGGCAAGAACGATGTCCTGATTGATATTCACTACTGTGGTATTTGCCATTCAGATATACACCAGGTTCGTGATGAGTGGGGTGGTTCAGCCTTTCCAATGGTACCAGGTCATGAAATCGTGGGCATAGTCAGCCAAGTTGGCTCCGAGGTGAAACGATTTAAAACAGGCGATCAAGTTGGCGTTGGTTGCTTTGTGGATTCCTGTCGTGAATGTGAGAATTGTCATGAACATTTAGAGCAATATTGCAGTCGCGGAATGACAGCCACTTATAACGGTCGCACCCGTGACGGCCAAGAAGCGACTCAAGGCGGCTATTCGACCAAGATCGTTGTTAATGAAAATTATGTATTGCGGGTCCCGGAAAATTTACCCATGGATGCAGCAGCACCGCTGCTTTGTGCAGGCATTACTTTATATTCACCACTCAAACATTGGCATGCAGGGCCTGGCAAACGTGTAGCCATTTTAGGCTTAGGCGGATTAGGCCATATGGGGGTAAAACTGGCTCATGCCTTAGGAGCTGAAGTGACGGTACTTAGCCATTCGCTGAACAAAGAAGCCGATGGAACGCGTTTAGGTGCGGATCATTTCTATGCAACGTCAGATCTTAAAACTTTTGACAAACTAAGCAATTATTTCGATCTTATTATCTGTACCGTTTCTGCAAAATTGGATTGGAATCAATATCTAACCTTATTAAAACGCGATGGGGCGATGGTCGTAGTGGGTATTCCTGCAGAAGAAGTCCCGCTGAATGCCTTTTCTCTAATCGCCGGTCGTCGCAGCCTAGCCGGCTCCGCGATTGGTGGCATCCAAGAAACGCAGGAAATGCTCGATTTCTGTGGAAAACACAACATCGTCTCAGATATTGAATTAATTGCCGTGGAAAACGTTAACGAAGCTTATGAACGCGTCTTAAAAAGCGATGTTCGTTACCGTTTTGTTATTGATATCGCCTCAATTTAAGCAGAAAACGCCCGTCTCTCTGCAATGGCAAGGGCATCAAGCTAAGGAAGAATTCTCTGCCTTAGCTTGACGGCTATGAGCCCTTAAGTTAAGCCCCAAAAAAATTTACCTAGAGCAGCATGCCATATCACGCTCTTCTGTTTTTTCTTCTGCTGAAGAAGCACTTGCAGAAAATAAGTTAACGGCAGAAGAACCTACAGTCGCCAAACTACGCGTGACAATTGCCGCAAGACTGAACGGAAGAGCAATTGCGGCTATTATCGCAGTCGCCGCTGCAATTAGAGGAATAATACCCGCAATTATTGCCGCAGTAATACTCAGACCCAAAGCAGATTGAGCCAAAGCAGACTTTCCGAATAAAGCAGAACCAGCAGCAAAAACTAAACTACAAACAGATGTTAGCGCGGCAGCAGCAGTAGCTATTGCCATAGCACCCAACGCAAATCCTACAGTAATAGGTCTAACAATAGGCTCCATTAACGTGGAGCTAAAATCAGAAACACTTTGAAATGGGGTAAAAAAGCCAGGAGCTTTTGGCACAGAGTGATACACAAATTTTTTAAATCGTCCGTAGGCTTCATCTCTAGTAGCCTTATCCTCAGAAAATAATTTAGCAACTAACGCGTGAAGCTGTTCCTCATTAAAATTTTCTATAATTTGCATAAAAAAACCTCTCTTTTGATTAAATTATAGGCAATAGTAACAGAAATAGTCGTCATGTCAAATACTGTAATTATTTAATAATTTCAACGAAGAGCCCCCTCCATTAACTGAAGAGGGAATTGCATCTAAGAAGGGATAACTGGCGTGGCAGCGCCGAATAAGCTCATAATTAAAAATACTATGAAGATGACAATAAACAAAAAGAATAAAATTTTCGCAATACTCGTGGCTGTTGATGCAATGCCACGAAAGCCAAAGATACCAGCAACAATCGCAATTACCAAAAATATGACTGCCCACTGTAACATAGCAATCTCCTTATCATAAAAATCCAACAATAGCCCAAATGGCTATTTTCTAAGTATAGATTATTGTTTTGCTAATTGTATTAACGTTTGCAGGAGTACTTATAATTCTGTTGCTACGGGATTAACCCCAATATTAGGATTAATACCACAATCATCAAGAATCTTAAGTAAGTTATTGCCTCGTTTGGTTAAACGTTTGACACAGTACTCTTCAAGATAACTGTTTAAAATATATTCATAGTCAGGCAACATCAGGATACTGAGAATTTTTTCAGCACGTTCTAAATGTTTTGCTTTATTCGAGTCGCAGGCTTGGAACAAAATACCACCTAACATTGCGGCAATACTTGCCTTGCGTTGTGGATTAGCTAAATAAAAACGCTGCACACATTCATCAAGCGCCCTATCTTTATCCCATTCTACCCATTCATCATAGACATACAATGCAGGCGCAGGATTAAAACTATTTGCGGCATGCATTTCTTGCATGGCATAAGCAACAGGAACGATTGCTTGGATATTAGCCCAAGAGCAATTGCCTGTAATTTGCGCACTAATCGGCATTTTAGCGACGGGAACTAAACCTAATTGTTGATTGATCTGTTGATGAAAATAACGGCGGTTTTGCTTTTTATAAAGAAAATTTTGCAAAAACCGTAAGTTTAACTCTTCAGGACGAGTGATTTGATAAATATTCACCGTTCCTTCTTTTAAGCTATTCTCACCCCGATCAATCTTGGCCCACCACGGCCCAAAACGGACAAACCCCATCGCATGACCACGACTTGCCGCAGGAAGGATGAGCATTGGCGCATTTAATATTTGCCCCATACGTGCAAAATGCTGCTCATTTAACATGGGTTGATGTTGGAACTGGAGCAACTCTGCGGCATCAGCAAAGGCATCCATCATCACATGGATAAAAGGAAAATATTCTCTTAGATGACGCGTAGAATAACTGCTGGTAAAACGTCTTAAAGAGTCTTTAAGTACCGCTACCGTAAATTCCAGCATAAAGCCTTCATAATCCAGCTCAATGAATTCACCTTGAGCATTGACAATATCCACATCGCCTTGCAATTCAAATCGATGCCCAACCAGTTTGCCATTGATAAAGTCAAGGGCGAAATCAAGCTTTGCACCATTCTGGTACAATAAATGTTTTAGAGTATCCTGGCCACGTAATACTGGATAAACCAATACGGAAAGACCATTGGGCGTATAGGCATTGGGATCGGCGCCATAGGTTAATAGTAAGCGAGCTAAATCAACATCATTATTGTCCACAGCCCAATGCAATGCTGTACGTCCAGCAACATCAAGTTTATTCACCTCTACTTTGCGCGCGAGTAATTGCTCAGCAATTTTGGGCTGGCGTGTAATAGCACTCTCAATAAGCGGTGTAAAACCATATTCATCAATGTCATCTAAAGAATCACCAGCCCGGGCATATGCATCAAAATCAGGCATTCGATGACTAATTATGTCGTTAGCAATGGTCATCCCTAAGGTCCTCTAGGAGTTGGCGCTTTATTAAATTTAGGCATATTACCCAAACGTAATTGCTTCTCTTGCTCCTGGTTACGTCGTTCATTGTCAAATTCCATTCGCGCTTTATCATTTAAACCTGGAGCAGGATTAACGGAAGGATCAATACCATCAAAACGTTGATTGTCTAACTCTGGATGTTGCAACATACCATTTTCTGCGGCCTCTTCAAGATAATTGCCAGAAACTTCGGTATCGGCATGCGCACGTGCATTAACGCGCGCAAACCGGCGTTCACCATCTTGTTCCTGTAAACGCCTTTTGCGCTCCATCGATTTAGTTTCTTCAACTAAAAAGGAAGCCTTGCGCTTTCTTCCAGAAGAATCGCCCGTTGGTAATCTAATCTCAGTGGGTAAAATTTTTTCGCTCATAATTAATGAGTATATACCTAAAAAAACATTGTGGCTAATTGAAGTACATTTTGTTACCTACGGCAAGGGTTAAGACAAAACTTAACCCCTGAATTAGCATCCTATAAAAAATCTCTTTGTAAAATTTCCGCAATCTGCACTGCATTTGATGCAGCACCTTTGCGAATATTATCCGCAACCACCCAAAGATCTAAGCCATTAGGATGAGAAATATCTTCTCTAATCCGGCCCACAAAGACCTCATCACGACCTACGGCATTTTTTATCACCGTGGGATAACTGGCTTTAGTGATGTTATCAACCACTTTAACACCAGGTGCCTTTGCAAGGATAGTACGAGCCTCTGCAGCAGTCATTGGTTTTTTTAATTCCACATGAATGGCTTCTGAATGGCCATAAATCACCGGTACGCGAACAGCGGTTGGATTAACCATAATGCTGTCGTCCTCCATAATTTTTCGAGTTTCCCACACCATTTTCATTTCTTCACGGGTATAACCATTGTCTTCGAACTGATCAATGTGTGGAATGGCATTAAACGCAATCTGTTGCGGATATACGTCTACTTTTGCCGGTCTTCCATTGAGTAAATCGGCCATTTGCGCAATAAGTTCACTAACCGCTTTTTTACCGGTACCCGAAACGGATTGATACGTCGCAACATTAATGCGAGCAATTCCGGCAACATCGTACAACGGTTTTAAAGCAACAACCATTTGAATAGTAGAACAATTTGGATTCGCAATGATGCCTCTATTCGTATATTCAGCAATACGGTGTGGATTTACTTCGGGCACCACTAAAGGAATATCATCCTCATAGCGAAAGCAAGAACTGTTATCAATGACCACGCAGCCTGCAGCAGCAGCTTTGGGGGCATATTCTTTCGATACAGCTCCACCGGCAGAAAATAAAGCAATATCTGCTTGGCTAAAATCAAATTCAGCAAGATCCAAAACATCCAGTTGTTGATTTTTAAATGCAACTGTTTTACCTACAGAGCGAGCGCTGGCTAAGGGATATAGATTTTTTATCGGAAATTTTCGTTCAGCTAATACCGTTAAAAAAGTTTCACCGACTGCGCCGGTAGCCCCGACTATAGCTACGTTTAGTTCTCTGCTCATTATGCCCTCTTTGAAAATTATTTAATATTGGGTCGCATACCCTATTTTAAAGCTTTGTTCCTTAAATAATGATCCATTAACACCAAAGCCATCATGGCTTCAGCAATCGGCACCGCTCTGATTCCCACACAAGGATCATGCCGACCTTTGGTCACTACCGTTACTTCTTCGCCAAAAACATTCATTGTTTTTCCGGGCGTGGTAATACTTGAAGTGGGCTTTAAGGCCATGCTTACTTCAATTTGTTGTCCTGTAGAAATACCACCTAAAATGCCGCCCGCATGATTGGTCAAGAACCCTTGTTGTGACATCTGATCGCGATGTACAGAGCCTAATTGATTTACGGCAGCAAAGCCCGCCCCAATTTCTACACCTTTCACCGCATTAATCGACATCATCGCAAAAGCTAAAGTCGCATCTAACTTATCAAATACCGGATCACCCAAGCCTACAGGTACATTTTTGGCCAGAACCTTAACGCGTGCGCCCACCGAATCGCCTTGTCGCCTTAAACGGTCTATGTACTGCGCAAGTTCATTAATCTGACGCTTATTAGGGCAAAAAAACGGATTATTATTAATTTCTTGTTCGTCATCAACTTGCAGCACTAAATCGCCCATTTGCTGTAAATAACCGACAATCTCTATTTGCAAATGCCGTTGCAAGTACAAACGAGCAATCGCCCCTGCAGCGACGCGTGCTGCCGTCTCGCGCGCCGAAGAACGCCCACCGCCACGATAATCGCGGTGACCATATTTATGATGATAGGTAAAATCAGCATGTCCGGGGCGAAACAGGTTTTTTACTTCTTCATAATCACGAGAGCGCTGATCGGTATTATGAATCAATAAGGCAACAGGCGCACCAGTGGTTTTGCCCTCAAAAACTCCAGAAAGAATCTGTACTTTATCGTCTTCCCTTCTTTGGGTCGTGTACTTGGACTGCCCTGGTTTGCGTTTATCTAAAAACGGCTGAATATCCTCTTCACCTAACAACAATCCAGGTGGGCAACCATCAACCACACAACCAATGGCCGGGCCGTGGCTTTCACCAAAGGTCGTTACGGTAAATAAAGTGCCAAAGGTATTACCGGACATTAAAATATTCGTCCAGTTGTTGTTTAGTTAATAAAAACACGCCCTGGCCACCATGACTCATTTCCAACCAAGTAAATGGCACGTGTGGATAAGCATCGCTTAACGCTTCTTCGCTATTGCCTACTTCAACCACTAAAATTCCCTGCTCACTAAGGTAAGCAGGTGCCTCTTTAAGAATCGTTTCAACAATGGCCAAGCCATTATTACTGGTTTCTAAAGCCAATACAGGCTCATGACGAAACTCATCTGGCAATGTCTGCATTTCTTCCTTGCCGACATAAGGCGGATTACTGACAATTAAATCATAGCGGACCTTGGGTACATTAGCGAAACAATCCGAGTCAATCAGCGTAAGTTGCTCCTCAACGCCTAATTCTTCGCGATTAATTGCAGCTACTGCAAGTGCTTCACTGGAAATATCAACTGCATCCACATGCGCATCCGGAAAAGCATAACAACAAGCAATAGCAATACAGCCACTGCCAGTACATAAATCCAAGACACGATGCACGTTGTCAGCATCAATCCAGGGAGAAAATTGCTCTTTAATTAATTCAGCTATTGGTGAACGAGGAATAAGCACGCGTTCATCCACATAAAAAGGCAAATCACAGAAAAAAGCTTCTTTAATTAAATAAGGTACGGGTACACGTTGGTTAATGCGTTTTTCCAGTTGTTGGCATAAATGCTTTTTTTCACTCGTCGTTAAACGTCCGTTCAATAAATGCGGATCAAGATCATAGGGTAAAGATAAGCTTCTTAAAATTAAGGAGCGCATGTCATCCCAAGCATTATCAGTACCATGACCGTAATACAAATGCGCATTAATAGCACAAGATAAACTAAAACGTAAAAAATCCAGCACCGTGGATAATTCTTCCGTTTCTTTAAGTATATAATTGCTCATTACCACTCCATTTTATTGGGATGTCAACAGACCCTAGTATGAAAAAAAATTATGATCATACCTTATATCAGAAAGCTGTCCTGCTTTCTATAACCTGGGTTATACTTCCAGCATAACTCTTAAATTCTTATAAAAATGGTTGATGATTTTATGTCCGATGAGGACAAAGCTTTATTTCATGCGCACATGCGCTCGGTCAAACCATTAAATGAAAAAACAAAACGGGTTAAAACAACGCCCCCTAAGCCTGCAATACCACCGAAAAGAATTAATATTCCGCTAGTGGAAGAAAAAATCGACTATTATTTATCCGATGTTATAAAAGATACGGTTCTTTCTCAAACCATATTATCCTATGCACAACCCGGCCTGACAAATCAACGCTTTAAAGCCTTAAGAAATGGCCAGATTCATTGGGAAAGTCGTTTAGATTTACATGGGTTAAAGAGTGAAAAAGCACGTGATGCCCTCTGCCAGTTTATTCATGTTGCAGCAGAGAATAATAAACGCAGTTTACTAATTATTCATGGAAAAGGCGGTCATGAAGGTGCGCCACCGATGATCAAAAACTTGGTTAATCGCTGGCTACCCCAGTTCGAGAATGTTTTGGCATTTCATAGCGCCTTACCTAAGGATGGAGGGACTGGAGCGGTCTATGTTTTACTGAAAAGAAATAGAGACCGCGAGAGAGTCTAGTTTTTTACCCTACCATCACTTGCGTTAACCCACCTTTCTGAGGATAATTCGCATCATTATCAAAACATCAAGAGCTCACTATGGAACACTTAGGTCAATTTATCATAAACCACTGGCCACTATGGCTTCTCCTCATCGTAGTTTTATTTTTAACATTCTTAAATGAATTATTCACCCAGAAAAAGAAAGCCAAAGCGCTCTCTCCACAAGCAGCAGTTGATTTGATCAACAATGAAAATGCGCTAGTTATCGACTTACGCGATAAAGAAAGCTTTAAAAAAGGTCACATCATTGATTCTGTTAATGCCCAAAATGAAGACTTTGAACAACAAAAAATGGAAAAATACAAAAATAAACCCATTATTTTAGTCTGCGCCCGTGGCTTGCAAACACCTGCTTTTGCCAACAAAATCAAAACCCAAGGCTATCAGCCTTTAGTCCTTGCCGGTGGTATTGAGGCATGGAAAAACGCAGATTTACCGTTGGTTAAAGGGAAATAAAGATGCCTGACATCATCATATACACTAAGGATTACTGCCCTTATTGTGTGAAAGCAAAAGAATTATTGACGCAAAAAAAAGTTTCATTTACGGAGATTCGTATTGATTTACAACCCGAACTACGTGAGGAAATGATCGCCAAAAGCGGCAGGCACACCGTGCCACAAATTTTCATTAATGGTCATCACGTCGGTGGCTGCGATGATTTATATGCCCTGGAGGCCCAGGGAAAATTAGACCAATTACTAAGAGGATAGGAATATCATGGCAGAACAAGCAAACCAAGAACAACAAAACAATGACACTCAATTTATGATCCAACGGGTCTATGTTAAAGATTTATCTTATGAAACGCCAAATACACCCGCTGTATTCCAACAACAATGGGAACCAGAACTGACACTCGATCTGAATACAACCAGTACTCAATTAGAAGCCGGTGTTTATGAAGTAATATTAACCGTAACTGCTACAGTTAATAACCAAAAAACTGTTGCATTCCTAGTTGAAGTAAAACAGGCCGGTATATTCACCATCCAAGGTGCTCCAGACAGTCAATTAGACCATCTATTAAATAGCTTCTGCCCAAGTATTCTCTTCCCCTATGCACGTGAAGCGATTACATCGCAAGTAATTCGTGGCAGCTTCCCACAATTAGTATTGGCTCCGATTAATTTTGATGCTTTATACATGCAACAACTTGCAGAAAAGCAAAAAGAGACACAAACTACAGAAGAAGCGATTACTCACTAAACGATGAATAAAAAAACCATTGCCATATTAGGTGCCGGCTCTTGGGGCACCGCTGTTGCAATTCATCTGTCCCAAATAGGGCATCGTGTATTGCTGTGGGCACATAACCCACAGCACGTTGCCCTTATGGCAGAAACAAAAACAAATCCACGCTATTTGCCAGAGATTAAATTTCCTGAGACATTAATCCCTACAGGTGATTTAAATCAATGCCTACGCGAAGCAGATTATGTTCTTATTGCCGTCCCCTCCCATGCATTTGCAGGCCTTCTTGCCAACATCAAAGAACCATTGCAAGGTCTGGCGTGGATTACTAAAGGAATCGATCCAGACAGTCACCTGTTATTAAGTGACTTAGTGGCGCAACGTTTTGGTCCCTCGTTTCCAGTGGCTATGATTACCGGTCCTTCATTTGCCAAAGAAGTCGCGCGTTTTTTACCTACCGCCCTAACCCTGGCAAGTAACAATTTAAACTACCAAAAAAACATTCAGCAATTACTCCATCACAGTAATATTCGTGTCTACTTCAGTGATGATCTCACCGGAGTACAAATCTGTGGCGCCGTCAAAAATGTCTTAGCTATTGGTTGTGGCATCAGCGATGGTCTCGGTTATGGTGCCAATGCCAAAGCCGCCCTAATCACCCGTGGCTTAGCCGAAATGAGCCGCTTGGGATTGAGTCTCGGTGCACAGGCGGATACCTTTCTCGGCTTAGCTGGTGTGGGTGATTTAGTACTTACCTGTACTGATGATCAATCACGCAACCGCCGTTTTGGCCTGCTTTTAGGTCAAAATGTGAGTATAAATGAAGCGGAGAAACAAATTGGTCAAGTTGTTGAAGGAAAAGGCAATGCTGCACAAGTATGTACCTTAGCCAAGCAAGCTCACGTTGAAATGCCTATTTGCGAGCAAATCAATGCACTATTACAAGGGAAAATCAGTGCAAAAGAGGCCGTTAATAATTTAATGAGCCGCCCACCCAAGGAAGAATAACTCATTCTTCATTGAATTGACTCCTGGGTTTTACTTCATAAAAAGTTATATTGAACAGATACAAAAAAATATGAACGAGCCATTACCATATTAGGTGAACTCGAAAAAACGGTCTTACTTGAACATGAAAATGCGTCACCTGAACGCATCAAGGTTGTGCACACCAAAACGCAGTTAATTAGGGTGCGCCAAGAAATCTAGTAATAACCCGAAGCGATTAACCATTTACTAGCCTAAACAATAGACCCTAGCGAACGTCGACTAATTCAATATCACCAACCGCCAACGTTTCCCCTAAAAATATCTCGCCTACAGCCTGAAAACGCTTGATTGAATCCGTCACCAAATAATTTACCGAACCATTTCCCAACACCTCGTCATTAAGCAAATTTTGCTTCTGCAATAAGGAATATAATGAATTAGCAGTTGCATGAGCAGAATCAACGACAGCTACTCCTTCGGGTAACAAATCAACTAACAACGACTTAAATACAGGAAAATGCGTGCATCCCAGTAAAAACGTGTCCTCGTCATTAAAACCATCTAAATAATGCTTTAATGCTTCACGCGCTACCTGGTTATTAATCATTCCCTCTTCCGCCAATGCAACTAAAACACTGCAGGCGCGAGTACTAATTACCGCTTGCGGTAAATGATGCACAATTAGTTCTTGATAAGCTTTAGAAGCAATGGTTGTTTCCGTAGCTAAAACAGCGACCCGTTGATTTTTTGTTGCGGCAACGGCTGCACTTGCACCGGGAATAACCACGCCAAGGACAGGCATATCCGGTAACATGGATTGCAAATAGGGTAATGCTGCGGTAGTTGCCGTATTACAAGCAATAACTAAAGCCTTAATATGACGCTCGACCAACAATTTCGCCATTTGCATGGCATACTGTTTTACGGTATCAGGACTTTTAGTACCATAAGGTAAACGTGCTGTATCACCTAAGTAAATAAATGATTCTTGCGGCAAGCTTTCTTTTAATGCACGCAGCACCGTCAAGCCACCCATCCCTGAGTCAAAGACACCTACAGCCAATTGATTCAAATTCAATTGCTTACCCCTTATTATTTATAATTATCTGCTAGTAGGAGGAGCAACAGAAGGCAATTCAGGCAGTTCCTTGGCAAGACCTTCTTCTTTCTGCCGCTCCTCGGTTTCCACTCGAGTTGCGTTGAGTTGCTTCTTAAAGAACTCAGTAGCTTTTTCGCCACTTTTTTCTCTACTTTTAACACCCTTTTTGTCGTGGCGCTCAGATACGTATTCACGAGCATCATCAATAAACTCTTTTACTACTTCATTATTCTTTGCAAATGACGTTTTATAAAGGGAATTACCAGTATAATTCCAAAAGCCTTTTTGAGTGGCGGGATCAAACTTAGATGAAGCCACAAAAATCGCATCCGTACCAAATTTCATTTTCGGAACTTTTTCACCTAGAATGGCAAAGGCCGTCCATAAATATTGCAACTCCTCTGGACTTCCCTTACGCAAGCGAATAGGATTCTCCCGCGTAGGAGGACCATCCATACCGGCTAGAACTTGGGTTGCCATAGCCATCGCAAAATTCACTCTGGCAGCATCCAGTGCTTCTGGAGATATACCATCTCCAGGTTTAGCTGTAGGGAACTGACGGACAATATATTTTCCAGGCTCTGATTTATTGCTCTTTCCTGCCTCATTAGCGGATTTATCGTAAATAAAGCGGCCTTGGATCTTAATTTCCGCCTGTGAATTCGGATTCGTTACGGTATGAGTCACATCAAAGCAACGGACTTGATTTGCATTGGGTTGGTTTTCAAAGACAAACCTTGCAACGCGTTCTTGTTTATCATCTTGTGGATTATCATCCCCAGATTGTTCTATCTCAAGAGCCTCCTTGGAGGCAGTTTCCATGCGTCTTGCTTCTAATTTTTCTTGCTCTCGATCAACAAGATAAGTAACCACTGTATGTGGATTATAAGTCCATTGTTTAGAATGCTCCCTATTCAGGGACGGTAAAATCGCATTCTTTATTTTATCTTTTGCTTGAGCAAAAAAAGCGACCTGCTTTTCAATATCGTCTATTTGTGCTTGGATACCACTATGTAATTCTTCGATTCGGGCTTTCAGCTCCTGTTGCGCGGCGCTAGTACTTTTTGCAGGCACCGGGATACTGTCCAAATAATCCTGGAGCCTGCGACGGTCATGCAACAACTGCTCTCTATTAACATCACACTCCGCTAAAATCGCTTTATATTTAATCGTCTTAAGTTTTGGCTCGCTTTGAAACTCAGGATTATATATTTGAAAGTCATTCATTTTAGGAATGTAGTCGACACTTTTCGCATACTTGCCTATCTGCTTATGATTGCGTTTGAATCCAGCCAGATCCTTTTCTGCCTCACTTAGTTCTTTATTTATTAACTCAGGAGCTGTTTTAAATGTTTGGCTCCGAATATCATTTTTGATTTCGCGATATAATTCAGGTATGAGTTCTCGTGTCAATTCCTCTTTATATTGCATTTGCTCTGCAGTCAAACTATTATCCACCAGTTCAGAGCGTATATACAAATCAATAAAACCCTTGGCTGAGCGACTTTCCCTAAATGCCATCTGAATTTTTTCCTGGATATCACTTTCAGTCTGCATATTCAGATGAGCCACGCTCCCATCACCTTTATTGACTCTTAATAAAAAGCTAATAAGTTTGGGGCTGATTATCTGCTTATCAGCAGTCTTAGCAGCTATCTTCAATAGGTTAAGGTTACGCTTATGTTGCTCCTCAATGTTATTTTTTATCGTTACATCCTTAACAGCGGAACCATCTTCTTCAAGTCCAAAAGCCAGATAAAAAGGTCCCTTCTGTGCTTCTGATATAGATGCCTGAATTTTAATGGAGTGAACCAAAGCGATGTATTTACTGTTATCTATGCCATTATCAAACGAGGCCACACCTATAAAATTCTTATTGATGTTCGCCACTTTGCTTGCATCGAGAATAATTGGTGGTGAAATACTAAGAAGGCACTTAATAACTTGAGAATTATGAATACTTTTCACGAATTGATTATTTATATTTTCATTCTTTATTTCCTGTAACAGCTCATCCGCGACATGCAGATATTTCTCAAGTACACTCAATTCGGTAGAACGCAGTATATGGCGTAAATCAGGATTATTCTTATGATCAGCACTACGATCTAAGAAATCACGTTGCATCCCAACACTAAGCGTCCTAAACGCCTCACGAAGTTGCGAATGTCTATTCACTCCATAAATCGAATACATGCCAATCTGAACGTCCAAACGACGCATGCGTGCAGTGCCTTGCAACTCAAGCATGTCATTTTTAGTAAGATAAGACAAAGCAGCCTTTTCTTCCTCGCCGACAATTTTAGCTAATTCCGCTGTAAACTGCTGTAGCGTCATACCTTCTTTCTGATCAAAGGCTTTAAGTTGTGCTATTTCTCTGGCAAAAGCATTGGTACCAACAACCGACTTAATCACGTTATTGATTGCTTGATGCAAATTAGGGACAGCATGCGCCGCTATAATGTGTTTAAGTGTGGCCATTTGTTCCGGAGTGGTAACCACTTGAGCAATATAAGTATGCCCAGGAAAAAGCTTGCCTAATTCTGCATTAAATTCGGCAAGTTCCTCTTTTTGCATGGCGGGAAGAAGCCGAGAATAATTATCCCTTGCCAAAGCAACATTTAAATAGCGCGCCCCCAGCTTTTCTCTAAGAGCAGTAAGATTATCCACTGTCAATTTATCGCGATTGTCTTTTGCCACCAAAGCCGCGCGAAATGGCTCGCCTTCCTTATCCAACAGAGCGTTACCTTGTGCAAAAACCTCATCATCACTTAACTCTGCAATATAATTCTCATAGGTGATCATGGCTTCTTGGGCCATTAATAGATCGCTTTGCACTTGTAATATACCTCTACGTTCTTGAATTTTGGTTTCTGTTAAGCCATAGACAGTATCCATATCAATCAAATTGCTATCGCCTGTAAAACCTAATTCTTTTACGGCATTGCGAAAAGCGTTCTCATCATTGGCTTTTTTGGCCAGGTCTAACTTATTTAATACCTCAAGACTCGCATTATCAACATTATCTACAACCCACTGCTCAGCTTCTTGTTTCTTAGCCGCTTCAAATTTAGTACGTTCTTCTTGTAATGCCGTTCTACGCTCTTGAATTTTAGTTCCTGCCACAACATAGACAGTATCCATATCAATAAAATTGCTATCGCCTGTGAAACCTAATTCATTTACAGCGTTGCGAAAAGCGTTCTCATCATTGGCATTTTTGGCCAGGTCTAACTTATTTAATACCTCAAGACTCGCATTATCAACATTATCTACAACCCACTGCTCAGCTTCTTGTTTCTTAGCCGCTTCAAATTTAGTGCGTTCTTCTTGTAATGCCGTTCTACGCTCTTGAATTTTAGTTCCTGCCACAACATAGACAGTATCCATATCAATAAAATTGCTATCGCCTGTGAAACCTAATTCATTTACAGCGTTGCGAAAAGCGTTCTCATCATTGGCATTTTTGGCCGTGTCTAATTTATTTAATACATCAAGACTCGCATTATCAACATTATCTACAACCCACTGCTCAGCTTCTTGTTTCTTAACCGCTTCAAATTTAGTGCGTTCTTCTTGTAATACCGTTCTACGCTCTTGAATTTTAGTTCCTGCCACAACATAGACAGTATCCATATCAATAAAATTGCTATCGCCTGTGAAACCTAATTCATTTACAGCGTTACGAAAAGCGTTCTCATCATTGGCGTTTTTGGCCGTGTCTAACTTATTTAATACATCAAGACTCGCATTATCAACATTATCTAAAACCCACTGCTCAGCTTCTTGTTTCTTAACCGCTTCAAATTCAGTGCGTTCTTCTTGTAATGCCGTTCTACGCTCTTGAATTTTAGTTCCCGCCACAGCATAGACAGTATCCACATCAATAAAACTAAGCGCCTTTTCTGGGAAACCTAATTCTTTTACCGCTTCGCAAAAAACGCCAAGATTGCTCTCTTGTTTAGCCGTATCTAATTTAGTTAATACCTCAAGGCTCGCATTATCAACAACTTGTAAAACCCACCGGGCTGCTGCCATTTTTTTAATATCGTTATTAATGTACTCATCAGTCAAAACTTCTTTAGAATCATTAATATTATCTAGCTGAGTACCATCAATTAGAGGAGCCGGTGAGGTTGTCTGTTTCCAACCATAAGCTTTAGTAATACTCGACTCTACTTTTTCTGCTAAATAAGCCCTACACTCATCCTCATTATATTTTAAAATCTTCAGCAATATTTCTTGGTCATTTGTTTTATTTAAACTAAGTTTCACTCGTTGGGCAACTACTGCCTGCTGGATAGCAAGAGCAGAAGGATTCTCTTCCTCTTCATCTAAATCTTCATCTAAATCTTCATCTAAATCTTCCGCTAAGGGCTCTTTATCAGGCTTTTTCCACAAACCCATAACCGAAAACAAGGCTCCAAAAAAACTAAGAAACCAGCCCAAGTTAGATGCAGTTACCCCCTCTGCCGGTTGCTCTTCAAATATGCCCCATGTAGACTCGTGACTCTCGATTGCGGCTTGAAATTCTTGCTCATCCTCGGGATTCGCCTGTAATAATGCATCTAAAGCATTTTGCAACTTAGTTGTATCTTCAGCACTTTTACCAGTCCAGAATGTTGTGTCATTTATTTTCGCTAATAAGGCAGCATTTTTAGACATATTCAAACTCCAAAAATCATTATGGGTTTATTTTAAACTTAAATTATTAATTTAACCTTAAATTTCGTAATTTAATATCCCATCGCTCTTGAAGAGATGGGGTAATATGGACTAGTTTATAGTAATTATAGCAAGTTTAAGGCTTAATACATGAGAACTATTCTATTTGGACTATTAGTAATGGTAAATTTCGTCTATGCGCAAGGATGCATCGTCGGCAACACCCCTTCGCAACCACGTTATATTTGTTATGACGGCAGAACATTAGAACTAACACCCCGTGGTTATGTGTGGAATGGTAAACGCGGTTGCTTCATCAGTTCTGTGCCTTGCTGCCAGTACAACGCCACCCATTACGCCTTCTATAATAACCCTGCCAAAATAGGCCCCGCCTATGCCCGTTGCCGCCATGATTACCCTTTCCGTTTAGGAGAAATGCAAACCCATTGATAGAAAGGAAGCAAAAGTCTATGTTCAAGTTCGCTTTTAGAGTACCGGCTGATAATCATGTTCATCAAAATCTAATCGTTGTTCTCTAATCCTGCTAAAGAAGGTAAACGTTTTGTCTTCTTTAGCCAGGAAAGGCTCCATAGCTTTATCTATAATATGATTTATTTCGGATTGCGTTGACGTCTGGCCATACAAACCCCGTAATTGGCGAATAAGCCATAGTTTACTACGCAATTGACGGATGTATTTTACGCCCGCACACTCAATCTCGGGTGATTTCCCATTGATATCCTGCTGCAGTTTTTTTAATTCGTATTTGAAATAAGGATGAGATTGGCGCAGCTCGATCCAGTGGTTGATGCACCCAATCGCTAAATTCTTTTTATATTTCAGACAAAACCGATGATCTTCGCCAATATCGCGTAAAACATTTTTAAAATTCGCAAATGAAAGTGTTGGTTTTATTCTGGGCAGGTAAGGATTTATAAATTGATGATTCTTAATTTCCTCATCCATATTGGCCTGTTTAAAACGATCTGTTTTATACGCCCCTTTTTCTAACAAATGTTGCATGAGGACATATTTGTCTGTGCGAATATCATACTCAGCAACCGTTAACGTAGGGGTCTGTTCCATGGCAAGATCTAAAGGAGTTTGGCCGGCACTATTAGGGGTATTAATAAAATGACCGAACATCCGCGTGGTTTCTTCATAACGGTACTCACCAAGTTTGATTGCCATATGCAAAGGCGTATCACCTGCAACAAATCCATTAGCAGACGTACACAATCTGTTAAAGTCAGCAACAGATGTTTTTATTTGCTGCTCTAAAGGATGATTTAGCGGAATTATTTCACGCAATAAGGCTTCATGTTCTCGAGCATCTAAGCCAACGACAAACTCACGAAACTCTTTTACAGAAAACAGCACTGCACGTAATGCAGCCAGTCGCGCAACCATTGCCTGCGTCAATAAGGCAATATGTGCTCGATCAATATCGTTTTCAATATTGGCGCTGTCGCGCAAAGTGCATTCAATTAATTCGGTTGGAATTAAAATATGTTTATAAAAAGTCATCCACTTCGCTTTTATAAACGCAGGATTACCCGCTAAAGCAGCAAAAGCAGCATTTTCGCTGAAACTATGATATTCCTTACTATCAAATGGGTTAGCAACATAACCAAATTTTGTTGGCCAATAAGAATTGGCTGAGTATTTTAAGTTCGGAAAAGAGAGTAAATCCTCAGCAATAATGTCAAAAGCGCTAGGGCCATGAAATAAATGGAATGGTCTGCGGGTATGAAAACCCATAATGCTGTCGACAAACATTAAGTCATGATCAATTTTAAAAAATACTACGTGGGGCTTCCCATTTTTTTTGACCATATAGAAACCAAAGTTTCCTTTATGTAAGTCGTCTTCTTCCATCGTGTACGAAGTAGCCAGGATGCTGGCTAAGGCCTCATAATCAATGCTTAATTGACCTTTTTTCTCTGCATCGCTTAATGTAGCAAAATAACCTTGAGGTAATTTATCTAAAAAATAAATTGGAATTTGTGCAGAATCTGTAAGATTAAGTGCAGTCGTGTTAAATCCTTGCAAGGGATCATTTAAAGCATAAAACGGTTGATCTAAACTTTCTTTATTGTCAATACTATAACAAAGATGCTGCGCCGCAACCCCAACCACATTATATTTCTCATCCAGAACCAAATATTGATCTGGGGTTAAATCAGGAGATAAAAATAATTTGGCTAATTGGCTAAAGGATATTTCTAAGCGCGAAAAAGAGGGAATGCCGTATTTATTTTTCTTATATACAATTTTTTGCTTGAGTGGATTATAAATCGCCCCGAGATAGGCCTCATGCCCTGAATGCGAAGGAGCACCTAAAGTAATATCACTAATGTTATAAAAAGCAACCACTGAAATACCTTCACAAAGATATTGTGTGCTCAATTTTAACACAATTTAAAAAAAAAACAATGCTTCAATGGCAGGACTGCTGATATTTCACTCGCTTGAACCAAAATTGGCCTATTTTGGCCAAGATAGTAAAACTCGACTTTAGCCATTTTACCCAACACCAGAATTCAATAACAAAGAACTTAATAGAAGCCTAAAAATTTATAGTTCCATTACTAATAAGGATGAGGACTGGGATTCGAAGTTGGTTGGACTAGGCACGAATTTTGGAATTCTTCGCGGGGGTTGGGAGCGAAGCTGGTGCCCGAAAATGGGAGGGTTGGTCTCATCGGATTTGGATGCAATTCGCCACTTATGTAAAATAAGAACAAAGGATTGCAATCTGCTCAAAAAAGAGTTGATGCAACCATTCCAAAAATCGGACGATATTCAGAACGCTCTAAATATGAATTTTTAGCCCTGTTAAATAATCCCGCAGCATAAACCGCGGCGGGATTAGGTTCCCAGCATGCCTTTAAAAACCACTTTCGAGCAAAAAGGTATTTTTCAAAGTCTGAAAATCAACCTGATTTTGATAAATATACTGATTATAAGATTAACGCTTTGATTTATCTGCTCTCTTTAGCTGATTAAATGGCTAAAGTCGAGTAGAAATGTCAACAGCCCTAATTACTTATCCAACTCATCTGATTCAATTGTTAAATTATCATCGGGAGTCTCTAAGCCTCCTTCGGCATTAAGGCGAATTTGCAAACCAACATTATTTCTTGAGTCAGCAAATTTAATCGCATTTTCCTTGGAAATTGCGCCACATTGATAAAGTTTTAATAAAGCCTGATCAAAAGTTTGCATTCCTTGCTCTGTACTGCGCGCCATAACGTCCTTAATTTCATCTAGTTTCCCTTTTTCAATTAAATCAGCAACATAAGGTGTGTTGAGTAAAATCTCAACTGCAGCTATGCGCTGCTTTTCCATACCAGGAACCAAGCGCAAAGAAATAATCGCACGTAAATTAAGCGATAAATCCATAAGTATTTGTCGCCGCGCATCTTCTGAGAAAAAATTGATGATGCGATCTAAAGCCTGACTTGCATTATTTGCATGTAAGGTGGAAATGCATAAATGGCCTGTTTCCGCATAAGCAATCGCATGCTTCATGGAACTACGCTCACGAATTTCACCAATTAAAATAACATCAGGCGCTTCACGCATCGCATTTTTCAATGCATTATCATAAGTTAACGTATCAATACCCACTTCACGCTGATCGACTATTGATTTTTTATGTAAATGAATATACTCGATGGGATCTTCAATGGTTAAAATATGCCCGCGATGATGCTGGTTTCGATAATCAATCATCGCCGCTAAAGCCGTGGATTTACCGGAACCCGTAGCCCCTACAACCAAAACCAAACCACGTAACTCCATCACAATAGACTGTAAAATAAGCGGTAAATTTAATTGTTCAATCGAAGGAATATCACTCTTAATATAACGCGCAACCATGGAGACATCGCCGCGTTGTCGAAACAGGTTAATGCGAAAACGCCCTACGCCATTCAGTGACAAAGCCATATTAAGCTCCATTGTCGACTCAAACTCTTTGCGTTGCTCATCGTTCAGCAAAGATAACGCAATTTCCGCCATTTGCTGCGATTTAAGTGGTGATTTCCCTACAGGCGCAATCACGCCTTCAATTTTAATATTGGGCGGCGCACCAACGCTAAAAAAAAGATCCGAAGCACCTTTATCAACCATTAATTTAAAAAAAGGGGTTATGTCCATATATCAACTCAATTTAAAGGAAATGGCGAATGAGCAGCTATTCTCTCATTCGTCCCTATAAGCATAGAACATATTATAAAAAGTGATTGCTGGACTTAACAGCTCAACGTCCATTTATAAATATTTAGTGTTCCAATCACATCTTTTCTAAAACCTCATGTAAATATTTTACAGGTTCGATTACCATTGCCGAGCCCTGCTGTTTTGGTGCATTGGCAAAGGGAACGATCGCGCGTTTAAATCCATGTTTGGCTGCTTCTTTTAAACGTTCCTGTCCACTTTGTACGGGTCTGATTTCGCCAGCTAATCCTACTTCACCAAAAATAATGGTTTCACTATCAAAAACTCGATTACGTAAACTAGACACCACCGCAGCCAGTAAAGCCAAATCCGATCCTGTTTCGGTAACTTTTACGCCACCAACCACATTAATAAAAATGTCCTGGTCATACGTAGCAATGCCACCGTGACGATGTAAAACAGCAAGCAAGATGGCTAAACGATTATGTTCTAAACCAACGGTAACCCGCTTGGATTGCTGTCCATGAGCCTCATCTACCAGCGCCTGTACTTCAACCAACATCGGACGCGAACCTTCCCAGGTGACCATTACTGCGCTTCCTGGTGTAGGTTCTGGCTGGCGTGATAAAAAAATTGCCGAAGGATTAGCCACTTCTTTTAAGCCTTTATCCGTCATCGCAAAAACGCCCAACTCATTCACCGCTCCAAAACGATTTTTAATGGCGCGAATGACGCGAAAGCGACTATCACTTTGACCTTCGAAATACAACACACTATCCACCATGTGTTCTAAAACACGCGGACCGGCTAAAGCGCCCTCTTTCGTCACATGCCCTACCAAAAATACGGCCGTCTGTGTCATTTTGGCAAACCGAACTAATTGCGCGGCAGATTCACGGACTTGACTCACGCCTCCAGGAGCAGAGCTGATGCTTTCGGTAAAAATAGTTTGAATGGAATCGATGACAATGATCTTAGGATGTTCCTTTTGTACTTGGGCAAGAATAGCCTCAACCTGAGTTTCTGCCAACAGCCGTAAACCAGCTAAGGGAAGGCCTAAACGCTTGGCACGCATCGCGACTTGTTGTAATGATTCTTCACCGGTAACGTATAAAACAGTTTCGCGAAGAGAAAGATTGGCAAGGGTTTGCAATAATAAAGTGGATTTACCTATGCCTGGATCGCCACCGATTAATACCACAGAACCATAGACCAGGCCCCCGCCTAAAACCCGATTTAATTCGGATAAACCACAATCCATGCGTATTTCCTTATCCATCACCACGTCTTCTACCGCAGTAATTACCGAACGTTGATTCACCCAAGAAGCACCACCACGCGCATTACGACTGGCCGGGACAACACCTTCTTCGACAACTGAATTCCAAGCCCCACATTGCGTGCATTGCCCAGCCCACTGTTTAAACACTGCGGCGCATTGATTGCAGACAAATTGAGTTTTTTTTTTCATAGTTGCTGACCTTGAGTAATCCATTCGATTTTGTGACCGCATAATAACGGAAAGCCGGCCATCTAAAAAGTGGCCGCAGCTAAAACTTTCTCAAGCAGAGCACGACGTTCACAAGCCTACCCCATTGAATCCTGAAAGCAACCCAGTATAATCAGTGAATTTTGCACAATCAGGACAACGTCTATGAGTAAAGGCATCCATTTTGAGCAGTCTATAAAGGAACTGGAAGAAATTGTTCGGCAATTGGAAAAAGGGGAATTAACCTTGGAAGACTCGCTGAAGCAATTTGAGAAAGGCATTGGTTTGGCCAGACGTTGTCAGGATGTATTACAACAAGCAGAACAAAAAATAGAAACCTTAACTGCAGCCCAATCCACTGCAGAACTCACCCCGGATGAAAAATTAAGTGATTAATACCTACACAAAACGCCATGAACATGTTCTTGAACAAATCATTAATGATTCATCTGTGCCGGCGCAACAAATTCATTCGGCCATGAGTTACTCTTTGTTTCCCGGCGGCAAAAGAATCAGGCCGATTTTAGTCTACTTAACCGGCCATCTCATTGATCTTGACCCGCAAGTTTTAGATGTCATTGCTGCTGCAGTGGAATTAACCCATTGCTATTCGCTAATTCATGACGATCTACCGGCAATGGATGATGATGATCTAAGGCGTGGCAAACCCAGTTGTCATAAAGCATTTGATGAGGCAACAGCTATTTTAGTCGGTGATGGCATGCAAGCTTTAGCTATTGAGGTGTTGTTAACCCATTTATCCTCTCTAGTGCACCCTGCACAAGTTATTGCCATTACTCAGGAACTGGTCAAAGCCAGTGGCATCAGTGGCATGGTCAGTGGGCAAAGCCTGGACTTATCAGAATTAGCCAAATCATCCATTTCAGAAGAGCAACTGCGTGAAATTCATCATCTAAAAACCGGACGCCTGATTTCTGCGTGTATTGAAATGGTTTTAGCAGCAAAAGAGACCGTCCCCGAACCAGCTAAAGCGGCCCTAAGAACCTATGCCAGTCACATTGGCCTGGTTTTTCAAATGCAAGATGATTATTTGGATCACTATGCCCCAACCGAACTTTTAGGGAAAGGTCGGTCTTCAGATTTAGCAAATCAAAAAACCACCTTTGCGACCCTCTATTCCCAGGATAAGTTGGAAGCGGAAATAGTAAAACATTATCAAATTGCCAGCGATGCATTAAAATTATTTGCACAAAAAGCTGATGCATTACTCGACTTAACCAGGAAATTACAAGAGCGTAGTAATTTGCGCTAACACCTTTTTAGGAGTGTCCATTGTCCACAGCAATCGTATGGTTTCGACAAGACTTACGCTGTAATGACAATCCGGCACTTACAGAAGCATGCAACCACCATCAGTACATTATTCCACTGTATATTTATTCTCAAGAATCACTGGGCGCCGCCCAGCGCTGGTGGCTACATCATAGTTTATTAGCCTTACAAAAAGAATTAAAAAAGCAGGGTTTGGATTTATATCTTAAACAAGGCCAAGCCTTATCCATAATCCACGAATTAATCAAAAACCATAAGACAGAAGCAATCTACTGGAATCGCTGTTATGAGCCGCAGAGCATTCAGCGTGATACGCAAATTAAGGAGGTATTGCGAGCCCAAGGATTACAAGTACATAGTTTTAATGGCAGCTTATTGAATGAACCCTGGACCGTCAAAAATAAAAGCGGCAGCTACTTTAAGGTATTTACCCCATATTGGAAACAATGCATTCGCCAAACCACGCAACCAACGATAAGCATCATCACTCAGCGCCCAACCACCCCAACAAGTACATCAGAACAACTTGCCGATTGGTGCCTTTTACCCCAAAAACCTAATTGGGCTATAGAATTCCCTAAGTATTGGGAACCTGGCGAACACGGAGCGATGAATAAACTAAATTTTTTTATCACTCATCATTTACAGGGTTACCAAGAAGCACGTAACCACCCCAGTAAAGCAGCAACCTCTCGCCTTGCACCTCATCTTCACTTTGGTGAAATCAGCCCCTGGCAAGTCTGGAATGCCATCGAAGAAGCAAAATTACAACCCAATTGCGATTTACGCTCCGCAGACCATTTTCTTGCAGAATTAGGTTGGCGTGAATTTGCCTATTACCTGCTTTATCATTTTCCTGAATTACCCAACAAAAATTTTCGTCAAGAATTTGATGTCTTTCCATGGCAACAAGATGAGACACACCTAAAATGCTGGCAAACAGGAATGACCGGATTCCCCATTGTCGATGCTGGCATGCGTGAATTGTGGCATACCGGATACATGCATAATCGTGTACGGATGATCGTCGCATCATTCTTAATCAAAGATTTGATGATTGATTGGCGCGCAGGGGCAGCCTGGTTTTATAACACGTTACTCGATGCCGATTTAGCCAATAATTCCGCCAGTTGGCAATGGGTTGCGGGCACAGGAGCCGATTCAGCGCCCTACTTTCGTATTTTTAATCCAACACTTCAGGGCGAAAAATTTGATCCACAGGGAGAATACATTAAAAGATGGATCCCTGAGTTATCTCAAGTGCCTAGGCAATGGATACACAAGCCCTGGGAAGCACCCCCACAAACTCTAGCAATCACCCTAGGTAAAGACTATCCTTATCCATTGGTTGATCATGCCCTCGCCCGAAAAATTGCCCTTCAGTATTATCAAAGCCTTAAAAAAGTTACTAATAATTCAGCGCGCCCCTAATTAGTTTAAGCAAGAAGGCAGTTTTCGGCTTCGCTTGACGCGCAGACTAAAAATTTGTCCACAGGACTATAGGCGCTTCTTGTTTAAGACATTATCGGTGCTGGAGTACGTGCCTTACCAACATAACCCATAACTTCACCAAAATGAGTATGGTTATTCCAAGCATTAGTCGCGGTAATGATTTCTTGTTTTGTGCGTGCCACAAAATTCCACCAAATAAGAATTTCCTCTGCAAATGGTTCACCACCTATCAACAAAAACCGTTCCTGCTTGGGAATGTTTAGCACTAACTCGGAACGCCCACAACCAAGATACAGTAAGGTATTTTTATCAATGCTTACATCTTCCACGCGAATATCGCCAGTTAAAGGTAAAATTCCGTATTCAAATTTTTCATTCAATGGCAATGTTGTTTTTGCAGACTCAACAGCCTGAATGTCCAAGCCGATTAAGGGCGAATAGACGGCTGTTGGCGCGTGGGTACCCAATAGCTCGCCAACCATTACAGCGATGGCTAATCCTTCATGATGTACGGCAGGTAACTCAGAATAATGCATAAAATCAGGCTCAATATGACGTACTGTATCTGGTAAAGCAATCCATAGTTGTACTCCTTGTAAGACACTCTTAGGATCGACCGATTCTTCAGAATGGGAAATACCTTTACCCGCGGTCATTAAATTAACTTGGCCCGGTTTAATCACCTGTTTTGAACCTAGACTATCACAATGGAGGATTTCACCTTCAATGATCCACGTAAAGGTTTGCAATCCAATATGCGGATGCGGCGCCACATCAAATTCATGACCATTGTTTAAAACCAATGGCCCGAAATGATCGAGAAAACACCACGCACCGATCATACGCCGCTCACGAGTTGGCAACGCCCGCTTAATCATTAGCTTTTCACCGAGCAAGGCTTGTCGCGTCACAATTTTTTGCTGTACCGGTTTTAATGAATATTCAGGACAATCCTTTGAGTCGGATAACTGCGTCTTGGTAATTAAATCACTCATATGAACTTCCTTTGGGTACGATTAGGCTATGGGGCACTCGCATCATCAAGTCGTTTCACTTGTTTTGCCTCAAGTTTGATTTCCAGTGCCTTAACAAACTCTTTAATTTGCTCAACTTTTGTAGCACTAGCAATGGGGGCAGTAACACTTTTGCGTTGCAGTAACCACGCAAGAGCTATAGCAGCCGGTGCACAATTATGACTGGCTGCGACTTCATCAAGAGCAGATAAAATATACATCCCACGTCCATTTAAGTATCGATTACCAATGACACTGCCTCGAGTACTCTTGCTTAGATCGGCACTAGAGCGATATTTTCCAGTTAAAAAACCACTGGCTAATGAATAATAACTAATCACCCCAAGTCCATATTTTAGGCATAAAGGTTCTAATGCCTCTTCAAATCCTGCTCGATCATAAAGATTGTATTCGGGTTGTAATGAGATGTAGGTAGGAAGACTTGTTTCTTTACTAAGCTCTAATGCCTTTTTAAGACGAACAGCATTATAATTAGAGGCTCCAATGGCGCGTACTTTACCTTGTTGCATCAGGATTTGATAAGCCGCTAAAGTTTCCTCTAAGGGCATATTTTCATCATCCTTATGCGATTGATACAAATCAATAACATCTGTTTGTAGCCGTTTAAGGGAATCTTCTACGGCGCGGATAATATATTCTTTTTTAAGGCCTTGGGAACCATCCCCCATTTGCAGACCCACTTTGGTCGCAAGAATCACGCGATCGCGTTTATTTGTAGCCTTTAACCAATTGCCAATGATGGTTTCTGATTCGCCACCGCGATGACCAGGAACCCAGGCAGAATAGACATTAGCGGTATCAATAAAATTAAAACCATAGTCTAAAAACGCATCTAATAATTTATGCGATTGGTTTTCATCCACGGTCCAACCAAAAACATTACCACCAAAAGCTAGTGGCACTACAGCTAAATTCGATTTTCCAAGCAATCGTTTTTGCATTATGTCGCTCCTCCCTTAGTCCGATGCAAAACAAGCCGTTATTAACTATGATGAATATTTCAAACCAATAAATGTATAGCACAAGAACGATGGAAGCTTCCATATCAACTTGCTTTCTAGTCGTAGATCTAAATAAAACGCTTGATAATAGCCACTATATGATTTATCCGCCCAAAACTGTACTATAATTGCACAATCACAAGCCGATTTTAAGGCAGTTTAGATGAAAAAGACAGCGTTATCCATTGGCCTCTGTGGTGTTATACTTATTCTCATTGGCTGTGCTGAAAATTATTCAGGTTATGCCAACGCAACATCAACCCCAGTTTATTTCGCACCGGATACCGTGGAAAGATATAGCGCGCCCCCAAACCAACAGCCTAAAGATGCCGATCAAATACAAGCCCTCCGGTATAAACTGTTTGATGTACCCATGGATAACTCAAATGACTGGTATTATTAAGCAGATAGGTTGGGTTGCATTATGGCTTCTCCTAGTCACTCAGCAGCAATTGTGTAATAGATCACGGGGGATATCAAAATCTTGGTGAACGGGGACTGACCTGTTACTCAATTTTTATATTGAAGCAATTTAGTAAGGCCATGGCCTCTGGAAATGAAAAACGCGCATGAGTAATGGTATTCGTGTTGGGATCAATGCTGTAATTTATTGCCTGTGTAAAATCTGCTGCCTTCAAATTCGTGTGTAAAAATAGACTATTCAGCAAATCAGAGCCATTAAAACTGGCATGGCTTAAATTAGACTCTCTAAAATCAACATCATGAGCCTTACATTCTTCGACAATAAAATCTGCAAGGTCCAGACTATAAAAGCTGGAATGACTGATGTTACAGCTATAAAAAGAGAGAGGACTTGTTAATTTAACCTGCGGCCAACTAATCTCAGTCCAATTTATTCCCGCAAGTCGGGTATTTTTAAAGACAACGTCTGAAAACTTACATCCTGGAAACTTTACCAAGGAAAGATTGCAGGATTCAAAATCACAGTCAGTAAAACGCACTTTACTAAATGTAACGCCTGTAAACGTACACTGCTTGAATTGGCAATTTTCAAACACAAGATGTTCGATTCGCCCATCCTCAAAGCTCAGATGACTAAACGTTTTATTAATGCAGTTATTTTCAGCAAATGGATGCATCAGGTATTAATCCGCCTCGACATATAGTTTTTTATATGGTCAAAGCAACAACAGTACAAAACAATACACTAAAGATCAAATAAAAATTGGAGACAAGAATGCTTTGTGAAGACTCAATTAAATAAGTCACAACCGGCGATGTTAAACCACCAAAATGAAAGAGAATACACCAGCCAAGGAATCTGATTTTTTTTACACACGCCAAGATTTGTATTTCTTCTTCCTTGCCGAGACTCACAAAAGAGTGTCGAAATTTTTGTGAACGGTCGGATTTGAGTGCCTCTTGAACGAAAAACAAGTATCTCCTCCCCCAACAAAGAGTGAGGAGATTTAAAAACGGATTAAAAATTTTTACGCTCAGCCTTTTCAGAGCCATTACCTCTTAGAAGAGGATCTCTTCTATGCTTTATTAAATCCCTATCTTCTCGAGGATTTTCATTTAAGTTTTTTTGCACTTCATCCACGGTAATATGAGACGCTCTTATCATTTTTTTTCGCTCATTAGCACCTGTAGGACGAGCACTACCTTTGCCGACCTTGTCAAGATTAAACAGAGATGGTTGCTGCATTACCTGATGATTTTGCTCCAAAATATCATAGGAAACAATTAACCAGCATTTCTCCATGATATTACAAGCATCTTGCCAGTAATCGAGCAGCTGAAGAGCATTTTGCACAAAGACATCCATATTCTTTTCTAATAACTCTTCTGGATTTTGTGCGCTCAATAAATCAGCAGGATGAATATAAGATAAGTTTTCGAATGTTCTCATATTCAATGCCATGATCTCTTGTAAGGGCTTTTCTAAAGAATAATAATTCCCTGTGTTAGAATTAAATTGCATATCCATCTCCTTATAGGTGGGCCACATGTATAATTGCCATTCCGGATATTTTTTATTTTTTTTGAAGAATTTTTTTGCGCGTTTTTTGATGATTTTTACCATTTAATTATAGCATAAATTAATTATTTTTCACTTTAAAAAAACAATTCGAACACAATAAAACCACTAAGACCACTAAGACCACTAAGACCACTAAGACCACTAATAAAACACAGGTATTCTTTCATTAATTTTTTATTTGAATTTTATTCTACAAAAATGACAAGAGCTGGCCGCACACTTTTTACTTGAGACTCGGCCATTTTATAAAATTTCGCTGAGGAGAGGATTGCTCAAGACTCATTAGCATCTAAATCAATCCCTCTTTATTTAATTTTTAAAGAAAAAAAACTCAGAGAAAAACATACTCTGAGTTTTAGTGGTTTTTCAATGCGCAGGGCCATTACCGCCGCCATTATCAGAACCGATATTACCATTTGTATTCCCACCATTTCCCATACCATCATTATCAGGAGGTGGAGGAGGAGGATTAAAACCAGGACCAGAATTAGGACCAGGATGAGAGCTTGGGGGAGGGCCTGGATTGAAACCAGGATTAGAACCAGGGTGAGGATTTATAGTGCCCCCATTGCCAGTCCCCATACCATTATTCATGCCTGGACTTGCTCCTGTAGCACCAGCCCCCTCTTCGCCAATTTCACCACCTGCAGCATATACAGAAAAAATGGCCATTGATATTAAAAGAAAAACGATTTTCCTCATAATGTGCTCCTTGCTTATTTTCTCAATTTTTTACACAAGCTCGAATAAAGAGCCCTTAGAAATAAATAGAGTAATAACAAAGTTTATGCAATTTTTTTACAACCTAAGTGCACGTCTTGAGTAGGATAATTTTGCTCCTGACGTTAATTAATACTCAGCTAAAATTTTTTAACGTTTAAGTCGTGTTATCTGCGATATAGGGATCATCGTTTCTATGCCTTGGCCTGTTTTTCTCTGTTCCCCTTTCCAGGCATGACCATAAACCACCTCATACGTAAGTGGGTATTTCCCCGTATCCGTTTGCATCCCTGAATAGTTTTGTTCAAATAGCTTCCAAGATGCTTTGCCAGTGAGTCCTTGATTACGCGCTGAATTAATATTTTTTACCCCTTGAGCCTTTAAGGACGTTAATAATTTAGACAAGGTTTCATAATGAATTGCTAATAATTCCATATCCATTACGGGCTCAAGAAAATGTTCGGACATTAAGCAATCACCGACATCATGCATATCAGGAAATTCATTCACATGCGCATATGCATTGACTGTTGACCACGCATCTTTCAATTCTTTAAAGGTATCTGGGCCCAAGGTTGTAAACATCAAACAACCATTTGCCTGCATTACCCGATTCAACTCACGAAATACGTGTGGCAATGAATCCCCCCAATGAATCACTTGGTTGGCAAAAACTAAATCAAACGCCCCAGTTGCAAAGGGCAGATTCTTCATATCCGCCGCAACTAAAGACCATTTACGCCGCCAGCTGTGTTTTTTTCGCGCCTGGATTAACATCGATTTAGCAAGATCTAAACCAACAATTTGCGCCTTGGGATACATCAACGCCAATTCACGTGAAAAAAAACCTGGGCCACAACCTAAATCAAGAATACGTTGCGGAGACATCTTCAAATAATGCAGACGCTCCAATAAACGCCCGCCTATTTCTTGTTGAACCTTAGCGGCAAGTTCATATTCTGTGGCATGTTGATTAAATGCCTTGCTAATTTCATTTGTAAGGGTCATCATAACAACCAGGAAAAATTAAGGAATCCAACGCTCGTGCGCCATAAACTGCTGATTGTAACACAGAGTTTGCGTTTGCCTTCTATATGCATACTTTGCAATCAATTTCATAAGGGAACGCTTGCTGTCTGTGAACCGTGCATTGCATTCCTGCCACAATTAGGACCGGCTTGCCAATATTGTGCCTACCCATTACCGGATATGGGTTATCTGATTTGTGGACGATGCATTAAAAAACCACCTTATTTTGATCGCACCTTCATTGCTTATAAATTCGAAGAACCGCTACGCGCTCTATTACATCGCTTTAAATACCATAACGGTCTCTATCTGGCTTCTTTTTTAAGTCATTTAATCCTGCACTCAGCACAACGACAACCCAACAAACCGCAATGCTTAATCCCAGTACCAATGCATCCGCAACGAATAAAACAACGTGGCTTTAATCAAGCAGCGGTTTTAGCTCAAGCTCTAGCCAAAAAATTACAGATACCTTGCGATGTAAGCTGTTGCCAAAAAAGGATTAATACGGTGCCACAAGCAAGCCTTAATGGTGAACAAAGACAAACAAATCTACGCCACGCCTTTAGTGCCCAAAAACGTCCGTATCAACATGTAGCACTCATTGATGATCTGCTGACTACCGGCGCAACTACGAATGAATTGGCTTTAACACTGAAAAGAGCAGGTGTACAGCAAGTAGATGTTTGGTGTTGCGCACGAACTGTCGCTAAAAGTGAAATTTAATGACCGTGTTGCAAATGGTTTAAACTAAACAATGTTAAATCCGCTGCAAATCATTCATCAACAAATGAACCAATACCATACAAAATACAATAAACACCAAGCGATGCAACAAGAGTTCCATCGCCACGGACACTGATTTACCGCGAATTTTCTCGATCACAGCATAAACAATCGACCCGCCATCCAAGCCTGGAATAGGGAATAAATTAACCAAAGCAACGGCCAAACTTAACGTAGCAATAAAAACCATAAAAACAACAATCCCCTGCGTTAATGAAGCCACAGAAACAGCAAATACACTCAAAGGCCCAAGCAACATAGAAAAGGGTATCACGCCAGAAAATAATTGTTTAAAAATGATTAAAAAGAAATAAAACATAGTTACAATAGTTCTATTGGCCTGATGGATGGCCTCACCAATAGAAGAAGCACGAAGTGTGCTATGAGCAGCAGATAAATTAGGCTCCATGCCCAGCCGCGTTAATAAATTTGCCTTCAAACCACGAAATTGCACATGACTTAAATCCAATGTTACTTCTTTTAATTCTTTGCCACCATTACGACTTACCGTCATCGGTACGTTTTGTTTACCCCACAAAACCACCAATTGCATACCCACATCATTCCAAGATAGCGTATCATGGCCGGCGATCGCGCGCAATTGATCCCCCGCAACGATTCCTGCTTGAGCCGCTACGCTGCCAGGCTGTACGAATTGAATTTGGGGTACGGTATAATTCAAACCAATCGTGTAGACCAGGATCAGTGCGAACCAAGCCGTAATAATATTAGCGCCAGCACCAGCTAATAAAATCAAAATCCGTTGCCAGACAGGTTTTTTATCAAAACATCCTGAATATTCTGACTGCGACACAGGATTAATGCGCGTATTTTCTAATTGAACATAACCACCTAAAGGGAAAATGGCCCAGACCCATTCACAGCCTCCGCGGCTTTGCCAATGTAATAAAGGTTTGCCAAAGCCTATAGAAACTTTTTTAATTTTAACCTTAAAGTAACGTGCTATTAATGCATGACCACCTTCATGGATGCCTACAACTAAAAGCAAGGTAAGTATGATGGCAATGATGGCCAAAAACATAGTCCACTCCTATCACGGCAAAATTCCCAAGGACAGCATTCCCAGATTAGGCGAAGCCATAATCCACATCCAAGACAATGCCGTCCCGAATCCCTCTACAGTTCTATATTAATACAGACTATTCCTATATTGTTATAGGATCATTTTGTATTATCAACCACCAATTGCAACAACGGCATATTACGTCTACCCGCCAATTCATAACCTTGCCGATACACCTCAAACACGCGATATGCCTGGTTTGATTCACTATCCACCAACTCAACATCATCACCCTGATCATCGATTAAAGTGACTGTTAAATGAATTTCGCGAAATGCGGCAATATGATAACGCTCTTTAAATAACTGCAATACACGTTCTAAGCTTTGTGCTGCTTCATCTCCACTATGTTCACCTTGAAGGATAATATCCATGACCGTCTCCCCATCAGTTGACACACTCTGTGCAAAAACTCTCTACTGTATGTTAGCGGCTAAATAAAGATGTACTTTAATTTCCCTAAATTTCTGTCAAATACCAGGGTCTACAAACAATTCATTACAGTAGAATTGTTCGTAGACCCTACAAATTTAGCGCCTAATCGTTTACAATCCCCCGATTACTTTAAATATAGACTAATTCATATATGGTGTTTGTTGCTTGCGGGCTCAATCATAAAACGGCTCCAATAAACGTGCGTGAAAAAGTCGCTTTATCTCCGGCTACCCAGGATTCTTTGCTACACAGCCTGCTAAGCCTTCCTGAAGTGAACGAAGCAACTATTTTATCGACCTGTAACCGTACTGAAATATACTGTGATACTCACGATCCGCACGTGCTTGCCCCTTGGCTTGCTACGGAACATCGACTATCACTTGAATCACTGTCGCCTCATTTATACATCCATAAAGGTCAGCAAGGCATTCAACATGCATTACGCGTTGCTAGTGGCCTAGATTCCATGATGATTGGTGAACCGCAAATTTTTGGCCAAATGAAACAAGCCTATCAATATGCCAATCAATTAGGCGCAATAAAGAGCCAATTACGCCCGGCATTTGAATATATTTTTAGTGCCTCAAAACGCATTAGAACCCAAAGCGGCATAGGTACAAATCCGGTTTCTGTAGCTTATGCCGCAGCACAACTAATTGGTCAATTTTTTACAGATTATAAATCATTAAATGTCTTATTAATTGGTTCTGGCGAAACGGCTTCTTTAGTTGCTAAATACCTGCATCAACAAGGAGTGCACCAATTTATGATTGCAAATCGCACTCTAGAAAATGCAGAGAAACTAGCGCACGTCTTTGGCGGTAAAGCCATTGCCATCAGTAATCTTGCTCAATATTTGCCACAAGCAGACGTTGTTGTGACCGCGACAACCTGCCCTATTCCATTCATTAATAAAAATTTAGTAGAACATGCCTTACCGCAAAGAAATCACGCCCCTATGTTCTTTTTAGATTTAGCTGTTCCTCGGGATATCGAAGCAGATATTAGTGAGTTAGAACCAGTACATCTGTATAACGTTGATGATTTGCAAAACATGATCAAAAAAGGTATGGAGGAACGGCGACAAGCAGCCTTACACGCCGAGCAATTAATCGAAGAGGAACTCAATAATTACATTCACAAACAGCGATCACTCAAAGCGAAAAAAGTGATTTGTGATTACCGAACCCAAATGCAGTATCTGGCGCAAAAAGAATTACAACGAGCATTGAAAAAACTTTCTGCCGGACACTGCCAACAAATAGTTTTAAATGAATTTAGCGAGCGCCTAGTCAATAAATTAACTCATAATCCAACTACAGGCTTAAAGCAAATAGCCTGTGATGGCCGCGAAGATTTATTTACCTTGGCGCAATATCTTTTTAATACAACAACCCAGCAATCATCTTATGAAGAAATCCCTTGAGTTTAAACTCCAGCAAATGCTGGAGCGCTTTCAGGAAGTAGGTCGACTCTTATCTGAAGCATCTGTTATTGCAGATCAAAATCAATTTAAAGCTCTGTCGAAAGAATACGCACAATTAGAGCCCGTAGCAACGTGTTATGAGACCTATATTGATGCGCAAAACAATTTATCATCACTGCAGGAAATGCTGGCAAGCGATGATCAAGAATTAGCAGCCATGGCTGAAGATGAATTAGCGGATGCCCAAAAACAGATTGACGAGCTTGATGAACAATTACAATGGCATTTGATTCCCAAAGATCCCGATGACGAGCGTAATATTTATCTTGAAGTTCGCGCAGGAACGGGCGGCGATGAAGCCGCAATTTTTGCGGGCGATCTTTATCGTATGTACAGTCGCTATGCCGAAAACCAAGGCTGGCAACTTGAGTTAATTAGCGCCAGCCATGGTGAACATGGTGGCTACAAGGAAATTATCGCACGCATCAGTGGTAATGCAGTGTACTCGCAACTAAAATTTGAATCCGGTGCTCATCGCGTACAACGTGTTCCCGACACTGAATCTCAAGGACGCGTTCATACTTCAGCCTGCACCGTTGCAGTCATGCCAGAAGTTGAAGAAATTGATGACATTCAAATTAGCACCGATGATTTACGTATCGATACCTACCGCTCTTCTGGAGCTGGAGGCCAGCACGTGAATAAAACAGATTCAGCAATCCGCATCACGCATATTCCTACCGGTGTCGTGGTTGAATGTCAGGATGAACGTTCGCAGCATAAAAACCGTGCTAAAGCGATGTCTTTACTTAAAACACGGTTACTCGATGCCGAACAAAGCAAACAAAAGAAAGAACAAGCACAAACTCGTAAATCGCTAGTAGGCTCCGGTGATCGCTCAGAGCGAATTCGTACGTATAACTACCCTCAAGGGCGTTTAACGGATCATCGTATTAACCTGACAATTTATCAACTAGGCGATGTAATGGAAGGTAATTTGTCACTCGTCGTTGAACCATTAAAACGTGAATACCACGCTGAATTACTCGCAGAACTAGGACGAAATGATTAGTATCCGTGCAGTTCTGGGTAAAAACCCAGAACTGGAAGCTGAAATTTTATTGTGCTACCTCTTAAAAAAAAATAGAGCCTACCTCTTTGCCCATCCTGAAGAGTTACTCAGTGACGAGCTATTTGCAACCTACCAAAATTTACTGGCTAAACGCGCCCAAGGTGCTCCTATAGCCTACATCACAGGTGAACGTGAATTTTGGTCGCTGAATTTAAAAGTGAATCGCCATACCTTAATTCCACGCCATGAAACCGAATTATTAGTCGAACTGGCCCTGGAAAAGATCCCTAATAACCCAGATACCAATATTCTTGAATTAGGTACGGGAAGTGGAGCCATAGCCTTAGCACTTGCCAAAGAAAGGCCTCAGTGGCACATTGTTGCTTGCGATGTCAGTGAAGAGGCATTACTAATTGCAAAAGAAAATGCTCAGCGTCATCAGCTAAGCAATATAACCTTCTATCTTTCGGATTGGTACAATAACGTTCCCCAGCAACAATACCATGCGGTTATTTCAAATCCGCCTTACATTGCCGAACAAGATCCACACTTGAACGAAGGCGATCTTCGTTTTGAACCATATAGTGCTTTAGCGAGCGGCCAACAAGGACTCGCGGATCTTCTATTAATAATAAAACAAGGTTATGATTATCTATTACCTAATGGCGTACTCTTACTAGAGCATGGCTACGATCAAAAGTTAAATGTACAAGCTATACTTATTGAATTAGGCTATAAGAACGTACAAGGCTGGAAAGATATTCAGGGTCATGACAGAGTTAGCGGTGGTTGGCGATAATACTATTGATGATACATCCGTTTTTTGGTATATCTAACCGCCTTCTGAAGAGATCCCACTTATGAAACAATTTAGGGATGGAGGCTAAGATGACCGAACAATTAATTGATAAAAATAATGAGAGACTATACAACGTGAAAAATGACACGATAGGTAGCATGGGAATTTCTCCTTACATTGAAGCTGAAGGCGAAGAGTATATGAATGAGAACCAGCTAGCACATATTGAAAAAATATTGCTGGCTTGGCGTCAATCATTAATGGAAGAAGTCGATCGTACCGTAACTCACATGAAAGATGAAGCGGCTAATTTTCCTGATCCATCAGATAGAGCAAGTCAAGAAGAAGAATTCAGTATTGAGTTACGAACTCGCGACCGCGAACGTAAACTCATTAAAAAAATTGAAGATGCTTTAGAACGACTAAGAAATGATGACTTTGGTTATTGCGAAGCTTGTGGCATAGAAATTGGACTCAAACGTTTGGAAGCAAGGCCTACTGCTACATTATGCATTGATTGTAAAACTTTATCAGAAATCAAAGAACGCCAAAACCAAGGCTCTTAAATAAACCACCTATAAATATAGGTTGGTCATGAGAAGGTAAACCTTGTCTACCCTCGCTTCGTTCGCAATAAGGAAGCGCTTTAACGCTGTCTCGAAGCCTTGTTAGTCTTGGCAACGGCATAAATGCCATCCAGCCCGAACGGGCTGGATGGCATTTATGCGTTTTATTCCTTAACTTGACGCCTATGAGCCAACGACCCAACCTACGTACTTCATGTACTCTTCAGATTAAAAGTACAAAATCCTGGAGTACGGTTTGATTTTAGTCACTCTGTACGAGGTGCGGTCGCTCGGTGGGTGGGGTGGCTGATCTGTTAAGGTTAAAACACCGCTTCAATTTGTTGTAAATGCCGCATTACAGCCCCTTTATTCCGCTCAAAGACCGCCGTAGCATTGTTCACCATCTGTTGTCGTAATGCTTGATCAACGTGCAACTTAATAATACCATCAATTACTTCGTTTGCTTGTTGAACTAATAAAATAGCCTGAGCATCCTCTAAATCAGCACAAATCGCCTTAAAGTTATAAACTTGATTACCAGTTAACACGGGTACATTCATTGCAATTGGCTCAAGTACATTATGCCCACCGACAGGAACTAAACTCCCCCCTACAAAAGCATAATCACTAATTTGATACATACCTAATAGTTCACCTAAGCTGTCTAATACTACAATTTCATTTTCAGAGCTTAAGGTGTTTAAATTAGAACGCAGACCGGTATTAAATCCTCCGTGCATACATAATTGATAGACTTCCTGAAAACGCTCAGGATGCCGTGGTGCAATTAATAAAACCACTCCTGGAACTGCGTCTTGTAAGCGTTTGAGCTGCGCTAAGATTTGTGCTTCTTCATTTTCATGCGTGCTGGCAGCAATAACCACAATACGCTCTGCACCCCAAAGGCTCTTTAAATCACTAAATTTCTTACTATCAATAGTATTCGTTTGTAAATCAAATTTGATATTACCTAAAACATGAACGATTTCTGGTTTCGCGCCTAAAGCAATAAAACGTTTAGCATCTTCATTTCCTTGCGGTAAAATAGCCGAAAACTGATTAAGCACAGGTTTAATGATGAATTTAATCCATTGATACCCGCGCCGGGAATCATCAGATAAACGTGCATTAGCAAGCAATAAGGGTACTTTGGCCGCGCGTGCCTGATAAATTAAATTAGGCCATAATTCAGTTTCCATGATAATACCGACTCGTGGCTGAATTTTCTTGAAGAAACGCTTCAGCACTCCGGGAAGATCATAAGGCAAATATTGGTGGTAAACCTTGTCGCCAAAACGTGCCAGCACTCGCTCAGAACCCGTTGGCGTCATGGTAGTAACAAATACGGACCATTTTTTATCGAGCATGGCATCAATTAAAGGAATAGCGGCAATTACCTCACCTAATGACACGGCATGTACCCAAATATCAACGGGCTTATTTTGGTTTTTACTCAGACAAAAACGCTCGGCAATGCGCTGCCTGTATGCTGGCAAACGACGCCCCTTCCACCATAAACGAATCAACATATATGGCGTCAGTAAATACATTAAAAAAGAGTAAATAAATCGCATATAAAACCAAAGCTCAAAAACAACAGTATATACTTAATATGTGGTATAAAGCGATAAAATTGCAACAACATGCTAGAAAAACCACTATAATTATTAATTTTATAAGGTAATCCTTTGCGATGAATTTTAAAGAGTTCTTCACAGAAAATTCTTGGTTGGGTAAGTTCCTCGGTGCTTTTTTTGGTTACTGCATCGCCGGACCGCTGGGTATTCTTCTTGGTCTTTTTGTCGGCACGATTGTGGTACGCCGTTTATCTGACCATTATGCGAATCCACAATGGTTCTATTTCAGAGAAAAAAACGCAGCCATCCAAAAAATATTTTTTGAAACCACTTTTTCAATCATGGGTTATATCGCTAAAGCTGATGGTCGCGTTAGTGAACAAGAACTCAATATGGCGCGTTCACTCATGCAAGAAATGCATTTGAATCGTGAACAAAAAATTGAAGCCATGCATTTATTTAATGAGGGAAAAAAACCGCTCTTCAATTTAAATCATAGGATTTCACAATTACAGAAAGCCTGTAAAGACAATCGTGATTTATTAAAATTATTCATGGATATTCAGTATCAAGCAGCAAAAATTGATGGTCTGTCGACAAGAAAAATTCAAGTTTTAGATATGATTTTTTTACATCTTGGCTTTATGCCTTTTCATAAACAATATCGCTTTTACGAAGATTTCGGTTCCATACATACCGATACCGATACCGATACCGAAGAAGAACAGCAACAAAGTAAGGCCAATCAATCCTCATCGGACTCTTATTCCTCATACAGTAGGTACAACTACAAACCAACAAGAACTAATTTAGACCATGCTTATGCGTTAATCGACGTTTCGCCGAGCGCAAGCAAACAAGAGGTAAAACGTGCTTATCGACGCTTATTAAGCCGCAATCATCCAGATAAATTAATTTCAAAAGGCTTGCCACAAGAGATGATTAAAATAGCTAATGAAAAGACACAAAAAATTGTCAAAGCTTATGAGTTAATTTGTACGAGTAAGGGTTGGTAGAACGCATTTTGAAGAAAAATCCCATCGTCCTGCCAAGGGAGATGGTGCCCGCAGGGCGGATGAGAGTAGTTCTTATGGCAACTCCCGACAATGCTTATTTATTATGGCGCTTCAATTTCCTGTGTTGGTTGCCCTTCAGGATTATAAACAAAACCAGTCCAATCCCCTTCCTCATCAAGCGCGACTTGTTTCGGCATTAATGGCTCGATAGACTCAATATAAGAAACCAAGACTGGTGGTGGTGGTGGTTTAAATTCTGCGCGCTTCAACATCCAACCATACATAAAAGACAACAGCAATTGATGACTGTATTCATAATCATGATGCGCGCCCGGGATTTTCAGAGCAAGATATTGGTTTTGTGCAAACTCATTTTCTCTTGAGTTCATTTGCTCCATCACCGATGGATAATCAAACTGACCGGCAATGTCCATTAAGGGCATGCTAAGCTCCGGCTTTTTATCATCAGTTTTTGGTACATCATAGGCTGAGATCAAGATTAACCCTTCGATTCCAGCCTTAGGGGATTTATTGAATGAATCAAAGGTTTGCTTTAACTGTTCTCCATAATGGACAACAATAATGCGATTATTCTTTTGTTGACGTAAAGTATTGATAACCTCGGGCAATTCCTTTACCCAAGGCTCAGGGTTATCTTGTGAGCAATTTACCAAGACCGCTGACCATCCATTAGTAGCCAATTTCTTTGCTAAATGCGCTAATAACATCGACCATTGTGCCTGCGGTGCACCATGAATTAAAACTACCGCACCATGAGGATTTTTTACTGCAGCCCAGTACGGTAACTTAATATTTTTTCCATTAAACTTCACCTCCAACTGATTAGCAAAAGAAGTGGAGATGATGAAACAAAATAATACGGCTATCCTTGTCACGTAATTCATATCGTTCTAAAATGTTCCTGTTTTAATCAGCTAATTCAACACCTGCATCATCAAGCATTTTTTTAGCTCGATCGGCTAAAATTTCATGGGCGTAAGTTGTAGGATGTACTAAATCAAAGAATAAATAACCCTCGCAAGCATTTTGTTGCATTTTAGGTTTTGATGCAGCAACCATTTGTAGAACCGAATGTTTGGTCAAGTCATCAACAACTGAGTTAACACATGTTCCTGTAATATTAGTAAATCCATAAGTCGATGGATTGGCTATTACTTCGCCAAACGCCTCATTCATATTAAAATGCAACCATTCAACATCGGGATATGCCTGTTTTAAATTAGCCAAGGTTACATTCAATGAATGATTATGTACTTTTGAAAAATACGTCATCGTATCAATAGAATCAAACTCAATTGCGGCAGGTGTACTGCCTAGATCAGGTAGATTAACCACTAAAATATGCTTTGCACCTTTGTCAGCTAAACGCTGCAAACCATGCGTGATCCCATCATTTACCTCTTGTAATGTTTTCTCAATCTCAGTAGGCAAAGCAAGATAATTATTGGCCCCGATCCATACCACAAAAAGGCTGTCCGCACTTGCCTTATCATGATGTGCCGTGAGGTAGTTAGTTATTTCTCGTCGCAAAGTAAACAATACGTCGTCATCACTATCTTCATCAGAAACCCCAGAACCACCAACAGCATAATCAAGCAAATGCTCTTTGGGACTATCGGGAAAATATGAAGCAATCAAACGCTCGATCCAAACTGGACCATTAGAAAAACGACCTTCAAAATACGGTGGTGATGAAGGCAATTGATGATCCATAAATTCATATAGATTGCCATTATCAGAAAGGCTATCACCAAAAACAACTATATTATGGAGAGGCGTTGCTAGAACAATTCCAGAAAATAAAAAAGCACCTAAAGCTGCTAACAGTCTCATGAAAACCCTTATTATAATTGATTGTTTTAAAAAAAATAAAACACATGTTATTATATTACGAAATACTCTTTTTAATCAATTTTTTTACATTATTTACAGCTGAACATCCGAACCATCAACATAAGAACATATCTTGGCTCATAAGGAAATACCCTATTACCATTCTTTATTGCTCCTGAGCAGAAAGATCTCTATAGTAAATATCATTGAGCAAGGAGGTCCTGATGACACAATTTGAATGTGAATTTATAACAAAATGTTTAACAACAATAAGTCATATCTTAACTGATGAAAGAGAATTAACAAAAGCAATCAACGCATTTACACAAAATGATGATAAAAATCCACGTTATGAACTTCATACCAAAATACCTAATGCCTTGTATTGGAGTCATCATGAATTACGACAATTTAGTGCGGCCTATTCTGAGGCGATTTTTCAAGTCATCTCTTCTTACACTCAAAATTCGGCAATAAGTAATCAACAAATCAATGCGGCTAAAATGTTATTAGAACAAATATACATCGCGGGCATTACTCAAGAAACACAAGCAGGGCAGAGAATTTCTTCAGTTATAGAAAGGATTGCAGCAGGATTTGACTTTGACAAAGAAAATGAAATACCCGTGGATTCTAATGCAGTAGAACAAGCAAATCCGCATAGTTTTTTCTTCGCGGCAGGTCTGCTTGCAACGGCATCAGTAGCTGCAGCAATTTATCTAAGCAGTAATAAATAGATTGAATCAGCCCCCCTTCTCCCAAAAAGGAGGGGGGACCTTAGATTAGCCGCCGGGCTTTACAGCCCTGCCTACTGAGGATGGTAAAATTTGTAGCTGAAAAAATTTAAGCGCCACTACCAACTAAGGTAATATTCAACTGACGGCCACAAACCCATGCCTTCGTTAAATCACTAATTACTTCTTGGGACATTCCTTTAGGCAAACGCACTGTAGAATGATCATCATGAATTTTCAGACCCGTAATATGACGGCTTTGTAAACCTGCTTCATTAGCAATTGCGCCAACGATATTACCAGGTTTCACACCATGGACTTTACCCACATCAATACGGAATAAGTCTTGTTCTGACGACTCACCATTAGATTTCTTACGGTCGTCACCAAAACTCTTACGATCATCGCCAAAATTCTTGCGATCATCGCTAAAGCTCTTACGCTCACCAAAGCCTTTTTTATCACCAAAACTTCGGCGGTCATCTGAACGCGAAGACGAACGCTCAAATTTAGAACCACGATCAGTACGTGCTTCTCTTTCTGGGCGTGCTGTTTTAGGTAACGTATGTTCTTTTTGCTGCCAGGGCATGTCTTTGTGCAATAATAAAGCTAAAGTTGCCGCAACATCCACCGCAGAAACCTCATGTTCTTTAATGTACTCTTCAACAATTTTCCGATATGAATGAATATTTTCATGTTCTAGACGCGCAGTAATATTTGCCATAAAACGTTGCTGTCTTGCCACTTGAATCATGTGGTCATTAGGTACGTTTACCTTAGTTATGCGCTGACGAGTATGTCGCTCAACACTGCTAATTAAACGTGATTCTTTAGGAGTTACAAACAATATTGCAACGCCAGAACGTCCTGCTCTCCCTGTTCGACCAATACGGTGGACGTAGGTTTCATTATCATGAGGTAAATCATAGTTAATTACGTGGGTAACGCGCTCAACATCCAATCCTCGCGCAGCAACATCCGTAGCGACTAAAATATCAATCGCACCTTGTCTAAACTGGGCGATAATACGCTCACGCAAGGCTTGAGTAATGTCACCATGGATTGCCATCGCCCGCAAACCTTGTTGTTGCAACAACTCTGCAACTTCTTCAGTGCTGCTCTTGGTGCGTACAAAGACAATAACACCTTGATATTCTTCTACCGCTAATACACGTACTAATGCATCAGGCTTTTGGTGACCTGAAGCAAATAAGAAACGTTGTTCAATACTTTTTACTGTTGCAGTTTCTGAACGAATTTCAATAGATGCAGGATTATTCAAATAAGTATTGGCAATTTGGCGAATACGATGTGGCATGGTCGCTGAAAACAAACCTATTTGTTTTTGTTCAGGCAGCTTTGCCATAATCGTTTCGATGTCTTCAATAAAGCCCATACGTAACATTTCATCAGCTTCATCAAGAATAAAGGTTCGCAGATTACTTAACTGCAAGGTGCCTTTCTCAATATGATCCAGAATACGGCCTGGTGTACCAACAACAATTTGTGCACCTGCACGTAATTGCTTTAACTGACGACCATATTCTTGTCCGCCACATAACGTAGCAACCGTAGTCCCGCGTTGTCGAGCACTTAATAATTCGAATTGTTCTGCAACCTGGATGGCTAGCTCACGAGTAGGTGCTAAAATTAACGCCTGAGTGCCTTGCACGTTCGGTGTTATTTTTTGCAAAATCGGTAAAGCAAACGCTGCTGTTTTACCGGTACCTGTTTGCGCCAAAGCAATCGCATCTCTCCCTTCTAAAAATAAAGGAATAGTTTGTGTTTGAATCGGTGATGGGGTAGTAAACTTCATGTCCTCCAATGCTTTATTAATCGCATCTGAAAAATTAAAGGAGGCAAAGTTTGTTATTTCTTGAGTCATAAAGTTCCTAATCGTGTAAAGCGTAACCTATAAAGGCTGAGTTATCTAAAATTTGCTCAGTATAATAACAAAATAAACAGAATTATGCACTATCTTTGTTAGATATAATTTAAATTTTGTTTATAAAAAACACAAAATCAGCCCAATTAGTGAGCTTGTTTTTTTCTAAAAAAGATAATAATCAAAAAGTTGCAGTTGTACCTTGTTAATGAGTAGATAAATGAAAAAAAATGTTTATACAGGCTGGCGATTAAACCTAGAGCTGAAGTATATACGAATATTCATTAATGCCCTAGCTTCCATGCAGAAGATAGCAAAACTATTTGCCATACCCTACCTCATTCAGCGCAATGTGTTCCGATTTAGATTTTGTCTTTATTCAATTCTTTTGGTACAGTCGGCTTGATTATCGATAATATTAAATAAAAGATTTTTATTATGAGAAATAAGGTGTTACTGGGTTTGTGGTTATTATTTTCCACGCCTATTATGGCAAGTGATGAAACCATATCTCCATTACAAAAAGAAGAAGCTTCGGCTAATCAAGGAGAATTGGTAGTAAACGCGCAGGAACAGGCTTCTGGTATCTGCTCCAGCGCATTCCAAACCTGTACGATACAAATTGGGACAACGAGCTGCCAGAATCCTCCGGGAACAATAACTCTAAAATTAGTGCAAAAAATATAAGCGCAGCGTCTGCCGATTCTAATTTTCTGAACTTTGTGGTGCAAAATAATGGTTGCCCCACGTCCCTATCTCCCGGCGCCAATTGCTCCATCTCATTTGGTACAAATACTTCCACCGCGTTTTTAGTACCTAACGTTTCCGTAAAAGGAAGTAATACCAATGCTACTTTTTTTAACATCAATGCCATCCAATGTCCTAAAACCGGTAACCTAATCCCGGTTCCTGCAAGCCCCTTTGCTACTGGACTACACCCTAGTGATATGGCTGTCAGCCCCAATAGCCAATTTCTCTACGTGACTGATTCTAATGGCACGGTTACAGGGTATCTGATTAATGCCACTACGGGGGTCTTAACGACCATTGCTGGCAGCCCGTTTGCTGCAGGAAGTTATCCTAGTGCAATTGCAGTAAGTCCAGATGGTCTGCGTGTCTATGTGACTAACTCCGGAAGTAATAATATTACGGCGTACAACATTAATCAAAGCACAGGAGCGCTGAGTCAGTTTAACACTTTTGCTGCAGGAAGCAGCCCCAGTGCTATAGCCATCAGTCCCAATGGCAAGTTTGTCTATGTAACGAATACAAATGCCAATAATATTTATGCCTATACGCTTAATGCGACAACGGGTGTCTTAACCGATGTGGGCCACTTTGCAGTAGAAGCAGGAGGGCAGCCTGATGGGATAGCAGTAAGTACAAATAACGAGTTTGTCTATGCGATAAACCGTGCTACTTATAACATTTCAGGATTCACCATCAATGCAACTACAGGCCTCCTGAGCACGATGGGTCCCGCCTTTGCCACAGGAACATACCCGGCAAAAATTATCGTAAGCCCCAACGGCCGGTTTGTCTACGTAGCCGCGAATAACGGTCCTGGCTATCAATATGATAACTCCATTTGGATATATTCGATTACCACAGGCTCCGGTGCCTTAACGGATGTGAGCCCAGTACCAATCATCACTGCGGCGGATGGTATTGCAATCGATCCAGACAACCTATTTGCCTATGCGACCCATTATCAGACGGATACTGTCGGCTCAGATAGCATTGATGCAGGAACAGGCGCGTTAACCGTGACGGCGAATGGCCCCTTTGCTACAGGAAATGGCCCCACGGCGGTTGTGGTAACTCCGAATGGTAATTTTGTCTATGTAATCAATTACAATAGCAGCACGGTTTCAGGATACGCTGCTGAGTAACACTGTGTTTACTGCGCGCCAAGGGGATTAACAACCACGGCGCGTAATTCTAGTGCAGTTCCCGGGTTTTACTACCAACACCCGGGCTTATTATCCGATGTATCATGAACTTCTTATCAGAAACGTTAAATTAAAGCAGCCAGACGGCACGCTTGATCAATGGCATGACGAGCATCCAACTCTAAAGCCTTATACGCCCCACCTATCAAATGCACCACTTTACCGGCTGCTTTTAGCGGCGCCTGTAATTCCGTAAGCTCAAGTTGCCCCGCACAGATAACCACATTATCTACGGCTAAAACTTGCGGGTTGTCATTAATTCGCACATGCAAACCTTCATCATCAATACGCTCATAAATCACCCCTGAAATCATTTTTACCTTCTTATGTTTCAAACTTAAGCGATGGATCCAGCCCGTAGTTTTCCCTAAACGCTTGCCCATTTTTTCTTTTTTACGTTGCAATAAATACACTTCACGCGGACTTGGCGCAATTACTGGTGTTTTTATTCCACCACGGTATTCGCCATGCACATCAATTCCCCATTCAGCATAAAATTCTTCTTTGGAACTGTGGGATTGATTCGTTAAGAATTCAGCCACATCAAAGCCAATACCACCAGCACCAATAATCGCCACACGCGGGCCAATTTCTTTCTTACCAGTAATTACATCAAGATAACTCACGACTTTGGGATGCTCTATGCCGTGTATCTCAGGGGTACGTGGTTTAATTCCACTGGCTAAAACGACTTCATCAAACTCGGCTAATAGCTCGACAGTAGCTTCCGTGCGCAAATGGATTGCTACTTTATATTTCTGCAATTGGTAATTAAAATAATTCAAGGTATGCTGAAATTCTTCTTTACCAGGAATTTTTTTCGCTAAATTAAACTGCCCACCTATTTGCTCACCCTTTTCAAATAAAGTCACTTTATGCCCACGCTCCGCAGCAACCGCAGCAAAGGCAAGACCGGCAGGACCTGAGCCAACAACCGCAATGGATTTGGGATCATGTGTTTCTTCATAGATCAACTCAACTTCATTACATGCGCGTGGATTAACCAGACAAGAAGCTGTTTTATTCACAAAAACGCGATCTAGACACGCTTGATTACAGGCAATACAAATATTAATTGCCTCGGGCTCACCTAATTTCGCTTTTTCAGCGAATTGCGGATCAGCGAGAAAAGGTCTGGCCATAGACACCATGTCCGCGACTCCAGACTCAATGAGCTTATTTGCCATTTCTGGGGTATTAATACGGTTCGAAGTAATCACCGGAATATTTACTTCAGGTTTTAAATATTTTGTTATCGTCGTAAAAGCAGCTTCCGGAACCATCGTGCCAATGGTTGGAATACGTGCCTCATGCCAGCCAATGCCCGTATTAATGATGGTTGCGCCCGCCTTTTCAATTTCTTTGGCAAGAAGAACAACTTCCTCCCAACTACTGCCATCGGCAATTAAATCAAGCATGGATAAACGATAGACAATAATAAATTTTTCACCCACGGCTTCACGCACACTGCGCACTACCTCAAGCGGAAAACGAATACGATTCTCATAACTGCCACCCCATTCATCGGTGCGTTGATTGGTATGCGTGACAATGAATTGATTAATTAAATAGCCTTCACTGCCCATAATTTCAATGCCATCATAGCCAGCCAATCGCGCCAGACGCGCGCAACGCGCAAAATGTTGAATGGTTTTTTTTATGCGATATTTGCTCATTACCCACGGTTTAAATGGGCTAATCGGTGATTTAATGCCACTCGGTGCAACGATAAAGGGATGATAACCATAACGCCCGGCATGCAAGGCCTGGAGCAAAATTTTACCTCCAGAATCATGCACCGCTTGCGTAATCAATTCATGTTTTTGTTGCTCTTTACTGTTCGTTAACTTCGCAGCAAAAGGTGCCAAACGACCTGCGCGGTCTGGAGCAAAGCCACCGGTAATGATTAAACCAACCCCACCCAATGCTCTTTCGCGATAAAATTGTGCCAAACGATTTAAATTGTCCTTGTCTTCTTCAAGACCGGTATGCATAGACCCCATTAATAAACGGTTTTTTAACTGCGTAAAGCCTAAATCTAAAGGCTGAAACAAAGCTTTAAACGGGGTATTGTCCACTCTCAATTCCATGAGTACTCTCACTAAAAACATCGAAATATAAAGTATAAACCCTGTCAGTAGCTTTTCACAGAAAATATTTATTTATCCGAGAGCTTAGGACATCCCATAAAAAATTACTATTCAGAAACGGCCGTCGTAGGGCGAATTTTAAAACGATTCGCAATAAACGCACCAAATAAAGTAATGCCACTACCCAGCAAAGAAATCAATGAAGGCTGTTCGTTCAATAAAATAAAACCCAAAAAGGTGGATACAATAGGTAAAGCATACAAAGTCACCGAAGCATTAGAAGCCGACAGGTATTTAAGCGCATAACTCCACGCTAAATAAGCAATCGCAGCGGGAAAAATCCCCATATAAACTACGGCAGCGGTTGTCTGTAAATCAGCCGTTTGAATTTCTTGTATTAATGCCGGAGCAAACATCAATAGCAGTAAAGTCCCACCCCACATTACCCAAGAAATAATCGCTACTGGATGATAAACATTGGCAAATTGCTTTTGAATAATGGTTAAAATAGCCCCCATCAATGCTGAAACAAGAATTGCCAGAATACCTTGTTGCATTCCCGGTTCTGAATTTTCGCCAATAGCGAGTAAAACCAAACCCAAAACACTGATTAAAATACCCAGCCACACACCACGGCTTAACTTTTCCTGCAAAAAAACAAGTGATAAAAGTACGGTCAGCACCGGCATTAAACCAATAATAAAACTAGCAATACCCGCGGAAACGCTCAACTCCCCGTAATTTAAACAAATATTATAAATACCAATCCCTGCCATCCCAGCGATTAATAATTGAATACGATCCTTCCAGGGAATTGGCTTCTTAATGCTGTGGCCATAATAAATAAGCGCCATAAACAATGAAGCAACGAGAAAACGAAAAAGCGCAAGACCTCCAGGTGAGTATCCGGTTAAACCAATGCGAATACCAACAAAGGCCGAAGCCCATAAAACGATGGCGACAATAACGACGATACTCACCTTGAAAGATTGCATTAGTTCATACCACATGTAAAAAAAATGTACTACATGGTAACAGAATCCGCGCCAGGCAACCACTTTATTGAACTCAATTTTACAAAAGAAATTTTATGACCAAGCTGTACAAATATTGCCATTTGTGCTTTAATTAACTATGCTTATAAAGAGGGCTTATATGGGGATGATTTTATGAATGACCCTTTTTCTGCACTAAAAGATGCCTTACAATCTGTTTTTCATTTGGAAGCAATGAGAAGTGGTAAGTATATTTATCCTGAAATTCAGCAATTAAAGCTCTCTCTAGACAATTTTCAACCCAATAATAAACGAAGTTTTATTGAACTGCTTAAGGGAATAAGAGCGACTTTACCGCGTATTGAAAAATATATTGAAAAAGGACATATCAATTTTAATGCCATTAAAACATCCATTGATTCTTTAGCTAAAACGCTTAATTTACCACTTACCAATTGGGATAACTATTTGTCTCATTCGAACCTATCACCAAAATTCCAATTCAATGATACCCGCAAAGAACGAGGACTCTTATCCTGGCTGGCGGCAAAAGCAGGAAAAACCGGCACGCGCCATAATGCCGATACGCAAATTAGTTTGCTGCTGGAATACAGCGACCATTTTGGGTTCAGTCAAAAATTAAGTGCGCATTTGAAAAAAGATCCAGAGTTCTTATTTCGACTTATTATGGAGTCCGATAGCAACTTTGCTAACATTGCCCATACACGCTTAGTGCTTTATTTAACAGATCAACAATTGGCTGAAGCCATCATCAAACATATTCCTCACTTTGTGCAAAACAATGCTAATCCTACAGCTCAAGCAGCGAAATTAGTTGATAAACTTAATGAAATATTATCCAACGGCCGATCGATATCAACCTTATTACGAAATGCAGAAGCAAAATTTATTCTCGATAATTCCGAGCTTTTGCAAATATATCAGAATAGAGACGCAGATCATGGACATAGAGTGGCAGCGACAAACCCTCCATTTTCACACGAAGATGGAGGGTTAAAACCAACCTTCTAATTACAAGTTAATCCAATAATCCTAATTCCTTAACCGCATCCCGCTCTTGTCTTAATTCATTTAGGGTTTTATTAAACATTTCTTGACCGAAGTCATTCAGGGGTAAACCTTCAACTACCTTTAACTCACCGTTTTCACGACGACAAGGAAATGAGAAAATTAATCCTTTATCCACACCATACTCACCATCAGAATGACGACACATAGAGAACGACTCCCCTGCAGGAGTATCAGTCACTAAATGATGTACCCCAGTAATCGCCGCATTAGCAGCAGAGGCAGCTGAAGAAAGTCCCCTTGCTTTAATGATTGCAGCGCCACGTTGTTGTACAGTAGAGATAAACGTATCTTTCAACCATGTTTCATCATTGATTACTTGAGCAGCAGAAATACCATTAATCTTGGCATTATAAAAATCAGGGTATTGGGTCGCAGAATGGTTACCCCATATGGTCATTTGACTTACGGCAGTAATATCAACGCCTGCTTTTTGCGCCAATTGCGTACGTGCTCTTAATTCGTCCAAGGTAGTCATGGCGAAGAAACGGTCATTAGGAATGTCTTTTGCCTGATGCATCGCGATTAAACAGTTTGTATTGCAAGGATTTCCTACGACAAACACCCGCACATCATCACTGGCATTATCATTAATTGCCATACCTTGCTTGGTGAATATTCCACCATTGATTTTTAATAAATCAGAACGTTCCATACCTTGTTTACGTGGGACAGAGCCAACTAACACCGCCCAATTCACACCGTCCATTGCCGTATTTAAATCAGCAGTACATACGATACGTTTTAATAATGGGAATGCACAATCGTCCAGTTCCATAGCAACCCCTTCCAACGCAGGAAGAGCGGGCTCAAGCTCCAGTAAATTTAATTCCACATCAACATTTGGACCAAACATTTGTCCAGAAGCGATACGGAATAATAAAGCATAACCAATTTGTCCTGCAGCACCGGTAACGGCGACTCTAACTCGTTTATTTGCCATGTTTTATCCCCTTATTTTTCGTTTTTCTTATTCATTTTTGTTACAAAACGCCTGCCATGATACTATTGCATTCCCAAACAAGCCAGTCTAAAAAAGTAATGATTCCTTTATCGTTGTATATTCACATTCCTTGGTGTATCCGTAAATGCCCTTATTGTGATTTTAATTCACATAAAAGCCCGGAAATTTTACCTGAAGTCAATTATGTACAAGCACTTCTCGCTGACTTAAACGCAGATTTACTGCGCTTTAATGCACGAGAAATTAGCTCTATTTTCATCGGTGGCGGCACGCCCAGTCTTTTTTCAGCCGAAGCCTATAGCTTATTATTTACCGAGCTAAAAAAAATACTTCCCTTTGCTCCTGATATTGAAATTACCATGGAAGCCAATCCCGGAAGCGTCGAGCAGCAACGGTTCACCGATTACCGTCAATTAGGCATTAATCGCTTGTCCTTAGGCATTCAAAGCTTCAATCCCGAACACTTAAAAATACTCGGACGCGTCCATGATGCACAGCAAGCGCATCATGCGATTGAATCCGCACGCAATGCCGGTTTTAACAACTTAAATCTGGATATTATGCATGGATTGCCAAAACAAAGCGTCGCTCAAGGGATAGAGGATTTACGCACTGCCTTATCTTATCAACCAGAACATTTTTCCTGGTACCAATTAACCATAGAACCCAATACGGTTTTTTACAAAGAAAATCCCCCGTTACCTTCTGAAGATGAAGCCTATTTTCTCGAAGAGCAAGGATTCGCTTTATTAAAAGAAGCAGGCTTTACTCGTTATGAAATTTCTGCCTTTGCAAAACCCAATAAACAAGCCCGCCATAATTTGAATTATTGGTTATTTGGCGACTACTTTGGCATTGGTGCCGGCGCACATGGAAAATTAACCACCACAACCGAGATATTAAGAACCCGTAAACACCGCCAACCAAAAGACTATCTAGATGTGGCCAAGCCTTTTCTAGCCAATATAGAGCCGGTTGATACCAAGGAATTACTCTTTGAATTTATGTTAAATACCACGCGCTTGGAACAAACCATTCCCTTGGAATTATTTACAGAGAGAACTGGATTGCCCGTAGATTTTCTATTAATGCAACTTAAGATTGCTGAACAAAAAAAGCTAATTAACCTCAGCGAAACACATTGGCAAGTAACGAGCCTTGGCAGAAGATATACTAATAACCTCCAAGAATTATTCTTGCCTTAAATCGCTAAACCACGGCAGAGAGCAGGACAAATGTCCCTTCTCTCCTTAGGGCATAGACGTCAAGCTAAACCCTTTGGGGAGAAGATGGTGCGAAACAACGGATAAAGAAGCACTTATACTTAGTGGCTATATATCCCCTAGCCACTTGCCTGAAAATAAAGATTCATTAATAATAGGTTACTTTCCGAAAAAGGGGCACTCGGTGATTCTATCTACACTCTTAGTAATTCTTGCTTATTTAATGGGGTCGATCTGCTCAGCAGTCATCGTATGTACAATGTTTTCCCTACCCGATCCGCGCACCCAAGGTTCAAAAAATCCTGGTGCCACAAACGTGCTGCGCCTGGCGGGGAAAAAATATGCGGTTCTGGTACTCGTCACCGACATTCTTAAGGGAACAATTCCTGTACTCATCGCCAAGCTATTTATAACCGACCCCATGGCTATTGGGTTTGTTGCCTTAGCTGCGGTTATTGGGCATATGCACCCTGTTTTCTTCGGCTTTAAAGGCGGAAAAGGCGTTGCTACCGCAATAGGTGCACTTTTAGGCTTCCAATTCATAGTGGGCGTCATGGTTACAGGGACTTGGTTAGTCGTCGCACGCGTTACACGCTTCTCTTCTTTAGCGTCTTTAATTTCAATTTGCTTATCCCCCTTCTATGCCCTAGCCATTATCAGCAACATAGAAGTGATTCCCCCCCTGTTCTTAATGGCACTATTAATTGTTATCAAGCATAAAAATAACATTTACCGTCTTATTGATAAGACCGAGCCCAAAATTCAATTAAAACAGCGCAGTGTCCTTGATGAAGTAATGGATGATGAACCAGACGCCACTTATGCACCAGCACCTATGCCCATAGTGAAAGAAAAAATAGTCTATGAAGTAGAACCGACTGTAATCCAAAAGCCTGTAGCGACCAAGGCAGAAAAAAAGCAAGCAACTAAAGCAAAACCCGCTCAAAAGCCAGCCGTTAAAGCAGACAACGCCGAGCAAAAAGCAAAAGTAACAAAGCCTAAAGAAGAAAAATAATGCAACCGCTCGCGCGCACCAATCATTGGTGTATAGACCGAGGACATCCTTTACACACGTAAAATTTGTTCGTACACAAATACCCCCTCTCCCGCGCAAGAAATTTACTTCAGGATGTACTTTCTCGCAGGAGAGGGAAATAGACAAATCGATGTTAAGACAACGCGCAAGAATTTGATGAAATCAAACGTCTAAGTCCACTTAAGCCAAAGGCCATCGTGCTTTAACCTCAACGCCAATATTTAAATCCTTCTCGCCATTTAACATGCGCAGACAGCCGGCATAGGCAACCATCGCTCCATTATCAGTACAATATTCCAGAGCAGGAAAATAAATCTCACCATCAATGCTATCCATCCAGTCCCGTAAAGCAAGACGCAAGGCCTTATTCGCCCCCACCCCACCAGCCACGACTAAACGATTACATCCTGATTCTTGCACGGCGCGTTTACATTTAATAATCAAGGTTTCAATGACTGCCAACTGAAATGCTTTAGCAATTTCGGAACACGCCCGCTCGTCCTTCGCACTTTGATTCCAGGTAGTTAATGAATGGGTCTTTAAACCACTAAAACTAAAGTCCAAGCCTGGCCTATCGGTCATCGGGCGCGGGAAACGATAAGGCGTTGTCTCACATTGATCAGCAAGAGCCGCAAGTACTGGGCCACCAGGATAAGGAATTCCCATCAATTTAGCCGTTTTATCAAAAGCCTCCCCTACCGCATCATCCAAGGTATCGCCCAAAAGGCGATATTCACCTAAAGCGCGAACTTCGATCAACTGGCAATGCCCTCCGGAAACTAAAAGCGCAATGAAGGGAAAATCTAACGAAGGGGTTTCCATTTTGGCGGCTAATAAATGCGCTTCCAAATGATGCACCGCCAAAGCGGGAATATTCAAGGCATAAGCAAGGCTTTTAGCAAAGCAAGAACCAACAAGCAAAGCCCCAATCAACCCAGGCCCCGCGGTATAAGCGATGCCATGTAAGGCTTTTTTATCAAGACTTGCTTGGTGTAAAACCTCGTTCATCAACGGAATCAAGTAATTGACATGATCACGCGAGGCAAGCTCAGGCACAACACCACCGTGCACCCGATGCGTGTCAATTTGCGAATGCAAAGCGTGAGCCAACAACCCAGCGTCCGAATCATAAATAGCAATCCCTGTTTCATCACAAGAGGACTCAATACCTAATACCAACATGACAAACCTGATAAAAAGAAATCAACTGCAGATTATAACACAGAGTGCTGCTAATGTAGTCTTTATGGACGGTAAGCAAATTGATTACCGGCTTGCGCCCGTAGTCAACAAAAAAACAGTCTCTTTTCTAAATAGGCTCCTTAATAAATATGTTTTAATATTAGTCACCTTTAATATCTTAATTAAAGACTACTGTCTATACTTAATGAGCTCTATTTAATCAACAAGAGACCCATTATAAATAATTTCTTGTTATAAGCTTGACGAGTGCTTCAACTAGCACTAGAATTGCCCACCTATTGAGATCAAATTACTAGAGGATTATTTTAATGCCTACAGTTCGCGTCAAAGAAGGCGAAAACCCAGAATACGCACTGCGCCGTTTCAAGCGCTCATGTGAAAAAGCCGGTATCTTAACCGAGCTACGCCGTCGTGAATTTTATGAGAAACCAACTGCTGAGCGCAAGCGCAAACAAGCCGCTGCAGTAAAACGTCACCTGAAGAAAATTTCTCGCGATACTTCTTCACGACAAGGTACAAAGCACCGACGTAAATAGGATTCTCATCCTGTATTATTTGCCAAGGTCACATTTATGTGGCCTTTTGGTATTTGTACAAATCCCAGTTCCTTAACCTCTAAGCCTAAGGATTAAATCATGACTATTAAAGAACGTCTCAATAATGACATCAAAGACGCAATGCGTGCCAAAGATAAAAATCTGTTAACCACATTGCGTTTAATCACTGCAGCAGTGAAACAAATTGAAGTTGATGAGCGTATCGAAGTCGATGAAGAGCGTATGCTGGCTATTCTGGATAAAATGAGCAAACAACGTAAAGAATCCATCACTCAATTTGAAAAAGCAAATCGCGAAGATTTAGTTGCCCAAGAGCAATTTGAATTGTCTATTCTCAGCAAATATTTGCCTGAGCCCCTATCAGCAGCAGAAATAGAGCAACTGGTTAATGATGCCATCGCCACGACTGGCGCTGAAAAAATGGCCGATATGGGTAAAGTCATGGCGCAATTAAGGCCAAGCCTCCAAGGTCGTGCCGATATGGCTCAAGTTAGTGCTCAGATTAAGGCAAGGTTAAACTAGGATAGCCATGTCTGGCTTAATCCCGCAGTCATTCATTGATGAGATCCTGCAGCGCACTGATCTAGTAGAATTAGTTGATAGCTACGTTCCTCTAAAAAAAGAGGAACGAGCCACATTGCGTGCTGCCCTTTTCACAATGAAAAATCACCTTCTTTTAACGTAGTTGCCAAAAAGCAGTTTTATCATTGCTTCGGCTGCGGAGCCTCAGGCAATGCCATTAGCTTTGTTATGAATTACCTCAATCAAGGATTCATTGACGCGATTGAAACTCTGGCAACACGTTTAGGTTTAACTGTGCCGCGTGATGGCCAAGCTGAAAAAAATAACGCATCGCAAGATCTCTATAAACTATTATCTGCGATTAGTCTTTATTATCAGAAACAACTAAAACATGAAGGACAACTTGCCATTAATTATTTACGCGGTAGAGGCCTAAGTGGTGACATAGCCAAATTATACCAATTAGGCTTTGCGAACGAAGGTTGGCACAATCTGGAAAAAGCATTTCCTCGCAATCAGCGCGACCTAATTACTACGGGCATGCTGATTAAAAATGACGAAGGAAAAATTTATGATCGCTACCGTAATAGGGTAATGTTTCCTATTCATGACCGTCATGGACGTATTATTGGTTTTGGTGGCCGTGTTTTAAGTGCAGATCAAAAACCGAAATACCTCAACTCACCCGAAACCGTTATCTTTCAAAAAAGCAGAGAGCTTTACGGTCTCCATCAGATTCTGAGTCAAAAAAAATCGCCTGAATACATTATTGTTGTTGAAGGCTATATGGATGTCATCGCCTTAGCCCAACATGGCATCATGAATGCAGTGGCTACTTTAGGCACAGCAACCAGCACCTATCATATTCAACTTCTGGCCAAACATACCAAGGCATTGTTTTTTTGCTTTGATGGGGATAATGCCGGAAGACAAGCGGCATGGCGCGGTCTTGAAAGCAGCTTGCCACATTTGCATCAAGGACTTGATGCAAGCTTTATGTTTTTGCCTGATGGCCACGATCCAGACAGCTTAGTCAGAGCGGAAGGCAAAGAGAATTTTTTAAATCGCTTGAAACTGGCAACCCCCCTACACCGTTTTTTCCTGGACACCTTAGCCAAAGACATTAACCTACGTAACCCCGCCGGAAAAACACAATTAATTAATGTAACAAAACCCTTGTTACAAAAAATAAATGAAGGTTCCTATAAGCAATTACTCATTGATGATCTGGCGCGCATGACGCATATAGAAAGCCATCGTTTGAATCAATTAATTAGCGACCAACAAGTGACACAGGCTCCAGCAGTAACCCAAGTGAAACCCAAAACAGCGCTTACACGGACCCCCATGCGCATTGCCGTTGCCCTACTCTTGCAAAATCCGGAAATATATACTAAGAGTATTGAACAAATTGATCTGAATGCGCTAAATACAAAAGAACATGAGATTTTGCTCAAATTACTGCAACAACTTGCAGCAAATCCCAAAACCAATACTGCGTCCTTAATTGAAACATGGCGTGATCATCATTATTTTGAATTCATCAATAAATTAGCAGCTTGGGATCATCAAGTACCCGAGCAAGAATTAGTCAAAGAATTTATTGATATCATTATTTTTTTGCAAAAACAAAACCAGGAATTGATTATTCGCCAGTTGATCGATAAATCACGTCAACAGGGGCTAACTGAAACCGAACGGTTGCATTTGCAAAAAATGTTGCAGGAAAGACATGTATAAAAATAAAAAAAATCAGCTACTCCACGCCTGGCGCGGAGTAGAACAAATCAGAGCAAATAGTTCAATAAACCACTGGCATGTTCCATCGAGCCAGTCTATAATTAGAACATTTTGTAACGCCTAATTGTCCTTAAAAGAAGTGCCTATGACCATGAATGACCAAGAACAGCAAAGCTCACAGATAACCAAAGTCATTAGCCTAGGGAAAGAGCAAGGTTATTTGACCTACAGTCAAATCAATGACTTATTGCCTAATATTGTTGATACAGAACATTTTGATGTCATTATCAGCATGCTAGAAGGCATGAACATTAAAGTATTTGAACTCCCGCCAGGCGATGACGAATTAGCCCTTCTGCTCAATACCGAAGAAGTGCCTGATATCGAAGAAGCAGCAATGGTTCTTGCATCTGTGGACAAAGAGACCGGTCGTACTACAGACCCTGTGCGCATGTACATGCGTGAAATGGGTACTGTTGAGTTATTGACCCGCGAAGGCGAAATCCGCATTGCGAAACGCATTGAAGAAGGGATTTATCAAGTTCTTAAATCCTTGGCTCATTATCCAGAAACAATACAATTGGTTCTCGATGATTATGAACGCTTTGTTGCACAAGAAATTCGCCTCAATGAAATCATTAGTGGCTTTGCTGATTCTGATGAAGAGATGGCTCCTGCGGCTAATATCGGCTCGATGCTTGACGAATCACAACAAGATGAACTCATCTTGGCTAATGATGAAGAAGACGAAGATGGCGAAGGCGGCATCGCTGAAGTTGATGATGGTCCAAATCCTGAACAAGCCAAAGCTTATTTTGACGAACTACGTGAATGTTTTAATGCCGCCATGGTTGCATTAAAAGAGCACGGCAGAACGCATGCAAAAACGAATAAATCATTAGAAACAATGTCGGAGTCATTCTTAAAGCTGAAACTAACATCCAGACAAGTGGATCGCTTAACACGCCATTTCCGCCAGTTACGTAATCACATTCGTGAATTTGAACGCAGCATTATGCGCCTGTGTATTGAAAAAGCACGCATTCCTCGCAAGCTGTTCATTGACACCTTCCCTGGTCAAGAAACGGATCTGGAATGGTTAAACAACATTATTGCGAAACATGCGAAAAAGCTTGATATGAATCGTATTTCCGAATACACCGAAGAAATTTTACGCATTCAATCACGTCTTGTTTCGTTTGAAGTAGAATACGGTTTAACGATTGGTGAGATTAAAGACATCAATCGCCAAATGTCTATTGGCGAAGCAAAAGCACGTCGCGCCAAGAAAGAAATGGTTGAAGCAAACTTACGTTTAGTAATTTCAATTGCGAAAAAATACACCAACCGTGGCCTACAATTCCTTGATTTAATTCAAGAAGGCAACATCGGTTTGATGAAAGCTGTTGATAAATTTGAATACCGCCGAGGTTACAAATTCTCAACCTATGCAACCTGGTGGATTAGACAAGCGATTACACGTTCGATTGCCGACCAAGCACGTACGATTCGTATTCCAGTGCATATGATTGAGACCATTAATAAACTCAATCGTATTTCCAGACAAATTCTGCAAGAAACAGGCCGTGAAGCAACCCCAGAAGAATTAGCAGAAAAAATGGAATTGAGCGAAGATAAAATTCGCAAAGTACTGAAAATTGCGAAAGAGCCTATTTCCATGGAAACCCCTGTTGGTGATGATGATGATTCACACCTAGGCGATTTTATTGAAGACAATAACATCGAATCACCAATCGACATGGCGACTGCAGAAGGTCTACGCGAAGCAACTTTAGAAATCTTGGAAACCTTAACCCCAAGAGAAGCAAAAGTACTGCGCATGCGTTTTGGTATCGAAATGAATACCGACCACACCCTGGAAGAAGTAGGTAAACAATTCGACGTAACTCGTGAACGTATTCGTCAAATTGAAGCAAAAGCACTACGCAAACTACGCCACCCTTCCCGCTCAGAGAAACTGCGAAGTTTTCTCGAAGGTGACGAAGGATAGTCTAATCCCACAGCATAGCGATGGGAAACGTAGGTTGGCTCATTTAACCCAACCTACGTCTTAATTGATTAACAAATTAACACCATAAAAAAAATGATAATCAAAAGCTACAAAAAACTGGAACAAAAAGTAAATTAAGTTTAAAATAACTTCCTCTTCGGGCCCATAGCTCAGTTGGTTAGAGCAGCGGACTCATAATCCGTTGGTCCTAGGTTCAAGTCCTAGTGGGCCCACCAATAAAATCAAGTAGTTACGAGTAGTTCGAAAAAATCAAAGACCTCTAAGGGGCACTGATGGGGCACTTAGTAATAACAAGTACCAACAAATGACAACAAAAATCTCTCTCCATAATAATCAAATGTTGCTATAATCGAAGGTATATACGTAAAAACTAGAGAAAGACATGTTCAATGCAGAAGATGTAGCCCAATACATTCTAAGTAGCAGAGATTCTGAAGATCCAATTTCACATCTCAAGTTACAAAAATTATTATATTATTGCCAAGGCTTTCATTTGGCTATTTTTGATAAACCTCTTTTTAAAGAAGCAATCCATCATTGGGATCATGGGCCTGTTGTTCCTCAAGTTTACAATATTTATAAGAGTTATGGCTCAAGCAGCTTACCCATAGTTAGCGTTGATGAAACCACTCTCAATGAACAGGCTAAGGAAATAATTAATGAGGTTCTCTCCGTATACGGACAATTTTCCGCATGGAAGTTACGTGAGATGACCCATGAAGAATCACCTTGGGCCAATACAAATGATAATGAAGAGATATCTCATACTGTATTGAAAAACTATTTTTCCACCCAAGTTAATCTTTAATTATATGTAGATATGACCAAACGAATATCTCCACCAACACCTTCTGGTAGCAAAAGAATAAAAGCTCCCAATCATAACGCTATTAATAAAGAAAGTACGAATACCCTTCATCCAGCATTCTGTTTTCGATATATTGATAAAAATTATTCCATATCAAAATGTGATAAAGATGCAAAGGCAGCCTTAGCCAATAAAATTCAAGAGTTAAGTCACGTTACTTGGGATACAATTCAAAAGGCTCCCCGACATGGAGCAGGTCATGAAATAATTGATCAAGAGTGTATCAAGAGACCATTGCCTCTCAATACTCCTGGAGATAGAAACTTTTTATCATTTCGATTAGGTAATGGAAAGAACTCTGTAATGATAGGCTATAGAAAAGACAAAATATTCTACGTTATATGGATTGATCCCAATGGAGAGCTATACAATCATTAATTGGCATTCTTAGGCTTCCAATTTTTATTTATTCTCATTATCACCATAATAGTGCTTACGCAACTCAATGCCCTCCTCCGCTCTCCTTTGCTCACTAATGATTCTCGCTTCTAAAGCAGAAATATATTTTCTTGCAAAGTTAATTACTTTAGAATTTTTATCTTCCAACCAGCAAGAAAGATCTTCTATTTTTTGTTTAAACGTATTTACTTGCCCAAATTCCCCCTGTACTACTCCTGTACTTTGCATTACCGCTGATAATTCTGCTAGTAGCTGATTATTCTCATCTAGAATAATTACAATTTCCTTACATACATTGTTTATAGATGCTTTTCCGTTAAAATTACGTAATATGCTTAGAACCAAATGGATTTTCGCTTCATCACCGCTTATCACCAATTTTATTAGTTCGCTCTCTAACTCAACTGGAAAATGAGGGAAAATAATAGATACTAATCTTGAAATACCTAAAATAAAGGCATAATCATCAGTGCCACACCATGAGGAGACTGTCTCCATCACAAGTACTGGGCTTCCTGCTAATGCCTCACTCAAATGATGAAAATTAAATGGAATCCCTTCAAAAGTACTGCCGAGTTTATTAGTTTGATTTTCACTCTCTAAACGAGATTTAAAAAAGTTTAATATTATTCTTGGATTCTTTTTTAGCAATAGGCTCCATGATTTCTTCCACAGCAGAATCAATTTTCTCCAATAAAATAAGATTACTTAGAATAATATTTAGTTCTTTTTCATTTAATGCATCTATAAGTTCTTTACCCTCTGGTCTAAACCACCAATAATCTAAAGCCCACCCTGCATCTTTATGCTTTGTAAGCTCTTGAATTGCCGGAAGAAACAATGCGTTAATTAGAGTTCCGTTCTCCCTTTTATTATTTTTTGCAGCGACAATAACTAATCGATTTAGTGCAAAGATATCGGTATTATTAATTGCTTCTTTTAATATTTTTTTAAGAAGACTTTTATTAACACGTCCATGATATTCAAACACTCTGGCACAATCAGCTAAATACTTACCTTGTTTAATCCATTTATTTATTAAGGCAATGCTTTTCTTGGAGGCAGTACTGTTTAATAATCCATCTAAAATGGGACATGAAAAGCATATTAATGTTTTTTCGTGTTTATTAATAAGGTTTAAAACGAATTCTGGTTGGTTAATTGATAAGTGCTTTAAAAATTGACCAAATATTGGAAAAGTCGCCATATCATTAGATTCTGTTGTGGCACAATCAATAATGATTTTTTCCCAAACATCTTGATCTTCATTTATAAAATTTTCTACATATTTTTTAACTTCGTTTTCCCTATATTTAGTTTTAGTCTCATAGTCCCAAACATCATCAGACCAAGACTCTTCAAAGATAGACTGATAACCGACCAAGGTTTTATAAATAATAAACTCTTTCTTATTGTTTAAGTCATTTTTAAATCTAGTAGCTAACTCTATCAACTTATTGCAACTTTCTATACACAAAGTATTTTTTACTTTTTCCCCTTTCAGGATGTCACTCGCAAATCGATAAAGAAAACAAACATGATATTCAATTGAACTGAGAATTTCATGGGATTCACATAATATTAAGCTCTGATAAAAACTAATTAGTTCAGAACTGTTTTTTAATATAATTGCAAGTAGCTCATCATTATAGAGAACCATCCTAGGTGTTGAGGTAGCCACATTCAACGTTGAGATCATCTGATGCTTAATAGAGTTTGAATCATCGGAGCTATAACTATTGGTCAATAAAATTAATACGCGCTGACGCAATTTATCTGCCTCAATATTTCCAGAAATACAGCCTTGCTTTATAGTAAAAGACTTATAATCACTGGATACACTCTCGATAGATGAATCTAAAATACTACGCCCTACCTCCATTAGAATTTCTTTAATTTGAGATAAAGCATTAGCATCTAACTGCTCTAAATATGTTAAAATAATATCCTGAACGTAGAAACCAGCTTGCTGCAAAACTTTAATATCATATTTAACTAACTTTGTAATTGAGTCCTTTACTAACTTTTTTTCTAATCTATCAACACATAAGTTGTATAAATTAATTAAACAAGAAAAAATAGTTTCTACATTAACATATTGAATATAATTTAGGATTTGAAGGCAAATAGTTAAAACATTTTTAAATGTTTTCCCTGGAATTGCTCCATATGGAGTGTCAATATTAATTACATGGGTTTGTTGAGCCGATGACAAAGCAGCATGAACTATCTCAAGAATGGAATTAAATTCACTCTTAAAATATTCTTCATCATACAAAGGTAATGTATATTTATTATAACGCTCAAGCAGCTCATAACGTTCATTATTATTCTGGCAATTTGTTAACTCTTGCGTTAAGTCGCGATCAAGCAGCTTTTTCCCTTCTAAGAGCCTCTGATGATCAATTTGAACTTTTTGAAACTCATAACCTGCTGGTTTTAAGTAATTTTCCATTATATCTTTTAAACGTTGCTCAATAACTGCAGATATGCGCTTGCCAAATGGAATTGAAATATCAGGCTTTTTATAGGTGATATTATGTGCTGTCTCAGCCCATGAATGATTCAATACTGTTTGAATTTGAATTTCACATTTTAACCCTTTGAACCGAGCATACTCAGGCAAATTAGATCGATTATCATCAAGCTCAATAATGTAATGATGAGCTGTATAATAATCATTGACTGATGAGATAGTATCTTTAGGGCCATGAATTTTTGATTTATCCCAATGTATTTTAAACGTATCTGGTATTATGCCTGACTTTAAAAACTCACTAACATCATCATTGTAATAAAAAATAATTCTACAACCCGCTAAATCATTTCTAATGTCCTCAATATTATCAGCATTAATTAACTCTTTTTCCTTCAAACGCTCTTCAAGAGATTCATACGTTTTAGCACGATGTTGTATTTGTTGTAAGTTATATTTATAACCACCCATAGCCTTTGAGTTTAAAATAGCTGAATCTAAAATGTCCTTGATAATCTTAGAAAAATCATCGTATAGCGCCCTCTTTTTCTTATAATCATGTATGTTCATCATTTACTCTAATTATCGAACAAAATACAAACCAAGAGACCATTAACGATCCAATTTTATGGTGTTTTTTTTAAAATTGCCCCTTTAGTGCCCCATGCAATAATTAATTAAAAAATTTTGTATTTATTTCATATTGTTGCCTTATTATACCATAAGATTAATATTCATAAGGTTCATAGTACTCAATTGTATCTTCAATATAGTTAGGATAACCAATTAAGTGAAAAAACAAATAAATTCCCAAGACAAATTAAAATTCGAATGCCCCCAAGTATTCAACATTTTTCATTATTTATTTCAGGATTTAAGCAGCCGCTTTAGGATCTCACTCAATATTCCCGAGCGGTAACATTTTTATTTAATATGCAAAAAACATCATATTATTACCGATCGGGAACATTTTCTGGAATTTTCTTAAAATAGGGTATAAAATTACCGTACGGGAACATTAGAAGAAAAATGATGATTCAATCTCCAGAAAATATAGGATGTTATATTCGCAAAGTTCGTAAAGAACTTAAGGTTACCCAAAAAGATTTGGCTTTAACTGCTGGAACTGGATTACGTTTTATTATTGATTTGGAAAATGGAAAGCCTACTTGCCAAATTGGAAAAACACTGCAAGTACTACAAGTACTAGGGATTCAACTCAACTTATCTCATACTGAGTTTGAAAATGAAAAATCATAACTTGGATGTCTATCTTAACCAAATACTAGCAGGTCAATTAAGTATTGATGCGCATGGTGACATGTCTTTTGTCTATGATGATAGCTACCTTGAAAACAAGAATAATCTCCCTTTGTCACACTCACTTCCCGTTAAAAAAAACCTTTATTTAATGCAGCAATGCCGTCCGTTTTTTAGTGGTCTTTTACCTGAAGCCCATATGCGTACTGCTATTGCTCGTCAATTGGGTATCAGTGAAAAAAATGATTTTTCCTTATTAGCCGCTATTGGTGGTGAGTGTGCTGGGGCTGTGATGATATTGCCTCAAAATACCTCCATAGTTCAGCTAAAGCCAGACTATAAAATTATTCAAAAAAAGGACATATTAGAAATACTGCAAACCATGCACCAAAGACCTATGATAGTCGGTGAGGATGGAATCCGTTTATCCCTTGCTGGAGCTCAGGATAAACTCCCAGTTGCTATTATTGAAGAAAATCTCGCAATACCAATGAACGGTGCACCCAGTACTCACATTTTAAAACCAATCAATCGAGACTTTCCCACCCTAATTGAAAATGAGTGTTTCTGCCTTAATCTGGCGCAAAAAATTGGATTAAATGCTGTGGATGCAGCTATCCATTACGCTGATGACACCCCTTATCTTTTGGTTAAACGCTATGATCGGATTGAGACAGAGCAAGGAATCCAACGCCTTCATCAAGAGGATTTTTGTCAGGCAATGGGCATAAGCCCTGAGATGAAATATCAGCGAGAAGGTGGCCCCAAAATTAGTGAGTGCTTTGGTTTGATAAGAAATATATCAAGTCTCCCTGTCTTGGATATTAAAGAATTATTACAGGGGATTCTGTTTAATGTGATTATTGGTAACAATGATGCACATAGCAAAAATTTCTCTTTGCTCTATCATGGTTCAAAAACTCGTTTAGCACCTTTCTACGATATGATTGCAACCGTATATTATCCTAATCTTGCTAATAAAATGGCGATGAAAGTTGGTAGTAAATATGATTTTGATGGCTTATTCTCTCGTCACTTTACACAAATGGCAGAAGAGTCTCTTTTATCTGGTGCCCTGGTACGTAAAGAAGTCTTAAATCTAATTAGCAAAATTCAAAAAAACATAACGCCTAGTCCCTTTACCAGCATTATTTTGCAACGTGCTGATAAATTATTTCAGAGGTTCCAAAAGTCTTCTGCGGAATAAGATTTATATAATTTAGATGACAAATATATTCAACTTCATGCCCCTGTTTCACTCATATGCTCAAGCAAAAAGTTAGTAACCTGCTGCATTGGCTTACGTAATCGCTCAACATCTTTCATGATATATCCTGCGGTTACATCATTATTCATTTTATAATTGAGTAATCGCTTCAATGCATAAGCAGAACATAAATTTTTATTATTCCCCCCAAATTTACCGTGATAACAGTAATTTTTAGGAACTTATAATAAATAAATATGGGAAAATCAGAAAATCAATCAAAATTTACCGCCATAACAGTAATTTATAGTGAATTAATGCAAAGAAATGCAATAATAAATTTATTTTAATCATTATTACTGCTATAACAGTAATATATAATTAATTTTCGGTGCTCCATGCCCAAACACGAAATTGCCAATTTAATCCATTATTACCGCAAACAAAGCGGCTTATCACAACAGGAATTAGCTCGGTTAGCGGGTGTCGGCAAGACGGTTATCTATGATATTGAAAAAGGGAAAGAATCTGTGCGGCTGAATACATTGCTAAAAGTATTAGATGTTTTAAATATCCAAATTAAATTTGAAACACCTTTTCCTCAAACAACGGATAATAATTCATGAGAAAAGCATACGTATCAGTAAATGGCATTAAGGCTGGGATATTAGAAGAATTACAAGGTGGAAAATATCAATTTACCTACTTTGATGATTATCAGGGCGCACCTGTGTCTCTCACAATGCCGTTCACCAATAAGATCTATGATTTTGACGTATTTCCCCCTTTTTTTGAAGGATTGCTACCTGAAGGTATTATGCTTGAAGCATTATTACGCAAATATAAAATCGATAAAAATGATTATTTTGGCCAATTGATAATAGTTGGCCAAGATGTCGTAGGCGCAGTGACGATTGAGGAACTAAGATGAAACACTGTCCTATTACTTATGAAAAGATTAGTGATCAAGAAAACTATTCGCAACGTGGATTGCATTTGCTTTCCCCTCAATTAAAAAACCTTAGTCCATTAGATTTAAGTGCTGATGAGCAGCGGCAGGAAGCAATTGCGCGCGTAGGAAAGATGTCTGTTCAGGGCGTCCAAAAAAAACTAAGTGCCAAACTAAAAATTAAAGAGGGATGTTTTGAAATCGTTGATCAATATGGTCAGTATATTTTAAAACCACAAAGTGATATTTATCTAGAATTGCCTGAAAATGAAGCCGTTACTATGACACTTGCAAAAACTATAGGCCTCGAAGTTCCGCTTCATGGTTTGGTTTATTCTAAAGACAACAGTTTAACCTACTTCATTAAACGCTTTGATAGAATAGGCCATAATAAAAAGTTAGCTTTAGAAGATTTTGCACAGCTATCAGGTGAAGATCGACATACAAAATATAAAAGTTCTATGGAAAAAGTCATTGCAGTCATAGAACAGTTTTGTACATTCCCAAAAATTGAATTCGTGAAATTATTTAAGTTGACGTTGTTTAACTTCTTGGTCGGCAATGAAGACATGCATCTAAAAAATTTTTCCTTAATTACTAAGGATAGAAAAATTTCCATATCACCAGCCTACGATTTACTTAACTCAACCATCGCTCAAAAAAATACCAAAGAAGAACTGGCTTTACCTCTAAAAGGAAAAAAAAATAATTTAACAAAGAATGATTTTCTTAAATATTTTGCTATTGAAAAATTAGGATTAAACCAGAACGTCATCGATGGGATCGTACAAGAGTTCCATCAGGTAATCCCAAAATGGCAAGAGCTGATTGGTTTCAGTTTTTTATCTCAACCGATGCAGGAAAAATATCTCGAATTGCTAGAGCAACGGTGCAAACGATTAAATTTTATTGATTAACTAATATCCGTGGTCTCCATTATATGCTTAAGTATAAAATTAGCCACTTGTTGCATAGGTTTTCTTAATCGCTCAACGTCTTTCATGATATACCCTGCTGTAACGTCATTGTTCATTTTATGGTTGAGTAACCGCTTCAAAGCATAAGCAGGCAAATCAAGGCTATCAGCTATAGTCGCAAAAGTTCTTCTCAAGTCATGCAAAGTAAATGGAACGCCTGATAATTCCACCACCCTATTCACCGCCTTTTTAGGTTCATAGATATAGCCCGTTTTACTTTCCGCTGGAAATACAAATTCACTGGTTTTATTCCGGCTTCTGCGCTCCATTAGCTCATAGACAAAATCAGACATAGGTAATGTGTGGATTTCGCGGTTTTTGGTGTCTTGCAGGGTGATGGTTTTAGATTTGAGATCAATATCTTCCCAACGCAAAGATGCAGCTTCCATTTTTCGCATACCAGTGAACAAGAGCAATAAAAAATAATCATGCCACAGTAAAGCGTTGCGATAATTATCAGTTTCCACCAGAATAATAACCGCTTTATACCAGTCGGCTAATTGATGAGGTTTGATGACTGTTTGTTTGCGATCTACTCGATACCATGCCCGGGTATGAGATAGGTATTTGACTGGGTTAATGGTGATGATGGGATGACCATTCCCATCTTGGTATTCATACATGGCGTAATTAAAAATAGCTCTTAATACCCTCATGGCATTATTGGCACGTGCTTTACTATTTGCTTGACCATGCTTGGTGTGTCGCTTGGCTATCATCTCACGGGTGATATTCACCAGCGGTTTATCAAGCCAGTCAGGTACTACCTCATGCAGCACACATTGATAATCGTTTAAGGTGCGTGGTTTTAAATCTTTTCTTGTTTTGAGATAATCATTCAACACTTGCTGTAAGGTCATGGCATGAACTTTTTTGGTTTTCTTTTCTGCTATCGGATCATCACCTCTGGCCACACTTCCCAAAAGACTCTTGGCTTGCTTTCTGGCTTCTTCAACCGTCAAGTTGCCGTATTTGCCTAATGTGACTCTTTTTACCTTGCCATTGATTCTGGTTTCAACGATGAAACTTTTGACACCACCTGAAGTAATTCTTAAAGCAAAACCTTTTAAATCATTATCACGATAAAAAGTTTGGGTTTTTCCGGGAATATGCTCGAGCTTATCAACGATGGTTTTGGTTAATTTCATACCCTTTTCAGCTTCCGCCATAACTTACCCCTAAAATTCCATGTAGACGCCATGTAGACACATTATTTAAAACTAAATAAATTTCAATATGGCAAATTATGGCTTATAAACGTTGATTTATAAAGGTTTTTAAAATAATTTAAAACTTGATAAAACCTGCTAAAACCCCTATTTTACAGACTCATAATCCGTTGGTCCTAGGTTCAAGTCCTAGCGGGTCCACCAATAAAAACCTTTAAAATCAATATATTGTAATTGACTATCCCCCCCTCAAAAACCATTGTGGGGATTTTGTGGGGCACAGTCGACACAAACTCATGAACTAACTACCAAAAGCAGTTTGTAGCAGGATATAATCAATTAAAACAAGCAGGTATTAACAGATAATTGTTTACTTCTAGAACAGAAAGCTTTATAATTTGCTTATTTTTTAAGCAAGAGGCTGTCTGAAGTGAATAAAACAATTTCAGTGTATTTTAGTGGGACAGGTTTTTCAATTGATGATAGTCGCTTTTTGGCTACTTCTTTACTAGCCCGAACAGAGGAAAGTGAATCTCAAATTAAGATGGGATTTAATGGTTGTGGTGTCGATTATGGATTTAATGGAACCATTTTTGGCTCTGGCCTCAATGAGCAATGCAAGAAGGTTATTGATCGCATTATACAAGAAATAAATGCTGGCCACCAAATAACACTCAATGTTTACGGCCATAGCCGTGGAGGGATAGCTGCGCTATTACTTGCCAAACAACTAGGTAGTATTGATAAAGAAAAACTTGCTATTAATTTAGCGTTGCTTGATCCGGTACCTGGTAATTTTATTACTACTTCAAGCATTGATCCATTTAAGATAAGTTTGGCTAATAAGACCATGGATTTAAGTGACTGTAAGCCGTTAAGAAAAGTGTTGGCCTTATATCCACACATCCCGCTCCCTGCTATTGCATGTCATGCTCCTTTATTAGTTTCTTATCCCCAAGAGACTGAAGTTGAAGAAGAAGTCGTTAACGGTTGTCATGCACAGGCGGAGCAAATATTTCATTCTTCTTCTAAGTTAGTAAAGCTTCGTGTAGAAGAATTTTTAGTGAAAAATGGTACTCAGCTTCAAACAGATAGAGATTACAATGATACTGAAGCAATGAAGCAAACCTATCTTAGTCGTTATCAAGAAGAATTGGCTTATGTTGATCAAACCCTGTCAAGAGAGGCTCATTCAGCTCGAGGAATGGTAATTACTGCCACACCTGGAGCAAAATATTTAAATAACCGCCATAAAGCATTGGTTGGAGATAGCTCTCAAGAACCCGTTTCCTTAAGCATTCAACCTGAAAAAGGACTTTTCTCTTGGTTCAGAAGATTTTTTACTCATCATCCTTTAGTAGGGCAAGCAGTTAAGTGGACGTTGATTGCTTTGTCAGTAGCAAGTTTATTATACTTTACGGGTGGTTTAGCAGCAATTCCATTATTAGCACCAATTGTGGTCAAGCTCGGATCATTAAGTCTCTTAGCATTTTCTCCTATAATTGGTGGTGCTCTGGCTGCATTATGGTACGGTGCTGCGAAACCCATTTTATCCTGGTGTGCCAGCAAATTCTTTTATCCTCACTATGCAATTCGTAAGACAGAAGTACCAAGAGTAGAATCTCTAGATTCTACAAGAGAATTAATGGACGCCTTAGGTGTTGATCGTTCTTCAGCAGCTAATTCACCCACTGTTGACTCAGCTCCTTATCAAGGGAAATCACCTCTACATTCTGCACGAAAAGTAGTTAAAGAAGAATTGCAACATGGTAGTGAGCAAAAAGGTTCTTTATCCTTCAGCTAGCAAGCTAGTAAAAATTCAAGTTCCGGGGTCATAACTCCCGGAACATCTGATCATGGAGGCATCGCAAATATTAATATTCCTTTTTCTTTATCCAAGCAGCTAGCCTTTCTTCTTTCAACAACCTCTATATCTCTACGTTGCCGGTTAAGAAAATTGGCAAATTTATTTGCTTCCTTCATTGTCAATTGCCCAGAAATTACTGCCTGGGGTCCATATATGGTCAAGTAATTAGTTGGGGCCCTCGTGTATTGCCATGATTAAAACCCGCGCTAGACAAATACCAACCACCTTCTTCCATGATATTCTTTGCTACTATAAAATTACCATATATTTTGTGCCTCATGAGAGACATATGTCGAAAACTATCGGTGAAAAATTAAACAATTTAAACAAAGAAGCGCTCATTGAGATCATCGTCAATATTGCCAATGAAAACAGGGAGACAGAAAAACTTGTATCAACTTTTATGGCAGCCCATGATCCCAATGAAATGTATAAAACTTTAAACAAGGACATCACCAGCATAAAAAACGGCAAACGGTTTATTTCTTATTATGAGGCGAACGCATTTACAGCTCATTTGGACTCAATTTTATCTAAAATTGATGACTACCTGACAAGACAAGCGCCCAATTTAGCGCTTAAACTCTGCAAACGCTTTATTGAAATCGATGAAAAATTTTTTGAGCGAATAGATGACTCCAATGGCTGTCTGGGAAGCTTTTACTATGATGTGTTTGAAGTATTAGACAAGGCCTTCAGCTTTTCAGATGAGGCACCGCAAACAATCGCCGATTACATTTTATCCATTTACTTTAATGATGCCTATGGCAATCGAGGAGCAATAGTAGATTGCTTAAAGCAGTGTTTAACAGAGCCACTAATCAAGGCATTAGAAACGGCATTACCAGACATAAAATCACCTGATACCACACCTGAATTTAATCGTGATCATCCTAATTGGGATTTTGACGCCTATATGCATAACCATCGAGTTATCAGCATACATAAAAAAATTGCTGATAAACGGCAAGACGTGGATCGCTATATTGAGCTTATAAAGCTAGAGAAAGTTGACGATAAGGCCATCTGCAAAATTGCAAAACGATTGAATGGTGCATTCAGAAGTGAGGAGGCCATATCCTGGCTGAAACAAATAAGTGACAACAGTTTTGATTCATACACTCGTGACAAACTGCTCATTGAAGCGTACATGCTTGAAGGCGATGTACAACAGGCAAAAACTGTAATCTGGAATAATTTTAAAAATAGCCTAGCAGTTGAAACATATTTTGAGTACCTGAAACTGGCTAATGATAATGAAAAGGAACATGCTGTAAAAGAAGCATTGCAAATGGCAAGAGAAAGCCGAATTCTTGCCAGTGGATTCAAGTTCTTACAGGATCTAAATGAATTTGATGCCATTGAGCAATTGTATTTTGCCCGAGAGGAAGAAGTGAATAGCAGTGATTATTCTATTTACCGAAAATTATCCACCGAATTGAATAAACAAGGTAAAAGCCTCATCGCAACCTTATTAAGAAGAAAACTTGTTGAAGACGTATTGGTGGCAGCTCGATCCAAATCATACCGATATGCCGCAAGTGACTTAAAATTGGCTTCAGATTTTGCAAAAAATATCTCTGATTGGAAGGGATACCCGACACATGCTGATTTTCTTAATCAGTTAAAATCCCAACACCCAAGGAAAATGAGTTTTTGGTCTTTAGTATACACTGATACTTCTGAATAATAGGGTATAGATTCTAATGTATTATTAACCTCTGAGAAGTGCCAGTGTCCTCAATGCCCCATGACTGGAAACTGACATGGGGACAGCTCTAACCCAGTAACCAAGGGGATCCCCACTTGCGAAATACAAGGGGTCGAATACAAGGGGTCGCGTCTTGCCTTGTGCCTCAATAATCATAACAGATAAAAAAAAAGGGGGGGCCGGACGATCCCCGTCAAATATAAATTAATTTGTATCATTTCAAATAGGATCCGTGCCGGATTGTCCCCTATTGTTGTTGTTATTCCATTAGATTTACTAAATCGCCACATTCTGGCGGCTTCATTAATTGCATCACCCTTTATTTGTACTGGATCACCTAGGGAAGCCAATCACTGAGCAAACTCAGATTTGCCTGAAAATTCTGATTTACGATACCTTGGATGGACTTTCACATGCCAGAGTGGCAACATCATAAATAATGGAATCAAGCAGCAAATAAGCAATGTGAGGAAGAAATTATCCCAGCCGTAATTTTTGATAACTGCACCCAAAGGAGCACCAGCCAGAACAGCACCTAAACAATAAGCAAAAAATCCGGCAAAGCCAGTTGCAGTCGCCGCTGCTTTTTTATGTGCTAACTCCGCACACGCCAAACCAATCATCATTTGTGGTCCAAAGATAAAAAAACCAAAGAAAAAAAGAAACAACGAATCGAGGAATGGTGTATATTCCCTAGCCAACGTAAATAGCAACAAAGTGGCAAATACACCTGCAGTAAAGAGAACATTGATTGGATTGCGTTTACCTTGAAATATTTTATCAGAAAGCCAACCGGCAACCAGATTCCCAAAAAAACCACCAACCTCAAACCATATGACACAACTACCTGCTGTGATTAAGGAATAATCCTTCACTTCCGTTAAGTACAGCATGCTCCAATCATTAATGGCCGTTCGGACAATGTAAATAAACAAATAAGAAATGGACAGTATCCAAATATATGGGTTGCTTAACACATAATTCCACAGAATTTCTTTGACTGAGAGTTCTGTTTTTTCTTCGTGGTGATTTGATAAACCAGAAAAATCTTCCTGATATTCCTCTATCGCAGGTAAACCAAGCGACTGCGGAGTATCTCTTAAGCGATTGATTAAAAAAATACCTCCTAAAATGCAGATGATCCCAGGCACAAACATAGCGGAACGCCAGCCGAAATACTGTGCGCACATAGCAACAATCAATGGAATTAGTGCACCGCCAACGTTATGTGATGTATTCCAAATACTCCACCAACGACCACGTTCGGATTGAGAATACCAATGTGTTAATAATTTAGTACATCCTGGCCATCCCCACCCTTGAAACCAACCATTCAATCCCCAAAAAATAGCAAATAACCACCAAGTGGAAGACAATCCAAACAAAATATTAACAATACCTGTCAAAATTAGCCCAATCGCCATTAAATAACGAGGATTTGACTTATCGCCAAGAATTCCACTCAAAAATTTGCTGATGCCATAACTTAAGCTCAAAATGCTAGCAATCATTCCCAGTTCAGTTTTGGTCATCCCCAAGGAGCTTTGTAATGCAGGCATCACGAAAATAAAACTTTTTCGCGTAAAATAAAACAAAGCATACCCTATATACATTGCATAAAAGGTGCGAATACGCCAATAACGATATTGCCGTTTAACAATGGTTTTATCCTGAATTTCATTAAGATAAGGAGCAGGTTTTAGAAAATTAAAAAATGCCATGATTGTCCATCATCAGGATAAGAAAATAAGATTAGAATGTAACTCGCAAAGTATGTCAAATCTTTCTAATGAAAATGATAGCGATATCATGCCTATTGATAATTAATTTTTAAAAAATTTAAATGGAATTCTTGTGAAATTATAAATAAGCTACATGATTTGCATTAAAAAAGGATTTGTCGGAATGAAAGAAATAGTTAGTTTATTAGAACAGAGATCAAATCGATTTTGCTATTCATAAACGTCCTGAAGTCATAATGGTTATAAGAAGAAAATTTCGTACTCAAAAAAATTGGATTATTGCTTCGTTCAACCAATATCAATTTACTGAAGACGAATCGCACAAAGTCCAACAAGCCATTCTAAATGGGGATCTTCGAATAACAAATCTTCTAAAACGTCCGCTTGCCCACTATTTTTGGAGTTTCCTTACCTTTAAGTGGGGAGAGATACTTTCAGGTGGAAAAAAATTATCGAAACAAGAGGTCTTACAAATTGCTACCTGCTCTAGCAATGACCAAAAATTTGCAAGAACCCCCATTCAAAATAGAAATAGACTGATAAAAGGAGTGCCATTAGTCATTGGCAAAGTTGTTACCTCCATGGCGCTTTGTATGGTATTTTGCCTGGGATTATTAAGTACTTTAGGAGCTCCCTTTGGTGTTAGCCTCGGCTTAGCGATAGTACTTTCCTTATGTAACGGAATAGTTTGTTTATTAAGTCGCGGGCAAACCATGCTTGATAGTGCGGGCTTTCATCCTAAAAAACAAAAAACATTTAAGACCCTTGAAGAAAATATAAAACAAAAAACGATATTTGATAAAGGTCAGAAATTATTTTTTGGTATCGTGACATTGTTGGCATGTATTTCTGCGGGCATTTCTGGATATGCTGGTCTCGTAGGACTTCTCACTTTTTTGGGCGCAGGAATGATTGCCTCTAACCCTCTAATTTTGACAGTTACGATTGGGCTATCTGTGATTACAGCTATCTCTTTTTATTCGTTTCAAGCTATAGGCATACGTGACAATTATGAAAAATTTAAAAATCTATTTATTGAAGATTATAAAAAACCCTATGGTCTTTTGCGATGTATCTTATTAGGAATCGTAAGTACGGTTTTTTTAGCTGTTTATGCAACGCTAACTTGGTTTACTACTGTATCAGGGGTTAATAGGCTTTTCAATGCGCTAGGTGCGAATCCTGATACCTTTTTAGCACATGTTCTTTCTATGATATGTACTTCAACAACCATAGTTGTTAATACTTTTTCACAAGTATATAAAGTCTTTAACCCGCAAACGTATGTCGATCTAAAAGAAAAATTTGAATCAATACATCAACCACCGGAAGAATACCAAACAAAAGCACAAAAAATAAAGTATGGAGCCATCAATATGCTCAAATTATGTGCTTTGATAGGTGATTCTCTTGCTTATTCTGTTGCCGGTGGAATCCGAAGCGGAATTCATGTTGGTGAAACGCTAGGAGAAACAATAGGGGCAAAATTTGCCTTAACCATTACCATGGCAATATTATCTCCAGTCATTTTAGTATTCGTATCAATAGCTTTTACTTGGCCTACCGTTTTTCATAGAAAAAAATCGACTCAATATCCTTCACAGATGGAAAAGCCATTGATAGAAAAAATGAGTCAAAACCATACTCCAGATGCATTTCAAAATAAGACTCTATTACCAACATCAGAAAAATCCCCCAAACCTAATAATTCTAAAATTAGGTTTGGGAGATTTTTTGATGCGCGATTGAGTGAAGAGTGTCCCAATTGTAGCCCTACTTTAGAGAGGACACCCTCCTCGCCATAAATGAGCGGGGCGGGGCGATGCGGCTGACTGGGGTGCGCCTTGCCTTTTGCCTCAATAATCATAACCGATAAAGCAAAATGCAAGACACAACCCCATATGCCATAAATTACGGGGAAAATGGGGATTACCATTGGCACATTGAAAATATGCTTGCATTACACATTGGATGCCGGAATGAATGAAGATCAGTGTCCCATTTATCGAGGCCATACATAAAGAAATTTAAACATTATGAGAAAACAAATAGCGATGGTATTGCTTTGTAAAGAATTAAAGCTGCTCTTTCTGTTCAATATACAAAAAAAGTGATAGGGTTTTAAACTTTGATAAAATCGCCCTGATTCGGCGCGCCCCCTTATAAGCAGTTAATATTTCCTTAATATGAACTTGTTACTCTCACTGCATCTTATTATAAGGGGTAAGCAATGGTTCAAAATACACTTTTTAATTACATCAGCTATTCTTCCAATTTGGATCGTAACAACAATACAAAAAGATCCTCCTTTGAACTTAAAAGCAATACAAAAGGAGCTGCGTATTATCTCAAGCAGCTTGAGAAAGATATGATTAAAATTTGTGACTACACTCTGCTAGAACATCATATCAGTGTGTATGAAAAAGAAAATAATTTCTTATTTGGCCAACACCATTATACCGCTGTATTTGAAGATGAAACGGGTATTAATTACAAATTACATGTTTATTTTGACGCTAATGATAGCCTGGCAGCCGATCCTGTTTTTTCAATCTATAACAAGCAAACCCAAAAATATGAACGCATTGATGCATCAGTGCCTTATGATGATTTTACCTTGTTGGCGCAATCGTATATTGAACCGATCATGAGTGAATTAAGAGAGGAACAGAAGCAGACAATTCAATTGCTGGAGCAAAAATATAAACAGCTAGAAAAAAATGCTTGCAGCATATCAGAAACACCAGGAAATAATCGCACTAAATTTCTTGCATCTTTAACAAAGATCCAGGAAGTTTTGGCCAATATTATTCCTTTGGTAAAGCATAACCATTATGAGCCGATTAATCAGTTCATTAGCAACCTTAAAAAAAATGTAGAACAAACCCCTGATACCCCATCTTCTGAACAGATGAAAAAACCCAAAGAAAATAGCGTGAACTCCAGTAAAAACACGCATAATAAACATGCCCTTTTTCAAAAGAGCCGTAGCAAGACGACAAAATCTCAAAAAGATATTTTATATTTTGCTTTTGATAAGGAATTTTCTGCTATATCCAACACTTTTTCTGGCCTTAATGACAATAATGATGAAAGTAAGAGCAAAATACTTGCAGATCTCTATGCAAGAAGCAATGGGCTTTTAATAAGTGCTGAAATTGAAGCTGTAGATTTTTCTGCTTTAAAAAGACTAAAAAGTCTCAATGGACAAATTCAAAAAGCAGGGGAAGAACAGCTTCGCACCGTATTAAAAAACGGCGATTTTTCTTCGGCTCAACACTTGTCTGCTTTTCACTATATCCTGACAGGTAATTATCTCAATGAAGCATTGCAATCCAGGAATCATCCCCTGCTGAATTTTCTTCTCAGCACAGGCAACTTTAGTATTAATAACCAGCCTTTGAATATCAATACTATCCGTTACCCTTCAGCAGTTCACTACTGTTTTAGCTATGACAGTAAGAAGAAGCCTATGGCTGAATGTTTGGACGTTTTGATAAAAAACGGCGCCTCCCTACATGTTGTGGTAGGTGAAACGCATGTGCCACTCGCACATATTTTGCTTTCCACCGCCGATCATCCTTTAATGAAAGCTTTAGATAGCAACAGAGTGTTAACACTGAATTCAATTTCTTTCTACAAACGATTAATGAGAGATTTGGAGCATTATCGCAAGATAAATCAACTTGATGAGAGTCAAAGCCAACAGCTCGATACATGGTTCATAAATTACGCTGAAGCGATAAAAAAAATTGAACTGATGCCCGATTGCTCGAAACCCATAGGAAAAAGTCTAGATGAGAAACAAGTTGCCTACAGTGAAAAAATTGCCGGTACACACATTGGTCAATTTATAAAGCAACTGCAAACTGACCCGGAAATAAAGTCACTTAGTTCTACTTTGCTAAATAACTTTAATAATTATATGAGCACATTGGCTCATAGTCAAAAAACACAAGTTGCATTAAATGGAATGAAAATACTCGAGAATATGGAGGGAGCTCTGCTGGCAGCTTGTAATACTGAATTACTTACTTTCGAACTGGTGAGACACGCTAGTATTACTTACTTGAAAGATTCTATTAATATGGTTGAAAATAGACGTCTTTTATCTGAGATACAGGAGCAACTTCGTGTACAAAGGCCGGGGCGTGCTCAGAAAAAGATGGCAACTCAACAAAAGGAGCTGATTGATAAACTTCAAAATTATACAAACACCTATCATCAACCTGCTCTCTTTAATGACGTATCATATACTGCAGCATTACAAACCGTGGGGCAGGCGATTCAAGGAATAGTGGAATTGGCGCAGGGCATGCACGAACTGGCAGAACAGGCGAACACGCTACAACAAAGAATAAGCAACAGACGTCGTACTGAGTTATTAACGGATGAGTCTGACGCTCCGGTAGCTATTGATACAATACCAATGGGAGACTTATTTGATACAAAAGAATTGGAAATAGCAATAAAGAATTTAACTACTGTCAGTAATTTATTTACTATGTTTCAGTCCCCGAAAAAAAGCAATCGCAGTGAACGTAACGAAGATAATGATGATGAAAAATTTCCTGACGTTAAAAACTTTATGTAGGCGCTAGACCGTAACCTGAGCACTTGCTGTTAGCTGGCCTAAGGCTCAGGGGCTTATGCGGTGACGCAAAAATAAAAATGGAAATGCAATTTGTGTACCACAGGGTATGGTGTGTAAATCATGCAGGATAATATCTGTGTTGCCAGAGCCTGCATGATATTCAACAAAACCATATGCTCTATTTGAGTTAGAATAAAAATACTCTTCACTTGCTGGACTAAAATTAAAATGGATATTATGAATACCTAATTTGTTCTAGTGCTTTTAACATAGATAATCTGAATTAGTTTAGGCATGGTAATCCCCCCAAATATAATCCTCAGCATAAAAGAACCTTAAACTAACAAGGTAACTTATTTGCTTGCTAAACAAGGTGTCCGGCTATTCGAGGGAAAATCTCTTTCTTATCTATTTGATAAGAACTTACAAAATCTCTTGCATCAAAAAATACCATTTGATTTGCAGATTGTTCTTCAGCAGATTTATTAATTTTTTTCACTAATTCATCAATATTTAAATTTAAATATTCGCCATGATTGGGATCAAAGAATGAATATGTATTGTCATTTATTTTCTTAATGAGCATTGAATGACCATCCATAGACAGTCCATTCTTTTTAAAAACAAAAAATTTAATGTAAAAATCAACTTCTAGTTGATTCAATCGTTCTGAAAGCATTGATTTATCAACGCATGTCTGAATTTTACCATCAGGTAATTTTATACGGCTATAGGGTGACTTCGCAAAAGGAGAATTTGAAAATAGATTACATGGATATATAGAAAAAAGTACCGCAATTAGGCGAGTAAAAAAACTGGTAACATTCAAAATGTGGGTGTCTTCAACTTTTTTAAGATTATCCAGGGTAATTTTATCTCCATATTTATTTCTATAATTCATTACAAAGTTCGTGTTATCTTTAAATTTCATCCCTAACTGTTCAAGTCCAGATTGAGTATTTAACCAATTAACCCGAACATCCTCTTGTAATGGTAAGGGATTTCTTTCTCCTAATAGATCTTCTAGTAAAATATAATTACATATAACCTCACATAGCCCATTGTATTTAATTTTAATTTTATTTAACTTTCCTGAAGTTACCTTTCCAAGAATTATATTTTGTGAAAATTCAATAAAACCATTTTTTTCAATATGCGCTCTTTGAGCAGTACCTATGCCATAAATGGCTGATTTTTTAAAAAATTGAGGCATAAAAATAATCTGAAGTATAAATTTTATATATTATATAGGATCAATATTAAGGTATTATTAAAGATTTTGAACAAAAAAAGGGGTAGATCCTCGTCAAATACAAACCAATTTATATCATTTAAAACAAGACCCGTTCGAGATCGTCTCCTATTATCTCATTCAAGAACCGATCTGGGCTCAGGCTTTGCATTTTACCTGCCTCTCGTTTTTCTTAGGAATTCTGATCTTTAGGAAAAATTATTGACTAAGTTAAAAAAATTTATTGGTCCTTCCTAGAAAAAAAGAATTCCAGCATTAAGAATGATGTTCGCAGAAGTTTTTTGTCTCTGGGGACAAGGATTGAAATACAAAATTCAAGCACCGCCCCCAGTGTTTGATAATTTATTTATAGGTTAAAGCAGTAACTTGGTTTATGTTATTCAAACTATCATCAAACATGCGTGATATAAAAGGGGGGAATTGATATCACTTATTACTTGATTAAATCGATGGAGTTAATTGGGATTTTCTGGATATTAAATGGATACCAAAATCAGTTTTAGAAAAAATCTGGTTAAAGGTACAAAAATGTATAAGGAATCTTTATGAAATTAATAATCCTGTTTTTAGTGACGATAACTTCAGTATTCATCATGGATATGATTTGGTTGGGGATAATTGCAAAAAATATATATGCCCAAAATATTGGTATGTTACTGCGTAAATCGGGTGATGCAATGACCCCAATATGGTGGGCTGCTGTGGTTGTTTATGTATGTATCGCACTAGGAATTCTCTTTTTTGTACTTCCCAAAGCCCAGGGCGATTATTTTCTTGCGTTTTCCGGAGGTGTAATTCTTGGTGTAGTCACCTACGGTATTTATGATTTTACTAACTATTCCATACTTGCAAACTGGCCCTGGAAAATTACATTCATCGATTTTATTTGGGGAATGATCCTCTGCGGATTGAGCAGTCTTTTTACCACTTTTATTCAGAACCGATTTTTCTCTTAAACCAAGGAAAAAACATCGTAAAGCCCATAGTATAAGAAGTGCACTAACCACCATATTACGTAATTTTATTGGCACCGATCCTAAGTAAATTAATCCCGAAGTCATGAGCCCAACTGACCAAGAAACATCAACAACAGAAGGGTTTTTTAATAATTGATAAACCATCCACACCAAACACATTTGCAACACAAGATAAAGAAATACTATGGCAATCACATTCACTTTATATCCATTATTTTTTTATAACCGGACACAACAAACGGAAGCAAAATGAGCCCAATTGCTCCGATTAAAAAGCTCGTTTTATAACAAAAAAAAAGGACGATCCCAATCAAATATCCACCAAGCTGTATCATTTAAAATAAGACCCGTCCCCAACCGTCCCCTATTATCTCAGCAAAATAACTGGATAGCAGGGCAAGTAATCTGTCGATTGCAGATTAAGTCGGGTTCGGCTTAAGATAAAAATTTAAAGTAGTGCTGATAAGGCAGCAATTAATACATTCATTGAAGCCCTCTAATTGAGTAACCATATCGCATAATTTAAATAAGTTGCAAAAAGCAACCAAATAAAATAAGGAATAAGCAATAAACTTATCCCCTTTTTCTTATTTTTAATCGAATAAATAGTAAGAAAGGTTAAAGAGGTCAGTATTAAGATCCAGATCAAACTAAAACCAATCCAATGTAATTGAAAAAAAAGTGGCGTCCATGCCCAATTCATCAAAAGTTGGCTCATATAGAAATATAAAGCAGGACGTATCTCGATATTTTCCCGTTGCCGCCACAGTTCCCATCCTGCAACTGCAAGAAGTACATATAAAATTGACCAAACAATTGAAAATGCCCATCCTGGAGGAGTGAGCATTGATTTATTTAACCCCACATACCAAGACTGAAGATTGGCTTGCGTCAATAACCCTAAAAAAAATCCGATTGCTTGTAACGTAACAATCCAAATAGTCAGTTTAATCCATCCTTTTTTGTTCAAAATCTTCTCTCCATATTTGAGTTAGCCCCTCAGGAAATGAACGGTATTGCAAAACAACATTAAATTCGCTTTTTATTTTTACCAATTAATCAAGCTGAATCAGCTTTGGTAAGAAATATTGCCACAATTAGTCTTATTGAAACCGTTGCCACTACTAATGAATGGGGACAGTCCGGGACGATCCCCGTCAAATATCCTTAAAATAAAAAATCAGGTTTAATTGTAATCCTACTCATCGTATTTATTCAAACATGCACCCCTGCTTTCTACATAGGGTTTATTCAACAAATCCTATTAATCTTATAGGTGCTTCTGTCCCATCAAGAATGAGCATAGGGCAGCCAAAATAATGCTTCCTGTAGCCGCTAATAAATACGCATTAGCAATATTTTCAATTAAATATTTTCCCTGACCTAAAATAATCTGATGCACAGGATAGCTGCTTTCGGCAATATCTGGCCCCAAGGTATCGATACCAAGACCGGCAATGTCACGCTCAATTAACAGCCGAACCGCCTCTTTTGAGGCAGAAGGAAATTGCAAATTATTCCAATATTGTTCGGGCAAGGTAAGCGCTACCTGATTATTCTTTTTTATCTTAAACAATTTTCTCAACCGTTTTGGGTAAATAACAATATCCAATCTTTTGTTATTTCACCAATTGCTACGATGCGGCCATGAGACTCACCATTCAATTCCTGTGACGACGGCACCGCATGCGGTGCATGTTGAGCACCAATTGATTTTTCCTTTTCAATCCAAGCGGTTAATAATTGAACGGGGGCATGATACTAAACCTTCTAATGCCATTTTATCACCGTTCATAATGGCTAAAACGTGCTCTCTAATTTTTTCAATTGGCCAATTCCACCATTGTAGCTTCAGCAAAAAATCAATCGTTTCTTCATCAAAACGTTTGCGAATGACCCGTGCTGGATTCCCGCCCACAATTTCATAGGGAGCTACATCCTTAGTCACCACAGCGCGTGTGCCAATAATAGCTCCATCACCAATGTCACACCTGGCATAATTGTAGCATCATACCCAATCCATACATCATTACCAATCACGGTGTCCTTTTTGCAATGAGGCTCAAAAGGAATTTCTGGCCATCGCGACTTAAAAATCACAAAAGGGAACGAGGAAAAGCCATTTAAGTCATGATTCCCGCCATTCATCACAAATTTAACGCGTGTAGCAATTTGACAAAATTTCCCAATAATTAATTTATCGCCGATGAAGTCAAAATGATAAAGCACATTCTTTTCAAAATTTCGTATATTCACCGGATCATCATAATAGGTGAAATCTCCCACAATAATATTAGGATTAGTAATAATATTCTTTAAAAATACTGTTCGCTCAGAATTGGGTATTGGATTTAACTCATTAGGATTAGGATTAGGATTAGGATTAGGATTAGGATTAGGATTAGGATTAGGATTAGGATTAGGATTAGGATTAGGATTAGGATTAGGATTAGGATTAGGATTAGGATTAGGATTAGGATGCATTATTTAACTCCTTAATTAAAAGAATCAACGGGTCAATTCCTTAAACAATTCAAACCCAGCAAAAATGCCCCCATGTGCATAAGAACAAACCACTTTATTAATTTGAATAGTTCCATTATCGGAAAGGCAGACATCATTATTTAGTTAATTTTAACCTATTGTTTTGGGTAATCTACGTTAATATTGCATGAAAAATTGATGGGCAAGGAAGAATTTACAACCAGTTAAACAACTTTTTTAATTCCATACCTGATTTATTTGGACGTTAAAAAGCCCCATCAGAGCAAACTGACGGGGCTTTTTTAAGCGTTGCTAAATATTTTACTTAGCAGCTGCGGCTTTCTTTTCTTTTTCTTTGGCAATCACTGCTTCAGCTACGTTGGCTGGGCAAGGAGCATAGTGAGAGAACTCCATTGAGAATTGACCACGACCAGAGGTAAGGGTACGCAATGTGCTGATGTAACCAAACATTTCTGAAAGCGGAACATCGGCCTTAATGCGTACGCCAGTTGCACTGGGTTCTTGGCCAGAGATCATGCCGCGACGACGGTTCAAGTCACCAATAACATTACCTACATCTTCTTCTGTACTATAAACGTCAACTTTCATAATTGGTTCAAGCAATTGTGGGCCGGCTTTTGGTATAGACTGACGAAAAGCGCCTTTTGCCGCAATTTCAAATGCTATTGCCGATGAATCAACGGCGTGAAAACCACCATCGGAGAGATTAACAACAACATCCAATACAGGGAAACCTGCCAAAGTACCGGTGCCCATCATTGAACGGAAACCTTTCTCAATTGCAGGGAAGAATTCTTTAGGAACATTCCCACCAACAACAGATGTAACGAACGTGAATCCACTGTTTGGTTCACCAGGCTCAATAGTGTAGTCAATCTTACCGTATTGACCAGAACCACCTGATTGTTTCTTGTGAGTATAGCTGTCTTGAATCGATTTGGTTATGGTTTCGCGGTAAGCAACCTGGGGCTGACCTACTAATAATTCAACATCGTAAGTACGCTTCAGAATATCCACTTTAATATCAAGATGTAATTCACCCATACCACGAAGAATGGTTTCACCTGAATCGATATCAGTTTCAACCCTAAACGTTGGATCTTCTGCAACCATTTTACCAATAGCAATACTCATTTTTTCAGTTGAGCCTTTATCTTTTGGCGCAACAGCAATAGAGATGACTGGCTCAGGGAAGACCATCGCTTCAAGTGTACACTCATGGTCGGGATCGCAAAGAGTGTGACCGGTACGAACGTTTTTCATGCCTACGATAGCTATAATGTCGCCAGCTTCAGCGCTGTGCAATTCATGACGCTCATTCGCTTGCATCTCAACCATACGGCCAACACGTTCAGTTTTACCAGTAAAAGAATTAAGGATGGTATCACCTTTATTCAGTTTTCCTGAGTATATACGTACGAAAGTTAGAGCACCATAACGGTCATCCATGATTTTAAATGCCAAGGCACGGAAGGGTTCATCAGGAGAAACGATAGCGAATTGGCCGTTTGGCTCACCTTCAGCATCTGTCAAAGGTTGTGGATTAACTTCGTGGGGAGCAGGCAAATAGTCAATCACTGCGTCCAGCAATAATTGCATCCCTTTGTTTTTAAAGGCCGAACCGCAATAAGTTGGGAAGAAAGCTAATTCGAGTGTACCTTTACGGATACAGCGCTTAATGTCTTCTATTGAAGGCTCTTCTCCTTCCAGGTAAGCCATCAGTAAGTCATCATCCATTTCAAGCGCCGTTTCAATTAATTGTCCACGGTACATTTCAACGTCGTCAACCATATCGGCTGGCACGTCAGTAACGGTGTAATTTTCTGGCTGGCCAGTTTCGTCCCAGATGTACGCCTTACGGCTTAATAAATCGACAACACCTACGAAGTCATCTTCAATGCCGATTGGCAAGGTCATAATTAATGGATGTGCACCCAATACTTTTTTCACTTGTTCAGTTACGTTCAAGAAGTCAGCGCCGATACGGTCAAGTTTGTTTACGAAAATCAAACGAGATACTTTAGAATCGTTCGCATAACGCCAGTTGGTTTCTGACTGAGGCTCAACGCCGCCAGAACCACAGAATACACCGATACCGCCATCGAGTACTTTCAGAGAACGATATACTTCAACGGTGAAGTCAACGTGTCCTGGGGTATCGATTACGTTGAAACGAGTACCTTTCCAGAAACAACTTACCGCTGCTGACTGGATGGTAATACCGCGCTCAGCTTCCTGTTCCATAAAGTCGGTGGTTGATTCACCTTCGTGAACTTCACCCATTTTGTGGATTTTACCGGTCAGCTTAAGAATACGTTCGGTAGTGGTGGTTTTTCCGGCATCTACGTGGGCGAAGATACCAATGTTTCTGTAAAGGTTTAAATCAGTCATAGCGCTCTTATAAATTTATAATGGATTAAAAAATAGTCGCATAATATACAGTATTTTATCCGGATTTGCAGCAGATCCGTGCAACTAGATACTAAAATGAGTGAAAACTCTAAATTGATTCAAATTTCACCCAGTCGTTTATACTCAATATGAGGTGTTATTAATCTATTTGATTCTCCTAAAGTAATCAATAGGGTCGGAGCCCATTGATTCGATTTGATCAGCATAATCTTTCTCAGTTATTTCACTTTGAGAGCAAATTACATCAAGAGTACCCTTGTCTTGCCTATTTTCAGCGCTAATTATCTTTTCAAATATTACAGACTTTTGCTGTGGCGGATTAGTATCAATGTGCGATAAAATTTTTGAGGTGGAACTAAAAGAACTAGTATTAGCCCCAGCTGCTGCAGAGTCTTTGGTTTTTGAGGAAATAAGGTAGTGTCGTGATAACCAATTTTCTTTAAAACTATGCCAATTATCTTGAATCAAATGAGGAACGCTTAATATTCCTGTATGCCCACGTCTATACGCCATAATAGTTAATAACTCTCCAGCTACTCCGCCTATCCCCGAGCCAACCATAGCACCAACCGCTGTACCGATGGCTGTTCCTATAACCGGAACTACACTCCCTATTGCGGCACCAAGAGCGGCTCCAATACCAGTACCAATTACGGCACCTAAAGTCATATAAATACTTGAAGTTACTATCAGAGAGAATAAACTATTATTCCTATATTTCGAACCCGTAAGAAAAGTTCGCATTGTTCCTTGCCATGTTTTAGATTCAGTGAGTTCCAGATTTTTATCACATTTCAATTCGGAAAGAGAATAAAAACGAAAATCAGCTCCTGCTTCTTTTTCTTTTACAGCGGCTATAGTATAAAAATCTATGAAATCATTTGGGCTTTGAAACAAATAGGCTCCATGATTAGGATCCATATACCTTATTTTTCCATCATTTTGTACGCTTAAATAGCACGCATGCCCTCCCGCAGAACATCGTCGCTCTAAATAAAGTTCTTTGCCTTTATTTTTTTCAGCAACGTTTAAAATCTGCTGTGCTTGTTGCCGTGAGTCAGGACAAAAATATTCTCTCGTAAGCCGCGTTCTTTTTATTGCTTGTTGATCTTTTTCACGCACAAATTGATTTTTTTGATAAAGATGAATTTCCTTGTTTAGATCAATGATTACGTCAGGATTTTTATATGGCGATAATTCCGGATCAACCATCGCATAAGTAAAACCATAACACGCCCCAGAAGATTTACCCATTTTTTCCAGATTGCTTTGTTTAATTTTCGCAATTCGATACTCAGGGGTTTGGAATCTTGCATAATCGTCAGGCGTTAAACTGGCATTGATTCGTATTCCCTCTATTTTAGATTGCAACTCATTAATTTCAAGGGATTTTTTATTTTTAATTCTATTGTCTATTTCTGTTAAATCATCCAATATAAATCTAAGACAATTTTTAATTGTTGTCTTTTTTAAGTTAAGATGGTTTTTAATTAATTGAATCTCCGCAGATAAATTTGTGTAGTTGTTCTCTGCCGTACGTTGCTCAAGTTGTTCTTTTAAAGTTTCAAGAAACGATTTATCCGTTGTGAATGAGTTATGATATTCCTCTTTTGCTGAATTTGAAAAAAAATTTATGACCGATTGCAATGGAGTAAGATTCCCCAAACGCCATTTGTCTAATTGCTGCTCTATCAAATCAATACAATTATAAAGACTCACAATATAAACTCATTTATAAATCCACTTGAGTTAAATTATAACAAAGATTAATTAAGTAATGATGAACTCCTGATAAAATAGGTGCCAAAATCAAGGCGATTTCATCCAGGTTTAAAACCCTATCACTTTTTTTGTATGTTGGATAGAAAGAGCAGCTTTCATTCTTTTTAAAGCAATACCATCACTATTTTTGTTCTCTTCGGTTAATAGTTTAAGCACTTTTTTCTCATAATGCTTAAATTTTGCCAGAACACCCGGTCGGAAAATCAAACTATTTTTGAACAGCTCTATGGACTGGCAGCATAAACTCGCTCAGAATAACTCCGTTCGTGGTCTAAAAATATTTTTACGACAGTCCTATTCTTGACTAAACGACTCCATACTTGATGCAATGATTGAATATCTTGCTATTCAACTTGTTTAGTGGGTACAAAATGCATTGATAGTCGACTTGCTGCCCCCACAATTCATTGGCATCACTTTTATTCATCTTCACAAAGGGCTTTAAAAACTGAGAACTAATTAATTTTACATTATGGTATTGATGCTGGAATACTCGAACCCAGTAAGTTGATCCACCACAAGATTCCATTGCCATGGTACTCAATGTAGATTAACAACATAGGCCGATAATTTGTCTCGCTCAATTCGTTGTTTTAATACCCGTTTACCAGAACTATCAACTCCATGTAATGGAAATCCGATCAATTTTGAAATCACTGGGGGTCAGGTTCACGATTCCAAAGTTGCACCGCAGTCAATAGAGCTGGTTGACGAAGCAGAGCCATTATGTAGAAGCGTCTGTTCTGACTGATAGATCTGAAACAGATGATAAGCAGGTTGATGCGTTACTGCAACAAATCGATGAGGTTATTGACCATTTCACAGGCGATGGTGCTTTCGACAAGACTCCTGTTTATGAGTCTATTTTGAACACCCCCTAATGCCACAGTGGTGTACTTCATAAAATGACTTCTTTGGGCATGCCTTCAAGCTAGAGATCTGCCTAAATTTCAGGTACGAAAACCAGCTAGGGGGTTAAGAAACAAAACCTCCTGACATCCCCCGAAGCAAATAAAACCCAACTAAATGATGCAAAACACAACCAGGTTGTCTACATTTTAATTATAAATAGAATAATCTAACGTCTTGAGAGGAGTTTTATAATGCATCTTGTTATTTATTTTTGTGGCACCAGCGACTCTGGTTATAACTTTGCTCAAAACCATGCGACTTATGCCCAGGAGCTAAAAGAACATAATACGCAAACAATTATAGTTAATGGTTGTCATCATAAGGAGGTATGCGATAGTAATCTAAAGCCTGATTTGGATGAGTTTACCAGGCGATTTATGACTAACGTATTTAAAAAAAACGAAAAGGGAGAAACTTTTTTAAGTGAACCTAGCTCTGAAAAATTAGCCCAGTTAAAGGTTGGAATTCAACCACCAGATAATCGATGGATATACGATAAAGAATTGAACGAAATTGTTCATGTACCGCCAGATTATAAATGTGGGGATTTTCAACAACTTATTAAAAAAAATGATGATAATAACTTTGAAAACCAAAATGAACCTATTGAAAGCATTACTTTTGTTGGCTTCAGTCGTGGAGCGGTAACCTCTTTTAATGCGGCAAAAGTAGCAGATAAGATGGGCATTAAAGTTCCGATACGTATCGTTGCCGACCAGCCCGTTCCAGGAAATCTTTATGCACTTCCAGGGACTAATGCCGCGACTATTGCTGATTGCAGTAAGCTAAAAAATATAGAAACTGTTGATTTAACAATCGCAGCTTATACGGGAGTAACAACAACAGAGGGCCTTGCAGGGAAATTAAGGCAACTGTTTCACCGCCTCTTTTTTTCACAAATTATTCCAAAACTACCTACGCATTCCGAGAACAATTTGAGTGTTATACCAAGAAATAATCATTGGGAAGGAGAATTAAGTGGTCAACAGCATGTTGATATGAATTTAACAAAACAACTCGCAAAATCAGGATTACTAAGTCAGGAGACTGCAGATAAAAAAAGAGACATAGTTACTGCTTATTATGACACACACAAACCTCTTTTTCCTGATACTAAGGATATGCAGCGCACATTAGGAGCTAATGTTGGTCATCTGTATGAACATATTGATCAACACTATCTTGATAGTTTAAAACCTGAGGAATACCAAGAATTCTTATGTAAATGGTGGGAGGGGCAGGAGTCAAAGGCTTCGATGTTTTCCACCCAATTAACAAAAGATTTTGTTTCTGCAATGCGGGATAAAAATCCTGAAAAAGCTGAAGAAAAATTAATAAATCTTTTTACAAAAGCAGAAGAATGGTTATTAATAAAAGAAGGCACCGGTAGTTCCAGATATCATCAGGTAATGAAATTAAGAGAGAACGTACGCGATTACTTGCTGGCTCATTGTGACAATGCTGAAGAAATGGACGATAAGCTCGGTAACATTAGTAGAAATGCCATGCAAACAACAAATTATTTTGAAAAACAATGGAATAGAGAAAGTAAAGCGGCCTCCTGGTTTAAAACAGATACCACGAGAGAATTGGATAAAGCATTCAAAGAGCATGCCAAGCCTGATACTGCAAGCAAGGAAAATGATGAAAAACTATTAAAGGCCATGGATAAATGGTTAATTTCCAAGGAACATAGTTCCAGTAGCCGGTATGAACTTGTTGCTCGTATGAAAGTACAATTAGCATCTGCAATTGAAAGGTACCCTGCAGAAACGTATGCAACGAGAGCAGCTCTGCGCTGAGGTGAGGTGAGGTGAGGTGAGGTGAGGTGAGGTGAGGTGAAACAGCATTGAGCATGACCTTGGGTCAGATTCCAGCTCAAGTGCGAAAAATGCACAGAGAAGATGAGTCAGTAGTTTAGCTAAAAGGGGTTCTTTGCGGTAAGGGACTTGCTTAGCTTAATAATCGTAACCATTCAGCATGATTGCCACGCAGTGGCTAATTATGCTGAATGGTTACCTTCTTTTAAATCATTGATAAAAGCCTGCGCATGTTTTTCGACTTCATGAGCCAATATTCCTCTCCCATGAACCTGACCCCCATCTTTTGTATTGGATGGCTCTAGTTCCTTGCGAAGATATTGTAGGCTAGCATCACCTCTTTTTTTATAACGCCATCATCCATGATATTATCTGTTATATAACCAGTACCACAAAAAAAGCCAACATAATTCTTAGTCATTATGTAACCCCAGTAATTTATGATCCTATTTTAAATAAAATAGCTTATCCCAGTATTAAAAATGCCAATTTTTGCAAAAAAGCAGGTTTTATTTTTTAAACGACAAAATGGCCTAGCGCCCAAGACTTGTACTATGACACATAACTCCAAAAAGTTTGGATACTCAAGGACCGTCCCCCTAAGAAAGACTACTGACAAAAACTGTCAGCCTATACCCGTAAACTATCTCCGATAACATTTATTACCACATTAAAGGAGAAAACATGTTACTAGAACCTAGCGCTATTGTGCTTTATGTTAATAATCTTGCTGTAAGCAGTAAATTTTACCAGGATTTACTAGGGATAAGCCCAGAAGCAGCCTCGCCGACATTCCATACATTCACCTTATCAAATGGAATGAGTTTCGCTTTAAAAGTGAAACATATGATAGAACCACCATCTAATGGAAAAAACGGTAATAATGAATTAGCATTTACACTTGATAATAATAAAAAAGTAGATGAGCTATTTACAAAATGGCAAGCCAAAAAAATAGATATTATCCTTCCACCCAGCCTTGTACCCTATGGTTATACTTTTGTTGCTCTTGATCCCGATGGTAATCGATTAAGGGTAGTCTCTCTGAAAAAATCATAATGAAACACTGGATTGCTGTGGCTGCTGCAGAACACGTCCGAATAGGTCGTGCACAAGGTTTCATGCAAGTTTGTCATGGCAAAGAGGCTCCACTAAGACGTTTGAAACCTAATGATTGGATTGTCTATTATTCACCAACCATAACCTTTGGTGGGAAAGACAAATTGCAAGCCTTTACAGCTCTAGGGAAAATTAAAGAAAGAGAACCTTATCAAGTGGATATGGGTAATGGCTTTTGTCCATCGCGGCGAGATGTACTCTGGCTTGATTCTCAAGAGTCCCCCATCTTACCGTTGCTCAATCAACTGGATTTCACAAAAAATAAAAAAAATTGGGGCTATGCATTTCGTTTTGGACTAATAAGGATCAGTGAACACGATATGCAACAAATTTCTATGGCAATGCGAATTAACTGCTAGTAATGCCTCTGAAATCCGAGTTGAATAGCACTTAATTAAGAGATTTTGCAATAAAAATCAAATAGTTAAATATTTCATTAACGGCAAATACCAGAAATTATCGTCCCCGCGCAGGCGGGAACCGTCCCCTTGAAAATAGGGTAATTTGATAAAGCAAATATATTGCTCTATATGTTAATTATAAGGACAGTTAAAGGGAATGTCGTGTCTAAAGATGTTATAACTCTCAGCACCTTTGGAATACAAGAAAATGGGCAGATAGAAAACATTAAAACAATGAAGGAAAGCTTTGATAATGCAGCACTTGAATCTGGACGTGATGCTCCTGAAATTGTCCTTTCAGCCCTAATGATCCGACAATGGAAAAGTGGCGACAACTACAGCGGACAAAACTATGAATCACCTGAATATCAGCAAGTTAAAATAGAGTATTTTACTTACCTCAAAGAAAAATCTGACCTAGCAGGAATTAAAATACAAGATTTCTATAAGGAAGCAGCAACTGAGAATGAACAACAATATTTGTATCAATTGGAAGCCCTTGGTAGTACTGCTGACTTAATAAAAAATAGAGCAATCATTAACAATCAGGGAAACCGACATCTACAAATAGATACCAATACCATCATTGTTGATAGAAAAGCTTTTTACCAAGCGACGATGGGCGCTGAACAGCAACAAGATGGAATGAATGCCAGTTATTATGATGATTCAGGTTTGTATGTCTCTCCTCATAATAAAGTTGTATATACTTGTGCAACATCTGAATTTGCTAAAAATCTAGAGAATCAACATAATATCTATGTCAATGAAAGCAAAAACAGCGCGGATAGGAAAACGCCGAGTTCAAACCAAATTTATGCCACCGCTTTCTGCAAAGCCGCCATGGATACTGGTTTGGTAAACTTAGATAGACAGTACTATAAACAATGGAATAATTTATGGGGCTGTTATCCAGTTAATCTTGAGCATCCAACGTTTCAAATGAGCCAACACATTATAATGGCTATTAACATGTCCTGGAGTCAAGGTGATGGGAAAGTCGATTATTGCGCGGCTCTAAAAAGCCTTAAAGTTCCAATCATCGCTGAAAGATTGTGTCAGGTAACTATCAAGCTTATGTAAGCCTACTCTTATTCCGCGTTCCTATGCTTAATCAGAGAGCAGGCATCCCCCTATAAACCGGCTTGTCGCTAAGAAATTTAAAGAACTATGGGAGGTACAATATCTCTAAAGCCGAAGCAATTTCAGGAATAACAAAGAGCATAAAAATATTAGTGTCAGACGCTAGCCGAGATGAATTATAGTGTGTATCTTGAACTAATAAGCATTTTAAAATTTTTCATTTGCTATTGTTTTTTGCGTTTCTAAAGAGCATGAGAGTACCGTATTCTATAAGACAAATATAAGGATATATTATGTTAAATCCTCGCGAAGTGAATACTATTGAAGAGGCAAAGCGTATTGTTGAAGAACGGCAATTAAGTCATGTTAAAGTGGGTGTTTTTGACATTGATGGCGTGATGCTTGGTAAGTACATGAGTCGCCAAAAATTTTTCTCCGCATTAGAACATGGCTTTGCCTTTTGTGATGTTATTTTGGGTTGGGATATCAAAGACAAACTGTATGATAATGTAAGTTATACCGGCTGGCATACGGGGTATCCTGATGCCTGTGTCCGTATTATTCCTTCCAGCTGTCGTGAGTTGGTTTTAGAAGGAAATCAATTGCTGTTCTTAGCAGAGTTTTCCAAAGGCGCTGAAGCGCTTTGTCCCCGTGCGGTCTTAAGACGGATCATTGAAAAAGCTGCCCATATGGGATTTACAGCATATGCAGCCCTAGAATATGAATTTTTTGTTTTTGATGAAACACCAGAAAGTGTTCGCGCTAAAGGATTCCGTAATTTAAAGACCATTACGCCAGATAATTTTGGTTATTCTATTTTGCGTAATACGGTTCATGCCGAGTTTTATCATCAAATTTTGCACATGAGTGAGGCCATGGATTTCCCCATTGAAGGATTACATACGGAAACAGGGCCTGGGGTTATTGAAGCTGCTATTGCTGTTGATGTAGCTGACAATGCTGGGGATAAAGCAGCATTATTTAAAACGTTTATGAAAATACTGGCGCAGCGTAACCAAAAAATGGCTACATTTATGGCCAAGTGGTCAATGGATTATGCTGGGCAAAGCGGACACATTCATGTTTCCTTAAATCATTTGGGCGGCGGCTCAGCATTTTATGACGCTGAAAATACGTACCACATGAGCAAAATCCAACGCCATTTTTTAGCTGGACAACAAGCATTAATGCCTGAATTGTTAGCCATGTTTTCACCTACAGTGAATAGCTATTCGCGTTTGATCCCAGGTTATTGGGCGCCTACAGATGCAACCTGGGGCGTGGAAAATCGCACGACTGCTTTGCGGGTCATTCCTGGCGATGAAAAATCCCAACGTATCGAATACCGATTAGGTTCCGCAGATGCAAATCCCTATCTTGCATTGGCTGCAGCAATAGGGTCAGGTTTATACGGAATTGAACAGGAGTTGGAACCTCGCGCCGAAATCAAAGGCAATTCCTATGCGCAGACTCATGATAAAGAACTGGCCTTGCCTCGTACGTTATGGGATGCGGCGCAAAATCTTAAAGCTTCGCGTGCCGCACATGCTTTATTTGGCTCTGATTTCATAACTCATTTCACAGCGACCCGCGAATGGGAGGAACGAGAGTTTAGAAGACAGGTTACTGACTGGGAATTAGAGCGTTACTTTGAAATTATATAGGATCAAAAAATGAAACTTAAAACCTACTCTCCTATTGATAATTCAGTTTATGTAGAGCGCTCTTTTGCAACGCAACAGGATATTGATCTTGCCCTGGCTAAAGCACATACGGCACAAAAATTATGGCGCCTTTCTTCTCTTGCTGAGCGTGAGGAATACTGTAATGCCGCCGTGGATGTTATTGTTGCGAATAAAGAGGCCATCGCCTTGGAACTAAGTTGGCAAATGGGGCGACCTATTCGCTATACACCTGGAGAAATTAGCGGGTTTGAAGAGCGGGCTAGGTATATGATTGCTGCGGCAAAAACAGCCTTAGCTCCAGTTGAGTTACCCGAGAAGCCAGGTTTTATCCGCTATATTAAACGGGAACCTTTGGGTATTAATTTAGTGATCGCGCCCTGGAATTATCCTTTTTTAACGGCCGTTAATGTCGTCATTCCGGCAATTATGGCAGGAAATGCGGTGCTGTTGAAAAGTTCAACACAAACTCCTTTGGTCGCCGAACGATTTGCGGAAGGATTTAAAGAGGCACGTTTGCCAAAAGGCGTCTTTCAATATGTGCATTTGACTCATGCGGATACAGAACAATTAATTCGCTCACCACAGATTAATGCAGTAGCGTTTACTGGATCAGTGGCTGGTGGCGCAATGGTCGAACGTGCTGCTGCAGGTCGTTTTATTCCTGTGGGTTTAGAATTAGGAGGTAAGGATCCTGCTTATGTTCGAGCGGATGCTGATTTGGAACACGCCGTTGAAACTGTAGTGGATGGGGCGTTTTTTAATTCAGGTCAATCATGTTGTGGTATTGAGCGTGTGTATGTACACCAAGATGTCTACGATGAGTTTGTTACCAAAGCAGTAGCATTGGTAAAACAATATCGATTAGGACGCTCCGATGATCCTGAAACTACCTTAGGCCCTTTAGTACGCGTTGCCGCTGCTGATTTTGTGCGTGGGCAAATTAAAGAGGCACTAGAGCAAGGCGCTATCGCCCATATCCATCCGCGAGATTTTGTTCTGGATAAACCAGGTTCTGCTTATTTGGCGCCGCAAGTATTAACCGAAGTGAATCATCGGATGCGCCTTATGAATGAAGAAACTTTTGGTCCGGTAGTCGGCATCATGAAGGTGAGTTCTGATGAGGAAGCAGTTTCTTTAATGAATGACAGCGATTACGGATTAACTGCGGCAGTGTTTACCACGAATATCGCTCAAGGGATCGCTTTAGGTGAGCAATTGCAAACCGGTACATTTTTCATCAATCGTTGTGATTATCTGGATCCAGCATTAGCCTGGACTGGAATAAAAAATTCAGGACGAGGCTGTACCTTATCTACCTTGGGTTATGAATCATTAACTCGACCTAAATCATTTCATATTAAAATGTAGGAATAAAAAAAATGAATAATCAATCCCTGACCGCTAATTGGAATTATCCAACCCAAATTCGTGTGGGTGCTGGACGCTTAAATGAACTCCCTGAGGCATGTAAGGAGCTGGGGATAAGTGCGCCCTTATTGGTTACAGATCCTGGTTTGGCACATTCTTTGTTGGTGGAAAATGTACTGTCATTGATGCGTGCAGCGGGAATACAAGTCGCTGTCTTTTCACAAATTAAAGCCAATCCTACAGGCGAACAGGTTATGGATGGGGTTAATGTTTATCATCATGGCGCTCATGATGGCGTGATCGCGTTTGGAGGGGGGTCAGCAATTGATGCTGCCAAAGCAATTGCACTCATGGCGGGACAACAACGATCTCTTTGGGATTTCGAGGATGTGGGCGATAATTGGCGACGAGTGACCGTTGCGACAATGGCTCCAGTTATTGCAATACCAACCACGGCAGGGACAGGTTCCGAAGTTGGACGCGCTTCAGTGATTACGGATACACAACAGCAAAGAAAGAAAATCATTTTTCATCCGCGAATGTTACCCTCCTTCGTCATTCTTGATCCAAAACTTACCGTGGGTTTGCCAAAACCAATTACAGCAGCTACTGGTATGGATGCGTTGTCACATTGTTTGGAAGCCTATTGTGCTCCAGCATACCATCCTATGGCGGAAGGGATTGCTCTGGAGGGAATTCGTTTAATTAAGGATAATTTAGAGCGTGCTTATCATGAGGGAACTGATTTGGTTGCACGGACCAATATGTTGGTTGCCTCAACAATGGGGGCAACCGCTTTTCAACGCGGGTTAGGTGCAATGCATGCCTTGGCACATCCCTTAGGTGCGCTCTATGATGCGCATCATGGCCGTCTTAATGCGATTTTAATGCCCTATGTTTTGCTGGCTAACCGGTCATCTATTGAAAAAAAAATAATGCGTTTGGCTCAGTACTTGGCGCTGGACCATGGGTTCGATGGATTTTTAGATTGGATCTTGCAACTACGTTTAGAGGTGGGAATTGAACATTCTTTGACAGCGCTTGGTATTGATGACCTGCATATTGACCGTTTGGCCATGATGGCTACCGAAGATGCGGCTTCAGCCTCTAATCCCATATTGTTTACACAAGAGCAATACAAAGCTATGCTTTATTCAGCGTTGAATGGTATTTGAGGGCATTGATGAATCTTGGGATTTTGAATTGTGATCGGGTGAGTGACGTATTTGCAATACGCTATGGGCAATATCCGCAGATGTTCGCCACACTGTTCCAACCGGTTGCCCCCAAAATGACATTTACCGTTTTTAATGTGCTACAAGGCGAATTACCCAAGGATATCCACGACGCTGATGCTTATTTAATTACCGGAAGCCGACATGGAGTAAATGATGGTTATCCCTGGATTGATGCGTTGGAAGAGTTCGTGCGCAGCCTGCATAAAACGCAAAAAAAATTGATCGGTATTTGTTTTGGCCATCAACTGATTGCCCAAGCCTTAGGAGGTAAAGTAATCAAATCGCCAAATGGCTGGGGGGTTGGCGTGCTGCAGTACCAGGTAGTGTGCCATAAACAATGGATGAACCCTGCACAAGATCAGTTTAATTTACTTGCAAGCCATCAAGATCAAGTAGTCATCCTTCCTCCCGAGGCACAATTGTTAGCACGCAGTGATTTTTGCCCCAATTACATGATGCAAATAGGCAATACGATGTTAACTGTGCAAGGACATCCTGAATTTACCAAGGCTTATGCCGAAAATTTAATGCACTCACGCGAAGATTCTATTGAAAAAGAAGTGATGACAAAAGCGATACAGTCCATGACATTAAAGCATGAACATCGTTTAATGGCGCAGTGGATAATTAATTTTTTACAACATTTCAAATAGGATCCGTCCCCTATTATCCTAGACAAAATTGACAACACACCCAAGTTTCGACGTTATGTTGTATTGCGGGAGTTTCCGTCAAAAGCGGAAACTCTCATGCATTTAAATGGCTATGTCGAAACTAATCTAACTATTATCTATGCCAAGTAGTACCACGTCGCACAGCACCGCAATGGCCATTAACACAACCTTTTTTAACACTCGTATGGTGGCAAGTACCCCCGTGACAAGCAGTATGGCCTCGATGATATCCCCAAGCGGCAAAAGAATTAGATACAAAACCGCTTATAATGAAGAGCATTAATATTTTTTTAATGTTTTTTGCTAACATATGCTGCTCCTTGAAATTACTTTAACAAATGTGACCATTAAAAATACATCCACATGGTTAGTATAGTTTACTTTGTTAGAGCTTGTTGCGCCTGGAAGATATTTTTTATTAGTAGTAAAGGGAGCCTCTGTTTAGAGAAGAGGCACCTTTTAATCTTGTCTTTTTGTTGCAAGCAACCAAGATACACGCTTCTTTATTTATGCCCCAGGAGCAGGATTACTACTTAAAAATGAATTACCCATGTCTTTACTTAATTTAGCATGCGCATTTTTTAACTTACCTTCTGAGGTAGTGCCAGAAAAAAATGTTGCGGTGCCAGTTGCTTTATAATGAACATAATGAGCAATGCCTAATGTTAAAGCCGCAATAAAATTAGTTATTGCTTTAAGAATATATCGTGCTGTTTTTGATGCCGTACTTCTATCCTTTGAGAGTATTCCGGTATATAAATTCTCAGCATTCTTAAACGATTTGAGTAAGTTAGCACGAGCACCCGGTTCAGGGTTGGACTCACTATAAAATTTCAAAAGGGCTGCGTAGGATATTTCAAGATATTTTTTGGAACAGTTTCTTGCCGCCTCATGCTTTTCTGATGCCTTCTTAAGACCCAAGAGAATGTCCTCATTCGCGTCATGTATTTTTAAAACAGCCGTTACAAAATTTTTGTTCTTAATCACTTGTGATAAATCAATAGAGGTTCCTAAGATCATACTAACTTCGATTATGCTTTTAACAACCTGACTGTTTTTTTGATTTTTTATAATTAAGCATAGATTAGGATGTTTACTAAGCATTAAGAGTTGATTGTCTTTTACAGGAACTTTTAAGTTGTATAAATAGCGAATAGTGTCTAAAAAAAGAGACGCTTTTTCTGGTTTATACTGCAACAGGATCTGCTCCTGAGCAGCCCTTAACCATTGATTGATTTTCATCCCATATTGTCGATCTTTCAGTAAGTAACAGCACTCCAAGGCATTAGTTATTGCTGCAAAAATAACAGCCAAATTTGTATTCGCCGGCAAGGCAGCCTTTTGCAATGAAGATAAGTATGCTTTGATATACGCTAAATTGTCAGATTTATTAAGTGTTCCCTCTGTGCTCATTTTTAGTATTTTTGAGTCGTATATATCTTTTTGTTTATAAATATTATCGTGAGCGTAATAACCCATTTTCAACGGCTGACCAGGTGCCTTAATAAATAGGATATTTTTTTCAGTGTGTAGAAAACTTAGGTCCTTCTGTGTTGGTGTATGGGATATAAAATTGACATTCTTAACATTTGTTGGAAATAAAGGTGTATTCGATATAATATTATGCAACATACTCATAACAACAATTTGTTGTTCAAGTGGTATTTCATCCTTATCCCTTGCAGCACCAATAATCGCTCCAAGCATTTTTTTAACGGACTGTTCTAGTGATAAGCGAATATGACAAGCTTGTACTAAGCAATCTAAAGCATCTGATGCGTCAGGACTTAAGCGCCTTTGGTTTATTACACCAGTTGCAGTAGGTGAGTAATGTCCGAAGCTAGATCGGTAATCAAGGATACCGAAAGCCGCTTTTTCTAAGCGACTGGTGTATGTTCCAGGACTTAGCTCCTCATCATTTAAAAAATAAAGTTCATTTAAATTTTGTTGCATGTCCTCATGCGTTACAACATCTTTCGCTATAAGCGAGGTTTGTATTAAAATATTTCTTAAAATAGCGCCGTTTGAAAAATGTTGCTCTTTAATATCTTCAAGTATTTTTTGGCAGCGAGTACTAATAAAAGAACCTATTCTTAAATCCACGTGTTTGTAAAAATCATCTCTTGAATTTTCTTGAATCGTTTTAAGATCCGCTTCTTTAAAGTGTTCTTTAGAACACCAGCCAAATACGCGCCCGTACTGAGCCTGATCACTATGAATTAAACCAAATTTTTGATGACTTTCATGGATAATTATCGATATTTTTCCCTCTTCGACCAATTTTTTTACTTCCTCATCCAACTTCATATTTTTATATAAAGAAGAGGTTGCATCGATAACAATGGCTACAGGTTTAGTACGTTTGTCATTAATAATATTCCTTCTTACGAAAAGATTAATATCAACTCCTGGGGTCAATCCTTCTGGATTAACAATAGGTCCTGCTGAAATCATTAAAACATCAGCATCTGCTGTAGAACTTGCGGTATTAAGGCTTGAAATATTAGGCAGCTCATAATAACAAGGTTTAAATATTTTAACTTTAGGCGCCACTCCATTGACTGTTTGCAGTTTACTAACAAGTTTCATAGCAACAGCACAGGCACTAACACCGGATGTACTTGATGAAGCAATAAACGTAGATTCTTTAAGCTTGCTTTTATTAAGCGCAAGTATATCTAATAACGTTGTGAAGGACTCGTCTTGAAATCGAGCAAACTCTTTTTCAAGCATGACTTCATCGGTCTGCGTTAAAAGTGACAAGCTAATTTCATGGATAATTGCATAAACGCAAAAAGCATAGCGTGGATAATTTTGATTATAGAACGTATTCGTTAAATCTAACATTAAGGCAATGCGCTGGATAGCCTGTGGACTTAACTCAGGTAAATCTTGTAACATTTTTTGCAGGCATTTAGCAAGTATTTTTGTAGGGTATCTCCCACCACTTGTAGCAATGCGGTTCAATTTTATAATAATTTCGCTGTCGAGAAGCGCATCTTTTGTTTTAGGTAGTTTGGGATCTAAAGCGATGTCAATCTTACTTTGTCCATAAGAAATTTTTGTAGCTCTTAAGTTTTCGGCAATTTCCCAGGAAGACGCGACTAAACCCAAATTTTTCACTTTATCTTGCAAAAGAGCGGCTTGTTTCTTTTTTGCCTCATCTTCATTCTTAGGAATTACAAGAACAGCAATCGAATAAGGCTCTTTAGTAACTAATTGAAGATCGGGTATATGGCTCTTAAAACTATCCACTACGTCTTGTATTGGATTATTTTTTAATAGAGTAATGGGCATATACGTATTCTTTGCCGGATCAAAATCAGGTAGATCAAACTCTTTAAAGAAAGCATCAGTAACCGCATTTGCCAAATGAACCGAACGATGGTAAACCTCCTGCACATTAATGAGTGGATTATCAACTCGCTCTCGAGCACTTTGCCTAATTTCAGCGACGTGCCGTCCAAACATAATTGCTGACAGTTGCTGCTGTTCGTCCGCTGGATCGATCAATGAGATGTATGCAAAATATGGGCTTTTAGCTATTATTTCTTTAATCTTTATCCCGCGCCACATTCGTTGAATGATGAGGGCAGCCTTAGCTTGAGATAAAGAAGGAGCATCAGAAGAAGGAGGAGGAGGCGTTAGACGCTGAACTTTATCCTTAATTCTATCGGAATAAAATTTAATATCTTCACTAAGTTTATGAAGTAAATTATTTTTAGCCAGAAGATATTTCATAATAGCACCTTATGTTTGCAATCGAGTGATTTAATTCCGCGTGCTCCATCACGTACAGCGTTTAAGTGTTCATACACCAGATGCGCGCATTATAGAAAATAATTATTGATTTGTCTTTAATTTAAATTAAATGTCAATATTATTTGCATATCATGCTATTATTCCCATTAAATGTAAGTTTCCAGAATAATTTTTTATGGGGACAATATTAATGAAAATAGCTATTGCCGTAAAAAAGGGATTAACATCCCCAACAAATGCTACTGATGACTGGTTATTAAAATCTGCGCTGGAATCTCGTGGTATACAGGTAGATGTGATTGATTGGCGAGATAACACCATTAATTTAACTCAATACGATGCAATTATTGTTACGTCTACATGGAATGCATCTAGTTTTCCTGATGAATTTTTAGCATGGATAGACCGTTGTGATGAAGGTAGAAAAAGATTAATTAATTCTGCTGAAATATTGAAGTTAAGTCTGAATAAAGATCAATACATTAATCTCTTATTAGAGCAATTTGGAGCTACCGATTCTCCCAAAGGCTCCATTACACCGTCCATATTTATTAAACCAGGCGAAAAAAAGCCATCGTTTACAGAACAACTAACCGCCTTAAAAAAATCAAATCCCGTCTGGTCTCATGATATTGTAATAAAACCGATAATCTCGGCAGATGGCCATAATACTTATATATTTACAGATAACCCCGTTTTATTAAAAAAAAATCCAAAAATATATCGTGTGTTTTCTCAGGCCGAGCACTACATCGCTGAACTATTAACGCTCAAGAGAACACGAGGGATTATTATTCAACCGTTTATACCCGCTGTTGAAAAAAGTGGTGAATACCAACTTGTCTTTATTGACGAGCAATTTAGCCATGCAACCGTAAAACCCAAGGGATTTAAAAACAATAACACTATTACCAGAACAACGATACCTGTTGACGAGTTACCCGCAGGAATGCTCGCATTTGCCCAAAATATCATGAGTTTTTATTTTCGCAAATATCCTGATTCGATCACACGAACACGCCTTGACTTTTTTGCCGGCGATAAAGGGCCTATTTTGTGTGAGGCAGAAATGGTCGAACCGAATACTAATATTCAGCGCTTAGCATCTGCTGAGCAAGATTTTATCATTGAAAAATATGCAATCAGTATCATTAACCGCACTCTACAATTAAATGCTATGGCCGTGCTCCAAGATATCTTTAAAAAAGACAGTACTGATTATTTACCGCTAACAAAGCGGCCTGAATTATACCCGGCAATTATGAAAATATATGATACGCACCATGATATTCTAGCTAATTTAGCCAATGCAAAAGCAAAACATAAATTAGCGATAACTCACGCTCCTATGTATCTACACGCATGTTTCGATGCACTTAATACCTTTGCAAAAATGAACTATCCGCAAGAGCAAGATAAGACATTACTGATTGAATCACTTGAACAAGCTAAGGATCGCTATTCCAAGTCAGTTTTATCTCAAGATCAAAGCACCATGTCAAAAATTATACGCTGGATGTTAAAAGGGGTAGTAAACTTCATTGCTAGTTTAACTTTAGGCGCTGCCCACTATATCAATTATCAGAAAACAGGCACCGCAATCTTTTTTGCCAATACTACTTCGGACAATAAATTAAAACAGGCTCATCATGAATTAAAAAAAGAACTTGAAAATAATTCAATCATCACAACATGGAAGCCTTAAGGAATTGCAAGCGCTTCAAGATAAACTTAATATGATGCCTATTAATAACTCAAACAAAGTAGTAAAAGATAATTCTTTAACGCGCCTGAATGCCATTTTTTCCAGCCCCCAGGCTGCGTTTGCTTAATTTAGCTTGCTACAGTTTCGAATAAGAACCAGATTCTACGTTCTGTTTCATCAATATAATTTTCTAAAATGCTGGTTGTTGCCACATCATTACTTTCGCTACACACCGCATGAGCTGCGCGCATACGAATTAAAAAGCCTTTATTATCTTGTAATAAATCATTGAGCATTTTTTCTGCTGACATAGTTTCATTTACATCATTTATTTTTTGTAATTCCTTAATCTGCCCAATGGACTGGATGGTTTTTTCACCTAGTTTACGCACACGCTCTGCCAAAACATCAATCATTGCAAAAATTTGCTCGCTTTGCTCATCCAGTAAAAGATGATAATCGCGATAATGGCGTCCCGACATGTGCCAGTGGAAATTTTTTGTTTTAACAAATAAGGCAAACGTATCGGCTAACAATGGATTAATGACTTGCGCAATCGCACGACGATCTTTTATATCCAAATCATTGGGAGTAGCAAGTTTGAGCGGTTCCATTTTTTTCATTTCAACTCCTTAAATTAAGAGGCTCCATAGTGCTCGAAAAATTAGTGTTTCAATTAATTATGACGGATTACAATGCGCACTTTATCTCTCATAATATAGACCAATAAAACAATTCTGTTTAAAATGATGGAGTAATTTAAGGACAATGATTTACCTCAGACTCTTATTGCTTCACGTAAAACCATTTAAACCACTTTGTTTTTTAAGCCCCCCAATGAACAGTATCCAATTAAAAATATAATTGTTCGGCAAAAAACCGATTCACAGTATATAATTTAAATATGATTTAAAATGCATTGTTTAATAAAATTGCATAACTACATCGATGGCCTAAAAAGCAATCTTTTAGTGAGAGACCATGCCCAGACGAGAGATACATTATCAAAAAGTTGCAGCGGCTGCACAAAAAATTAAACAACAAGGCCGAGAGCCTTCTCTTACGAACATTTGTGAAGTATTGGGTATTATTACGCCTTCTCCAAACTTACCGGCTCTTTTGGAAAAGTGGTATCACAACCAGCCTGAATTCCAAAGGACAATTAATGCACCCCTTTCAGCGAATATTACTATCAAAACGGATGACATTCTCGAAAAAAATATTGAATTAGAAAAATCCCTATCATTATTGCGAGCAACACTTGAATCCACGGGTGACGGCATCATGATGGTCAATGGTCATGGTCAAGTAGTCGATTGGAATCAGAAATTTGTAGAAATGTGGCGCATTCCTTCTTACATGCTTGAATCAGGCACTGAAAGTATTGGCTTTGAATATATTTTAGAACAACTCGCCAACCCAGAGTCACTAATCACTGATGTGGAATACCTTTATAAAAATCCGGAATGGCACGGGGAATTATCGGTTTTACATTTTAAAGATGGGCGCATTTTTGAGCGTTTTACCCAGCCACAACGCATAGGAAATGAAATTATTGGCCGCGTATACAGCTTTCGGGATATTACCCAAAAACGGATGGATGAAGATGATCTACGTATTCGCGAGCGAGCTATCGAAGCAAGTATCCATGGAGTTGCAATTATTGACATTAGTAAAGCCAATTTCCCCATTATCTATGTTAATAAAGCCTTTGAGCGGATTACTGGCTATACGGAGAAACAGATATTAGGTCAAAATCTTATTGCCCTCCGTGGTAGTCACACAGAAGATGTGAATCACAAACGGATTACCCTTGCGATAAAAGAACAGCGCGAGGAAATAGTTGAGGTTGAGGGTTACCGGCGTAACGATGAAAGTTATTGGTGTGAAATCAGTGTTGCTCCCGTTAGTGACTCCTCTGCCAAAGTCAAACATTATGTCTGTCTTATTAATGATATTACTCAACGTCGTGAGATGGAAAAACAATTAATAAAGCAAGCAACGCATGATTCACTAACGGATTTACCCAATCGCGTATTATTGATTGACCGTGTCGATCAAGCTATTTTACAAGCCCGGAAGAAAAACAGCATACTGGCATTCTTATTCTTAGATCTCGATCGCTTTAAGATGATTAATGATACCTTAGGTCATAGCATTGGCGATAAACTGTTACAAGCAGTATCCAATCGCTTGCTGATTGCAACGAATGATTTTGATACCGTCTGTCGCTTAGGCGGTGATGAATTTATCATTCTATTGCAAGATATAGGGTCAGAAAAACAAGCGCAACAAATAGCAGACAAAATACTGCGCACCATTTCCAAACCATTCCAAATTGACCAACACGATTTAAAAATAACGGGTAGCATCGGCATTAGCTATTTCCCTAAAGACGGTACCGATTATGAATCGTTAATGAAAAGTGCTGATTTATCGATGTATCACGCCAAAGATAGTGGCCGCGCCACTTATCGTACTTATAATAAAGAAATGAACACGCGCATTATTAATCACATGCAACTGGATAATGCTTTGCGTGACTCCTTAAAAAAAGATGAGTTTCACTTGGTTTATCAACCACTCATTAATTTAGCTGAAAATAAGATCGTTGGCTTTGAAGCCTTACTACGCTGGCATAGCCATATATTAGGTGTAGTTCCGCCTAGTAATTTTATTGGTATGGCGGAAGAAAATGGTTTAATTCTTGAAATTGGTATGTGGGTATTAAAAGAAGCCTGCAATCAGCTCGTGCGCTGGCATAAATTAGGACACAGTAAATTAACAATGGCCGTAAATCTTTCTGGTCGACAATTGCGTCAAAGTCGTTTACCCGAACTAATTAAAAAAACGCTTTTTGATACAGGTTTATCCCCTAGCTACCTTGAATTAGAACTGACAGAAAGCTTACTTGTTGAAAATGTAAAACATTCTATTGAAACCATGTATGCATTGAAAGATATGGGTACCAAATTAGTTATTGATGATTTTGGCACTGGCTATTCCAGTTTGTCCTATCTAAAGCAATTTCCCGTGGATAAATTAAAAATTGATCGCTCTTTTATTAGCGAATTAATTAACAAAGAAAATGACGCCGCCATTGCAAGAGCAATTATTAACTTAGGCCATAGCTTAAATTTAGACGTATTGGCCGAAGGCGTAGAAACAGATTTGCAACGCAAATATATGCTAAAACATGGTTGCGATTATGCTCAAGGCTATTATTTCACCCCTCCCCTCAAAGCAAATGAATTGAATGAATTTCTTATTAAATATGCCTGATTTTAAATACATATTTCTTAAAAACCATACAGTGATATTAATTTTTCGCTCCATCCTCAAAATAGGCACGATTTTTGCTAGTTGAAAACATCACAACCTAATTTAAAAGCTAAGTGCTTAATTAAAAATATTATTTGATGGAATGAAGTAACCCAGGGAGGATTGTCATGAACGAAGTAACCATTATTGGTGCGGGTTTAGCGGGAACTTTACTTGCTCTTTATTTAGCCAAAAGAGGGTATAAACTTGAGCTATTTGATGCACGACCTGACATTCGGCTCATACATGCTAAAGATAGCCGTTCAATTAATCTCGCATTATCCTGTCGGGGAATTACGGGCCTAGCCGGTGTTGGCATTAGATCCGAAGTAGAAAAACTCATGGTACCCATGCGTGCCCGCGCAATACATGACACTCAAGGACAAATCAAATACCAAGCATTTGGACGCGATCATGAAGAACACATTAATGCCATTCAACGCAATGAGTTAAATAAATTATTGCTCAATGAAGCAGAAAAAAATCCTCGGGTGACACTTAATTTCAATACCAAATTATCCAGCATCGATTTTGAAAAGAAAATCATGTTTTTCGAGGCCGAAAATAGCCAGCCTTTTAGTAAACCTTATGAACACCTAATTGGCGCTGATGGTGCAGGCTCCAAGGTTCGCGAGCGCTTGCAAGAACAGCAGAGGATTCAGACAACACGCACCTTCTTACCCTATGGCTATAAAGAATTATCTATTGGTGGCCCAGAGCAAAATCACTTGGCGCATGAGCACTTACATCTCTGGCCACGAGATGCTTTTTTATTACTGGGCAATCCCAATTTAGATCGTTCCATTACTGGTTCCTTATTTTTAGCCCATGAAGGAAAAAATAGTTTTGCTCGGCTAGATAATGAACTGGAAATTAAAGTATTTTTTAACGACGCATTTCCTGACGTATTTTCTGCTATGCCAAATTTAATTAACGAATTTATGGAACATCCCACGGGAAATATGAGCACTATTAAATGCGAACAATGGCATTATCAGGATCAGTGCCTATTAATCGGTGATGCCGCTCATGGTGTGGTGCCATTTTTTGGTCAAGGAATGAATAGTGCGTTTGAAGATTGCCGCATCCTCAATGAACTTTTGGATGCCCATCAGGATGATTGGGCAAAAGTAATGCCCGCATTTTATCAATCACGCAAAATAAATACCGATGCGGTGGCGCAAATGTCTATGGACAATTTTCATGAAATCCAAACAAATATTCGCGACCGTCGGTTTAACTTAAAAAAACAACTAGAACAAGTACTGATGCAACGCTATCCACAGCACTATGTGTCAAAACATGTCTTAGTAATGTTTACAAATACACCTTATGCCGAAGCACAAGCGTATGGAGATGTGCAAGCAGAGTTTTTAGATTTAATTTGTGAACAAATGGAACGAATTGAAGATATTGATTGGTATAAAGTGGAAAAGTCGCTGAATTATTATGACAAAAAATTGGCGAAATTAATCTAGATTTACATCACTTCAAGACAGAAGAGAAACATCTTCATACATGTGTTTTTAGACGCGCAGATCTAAATTGTAATACAGGATGCGATTAAAATTTAATATCAGGGAGATAGTTATGCGAAATATACAAGATTATATTGATTCCAAGCAAAAGGAATTTAGAAATCATCCTTTTTTTGCCATTTTGGAACAATTACAAAGCTTAGAAGAAATCAGCTATTTTGTTCCTGAATTAACTTTTTGGGCCATGACCTTTCAAGATATTTTAAGAATAAATGAAGCACGCGTATCAGATCCCTATTTGAAAAAAATAGCACGTCATCATCGCCAGGAAGATGCAGGACATGACAAATGGTTTTTACATGATAAAAAATACATGGATGCTGCCAGTGCAAATACGTACAGTGATAATAATGACATCAGCTGGCTCTATAGTCGAGAAACACGGCCAATACGTGATGCGGCTTACGCATTAGTCGCTGAGGTCTATAAAGCCGATGATGAAATTATCAATATTGTCCTACTTTTAACTCTTGAGTCTTCAGGTCATGTATTCTTTGAAAAAGTGGCCCAACAAGTTGCCCAAACCGGCGAAGATAAGAATCTGAAATATTTCTCTCATTCGCACCTGGAAGTAGAAATGGCACACGCCATGTTTGAAGAGGAAATGGAACATGTTTTATTTGCCAGGTCGGTACCACTGAATGTACGCAGAAATGCATTACAAATGATAGACCATTGTTACGATGCTTTTAATAAAATGTTTGACGGATTGATTATCGCCTGCAATCGCAGACTGGAATTAGCAAAACAAAGGACAGCACAAAATGCCACAACTAAAGATGAAGTGGAATACGCAACACATAGCGAATAATGAGAAAAAATTAGGCCCCGCATTGCTCAGTACTGAGCAAGCGCTTCGTTTTTTTCATGAAGATTTCGGTAAATTGACCTACTCAACACCTGCTGCTGTTTGTGAGGCGACCACCATTAGCGAACTACAAGAGCTGATGCGTTATGCTTATGAATATCAGCTGCCGGTGACCATTCGAGGTAATGGCATGAGCCAAAGTGGACAATCCCTCGCACCACCAGGGGGATTGATCGTAAGTATGAAACATTTTAATCAAACTCAAGCCCCAGATCAGCATGCAATTTGGGTTGATGCCAATGCCAGCTGGGCTGGTTTATTAGAACGTACCCTGCCGCAAGCACTGATTCCTTATGTCCTACCCCATAATTGTAATTTATCAATAGGCGGCATACTCTCAGCAGGAGGAGTCGGCGCGGCCTCATTCAAACATGGCAGCATTGTATCGCATGTTACGGACTTAGAAGTCATGCATGCGCATGGTGAGTTAGTACAGGTTAATAAAGATTCCCCGTTAATGCAGGCCTGTTTAGGTGGACAAGGACGTTTTGGTCTTATCACTAAAGCACGCATTGCCTTAAGGCCTTGTTTGCAATCCATTCGAACATTTTTTTTAGTTTATTTGGATAAAGAAACTTGGCTTAATGATTTACAGCGCTGTAAAAAACATGCGGATCATGTCGAATCGTTTTGCACTTCGGCGATCCAAGGTGCAAAGCTATCAGCACAAGGGCGCCAGCCTTTTGCTCAATGGTTTTATGCGCTTCATGTTTCCGTGGAATATGACAACGATGCACCTGACTTTAGTGACTTGGCATTAACTCCATGGAAATTAGTGCATACTCAAGATGAGTCAATCCACACCTATTTGCATCGCCATGACTCACGTTTTAACGCCATGAAAATGACGGGGCAGTGGAAATTGCAGCACCCATGGTATGAATGCTTTGTATCCAGTGCTCAACTAGCCAATTTGGAGGAATTATTGGCGATCATACCAATACACTACACATCGATAGTACATATAGTTTCGGTTGCCAATAATGCACCAACAGGGTTCATGATGCTTCCCGAAGGGCAGGATATTTTTGCACTCATGATTCTCACGCCAGGGTTGTCTGAACCGTTAGTTCCAAGTTGTTTACAGACGATTAAAAATTTGGATGCGACATTTTTAACGCGCGGGGGGAAGCGTTATCTCTCTGGATACTTAGGAGAATCGCCTGATGCAGGCTATTGGAAAAATCATTTTGGCGCACGCTATAAGGATTGGCTCAAGTTAAAAAATACCTATGATCCACGAAATATTTTTTGTTCTGTGCTGCATAAACCAGAATATCAATTAATAGAAGCATAGGTTAACCTATGCTTCTTAAACTACAGTTTAACAAACTGGCCGCTCGATTAAATTGGCTTAAACTCCATTAATGTAAACAAGCTCTTCGTTTCATAACTATTTTTAAAAGAAAAACCTGCGGGCTCAATTGATTTTTGCCACTCCAGTAAAGTCCGTTGTCTTCCCCCTAATAATACCATCATAACAATATCCATTGTTTTATTAGGATGAGGCTTATGCTCATCAGGCATCACTTGTTCGGCAATAAATAAAGTAGCCTCTTTTGGCATTTGCTGCGCACAATTCGTTAAAATTTGTTGCATCATTAAATCATTAAAATCGTGTAAAACACCTTTAAAAATATAGGCATCAGCTTGGGGTATTGTTGCAAAAAAATCACCTTCTTGTAGCGCGATATTCACTGAAAAATTACTGTGCTGCAATTGACGAATTACTGCAGGGGAATCAAAAAGAATCGCATTTAAACCAGGATATTGCTGCGTAATTGCTTGCGCCAGCCCTCCTCGCCCCCCCCCCATATCAACCAATGTAGAAAAAATAGAAAAGTTAAAGGCATTGCTAATGGCAGCGACATCATAAGAAGATAATTTAGCCATCCCACGATCAAAATTTTGCTGTTTCTCAACATTTTTACTAAGAAAATTAAAAAAATCATCGCCATGCTGTGTATCAAAAGCCGGTGTTCCACTCTGGAGACTGCTATCTAATTGCGAAAAAGCTTGCCACCAACTGTCATCAACCATACATAAAACATCACGCATGGAATGTGGATCATCATCGCGTAGCGCTTTGGATAATTCCGTCAAGGAATAAGCACCATGGTGGTTTTGAAATAAATCATAGTCGCTAAGAAATTTTAATATCCTATCAAGCAATTCAGGCTGACTGCCAGTCGCTGCTGCTAAGTCATGAATGCTTATCGGCTCAGATGACATGTGATTCGCCACACCGAGCTTCGCAACGGCATGCAGTGCCCTTGAAACGACATACCATCGCGACATAGTGGCTAATTTAAGATGAGGATTTTCCATTTGCTGCTGCATTTATAACTCCTTTTATTACAACAAAATTTTACTTATTATTTGTTAATGTGCACCAAAAGTTAATAGCTAACGGTTTTTTTTATCAATTTTATTTAACCTCAAGGAAAATTGCACACAAAAAGTACTAAGGAATGCTGGAGATTTGAATCATATAACCTGTGCTATCAGTTTCCATCATCAATTCAGCAACATGAGCGTTAATACCAACATAGAGTGAATATAATTTAGGATTATGCTGATAAAGTCTACTAATAACGTCTTTATTTAAACGTGCTAATAATGAAGTTTTCATGTGCTTATTTTCTATTAGCTCAATAGCAGTATATAAATCGTGGAGCTTAGAATAAGGAAAATCTGCTTCACGGTTTATATAAGAAGATAATGCCTCAACTAAATAATCAATCTGTTCACCAAAAAAATAAATATATTTTGCTTTCTGCAGACGCGAAAAGAACATAATAAAACCTCCTCAAAATGATTAATCAAATTTCAATACCAACAATAATATACCTGCAAAAGACCTCTTTTTGACTTTGATTTTTAATTAAGTCATATAATTAAGTGCGCGCATAATAGAACAAATTGCTTAAGGAAGTATTAAGCGTAATTAGGTAGTGTAAATAACAAATAGCCCTAATTTTTTCTTGGTTACAACCCCTCATTAGTGCATACTCTTTTTAATCCTTAGTCCCTACTATAGGCGGCCATTAAATTAAAAAAAGCGGTCATTCCCCCATCAAGTTAAGGAAAAACAGCCCTGAAGCACTTCCTCAGCCTAAATGGATCGAGAGAGAGTAAATTAATTATTTTATAAGGAATTACAATGCATCGAAGCAAGGCTGCTCTAGGCATAATAATATGGGGACTATCAACAGGGGGCATCGCACAACCAGCTTATATGCCGGAGGATTTAATCCAACTGAATGAAACACAAAATTGCATTCAATGTGATTTATCGAGTGTGCGGATAGAAAATAGGCATTTCCAAGATAATTATTTTACGGATACGTACTTCACTAATGCTTTTTTACATGAGTTGCAATTAATCAACGTTAACTTTCAAAGAGCAAATTTTACGTACGCCCAAATTTATCACTGTAATGCCAAAAACAGTGATTTTAGCCACGCGTATTTTGAATGGACAAACATCGACTCATCGCATTTTGAAAACAGCAATCTATCCTCTTTAAATATTATTAACTCCAAAATTAACGCCAGCTATTTCAATAGTGCACGTCTCACCGCAACCATCTTTAAAAAAGTAACATTAACTAAATCCAATTTAACTAAAGTAGATTTTAAAGATGCCACGTTGATTGATGTTGATTTAAGTGACTCCAACCTGTCCTTCACTGATTTTACCAATGCAAAATTTGAAAATGTAATCTTAGATAACGCGATCTTATTTGGCTCAAACATTAACGATACGCAATTGAAAAACGTTAAATCAATGCGCTGTACCATTTTACCAGATGGTAGCCTCAATGAAGCTGACGGAACTTATAACTGTTAACTACCAGGATGAATCAAACAATGAAGCAATATATTCTTCTTCTGGGGATATGCCTTTATACCCAGGCATTCTCCGCACCTAAGTATGATATACAACAACTAGAACAGTTTAACCAAACAAACAGCTGCCCAAATTGTGATTTAGCTGGGGCCGAGCTAACACGGGTAAAACATCGAAAAGCACTGCTAAAAGGAGCCGATTTATCCCAAGCTACCCTTTCACATGCTAATTTTGAACAGGCTGATTTTACTTTTGCGCTATTAATTCGTACCAAGGCAATAAAAGCTAAATTAATGAAAGCAACCTTTGACGGAGCAAACTTAATTAATCTGGATGGCAAGAATTCCTATTTTAGCGGCGCCTCATTTAAGAATTGCCGTCTCAATAATGCCAATCTAGTTAAAGCTAATTTATCCAATACAGATTTTACTAGTGCCACTTTAGTCAATGCCGATTTATCTTATGCTCTTTTAATTGGCGCCCAAATAACAGCCGAGCAATTAAAACAGGTGAAAAAATTAGATTGTGCCGTATTGCCGAATGGCACCGTTTATAATCCCAACAATATAGTATGTAAACCCTAGGTTCTCATATTAAGGTTTCCAATAAATAACATATTGACTTAAACTTAATCTGCAGGGAGATTTCCTATGTTCATTGAATAATGGGAATATTAATAGGAGGACACAAATGCACGCTACATTAATAGGATTACTAAAAGGGATACAACATTTTAAAGCTCATGCATATGAAGAAAAGAAAAAATTATTCTCGTTACTAGTAAACGGCCAAAAACCAGCAACTCTCTTTATCACCTGTTCCGACTCGCGCATTATCCCTGCACTGATCACGAATTCCGATCCGGGCAACTTATTTGTTGGCCGTAATGTTGGCAATATCATTCCCCTGCCCTCATCCGAACCATCAAGCATTGCTGCAGTGATTGAATATGCAGTGAAAGTACTGGACGTACAAGAGGTAGTTGTCTGTGGACACACACATTGCGGTGCAATGAACGGTTTACATACCCCCAATCTTGAAGAGATCTTACCCTCAGTTGCTGGCTGGTTAACGGAAACCAAATCACAATTACTTGAACATACAGAGAAAGAAATACCTTCTTTAACCAAAACAGCTGAAGAGAACATCCTAAACCAAATTAAGAATTTGCACGCATACCCTGCGGTAATTGAAAAACTAAGCCATAGTCAACTCAGCATCCATGGGTGGCTTTATGAATTTGAAACAGGACAAGTTCGTGCATATGAGTCATCAAGTAAACAATTTATTGCGATTGACGAGGTAAAACCTAATATCTCCCACAACAAAGCGCCCTTGACCAGCAGATTAGTGGAAGGAGTACGACATTTTAAAGCACATGAGTACCTCCAAAAGAAAGAATTATTTACGTCGCTAACGGGCGGGCAATCTCCGAAAGCGCTTGTTATCGCCTGCGCTGATTCGCGCATTACGCCAACACTCATAACGAATACAGAGCCTGGAGAGATCTTTGTTGTGCGTAATGTGGGCAATATTGTCCCCCCCTATTCTTCAATTCCATCAGGGGAAGCTGCAGCAATAGAATATGCGCTAAAAGTACTACAAATAAAAAACATCATTGTCTGCGGGCACTCCCATTGTGGGGCAATGCAAGGTTTACTAACCCCTGATCTTGAAAAAGACTTACCCGCCGTCGCTTCCTGGCTAACTTATACCAAACCAACATTAGAAAAACTTAAAGAGAAGCATTCTGAGTCGAGCGAACACTCGTTAGTCTGTGCTACCAAAGAAAATACCCTCGTGCAAATTAACAATCTGAAAACGTACCCTATCGTAATCGAAAAGCTAACCCATAAAGAGCTCGAGATTTATGCATGGTTTTATGACTTTGAAGCGGGTGAGGTGTTGATTTATGACCAGGAAATAGAGGATTTTATTTCTTTTGATGATACAGTAACGAAGGTATTTCTTAGTGAGGAAGTACTGACGAAAATGAGCGCTATTGTTGAAGAAGAAGCAATGAGCTATTTAACGGCCTTAGCGTCACCAACAACAGAAGAGACCTATAAGTTAGTGATGCCCATCTTGAATGCCATTAACTTAACCGGTGTTTCTGCTGTCTGGGAATGCATTAAAACACCAGTAACCACAAGACTTGATGCTGAATTTGGTGGCTTGTGTCCCCATCCTAACGACAAACGCTTCACATCACTGCTTGAAAAAGGCTTAGAAGTAAAATTAGCCGGTGTAAGGCTCTTACAAAAGCAGCTCATGGATTCTCCAGCCTATCGACAAGTCTGCAGTCAAACAAGCTCTCTATTTATGAGTATGCCTAAAACAGAGCACGGGGAAAAAGTTGCTAATGGACTGGGGCTGTAAGCAGTGTAGGCTAGCCCCGGGGCAGCACCAGCGAAACCCAGGCTACAATTCAATGCATCATAAACTTCTTATCCGAAAGTTAGGGGTAATTTAGATCCATGATTGCTACTGCGCTGGCAAAGCCCAACAACAGAGCGCCGCGACCTCCATTAATTTACTCACTTATTTAAATAATTTATTAACTGTTTTCTAAAATAAGTAACACCAGTTAACGTGACTAATTCAACTAAATGCGCCGCCATTTTACTAATCCATTTCTCCTTGCTTGCATTCCACCCTAACCAAAAAATAGGAATAAGCAGAAGAACAAAAAATAAGGCCGAATAATTTAAGCGGCAGCATTCAAAGTATTGTTTATGTACCTTCACCTGCATTTGTTGTTGGTGTATCATCTTGTCCATCGCTGCAATTTGCGCGATTAATTGTTTTCTCGCACTCATCATCCATATCCTTATTTTGAAAAATATAGGATCTTGTTTTCTCAAAGCTCATATTTTTTATATTAAAAGTCAGGTACTTAGCTAATCCCCACAGCACACCTAAATTAAGCGTGAACACGAGGAATAGGGCTAAGGGGAAACTATTAAACGCTAATAAAAATTCATATCCGATTAATATGCAAATTGATAACCAAAAGGTCATTAATACAATGAGTAACATACATAAATTCAGCAGCAATGGAAAAACGCTAAGCCCTGCGAGGCGTGCTTCCAGCTGCATAAGAGATAAAACTGCTTTTATAACAGATAGTTTTGTTGAAACAAGGTGTTCGACCTGCTTCAAAGCTTCCATTATTTTCTCAAAATTTTAGATAATAAAAAGCCAATTCCCCCAGCGATTAACACTGAAGCCAATGGATTTTCTTGTACTTTTCTTAATAATTGGTCGGAGCATTCTTTGATGCTGTCCTCGGCTTGATTGACTTTATGCATGCCCTCATCACGCACTTCATTCGCCCATTTTTTTCCTTCATTTAATAAATCGCTGGCGGCTTCACTTACATGAGATTTATGACTACGATGTGGAGTATCCATGTTCAACTCTCCTGTCTTGATTTCCTGTTTTTTTCTATTCCCTTCACCAGATTGTAAACCTGGCTCTAATCTTAAATATAGTTAGTCAAGTAAATAAAGCAAATGGGAAACGTTTTTATTTGCTTTTACTGTCCTGGAGATGGATCCATATCGGTCTCATGCCAATTTTGCGCTAACTCGTCCCCCGTCGGCTCTGCAGCGACTTTAAATAAACGGTGAGGAGCTAAGCCGGAAACCACCGTAACCGGATCAAGAGATGCATTGAATAAGGCCTCCAACTGTTCTGATAAGCCATAACTTTTTTTCAAAAAATTGGCGCTCTCTTGATATTTTGCAAAATCAAATGACAAAAATTTATATTTTTCTGCATCAAATGACACGCGCATATCATTTTTTAAAACATAGTTCAGGCACGCCACAAACTCTTTTTTATCGAGTTCTAAATCAGCATACCGGACACACAAGGATTCGACAAAAACACAGAGCTCGCTAATAGCAAGCACCGCCCGCATCGACGCGCCAATATCCTCCCCTGCGACGACAACCGCATCAACAAAGACATCTTTTTTCACGTTAAGATGTTGTAATTGCTCCTGAATACCACCCATTTTAGATAATTCACCAAGACGCCTGTTTTTTTCAGTAAGCAAAGACTCATAAAAGAATTTATCTTTATTATCACGATAATAGATCTCAAAGTAACGCGCAGCGCTCAAACGTTGCTGCGCATATTCTTGGGGATTTAATGCACATTGCTGCGCAAACACATCACTAATATGCGCAGCAATATACGTTGACGTATGAATGCCACCATGGCCATCATAAATTCCTAATAAAAAGGCGTGGCTTGCCGATAAAGTTTGCACGGCAACAGAAATATTATCTTGAGAATGGGCATTAAATGCTTTTAACGCCAGTTGCTTAGCCAATACAGATTCTGGCATTTGCTCGCGATGGATAATTTCATGTAAACAACGCAGTAACCATTGTTCATGGCCGTTTTTCGTTTGCGCACGAGCAGGGTCAGTAAATCCATCACAGGTCGTGATAATTTGAATTTTCCCTAGTGGACCTGCGCCCAACTCGGCAATCGGAGTAATATCAATATGCGCATCATCACAAACCCCCAGTTTGCTGTATTCATAGTCCCCCAGAGCTCGCGACAAAGCCAATGTGCCATTGATGCCTTGTACTCGCCCCTGAATAATAACGCCCCCAGCGTTCTCGAGGCGCTCTTTATCTGCCTTAGGATGATGAATTACTTTGTTTAAGCGAGTAACAAAAAGCGGGACACCCTCAACCCCATACGCGACCGCAAAGGCCACAGTATCACCCAAAGTTGCCGTAATTAAATTTCCTTTACCATCATAAATCGTAGTAGAAGCCGTTGCACCTGCAAACAGGGGTTGGCAACAGTGTTGATTCAATGTCTTATAAGTAGTCCATAAGCGCTGGCCTATTTCCTCAGGAGTAAGAGCGGCAAAGGCAGCTTTAGGGTACCACCGAGTTGTCGCGGCATCTTCTTGCGATGGGCGCCGCCCTCGCATTTCAAATAAACCAAAACCACGCTCTTCTTTGGCAATACATACCTCAAGCTCAGCACTGGGTATTGAAATAATTTCATCGAGTTTGGTCATGGCTGACCTCTAGAAGAGACTAATATATTAAATAATAGTCTATCTCCTATTTTATCAGGTAAATTTTTATAATTTCTTACCTGATGCGCCAATCATTAATGTAGGAAGTTCTTTAGATTGACAATCAGCATCAGCATCAGCATCAGCAGAAATATTTTCTAAAAGCGTTGCCCCCACCTTCGAATGTTTAAATTGTTGGTATAAATCACTTACAACAATCGACTTTGGCAGGGTCTGTTCATAAAATGAATATAAGTCTGGAACGTCTTGCAGTTTAAATCCAAATCGATCAAGCAAGATAATTACTTCAAAATAAGAATGATGTCCCTTGGCAACTAAGGTTGCTGCTTGTGATACCAGTAATAATCGTATCTCCATAGGTTCAAGCTTAACAAATTCCAATAGAGTACTTAGGTATTCACGCGCACTACCCGAAGTACCTGAGATGATAGGTAAATTGTATTTACTCATCCATTTGCCAACATTACTCATACGATTTGGCGTATACTCAAATTGCGCGGATTCATGGGGTTCAGGAAAATAATCGACAAGATCTTCTGGTGTATGCTCTAGAGTAGCTATTCCTAATTTCCTTGTGCTAATAATTGACACATCGTCCAAGACACTCACCCCGCGATTATCTTCATGGAATAATGCTTCAGGTTTTAGGAAGGTGCTTAATTGTTTCTTATTTTTTGGGTGTTTAAATAAAGCGTGTTGGCAAAGAACTGAAAGGCTTGGTATCTCTTTTATCGGCGGGCACGTGGGTAAAACTTTAACCAGATTGCTTTTAAGGACATTCTCACATAGTAATTTAATATAATAATTTGTTGTGAATAGGTTAAAATTTTCTTTAAGATCCTGCAGGCCTTTAAAATCATGATACTCTGATCGCACTAAACTATTAATAGTAAACATGACTCTATCAAAAGTATTATCTGGCTGATTTAAAAGGATTACCTCTTGGAGGGCGCTAAGAACTTTTTGATAAACTGGTTCAAAATAGTGAACATTTTCACTAAGGAACTTACTTAAATAGCTTTCAAAAACAGTGACAAAAATTAGATTTCCATTAACATCTTTCATAACAACACTTTACAACAGGAACAATATTGTTCATTATTATATCATAATAGAGCCCATATTGATCAAGCTACGCAGAAAATGTGCCTAAGCATTTAATTTGCCGCTCAAGATCGCGAGTAATTTTTTTATAAATTTGAGACTTCAATCTCGAATTTGTCTGTGCATAATGCTCCATAAGCAGTGGTTGACCAAAACGCACCGCAATCCGACCCTTTTGCGGCCAGAACTCCCCCTTGGGCAAACAATCGTATGTGCCGCTAATGTACGCCGGTACAATGGGTAAATTTAATTCATAAGCCAATAAAGAACATCCACATTTAAACGACTGCAACTCACCATTTAGCGAACGCGTTGCTTCGGGAAAAATAATTAAACTCTTATTCTGTACCACACAGGCCCGGCACCAATTAAGATTGTTTTTCATAGCGGAGGGCGTGGGACTTCGGTCAAAGGGCGCCAGGTTAAAAAAAATTTGTAGCACCAATAGTCGCAAAGACTTGTGGTCAAAAAAATAATCTTTTGCAGCCAGAAAAACATACTTATCAAAAGAAAAACCACCGGCAATAATCAATGAGAGACTATCTAAATGGCTTGAATGATTAGCGGCAAGAATAAATGGCCTATCAACAGGAAGATGCTCTCTGCCGCACACATCTATCTTAAAACAATGGTGTAAAATAAAGCCCAGAAATTGATGAACAGGCATTCGAATCAGATGTGTAAGTAATGATTTGTCAAAAGAAATATCCTCTATTGACCTGTCCTTTTGGTGAAACCTCGCCATGATGCCCTTCTTTCTTTCGCGAGCAATATTCCTGCAAACCAGATTCTCAGGCTCCATGAACGTTGCATAAACACTACGTGAGTACATCCATATAAAATGTATGGTTTGATGTTTTAAAAGGTAGCTTATGTGCAATATATTGTCAAAAATAACCCCAAAAACGAAGAAATATGCCCTTATTGAAAATAAGTTCCGCCTCTCGATCCGTTCGGGATGAGATAAAGTCTTACTCGCGCGCTTATCCAGAACTCGCAATCCGATGGCTCAGGAACATCTTATCCGAGACTGACGTTAATACAGTTATTTATTTATTTTTTTTCCTCATGTTCTAGCATGTTGATTAAAAAAATACGACAATCTGAGCCAGACTTAGGCATCTACCAGGATAAAATTAGAGGTTATTTGAATGCTGAAATTTTTAACAAAAGCAGGACTACAAATCAAAAAAGCAACTTTTTATTCACTCGCTGGGCTAAGCATTGCTTTTAAAGAAGAGTTTGCTTTTCGACTTGAAGTACTGTGTGGTTTAATTGCCTTACCAGCAGCATTTTTTGTAGGAGGTACCGCGCTAGAGCGCATTGCACTAATTGGTTCTTTTTTATTAATCCCCGTTATTGAACTGCTCAATTCGGCCATCGAAACCGCATTAAATCGCATTGATGTTGCGTGGAATCCCTTAACTAAAAAAGCAAAAGACATAGGATCTGCCGCGGTCATGCTCGCAATTATTAATGCGCTCATTATTTGGCTTATTCTCATTATTCCCCACCATTAGGATGGTGCATGAATATACCCCGGAAAATGATATAATCAAAGAAACTGTAGAACCAGAGATTGCTCAGATGAAGATACGTTATTGCTCCTTATTCATAATGTTCTTATCCTCTCTGGTTTTTGCAACAGCTGAGAAAAACCGAGTGTTTAAAAGTAAAATCAGCGCTATTCCTACAACAATTGCAACACGCATGCAGCACTCTACATGGCATCCTGGCTGCCCTGTTGCCCGCAATCATTTAGCCTATGTACAACTTAGTTATTGGGGATTTGATGGCACAACGCACAGCGGCGCTTTAATTGTTAATAAAGATTTGGCAGTGGAAGTGGTCGCGATTTTCAAAGTACTTTATAAGCATAAATTCCCCATTCAACGCATGGAGTTGATGGATGTGTTTCAAGGGGATGATAATGCATCCATGACCGCCAATAATACTTCCGCATTTAATTGTCGCGAGGTTACAGGTCGCCCAGGAGAGTATTCACAACACAGTTATGGGCGTGCAATTGACATTAATCCATTGCTTAACCCCTACGTACAGGACAATAAAGTAGTACCTCTTGACGGCGCGCTCCATATTGCTCTCAATCCACCGGCCCCGGGAAAAATTGTCAACGGTGATGTTGTTTATCAGGAGTTTCATAAACAAGGTTGGGACTGGGCTGGCAACTGGTTTGATATACAAGATTATCAACACTTTGAAAAAAGAGCTCATGGGGAAAAACGTAATCCTTATGGCTATGGAAAATAATGAATTTAACTACGGGAGTTAATTGTGAATGAGCCTGTTTTAAAACCATACCAAGCAATTGCTGAAGAATCTGAATTAGGTAAACAATCCGCTTACAGCACAAGCTATAACCCAAACCTCCTCTACCCGATTCCAAGAGCTGAAAAACGCCGTGAAATTGGTGTCGATCCTCAGCAATTACCGTTTGTTGGTTTTGATTGCTGGAATCATTATGAAGTTTCCTGGCTCAATGAAAAAGGCAAACCCATAGTGGCTATTGCTGAGCTGGTTTATGATTGTGCTTCCCCCAAAATCATTGAATCGAAATCATTCAAACTCTATTTTAACTCGTTTAATAATACCAAAATAAAAAATAGTTTGGCGCTCGAAGAAATGATTAAAAAAGATGTGGCGGAGCGGATTGATGCCGATGTTTGGGTTAAAATCCATCCATTGCAACCCAGCCAAAACTTCGCCATTCACGAATCATTAACAGGCGAATGTCTTGATGATCTTGATGTCGAGTGCTCTGTTTATTTAGTCGAGCCCGCCTTTCTTAGCGTTAGCGATGAATTAGTGGAGGAGGTTCTTTACTCTGATTTATTAAAATCAAATTGCCTGGTTACCAATCAACCCGACTGGGGAAGCGTACAAATTGCCTATAAGGGTAAAAAAATTAATCGCGACGGTTTATTACGTTATTTGGTGTCATTTAGAAATCATAATGAGTTTCATGAGCAATGTATCGAACGCATTTTCGTCGATATTATGAATCATTGCCAACCAGAGTCGTTGACTGTTTATGGACGTTATACCCGTCGTGGCGGTTTGGATATTAATCCTTATCGTTCCACAGAGAAGAGTTCCTTTGTTGGGAAAAATGAACGGTTGGTGCGACAATAATAGATCCAATGCTGCGCGCCTCTTTAGTCTAATATTTAAATGAGTTACCCGATATTAAGGACATCCCGATGAATACAGAGCGCATGCCCGTTCTCTTCCTAGGTCATGGTTCGCCCATGAATGCGATTACGCGCAATGAGTTCACCAATATGTTGCAAGCCCTGGGCCAGAAAATCCCCACGCCTAAGGCGATTCTGTGCATCTCTGCTCACTGGTTAACGGAAGGGACTTGGGTGACGAATATGTCTCAGCCCAAAACAATTCACGATTTTTATGGTTTCCCACCCGCCCTATTTGCGGCGCAATACCCAGCCCCCGGTTCACCGATGCTGGCTGATTTAGTGAGGACAAGCGTACTGCATCCAAAAGTGCATGCCGATAATGACTTGTGGGGATTAGATCATGGCACGTGGTCCATCATGCGCCACCTCTATCCTGACGCATCCATCCCGATAGTGCAACTGAGTATCTATCTAGAACAGCCAGGCGAATATCATTATCATATTGGCAAACAATTAAATGCATTACGCCAACAAGGTATTTTGATTGTCGGCAGCGGCAACATCGTGCACAACCTGTCAAAAATTGTCTGGGGCGCTCATCCCAAGCCTTATGATTGGGCCAATGAATTTGACGAATGGGCAAAAAACAAGTTACTTATGCGGGATTTCCAGGCCTTAATCACCGACTATTGGGACGCTCCTGGCGGACGACTCAGTGTGCCCATTCCCGATCATTATTTTCCATTACTTTATGTTTTAGGTGCTACCGATACGCATGATGCGCTGCAATTTGAATATGAAGAAATGCAAAACGGCTCTATTTCTATGCGTTCACTGAGCTTTGGACTCGCTTAAGGTAAGCATTATTTATAGATTTTAATCGACCAAGGGAAAATACATCGTACGTGAAATAAAGGAAAATTTTCCTATTCCTAAAAAAAGCGCGAATCTACTTACGAGAACTGCTGATTCAGGTTAATATAGTCAACTAAACAAATAAGAAGTACATAAATCAAACAAAATCATGTCCAAGTCAATAAATGCTAAAAAACGTATCTCCTGTGTCGTTCCTATTTATAACGAAGAAACAGTGATTGCTGAATTTGTTGCGGCACTGGACAATACCCTCAAACAATTACCTTATATTTATGAAATTTTACTGGTTGATGATGGCAGCCAAGACAGCACCCCCGCCATTATCCAGCAGCTAAAATGTCAATATAATCTTCGTTATCTTCGTTTTAGCCGTAATTTTGGTAAAGAAAAAGCCATCAGCGCCGGACTTGATTATGCGCAAGGAGACGCGGTTATCTTAATGGACAGCGACTTTCAACACCCACTGGAACTCTTAAGTGAGTTTATTACCCAATGGGAAGACGGTTATGACATGGTTTATGCCGTACGCCAAAATCGCGCCGATGAATCGTGGCTAAAGCGCACCTGTGCCAAGATGTTTTATCAATTTACCTCCAGAATTAACCGCGTTAACATACCAGCCAATGCTGGGGATTTTCGACTGTTGGATCGAAAAATAGTAAATGCCTTACAAAAACTGCCTGAACGCAACCGTTTTATGAAGGGCTTATACAGCTGGGTCGGCTTTAAACAAATTGCTATTCCTTTTGAAGTGCAGCCGCGAAAAGCAGGTACATCGCAGTGGAACTTTTATTCCCTGTTGGATTTAGCCATTACAGGCATTACCTCATTTACCGCATTTCCTCTGCGACTGATTGCCTTGGGTGGTATTGGCGTCGCAACCGTAGCGATTATTTATGCATTATGGATTATTTTCAGCACCTTGGTTTTTGGAATCAAGACACCAGGCTGGGCCACGATTGTAACAACCATTACTTTTTTTGGTGGCTTGCAGCTTTTTGCCTTAGGAGTAGTCGGAGAATACATCGGTCGCGTGTTTGATGAGGTTAAACATAGACCTCATTATATTATTGATGAGGAATCTAGTTTTGACGACAGCGTCGCTTAATTTAAAGCATCGACTTATTTATTATGTGGGTATTGGCGGTACTGCAGCATTGGTACATTTAGCAATTGTCTATCTACTGGTAAGTTATGTGTATTTTCCCGCATTAATTGCCAATATATTTGCCTTTTTCACCGCGTTTAATGTCAGTTATTTTGGTCATAAATATCTAACTTTTTCGCAATTGCATGACCAAAAAACGCTCAAATTACCACAGTTTTTTATGGTGGCGGTTTCTGCTGGTGCGATTAATGAAGGCCTTTATTTTCTAGTTTTACGCTTCACCCACCTAAACTACATGCTGGCCTTATTTTTAGTTTTAGGCTTTGTTTCCATTTATAGCTTTATTCTTTCACGCTATTGGGCCTGCCGCTAGATACCGTTTAGCACATGCACTGATTCGCGAATCACCAAACGTGTACCCACCATGGAGAGCACTGTAGGTAATACGGATTCTATCTTGGCAACAGTATCAATAAATTGCACCACTAAAGGCAACTTACTACCGACATCAACTAATGAGGATGTTTCAACTGGATGATGATAAGTAAATCCTGCAATAGCCCGCAATACGGTTCCCCCGGCAATTTCCAACTTATCAAGCACCGAAAGCAATTCGAGATGCAACGGTCGGTGTTGCCATTTGTCGTCTTCATGCAGATAAACAGTAACTTTTACGTGCTTCATATTAGATTACCCGAGCGAGTGTAATCCCCGCAACAACAGCCAGTAAGGAAAAAAGATTATTACAAATAAAATTCATCGCAGCAAGAGCATAATCGCTTTGCTCTAATAGCGTGTAAGTTTCGAAACTGAAGCTTGAAAAGGTGGTGTACGCGCCACAAAAACCAACGGCGACAAAAGAGCGCCAACGCGGATCAACTTCAACGCGTTCCAAAGTCCAGGCAAGAAAAAAACCCAGAATAAAACTGCCCGTTATATTCACAATGAACGTTCCAAACGGAATATCTGACGATAAATAACGCAGTGACAAACGATTAACGAAGTAACGTAAGTTAGCACCAATAATCGCCCCCAAAGAAATCCATAGCGTGTCATTCAAGACATCCCATCCTTCTGCAAATTAGTGCTCAATTGCTCTTCATTGATAATACAGAAAAAAAATATCCACGTAAATTTAAAAACGTACTTGCCAGTGTTGGCATCCTAATTATACAGCGAAGCCTTACGATTTTTTATGCTAAAAAAGAACAGTAATATCATTGCGATTAACAGAAAAATTGTGTAATAAATAGAATTTATCGTCTAGGATGGCAACACATGAAGTATAATTTTTTCTCAAGAAACGCCAATAATCTTTACTTCGAATGGAATAGCGCAACCGCAACTGACTGGTTAAAAATTAAACGGGGGTTTGTCGATTCGTACCTGTTTACTTATATGAATTCTGATAATCCCGCCTTAGGGGCTCCTATTGAATCCTTCGCCCAAATATTATGGCAGGAAGCATGTATCTCACCACGAAAACAAGCACTAGAACTCATAATGAATTCATTTATTAAACCGCTGCAGTGTTATTTATTTTATGAAAAAAATCCATTACACAATGAAATTAATGCCATCAAAGAGTATCTTATTGATAAAGAAAAAGATATTAGCGCGATTCAAGAGTATTTAATCAAATTATTTAAGATTAGAAGCTATTTTGAGGAAATATTTGAGCATGAAAAAAATAAAATACATCAGAACAATACTACTATTGAATACTTGGTTTTAAAGTTCCATGAACAACCCATCGCATTTTTTACGTGCGAATTAAACTATAAATCGGGCTATACTTATCTTCGTTTCATTAATATTGCACCGAGCTTTAATCGACTTGGCTTGGCCAAAATTATTTTAGCCGAAGTGAGCAAACATTATCCCGAATCACTGGGTTTAGAGTTGTATGCAAGAAAAGATAATTTATCGGCGTTGGCTTTTTATAACAATTGCGGCTTCCAGAAATTTGAACAATTTGACTTCAAAGAACCCGCATATCCTCATGAAGCAGGGCTTCATTTTCCCCAAAATGACGCAACAGATGAACCCGCAGAACATATTGGTTTTCAGCGAAGGCTCTGTGGCTAAACAAAATGCGCGTACATTTTCTATTAAGTGAATCGGCTTATAAAGTTTTTTATTGACTGATGCAAGCGAACTATTTCGGTGGGCACTAACGTTTCTAATTGAGCAAAAACATGAACCATGCCCGCGAATTCTTCCAAAACGATCGCAACGCCTAAGTCGCGCATTTTTTTTGCAAACAAAACGCCTTCATCAAATAAAGGATCATATTCAGCCACGGCAAGATACATCGGTGGTAATAAATTCAAATGAGCAAAACACAGTGGTGATGCGCTAATGCGGTCGCCACCTCGTGCAAAATAATTATCAAAATACCATTTAACCTTTGCCTTGGTTAATAAAAAACCCACTCCATTGCGTTGAAATGAATGATGATTCATTGAATAATCAACGGCAGGATAAATTAAAACCAAACCTTTAATAACTTTATCACCTTGTTCTTTCAGCGCATAAGCCACTGAAAGAGCCAAATTTCCGCCAGCACTATCCCCGGCCAAAAAGATACAGCCAGCCTGAACCTGGATCTCTTTTAATAACTCAGCACGTTGTTGAAAAACCGCAAGACAATCAGATAGCCCAGCAGGATAAGGAAACTCAGGAGCCAGGCGATAGGCAACCGATACCAGCACGCAATTACTGGTTACAGCAAGACGTCGACACAAAGCGTCATAGGAATCCAAGCTTCCACACATATGCCCCCCACCATGAAAATAAAAAATCACGGGTAGCTTTTCTTGCGGATGCGGATGATAAATACGTACAGCGACCTCATGAGTAGCCAATTGTACGAAACGATTACTGATCCAAGATACATTTACTTTGGGCAGGGCAAAATGTTCTGTCAACTTTTCAAATAAATCACGAGTAAGTTGCGGGACATAGACCGGAGACTGTATGTTTACCTCGTCTAAAAATTTTTGTAATGCCGGGGGAATTAACATCCGCATCTCCTTTATTATCCCTAACGATGCAACCTAGCTTAGCATTTCTATTCCTGCAATCACTAACCAAATTAATTTGGATTTTTACTATGGCGGCGTAAATAGCGTGCTCTGTGCCTTTTTATTTGGCATTATCCACCAATGAAATCAATTAGGTGGATTACCTGACTTTATAGCACCGAAAAAAAACACATCTCTAGACGCACACATCCACGAATTAATGACTAAAAATAGAGCCCCCATCTAAACGCCATCTCTCTTAGAGCAGTTCAATCCAAACGAGCTCTAAGAGAACACACTATTATTTATTTTATAATTTTGAAACTACGACAAGGGGTTATACTCTAAGGTTAGCGCCCATTAGAGAGTAGGATAATCAGTATAGCCTTTTGCCGTGCCACCATAAAAAGTACTGCTCTCTGCATCGTTAAGTGGTGCATTGTTCTTGAAGCGCGCGACCAGATCTGGATTGGCAATAAACGGTCTACCAAAGGCAACTAAATCAGCATAGCCCGAAGCAATTGCCTCAATAGCTAATTCACGGGTGTAATTATTATTAACCATCCATGCACCATTAAATTCCTTACGCAAAGCATGGAAATCAAAACCAGAGAATTCACGCGGGCCGCGTGTCATTCCTTCTATGATATGGACATAGGCTAATGCGAAACGATCTAATTCACGTATTAACGGAAAATAAACAGCCGCAGGTGCGGTTTCAACGATGCCATTAATCGCCCCAATCGGTGACAAACGAATCGCCGTCCGCGCGCAGCCAATTTCAGCGGTTATCGCCTCCACCACGTCTAAAGCGAAACGTAAGCGGTTGCTCACAGAACCACCATAAGCATCTGTCCGATGATTAGCGCCATCAGATAAGAATTGTTGAATAAGGTAACCATTGGCGGCATGGATCTCAACCCCATCAAATCCTGCATCAATGGCATTTCTCGCGGCCTTACGATAATCCTCAATAATGAGAGGAATTTCTTCCAGCGTCAAGGCACGGGGTTGACCAATATCGGCAAAGGTGCCATTTTCGATAAATGTTTTTTGCCCTATTGGAGTCAACGCCGACGGGGCAACAGGCGCCCTCCCCCCTGGTTGTAAGCTAGGATGAGAAATACGTCCCACATGCCACAACTGTGCAAAAATAGTTCCACCTTGAGCATGTACGGCGGCAGTAACTAACTTCCAGCCAGCTACCTGTTCTGGTGAATAAATTCCCGGGGTCCAGGCATAACCTTTCGCTGTGGGCGAAATTTGTGTTGCTTCGGAAATAATTAAGCCAGCAGAAGCACGTTGTGCATAATATTCTGCATTTAAATCCTGGGGGGCATCGCTACCATGGATTGCGCGATTACGCGTCAGTGGGGCCATGACAATACGATTTTTTAATTGATGTCCGCGCAAATCAAAGGACATGAATAAAATTGATGCATCAGTAGCCATAGTGCAATCTCCTTATCAGGGAAAGTCCATTAAGAATTTAATTATAGTACATTGGTGTCTGATGTCCCTGCTAATTGAACACCATATTCACGACAATCAGTAACGAATTCATCGCTTAAAAAATAATGCAACTCAATTAACCGTGTAGGGGCAATAACGTCTGGTTCGCTGCTGACATCCCCAGGATGACACATAATTAATGCGCACTGCGTGAGTGAACTCAACCAGCTGCGAAATAAAAAGCGGTAATTGGTCGCTGGAGCAAAATCATAAATTCCAGAAAAATAGTCGTTATGTGGGATAGACGCTTTATTGAGCTGAGCACGTAACGCTTTTCCCCCTGTCAGTGCCAATATTTTTGCTTTACGCGTGTATTGCTCCGTACTAATCGTCGGATAAGTAGCGCGAATAGATGTTCCATGCTCTCTTAATTGCTGCTCATAGAGATCAAGAATTACCTGTCTAATACGGGGAAATTGATGAACATGCTGATGGCCGTCAATAAAATCAGGAAAACGGCCGATAACCTGTACGAATTGCTCGAGCTGTTGTTTAAATTCTTGGGCAATAAAAGCTAATTTAATGGATGCCAGATGCGTTTTAATTAATAACTCATTTAAAGAGAAACAGGGTTTACCTGGAATTGATAAAAAAGTTCCTTCCGTTAAATTAAAATGCAATCCAATCTGCACTTGTTTTTTTAACGCCCGTAATTCCGGGGCATGGACAAAGAAGTCTGGCATGTTCACCATGCAGCTTACTGCAGACAAACGGTTCATGCGTACTAATTGTAGAATTCCTTGAGACACACCTGCATTTAACCCAAAATCATCAGCGCATAATACGATGGTTTTTGATGCAATCACAACCAATTACCTATTGCGTAAGGATAAAGCGCTATCATATATCATCTATTCAATACGTCCAGCTCATTCAGGCAATAATATTCGCTTAGATCTCAGCCGTTTCGACAGAAACTTTTGCCGCAAAGAAACGCGATCCCAGAATATTGATACACAAACCACCAATAACCAACAACCCAGCTGCGAGCTTCCACGTTTGCAAAGATTCCCCTAAAAATAAAACGGATCCTAGCATTGCCACCACGGGTACTAATAAGGTAAATGGAGCAACCATACCCACCGGATATCGTGCCATTAACCAATTCCATACGCCATACCCCACCCAAGTTGAGGCAAACACGATGTAAAATAATGAGCCTATTCCTTTCCAAGTTACCTGAGTAAAAGTTGAAACCAAATTAGCAGGGCCTTCAATAATCAAGGAAATGAGAAACATAGGAATACACGCGACAAAACTACCCCAGACAATTAGGGCCATCATATTGCTATTATTCCCTTTAATTTGTTTCGTAATTAAATTACCGATACCCCAAGTGGCTGCAGCCGCAAGAATAAAGATAAAGCCAGCAAGGGAAATGTCTTTGTCAAAATGCATGGCTACCAAAACAATCCCGGAGAAAGAAACTAATGCACCCGCAATTTGCCCCATATTAGGTTGTTCACCTAAAAATACAATGGCAAAGAACATACTAAAAAAGACCTGGACTTGAATCAGAATGGAAGCAATTCCTGCAGGCATACCAAGGCTCATACCCAAAAAAAGCAAGGCAAATTGCAAGGCAAACATTACTAAGCCATATAAAGCAATCATTTTGAATGAAGCATTTGGCAATTTAACAAAAAATATGGCCGGGACACTAGCCAGCAGAAAACGCAGAGCGCAAAGCAGAAGGGGAGAAATTTCGGTGAGACCAAAACTCACAAAAATAAAATTAAACCCCCAAACAAGAACAACTAACAGAGCCAATAAAAGGTGAGGAGTAGGCATAGGTCGCATAATCAAGAAAAACACTATTTTAGCGCAAAAAGTGTAATAAATCCACATAAAAAGACTATTTTTTGTACAGACATTTATCAATAATGCAGCAAAAATTTAAGTTTCGCTTTTTATTTTATAGCGTTACACTAAGATCTAATTCAGTTTAGGTCAATATAATGAAAGAAATTGTTCTTGCGACGAGCAACCAAGGAAAAATTAACGAATTAAATGCGCTCTTAGCACCGGTGCAATGCCTATCGCAAAGCAGTTTAGGCGTCCGCGATGCGATTGAAGATGGCTTAAGCTTCATTGAAAATGCCCTCATCAAAGCACGTCACGCCAGCTTATATACTGAAAAACCGGCATTAGCCGATGATTCTGGTCTTGTAGTTCCGGCCTTAAATGGTGCCCCCGGCATTTATTCTGCGCGTTATGCGGGAACTAATGCTACTGACCAAGATAACATTCATTTACTATTAAAAAATATGGCACATTTACAAGGCAAACAGCGAGAAGCCTACTTTTATTGTGCGATGGCGTTGGTGCAGCATGCAAAAGATCCAACGCCCGTGATTACTACCGGGATTTTCAAAGGCATAATCCATGCTGAACCCGCTGGTGCCCATGGTTTTGGTTATGACCCCATCTTTTATATCGCAGAATATCAATGCACAGCAGCACAGTTACCTGCTACTATTAAAAATACCATCAGCCATCGTGCTAAAGCACTAAGCCAACTGCGCGAACTTATTCAGAATATATAGAACAGATCATGAATAACGAACTCGAGGCTCTCTTTGCAAAGGCCTATAAATTACACCATGAAGGACATTTGCCTCAGGCAATTAGTATTTATGAGCAAATATTAGTTCAAGACCCCAAGCACCTAAATAGCTTGCATTTTTTAGGATTGGTGTATGCGCAAGCAAAAGACCTAAATAAGGCCATCCTCTATTTAAGCCAAGCACAGGCCTTAAACCCTGCTGATGCCACCTTACTCAACAATCTTGCTAATGCCTATAAGAAATCACAGCAATGGGATAAGGCCATTGCTTGTTATTTACATGCCATTCAATTAAGACCGGATTATGCCCAAGCGCATAATAATTTGGCCACCGTTTATGCCTTACAAAATAATTACTCTAAAGCCTTGCACCATTACACCAAAGCAGTTCACGCCGAACCTGATTTTAGTGCAGCCCATTTTAATTTAGGCCTATTATTACTGCAAAATAACCAATTAGACGCCGCCAAAACGCAATTTAATAACGTAGTCGCTTTAAATCCATACCATACTGAAGCCTATTTTTATTTAGGTGTTTTGCATCTTGAAGGCAATGCACTTGATGAAGCAGAACAAGCATTCCAACATGTTTTAGAACAGGATAGTGAACAAATTCAAGCGATTACCAATTTAGGGGTGATTGCACTGAAAAGAGAACACAATCAACTGGCAGTGGATTATTTCAGCAAAGCCTTAGCTTTAGACAATGATAATATTGATGCACGCAATAATTTAGCCGCAACCTTCATGCATCATGATCGTTTTGAAAACGCGCTCATGCATTATGACGTGCTATTGAATAAAGAACCGGATAATATTGAATATTTATATAATTCCGGTGTGGCGCAAATGGCCTTGGGGCATTTAAATGAAGCCATTGTCTTTTTTGACCATGTGCTACGTTTGCAACCACGGCATACCGCCTCATTAAATAATTTAGCTGCGATTTATCTGAAGATGGAGCAACGCGAAACCTCACGTGAATACCTCAGACAAGCGCTGGCAATCAATCCGCAAGACACAGTCAGTGCGCACATGCTCCATGCCTTAGATGGGGACAGTCAGGCTGAAACCACTCCTGAGTATGCCCATAATTTATTTAATAATTATGCCTTATATTACGATCAACACATGCAAGGCACCCTGCACTATTCAATCCCGCAACATATTGCCCGCCTAGCCCATCAGTTAGAATTACCCAAGAACACAGAAACACTGGATTTAGGCTGCGGTACCGGTTTAACAGGAAGCGTATTACGCGAAGTGAGCAGCCGTTTAATTGGCGTTGATATTGCAGCAAAAATGCTGGCGCAAGCAAAAGAAAAAGGCATTTATGATAAGTTAGTCGAAGCAGAAATTAATGAATTTTTCCAGAACAACCCGCAGCACTATGATTTAATTGTCGCCGCCGATGTACTGCCTTATTTTGGTGAACTGGATGTTTTATTTCAAACCATCGGGCAGCATTTAAAAACCCAGGGGTATTTTATCTTTACCACGGAAATCAGCCCTAAAAATCCATGGTTCTTGCAGAGCAGCGCGCGTTTTAGCCATCATCCTGATTACATTAAACAATTGGCGCAACAGAATCAATTGGCACTAATCAAACAAGACAAAATTCCGGCCCGCATGCAAAACCAGCATCCATTAGAAGTAATGCTTTATGTTTTGCAAAATAAATAAAGCCTCTCTTTTAACGCCATGCGAATTAATAGATTCCATATTATCGCAAGGATATTACGGGTTTGGGGAGCATAATAAACAACCCATTTTTGAATCGTCGAGTGATCTACATCAGCTCCACGCTCTTCCATCAATTCCTCAATGTTTCGGTAGCTCAGTGGATAAGCAAGATTCCATCTTACTGCCATCAATATGAGTTCTTTGGGAAAGTGACGCTCTTTAAAAATGATCATTATTCAATCGCGTAGTTATTTTTTTTGGGCGACAGTATAATTTGGATTTTCTATTTTCGACAGAGCCCAATTACGCAATTAATGAGGTATTCGCCAGTAGCTTTGCCTGCAACAGCACCGGTATTGATAATTACCAGCTCAATCGCCATTTTGATTCACTAGTATCTGAGGTCGCTAATTCATGTATATCTTTTATTTTATAATTAATTTCATCACGTTTAATCCATCGTTCATCAAACCAATGTAAATAGTCAAAAGCTGAAAGCCCTAATCGACTCATATTAGAATAAGCTAAATCTATAAATTTATCTTTTTCTGATTCAAACACTTCTGAAGCACGCAGATTATAAAATGGGTTTTCAGGAACTGTCTCTACAGCACGCCTGTAGTTTTGTTTTATATGTGAATCTGCAATTGAAAAAAATTCAGCCGTATCTGCCAGCAAAAAATAAGTTTTACCCAGGTATTTTTTCAAAGAGGACTCTTTGTTGTCTTTTAGTAAATCTACAAGCTCTTTTAAAGTTTTTATTAAAATTGACAACTCTGATTCATGCGTTTGTCTATATTGAATAAGCGATTTATAATCAGAAGGCATATTAGCTGGCAAAGCTACTTTCTCCTTCAAAGTATCCACTCGACGCATTAAAGCATTAGCCAAAGCAAGCTTATGATAGCGCTGCTCGTCTTTATCATTAGACTCACACTCTTTTAAAAGATTAATAGCCTTTTGGATAGACGATATATCACTAGACTCAGGCTCATGTAAATCTATATCGGAGTCAACTAAAACTTGTGCATAAAGGCGTTTATGACTCAATAACTCTTTAGCGTTTTCTTCTGAAGGATCTAAAGAATAAGCTGCTTTTTTCTGCAAATAACTATTATAGTAGAATTGCACACTTTCAGTCCATTCCTTTTTATCACGATATTGTCTGCCTAACTTATATTGCTCTTCCGCCTTATCAATATAAGCTTTAGCTAAAGCTTTACGATCTGTGTCCATAAAAATAACTTCATCTTTAAAACGCATAAACAATTTATAAGCGTCTATGTAATTTTTATTTTGTACCGCTATGGTAAAGGCTTTACCTGGATTAAGCTCTTCAATGTTAGTAAAAATAGCTTGAGCAAAAGCGAATTGATTGTTTATTAGATAGTGCTGAGACAAAATAGCAGCTAATTTAGAATCCTTAACTATCAATGAATTACGAATAGCTTCAGGTATAAGTAGTAAATAACCTAGAATGAGTTTTGAATCTTCTAATAAAGTTACAAGATGTAATACCTCTTTATATTGCTTTTTCCCAAGATAAAACTCAATAAATATTATTGGATATTTTTCGGCAAGAGTAGAATTAAAATAGAGTGCTCTTTCTAGTAAAGGTAATCTAGGATCGCTTTCTTGAAATGTTTTAGAGTTCCATTGCAACACATTTGATAGGATTTCTTGCCAGCCTGAAAATAAGTTATAAATAAAGTTTTGCTTAGGCATATTACCTGACTTTTCAGATAGTTTATTAACTTGCTCTAGATAAAATTCTGCTGCGTGCAAAGCGAATTTACTGTTTGGAATATAATCGACTTTTGATATACCTAAACTATCTAATTTCAAGATCACTTCAGAAATCAACTCAGAATCTTGAGGATCTAATAAAGGAACAAGCTCTAGTGCACCTATATCTAACCAACTTTGTCCAAATCGAGGTTTAGAATTACCTGTATGATTAAAAACCTCTGCAGGTAAGTATTGTTTAGAAGTCAAATAGGAAGTTATTAACTCATTTTGAAATTGTTCAGTGGTTTTATCATTGTAGTGATGAATAGCTAAAGAAGTTGTATTAAAAGAGAGTGGATAACTTTTTAAATTTTTAATACCGTCTAGAAAATAACCCTGAGTATATCCATAGTATACAAGTTTATCTAGACAGTAAGTAATTCTTTTAGGATGACAGAAATTTTCAAAACCAAACCAGCCTTTTATAGTTTGCAAGGAATACATAAACCAATTAGTTGTCTTTATTTCACTCCCTTCAGCATAGAGGAATTTTGAATTAAATAATTGTTGCCAATGTTCAGAAAATTCAAACTGTTTGAAATTGTACAAAATCACATCAGGATAAAACTCCATTATACCTTGCAGGTGATAAGGAATATTAGTTCTTAATTTTCCAGCTAAATTATGCATCAAATTCCAATACAACTAAATGTTCAACAATTATATATTTAACGCATAATTTAATCAAACGAATAACAGTGTAATTATCTACTACCTACTAGGCCTACTGAATTACGGTATAAAAGGTTTTATAAGCCTTATAATAAACTTATTATTAGTTAAACTAATTGTGCCTCCATATAAAATTCGTGATAATAAATAATTAATACACAACTGATTACCAACCGATGCTGAACATTCTAAACGATATTGATTTAACCCCCTTAAATACATTGCACTTAAAATCAACAGCATCTCATTATGTTGTCTTAAATAAAGTCGAACAATTAGATGGAATTAGAAAGATTATTTCTAATTTCTCCAAGTTCTTTATCTTGGGAGGAGGGAGTAATTTAATTATACCTACCCGATATCAAGGTTTAGTTATTCATAATGAGTTACGTGGTATCACAATTACTAAAGTTGGCCAAGAACAGATTGTTACGGCAATGGCTGGTGAGAACTGGGATGCATTTGTGGCTTATTGTAATTCTCATGGTGCTTTTGGGTTGGAAAATTTAAGCTTAATCCCTGGCACGGTGGGTGCATCGCCAATTCAAAATATTGGTGCATACGGAGTCGAGGTTAAAGATTTTATTAAAGAGGTTTTGGTATATGATCTTCAAACTGCAAAACTGGTTAGTCTTAGCAACAACGAATGTCAATTTAGTTATCGAAACAGTTTTTTAAAAAATAATTCGCGTTTTATAGTTATTAGCGTCAGTTTTACTTTATTAACGGAGCCCAATCTGAATGCTAATTACGGTGATGTAGCACAAAGACTTTCATCTTTAACTAATCCAATACCGTATGACTTACGTAATATAATCATTAGTATTCGTCAAAGTAAATTACCTGACCCTAACAAGCTAGGTAATGCAGGTAGTTTTTTTCATAATCCTATCATACCAAAGAAAATAGCGCATAAATTATGTATTCAATACCCTAATTTACCGGTGTTCCCCACACATGATCCCGAGAAAATTAAATTATCAGCAGGATGGCTAATTGATAGTTTGGGTCTGAAGGGATTACGACAAGGCAATGTTGGCATTTACCAGGAGCATGCATTGGTTATGGTAAATTATGGTGGTGCTTATCAATCAGAATTATTGAAGTTTGCCGATTGGATTCAATCGCAAATTAAAGAGCATTATGATGTAGAACTTAATATTGAACCCATTATTTTAGATTGACGTTATCTACGCTCGCTACCAATACAGATTTTAGTCGCGTAGGCAGGGCTAGATTGTAAAGCTCGGCTTCGGTGCTGAATGCACAAGAGCTCATTGAGCAAGCACATTTGCTGGGCTTTACAGCACAACCTACAGCCTTGGTCAACTATACTCACCGACAGAGCAAGGTTTATATATGACGAATTTTCTCTCTTTAGTCCGCTTAAATCAAATTTCATGACAAAAACATGAAAATCCAGATTCATTGTTCATCAAATTATTTATAACTTCAAGTATAGGTCTAATAGACAAAAGATTATTGTCCAGAACACTCCAACTATAGTCATAAGGATCTAGCTTTATTTTTTTGTACTTTCGAAATGCTCCAATGAAGAACACGAATATACGCTTAATTTCTATCATTACCGAATACTATAATCACTTAAGGTCTGATTAACCTAATTAATCAGACCTTATCTAATTTTCTAGCTCACAGCAAAATACCATACTCTCACAATATGAAAATATCTTTGAAACGCTGTAATTCTTCTTAATTTTCACCCATTTTACTAGGGCCTGAGTGTATAAAAAAGTTAATTGGCGCCAAACTTTAGCCGAAAGATCTCTCCTTTCAATTCAAACGTATCTCCTGCAACCATCTTTTTTCTTTTCTTTTTTTCTATTATGCCGTTTACCAATACAGTGCCCGCAGCTATCATGGCCTTAGCTTCTGCTCCACTCGAGGCGATACCTTCAAATTTAAGAATTTTAAAGAGTTCAACATGTTCTTTATTAATGAAAACATCTTTCATATTATTTATTTACTCCAGTAATTATGAGTTGTCGCAATCTTTACTTTTTAAGGAAGCAAGATAAAGGGTTTCAATTTCAGTCCTTGCCCATGGTGTTTTGCGCAGGAATTTAAGGCTTGATTTGATGCTGGGGTTGGAAGAAAAACAGTTAATCTTGACTCTTTCCGCCAAGCCTTCCCAGCCATAACAAATCAACAAACTATTTAAGATAACCTCTAGAGTAATACCGTGCAGTGGATCATTATAAGTTCTGTCCATCAACTATACCTTTTTTTGTTGTACATTAGGGGTTTAATCTAGACCTCGCTAAACTCTACTACTTCAAATACTATTAATCAGACTTATTGAATTTGGTTATGTAGGATCCCTATTCTAGGATAATTGTCGCACCAGTGGTGCGACAATTTCAATACGACATAAGTTTCGAACAACTTATTGATAATAAAAATTAGCATTACTTTTAATCATCTTTACCTCTATCCTCTAAAAACAGTTCATGCAACTTTTCTTGTAATATTTTTTTATCTGGGAGCTGAATCTGATATTCAGCAATTAATGCAGGTGATAAGGTTCTATTTAATGAAAACTCCACAACCTCTTTATCTTTATTTGCGCATAACAATAAACCAATAGCTGGATTTTCATGGTTTTTTTTAACTGTGCGATCTAAACCCTCCAAATAAAAGGACATTTTTCCTAAATACTCTGGTTCAAATCGCCCTACTTTTAGCTCCACTGCAACTAGACAGTTCAGCCCTCAATGAAAAAACAGCAGATCTATCAAAAAATCTCTTCCACCAACTTGAAGTGGATATTCTGAGCCAACAAAACAAAAATCCCTTCCTAACTCAATTAGAAAGTTTTTAAGTTTGGCAAATAACGCTCGATGAAGGTCAATTTCTTCATGACCACTCTGTAAACCTAAAAACTCAACCAAATAAGAATCTTTAAAAGCATTTTTTGCCTCAGGGTATACTTTCTCTAAAGCACCGGATACCTCTGCACAGGATTAAGTATTGAACGCTCATAAATGCTTAACCGTAAAAATCCTTTTCTATATTTCATCTTTATCATTAACGAGTTACCTCACTGTATTATACATCGAAAAAAACTTATTTGAGATAAATCGGCTATCTACAATTGCAAGATAGTTCATTAATTCAATTCTTTCCTACAAACACGAACTTTAATTTTTAGCCTGAGTTTTCGAACCATGATTAAGAAAAAAATTTAAAGTAATTCGATACAAGAACAAAAGTCCGCAAAACCATCATATTACGGAACCCAATCATTGATTTTTACATATTGCATTTTTAATCATTTAACGAAAAATGAAGTAAAGGCGGTTCTCCACATCAAATTTTTTTTATTCAAACTTGATATGCCCATAATTCATTTTCATTTAAACGGTTATTTTTAAATATTTAACATTTGTTGTTACAATTATGAACACATCAATGATCCTTTATTCGTCTTTATGTTTAACAAATACACCGAAAGGCGCGTAAATATCTTTTCCGTTAATCCTAAATTGTGCAAATAATTTAACAAAGCCTGAGTTTTGAGGTTCTAAATGGAACATTAATTGCGAACCACCGCGTTCAGAGTAATTAGCTGGCTCTTTCCCCATAGAATGAATGTGCATAATAGTTGAGTAATCCGAATTAAACCCTACAACATGAGCAAAGGCCCCCATAACCGGTTCTAACTTATTAAAAAATTTTCCATCCTTTGTTACAGTAATAGTTGCCATAACAGGTTTTCCTACTTGAACTTTACCATCTATTTTTAAGTCAAATTGATATGAGCCTACATGAGTATTGAATATCTCTTCTTTATTCACTAGTGCCTTTTGGGAAGAATGCCCAAAAACAGACTTTATAAACATTTGCTTATCTGTGGCAGAAGGAGTGATATCAACCCAGATTTGATAAGTGCCACTTTTCTTTGGGGTAAAGTTGAAAACAAAATCCTTATTCTTACTGTCCGCTACAGGATGAATATGATAGTAATCAGTCAGCGTAGAGTCGATAACCATTAAATGAATCTTTTTTGTATGGACTGTCTTTAAATCATTTAGAGTAAGAGGCTTATTATTTTTCAATAGTTGCAAGCGAAGGGTTTGTGTTTTGTTGGCGTTGATTTTATTAGGTGCATTCACGATTACTACCTGGATAGTCTTTGTCTTTAGGTCAGAAATTTTATGGTTCATATGCTCATGCACATTAGCGTATGAAGGATTAGTGCCAATGAGTCCTAAAAATAACAGTGACGATAAATAACGCATTAGATGTCCTCCTAATAAACTATTTTAATTACATAAACAGCATGAATAAAGCCATTCCAATCATCATTAAGTTTTCAGTTAGTGAAATAAAGCCTAGAGGTACGTTGCTGTCTCCACCAACACAAGCACATTTCAGCTCACGCTTATCTATATAAACAGCTTTAAAAATTGAAAGTGCACCTACCGTTCCAATAAATAGTGCAATTGGAATGGAAATCCAACGTAAAGCTCCTGAAATCATCAATACTCCTGCTAAACCTTCAGCCAAGGGATAGATATAGCTGTATGTAACCCAGCGTTTAGCTAAAAGGTCGTAATTTAAAAACATTGTGGAAAAACTTTCGATATTTTGTAATTTTAGAAGAGCAAACACGGACATACTAAAGGCGATAAACAAACCTAACGCACGGGGTGTTACTAGATCGCCGAAAAAAGCGTAACTGGTCGCCATAGCCATTAGTGCTGTAACGGTAAAAAGAGCAATAACAGGGCGATAACTTTTATCCTGGGGCTGTCTTACCCTCTTGCCAAAATGACGACGTAAATCGTCATAACCTCCTATTCGCTCATTGTTCATAAAGGTTTGTGGAGTGGTTTTAACATTGTGCTTTGCCTTAAATAAATCAACTTGCTCACGAGTTGTAAGCCAATTGTCCTCGACCTCATAACCTTGGCGCTGCAATAAATCTTTGGATTTAAGACCATAAGGACAAACATGATGCCCCATTACCATGCGATACAGTACTGCTTTTTTACTTGATATTTTATTCATCTTGAATGCTCTTTTATTGACTATAGTAATACTATAGAGTACGTACAATAGTACGGTGTCAAGTGAGGCTTGCAATGAGCAATAAAAAAATTGGTGAATTTGCTAAAATGTTTGGCGTTGGTGTAGAAACCATTCGTTTTTATCAGCGACAGGAACTGCTTAACATCCCAGAGCACAAAAAGGATTCAAGCGGCTTCAGACGTTATGGAGACCAGGATATACAACGCCTTAAGTTTATTCTTGCAGCGAAAAAAGCAGGTTTCACACTTAATGAAATTAAATCATTATTGGGCTGTGATGCTAAAAATGATCGCGAATATATAAGACACTTATCTCAACAGCGTATCTCCATGCTCAATAAAAAAATGACTGAGCTAAAGGAGGCGCGGGACTTTCTTCAGCAGTTGGTTAATGAATGCAAAATAACGACTTCCCAAGAATGCCCTATTCTGAATTCTTTTGATAAAAAATAGGAATCACTCATTTGAACAGCTCCAAATAGATGTAAATCTTATCTATCACAAACTTTTGATTTTTAGTAATTGGTCTATCCAGTAAATCCATGGTGTTCTTTTTTTCTTTCCTTATTTTATACCCTGCTTGTGATAAATAAGGTACCGGCCTGTTGTAAAAGATGTTTTGTTCTTGATCATAATAATGCAGTATGCTTGATAACAAAAGATTAACGAGTCTCTTAATGTTAATGGCAATAGCAGCCATATATGCTTGGATCTGTACGTTATCAAGGCCACGGTATCTGGCTTTTGAAAGACAAGGATAGTTTTTTAATTCATTCATAATTCCTTCAATTTTCCATAATCGTTCACGTAACCTCTCTTTAAATTCATCGCTTTCCATTTGTATTTTTACTTTTTGAAATAAATCAGCATGAATATGTCTGGCCATCACGCGAACTTCTCTATTCTTCATGATTGGTGCCTGGCAGGTAGTTTTTAGAGGGCATTCCCGACAATCTTCTGTTCGAGTCCGATAAGAAATATATCCTTGAGAATTGACTTTTCCTGCTTCAAATTCTTTATCAGCCGAGCAGATGTACGTATTTTTTATTGGATCATAATTTAAGCCTTGAACTTCATGATTTAGTGTACTACCGCTTCTTGTTGTAAATAAAGGGATATAAACTCTAATACTTGCATCAATCAATGAAGAAATAATCTCTCCTGAACCATAAACTCTATCTGCAATAACTTCTTGAAAAGATAATTTTGTTTTTAAATGATTAATTAACTTAATATAAGGTTGGGAATCATGTACCGCCCCGGTTGTCACTTTAATAGTGCTAATAACACAACTTTCACTGTCACAACAAACATGAGCTTTATATTTTAAACTTCGGGCTGTGCCTGATTTAAAAGCTAATGAGGAATCAGGATCACTGATACTGCGATGAGCTAGATTCGAAATTTGCCATTTATTTTCAGAAATTCCATCTTTAGGATGGTTTTATATTTTTAGGTACTTCCTTATTTATAGGTCTATAAATTTACAAGTTAGTGGACATTTATATAAATAAGGAAATAACATTCTGGATTTAAACTGTTTTTGGCGAATATAATTGGAAATTTGTCGTAAGTTAATCCAATTTATTGGAAATATTTAGACTTAGGGTATCTTTTCATTCCAATGATTGTCATACCCCATATTCTGCAGTGAGAGCAATATTTTGTGCTTTTTTTGTTAATCCCTTAGGGCGACCACCAATGTTCCCCTTCCCTCTGGAGGCCTCAAGTCCAGCAAGCGTTCTTTCTTTAATTAATTCACGCTCAAACTCAGCAAGAGAGCCAAAAATATTAAAGATTAGTCGGCCTTGTGCTGTTGTTGTATCAACAGGATCATCTGACCAACATCATAATTATATCCTGTTTGAAATGTCGCCATTTAAAACTGCTCATATTAGTGCCCCCCTTGGTTTTGATGGTGCCAATTTTCACCTGACTTTTTGCTTTTTTGCGACAAAACCGCAATTCGCAGTGCTGTAGATTTTAGTCAGTAGTAATAATTCCTTAAGATTTAAAGAGTACAATATTCATACGTCTATATTTAAGAGCGCATTAATTATGCCAGCAATATTTGATTTTGACTGTACACTTACCAAAGATCATACGTTTAATGATCATGCTATCGAAAGAGCTCTACCTGCTCAAAACCAGTATACTCTTGGCCAAACGGAAGGCAAAAAAAATATAAAGAACGGCGTAGATGTTGTTTTAAACCATGATGAGCAAGATCTAAGTGCTGTTGCGACTTATCATAACAATCCAGAATTTGTTGCTGGTAATATCTCAGCAATATTAAAAAAAGAATTAACCTTAGTTGATACAATCCGTAAAACAATTGTTAACGCTGGTTCTTCAGAAAAAACTGAGATTGCAATAAATATTTATAAGGTTGTAGGAATAGATAAACCTTTTTTAATATCTTATCTTCCTCATAAAGGCAATGCATTCCAATCAGCTATGCGCATATTGGAAAATAAAAATGCTCAAATAAGTGCGATTCGTGAATTTTGGCTTGCAAAAGGATTTATCAAGGGTACTGATAATATAGATTTTTATGAAGATTCGTCTACAAACTTTAATGCTGCAAAATCATTAGACTATATAAACGGCTATTTAGTAACAGCAAGTAATGAACATACAGTGAAAGAAAGTTATAAAGCTGCGATTAAACCGCTTCAAGCCTCCTCGAGCTTAAGTAATTCACCTGCGAGTCCACCATCTCATCAAACTGAAAAAACCAATTCTTTATCAATGAGTAATATTAGCATGATGGTTTTAGGTGGTTTTATAGCCGCAGCGGGAATTGCGGCAACAGCTATTGCTTTTACTGTACTTAATGCCGCGACTTTGGGTATTCCAGGATTATTATTGGCAGGCGCTGGTATTGCAGCAGTCCTTGCAGGATGCGGTTTGTTTGCTTCTAACATGAACAAACAAACAACCCCTAATACATTGGATTTTTCGATGAATACAGTGAAAGCATAAGCTTGAAAAAGATATTGGCTCTCTTAAAGAAGGGGGCTAACGTACAACCGGCACAAGCGTATCACGGAAAACAAGGAAAATTCGACCTCCATAAACAGCGTCTATCAGCTTAATTTACGTGAACTAATGAAATATAATAGGACTGAGCGCGATACGTCTAGAATCTTCGCTATTGAAGCCTTAGATACTTTTTTAGCCAATAACATCCTAATTATCTGACACTATTTTTTGTTACATCACTGATGCCCATTTAAGGCATACCTCAAATTGACATCGATTTTTACAATTCAGTTAAACTAATAGGCTATAATCTTATAAATTGCTAATTATAAAATTCACCCTAATTACAAATAGCAAGAACTAGAGGATTAAATCTAAGTAGGTCCCAATTAAATTAGGTTTTTCTGAGGGACACGTTGTAAAAACGGTAGAAGAAACTGGCAATACTTCTGGTTTCAGTGTTGGCATCGCGTTAGACTATCTCAGACAACAGGCAAGAATAAAATCTAAAGATAAGATTCTTCTAGTCGCAGCAGGTGGTGGAGGAATTGCAGTAAGTGCTTTATTAGAGGTAGTTTAAGCATAATCAGGAATAAATACTATGTTTCTAGATATAAAAATAAGAAAGAATTACAAAAAATCAATTCGTACGTTTGCATGTATTTTTTTATTATGGTCTATATTCCTCGATGTTCTTTTTTTATATCTAAAAAAGGAGAAGAAAGTAAATAAGGAGCCGGTTAAATTAACAAGCGCCTTACAAACTCAAAATGAGCTAGCGCCAAATGATCAGTCAGTTAAACCAACAAATGTCTTACTAATTCTAATGGATAACCAACCCGCTCCTTGTCAAGAAGCGTTTACTAAAGCCAGTAAACCGAAAGACAGCTACCATGTTTATCGTAGTATTGAAAAAGTCTGCGCTACTGCTGGGGGACAAATTCAATTTCGCATAATAAATTCTGAAAAAACCGGAGAACCTATTGGTGTTTTATTTACTTGTCCGGCAAACAATACTCAATCCCCTATTTTTTCTTGTATAGTGAGGCGGTCAAGTTCATAAGTTTAGTTGACAATGCCATAATAAGGAAAGAATTATGGCTAAATCCATCTGGAAAGGTGAAATCTCCTTCAGTCTTGTTTCCATCCCTGTATCTTTAGTATCTGTAGAAGACAACAATGAACTCAAATTCCATCTTTTAAACTCTAAAACAAAATCCCGCGTGCGCTATCAGCGAGTCAGTGGAGAAACCGAAAAAGAAGTGCCGTGGCATGATATTGTAAAAGGGTGGGAGTATGAGAAAGGCAGCTATATTATAGTAGATGAAAAGGTACTGGAAAAAGCAAGCCCCGACTTATTTAAGCTCATTGATATCGAGGAGTTTGTTGACCTCAGCCAAATAGACAGTCTGTATTATTCTAAACCCTATTATTTACAACCCGAAAGTAAAAATAAAAAAGCGTACGTTCTGTTGCGTAAAGACTTGAAAAAATCCAATAAAGTGGGGGGCGCAAAAATCATTATCCGAACCAAAGAATCGTTAAGCCTTATCATTCCTCACGAACATGCTCTATTACTTTACCTCATCCATTTTACAGATGAAATACGCGAAGAAGATGAAATTAAAACTGCCTTTGAACCTCAAAAATTAATCGAGGTGTTTGCAAAAAACTATTTTACCCATCCGTCTGGCTGCAATTACAAATCTATGGCTATATTCATTGGTTAAAAACCAAGACTATCCCCCAAATTAAATTTATTAATTGTTTCCTTACGCAATAAAAAAAACCTACCCTTGGTTTTAGAATTTAATAAAGATGCTTTTGAAAAATGGTTAAATCGTCGCTTAGAAGAGCTTGTCTTAAAAATCAAAGAAGGGTTTTTCCGCATATTTGGCCCAATTAAGCAATGGGATGCTATTTTAGGCTAAATATAAAACTAAATGATTTTTTATTGAAAAGAAAGTCTGCTTAGCGAAGCCATTTTGTGGGTTATGCATTCTATTTTATTGAATAGAGAGCCCAATAAGATGCTTCTAAAATCAATGAATTAACTCTTTAGGGTCTTGTGGAAGAACTGACAAAAATCAAGGCGTTATGATAAAATATAAGCCCATATATTTGATTAATGATTATGAAAAACTTTTTTTGGACACTATCTGCTGGTCGAAGAGCCCTTGATATCCCAAACTCAGCAATAAACTTATTTTGTAGTCATGATGAAAGGGGCACCTACATTGGAGAAAAAAAAGCTTTTTCAGGCCCTATTACTCGACCTTTATACCGCACAGGAGTGAAACTAACTATCATCGCATCTTGTGTACTAGCTATACCAACTTTTTTGGTGATGTTACCTTTTACTTTAGTTCTCGATGCCTTTATTGGCCTTCTAAGACTTTTTTCTGGAAAGAATGAAGAAGCAATCCCAGTGCCTCAAAATAATCGTGTGATCTAGCTCAAGGCACGCTCAGCTATCATTTCGTACAAATCCCTATCTGTTGATAGCATCTATCGAAAACATTGACTTCGATGCGTATTAAAGACTTAGATTTTGAGATCAGTATTAAGAAAATTTAATTCTATCTCTATACAGACTTTTAAAATTCCTAAGTAAGTCTCATAAAATGGTGTTTTTTTAAACTCAACAAGTATTCATATTGAAATTTTACAAAAAAAATAAGATCATACATACATGGATACTGTTTTGTATAACTGGAAGACCTTAAACGAATGGACATGACAAATAATTGAAAATCTACAAAAGCGCCTTCCTGCTCCCCAAATTCATTTTATGGGTTGTTTTTTTTAATAGCTCTTTTGCTAATATCACTACAGTTAATGATATTACGTTATTAAATCCTATTGTTGTAAAAGAAATAGTTTCTCCTAAAACTATCGATGATATAAGCAAACTAATAAAAAATCATGATGGCCCAATTTCTATTGGGGGAGGAAGATTTAGCCAAGGAGGTCAAATTGCCACGGATAATACACTTTTTATTGATATGCAAAATCTGAATCAGATTTTAAACCTTGATAAAGAAAATCATTTAATCACAGTAGAAGCGGGCATAACCTGGAGAAAAATTCAGAAAGTAATCGATAAATACAACCTCTCGCTTAAAATAATGCAATCATTTTCCAATTTTACGGTAGGAGGCTCCTTAAGCGTTAACGCCCATGGACGATATGTCAATGAGGGAGCAATCATTAAGTCAGTCGAATCCATTAAAATGGTTCTTGCTGATGGAACATCAGTAAAGGCAAGTAGGAATGAAAATCAAGATATATTTTACAGTGCTATTGGAGGCTATGGTGGAGTTGGCGTTATTGTAGAAGCCTCCCTTTTTCTTAGCGATAATACTCATGTAGAACGAATTGCTCGAAGAATGAAAGTAGCTCTCTATAAAGATTACTTTCTACAAAATATTCGAAATTCGCAAAACAGCATATTTCATAACGCTGATATCTATCCTCCTGATTTTCAGTATCTAAACGCAATAACATGGGTAAAAACAAGTAAACCAATCACAATAAAAGAACGACTGGCACCTCAAAAACGTCCTTCACGCTATCAAGAATTTCTCTTAAATTGGGTATCCGACACTACAACGGGTAAGTATTTTAGACAGCATTTATATGACAGATACGAAAATATAGGTTCCATTGTCGAATGGCGCAACTATGAGGCAAGTTATGATGTAAACAGTATTGAACCTGTATCACGTGAAAAATCTACTTACGTTCTTCAAGAATATTTTATACCTATAAACAACTTTGATTTATTTCTTAAAAAATTGATTTCTATTCTTAAAGACGCTCATGCAAATGTTTTGAATATTTCTATACGGCACGCACTACCAGATTATGAGTCTTATTTGTCATGGTCACGATCTGAGGTATTCTCATTCGTAATTTATTACAAACAAGGGGTAACTGAATCAGATAATATAGCGGTTAAAAAATGGACTTCCAAATTGATTGATGCAGCATTAGAAGCTGGAGGCACCTATTATTTGCCGTATCAAATAATCGCTACTAATGCTCAATTTTTAAAGGCTTATCCTCGAGCAAATGATTTCTTCAAATTAAAAAGTAAACTTGATCCACAGTATAAATTTAGAAATAAACTATTTGATCATTACTATTCATTAACATAGCTGTTGGTTCATTTGTAAAATAATTCAAGCACAGCCAAATCTGTTGTCAGGTTCTAACAAGTAGGTCTTTCGGAGCGATAAAAGACGTATCGATTACCCCAGGCATTCTACTAAAGTATTAAAATATCTGTTTATGACACGTGGATGAGCATTCATCAAACTTAGCGACGCAACCAACCTTCAATATAAATAAATGTTTCTTCAATAACGGTTACTGCTTGATGATACAGGAGAGCAAATAACTCTAGTGCTCCCATTTTCCAATAGCGCTCCAAATATTGGCAGGCATACTTCATCCATGTCGTTCCGACATAAACAGCCCCGCCTTTGATTTTATGAGCGGTCTTTTCCACCAGAGAACAATCTTGATGTTTGAATGCATTGCTCATGTGCTCCAAATCAACAGGTAGTTCCTGAATCACTAAGGTTAATAACTCGTTCAGCATCTCCTGAGTACCGCAATTTTGCAACGCATCGTCCCTATCAAAAATAGGAAACTGGCTGAGTTGAAATAGCTCTTCATCACTATCAGGTAAGTCGTATCGGGTTATAACAGACTTCGCGTTTGAGGATTCGTGTCTTTTTGAAATATAGGTATTTAAGATGCCTGCTGCATGAGCTTGAGTGAGTGGTTTTGTTAATACAGCATCCATTCCCGCCTCAATACAGCGTTTTTGCAACGGTTTGCGCAATAAAGTTCTCTTCTACGACAAGAACCGTGCTTGTCGATTTTATATCGCTTAAAGAATGTGCTACGACCTGAGGATTGGCTAATGGCATCAGAGGTGCTTTTCCTAGAGCAAATTTCACTGCATTGTCAATCCCTGAACCATCATCCAGAAGTGGTTCTTTTAATGGAATAAAGCAGGTAAAAATAGTTCCTTTAAAGGGCTCACTCTCAACATGGATTTCCCCATCCAATTCATCAATAAATTGCTTCACAACATAGAGTCCCAATCCAGCGCCTTTATATATCCCCTGGTACTATGGGGTGAGTCGTTTAAATTGAACGTAAATTTCCTGTTGCTTCTCTTTAGGAATACCTATACCCGAATCCCTCACGATTATTTTAATGACTAACTCACGATTTTTTTGTTTTGCTAATTCAACGCGAAGAGTAACTTGCCCCCTCTCTGTAAAATTCAATGCATTGCTAATTAGTTCAAGAGCAATACGATGCACTCTAATTTTATCGCCCAGGACATATCGAGGGCGTTTCGTATCCACAGATAACGACAAAGCCAATTTTTTTTCGTGTGCTTTAGCAGAATATAACGAAATAACCTGCGCTAGTGTTTGCACCAGGTTAAATTTTCTTTTCAGCATTGGAATCTCTCCTGAGCTTACTCATACCGCTTCCAATACTTCATCCATTAAATCCAAAAAGGCGTGACTTGAGGCGATTAAATTCTGCGCATATTCTTTAATATGGGGTTCATTCGATTCAGATTTTATGATTTCAGAAAACCCTACAATTCCAGATAATGGCGTCCTGACATCATGCCGCATGTTGGCGAGAAATTCCGTTTTTGCCTGGTTGGCAGCCTCTGCCGCTTCTTTAGAACTTTTCAATTCCTGCTCTATTTTTTTTAGATAAGTAATGTCGATTGTATTACCAACAATTCCAGTAATGGTTCCATTTTTATCCCATATCGGTCTTTTCGTTGATAATTGAATCATTTTCTCGCCATTAATAAGCGCCACAGTTTCTTCCTGCGCAATCTCCATTTTCCGAGCAATAACCTCTAAATCGTTTTTTCGATAAATGTCCGCCGTCTCTTTATTGAATAACTCATAATCTGTTTTTCCAATAACATCCTCACTATTTCGAATAAAGCCCATGCGTTTTAAACTTTGTTCCCCGTGGCTATTAACGCCTAACCACCGGCCATTGATGTCTTTCCAATAAATATCACCTGGCAAAGCTTCAATCATATTTTTTAATTGGTAACATTCATTCTCACGCGCACAAAGTTGAGCGCGTAGCCTCTCGATTAGTTCTGCGTCATCATCACTCCGCTTTTGCATGGCAGGCAACCCAATTCATTAATATTTTAGTCGTTCTTTTTTAAAGCATAGACAAGAACTTCATCAATGCAGCCTACACCGCTAAAATTGCCCAATTTTTATTGTTCATGTCTAGTTTTGTGCTAGCATTGATTTTATAAGTCATTTTAACGTTTAGACGCTGCATTGATTCTGGAAACTAACTCTGTTTAAGGAAGAGGATTAAAATTTGAAAGAAAACCGTACCAGTACCTATCAAAACTCAATCCACTTACCTGTTCTGGATGCATTATTAGCCAAAGCCAATCATTCAGAAACGCGACAAGTACTCGAAAAAACGGTGATTTATTACGTTCATCACCCCTTACAAACGTCAATTAATGTAATCGATAGTTTTGTAGCGCTGGGTGCACGCTACGACAACATTTTTATTTTGGGGAAAAAATATTCACAAAACGAGGAGGTGGTCACGGCGCTAACCAAAAGAGGTGTACACTTATCAACCTTGTTCCATGCAACTGCGTGCAGGACACTATGCTACCTCCTTTATTCGCGATATTAATTGGTTGTGGTTCCAGTTAACGCTTCATTTAAACAAGACCATTGAAAATATTTTAGTATTAGATCGTGGGGGGGCATGCGATAACCTTTGTTCCTTCTGAATTATTAGAACACTATCGAATTATTGGAATTGAAAAAACTTCGGCAGGATTTTTTGATATTGAAAAACGAGGCTTGCCTCCTTTCCCAATGATTGATGTCGCCAACTGTTTTGCCAAACGCTATTTGGAATCCCCATTAATTGCGAAGGCCATTGTCACTAAATTATTTTCTTTATTGCCCAAGCCTAGCCGTAAACTACATTATGGTGTTGTAGGACTTGGTTCAGTTGGACAAGCCATCATTGAACAATTGCTTAAAAGAGGACAGAAGCTCATTGTTTTTGATGTAAATAGCGAACTAATGAAACCATTTGAACAGGATTCCCGGTTTGTTTGCGCTAAAGATACACGCGATTTAATCGCGACTTGCGATTGGATTTTTGGTTGCAGTGGTCGAGACATCAGTGAATCATCCATTGAACAACTTAGGATAGCCCCTCATGATAAAACCTTGGTGAGTTGTTCTTCAGAAGATAAAGAATTTCTCTCTTTATTATGCTTTATTGATAAACAGAAACCATCCATTTCCGACCTACTGGATACCCTTGAATACCACTCAGAGCTAGGCGCTACTATTCGCGTTTTACGCGGAGGATTTCCAGCAAATTTTGACAGCTCAGGGGAATCAGTGCCTGCCAATGAAATTCAGTTAACCCGCGCGCTAGTGGTTGGTGCGGTATTGCAATCCGCTCAATTTTTTAATGATGAAGATATTTTGGCGCAATCCGGCGTTCACCCATTAAACTGGGATGTGCGGCAATTTATAGTTTCTGAATGGTTAAACCACCAAAACCTACTCGGTACTGATGCGGTATTAATTAATACAATACACCGATTTATTTATCAAACTCCAGGAAATTCAGGAAAACAGGTAAAAAATGTTAAGTGTTCGATCTAATGAATCAACGTATTAAATACGACATTCAAAAAATTCCAGATGAAATGTTCACGTTTTTTCGTGCTTGTGCACAGCCGCAATACGCCTTGAAATCATCACGTTTTCAAGGTCGACATCCTGTCCATTGAAGCTGCGCCAAACATCCTCATTATAGATAAAGAATTAGAATCCATGCACAAGTAGATGGCTAATTGTCCTATAAGATATTTCTTATTTTTAACTATGCTTGAGGCAAATTTGAGCGGCGCGCCCTATAGAGGACTGAACACGAATCTAAGAAGAAATCAGCGCAACAGGAAGCTCGCTCCAGCGCGTGGTATAGCATGCTGAGCGCGATATTGTATCTGGATAGGATGTCTAAATCATTGGACAAATTAAATTGCGCTTTAATACGTACAATTACATATTGTTATCTTTTTGCTCCCCATTTCCATATTGAGTACCAGTCTTGGATAAATTTCCTCACGTAATATTTGCACTAAATCAGGAAGCGGGTAATCCCAATATTTATACGAACCGATACCAAAACGATGACGTTCCATAATGACTGTTTTTCTGTAGCCTTTAGTGTTATCAAAATTATCGATTAAATATTGGCATGGCTGCGACCGCTATCAATATCAAAAGAGTGGTAAATTTTTTATTGGCTTTGAACCGATGGATTGTATTGATCAAAAGCAGACCACCTTTTACAACAAGCCGGTCTCTTATCCATCACCAACAGGGAGTTGGGATGGCTTTAACCTAGTATTTACTGTTTGGGAATGCGCTAAAAAACTAAATCGTGTTACTTTGTCATGAGCAAATGCTCCATCAACCAAATCAGACAACCCTGTTGCTGTCGCATATTTGTTTTGGAAAATCAAATAATCACTATAAAGATCAAGCATGTCCATTTAATTCTCTCCCTAAAAATTAAGGGCGGAATTCTAATACTTTTTATTTAGACAGCAACTTCATGTGCGTAACATTAGTTAATAATCTATCGAAGTAATAATGAAAACTATTGCTCAGCTAGCACCTGGTGAGAAAATTAAACAGAAGGGTGACTTAACTATTGAAGAAAATGTGGGTGCAGAAAACACAGAGGGACGGATCCTATTTGAAATGATACAAAGTGGTTAATATTAGACGGTGACCATCCCAGACCGTCCCCTTAAACATCAAAACGGCAACACTAATTCCTGATCTACGCGTTGTATTTGTGCCCGAAATAACTGTTGAATTTCCTCTAAATACTGCTGATCCACCGCTTCAAAACGCGCCACTAAACAAGGGGTCGTATTGGAGGCGCGTAGTAAGCCCCACCCATGCTCAAATTCCACACGCAGGCCATCAATAGCAATAATTTGTGCTGTCGGAAATTGAGCTAATTCATTAAAACGTTGCATAAACAGAAATTTTTCTTCCTCGGAAATTTTAATTTTTAACTCAGCCGTATTCACACTATTAGGGATTAATTGAAATTGTTCATTGACACTTAATTTAGAAGCACTAATGATTTCCAACAAACGGCAGGCACTATATAATGCATCATCAAAACCATACCAGCGGTCTTTAAAGAATAGATGACCACTCATTTCACCGGCTAAAACAGCCTGTTCTTTTTTCATCACACCATTGACAATCGAATGGCCTGTAGGACACATTTTGGCAACGCCTCCGAGCGCTTTAATCTCGGAACCCAAATGACTAGAACATTTGACATCAAACACCACGGTTGCCTCAGGGATACGACTTAAAACTTCGCGCACATAAAGTATCATCAAGCGATCAGGCCAAATCATATCCCCTGTATTGGTGATCAAACCGAGTCGATCCGCATCCCCATCAAAAGCCAGTCCCAGATCAGCTTGATGTGCAACCACCGCGGCTTTCAAATCCATTAAATTCGCTTCAATGCTGGGATCAGGATGATGATGAGGAAAACGTCCATCAACATCACAATACAAAGGGATCACCTCGCAACCTAATGCTGCCAACACTTGCGGTATAACCGGACCCGCAATGCCATTGCCACAATCAACAACGATTTTTAACGGCCGTTGAAGGCATATGTCGCTAATAATGCGTTGCTGGTACAATGGCAAGATATCTGCGGTCATTTCTTGGCCTTGACCAAAACATATCTTCTTCGCAATCAGTAAATGGTATATAACATCAATATCTTCTTGCACTAAAGTCTTACCCGCCAACACCATTTTAATGCCGTTGTAATTCGCAGGATTATGACTTGCCGTCACCATCAAACCACAATCAATCTCTTGGGTATGCGTTGCATAATACATGACCGGTGTAGCAACAGCACCTAAATCAAAAACATCAATGCCACTCTCCAACAAGCCCTGTTTTAATGCCAAAGCCAAACTAGCACTGGTCAAACGACCATCGCGCGCTAAAAATATTTGCCGGCGTTGCAAAGCATGCAGATGGTACGCTATGGCGAGGCCAAGACTGTAAAAGGAGTGTTCATCCAACTCTTGACCAACAATGCCGCGAATATCATAAGCTCTAAAAACAGCCCGAGGAACTGGTCTTTGCTGGTAACCCATTAATGCCTCCCTGAGCTTCCAAATCCTCCTTCGCCACGCAAGCTTTCAGTAAAATTATCAACAAGTTCAAAAGCAGCTTGTACCACTGGAATGAAGACTAATTGGGCAATACGCTCACCAGGATTTACGGTAAAATGCTCCATGCCCCGATTCCAGCAAGAAATCTTTAATTCACCTTGATAATCCGAATCTATCAATCCCACCAGATTACCTAAAACGATGCCATGCTTATGCCCTAAACCAGATCGCGGTAAAATCACTGCGGCTAATTGATGATCGGCAATATAGATAGAAAGTCCTGTAGGTAATAATACCGTTTCTTGAGGAGCAATTTGCAGCGGCTCATTAATGCAAACACGCAAATCCAGGCCAGCTGCACCATCCGTTGCATAAGTTGGTAAAGGAATGCTATCGCCGATGCGAGCATCAAGAATTTTTAATTGAATTGCTTGGGTCATAATTGTTCCTAATTATTTATCTCATTGGCCTTAGGTTCTGTATGGGCGCCATTGTGCAGAGTTGCTGCCAAGATTGCAATAATCTGTCCTGCTAATCGTGTTTTATGCGTTAACGATAATTCGATTTGTTTGCTTTTAGTAATAACCGTAACTTGATTTACCTCACTTTCAAAACCAAGTCCTTTACCGACAGCATTGGCGACAATCATATCCAATTTTTTACGTTTTAATTTGTCGGTTGCATAATGAATTACCTCGGTGGTTTCAGCAGCAAAACCCATCACAAAAGAAGCTCTAGCTGTTGCTGCAACCTGACTTAAAATGTCTGGATTTTTCACTAAATGCAGGGTTAATTCCTCATGCTCAGTTTTTTTCATTTTTTGCGGCGCCGGTGCTTGAATATGATAATCAGCAACTGCGGCGGCGCCAATAAAAATGCAGCCATCCTGTAGTTCATCCATAACGGCTGCAAACATTTCTTGAGCCGAGTCAATTTTAACGAGCTTGATGCCCGCAGAACAGGGCCGTTCACAAGGACCACTAATTAAGGTGACTTCAGCGCCAGCCATGGCGGCAGCCTCCGCTAAGGCATAGCCCATTTTTCCTGAACTGTAATTACTGACATAACGCACAGGATCAATAGGTTCACGAGTGGGTCCGGCTGTAAGTAAAACTTTTTTCCCGACTAATAACTGGTACACATCATATAGGCGCAAGGCACTGATAATTTGCTCCGCTTCACTCACCCGGCCAAAACCATACTCACCACACGCTTGTGAGCCTTCTTCGGGCCCCACGAAAATGACACCGCGCTCGTGCAACAGCTTACAGCTTGCTTGCGTTGCTGGATGCGCCCACATACTGTGGTTCATTGCAGGACAAACAAGTACGGGAATTTCCGCAACCAGGTATAAAGTAGACAATAAATCATCCGCAATACCGTGCGCCATTTTCGCAATAAAATTGGCAGAAGCTGGAGCAATCACCAAATAATCAGCCCACCGCGCCAATTCAATATGCCCCATAGCACGCTCAGCTTGCGCGTCAAATAACTCGGTACGCACATTATTACCCGATAAGGCCTGCATTAATAAAGGGCTAACAAATTGCTGCGCGGATTGCGTCATCACAACATTTACCTCAGCTCCTAAGCGCGTTAACTCGCGAATCAGATACGCTGATTTATAAGCAGCAACACCACCGCAAACACCGAGAAGAACTTTTTTACCAATAAAATCTTGCATAATCGACCATCTTTGAGAAGAAAACTGCTGCGATCAAAACATACTCCTCACAATAAAGAAATATATTATGATGACAAACAAAACGACTAGAGTTCATCCCCCTTATTATAAACTAATTTACCCTAGTACGAACCTCGTTCGACTGAGAGAAACACCTACATTTTCCCTCAATAATGCTGTTCCTTAGACATAACTGCTGATTTTATTAAAAATTTATCTTGCATGACCTACTATTTTTGATAAAAATAACCTTGCTAAACTTCGCAATAAAGGAATAAATAATGACGTATGTCCAAACCACACGGCAGTTAAATCTGCGTGAAAAATTACTTACCAATGGAGTACAAAACCTCTCTGACACGGAATTACTGGCAATTTTTATCAGTTCTGGCAGCGGAAAAAAATCCTGTGTACAACTGGCTGCGGATCTACTGAAACATTTAGGTGATTTACGTGCTGTACTCAATGCAGATCAACACAGTTTCAAACAAGTGCATGGATTAGGCGCAGTGCGTTACGTCCAATTACAGGCAGTTAAGGAAATTTGCCGGCGCAGTGATTTTATTCAATTGCAAAAGGAAACCCAGATCACCAATAGCAAACAAACTCATGCTTATTTAAAAAAACGTCTGCGTGATCGTAAAAATGAAACCTTTGCCGCATTATTTCTTGATAACCAGCATCGGATTATTGCTTATGAAGAATTGTTTTCGGGGACAATTAATACCGCAACCATTCATCCACGACCCATCGTCGAACGTGTTTTACAACTTAATGCCGCAGCGTTAATTCTAGCCCATAATCACCCATCAGGTATTTCTGATGCCAGTCATCAGGATATTATGGTAACTGAGCGCATACGTGATGCTTTGGAATTAGTCGATGCCCGCTTATTAGATCATCTAGTCATTGGCGATAACGAGGTCTATTCCATTATTGCGGAAAGCAAATGGATATGTAATTAATAGCGCCCCTAAATCAAATAGAATATTTTTTCACCCTTCTATTTGATTTTTGCCATATACTTAACAATAAAAAACAAAAAAGCAACCAGGCTTACGCGCGGGTGAAATCAAACGAGATAACGTTTGCTATTGCTGGTTGCTTTAATGCGATTGCTAATAAGCGGTCGATGCCTAGAGCTACTCCACTACAGGCGGGTAGGCCATGCTCTAAGGCTTGTAGCAAATACTGATCAGCCTCAACTTCAAGAAAGCCTTTTTCCTGTCTTAGGTGCAGATCCTGAGCAAAACGCTTTGCCTGAGCATCGGCATCCGTTAACTCATGAAAACCATTGGCTAACTCCACACCTTGATAATAAATTTCAAAACGTTCGGCAACACCTGCATTGATTTTCGCCAACGCAGCTTGCGAACTAGGAAAATTATAAACTGCAACCGGAGCACGTTCTTTACCCAAGAACGGTTCAACGATATGGCTCATTAACAAGAACAAATACTGATCGCGATCTTGTTCTTCGGGAGGAAATACATAATCCAAATCATAACGGGCCAAAACCTGGCGTAATTGCGCAACCGAAGCCGTCAACGGATCCACATCACAGGCTTCAAGAAAAGCCTGTTGATACGTTTTCTTAAGCATCGGTTGCGCCTGCATGACCGCTTGTAAAAATAAATCCATTTCGGCCATCAAGGCATGGTGATCAATGTCTAATTGATACCATTCCAGCAGGGTAAATTCAGGATTATGCCAACGCCCTAGCTCATCATCACGAAATACGCGGGCTAATTGAAAAATAGGACCACTTCCTGCGGCAAGCAGACGTTTCATATGATATTCAGGTGAGGTTTGTAAACAATAATTGGCTCCGCGAAATGTCGTTTTGATGTTACTCAAATAGACATCCGTCGTGCCATAACGTGCCATAACCGGCGTTTCCACTTCCAGATAGCCACGCTCATTAAAAAAATGACGAATTGTTGCGATTAATTGCGCGCGTTGGCGTAATAAATCAATTGATGCAGAAGGTTGCCACATTCTATTAGTAAAAAATTCCTAACTCAAGTCGTGCAGCTTCGGTCATGCGCTCTTGTGTCCATGGTGGTTCCCATACCAATTCCACCGTGCAATCACGAACCCCATCAACTTGATTTACTGCTTGCTCTACCGTTCCAGGAAAGGTCTGCGCCACAGGACAGCCAGGAGTCGTTAAGGTCATTTGCACCGCTACATGAGCATCTTCATCTATAGATACGTCATAAATTAATCCCAAATCATAAATATTTACGGGAATTTCCGGGTCATAAACGCCTTTGAGCGCGGTAATTATGGTCTCTTTCAGCACATCAGTATCTTGTTTTTTCTTCAAGCCAAACATAGGTATCCACCATTAGCAATTCATATTTTTTGCCTAAATCTATTCCGTTTTAACCACATTCGCATCTTTGTTTAATGCCGCTTCCAATGTATGCCAGGCCAAAGTAGCGCATTTGACACGTGCAGGATAAGCCTTGACCCCAGCAAGCACCATCAATTTATCCATTAACAGCAACTGCCCTTCTTCGTTTTGCGTCAACATGTGATGAAAACGATGAAATAATTCATGAGCTTCAGCAATTGTTTTCCCTTTAATGCTATCGGTCATTAAGGAGGCGGAAGCCTGTGATATGGCACAACCACAACCTAAAAAGCTCAACTCAGCGATGCGATCGCCTTCTAATTTGGCATACACAGTTAACTTATCACCGCATAAGGGATTAAACCCATTAGCCTGCGTTGTCGCATCATCCATAGCGTAGTGATGACGGGGATTACGATTATGATCAATAATAATTTCCTGATACAACTCACGCAAATCAGCACTCATGAAAATACCTCTTTAACTCGATTCAAGGCGTCAATACAGCGATCTATTTCTTCTTGCGTATTATAAAAAGACAAAGAAATACGCGATGTTGCCGCAACCCCATAGAAATCCATCAGCGGCATAGCACAATGATGGCCACTACGTAAAGCAATGCCTTTACTGTCCATAATAGTACCAATATCATGCGCATGAATTGCTTCATGCACAAAAGAAATCACCGGGACTTTCTGTTTGGCCGTGCCAATAATACGAAAACCACCCAATGACTTTATCCCTGCGGTTGCATACTCTAACAACTCATGCTCATAGGCCGCGACGGTATCTAAATCTAAAGACCATAAATAATCCATAGCCGCACCTAAACCAATGGCTCCGGCGATATTGGGTGTACCGGCTTCAAATTTTTGCGGTAATGGCGCGTATTCCGTTGCCTCAAAAGTGACGTAATTAATCATCTCTCCCCCACCTTGGTAAGGTGGCATTTCATCTAAGAGTGATTCTTTACCCCACAAAACGCCAATGCCAGTCGGACCATACATTTTATGACCTGAAAAAGCATAAAAATCACAACCTAAGGCTTGTACATCTACCGGTAAATGTGCGGTTGCCTGCGCCCCATCAAGTAACACGCGTGCGCCGTATTCATGCGCCATTTCGATCATTTTCTTCACGGGATTAATCGTACCTAAAGCATTAGATACATAGCTAAGCGCCACAAACCGCGTCTTTTCATTTAATTTTTTAGCAAATTCTTCCAGGATGATTTCACCATCTTGGGAAATAGGCGCTACTTGTAATTTAGCACCGGTCTTTTTACAAACCATCTGCCAAGGCACAATATTCGAATGATGTTCCATATGGGTAATTAATATTTCATCGCCAGGTAAGAGATGAGGCATAACATAGCTTTGTGCCACTAAATTAATGGCCTCTGTAGTACCACGCACAAAAATACATTCACGCGCTGAACGCGCATTAATAAAGTGCTTTACTTTGGAACGAGCTACTTCATAAAGGTCAGTAGCTCTGACACTTAAAGTATGGACACCACGATGCACATTTGAATTATCATGCTCATAATAACGAGTAATCGCATCCATCACTGCGCGCGGCTTTTGAGTCGTAGCCGCATTATCAAAGTAAACCAAATCATAATCGTTTATTTTTTGATGGAGAATTGGAAAATCATTGCGAATTGCCATGATATCCAAAGTTTCAACTAATGAGTCAATCGTGTCCATTTGCTTACCCCAATTGTTGTGTTAATAAATGGCTCATAAACTCAGCCAACTTAGGATGCGAAATAAGCCGCAAATTATCCCTCGCAAAAGCATGGATTAAGTAATGTGATGCTTCCACCCGATCAATACCACGAGTCGCTAAATAAAAAAGCGCCTCTTCATCCAATTGTCCCACCGTCGCACCATGCGAACAAAGGACGTCATCAGCATAAATTTCCAATTGTGGTTTAGTATCCACTTCGGCATTTGCTGAAAGCAACAGATTCTTATTCTGTTGTTGGGCATCGGTATGTTGCGCGTCTTTGGCAACCAATACTTTACCATTAAATACGGCACGCGAACGCCCCGTTAAAATACCCTTATAATCTTGTTCACTACGGCAATTAGGTACTAAATGATGCACCGTTGTATGGTGATCTACGTGTTGTCCTTCTGCAGGTGCATAAATACCATTCATCAGGCAGTGCGCATATTCTTCTTGCAAATACAAACTAAGATCCGAGCGCACGCACTTGCCCCCCAAACTCAATGAATGATTAGCAAATTCACTGCGCGCACTTTGTTTTACTGATAAATGCCCTAAATGATAGGCCGCTTTACTTTCGCGTTGGATTTTACAATGCGTTAATTTCGCATTAGTCCCCATAAATACTTCAGTGACGGTATTGGTCAAATAACAGCTGTTTTCTAAGCCTTGATAATCTTCAATAATTGTTGCCTGGCTGCCTGCTTCCGCAATAATTACATGCCGTAAATGAACCGCTTGATTTGTTTGATCCTGTATATGACGCAGAGCAATTGGCTCATCAAGGTACACACCTGCAGGAAGATAAATCAAAACACCACAATGAATCATGGCGGTATTTAAAAAATGAAAGCCATGTTCTTGTTTTAAGATCATGCCTAAATAAGGTTTTAGTAATTCAGAATGACTGATTAACGCCGCCGCTAAAGGCAACACGAGAACCCCGGCTGGCAAAGTCTTAACAAGCGCCTCAACACCAGAAATAAGACCATTGTGGATTAAAATTTGCTGGGCTATGGGCAAATCCGAAGCTTTAGGCACAGCAGCTAAACCATTATGGCACGCGGCAAAGGGCTGTTTTAATAAGGCATCAACACGGGTGTATTTCCATTCTTCATCATGTCGCCCTGGAAAACCACGCTCTTGCAAATCAGCCAATGCTTTAGACTGCAACTGGGCAAGCCAAGGGATTGTTGATAAACTGGCGCTTGCCTGTTGCCGATAAAAATCTAAAATCTCGTTCATCACTGCACCATTTCCTCAAGCCAGCCATACCCTTTTTTCTCTAACTCGAGTGCTAGCGTTTTATCACCGGACATAATGATACGGCCATTTACTAAAACGTGAATAAAATCAGGTTCAATGTAATCGAGTAAACGTTGATAGTGCGTCACTAAAACAATAGATCGTTCCGGGGAGCGCATCGCGTTTACCCCATGAGAAATAATACGTAAAGCATCGATATCCAAACCCGAATCTGTTTCATCAAGAATCGCTAATTTAGGTTCCAAAGCTGCCATCTGTAAAATTTCATTACGTTTTTTCTCACCGCCAGAAAAGCCTTCATTAATACTGCGGTATAAAAAGCTTTCATCCATATCCAACAAGGCACATTTTTCACGAATAAATGTTAAAAATTCAATCGCATCTAAAGTATTTTTGCCTTGGCCTTTACGCACCGCATTGACCGAAGCTTTAAGAAAATTAATATTGGTGACCCCAGGAATTTCCACGGGGTATTGAAAGGACAGGAAAACACCGGCACGCGCCCGCTCTTCTGGTGATAAAGGCGCTAAATCATTACCTAAATAAGTCATCTCACCACGGGTTACGTGATAAGAAGGATGCCCCGCTAAAACTTTAGATAAAGTACTTTTACCCGAACCATTAGGACCCATGATGGCGTGAACTTCACCGGCATTTACGGTTAGATTAATGCCTTTTAAAATCGACTGCTCGTTCACTTCAACATTTAATTCATTGATGTTTAACATATTAACCTACTGCCCCTTCTAAACTTAAACCCAGTAATTTAGTGGCTTCCACCGCAAACTCCATGGGTAATTCTTTCAATACCTGCTTACAAAAACCATTCACAATCATCGACACAGCATCTTCAGTATCAATGCCTCGTTGTTGGCAATAAAACAATTGCTCTTCGCTGATTTTAGATGTTGTGGCTTCATGCTCTACTTGTGCTGTAGGATTTTTGACTTCTATATAAGGAAACGTATGCGCAGAACACTCAGAGCCCATCAACATGGAATCACACTGCGTGTAATTACGTGCATTCGTCGCTGTAGGTGCAATACGCACTAAACCACGATAAGCATTATGCGCACGTCCGGCGCTGATGCCTTTGGAAATAATTGTTGAACGCGTATTTTTACCAATATGAATCATCTTAGTGCCGGTATCGGCTTGCTGATAATTATTGGTTAAGGCAACCGAATAAAACTCACCAACCGAATCATCACCTTGCAATACCACACTCGGGTATTTCCACGTAATGGCCGAACCGGTTTCAATTTGCGTCCAGGAAATTTTAGAACGCTTACCACGACAAGCGCCTCGTTTGGTTACAAAGTTATAAATACCACCTTTACCTTCTTTATCCCCTGGATACCAATTTTGGACCGTAGAATATTTAATTTGCGCGCCATCTAAGGCCACGAGCTCAACAACTGCCGCATGCAATTGATTCTCATCACGCATCGGTGCCGTACACCCTTCAAGGTAAGAGACATAACTGTCAACATCGGCAACAATCAGTGTCCGTTCAAATTGACCAGTTGATGCCGCATTAATACGGAAATAAGTCGATAACTCCATAGGGCAACGCACGCCTTTAGGGATATAGACAAAGGAGCCATCACTAAATACCGCGGAATTTAATGCGGCATAAAAATTATCGCGGTAAGGCACGACAGAACCCAGATATTGCATTAACAACTCAGGATATTTGTGCACGGCTTCTGAAAAGGGGCAAAAAATCACGCCTTTCTCGGCGAGTTTCGCTTTAAAGGTTGTCGCTACAGACACGCTATCAAAGACCGCATCAACCGCAACACCGGCTAACATTTCCTGCTCGCGTAAAGGAATACCTAATTTTTCATAGGTTCTCAGCAATTCCGGATCGACTTCATCCAAGCTTTTTGGTGCATTGGTTTTGCTTTTAGGGGCTGAGTAATAAGAAATAGCATTATAATCCACAGGTGGATAATGCACGCTTGACCATTCTGGATGCGGCATAGTTAGCCAATGCCTGTATGCTTTCAGACGCCATTCGAGTAGAAATTCAGGCTCCCCTTTAATGGCTGATAAACGACGAATTACATCTTCATTCAGTCCAGGTTCAAATGTTTCTACTTCAATGTCGGTTATAAAACCATGTTGATATTCTCTATCGAGCAGAGAATTAATTTGCTCACTGCTTTTAGCCACGATTGACTCCACTTGCTAATTGTCGGACACGCTCAATATCACGTGCCTGCAGAGTTGGTTTTGCCAAGGTATCCAAACTCACACTATCCAACGCAGTTTCTATAGCCTGGCTAATTAATCGCCAGTTGCCCTGAATAGTACATACTCCTTGTAACGAACAGTCATTAGGCTGCAAACTGCATTCGGTGAAACCACGATGTTCTTCTAATGCAAAAATAATTTGCGATACAGAAATTTCAGTAGCAGGCCGACGCAACCGGTATCCTCCGGTTGCTCCACGTACTGATGTTAACAAACCTGCACTGGTTAAACGTTTTAAAATTTTACTTACCGTAGGTACAGCCAGATGCGTATGTAAGGCGATATCACGTGCATTACATAAGTCTTGCGCGTGCTTGGCAAGATACACCATTAAAACTGTTCCATAATCGGCCAATTTGCTGATGCGCAGCATAACACTCCGAAGGCGAATAATCTAGTACTAAATAAGTCTTAATTAAAGACAAAGTCCGGTGCTTTTCATATAGTCATCCATACTATAAATATAGTACTAAAAAAGTTCTATATACAGCAAACGCGAATAGTACCTTATTGTTACAGAGTGATGCAAATAAAATATTACCTTATACACAGTAAATATATGGGAACATCAATACCATTTATATTGTACAGTACAGGTATAATTATTAGGTCGAATGTTCGTACTTGAACTAAGGGCATTATGTACGTATTATCTTGTTTTTGAATTTTTAAAGTTTTGCAAACGGCGTTGCAAGCTGAAACAAAACTGTTTTAGGAGCAGAACCATGGCAGCTGAGCATTACCCCGCCTCACTTGTCAGTAATCCTCTGGCTGATTCGGGAACCCTATCGGTTCCACAAGGTTATTATCGCTCCAAATTATTTATTGCTCCGTTTTCAACAAACTCGCTGGTTGCCGCGGCAGGCCCATTATTATCGCTCTTGGAGCGCCTTTGCCTTAGTCCCTCGCTCCCTCCCGTTGAACGCATTAGAGACAATATAGAGCATGAATTACTGGCTTTTTATAGTAAGCTGAATACCTCTAAATACACCGAACATTCAATCGGTATTGCTCATTATCTAATGTCGGCAACCATCGATGAAATCCTGGGTAAAAGTTACATGCGAATCTATAACATGAGTGCAGAATTTAAAGCGTTTACCCCGCTAACGCGTGATAATGCACAACCGCAAGTACGTTTTTTTGAAATTCTTGACTACGTTAAAGAACAGCCGAATCAATACCTTGATCTGATTGAGCTGATTTATTTTTTCCTGATTGCCGGCTTTGAGGGGCAATATCATCTAAAAGCAGATGGACGCCAGGCTTTAGATAACTATATTGAGGATCTCTATCAAATAATACAACAGCACCGTTTTAATAAACCGCATCGTTTATTTAACGAAAATCCCTTACCCAAAATCATTAAAAAAAATTATAAAACCGCCATAATCTCGCTGGTTGCTGCTGCAGCGATAGTCAGCCTTGCTTTTTTTTCCAGTCATCTTTTATTGGAAAATAAAGCAAAAGCCGTTTTATTTGGACATTCCCAACTTGCATTGCTGGATAACTAATGGATAACTCTTTACGCACACTATGTGATGCTATAAAAAAAATTCTCTCACGATTAAAACCACAAAGTAATCAACTATCCTTTATTGTGGTTACGGGAAAAAATGCCCAAGGCAAATCCTCGCTATTGAAACAAAGCAATATGGAAGAAATGCCCGTCTTTAGTGAACAGCACGCCAAAATTTATTTTAACCAACAAGGAATTATAATCGAATTGGGTGAAGGTTGGTTCACCAACAGTAAAATCTTATTACAAAATACCCTCAAACAACTAAATCGCTGCAATCACTACCTTAAAATTACCGGTTTAGTGTTATGCATTGATGTTAATGACTTATTGATTACCGATCGGACGCAGTTTACCGAACAAAGAAAGGGACATTTGCAGTTATTAGAGCGCTGGGGGATTAATTTAGGTTACGCAATCGAATTAGCTTTAGTAATTACAAAAATGGATACCTTAGCAGGCTTTACTGAATTTTATCAGGGAGATCATGTCACTGATTTAGCCAAACCACTGGGTTTTTCATTAGATTGTTTGAACGAATTAAACAAAAAAATCGAAGCATTTACCCTACAATTTAATCAATTAATGGAAACGCTGGGCCAGCAAGTGATTACCAAAATGCACCCTGCCCGCTCCACAATGAGACGCAGTTTAATTCGCGAATTTCCTATCCAGTTTGCAGGCTTACGTGCGCCCATTCATTCACTGCTCCAAGGAATTTCCACCCGTCTTTTTCATCTGCACTCCATTTATTTTACCAGCGCCGAACAAGGTGGGGTCAGTGTTGACCGCTTAACCAAGAAAATTCAACACGAGTATGCACTGGTAGTGCAAGATACCTTCCCTCAGGCAACTAATTTTAGGGCTTATTTCGTTGAAGGCGCGTTAAAAACTGTGCAGGAACAATGCAGTCAAGTACCACTAACACGAAGATTTTCCCAAAAACCGTTGATTGCACTTACAGCAGGTATTGCCGGAATTACCTTATGCGTTTTAAGCTACCACCATTATAAAGCCGTACACCTGTTAGATGAAGCAAGCAAAGAATTACTTGCTTATGACACCTTGAATAGTCAAAAAGATAAAAGCAAGCAAGCGCTGTATCATCTCTCCAATGCAGCAAAAAAAATGACCAATATTGCCAGTAATTCATTGTCTCTGCCTACAGTGCATCAATTAAAAACTAATTTACACTACAATACCGAACACCGCTTACATGATGAATTTTTACCCTCATTAGCTGCAGAGCTTGAAGAAGTCATTAATAATCCAAGGAATACGCCCATTGTTCGCTATGATGCCCTTAAGGTGTACCTGATGTTAGGCCAGCCTGAACACTTCTTAGCATCACCAATCCAAGATTGGTTTACGGCACGATGGCATAATCTACCCACAGGAGCTTTGAAAAAACAATTGGCGCTGCTCAAGCAATCCTTAAGCAAACCACCTAAAGAAATACTCATGAAACAACAGGTGGTCAGTGATGCGCGTAATTATTTAAATGCCTTACCTACCAGCTACCTCTATTATTCCATTGCCAAAGAGTCTTTCCCGAAAAACACGCAAAAAATCGCTGTTGATGGCTTTATTTTAGCAAGCCAAGAATTGCCTATTTACTATACTAAAGCAGGCTTTAATGAAGTCATGCAAAAAATTCCTGACCTTAGCCGCACCTTACAAAAAGAAAACTGGGTACTGGCGCGACAAGATTTAGCCAATCTACCCAACATGTTAACGCAAGCTTATGGCTTTGATTACGTTACCTGGTGGCAAACGTTCATGCGTAAATCACAACCGGCACATTATCAAGACTATCAAGAAGGACGCCAGGTTGCCAAGAACCTGGAGCAATCGCATGCCATCGCCAATTTGGTTCATTTAATTCAACAAGAAACCAATGCAGATATGACCGACAATGCCTCTTCTTTTAATCAGTTAATTGCAAATCAATTTACTGATTTGAATTTAATGAGTCTTTCCAGCACGAAAGAATTAAGCTTGAAAATTATGGACTTAGAGCGTTTTATCTCAACCTTATCCATGATTAATGATGACGGCAAAACAGCATTTAATATTACGCGCTCCCGCTTTGTCAGCGATGCCGCATCTGATCCGGTAAGCTTACTCTACAATCAGGCCCGCCAATTACCCGAACCCTTAAGTACTTGGGCAAAGCAGCTCGCGAGTGAAACCTGGACGCTCCTTATTAGAGACAGTCGACACTATATTAACCAGCAATGGCAACAAACAATTTATCAAGAATTCCAAAATAACATTGCCAAACGCTATCCTTTTGATGCCACACAGCAAGAAGAAATAGCGATTAATGATTTTAATCACTTTTTCTCGACTAATGGTTCATTAAATACCTTCATTGAAAGTTTTATAAAACCGTTCCTGGATATTTCGAGTGCCGAATGGAAACCCAAGGCGATCAATGATACCGTCTTGCCTATAGCTCCAGAAACACTCGATGAATTAGTCCGTGCGAACATTATTACAAATATGTTTTTTCCCTATCAAAGCAATGAAAGCAGGATTGAATTTAGTTTGCAAAAAATTAACCTCGATCCTGTGGTTGCAAGCCTGGTTCTTGAGGTTGGTGAAACCAGATTAACAGATAACCAGAGCAGTGAATCCCTAATTCGTTTTACCTGGCCACAAGCAAATGCCAAACTAGCCCTGGATTCCATTGAGGGCCATCACTATGAACTCGCCGAGCAAGGAACCTGGGCATTGTTTAAGCTCTTGGAAAAAGTGAATGTTTTAGTCGATGAACAAGACAGTTCCAGTTTACAAATTCTCTTTGAAGTAAACAGCAATTCCGGGCGTTATTTATTAAAAACGAATAATCAGGTAAATCCATTTACTCCAGGAATTTTAAATGGCTTTATTTTGAATAAAGCCATTGTATAAATCATAGTGTAGTAACTGTCTTGAATTAAAATTCACGACAGTTGCTACAAAGGACGATGGCTCGCATCATCTGGAATTGGCGGCGATGTAGTCACTGCATAGGTAAATAGCAGTGCCAAAAATGCAATTAATGAAAAATACATAATCACTTTTGCAACGAGGAGAAAGGTAGGATTAGCCCCTTCAAACTCATAAAATGCAGTAAAAGCAGCGATAACTAAACAAATTAATGCTCCTATTAACATGATTATTCCCTTTTAGAGAGTACTCCATTTTAGTTTTGCCGCAGCGCCAACTGGGTATTAATTTATTAGGTCTTAAAAAATTAGTGTTGTTCTTTATAGCTTAGCTGATTTTTTGCTTTTTTTTACACATCGCCTAATTAATAGAACTCGGCGCCTCACAATTAGACGCTTGATAATTCCATTATTTTTAGTTTATATTTTATTCACACCGCAGCAGAGTTACTCCATTTCGGATATACTAATAACTCCTATAAAAAGAAAGGCCAGATCCTATGCGTACTCTCATTTCATGTTTACTTATTACCTTATTAAGCTTTGGCTTATTAATTAACGAAGCATCCGCCAAACGCTTTGGGGGTGGACGAAGCTTTGGCGTCCAACGTTCTCAAAGCAGCATGTTTTCACCGAATAAAGCAGCAACCTCGAGTCCTTTAGGGCAACGTACAAAGAACAGCAGCAAATGGGGTGGACTATTGGGTGGTTTATTAATCGGTGGTCTATTAACCAGTCTATTCATGGGACATGGTCTTGCCAGTGGCTTAATGACCTGGCTCATTCTCGGCGCCATAATTTTCTTTGCCGTTAATTTCTTCCGCAAAAGAATGCAGCCGGGCGTGCAAACAGGACAAGCCGGCCCTTTTAGCCAACAACAAAGTCCTTTTAGTAATTTTACTCAAGCGTTTAACAGCAATACGGCGATGAGCAGTGGTAATGACAGTAGTACGATGCCAACAGATTTTTCTCCAGCCTCTTTTCTACGCGAAGCTAAAGTTAAATTTAATCGCTTGCAAACCGCTTATGATGAAAAAAATACCCAGGATTTAAGAGAATTTACTGCTCCTGAAGTATTTGCTGAAATTAAAATGCAATTGGATGAGCGTGGTAATGCTCCTAATAAAACTGAAGTCATCACTTTAGATACAGAGTTACTCGACATTTCCAAACAAACAAATTCATTAATCGCCAGTGTTCGTTTTACTGGGTCAATTAAAGAAAATGACGAACCAATCACGAAAATTGATGAAATCTGGCATTTCCGTCAATTTGATAACAATAAAGAATGGGTTGTTGGCGGTATTCAGCAAAATGATATTCAGTCTTAATTTCACCTAGAATAATCTTCTCTCCTTGCTTAAGAAGAGAAGATTCCCCGCAGATAGCTCCCATCTAATAAATCAGATGGGAGCATACGGAAACAAATCACGGTGCGTGGGGTTTTGCATGCCACACCCTGTGCGCAAAAAAATATTGCCTACACGTACTGTACATCAATAATTTCATAATCAACTAAACCGCCTGGAGTATTTACCGTTACGGTATCATCCAATTCTTTACCAATTAAAGCACGGCCAATTGGTGAGCTGTACGAAATTTTATGTAACTTAATATCTGCTTCATCTTCACCCACGATTTGATAAGTGAGTTGTGCATCAGTTGCGACATGGCATACCGTAACCGTTGAGCCAAAGACCACTTTGCCATTATTAGGCAATTTACTAATATCAATAATTTGGGCGTTCGACAATTTAGCTTCTAATTCTTGAATACGACCTTCATTAAAACTCTGTTGCTCGCGAGCCGCATGATATTCCGCATTTTCTTTCAAGTCACCATGTGCACGCGCAGTAGCAATTGATTCAACAATGCGTGGTCTGTCGACAAATTTTAAACGTTGTAACTCTTCTTTGAGTGCTTCCGCACCTTGTATTGTCATGGGATGTTTATTCATATATACCTCTAAATGTAATTCCCTGGTAATTAGAACCGCTTACTCAACTCTCTCCCGTAAGCGAAGAAGTGGCTCTTTACTCAAGATACCAAATAGTTAATGTAAATCCTGTAACCGAGTTACAGTCTCTCTGTCTTCATATTTCATGGCCAAACAAGCCGCCTCGGCGCCAGATAGGGTCGTAGTATAACTAACCTTGTGTTGCAATGCATTGCGTCTAATGGCAAAAGAATCAGCAATGGCACGCTTGCCTTCAGTCGTATTCACAATAAAATCAATCTCATTATTTTTAATGAAATCCAAAACATGTGGACGCCCTTCTGCAACCTTAAATACGCGGCGACAATCAACTCCTGCCGCTTGTAAGGCCAAAGCGGTACCACGGGTAGCGATAATTTCAAAGCCCAATTCAATTAAGCGTTTGGCAATTTCACCTACGCGTGTTTTATCCGCATCACGCACCGAAACAAAAGCGCGTCGTCGCTTTAAAATATTACAGCCTGCACCTAATTGCGCTTTAGCATATGCTTGTCCAAAACGTCTGGCAATTCCCATTACTTCCCCGGTTGATTTCATCTCAGGACCAAGAATGGAATCCACACCGGCAAATTTAATAAAGGGGAAAACCGGTAGTTTAATGGAGTAAAACGAGGGCATATGATGGTTTTGGCTTAAACCCTGTTCTCTTAAACTAATCCCTAATTTACAACGCGCAGCAATTTTTGCTAAAGGTAAGCCCGTCGCTTTAGAAACAAAAGGAACCGTTCTTGATGCCCGTGGATTTACTTCCAACACATAAATGTCATCTGCTTGAATCGCAAATTGCGCATTAATCAAACCAACTACGCCCAATTTTAACGCCATTTGTCGCATTTGTTCCATCAAATCTTGCTGCACCACCACACTCAGACTAAAAGGTGGTAAAGTGCAAGCAGAATCACCAGAATGGATACCTGCTTGTTCAATATGTTCCATGACGGCACCAATCAAGACTTCTTTGCCATCACAAATTGCATCAATATCTACTTCAATAGCATCATTCAAGAAGCGATCCAGCAACACGGGTGAATCATTAGATACAGCCACCGCATGAGATAAATAATGACGTAAATCCTCTTCTTGATACACGATTTCCATAGCCCGACCGCCTAAAACATAAGAAGGCCTCACAACAAGCGGATAACCGATTTTATTGGCCAAGGCAATTGCTTCTTCTTCACTGCGCACCGTACCATTATCAGGTTGATGCAAACGTAGTTCCGTCACTAATTTTTGAAAGCGCTCACGGTCTTCAGCCATATCAATTGCATCTGGAGAAGTACCTATTATTTTAACGCCATTTGCCTCTAAAGCACGGGCTAATTTTAATGGCGTTTGCCCACCATAATGTACAATCACACCATCAGGTTGTTCTACATCAACAATCGCTAAAACATCTTCTAAAGTTACTGGTTCAAAATAGAGGCGATCTGAGGTATCGAAATCTGTTGAAACCGTTTCAGGATTGCAATTTACCATGATTGTTTGGCAACCCTCTTCTCTTAAGGCCATAGCCGCATGCACACAGCAATAATCAAATTCAATGCCCTGCCCAATACGGTTAGGACCGCCACCTAAGATCATAATTTTTTTCTTGTCATGTTCAGGTCGCGCTTCGCAACTGCTTTCATAACAAGAATACATATATGCGGTATCACTGGGAAACTCACCCGCACAAGAATCAATACGCTTATAGACCGGCACAATACCTAATTCTTTACGGCGCGTACGTACCTCATCTTCACTACACGAGAATAATTGTGCTAAATAAGCATCAGCAAAGCCACGACGTTTTAATGAACGCAACGTTGTTTTCTCAAGCGCCTCAATCGATAAGCCAGTTACAGAGCGCTCCATAAGTACTAACTCTTCAATTTGTGCCAGGAACCAAGGATCGACACGGCTTTCCATATGAATTTCTTCAAGCGAAATATTGTGACGAAATGCATCAGCAATATACCAAAGCCTATCAGGGGTCGGTTCACGTAAATGACCACGTAATTGCGCCAAATCACCCTTTTTAAATAAAGGGTTTAAACCACAACGCCCAATCTCCAAACCACGAATTGCCTTTTGTAAAGACTCCTGGAAATTAGCCCCAATCGCCATCACTTCTCCCACCGACTTCATCTGTGTGGTTAAGGTATCTGAAGTTTGTGGGAATTTATCAAAATTAAACCGAGGCACTTTGGTTACTACATAATCAATACTAGGCTCAAACGAAGCGGGCGTCTTACCGCCGGTAATTTCATTTTTAAGCTCATCAAGTGTATAACCAACTGCCAATTTCGCCGCGATTTTTGCGATCGGAAAACCAGTTGCCTTAGAAGCCAAAGCTGAGCTTCGTGAAACCCTGGGGTTCATTTCCACAACCAACATCCGACCATCTTCAGGATTAATGGCAAACTGCACATTAGAACCACCAGTATCCACACCGACAGCCCTTAACACCTTAATCGCGGCATCACGCATCCTTTGGTATTCTTTATCGGTCAATGTTTGCGCGGGCGCGACGGTAATCGAGTCGCCAGTATGTACACCCATCGGATCAAGGTTTTCAATAGTACAGACAATAATGCAATTATCATTCTTATCGCGCACTACTTCCATTTCATATTCTTTCCAACCAAGCACAGACTCATCAATCAATAATTCATGCGTTGGAGATAGTTCTAAACCACGGGTACATATTTCTTCAAATTCTTCGCGATTGTAAGCAATACCACCACCGCTCCCCCCCATAGTGAATGAAGGACGAATGATGGCCGGATAACCTAAGCGTGCCTGCACCTGAATAGCTTCTTCTATGCTGTGGGCAATGGCCGAACGCGGCATGTCCAAACCAATTTGAATCATCAATTGGCGAAATTTCTCCCGATCTTCTGCCCTATCAATCGCTTCACGTGTGGCGCCGATCATCTCCACGGAATATTTTGCCAAAATACCTTCACGAACTAAATCCAAAGCGCAGTTCAATGCAGTTTGACCACCCATGGTAGGCAACAAGGCATCAGGACGCTCAATTTCAATAATACGCGCAACCTCTTTCCAGCAAACCGGTTCGATGTACGTTGCATCGGCAAGTTCAGGATCGGTCATAATGGTTGCAGGATTAGAGTTAACTAATATTACACGGTACCCTTCTTCTCTCAGCGCACGCAATGCTTGAGTACCAGAATAATCAAACTCACAGGCTTGCCCAATAATGATAGGCCCTGCTCCAAGTATCAATATGGATTTAATATCAGTTCGTTTTGGCATGGCAACAACAAAAAAAATAAAGTGACCTATTTTACCGGCTTTTGCTTAAAGTTTATACCTTAGATTGATGATCTTTGGATAATTAGCTGTATTCACTAGCTAAAACTATTTGCAAACCCGCCTCTGTTAATGATAAATATTTATAATTGGGATCTGCTGTAGTACGTTCCAACCATTCATTAGCAATACAAATATCGGTTAATTTCTGTGCAGCCTCTATAGAAATAGGAACATTCAATTTATGCGTGAGCATTGCCGCAGCGTCTTCTTCAATCGATAAAAACACCTGCTCCCGAGTAACCCCTCGCACTTTCATTTCATCATAAAATAATTTCAAGATGTCTAATTCATTCATGATGCTCACCCTAACGTAGATTCAAATACCTTTACTATAAATTATTAGTGACTATCCTCTAAAATGCCAATTTCAAAAACACAAATTTATATTGAGGGTCTGTTGGCATTTCTACTATCATGGCCAAAAGGCAACATTCAATATTTCTCAACAGTCAAAAAAAAATCATTTTAATACTAAATCAAGCAATAAAATATTAAAATTTAATACTTTTTCCAAAAAAATATTGTTTTACGCTAAAAATCAATTCCAATCATGAATAAAATTAAATATAATACAGACTGCTTGCAATTTAGGAAAATGAGCTATACTTAGAGAGCAGCATTATCTTCATGCAATCTTTTTTTTAAAAGAATTGACATCGTCAAATCTCTTATTAAAATAGATTACGTATATTGATGGAAAATATTAAATTCAAAGAAAAGATACTTTTTCTTATCCAGAAATTTAATATTCCATCTATTGTTATATTAGAATTGGATTGAACAGAGAAATTTATAAAATAGTAGGGGAACGCCTTAAGAGTGTAAGGATGCAATTAGGATTTTCCAGAAGAGAGTTTGCAGATAAATGTGGTTTTTCTGCAGCAACTCTCCAAGCATGGGAAGATGGTAGATACCCTGTGCCCAAAAAAAGTATGGTCAAATACGTACAAACCCTATTTGATTGCGGTGTTGCTACATCTCCTGAATGGTTTTTGAGCGGCGAAGGACTACCACCAAGACCGATTAACAAATTCTCACGAAGCACAATTGCAGAAAAAGATGCCATTCTTAGAGAAATCAATTTTTTTGAAACAGAAAACAAAAATCCAATTATTACTGTAATTACCGATGACGCCATGCTCCCCTTTTATACTGTTGGTGATTATGTTGGCGGAAAACTGGTTCCTGTAGATTATGCAGAACGTTACATTGGTACTTTTTGTATCATTAAGCTAGTCACCGGTGAAACCGTGGTAAGAAAGCTAAGACCCGGTTCTGAGGAAGGGCGCTTTAATTTAATCAGTACTAATTTAGATACGAATTCCCCTGTAGCCTGCCTTTTAAATTGCGAGGTAGCGCAAATAGCACAAGTTATTTGGCATAGAAAAATAGAGCTTCCTTTAGAAATAGAGTGACTGCGTGAAGAAATCACAGAGAGTTCAATAAAAGAATAATAAACACTTAAAGTCTCCAATTTTGATTTTGAATTATCTACCGCCTCATGATACCCTTGCACACTTGCTGAAGTTGAAACAAGTTGTATTCTGAATATGGAAGAAGTAGATGTCATTATTATTGGAGCAGGCGCCGCCGGCCTGATGTGTGCTATTGAAGCCAGCAAGCGTCATCGTAAGGTAATAGTCTTGGATCATGCCAATAAGGTTGGCAAAAAAATCTTAATGTCTGGCGGTGGTCGTTGTAATTTTACCAATTATTATATTGAGCCTGAAAAATACAATTCCCATAATCCGCATTTTTTTAAATCAGCTTTAACCCGCTACACGCAATGGGATTTTATTGAACTGGTTAAACGACATGCGATTCCATTTCATGAAAAAACACTTGGCCAATTATTTTGTGACAATAAATCCAAAGACATTGTCGATATGCTCCTCAAAGAATGTGATAAAGCGGGAGCCACCATTCAGTTGCACACCAGCATTGACAAAATTCAACATGAACAAAGCTTCAAACTGCATACCAATAAAGGCAAATTTCATTGCCAATCTCTAGTCATTGCCAGTGGTGGTTTGTCGATTCCCACCATGGGAGCAAGCCCTTTTGCCTATAAAGTTGCCGAACAATTTGGTATTAATGTATGGCCCACACGTGCAGGCCTTGTCCCCTTAACCCTCGACGTAATGGAAAAAGAAAAAATTGCCCTACTTTCAGGTATTGGCATTGACAGCATCGTCAACAATGAGCACATTGAGTTTCGTGAAAATACCTTATTTACTCATCGCGGCTTAAGTGGCCCAGCTATTTTGCAATTGTCTTCTTATTGGCATGCAGGAGAAAGCATTTGCATTAATTTGCTTCCTGAAATTAATCTTTTTGACACCTTAAAATCTGCGCGGATGAATAAACCACAAAAACAATTAAACTCAATACTGTCTACATACTTACCCAAACGCGTTGTCGAAATTTTTATTCCTCAAGAGTTAGCAGAAAAGAAATTAGCGGATCTGGCAAACCGTGATTTGGAAATGATTGCGAAACAAATTAACTCTTGGTTGGTGAAACCTAATGGCACAGAAGGATACCGAACGGCAGAAGTAACAATTGGCGGTGTTGATTGCAACGCAGTTTCCTCAAAAACAATGGAAACGAATGGGGTTGCAGGACTGTATTTTATCGGTGAAGCATTAGATGTAACCGGCTGGCTAGGTGGCTACAATTTTCAATGGGCCTGGTCCTCTGGCTGGGCAGCAGGCCAAGTAGCATAACAAAGTCAAACATCCACCCCACAAGAAAATGCCCAAACATTTTAAGCTTTAACGTACTCTTCGCATTAAATACAGCCCCAATAAGGCAAAAAGAAACGTTGGCCCTAAGGCAGCCAATCCTGCCGGTAACTGAAAAACAGTACTTACTGGCCCAAAAAAGCGACTTAAAATATGAAAGCCAAAACCAACCGCTGCCCCAACTAACAATTTCGAGCCCATAGTGGACGAACGCAAAGGACCAAAAATAAAAGGAATGGCCAACACCATCATGACCATCGTGGTAAAAGGCTGAATAATACGTTGTAAAAAAGCAAATTGATAATTATGCACATTTTGATGGCTGCGCTTTTGCTCACGAATATAACGATTTAATTCATGCAAAGTCATTTCATCGGGCTCAATACTACTGATGCTTAAAATTTTCGGCTTCACCGGCACATCCCAAAGAAGTGTTGCAAAAGTCTGCGCGCGTGTATGATCCACGGAAAATTCAGTTTGCTGAACATTATAAGCAACCCAACCTTGCTCGCTATATTTGGCCTCACGAATAAGACGCGCAAGTTTTAAATGATGTTGATCATCAAAACGAAACTGATAAATATTCTGCAACACATTATTCGGTAAAATGCGTCCTACCGAGATAAAATCATTCCCATGGCGTAACCAAAAACCTTTGGCGGTACGTATTGTCTGCCCCCCACTAACGGAGGCAGTTTTATAATCATTCGCATAATGAGATAAATAAGGAACAACCGTTTCACCCAATACCGTAACCAGAAAAATTAACAGCACGGAAGCTTTTAAAACCGCCCCGGTTATTTGCAATATCGACATACCCGAAGCACGCATTACCACCAATTCACTGTGATTGGCCATCGCCCCCAGGCCAATCAAACAACCAAGCAAGCTCGCCATGGGGAAAAATAAATAGACTTGATAAGGCATTTGCATCAAGACAAAAAAAGCGGCTTGCGTGATCCCATAATCAAGTTTTCCCAAATCGCCAAGTTGATCGACAAATAAAATAAAAATCTGCAATCCCACCAGCATTAAGGTAACTAAGCCAATGGAAGTTAGAACTGTTTTTGCAATATAACGATCTAATATTCTCATGCCAACTTCACCTGATTACGCCAGATTAAGAACAAACCTAAAGCAACTACGAGAAAATGAATCCACCATAAACCAAGCCACTGTGGAATCGTTCCAGAGACGATTGCGTCACGTCCAATAAACATTAAATTCGCATATAAGATATAAATAATAATTGCCGGAAATAATTTGGCATACTTACCCGAACGTGAATTAATCCTGCTCAAAGGTACCGCAACTAAAGTCAAAGTAAGCACCATAATAGGAACCGATAAACGCCATTGCAGTTCCGCGGCCTTGCCTGGATCCACATTATTTAAAGGCCATAAACTCGCTGTACTGAACGTGCGTAAATCATCATTGATTTTCACAATCGGGTGAGGTAACCGTGCCTTATATTCGCCAAACTCAGAAATCTGATAATCCGCATGCCCAGGGGTCCCCTGATATTCTTTACCATCTTGCAAGATAATATAGTCCTCACCAGTTTTGGTATCAGTTTCTGCAAAAGCCTTATCCGCCCACAACACATCCCAGCGCATTTTATTCTTTTCTTTACTGCGCTTGGCTAAAAAAACGTGTTCGGCCTTACTGTGATCACGACTCATTGATTGCACATAAAATACTTCCTGGCCATTATGAGCAGCATGAAATCGTCCAGGCATAATGGTTTGCACTAAAGTTTGTATTCCCGTGGTACGTAATAACTTAGCACGCTCAATATAGATGTAAGGGCTAGCCCAGATCATTACCGCGGCAACAATGAGCGCAACACCTATTGCCATAATAAAACTGTGCTGCAACAATTGGTTTGGCCCATAACCACAAGCCCGTAATACGGTCATTTCACTTTCAGCATATAAACGGCCATAGGCGACCAGCATCGCAATATAAAAACCTAAAGGAACCAATAAACTAAGTAAGGTAGGCAATTCAAGCATCATTAATTTCATAATAATTACCCCAGGAATAGTGCCCGAAGCCGCCCGGTTTAAATATTGAATTAATTGATTACTCAAAAAAATTAAGACCAAGATGGACGTTAGCGCAATCAAAGTGACAAACACTTCTCTGGCCAAATAACGAAAAATGATCACTTAGTGCCCCTGTACTGAGATGATGTCAGCAATAGAATAAACCTACCTCAATTGAAATTCCCCATCTCGTTAATAAGAGAGGACTGGATAAGCATTGTATCCTCTTGCCAGGAACTAAAAAAGCCTTTTCTGACACCCAGACCAGCAGACCATTGGTTATTTTAAGTGCAAGATGGGCTATTCGGGCTAAGAAATTTATGATACATCATGAATTTCTTAGCCCGAGCTGCGTTGCACACGAGCGACGACCCTGCCCCCATTTAAAGTTTTACGGAAGGATCATTATCATGATCTTTCTTCTCATCTGTAGATGTTGGTTCTTCTTGTACCGGATTAAAAAAGCCTTTTCTACCTATCATTCCAGATGGGCCTTGACGATTTTTTATATTCAGGGCCTGTTCAAGAGCAGATAGAGTTACCGCCGCATTTTCCCTATCCTTCGTTTTAGCAAAAGCACGCTCTTTTAACTCATCCACGGTTAACTCAGTCAACGGAATATTATCTGTGACCTGAGACGCCAATGGTGTTAAACCATTGGTTAATTCAGAAATATCTGTTTTGGCACTTAAAGAAGCCGTTAGTTCCGTAGCCCGACTCAATATTTTTTGAAAACGACTTTCACCAAAGAAATGAATTGGCTTTAACGAAGTTTCATTTCTCTTAATATCTGCCTTTGCCACCGCAATTTGGCTCTGAGCCAACAAACTAATAATGGCATCAACATCATTGGCATTATTAATTTGTTCTTTGAGTGCTAAAGCCCAATTTTTGCGATCTTTATTAATAAACCAACAGGTTTCACGATATTCATCCAACAACGTAGTGACTGCGTTTTTAATCGTAGTCAATTCCACTGTCGGCTGATTAGGGATGCTGGCAAAAGCATGGAACATGAACAAGTAGTTTTGATTACGGGCTATTTTATTGAGTTTACCTTCATAACCAAGCCAGCGCTGGACTACATTTAATTTTTGCGAATGATGCTGCAAGTATTCGCTTAAAAACTCTTTATGAGCGGCAACAATCACAGCTTTTGTGCTCGGATTCGCGACCAGATAACGCAAATAGTTCGTGCTTTCAGCGGTAAAATTATTGCGGTCCAATTGCGCAAATAATTTGCTTAGTTTAGCCTTAATACCCTGTTTTGTCTCTTCAGGATTCACATTGGTTTCATGAACCTGCAATAGATGATAAGCAATAGCAAACGGTGGTGTACAATCCCTTATTTTTACGGCCGCAGTGTAAGGACGATAAGTTGTCTTCATTGGCTGCTTTTGTTCTAAGACACGAAGTACTGCACTTAGCGGCATTTCTGCAACAGGAACATTCAACGCAGCATTCATCATGTGATTAAAATCCGCTAAAGTTTCTTGCACAAATTCGTCTTTATTATAAGCGGCATCACGACGACTCTCTTTGAAGCGTGTTTCTATCGCCGCACTAAATTGCGACCAAGATTCTCTTAAAAAGGCATTTTTACCTTGCGTAAAATGCTCCACCGGTATCGCATCAACTTGACGCAATAAATAACCCAGTACATTATAAAGCTCTTCATTAATGCTCCGTTCACGCGCGGCGATCTTATCAATTTCCGCGCAGATTTGCGCCACACTTTTACTTCCGAGGTCATTGCTATTAAATAAATAATGCACCTCACCCGCAGAACCTTGCCTTCCTGTGCGCCCACTTTTTTGCCCAGTACCACGTATTGAATCCACATAAGTATGCCAAACATGCAAACCATGAATTTTATTGTAATGAATATCGGTATTACGCCCTAATGCCGATGTAGCAATGGTAATCATTCCAGGTTTTTTGGCATTGTTGATAAACTGCTCTTCTCTACCTAAGCCGGTATAAAGCTGCAACGGAAAACCCTTGCCATTATTTTGTTTTAATCGATTAAATAATTTTGTTGCCGTATTAATATCCTTACAAAACACAATGCTGGGCGAATGATTCTCACTAGGATTAGACCTGGTTAACTGACGAATCAAAGCCTTAAATTGCGCCTCTTCATCCGCAAAAAACTCAGGGGTCTTAAATTTCACCTTATTCTTCTGATGCGGCTCAGCCTTACCAAATTCAAAGCCATATTTTGCATGTTGCTCCTCAATTTCGGCACGTGAACCTACCGTTCCAGATGACCCCCAAATGAAACCTTTTTTCGCCAGATAATAATCCATTAAATTTTTATTATTTGCAGACAAAATTGTTTTGTTTTGTGGCTCAATGACAAAATCGGCACTGCCACGTTCCTTATTCAAACGTGCATAAAGCAATTGCTGCATGCCATTACCAAAGGTTGAATCCGCGCTGACTTTACCATCTTGCATCAAGATTTTTACCCCTCGGGAACGCAATTCAACACCATTGATTGTTTTTTTCTCAAATTCATCAGGAATCACGTAATCTTCATTTTCTTTCAATACGTAATTCACCGTAAGTGCCGCTTCTAGCCAAGATAAATACTGCGCGTCACTAAACTTATCTACAATTTTGGTGGATTTTTTTAATGCATTGCCTTGCGCGATTAAATAAGCTTTTAAATCATCAACATCTTCCCCTGCAGTCGTTTTATTATTCTCACGATAACCAGGTTGTGTGACAAATTCATTAATCACTTTATAAATCCATTCTTGCCCATAACCTACGCCCGAGCCATCTGCTGTGGCAAAACGATAAATAATGCGATCATCTAAAACAGCGTAATCTGATTCATTCGTTACAAGAGAAACCTGTGTCTCTGGTGTTTCTAATGATACTCCCATAACTTTCGCTTTGGCGAAAAACAAGGACAGCTGCGCAAACGTACTGAAATTAATACCATTTGTTTTAAATGCTTGAGGATCCGATGCTGAATTGACTGCGGTTTCCGAATAAGGAATACCCAATAATTTTAAGAACGGCCCATAGCCCGCAATATCTCGTTTTGCATCAACCAGCGAAGAAGTAGTTAAATCAACGCGATCGGAGTCAAGCCATAATAAAGCCGCCTTCATCGAGTCAATCAAACTTTTACCTTGTCCGGTATCAATATTAGAAATGAAATCACCTTGATGCATAAGACCATCGATTAAGGTGATTATTTGCGTGGAATAAGGAAATTCACCGGTACTGCGATACATCGCTTCACGCATAAGCCCCAAAGCCAATAAGCGCCTTTGAAATGGCGTCAAATCAGCAAACCCGCCTTGTTTAATATCAATAAATAAGGCGTTAATTTCCGCATTGGTTAAATCTTTAGCCGCTTTATTGTGATACACAGGTAAATCTTCACCAATTTCATTCACAAACAAAAAAGCTTCCATTAATTGCTTGCGATATTGATAGGTGTAAGCACTATCATTCAATAAGTCTTTGCCTTGATTAATCACCCGCTCTACTTCAGCTATGGAAAATTGTGCATCAAAATTGCGCTCTCCAAAAGGCGCTTTTTCAAAATCCAGTAAAAAAGCCGTAAATTCTGTTGGCCGCTGCGGATTTTTTAAGGCGTTGAATAAACAATCGGAACTTACCGGGGTAGATTCATAAAAGGCATGTAAATGCACTAGATTTTCCGGCGACAAGGCCGCTAATTCAGCAAGCAAATCTTTGTAATCAACGCTCGGTTTATTTAAGGCATTAGTTCGATTCAGCACATGACCTTTACTAATAATTTCAAGGATCAGCACTCGGGCATCAGCCTTGGTCGCCTTTAATTGCGCGAATACCGCATTTAATTTATTTTCAGCAACTAAGCCTGTGAGTAATTGACTAAACTCCTCACGATAGTTAGTGACCTCTTCCGTCACATTGAGCACGTCACAGATTTGCGCAGAAGACATTGCGGTACTGGACATAATCATTTCAAGTAACGGATCTTTATTATCTTTTTCATAAACACGAAGCATATTCATCCGCACCTGAGCCCAATCGTTGGCATCAGGGTTTGCAATCAGCATTTTCGTAAAGGCATCAAGATATTCCGCCGGGAAATAACTGGCATTTAAACGCGATAAATGACCTATCAACTCCAGAACAAATTCTTTTTTACTCATAAAGCGCACATCAGCAAACAGCGTATTGAGCAAAGTCAGGTAATTTCGTTGCGGCATTGTGGTTAGTAAAGTCAATAACGCAAATAAGGTTTCATAATCAATTTTAGAAAAATCCATGCGCTCAAACGTGCTAATAAACTCCTTTTCATGCTCAATAACAAAGGGATTTTGCACAATGTGTTTTACTAAAAGAGCGATTGTTTGCGCCTCATTATTCATCCGGTTTACTTTGTCAAAATCGCCATGATCTTGAAAATCAGGCAAATCCCTGATTCGTTGCCCAACAACCCTTACTAAACCACTGGTGCTATTACTAAAAGCATCCGTTAATAATATGTCTTTCAGCGTCTTCAATGCTTTGCTAAAGAATAATCGCTCCACTACAGAAGCCAAAACCCCAACTTCATTCCATAACCCTTGTAATTGCACTTGTAACTCAGTAATCGACCGCGAAGTTAATTCTTGATAAAGCGGTGATAACGTATGGCGTTCATAATGTGGCGTTGCCGTTTTAATGCAGCCCAGGCGAATGATTAATTGAATCATTAAGGCCTTAATGTCTGCATTATCTTTATTAAATACTTCCGGTAATTGGGCCCCAGCACGAAAACCGTTCGCATTTAATAATTTATCTACTGCTTTATTATCAAACGTAGATAAGGCATTAATCTCACCGCAAACTTTGAGAAATTGTGCATAAGAAAAAATGGATTGGCTATGCAGCATTATCTGTATCGCATAGTGCAGATTATTGGGTTTTTCTTCCATTGCAGCCTGATGAAAATAACCTTTTACTTTCTCTATGTTAGACAATACCCGCGGCTCATTGCGGGCATGAAAATAAACATCTTTACTCTCGCTGTTTATTAATCCTGAAAAGAGCAATAAATCATCATGATAAACCGCAGCGACCAGCGGATCTTGCGCTAAAAACTCGGCCGTATCCAAGGCATAAAGAAATGGCCATTTTGGACTACTCCCTCCTTTGGCACGAAAATCAAACAGTTTGAACGTTGCAAATTTATTCTGTTGTAGTTGATGCAGCAGTTTTTTAATGCACTCTTCCTTATCAAGACCCAAACCCTCAAATTCAGCGGAATTCATCCCGGCAATTGATTCAAAAAGGATGAATCCTTCGACTTCATTTAATTTAATATCAAGCATATATAATTGTTTTAACAAAGCCAGGGCACTATCAATTACGTCATGATGAGTGGTCGTATGATTTAATGAGGATAAAATCTTCGTTAATGGCGTATTCGCATAACGTTCATGCGATACAAAGAATAAAGTGCCTAATAGTTGAACGGCGAAAGAGTCCCCCCCAAAAAAGCGGGCCTTATATTGTTCTACCTGCTCATACAATGAGCTCACCGTAATGCCCGATGCTTGTAAGCCGATAAAGCGATAAGCTAAGGCATAGGAATCATGGGTTTGTACGAAAGGTGGTTTTTCATCCAAGAGCAAGCTTAGACGTTCATCCTCGCCCACAAAATAAAATTTGTAAGGTGGGATAAAATTTTTTTCAGTAAAAGGGATGGCAAGTCCTGCATTTTGCAACTGTTTTAAATCCAGGGGTTGGGGCAGTTCTTCAGCACAATTAATTAACCAATAAAATTCTGCAAGGCGACTAGCCCAGCGCGCATGTTCTTTATATAGTGCTCCGTGAGTAATTACATTATAAAGCGCATCCAAATCTACTTGGTATAAATGAAAATTTATATTAAATGAACATTGTTTTTGTGCCTCAACGTCATACTCCAATTTCATTACGGCTGAAACTGATTTAAAGCCTTCATACTTAGATGCATAGTAAGCGCCATAATTGCTTAAGGACAGCTGATGCAAGCCTTTAAATTGATCGTGCAAGTCACGCGCATTTTTAAGTACGGTCAACAGGCGTTCCATGTACACCACAGGATTTCCGCCCCCAGGAGTAGTCCAATTCGCCTTATCAAATGCATCACGAGCAACTTTGTTCTCCGTGCACAACAGATTTAATTCACTCCAAAACACTTCAAATGCAGCTACTGTTTGATGCAAATCATGATGTGAAGAACCCGCATCTTGAATAAATCGTTGAAAACACGCCAATTTATTCTCTTCATAATGACTAATCCGTTGCAGGCTATTAAAAAAAGATTTGTTTTTATAAAGGTGATCCCACTGGGGCAAAGGTAAAACATAGTGAGTGAACATAAACTCTGCTAAGCCTGGCACGACGATGGTATGCTCGTTTAAGTTCTGGAAGAAAGAACGTACCCCTTCATGACCGTACTTAATCCACAGATTACTTAACTGTTCCGGAGTGCTATAGGGATGGTGAGGACACAAACTGGCAAACATCGTGGGATTATTTATCCATTGCTGCACATCATGCTCAGCAAGCTCGATGTTATAAATAGGCTTTGCTTCAAGTTGAGGAACTTCTCCGGCGGGTGTAAATGGATTCGCTTTCTCATTTTCCAAGTACGGATCGTAATCTAAAACCAGCTCCCCCAGATTCGTTTGCTTTAATAGAAAACCATGCGGTAAATTGTCCTTATTCAAAGAAAGCAAAGCGGGTAAATTAGCTGCAAACTGTTCTGCGGCAAGTGGTGAAATGTATTTAATGGCTTGCGGTAAATTAGCAAACAATTCCTGCTTTAAGAGAGAATATAAATAATCAGTACGAGACGCACTACCAGTTACTTCCTCCACTTTCTTTTTATAAATGGGTTCTTCAAATTCAGCAAAACCGATTAATTGCCCTAAATACGGTTGTATTTCATTTAATTGAACCTCGGCTTGAACCTCAATCACCTCTTCTTGAGCAATTTGTTGTTCCACTGTTTCCACATATTCTACTTCCACGTGGATGTATTGCTCTCGGTTCTCATCATGTAATTGATTATTCGCTATTAATTCTTTAAGTCGTATCTTTTTGGCCAGGGGATCTTTAGGATCCAAGGTTCTTGGTCTAATGCTAGTCGGATTATCCCCTAAGGTTGAATCTTTATCTGCATGTTTGTTATGTCTTTTTTGAATTGCCGCAATCACCAGCCGCTGAAATTTATCTAAGTTTAGTTTGTCAGCTTGGTGCACGTGCACAGGATAGCTTACTAAAGGCGCTAACTGTTCCGTCAACTCCCTAGTAATTTTTGCCGCAGACTGCGTCAACTCCTCATCAGAAAACATTAAGTCCAAACTCACTAAGGATGTAGCATTCAACTTTTTAATGCATTCTAAAAAACGAGGATTGTTCAGCGTGGCATAATCTATTTGTAATGACAGTTTCTGAATGGGGAATGATTTTTGGTTGGTGATATATTCGGCAAATTGCGACCATTCTTCCTCGCCAAGAAGAGGATGCACGACTAAATGCAGTTTTGATTTGGCCTGTTCCACTAGTTTCTGGAATTGCTCAATAAAAGATAATGAGTCAATAGAGCTAAGTTGTACTGTTTTTAGCATAGAGAAATCTCATGAGAACCAATATAGGTTAAATTATATCATAGTGACTAATTTTCATCCATAAATCAAGGGGGATTTTGATCGCTTGCTACACCTATCGAACAGTAGGGTCGTGTTCTCTGTGTGTTTTTATTCACCGGTGTGCATAAAAAACAGGTGTTTTCTGCTTAACTACTTAATAACTCACATTAATAAAGCAATCTCTTAAAATAAAAAAGCCGTTTCATTCTCATTAATGAAACGGCTTTTCAGATTAAGTCGTATTAATTACTTCTTATCAGAAGCTTTTTTAGCTTCATCAACCAGACTTAACATTGCTTTTTCAAGAATTTGAAAAGACTTTTGCATGTAATCTAATGCTTTGTGGCCATTTTCAACAGCCAGATTAATTTGCTTTTCTAATAATTCTTCAGGCTTTTTTATGCTTGCAAGTTCTTCTGGTTTAATATAAGTAATACCTTGCAGCGTTTTAACGTTCAATTCAGCGATGGCTTGAAAAGGCTCTTGTAATTTTTTAGCCACTTCACTCCATTTTTCAAAATTATGTTGGTTCATGATATTCTCCACTATGTTGCATTGCACAATTTAATATTAGTACATAAACAAGTGTTCTGTCAATGAAACAGGAAGTTTTTTTTGCAGTGCACCATAAAATTATTTTATTTTTTAAATATACTCTGCCACTGCTGCATCATTTGTTGCATTTGCTGATTCCACGTTTCAGTTGCTTTGGCATAAGGATTACTTTGTAAAGGTTTCTCCATGACTTGGAACATTTGCTCCATCATCGTTTTTAATGAAGCCTGCATAGGATGATTTGCTAAAGAAATAATTTGTCGCAATATGTCCGCGGATAAAAATTGCGTCGCTCCCGCTTCCATTTCAACAATGATTTGCAACAAAATAGAATTTGTCAGATCTTTGCCTGTATTTGAGTCTTCTACTTTGAATTTTACCCCATCCACTACATAATGCTGTAATTGCTCAATAGTAATGTATTGACTTGTTTCCGTATCATAAAGTCGGCGATTCTTATATTTTTTTATTAATCGAGTCATATTGTTTTCTCATGGATGTTGATGTAATTCAGTGGAATGATAACAACAAAATAGGTCTGCACGTGAGCCTCATAGCAGTCAAGCTCAAATAAAAATCATGAACCCACTTCCCTGCTTATCCAAGGATCTAGATATCTTATGCGAGAACAGAATCTCTAGATTCCGCGGACAAGCCGCGGAATCTAGAGATAAATCAACCTACGTGCCCCTAATACATGTGCAAGCCACCATTGATACTTAGATTTGCTCCGGTAATATAACGGCTCCGATCACTAACCAGAAAATCAATCGCCCAAGCAATTTCTTGTGGTTCAGCCAAGCGTTTAGCTGGAATTTGAGCAATAATTGATTCCAAAATATCGGGGCGAATTCCCTTCATTAAACGCGTATCGACATAACCAGGAGAGATGCTATTCACCGTAATGTTTTTACTCATTAATTCTTGAGCCAAACTTTTAGTGAAGCCATACACACCTGCTTTAGACGCAGCATAATTTGCTTGCGAGAACTGACCTTTTTGCGCATTCACCGAAGAAACATTAACAATCCTTCCTGATTCATGTTCCCTCATATTTTCAACAACCTGACGCGTCACATTAAACATGCCATCAAGATTTACACGCAATACTTCATCCCACTGTTTTTTCGTCATTTTAGTGAAGACTGCATCGCGTGTAATACCTGCATTATTAATCAAAACGTCGATATTCCCAAACTCTTTAATAATCGAATAAACAACCTTCTCGCATTGTTCATAATCAGTTACATCCATATGGCGAAAAGCGACATTTCGATAACCTTCTTCGCTCATCTCATTTTCCCAAGCCTTGCCATGTTCTACCGAAGCTAAATCAAGGGCAAATACATATTTTGATGAAGCATTTAATTGTTTGGCAATTGCAGTACCAAGATCGCCAGTACCACCAGTGATCAAAGCAACATTATGATTATGCATGTGATTCTCTTGTTGTTAGGGATTCTTAAAGCATAGACATAACTCCCAATACTCTCAACTTTTGAGCGTTATTCTTGTTACATATATTGACCGCCATTAATATCTAAATTTGCGCCCGTGATAAATCCACTTTCTTCAGCAACAAAAAAAGCAACTGCATCAGCAATTTCTTTTGGAGATCCCAAACGGCCAACAGGAATATTAGCAATAATTGCATCTAATATTTCTTTTTTGAGTGAAGTCAGCATATGCGTCTCTATATAGCCTGGCGAAATAGTATTTACAGTGATGCCTTTATTGGCTACTTCTAAAGCCAAACTTTTAGTAAAACCAAATAAGGCAGCTTTTGTCGAGGCATAATTACATTGACCAAACTGTCCTTTACGTCCATTGATTGAAGAAATGCTGACAATACGGCCATAGCCTTTATCGAGCATATGAGGGATGATATTCCGTGTCATATTAAAAACACTGGTTAAATTTGAATCAAGAACGTGCTGCCATTGTTCCGGAGACATTTTTCTTAAACTACAATCTTGCGTAATGCCCGCATTATTGACAAGCACATCAATATGACCATAACGCTCCATGATCAAAGCCGCTAATTTTTCACAATCTGCAAATTGCGCCACATCAGCATAAACAATATCAATGTCAAAACCGAGCTTTTTTTGCTCTTCCTGCCATTGTTTTGCTTCTTCATGATTTCCATGTTTAAAATAACATGCTACAACTTGAAAATCAGCAGCCAAACGCTGACAAATTGCCGAGCCGATACCACCTGTACCGCCAGTAACTATTGCTACTTCTTTGGTCATAGATAACTCCCTGTTATTACTTAAAATACTACTATAGAAGAACTACCATCAAAAACAAGAATGTGAAGCCTTAAAAGCAAAAATTCTTTTTAAACTTTGAGCAATGATGTTGTTCTCAATTCAAGAGTCGGCACAATTGCTGTTTGCGGAATTAACTTTTTATAGGCTAATATTTGGGTGGTATACAACTCATCAAACAGCTCAGCCTCAATAGGTACTTTTACACATAGCCATTGTTTTACCCTTGCCGCATTGGGCGTTTTCTTTTTCGCCACGTCTTCAGTTAAATACAACTTGCGTGTATCGTTTCCACTGTAAGCAAAAAACACTGGCGTTCTTAATTCGTAGGATGCGACATATAAATGAAAATATCTGCTCTTATCAAGAAATAGTAATGATTTAATTTGTTCAATATTTTGTGTATTAACGCTGTTATAAAACAACTGTGCATCAAGGGTACCATTGAGTAAATCTTCTTTTAGCACTGCCGCTTCGATAAGGGTTTGACACCACGTATCAGTAAAACAAAGCCGAACCCATTTCAAGTGTTCTTTAAATTGCTCCTCAACGAGCGCATGGAAAAAAGTTGAAACATAACTCACCCGCAGCAGTGATTTGACATCCAAAAAATGCAGAATATGGGCAACAATCTCATCAGGAAGAACCATAGCCAAACCTTGTTTAAAATGTACAAATTGTCATTATACATTAAATTGCAGTGTTTGTTCCAAAGGTTCTGGCTTTACCAGGTTAGGACTAAAACTAGTCACAGACAAAGCCGTTATTTGTGGCACCACATTATGATTTGAATTGATATTTAATTCAATTTTAGCGCGCACTCTCATTAAAGGCAGATTATTTTCCGATTTTATTTTTTCCGGATTAAGTTCTTTGCTTAAACCACCACGACCATCATTAACACAGATACTCCCATTAATCATCAAGGCATAAACTACACTTTCATAAAATAGAACGATTTTTCCGCATTCTAGTGTCCAATTCTGCTCTATTCCTCGTGTCTTAAGGATCCCCGACTCCATACATGCAGTAAATTCCCCACTCATTAATAATAAATCTAAAAAACGATTATTATCTTGTCCACCACGCTCCTGCAGCCAATATTTTATAGCTTCCTTGTCATGTTCAGGGTAATTGGCAGCACAGACCAGATAAGTTAATAAATCGGTTACTTCATCGGCGCTTTTTCCTGTAAGGCCACGAATACTGATATTCCGCTGAAAATCTTTATAATCCTTTTGAAGCTCGTCTTGTGACTCAGGGAATTCCATACGTGCAGCCTGCCATTCACCAATTGCCTGGTTCATGACTTCGCCTTCGTCTAAAGGATACTCATACTCCCAAGCAACTGGAGGATTTTTAATTTGTGCATTAATTTCTGCATTTTTTGCAAACTGCAAACGCTCAAGAATCATATCCATCAAGGTGCCATGTATAGGACCAAACAATGTATGCGATTTTGCGATAACAGCATCACTTTGCTGTTTTGATTGCAAAGAAAGCGGTCTAACTCTTCGTTCACGGTCAGGGAAAATAACTTCCTCATGCCTCTGCAATAGTTCAGCCATTGATCTAGATTGTGGTGCAAAAAAAGTCGTATATTGTTCTATCTTAATTGTTTCAATATAGTGAATTGCTTCATGTATTTTGGCAATATTAATGCGATCATCATGAGTTTCACTCTGCTTAAGAATGGATTTGATATAGTATAGATGCTGCTCAATTGCCGAACTCTGCTTCACTGCAAGTAATTTATTTTCTATATGCTCAACGAGTACATCGATTTTGGATTTCATATTGAGTACTTAACACTTCAAGTGCTTTCTGTTAAATATTTACTCATTGTATCGACTTAAGATTAATTAAATATTAACACCATGCTTATAAATTGCACTTTTACAATTTCTTATCAATTTTCTTAATTTCGAATGATTTGCATTGGATTTGCAGAGGTTAACATAGAGACACTAGGCCATCATCATCCCGCATTGAGAGGGACAATGATGGAGAGGCAATTAGATTTAGCGAGTCTGATAAACAGGAACGTAGCCTTTTAATTGTTGCGCAAACTGCCGCAGTACCTCAAGACCAGATTCTTCGGCTTGACGGCACCATTGCTGTAATGCATCAATCAATTCTTTTTGCGAAGCGGCCGTTTTCATCCACACATTTTGCAATGATTGTTTGTAGGCATAAACAACACGCAATTGCTCACGAGTTTCTAATAACGTATATAAACGTATTTTCGCTTTAGAGGTTAATAGAGAATCTTCACGGCGTAATAAACTACCAGCACGAGAAAACAGTTTTTTAGTTTCTTTACTGTCAATAGTACTCTTTTCCTGTTGCAATATGGGTCTAATCACACCTTTATAATAATTAGACATAACTTGGAAACGATTGCCAATTACTGCTTTTACAGTATCCAAATCTACAGCTAACTTGCCTTCGTCCAGAGCCAACTTTGGCGGTAATTTTTTTACTTTTGCCAAACCCAAAAATGAAAGGATACGAATGTACATCCAACCCATATCAAATTCCCACCATTTAACCGAAAATTTAGCCGAAGAAGCAAAAGTATGGTGATTGTTATGCAGCTCTTCACCACCAATCCAAAATCCCCAAGGAATAATATTTGTTGCCGCATCGCGACATTCATAATTTCTATAGCCCCAGTAGTGACCAATACCATTGATTACACCTGCTGCATGCAGCGGAATCCACAGCATTTGGATTGCCCACATAGTAATTCCTGGCACGCCAAAGAAGAATAAATCAAGGAAAAACAGGATTATAATGCCTTTAGTTGAATGGCGGGAATAAATATTACGCTCTATCCAGTCTGTCGGCGTACCATGCGAATATTTAGCAACCATCTCGCGGTCTTTCCGTGCGCTACGGTACAACTCAGCACCTTCCCAAAATACTTTTTTAATGCCCAAGACAACGGGGCTATGCGGATCGCCTTCAACGTCTGTTGTCGCATGATGTTTACGGTGAATAGCAACCCAATCGGCAGTAACCATACCGGTGGTTAACCACAACCACAAACGAAAGAAATGGCTGACAATTGGATGTAACGTCAATGCTCTATGAGTTTGATAGCGATGAAGGTAAAGCGTTACACCGGCTATAGTAATTTGCGTTAAAATCAACCCCGCAATAATATAACCCCAAAAAGACAGGTTTAAATAACCAAAAACCATGATAACTCCACGTCAAGTACAATGTAAGAGAAAGCTATTCCTTAAGCTGGGTCCATAAAAAGCCCCCCAAAAGTACATCCATACAGTATAAGGATAACACATTTTCACTCATTACGTTGCAACATTTCGCGATGTAGTCGATAATTAAAAATTAAAGTTCAATTTTGGGATAATGCCATGAGCAAGAAATTTCAAGTACCAAAGATCTTTGAAACCTTTGTGCCCTTTATCATCGCAGGGATCGCTATCGCCCTTTTTGTTGGCCTATTGTTTATGTTCTCCTACGTTGTTATTTGGGGACTAATCATCGGCGGCGTACTTTGGGTACTCTCCATAGTTAAAGAACTCATATTTCCAAGTCCTGCAAAATCAGCGACGATAAAAAAAAATGAAGGTCGAATTATTGAACATGATGATAAAAAATAATGCCTGAATTACCTGAGGTCGAGACAACGAAGCAAGGAATTAAGCCCCATTTGGAAGGGGAAACAATTCGCGAAATTAGCGTACGTAATTTCAATCTTAGAATCCCTGTCCCTGATAATATTAATGAACTTTGCGCCGGAAAAAAAATTATTGCAGTAACGCGCCGTGCTAAATACATCCTTATCCAACTATCACGTGGCTATCTTATAATTCATTTAGGCATGTCAGGACACTTGCGCATTATCCCCTGCACTAGGCTGCCAGAGAAACATGATCACATCACCCTGAATCTGGCGAATAAGCAAGCGCTACGCTTTTCCGATCCCAGACGTTTTGGCCTATTCATTTATGTGGATGAAAACCCTCATCAACATCCGTTGCTGTCTCATTTAGGCCCAGAACCGCTTTCTGAAGGATTTAATGGCAACTACTTATACCAAAGAGCAAAAAATAGAAATAAACCCATCAAATCATTCATCATGGATAATGAAATTGTGGTCGGCGTTGGTAATATTTACGCGACAGAAAGCCTATTTCTAGCGCAGATCCACCCCAATAAACCCACGAAAAATGTCTCTGAAGAACAATGTCACCTTTTGGTTAAGCACATCAAAGAAGTGCTAAAACAAGCGATTGAAAGCGGCGGTACCACACTGCGTGATTTTTATGCTTTTGACGGCAAACCAGGCTATTTTAGTATCTTGCTGCAAGTTTATGGCCGAAAAAATCAACCCTGTCTGCACTGTCAACGACGTATAGAGACTCTTGTCATTGGTGGACGCAGTTCCGCTTTCTGCCCAAGCTGTCAAAATTAAACGCACTATACCGGCTAATTGACCACCTTCTTCTTTTCATGTACCCTACTCTCGCCGAAATTCATCGAGAAATTTTATGCTTCGTTTAGGACTATCAAAACATGAGATTAAATTACGGAAAAAAAGCGGAACCGTTTATTACCCAGACTTTATCGTTTATGATTTTTTTGAAGATGAATATCAGCATTTCTGGAATGAGTTAAGTCAACATCCCCGAGAGTGCTTATATACTGATGGCATCAACGTGACTAAAGTAGGTAAGTTGCGCGTTTTATTTGAACGCGTTAGAGGGTGGCTGGGGTTTGACAACCATTGCAGCGCCAGTAAAGTTGAAATGACTTGTGCCAAAATTGCTTATGCCGGTTATTTAAAAGGCTTTTACTCTAAAACACTTAATGCCATTTCGCCCCCAATCATCTCTCATGGCTTTATAAATTTAGTAAACACCATCAAAAATCGTGAAAATTCGACAACCCTGCAACATCTGCTAGTAAGTCATTACAAAAATCATTCCGAAGACGTCCCTCCCCTAGCGTCAACCAACCCGGAAAATTATCCTTTCGGCCAAGTTTTCGTAAACGAAGCCCTCCATACATTGCTACCAACAATTGATCCTCAAAACGATGCACTCATTAATAGAGCCATTCATTACCTGCTGAACACCGCGCAAAACCCTGTCCAGTCACATGCCATACCCAGTAAATTCGCCTCCCATTATGCTTATGCCCTTATGAAGCGAGAACAACGAAATCCCCCCTTAAACCATAAAGTTTGCCACGAAGCATTGATATGGGATCCTGAAGTTGACACAAAATTCAAACCCTTGTTCATTGAATTTTATTTCATACAAATAACAAAGGATCCTGCGGCCTTAAACAAAGCACTTAAATTAATTGAGGCCTTAGCCTCATCAGCAAACACCGAGGAACACGCTGCAGCAATTAAATACATAAAAGATAATTTTGACGTTTCAGAGCAATTGACCCACTTAAAAAATTATCCTGCATTAAGAATGAAAGTCGCACAGTTCTATTTAACTGAGGCCCAAAAAGAACGCGATAAGTGGTCAATCAGTAAAATTTTTATGGGTAATCAGATGCTACCCCTGTTAACACATGCAGTTAGCCTTGAGCCCAAGGTTCTAGAGCAAGACAATACAATGCATGCAATGGTAATGAAAGAAGAATGGGGTCTTTTTCAGTTTTCGAGCGCAATCAAAGAAAAACGTTTTCAAGATGCAGAAGCTCTTTATATGCAAAATCCTTGTTATCAATTTAATAAGAACGATTTAGATCTTTTGGTAAAGTACTATGATGCTGAATTAGTGAGTAATAAAAAGATTATAACGACCGAATTAGCCCATAAAAATACACAACAGGCTCAAGAAGCTTCAGAAAAACAAATAGTCCTCGCCAAAAAACGAACGCATCTCCAACCCCAAGATGCCAGCAGGCTTTTTCGAGCGATTCTAGATGGTGCCGAAACGCTAATAACAATTGATGAAATACTGCATCCAGACTTAGCACAGGCTGACTTAGAGCAACTGGATAGAGCACAAAACTATTTAAACGAATGTAAATTAAATCCCGATCAAAAAGACTTAAACAAAATTAAAATCAGCATTTTTAATCAATTAGTACAACGTAAAATTGATTGCTTGATTATTAAACTTGGCGTCCCACTTCGCTGCGAATACTGGGAAGAGCGAAGAAAATTTGCAGAACAGCATCAAATAGAAATTACCGCACTGAAAAAAAATCTAAAAACGTTTATTGAACTCAATAAGCCGATGGAAAAACAAGATGAAATGCGTGCCCCCATGGCGAAGGCTTACTATTTGCTGGCAGATACCATGCTTTATTTTGAAGAAAAAAAAGCAGATGCAAAACCGCTCTTCAAAAAAGCGACTGAACTTATGCCCAAAAATCCCTACTATCGTGCCCATTATTATACTCTTGTAGAGGATGAGAAACAAAATGATGCGGCAATAACAGAAATAAACAATGTGGGTTGGTTACATCTTACGAACTATAATGATCATATGAAAGAACGATGGAATGCAGAAAAAATCATGAGCAAGGGATTTAATGTACATGAGCTACCCACTGAAACACCAGGCTTTTTCCAAAGAACATTCAGCTTTCGTTAAAAACTAATTGCCCAGATAAAACCATCTAGGCAATTGTGCTGACGTAGGCCATATTACCCACTCATTTAAGGGCCCCCACGATAATGAAATTAAACCAATTAAAAACCACATGGATTATCTTTACCTTGTTTTATTATACGGCAATTACCTGTTTACGCTGTATCTGTAAATATTATTTCAGTACGCTCACCAGGCTATGGACCGATAAAAGCATTCATCATTGGGTCGACCAACTACTCAATAAAGTGCAAGTAAAATATAAAGTCGTAAACCCATACAATATACAACCTGAGCCAGGAAAATTAACGATACTCATGTGTAATCACTCCAGTGCCTACGATATTCCCCTGAGCTTTAAAGCATTTCCCCATTGCTCGATTCGTATGTTGGCAAAAAAAGAACTGTCTAAAATTCCGGTGCTGGGCAAAGCAATGGCAGCTGCTGAGTTTCCTTTTATCGATCGTAAAAGTAGGTATCAGGCAATTAAAGATTTAGCCTATGCAAAAGAATTAATGGAAAGCGGCATTGTTATCTGGGTTGCTCCCGAAGGCACACGCTCCAAAGATGGTACATTAGGTCCATTTAAAAAAGGCTCGTTTGTTACCGCAATTGAGGCAAAAGCGACAATTATCCCCATAGGCATTAGAGGCGCTAACAATATTCTTCCAGCCCGTACATTCAACATCCATTTAAATCAAAAAGCAGAAATACATGTTGGTAAACCCATCGACGCATCTAAATTTACTGTAGCCAATAAAGGTGAGTTGCTTGCGCAAACCCGTGAGGCAATCAACGAGCTAATGGGTAAATAGGTTTTACTGCCTAAATAGAACAATAGTTCCTAGTACTTTTCGCTTCAGCCCCCCATTTAGGGGGCTGAGGAAAAATGATGATTGAACCACAAGGTTTATTATTACATCGTCATTGCAGGAGAAGTAGGTACATTTTCATCAAGTCCATCCTGGCGAGTCAAACCGGCTAAAAGCTGGTTTAACCACAAATCTTCTTGATTATGCAGTGGTAAATTTGGATTGGTAAAGAAAGCAAAAGCTGGTGGTTCTTGAGTCGCAGCGGGTAGTGGTTCGTGAGTCACGTCTGGTACTGGTATTCTACCTAACACTCGAGCATCTGCTTCTATCTTAATAAATCTACTCTCAGGTCGTAAATGGTTAAATAAAGCGTCAAAAGTTACATTAATAGAATCCAATAAAGAACTTAGTGGGCTTTTACTTGTAAGAATATAAATCATGGCGTCCAATCCACCAACAAGTATATTAATACTCAAACGCACTGTAAGATTAAACATGCTCTCAAGTAAAACAAAAGCTTCTCGGGAAAAAGATTTATCGCTATCGGCTGAAAGTGATCGTAGTAAATTAATAGCCGAAACTACTAAACTAAAACCATTAACCAATATTTGATAAGCTGCTTTCAGCGCAATCCAAGCCAGCTGCTTAAAGGCTTGCGACAGAATACTTAGCGGTAACATCACTGCACTTAGCAGTGTTAACGGTAAGGCCGTTAACACTAAAGCCAATATACCTTTTTGTTCCAGGATTACGTCGATGATTACTTTCAATGCATTCAATGTATTAAGCATATTGCTTGAAGTGATGATTAACGAAGTAAAATAGACCCCTATAATATGCTTCCAGGAAGGCGCATTCACGATAAATTGTGGCCAAAATTTCAATATATGTTGTACATGATCGATAAATGCATCATCCAATAATTTGTTTAACTCCGTGCCTGTTTCTTTAATAGTCACCAACAAGATATCGAATTGGGGATGCTCAGTCATTGATTTGGGTAATTTCGTTTTTAACTCGTTAATTAACCTCTCTAGATCCAAATTATCGTTAGCAGCCAAAGCGCTTTTAAGACGACGCAAAAAATCAACGACTGTGCTGCCATCAACCTCTTGCAAAAGAGGACGAATAGCTGCCAATGGCTTTGACAAGAGATTAATATAGCGTAAATTTAATTGCCCATTTAAAAAAGTAGACATTAAGCCAATCATTAAATAATTATTACTAAAACGACTTAACCAGGGAACTGCAAATGCCAGCGTGGTTGCTCCGGCTTTAAGGGCATTTAGTGCACCGATGACCATAGCAAGCGAATCATTTGCCGCAAAATTCTGCGATTTTTCCACAAACGCTTTTCCAGGAATATTATCTTTGCCCTCAAGCATATAGTCCTTTGCCAAGACAATATCATTTACCAATACATTACATGTTTCAATTGGAATAGGCGGAGCAAATCTTAATTGTGAATCAGGATGAAATCGCAAGGCGCGTATTCTATAGGCTTTTTTAATTTCTGCCTCACTAAATTTTAAATTTGGTCGTGACATATCCAAATTTAACACAGCGCATAAATCTTTTCTGGTGATAATTGTTGAGCTATCAAAAATACTAGTATACGACGAGGACACAATGAACCCCTTAAAAACAGGAAGGCAAAAAACAGGCCATATTATGGCGAATTAATACGCACATTGTCAAGCAATGTAGGACCTCGTTATTCGATAACTATGGGATTGAGACAGATGCCTCAATCCCATAGTTATCGGCGCGCTCTAGCTAATATTTCACACCATAACCACCCGTATTCGCCACCACAGAAGCGGATAAACCAATACCACGCGGATCCGATGCTGCAGTTAATATATTAGTATCCTTATCCCAGGTAATCGCCTGCATATCTCCATAATATTGCTCTAATGGCATCAAGGCATAACCCATTGCCTTTAATGCCTCTTGAACTGCTGGTGAAAAAGTATCGGGTTCAAACTGCAAGGCATCCGGCAAAAATTGGTGATGAAAACGCATCCCTGAAACCATGCTAATTGCACCAAAATCATCATGAAAGATTAACGAGGCAAGCAGAACCATTGTCGCAATGCGACTTCCCCCCGGTGTCCCTAAAATAGCAACGCGTCCCGGTGTCTCAAGAAAGGTCGGTGTCATCGTGGATACAGGTCTTTTGCCCGCAGCAATCGCATTTTTCTCCGTACCGACAATGCCAAAAACATTCTCTTCACCTACTTTTGCGGTAAAATCATCCATCTCATCATTGAGTAACACCCCAGTTCCTGCGGCAACAACACTGGAACCAAAAATATAATTTACCGTCATGGTCGCGGCAACACGATTTCCGTCAGCATCCATAATCGACATATGAGTAGTATTGGTCATTTTGCCTGGATTAGTGGTCGGCCCCTGTAAAACCTTACTGGGAATCGCTTTATGTGCAGGAATTAAAGAACTTAATTGCTTGGCATTGCCTGCAGAAATTAATTTTTCTACGGGAACGGTCTCAAAATCGGGATCACCTAAAAACTCTTCGCGCTGCCAATAGGCCAAACGCATGGATTCAACGACATAATGAATCCATTGCACCTTAGTATATGAGGCTAAAGGATAGTGCGAAAGAATATTCAACATGGTTAATAAAGCTACCCCCCCTGCCGAAGGCGGCGGGGCGGTAATAATTAACAGGTTATGGTAGGCACCAACTAAAGGCTCACGGAGTTTCACCTGATATTGAGCTAAATCAGCAAGCACCCATTTGCCACCAGCCGCATTAACGCCTTGCACTAATTGCTGTGCCACTGCCCCAGAATAAAACCCTTGCTCCCCTTTTGTAGCAATCAATTTTAATGTTTTTGCTAAATCGGCTTGCACCAAACGCTCACCAATTTCATAGGGACGTCCATTCTGCAAAAATATTGCCGCTGTAGCGGAATATTTTTTAATTTGTTCGAGCCGATCACTTCGATGTAAAAATCGACTGAGCTGCTTATCGACTAAAAATCCTTCCTCAGCTAATTTGATAGCTGGAGCCAATGATTTTTCCAAGGATAAGCGCCCATAGTTTTTAGCGATATAAGCGAGTGCAGCAGGTTGGCCAGGAATTGCGGCGGCTAAACCACCATTTAAAGATAAGCCGGGAATAATTTTACCGTCAGCATCTAAATACATATTTTTCTGTGCCGCCGCAGGCGCCGTTTCACGCGCATCAACAAAGATATTTTTACGCTGATCCCCTTGATGCAATAACCAAAAGCTACCACCGCCCAGCCCTGAATGATAAGGCTCAACCACCGCTAATACCGCAGCGGCGGCCACACCCGCATCAAAAGCATTACCACCTTGAGCCAACATTTCTAACGCGGCATTCGTTGCTAAAGGATTTGCTGTAGCAACGGCATAACCAGGGGGATGACTGTATACTTGTTTTGCATCGATTGTCGTGAACGGGAATACACAACTGATAATTAGTGTAATTCCCCCAAAAAAACTACCTTTACGACTATAAAGACCCATGATTACTTTGTCTCTTTTCTAATTCCTTAACAACGCAAGGAGGAACAAATTGAGAAATATCACCATTTAAAAGCGCGATTTCTCGCACTAAGGTAGAAGAGATAAACATTAAATTTTCTGACGGGGTTAAAAAAAGAGTTTCTACCTCTTTATATAATTTTCGGTTCATCCCCGCTAATTGAAACTCATATTCAAAATCAGAAACCGCGCGTAAACCGCGTAAAATAACTTCTGCTTTTTGCTCTTGCACAAAATCAATTAATAAATTATCAAAGCCCATTACCCGAACCCCAGGTAAATGAGCCACTGCCTCTTCTAGGAATCGAATTCGGGTTTCCAACGGGAAAAGAGGACGTTTGGCATTATTGCTAGCAACAGCAACAATAAGCTCTGGAAAAATTTTAGCAGCACGTCCTATAATATCCACATGACCATTGGTCACTGGATCAAAGGTGCCAGGATAGATTGCTTTTGTTTTCATATTATTTAAGACTGATTGCATAGCCCAACAGTCTAGCGTATTGTTAATCGAAAAACTACACTAATGGACTTGAGGTGAACATGGATAATCTAAAACGCTTTATTGTCATTCCAATTTGCTTATTGACGGCTTGTGCGCCACCAAGACCGGTCATGGAGCCCCAACAACCCACTACACTTAATAAAGTAATCCCTGTAGAGCAACGTAAAGAGAAAACAAAAACGATTTCATCCTGGGAGATTCGTGGCGCCATAGCCGCCAAAAATAAATCCAAGGGTTGGTCTGCTGTCATGAATTGGGTGCAAAATGGCCCGAACTCATACCACCTTCGTTTAATGGGCCCTCTAGGTGCCGGTACGGTACTAATTAATAAAAGCGGCAATACCGTTACCTACCAAGATGGGCCTAAAAAAATTAGTGCAACTAATGCCGATGAATTGCTGCAAAAACAAACAGGCATCAGACTTCCAGTAAATAATCTTTATTATTGGGTTAGAGGTTTGCCAGCTCCGGGCAAAGTAAACTCTGAACAACATGATCAATATAACCACCTAGTTCAATTAAAACAAAGTGGCTATAACATAGCCTTCGGAAATTTTACCTCGGTCAAAGGTGCGGATCTACCAGGAATCATCCGTCTTGAAGGAAATGGGGTCATGATAAAGGTCATTATTAAAAATTGGTCGGTTTAAAAATAATTAATTTGTCTAGGGTCTGTTGACATTTCATCGTTAACCCATTGAAGAATAAGGGCAAACTCGTAGAATTCAAGCTCTCACACAAGAACAAAACGAGTTTGCAATGGCTAGACGTATGCTCACTGACGAGCATTGGTCAAAGCTGAGGACAATAATGCGCGAACATGCGATTTATCACAAGCCCAATTTGCGTAAAATGACAGAGGGAATGCTGTATCGAATGCGTGTTGGTTGTCCTTGGAGAGACCTCCCAAAAGAATTTGGTCGCTGGAATACAATCGTTCAAAAATTTAATCGCTGGTCATCAAAAGGCAAATTGATGCTCATTTTTAAAGCCCTTATACAAGAGCCTGATCTAGAGTGGGAGTTTATAGATGGCAGCATCATTAAAGCCCATCAACACAGTGCTGGCGCAGCCTCTGAAGAACATCAGGCTATCGGGAAATCCAGAGGGGGCAATACAACAAAGATTCATATGGCTGTTGATGCACATGGATTACCTATTGATTTTGATATAACAGGTGGCGAAGTTCATGATTGCAAAGTTGCCCCAGAGTTTATTGAAAAACTACCCAAAGCAGATTTTACTATCGCTGATAAAGGATACGACAGCGAAGAGGTTCGGGAGGCTATTCGTAAAAAATCATCTGTTCCAGTTATTCCCCGAAAGAACAATTCTAAAAAAGGTAATGCAGATATGGATTGGTGTCTGTACAAATACAGACATTTAGTTGAAAATTTGTTCGCGAGGATAAAACATTTTCGTGCTCTTGCAACAAGATTTGATAAATTAAAGCGCAACTACACATCCGTAGTTGCTATGGCCTGTACACTTCTGTGGTTGCCAATGTGAAATGTCAACAGCCCCTAGTGTAATAAATTAAAACCACCGGCTTCTTGGTTATAAATTGAACCAATTTTACAAGCAAGAAGCCAATGGCTCACATCTTTTAATAAAAATAAAAAAAATACGAAAAATTATTGCTTTCAAAGTTGACATAGACACAAAACACCTGCAAAATACGCAGCACATCGCAGGGATGAAAGCTTTTATTAACTAACGGAAGTTTTTTTAGAATCTGCAATTTTTAGGGGTGTCGCCAAGCGGTAAGGCACAGGGTTTTGATCCCTGCATACCTAGGTTCGAATCCTAGCACCCCTGCCACTTTTCTTGTTGATTCACAAGTAAACAGACAGCAGAAGATAACCTAGAAGGATGCATTCTTGTTGGTGCTCAAATAATAATAATATCTTTTCGGCTGTCTTCTGCTATGTGTTTAAGTTAGATGAACCTAAATCTAAGGCTTTTTACACATGTCCACAATGATGATATTTACCGGTAATGCTAATCCGGAACTAGCACAAAAAATTTCCTCTCATTTACAATTGCCTATAGGCAAAGCGACCGTTGGTACATTCAGCGATGGCGAAACGATGATTGAAATTCTAGAAAATGTCCGTGGTCGCGACGTTTTTATAATCCAATCTACATGTAATCCATCAAATAATAACCTGATGGAACTTCTAGCCATGGCCGATGCCTTAAGAAGATCCTCAGCTGCGCGTATCACCGCTGTAGTTCCTTATTTTGGTTATGCCCGCCAAGACCGTCGTGTGCGTTCCGCGCGAGTTCCTATTACCGCAAAAATTGTCGCAGACATGATGGCCTCTGTTGGTATATGTCGTGTTCTTACTGTTGACTTGCACGCCGATCAGATTCAAGGTTTCTTCTACATGCCTGTAGACAACGTCTATTCAACACCGATCTTACTTGAAGACATTACCAAACAAAATCTACAAAACATTATGGTTGTTTCTCCAGATGTTGGTGGCGTGGTGCGTGCTCGTGCCGTTGCAAAACGCATTGAAGATGCTGAATTAGCCATTATTGATAAGCGCCGCAGTGGCCCCAATAAATCAGAAGTCATGCACATCATTGGCGAGCCTGCCAATAAGAACTGCATCATTATTGATGATATTGTTGATACAGCCGGTACTCTTTGTTCTGCAGCTCATGAGCTTAAGAAAAACGGAGCTAAAAGCGTTAGAGCGTATATAACCCATCCTGTTTTATCCGGACCTGCAGTTAAAAATATTAAAAATTCTGGACTTGATGAAGTAGTAATTACAGACACAATTCCTTTGTCTGATGAAGCGCGTGCTTGCGATAAAATTCGCGTAGTTAGCCTATCCGATATGCTGGCACAAGCGATTAAACGCGTAAATATCGAAGAGTCTGTTAGCTCTATGTTTGCTGAGTAACAAAAAGCAATCCTACATTCTATCCTCTATGCAGGGGGCCCCTCTTCTGTTAATCGAAAAGGGGGGCGCCGGTCAGTCCCATCCATATTGCCATTTAATTAGATCCAAGGTACGTTGGTGCTGATCTTGCGAAACCCAGCGACCTCCATGTGTTGGGCTGCACTGCGTTTAGCACCAACCTACCAATGAGTTGTACTCATCCGACTTAACTCAACGCTATTTGATAAACAGAACCAGCATACGCTCTATATACGCTTATAGCGCATTATTTTTCAGAAATATACTTACGCCCTAGCCAAACCACCTTCCATTGCGTCATGGCGTTAAAATAAGCGTAAGCAATAGTAAAAAACAAAAAAGGGAGCATTAGCTCCCTTTTTTGTTTTTTAAATTCAATTAATCACGCGTACCAACATATTTATCATCAAAATAACGTCGTAACTTAGTTCTTAATGTTCCACGACTAATTCCCAGCATAATTGCAGCTCGTGACTGATTGTACTTACAGTGTTCCATTACTGCGCGAAATAGAGGCGTCTCAATTTCTTCAAGTACAAACTGGTATAAGTCAACAGGATCAGTTCCCTTAAGCTCTGAAAAATATTTTTGTACTGAATGTGTTACGCTCTCGGCTAGTGAAGCGGTGGTATCCACTACTTCATTACTGATTGTTGTCATTATTATTAGCTCCTCCTTTTAAAAACAGTATATTACCGAATCAAGCAGTGTGAGACAAGGGTAGAACTGAAAAAACTACGTTAAAAATCAACATATAATCCCCTTGTCATTAGCACTCACCAATTAAAAAATCCCGTTAAATCCTCAATAAGGTAAACTTTTGAAGTCTACCTTATTGAAAATTAGAACTATTCTTAGAATTTCAACATTGAAGAATCAAAAGGTTTTCCATTAACAGTGAATTTTCCTTGATCCAAAGAGACCTCCACTAAGTAATCAGTTCCTTGGGCTACAATCAAACCTGTTTGTTGTAATGCGCTCAATTGTTTGTCTGCTTGCATCGATGCAACTTGATCAGTACTTGGTGCCGTCTGAGTTGAACCGCTCTGAATCGGTTGTAATTGTTGTACCAAGGTTTGTTGGAAATCTGGTTGTTTGGCAATTTGTTGCGCCACTGATTGCTGCATTAATTCTTTCACCGCAGCCGCTGGAACTTGCAATTTCGCCTTACCATGAATTTTTTGCATTAAATCGAATGGATTCACATTATCACTTTTAGGTAATGAAACAAAAAGACTGCCATCAATCGTACCTTGAGGAATTACCAGGCTAAGCTTAGAAATTTCAAATTCAGCACCTTGGCTAAATAATTTTGGTAATTCAGGAAGCAATGCAATAACGGCTTGTTGACGCTGCGCATCGGTTCCATTTTGCATCGCTGCGGCTTGTTGATTTATTTTAGCCAACACATCCGCATCAAGATTTCTTAACGCAACTTCTAAGACACCAGGACCATAGTTTTTTGCATTAGCAAATATCGATTTTACAGTAATGGTAAAATTGGTATTAAAAAGATGCTGTTCAATATCACTGTCTGATTTTATAGCCAGATCAGCAATCTCAAACATCTTTTGCCCTTTGACAACCATGCTCAGTGTTGGCAAATTAAAGTTTGCATCACCCAGGTACAATCCAGCTAAGGTTTCATGTAAGTCATAATCAGTGGATACTTTACCTAAATCAACTGTAGCATCATCTTTAACGATGTGTATCCCATCAAGATTGATAGTACCACCAACCTTCTTCATTTCAGAGGACATAGTGGTTGTTGCATTCATTCCTAACCATTCAAAACGACCATTGCCATCTTTAGCAAACAGTTTAAATGCAGGAACTTGCGAATCAAGTGTACTTTGATTGAAGTAATTTACGAAAATACTTAAATCCAATTGTGGTTTGTCCGATTCTTTGGTGAATGTTGAATCAAACTGCGCATCATATTGGTGTGGAAATGGGAACACTGATTCCGCATACCCCAGTCCAAAACGTACGTGATTATTAGAATAAATAACCGGACCATGGTGAATCGTAAGTGGCATTTCCGTAGTGTAATCTTGCGCAGGAACTGTTTGAGGTTGTCCGTTTGCATCGGTTACTACACGCTCAGGAATATGCAATTGCCATTTAATTTTGGCTTCAGAGCTAAATAAACCACGATCGTATTGCTCAAGTTCAGCATGCAATCCGTTCGATTGGTCGATTACCTCAATATTCTTTCTGATTGTTTTCTCAGTAAGAACCCCCATACCATAATATCCGCCTAAAACTAAAGCGGCCAGGATAATCACTAATCCTGCCAATTTTTTCATTGTGTTCTCCATGTTAGTAATTCGCTCGCAAACAAAACTGCAACGTAAAGTATATCAGTAAATAACAGAGTAGTACGATAAATGAGTTAATTTAAACCTAAATAAAAATGAATGAGTTAACCATGTTATCGGAAATCAAAGTAAAGGCTTTATAACTGTTGGGCTAAGGAAATTCCTTCGCCCTCTGGAGAGACGGTGGCGTGAAGCAAGGGGCGATGAAGGTGTTGCTAGTGACACTTAAAATGTACCGGCCATAATCATCACCCTACCCCCCCTGCAGGCTGTAAAGATTAAACTAAAATCAAGATTTTTTAACTGGCTTACAATAAGTTTCTTTAACGGTAAATGCTAAAATCAAGGCAATTAAAGAGCACAGCGGTAGCAGCTTTAAACCCGCCTGAAAATCAGACAACAGTAAGGATTCAACATTATATGCGCGAGCCCCAGAAACCATGTCGACTAACCGTCCAACCAAAGGTTGCAATAAAGCCCCCACAAAAATCGAAATCATATTGGTAAACGCAATTGATGTTCCTACCACATTGCGATCGTGCAATTCAGTGGAAACAGCATAAGCAATAGCAACGCCAGTATTTGTTAAGCCAAACACAAAGAAAATTAAGTACGCGGTATTTTGACTAAGATTTGGACTGAACACAAATAAAGATGTAAAGACAATACCACAGGCGGCGGAAAGAATCATAAGCGGTTTACGACGTCCCATTTTATCAGAGAGCCAACCCGACAATGGACCACTAATTCCCCAACCAATAAAAATTAAGCCTGTAGCAAAAGCGGCAGCATGAGCCCCTAGTCCACGACCAAATTGTAAATAAGCAGGTCCAATCGCCTCACCAATTACTGCCGTGGGGCCAAATAAAAACCCTGCATACAAGGCATTAAGCCAGGTTTGTTTGCATGACAAGATAATTTTTAAACTTTGTAAAATACTGAGTCGATTAACTGAATGCGCCTCGCTGCGATAACCACCTGGAGTATCTTGTACAAATTGATACAATAGACCAGCTAAAGCAATAAATAAAAAGGCAATGATTAACATACTGTGGCGCCAGCCCACAGTACTTACTAAGAAAGAAACAGGTGCTTCACCTGCAGCAGCGCCTAACATTCCAAGCGCTTGCGTTAAACCGGCTAATAAACCAAGCATAGTTGGTGGAAACCAGGATGTAGCTAAACGTAAAGAACAAACAAAGGCAAATGCCGCACTAAAACCAATCAGCATACGCCCTACTGAGCCCATAAATAAACCATCAGCAAGACCAAAAACACAGCACCCAAATGCCGTTATTAATGACATGACAGTTAATAAGCCACGGATACTTAAACGATCAACGGTGAGCCCAACCGGGATTTGCATGAAAATATAGGGAATATAAAATGAGGCGGTTAAGATCCCGAAACCGGCTTCATTGATGCCAAAATCAATTTGCAAATATCGGTGCATTACTCCAGGGGCAACGCGTGCTAAATAATCAGAAAAATAAAATGCGGCCGCTAAACCCCAAACTAACCAAGCAACTCCTAAATAACTCTTACTGTTATACATCTCTACTTTAGAATCATTTATTTTGTTCATAAAATCTCTACTTTATAAAGCCCTAATTCGCCTTGTTTTATAAGCTCAGTCAAAGGATCCTTGCCGGGCATTTATGCATCAAAAAACAAAACTCCTACTTGCCATAAATAGTCAAAATATGACAAATAAATCAACAAAACAAAATCTACATTATACTGTTGCTGTCATTTATTTCAACACATAGTTTGATTTGATTTTAATAAGGACCAGACTCGGTTATAATCATTCTTTTATACTTCCAAAGATATTCTGAATATGCATGCACTCGACCACGCCATCAAAGAAGCACTTGATTCTTCTGGAAATACTAAAGAAGCCAACAAAGCTTATCTGGAGTTTATCAAGGCCAACTTTATTATTCCTGTAGAACAAACTACTGAAGACGAACAACCAAAAGTCTTATTTCTCCAGGAGAGCAAGGATGTATTCCTGCCCGTATTTACGGAAATGCACTACCTCGATGCCTGGGCAGGAGATATAGCTGCTAAGATTAATTTACTGAAATTATCTGGAGTGGATTTACTTAAGGGGCTTGGTGAGCAGGTTACTGTATGCCTTAATATAGGTAGCGATACTTATAAGGAATTTAACCCATCAGAAACAGCAAGAATGCGTTCGATGGTGTTAAAATTTTTTAAAGATTAAAAACAATATCGATTACCCCATGGACAACCTAATAATGTAGGTTGGGTCGTTTGACCCAACTTTCACACAACATTAACTAATTAAGCGACCAATTCAAATAATTGATAACCAACCAACGCAGATGCCGCGATTGCGCCACTAATTTCAATAACTAACGATAAGAAACTATGCTTGTGGCAATATCGCTGATCATTGGCAGCAGCTTCTTTAGCGACAGCAGTTTCTTCGCCAACATAAGAACTGATATCAAATAAGGGCTCATCCCCAGCTAACGCGTCCCACCAGCCTTCTAACCAATGTGCCGCTTCCTGAGAGCCTGCTGGAAAAGGATTATCTTCTTCTGCCGCATAAGCTAATGCAGATTCATAACCAAATGCATAACTCTCTTCATAATGTGGATGTTCAATGTTAAAGCGTAATTTAATGTATGGTAGTAAGGCTGTCGTGTCGTTCATGATTGTACCCTCAATTTATGTATCCAGTATATATTTTCCTAAGTTCAACTGTGACTACTCCAAGTTGTGTACCTATTAAATCTGTGTGCGAATTTTATCGTCTACATGCTGATAATATCTACACTTAAAACAATTTTACGACTTTAAACTTCGCTAAACATCCAAAGTGAAAACATTTACTAATTCTTGACAATTAAAGCCAAAACATCAGAACTCATTTCCCTTTTATGATTTCTATATATAGAGATGCAATTACCAGGCCAAATTTATTTTTTTCCTGAATTAATAATTTAACATGCTGAATATTAATATTTTTTATTAGGAAGGATCGAAAAACGCTTCAATTTATACGGAATTTTAGGTTAGGCAATTGACCCAATATTCTCTATTCATTATCGTGAGACATTGCTGATGCGTACTGCTGTTGGGTCAAATGACCCAACCTACATTTCGCTGATAATAACTATAAGGCAAAAATTTCATGTTCGCCGGCAAATTTTGCCGTTAAATAAAAAACTGTAAAAATTCATCAAGAGACTGTATTCACGGTAGTGTGAAACCCGAATTTGAAGGATTGAATTCGACTATCCGATGACCTTAATTACATTAACAGAGTATTCGACGCCAGGTCTTCTTCTTGCGACATTAAAATACAATCGACAACACCAACTACCACAGCGCCAACCAAGTATTCTACTATGTTCTCTTGATTGAAGGATTCTCTATAAGAAGAAGTATAACCCAGCTGTAAAAGAGTGCTTATTGTTCGGGTGACAAAGCTAATTAATGACATTGCAATATCCAAGCAATTGTAAACAAGGCTGCCTACGCTTGCTGCCACACCTTTAACTACAGTAGGAATTGATGTTTCAGGCTCATTAAACAATGCATGAATAAAAAGCAATCCACCCTCGGCAATTTTAAAAAGATCCCTTATTGCATGCGCAGCATGAGCAAGAGGATAGACTAGAGCAAGCCCATGATACTTTGGTGAATAATAAGGAAGAGCTCTCATACTATAATTTAAGCCGAGTAAGTTAGAGCTTCTTTGTAAATTCGTTTGAGTTTGCCCAAAGAAAGTAATTGCTCTGAAATTTGACATGATGAATCCCTTGTTGAAACTGCGCCTACTTTAACGCATAAAGCCCGGGAAATAAACAATCGGATTAAGGTGCCAGGCGGTGATGTTGCCATTGCCCATGTTGCCGATAATAATGAATGCGATCGTGTAAACGATTGTCTCTTCCTTGCCAAAACTCAATTTCATCAGGAATCACCTTATACCCCCCCCAATAGTCAGGACGGATCACAGCTTCTTGGCCATGTTGTTGAATCAGGTCATTTAATGAATTTTCCAATGCTGCACGATTAGTAATTTCATGGCTCTGCGGTGAAATGATAGCACTAAACTGGCTTTTAATAGGTCTTGATAAAAAATAACGATCTGATTGTTCATTACTCACCTGCTGCACAGCTCCACGTATACGCACTTGTCTTGCCATGTGTGGCCAGTAAAAATTAAGTGCTGCGTAAGGCTTATTCTGCATTTGCTTTGACTTTGCACTTTGATAATTGGTGTAAAACAGAAAGTTTCCGGCCTCAATACCCTTTAATAAAACCACCCGGGAATCTGGATGTCCCTTATTATCTACAGTAGACAAGATCATGGCTGTCGGATCATTGGTTTCATTTTTCAAAACATCTTCAAACCAAAGCTGAAATTGAGCAATGGGATCCTGAGGAATCACATTTTCATCTAAATTTAATTCACCATAGTCGCGTCTTATATCGGCAATGCTTCGGAAATTAGTCATGAAACACCTTAAAAATGAGGGTATAGAGAATCCTAAATTCCTTCTCCCATTTGCGAAAGAAGATTAGGGGCACAACCATTTCGAGTAAAGACTAACCACTCCCTTCTCCTGGAAAGGAGCATAAACGTCAAGCTAAGCCCTATTCCTACGCTCCTCGGCTTGTCCGCGGAAAGTAGGCAAAGGATTTTTACTTAACTTGATGCCTATGCATAAAAAGGAGAGTAGGGCGTGTCAGCTTATATCTCTCTTTTTAATTACTACCAACCAGTTACTTCAGCAATAGCATCACCTAAATCAGCCGGTGAACGTACTGTACGCACGCCAGCAGCTTCTAGAGCAGCATATTTTTCAGCAGCCGTACCTTTACCACCAGAAATGATCGCACCCGCATGGCCCATACGTTTACCTGCAGGAGCAGTTACTCCAGCAATGTAGGAAACAACTGGCTTGCTGATGTGTGATTTAATGTATTCAGCTGCTTCTTCTTCTGCAGAACCACCAATCTCACCAACCATAATGATGGCTTGTGTTTGTGGGTCTTGCTCAAATAAAGCTAAAGCATCAATAAAGTTAGTTCCTGGAATTGGGTCACCACCAATACCAATACAAGTACTTTGGCCAAACCCTTTATCGGTGGTTTGTTTTACGGCTTCATACGTTAATGTACCAGAACGCGAAACAATCCCTACTTTACCTGGTAAATGAATAGAACCAGGCATAATACCAATTTTGCATTCACCTGGAGTTATAATTCCTGGGCAGTTTGGACCGATTAAACGTGCTTGGGTATTATTTTCTAGGTAAACTTTTACTTCCAGCATATCTAATACAGGCACGCCTTCAGTAATACAAACAATTAACTGAATCCCTGAATCAGCAGCTTCAATAATCGAATCTTTGCAAAATGGTGCAGGTACATAAATCACACTGGCTTCCGCTTTCGTTGCTTCAACCGCTTCGCGCATGGTATTAAATACAGGCAAACCTAAATGCGTTTGACCACCTTTACCTGGTGTTACACCACCAACCATACGTGTACCGTACGCAATCGCTTGTTCTGAATGATAAGTTCCTTGCTTGCCAGTAAATCCCTGACACAATACTTTGGTTTGTTTATTAACTAATACACTCATTGTTAACCTCGAAATTTAGTTTAAAGCCCGACCACACTTAATGAGTACGGGCAATCGCTCTATAGCAATAATAATTACGCAACAGCCGCCACAATTTTCTTCGCAGCATCAGTTAAACTGGTTGCAGCAATTACGTTTAAATCGCTCTTATTTAAAATATCAGCGCCTAATTGGGCATTATTACCCTCAAGTCGGACTACTACAGGGATTTTTACGTCCACTTCTTTCACCGCAGCGAGAATACCGTCTGCAATGAGGTCGCAACGAACGATACCACCAAAAATATTGACTAAAATACCTTTAACTTTTTCATCAGATAAAATAATTTTTAGCGCTTCACTTACTCGCTCTTTAGTTGCACCACCACCAACATCTAGGAAGTTTGCTGGCTCACCACCATGAAGCTTAATCACGTCCATAGTTGCCATCGCCAAACCGGCGCCATTGACCATACAACCAATTGAACCATCAAGCGGTATATAATTTAATTCCCAATCGCTAGCACGGTTTTCACGCTCATCTTCTTGCGAGGTATCACGCATGCTCTTTAGCTTAGGTTGACGATATAAAGCATTAGCATCAATGTTGATTTTACCGTCCAGGCAAATCAATTGTCCTGCTTGAGTGACGACTAATGGGTTGATTTCTAAAAGGCTTAAATCACATTCAACAAACATTTTACCCAAGCCCAGCATTAAATGGGTAAATTGCTTAATTTGTGCATCATCTAAACCTAATTTAAACCCTGCTTCACGCGCTTGAAATGGCATAACACCAACTAAAGGATCAACAACTACTTTGAAGATCTTCTCAGGCGTTTCTTCCGCAACTTTTTCAATCTCCACGCCACCTTCAGTAGAAGCCATAATCACCACGCGGCGTGTTGCTCTATCAACCACCGCACCAAGATAGAGTTCACGAGCAATGTCACAGGTTTCTTCGACTAAAACGGCATTAACCGGTTGTCCGTGCGCATCAGTTTGGTAAGTAACCAAGCGCGTTCCTAATAATGCTTTCACTGCTGCAGCTAATTCATCTTTATTAGAAACTAATTTAACACCACCTGCTTTTCCTCTACCACCAGCATGAACTTGTGCTTTAACTACCCAACGAGTGGTCGAAAGTTGCGATGCGACTTGTATTGCATCTTCAACATTATACGCCACTTCACCGCGTGGAACAGGTAAGTTGTAGCTAGCAAATAATTGTTTGGCTTGGTATTCATGTAAATTCATTGCAATTACCTTTCTAAAAAGCAAAACCCATGTTTACAGGTCATGCGGTTAATTGTGATTATTAAACATTAAGTAAAAGACGAGCAGGATCTTCCAATAACTCTTTAACACTCACCAAAAACTGTACGGAATCTTTGCCGTCAATCAAACGATGATCGTAAGATAAAGCCACATACATCATAGGACGAATAACGATTTCCCCTTTTTCCACTACAGGTCGATCTTCGATTTTATGCATTCCCAAAATACCAGTTTGTGGTGGGTTAATAATTGGAGTCGCTAATAATGAACCAAACACACCACCATTAGTAATTGTAAAGGTTCCACCTTGCATTTCTTCCATGGACAACTTGCCTTGTCTGGCACGTGTTGCCGCATCATTAATCGCCATTTCAATCTCGGCCATACTCATTTGATCCGCATCACGAATCACAGGCACAACCAATCCTCTTTCGGTAGATACAGCAATACCAATATCATAGAAACCATGATAAACCACATCCTGGCCATCAATCGACGCATTCACCGCGGGGAAACGCTTTAATGACTCAACCACAGCTTTAGTGAAAAACGACATAAAACCAAGTTTTACCCCATGCTTTTTCTCAAAATGGTCTTTGTATTGAGAACGCATGTCCATGACTGCTTTTAAGTTAACTTCATTAAATGTAGTTAACATCGCTGCATTATGCTGAGCTTCTAACAAACGTTCAGCAATCTTGGCTCTTAAGCGTGTCATTGGTACACGACGCTCTTCGCGTGGTCCCATTGCTACAGGAGCAGCTGCTTGCTCTTTTTTAGCATCCGCAGGTTTTGCTGTTTTTTCTCTATTTGTTTCAATGTACGCAAGCACGTCCTCTTTAGTAATACGCCCTTCTTTACCACTACCTGGAATTTGTCCTGGTTGTAAATCATGTTCTGCCATCATGCGACGTACAACAGGGCTCGTTGACTTATCGTCTTTCGCACTCACTGCATCAGCAGTTTTCTCTTCTTGAGCAACAGGCGCTGCAACAGCACTACCTTCAGTTATTTTTGCAAGTAACTGACCGGAGGTTACGGTGTCGCCTACCTGAAATAAAATTTCAGAAAGTACCCCATCAGCTGGAGCTGGAACTTCGAGAACAACTTTATCGGTTTCAAGATCCAATAAATTTTCATCACGAGTAACTTTATCACCTACTTTTTTATGCCACGCAGCGACCGTTGCATCCGCAACCGACTCAGGCAGAACAGGTACTTTGACTTCAATAGACATGGCTATACCTTCTTATTTTATATGTATTATTAATTTCTTTTATGCTCTCCCCTCTCTTGCACGCAAGAGAGGGCGCCTTACTTTATTTATCCCAGTAGCGCTTGCTCAACCAAAGCTAATTGCTGTTGTGCATGCAATGCCGGACTTCCTACAGCAGGAGCCGCAGCAAATTCTCGTCCTGCATACTGCAATTTTTGTTCAGGACGTAGACAATCTTTCATGTTGTGTTGGGAAGAGAACCATACGCCTTGATTTTGGGGCTCTTCCTGACACCAGATTACCTCTTTAGCATTTGGATATTTATTTATTTCAGCAGAAAGTGCTTTTTTAGGGAATGGATACAATTGCTCGATACGAACTATTGCAACGTGCTCCAATTGTTTATCACGACGCATTTGCAGTAAATCATAATAAACCTTTCCACAACATAACACTACTCGTGTAACTTTTTGTGCATCTAAAGTATCAATTTCAGGAATAATGTTATGGAATTTCCCCTTAACTAAATCTTCTAAAGGAGACACCGCTAATTTATGCCGTAATAAACTCTTCGGCGTCATGACAATCAATGGCTTACGGAAATCACGAATCATTTGTCTTCTTAACAAATGGAAAATCTGCGCGGGCGTCGTTGGCGTGCACACTTGAATATTATGCTGCGCACAAAGCTGCATAAAACGTTCTAAGCGCGCTGAAGAATGTTCAGGTCCTTGTCCTTCATAACCATGAGGCAATAACATCACCAAACCACACAAACGTCCCCATTTTTGCTCACCTGAACTAATAAATTGGTCAATTACAACTTGCGCACCATTAGCAAAGTCACCAAATTGCGCTTCCCAAAGTACGAGAAAATTAGGTTCAGAAGAAGCATAACCGTATTCAAAAGCCAAAACAGCTTCTTCAGACAGTACCGAATCAATTACCGTAAAAGAACGATTCTGCTCATTTTTTATATGTTCTAACGGCGTAAAAATAGCACCATTTTCAACATCATGCAAAACAGCATGGCGATGCGCAAACGTTCCACGACCACAATCTTGACCTGACAAACGCACCCCATATCCTTCTTGGATTAAACTAGCGTACGCCATTGTTTCCGCATAACCCCAGTTCATGGGTTGCTCACCTGCGGTCATTTTATCGCGATCACTTAATAAACGTTGCACCACAGGATGTAAGCTAAAACCGGCAGGCAAGTCATTTAATTGTTTGGCTAATTGTTGCAAATTAGCTGAGCTAATAGTGGTATCTGCCTTATCGGTCCACTTGGCGTTAATGTATGGTGTCCAATCCATGGCAAACTTGCCATCATAATCACCACGCACCACAGCAACTACGGCTTTGCCTTGATCCAGACCATCACGGTAGGCATCAATTAGTTGCTCTGCCTCTTTGCTCGTAATCAATCCTTGCGAAATGAGTTGCTCAGCATACATTTCTCGTAAAGGACGCATGGATTTAATTTTTTTGTACATCTCTGGTTGGGTTACTGCAGGCTCATCGGCTTCATTATGGCCATGGCGACGGTAACACACAAGATCAATGACTACATCACGGTTAAATTTCATTCTAAATTCAAAGGCGATTTGCGTTGCAAATACGACCGCCTCAGGATCATCACCATTCACATGAATAACTGGCGCCTGCACCATCTTAGCCACATCGGTACAATACATTGTTGAGCGTGCATCCAATGGGTTACTGGTCGTAAAACCAATTTGGTTATTAATAACAATATGTACGGTTCCGCCAGTTGCATAACCACGTGCTTGTGAAAAATTAAAGGTTTCCATCACCACGCCCTGCCCCGAAAACGCGGCATCACCATGAATCACAATAGGAACGACTGAATCTTTTTTCAGCAAATCATTACGGCGCTGTAAACGTGAACGCACCGAACCTTCCACCACTGGGCCAATAATTTCTAAGTGTGAGGGGTTAAATGCTAAAGCTAAATGCAATACTGAACCCGATTCAGTTTGGACATCTGATGAAAATCCCATGTGGTATTTCACATCACCCGTACGCTCTAACTTAATTTTTCCTTCAAATTCTTGGAACAGCTCTTTGGGTTCTTTACCCAAGACATTGACCAGAACGTTTAAACGTCCACGGTGTGCCATGCCGATGATTAATTCTTTAACATTATCGTTACCGGCGCAATTAATAATTTCCTTCATCATTGGAATTAGTGAATCACCGCCTTCAAGAGAAAAGCGTTTTTGCCCTACATAACGGGTGCCTAAATAACGCTCTAAGCCATCTGCAGCAATCAGATCCTTTAAAATGTCCATTTTTTTGGCTGCGGCAAAGGTAGCGCGTCCGCGCACTGATTCCATTTTACTTTGTAACCATGAAATTTCCTGGATATCAGAAATATGCATGTATTCGATACCAATACTGCCGCAATAGGTTTCACGCAATGCCGTATAGATTGCATCTAAAGACATTTCAGGCCCATTAAACGACGTACCGGCAAAAAACTTACGCGTTCTATCAACGTTGGCTAAATCATGGAACGTTAAATCCAAATTAGGAACTACAGGACGTGCCGTCATATCCAGCGGATCAAGTTTCGCCGCAAGATGACCTAGTGCTCTGAAATCATTAATTAAACTAGCAACTTGATATTGATGATTATCTGCTGCTTGCACTACGTGCGTAGGCTTCTTATCTGCATTTTGTAAAAAGTATTCTCGAACATCACGGTGGGATAATTCTTGAGCAGAGCCATTCACCTTAGGTAAAGCGCTGAATACTTCTCTCCAATCGGCAGAAACCGAATTAGGATCAACAAGATAGTCCTCATAAAGGCTATCAACGTATGCCATACTTCCACCAGACAAATAGGAAGAAGCCCATTCATTTTGCAGATTGGAACTGCTCATTATTTTTTCTCCAAAGGGTGTAGCTATAGATGAGTACTGTATGTAACTAATCAACCTCCTTCTCTTAACAAGACAAGGAGGTTAGGTGAATAATTACTCGATCAAGTTTCCTGTCTTAACATTTGCGTGCGAATTTCTGCAATCGCTTTTGTTGGGTTGAGTCCCTTCGGGCAAACATTCGTGCAATTCATAATTGTACGGCAACGAAATACACTGAATGGATCTTGCAATTTATCCAAACGGTGATCGGTTGCGGTATCACGACTGTCTGCTAAAAATCGTCTTGCCTGTAATAACCCGGCAGGACCTACAAATTTTTCTGGATTCCACCAGAAAGAAGGACATGAACTGGTGCAGCATGCACACAAAATACATTCATATAATCCATCAAGCTGAGCACGTTCTTCCGGGGATTGCAAACGCTCTTGCGCGGGTGCGTTCTGATCGTTTTGCAAATAAGGCTCAATACGTTCATATTGTTGATAAAACTGGGACATATCAACAGCCAAATCACGTATCACTGGAAAACCAGGCAACGGACGAACTACAATTTTATCCGTCTTTAACTCAGAAACGTGCGTAATACACGCAAGGCCATTAGTCCCATTAATATTCATGCCATCAGAACCACATACTCCTTCACGGCATGAGCGTCGATAGGTAATGGAAGGATCCTGTTCTGCTTTCAAACGTTCAAGCAAAGTAAGCAGCATAGGATCGCTCTTAGCTGGTATCGCCAACACATAATCTTTCATATAAGGCTTAGCATCCACCTCAGGATTATAGCGATAAATTGATAAAGTCAAATTTCTATTATCTGCCATGTGATATATCCTCTTTAGTAAACGCGTTCTTTCGGCTCAAAAGGCGCAATGTGTTTGGGTGATGTATTAACCGGACGAAAATCGATGGTCTCACCTTCCTCAAAGTACAGTGTATGTTTAATCCAATTCGCATCATCACGTTTTGGATAATCTTCACGACTGTGTGCCCCACGACTTTCAGTACGGACAATTGCCGAATGAGCTGTAGCATACGCGGTTGCCATTAAATTATCTAACTCTAAGGCACCAACACGTTCGGTGTTAAAGACCTGACTCTTATCGTCTAATTTGGCGTGAGCTAAGCGCTCGCGAAGTGCTTGTAAACGTTTAAGACCAGACTCCATTACTTCACCAGTACGGAATACACCAAAGTCTTCTTGCATCACACGTTGCATTTCATCACGAATAACGGCAAGATTCTCACCCTCTTTTGAATCGTTCCAACGATTGTAACGCACTAAAGATGCAGCAATATCTTCATCACTGATGTATGCCATATCGGGTAAGTTATTTGATTGCCAGAGCTCTTCAACATGGATCCCCGCAGCACGGCCAAATACGACTAAATCTAATAAGGAATTACCACCTAAACGATTCGCACCATGTACAGAAACACATGCACACTCACCAACAGCATACAAACCTTCGACGATATGCTCTTCACCTTTGGTTTTAGTCAGTACTTGTCCATACATGTTGGTAGGTATTCCCCCCATACTGTAATGGCAAGTTGGCACGACTGGAATTGGCTCAATAATCGGATCTACACCAGCAAATTTCATGGCTAATTCACGAATTCCGGGTAAACGCGACATAATAAGATCGGCGCCTAAATGATCCAATTTTAATTTAACGTAATCGATACCCTGAGGGTCAAAACCTTTACCGGCGCGTATTTCTAACGCCATGGAACGTGCAACCACATCGCGTGAAGCTAAATCTTTAGCACGCGGAGCATAACGCTCCATAAAACGCTCGCCATCTTTATTAATCAGATAACCACCTTCACCACGACATCCCTCGGTAACTAAAGTACCGGCGCCAGCGATTCCAGTCGGATGAAATTGCCACATTTCCATATCTTGTAAGGGAATGCCCGCTCTTAAGGCCATACCAAAACCATCGCCCGTATTAATAAAGGCATTTGTTGTGGATTGATAAATACGCCCCGCGCCTCCAGTAGCAAGAATACAGACTCTTGATTGGAAAAAGACCACTTCACCAGTTTCGATGTTCATTGCCGTAACACCTGAGATACGACCATGTGCGTCTTTAACAAAATCAAGCGCATACCATTCACTAAAGACATGCGTTTTTGCTTTTAAATTTTGTTGGTACAGGGTATGCAATAAGGCATGTCCCGTTCTATCTGCTGCAGCACAGGTACGTGCTGCCTGCTCACCGCCAAAGTTCTTAGATTGGCCACCAAATTGGCGTTGATAAATACGACCATTATCCATGCGCGAGAAGGGTAAACCCATATGTTCCAATTCATACACTGCTTCTGGACCGGTCTTACACAGATATTCGATACTGTCTTGGTCACCAATATAATCAGCGCCTTTTACGGTATCGTACATATGCCAGCGCCAATCGTCTTCATGCGAATTTCCCAAAGCACAAGTAATACCACCTTGAGCGGAAACCGTATGTGAACGTGTTGGAAACACCTTAGATAAAAGTGCTACTTTTAAACCCGAATTAGCCATCTGTAGTGCCGCGCGCATTCCCGCACCACCAGCACCAACAATTACTGCATCAAACGTATTACGTGCAATAGCCATGCTTACCGCCCCCAAAGGATCATGAAGCCCCAAATCAACTGACTAAGGAGCCATAAAAGAACTAGCATTTGTACTGATAAACGCAACACAGTACATTTCATATAATCTGTAGTCACCGTCCAAAGACCTACCCAGGCATGTAACGTAAGCGCTAACAATGCGCCTGCAGTAGCAATTTGCACTATGGGATTGGCAAATAAAGTATGCCATTGCTCATAGCTCAATGCCGGATGCGACAATAAAAATCCCAGTATAAAAAATACATATACTGCAAAATAAACTGCAGTAACCCTTTGAATTAACCAATCTTTTAACCCATTACCTGTTAAGCTGGTGACATTAGTTACCATATCCAGAATCCTAGAAAAATTGTCAAAATAACGGCAAGAACAATTACTAAAACAGCAGTACGCCGACCAGCAGAAAGATGCTCACCAAAACCCAGATCCATAATCATGTGCCGAATTCCAGCCAGCACATGATAAATCAATGCTGTTCCGAAAGCCCATAACACTAATTTATAGCACGGATGAGTTAATAATGTTTTCATCTGCACAAAGGACTCTTCAGATTGCAGCGACTGGCCAAAAATAAACAACATAATTGGCAATAATAAGAATAAAACTAGCCCTGAAATCCGATGCAATATAGACGCTATTGCCATCGGGGGAAATTTTAAACTACCCAAATCAAGATTAACGGGTCTTTTCTTGTTCACTGTTAGTTTCTTCCTTAATTTAGAAAAAGTTATAAAATGACGCACAAATGCGAAGTATAGCACTCTGTTTTTATCACGCAAGATTAAGTCATGATGAGAAGAGATATTAGGTGTTAAATGCGTAAAATTTGAGCGAAACAGCACTTAAATTGAAAGAAAATTTAGAATTAACACAAATCCTCGCGATCAAGTTGCAAGGATTTGCCAATTACTTAACCTTTATTCCAGCAGATTGATGTGGTTGTCTAAAGGTGGAACGTGGCGCTTCTGGTGGGTAGCCAAATTTGTCAGCATTTTGTTTAACAATTTGTAAATAACGCTCACCCCAAGCCCCAGGATCAAAGTTCGTTACAACCACATTATAAGCCAAGTTAATAATGGACTCGAACGCCTTTCGCTGTGGCAGCAGATGCCCACCAAAAGCCACTTGTACTTCGGCTTCGGTACTGATTCCTCCAGATTTTAAACGTTCAACGAGAATATAAATCATTTTTTCGATAGTCATGTATAATTTATACATCGACATTCCCGCTTTCAACATCTCTTCACCCTTAGACGTCGATAATTTCGAACCTGAATCATGGATATCATAGACAAACTCCAGTTCATGAGTGCCGGGTATTATTTCCGGTTTGATAATTACAGGAGGAAAAATTTTGGGGATAGTTGGCGAAATAATAAAAAGATGAAAATCGGCCCAGTGCCACCAGATTTGATAAACCCGCTCAACCAATGCCACAGGATCATTTAAATCGGCTTCCATTTCTAATTTTCGCAGATCAAGACCATGCTCGTCGGGAAGATCTAAATATTCAATGTTGTCTGATTCTGCCATGTGCTTACCCAAATACTCAAGCGTATACGATTATATTAGCCCAAATTTAACGGATGAGCACGAAAGATGAAACAGATAAGGGTAAAAAAGATGTAAAAAAATAATTAAGAAACAATGGTTATGAATTTTATGCAATGAAGATCTGTTGCTGGCGAAGTTCGAACCCAGCCATTCGAACTTCGCATTTATTGATAAGGAACAATAGTCTTTTGATTAACTCAAAATGATGCTGCCGGTGGGATAGGCTTATCTTGCGTACTCTCCACACCCTCTGTAGGTTGACCAAAAAAGCCTATTTGATTCAGCGCGCCCTTCACCTCTGCCAATTTTTTTACCGAGTCCGTTTCCCAATTTAGTGATTTAGTACCAAGAGTTACTACATAAACAATTGCTGCGGCTATTTTGATGAGTAGTCCCGACAAATCACGCACCGTGGCTAATTCTCCATTCATTGCTGTATTGACGAACTGCGTGCAATTGCTTTGAAATTCCTTAAACCTAAGGTTTCCAGCAAGTAAGCTTTCTTTCTGTGTTAATAGCTGTGCATGTAACATGCTTAGCCCATCAGCAACGGCAGTATGGTTCCTCTCTCTTAGGTTCGTTTCTTTAGCTTTTAATTCAAGCAGAGCCTTATCAAATACTGAAAAATCACCTTGAAATTTTCCGGCAACCCCCGAATCGTTAATCAATTGCATCGTATTATTCAAATAGTGCTGAGGATTTTGCACGATCAGGTCAAAACGTTTTTGGACTATTTCACTGTCTTTAGCAGATAGCCCTGCCTTAGGTAACTCAATGATTTCTTTGTCAATTAAAATACTATGAAAAACTGTTTCTAATGCCGCAAGAGGTACCTGTTCTAATAAATCCAAGCGGTCTTTATAAGATTCATAAAATTTTTGTAATTCACGGTCAAAAAATGTATACACCCCATACTCACGCGTTAACTTATTGTTGTCGGCACGCACCGAAATAAACGAATTTAAGCCAAAAATATCTTTAGGGCCGAATGGGCGTTCATTTTCCGGTATCCCTTTCCCTTTTAAAAATTGCTCCATGTTTTTACCAAAATCGAGGACCTCTTTAATGGAGGAATACTTATCAAAATAAAGGGTAAATTGATCATTATCTTGGAATCTACTGTCGCTTTGCGCCGTTGCAGAACGCACTAATTTAAATTTAAAACGCATATTTGGAAATGCATCTTGTTGTTGGGCCATATAATGCACAATGTCTTTTACCAAATTTGCATCATATTGGGCAAGGTGATTAATGCTTAGATGAAGCTTTACACTACCATCATCATTATCATAATGCATCTGCCCAAGATGGTTTTTTAATATTTTTTCCTGCGCGTTCAACCGTGCATAGTTCCCTTGCAATCGACGAAGTTCGAGCGTGACTCCGCCTATCTGATCCATTTGTGGTTTATATCGTTTTTTTAACGGGAATTCCGCATATTCGTCGAGAGCAACTGCGATAAAATGAAAGCCAATCCATTCAAGATGACGTTGTGGTAATGGCTCAATTGCCTGCGTCATCAAGCCATTAAAATCATTTACCCTACCAAATAATTCTTTTTCACCCACCATATTTGACTCCTAAGCACATTGCCCTATCGATATGTGCTTAAATTATAGACGAAAAAGATTATGGTAATATTAAGAACAATTTGAACGGTCTTTGTGGACCATTAAGAAAGATACTGATAATACTCGAGTGATTGTACGCGACATTTAAAACAAGTGCTCTGACAGTGGGCTTTTTCCTGACATTTACGGATGATGCCTTTACCAACCCACAGATCAAGCATGGGCTGTAAGGCGAGAAGCTCTATGTGAAATTCTCGGGTTAATTGCTGGGTGCTAACTACTCCCTGACGACCAATATAATCACGTATTTGCAATAGCATTTTTCCTCCTGATGCTGCGTTTACTGTAACGATGCACGGCAATCACTAAAAATAAAGCAAGCAATGAAGTACCAATCCAGGAAAAACTATGCGAAGAAGATTCTATAAATTTTGCGGCCTGATAAAAGCCAACTGCAACCACATAAGCAACAATAAAAGACCAGGCTACAGACATCCACATATATTTCTTATTTGCCTCTTGGCGAATCACTGCCATCGTAGACACACAAGGAATATACAGCAACACAAAGAGCAGGTACGCGTATGCACCGATTCGTCCATCAAAGCGCTGCGCCATAATTCCATAAACAGATTGCGATACTGAATTGTCGGCCGCACTTGCCAATACTGGATTCGCTAACGCCGAGCCCAATTGTGCTAAATTCTGTGGGATAGACCAAAAAGCCGTCTTAAGACCAGTCCAAAAATCAAAATGTGCTGCCGCGATTTCTCCCAAATGCCCAACTTGCGCATACAGTGAATTTAACGTCCCAACCACCACTTCTTTAGCCAACATCCCAGTTAACAGACCGACTGTTGCAGGCCAATTATCTTGATGAATCCCCATCGGCGCAAATAAAGGCGTAATCCATTGCCCAATAAGAGACAATAAGGACTGCGTACTGGCGTCTCCTGAATTAATGCCTCCTCCTAAGGTAATCGCATTTAAGCCACCTAAAATAATACAAATAGGAATAATTAATTTGCCCGCACGCAGCACAAAAAAGCGCAGTCGCATCAATGTTTCTTTAAATAAACGCCGTAAAGAGGGGCGATGATAAGCTGGCAACTCTAAAATTAATGGTGATGCATGCCCTTTTAAAATGGATTTACGTAAAATAAAGCCAGTTAATACCGCCATTAAAATACCAACCAGATATAAAGAAAAGACGATGTTTTGCCCACCGGAAGGGAAAAATGCGGCCACAAAGACCGCATAAATTGCCAAACGCGCACTGCACGACATAAATGGACTCATCATCACCGTTAATAAGCGGTCGCGTTCGGAATCTAAAGTACGTGCCGCCATAATCGCAGGCACGTTACAGCCAAAGCCGACAATCATTGGCACAAATGATTTACCCGGCAAACCGAGAATACGCATTGCTTTATCAACCACAAAAGCAGCCCTTGACATATACCCTGAAGTTTCCAATAACGACAAAAAGAAAAACATGGCCGCAATAACTGGAATAAACGTTAAGGTGGTATTAATTCCTTTCCCAATTCCATTCGCTAAAATAGCAGTTAACCAGTTAGGGGCATGCATTTGCTGCATAAACCAGGCGGTTCCTTGCACAAAAATCGTATCCGTACTGATGTCAAAAAAATCTTGGAATGCCCCACCCACATTAATGGCAAATAAAAACATCAAATACATCATGCCAAAAAAGATAGGTAAAGCCCAAAAACGATGCAATACAATTCGATCTAATTTTGCCGTAAAATGCTCACTGGCATCACTACGTTTTTGTTGTACAGCCGTCACAACCTCATGAATACGTTGATAACGGGCATCTGCCAATAACACATCCAGGCTTAAATCGCTCTGATTAAATGCAGGCAAATCACGCTTAATGGCGGCATCAACCGGCAACACATCGCCCTCTGCAACACGACGTGAATAGTAATAAGCCTGTGCTTGGCTATACCCCTCGTTAATTAAGGTCTGCTCTATCGTCATTAATGCCTGCTGTAGGGAAGTCGATAAAGGAAGAGCCCAGGGTAAAATAACTTGTGGCAAGTTAATTATCGCCTCACTAAGGGCCACAATACCTGCTTTCTTATGTGCTTGAATGGGGATTACTGGACAGCCCAAGAGATGAGCTAAGGCATTTACATCGATGGAAATGCCGCGCTGTTGCGCGATATCCATCATATTCAAGGCAATAATTACGGGCTTACCTAATTCTAAAATTTGACTGGTCAAATACAGGTGTCGTTCAAGATGACAGGCATCAATCACATTCACAATACAATCTGCGTGCATAGTCGCTACCGATTGAGCAGCAATGTGCTCATCCTGACTAATACCACCAGAATTAGCTACTAACGAATACACTCCTGGTAAATCCGTGATTTCAATTAACTGCGTTCCTAAGGAAAATGTGCCAGTCTTTTTCTCAACCGTGACTCCAGGCCAATTACCTATCCGTTGATTATCACCCGTTAAGGCATTAAATAATGTAGTCTTACCACAATTGGGGTTGCCTACCAATAAAACATGAGTCATATACGCTCCAAAACCAATTGACTTGCTTCTTCTTTTCGCAAAGTCAACGAAGTTCCGCGGATTTCAATTTGAATAGGGCATCCTAAAGGAGCAATACGAACAATGACAAATTCCGCACCACAAGTAACACCCAAAGACAAAAGTCTACGTCTGTATTGGCTATCGGTCGCGCCGAAATTGATTAATCGCGCTCTATCGCCTTGAACTAAGTCAGTAATTCGCATCATGTAACAATAACAATGGTAGAAATGATTAAAGTCTAACACAAATGATATCGAGAATCATTCTCAGATAAGAAAAAAATTATACATTTTTCCATCTAAGATCCTAGGGGCTGTTGCCATTTCACTTGTTTGAGTCCAAATAGTAGAAAGATCAACAGCCCCTAAACCATCTCCTGTACTTGCCGTTTGGGATGACGATTTAAATAATCAACAGATTGCATTTCTATTAAACGACTTAAAGTACGTTTAAACGTTTCTGCCAGTTCTCCTTTCACATAAAGTTCGGCAACAGGCGCGGCTGCCGAAATAATAATATTAATTCCACGGTCATACATCACATCGATAAAATGAATGAACATAATCGTCTGTAAAGTATGATTCTCCGTCAATACCGGTACATCACTGACAAAAATATTATCATATTTATCGGCAATTTCTAAATAATCTAATTGGCTGCGCGGCAAGTTACATAAAACATCAAAGGCAAACCAAATCGATGTTTTTCCGCATTGCAAATAGGGTATATCACGATTTTGGATCACAATAAAACCCTGCTCCTCAAAAGCACCGGCTAATTGCGTAAATTGATGTGCCATCGTCTGTTTTGTCCGTGCATTCAAAGGATGCAAATAAGCATCAACCAAAGGTTCACGTCCTATACGATAGTCTCTTTGCTCATTCAAGTTTAGTACGTCACAATTTTGATTGATTGCCGCAATAGCCGGTAAAAAACGCGCACGATGGACGCCATTCTTGTATAAATCGTTGGGTAGCGTATTGGAAGAAATAACTAAAATGACGCCCTGCGCAATTAAAGCTTGCAAAAGTTCCGCTAAAATCATGGCATAAGCCACATCATGAACCAAAAATTCATCAAAACACAACACTCGAATCGACTTTGCCAACGTCTTAGCAATTTGGCGCAATGGATCTTTTTGTCCCTGCAAACGTCGCAACTGTGCATCAATCTGCTGCATAAAATGATGGAAGTGAAAACGTGCCTTCTTAGGCTCTGCTACATGGTCATAAAATAAGTCCACCAGGTATGTCTTACCCGCACCGACCGGTCCATAAATATATAAACCCTGAATATGGGATTTATGTATACGAGAAAACCATGACGAATTCGCCTTTTTTAAATCATCAGCAAGGCGTTCCATATAGGTTAGAATGTCGCGCTGCAAAGGATCATCGTTAATTTCACCGCGCTCAATTGCGGCGTCATATTCGGTCATTAATGTCATAAGGAGACAACCTGCGAAACAAGATACTCTGTAAGTTTAGCTTTAAGTTCAATTAATTTCCCATGAAAAAAATGCGTGGTATTGGCAAAGCGAAGCACGGGAATTTCAGGCTGCGCATGTTTTGCAAAATCAAAAACGAGCGCCGGTGGCACTACCTCATCTTCTTCGCCTTGCACAATTAACCAGGGATAAGGCGCAGGCGTAAATTCCTGGTAGTTGTAATGATGTAAGGCCGGTGCAATAGTAATCAGTAAATGATGAGCACATTGAGCTGCAGTGCGATAAGCCACAAAAGAACCAAAAGAAAAACCAGCAAAAATAAACTTTACCTGCGCTTGCTCGTTTTGCCATGCATGTGCCAAAGACAACATGTCCGCACTTTCGCCAATTCCAGCGTCATAAACACCTTCTGATAGACCAACGCCACGAAAATTAAAACGCAATGAAGGAATACCCAGATCTTTAAAAGTACGCGCCATGGTCGTCACTACTTTATTAGTCATTGTACCACCCTGCAACGAATGAGGATGCCCTAAAAAGGCAACATAATCCGAATCAATACGTTCAGGAACAGTTAGAATAGCTTCTACTTGGCCAGCCAAACCTTGTAGAAACAGTAGATGCTCGCCTGGAACCGCTAATTTTTCGGTGATTTGCATAAAAAACCTGTTATTATAACGAGCACAAATGATAACTCAGAATCAAAGATGAATAAAATGCATGGCGCACAAAAAGAGTCAGCTGCCACAGGACAGGCATCCCCCCCCCTACGGTCTAAGCGCTTCATTCTGTTAGTCATAGTACCTGCGGTGGTTATTTTTTCCGGGCTACTCATGTATCTTCTCGGTGGACGCTATGTCACTACAGACAATGCGTATGTCAAAGCCGATATGATACCACTAAGCCCACAAGTCTCGGGGGTAATTCAAGAAGTCTTTGTCCAGGAAAACCAAAAGGTGAACAAAAACCAACTGCTGTATCGCATTGATCCTCAGCCGTTTAAAGTTGCTTTAGCTAAAGCTGAATCGAAGCTCGCTCAGGTGAATATTGACCTTATGTCGCTCAAAGCCAACTATCGTGAAAAACAAGCAGAAATCGCTTTGGCTCGAACCAAATACAATTTTTCTTTACGCAATAAAAAACGCCAGTCAGATTTAGCCGCAAAGCATTTTACCTCCCAATCAAGTCTTGATGACGCCAGTGAAAGTGCAGAAATTGCCGCCCAACAAATAATCACTACCGAACAGAATTTACAAAGCCTGGCAGAATCACTGGCCGGAAGTGTGATGGCGCCTATTGAACAACATCCTTCTTATTTAGTAGCAAAAGCGGAACTGGAACAAGCCCAACTGGACTTGGCACATACAGAAATCAAAGCGCCCGTTGCCGGAACAATAAATATTCCCCCTAAAAAAGGGCAATATGTAAACCGAGGTACTATATCCATGTCGTTGGTTGCCAATGAGCATCCTTGGATTGAAGCAAATTTCACGGAAAAAGAATTAACTTATGTGCACCCCGGACAAAAAGTGCTTACGACCATTGATATTTATCCTGGAAAAAAATGGACTGGTGTGGTGCAAAGTATAAGTCCGGCAACCGGCTCTGAATTTTCGATTATTCCCGCGCAAAATGCGACGGGAAACTGGGTTAAAATAGCGCAACGTATTGCTGTACGCATTCAATTGGATATGGCTCCCCATGATCCGAAGCTGCGTTCGGGATTAAGTTCTTGGGTTGAAATTGATACGGAGCATAAACGCTATTCACTAAAGAAGGCAGCAAGATAATTAGTGTAGTTAAGGAAAAACCCTATTGATTACCCTTCAGCTCCGTTCGGGCGGAGCAAGATTAGCCTTGACTTGAGGACTAAACACAACCTACTACTCGTATACTAAAATGGCTCACAAACTATGTTAGAGAATACTTCATACCCCAAACCAGCAAACCGCTTATTCATTACCCTCTCAGTAATGCTTGCCACCGTGATGCAATCACTAGATACCACCATTGCGAATGTGGCCTTACCGCATATGCAAGGAGGAATGGGGGCAACTCAAGAACAAATTTCTTGGGTTCTCACTTCATACATCGTTGCCGCAGCAATATTTACACCGCTTACTGGTTTTTTAGGGGATCGTTTTGGCCGTAAACAAATATTTACCTGGTCGGTTATTGGTTTTACCGTGGCATCCATGCTTTGTGGCGCGGCTCAGAGCTTAGCGCAAATTATCTTTTTTCGTTTACTGCAAGGAATCTTTGGCGCCAGTTTAGTACCCTTATCTCAATCCGTATTACTCGACTCCTATCCACCAGAAAAACATGGTTCGGCAATGGCAATGTGGGGCATGGGGGTTATGGTCGGCCCCATTCTTGGCCCATCACTCGGGGGCTGGTTAACGGAATATTACAACTGGCGCTGGGTATTCTACATTAACCTCCCCTTTGGCATTTTCGCCTGGTTAGGCTTAACCATGTTCCTCCAGGACAACAAACTTAAATTAAACAAACATTTTGACCTGATGGGATTTTCTTTTTTAAGCATAGCCATTGGCTCATTACAGCTTTTTCTTGACCGCGGCGAGTCATTAGACTGGTTAAATAGTAATGAAATTATTATTGAAGGATTCATTGCCTTAATTTGCTTGTATTTATTCATCGTTCAACTCATCACGTCACGTTCACCATTTATTGATCCGGCCATGTTTAAAGATCGTAACTTCAGTGTCGGTCTGATATTTATCTTTATTATCGGCATTATTTTATTAGCCACTATGGCTCTAATGCCCCCCTACATGCAAAGTTTATTGAATTATCCAGTGATTGATGTCGGCTTGCTCTTGGCTCCGCGCGGCGTAGGCACCATGACAGCAATGATGATTGTCGGCAGGCTTTCAGGAAAAATAGATGCACGCTACCAAATTTTTCTTGGCCTAATGCTTACCAGCTACTCATTATGGTTGATGACTCTATTCAATACGGACATTAGTGGTCATGATATTGTCACTTCGGGCATCATTCAGGGTCTGGGATTAGGCTTTATTTTCGTGCCCTTATCAACCCTGTCCTTTGCCACATTACCCTCACAATACCGTAATGACGGTACCTCTTTATTTAGCCTGTTAAGAAATATTGGCAGTAGTATTGGTATCTCAATTGTCATGACTAAATTAGCGCAAAACGCGCAAATTAATCATGCCGCCTATGCTAATTTCATGACGCCATTTAATCTTAATTTAAAACACGCCAATGAATTAGGCATTTTTAGCCTTAATTCACTCAGCGGTCTGGCAACACTTAATGCTGAAGTTACAAGGCAAGCGACTGTCTTGGCTTATTTACAGGATTTTCGTTTTATGATGTGGTTGGTGTTATCGGCCCTACCCCTCTTGTTTTTCTTAAAGGCGCCCATAGAAAAATCCGCAACGAGAACGCCTTCTCAATTACCTGAATTTGAACTATGATATTCATGCTTTTTTATTGATTTAAAAGAGCATGAATGCGTTGACCTTATATGGCAGCGACCTTTTATATTCTCATTTCGGAGGACTTGATCCATGCGACAGGTACCTGTAGTACTCAGTATTACCGTTCATCACGATGCTCACTTCACCTTACTAAGGAGTGCAGCATGAAAATCCAAGACTTTAAACGTAAAAAACAAGAGCAACAAAAAATTGCGATGCTGACTTGTTACGACTACCCTTCTGCATGCACTATTGCTGAATCCAACATCGATTGCGTACTCGTTGGCGACTCGGTAGCAATGGCAGTACATGGGCATGAAAATACGATTATGGCGACCATTGACATGATGGTGCTGCATACCCAAGCGGTTGCTCGCGGTTTAAAACAACAGTTTCTCATCGCTGATTTGCCTTTTTTAAGTCATAAAATATCGATAGCACAAACCATTACCAATGTGACCAGTCTTTTACGTGCTGGAGCACATGCGGTAAAAATTGAAGGGGGCGATGCAGACACCTGTGCCACCATCGCATATTTAGGAAACTCCGGTGTTCCAGTTATGGGACATATTGGCTTAACCCCACAGTCCATTCATCAATTGGGCGGCTTTAAAGTACAAGGGAAAAGCCAGGAACAAGCGGAGCTATTGCTGCAACAAGCCCTTAATTTAGAGCAAGCCGGTTGTTTTGCCGTGGTTATTGAATGTGTACCACAACAGCTGGCACAAACGATAACCAGTGCCTTGACGATACCGACGATTGGTATTGGTGCTGGCTCTCATACCGATGGCCAAGTTCTTGTCTGGCATGACATGTTGGGATTACAAACAAATTTTAATCCCAAGTTTGTAAAACGATATGCTCAGGGCAAAGAAACTTTTCTTGAGGCAATAAATCATTATGCACAGCAAGTGCAGCAAGTGAGCTTTCCCGCACCAGAACATTCATTTTAACTAAATATGATTATGGAGCTATTTTTTATTAAAGAGCTCCATTCACCAGCTATTAGGAGCTATTCGTGCAAGTTTTCCATGATCTTAGTGAATGGATACGTTTTCGTAAAAACCTATCTCCTGAATTAACTATTGGCTTTGCGCCAACTATGGGTAATTTACATGCTGGCCATGCTTCTTTATTTTTGGCAAGCCAGAAAGAAAATAACTACACTGTTTCCAGCTTATTTGTTAACCCAACTCAATTTAATCAAGCAGATGACTTTACCCATTATCCTCGCAGCTTAGACGCTGATTTGCAACTTATGGAAAAAACGGGGGTTGATTTTTGTATTCTGCCTCATGACAAGGCGATGTATCCGGATCAATACAATTACCAGGTTCATGAACACCAGCTGTCGCAACTAATGGAAGGAAAACACCGTCCTGGACACTTTAATGGTGTATTAACAGTCGTGATGAAATTATTAAACTTAGTAAAACCGCAGCATGCTTATTTTGGTGAAAAAGATTACCAACAGTATGTACTCATTCGTGAAATGACTGCCGCATTTTTTATGGATGTAGACATAATCGCCTGTCCGATAATTCGCGAGCCCAGTGGTTTGGCTTACAGTTCACGCAATAATCGCCTGAATCAAGAACAAAAAGCTTTAGCCGAAGTTTTTGCCCAATTGTTTCAGCAAAAAGATAAAAACTGTGTCCAGATTCACGAAGAGTTAATGACAAAAAACATTGCCGTAGAATATATTGAGGAATACGAAAACCGCCGCTTTGCAGCGGTACGCATTGGTGATATTCGTTTAATTGATAATTATGCTATCTAAGACCATGAGACTGAACGCGATGCGCTTGTGCATTATTATGGCTTTGGGACAATAAATTATGTAAGTATCAGCAACGAATGTTGGGTCAAACGACCCAACATTCGGAATTTGCGCAATGAATAACAATAAAAAAAGTGGATATGCGCCTACAATAATTCTGGGATAGCGCGTTCGGTAACCGCCTCAGCCGGAAGGGCTTGAGGTACTTGATGATAGGTACTGCTAAGCATCGTTGATTGTGCAGGAATACCAGCCCAATTGGTATTTGCGGGTAAACATTCCCCTTTCATTAATAAAGAAAGACTTCCCAACGCCGAATTCTCTTCCATCACCGTATTATAAAGCACAATTGAGCCAATACCGACGTTACAGCCTGAATTAATGGTTACATTAGCGACTTTAAATATGCGGTCTTCATAAAGATGAGTCTGGATGATGGTTTCCGCATTAATACAAACATCATCACCAATAGTGATTAAATCAAATTCTGAAAATTCCGCACTATCCGTAAAAACTCGTTTTCCAGCCTTAGTTCCTAAACAACGGTGAACCCACAGCGCAAACGGTGTACCCAAAACTTTATTGGTAAAATGAGGATTAGTGTAATAATTATACGTGTACTCAATGACATCATTTTTCCAAATAAAAGGATCCCAGATTGGTTTGGTTAATGGCTTTAATTTCCCAAGCAGAAGCCATTTTAAGCCCACTAAAACACCAACCAAGCAAACAGTAAAGAACAACTCTGAAACAGGCAATACCAGCGCTGTAAGCCCCCACGAGAAGCTATTTAACATATAATCCAAAACATAAAGCATGTTAAATAAAACAACGAACGAAAATGCAGTCGGTATGATGATTCTTATAAACTCAATTGCCATACGGGTGAAATACAATTTTTTTGATGGATAAAACGTGTCTTTGTCAGAAAAACCCACAAATAATTCACGCTTAGGCAAGTAAACTGCTGGCGAACCCAACCACGCTGAATTAGCCTCAGTCGCCTTATCTCCTGGCGGCGGTACAGAAAGACAGCCTAATAAAGAAGATTCACCAATTGCCTTACCTCCGGGCAGCAAACTCACATTGCCAACAAAGCCTCTACGACCAATGGTTATTGGGGCAAAGCTAATAACGCCGTGACACACATGCGGCCAAGCTAAAGCAACTGAACTCGCCGTAAAACCACCTTCTTCAATCGTTACTAAGTCAGGAATAATATGCGGTGTTTCACCCATCTCAACACCTTTACCCAGCTTAGCTCCAAGAAGTCTTAAAAATGCAGGTAGAAATAAAGTATCAGCCATTACCGATATTTCATCACCATCGAGCATTTTCACAATAATCCAATGACGCAGATAATAGAAACTCTTCAAAGGATATTGTCCAGGCTTTACCTTGTCCATAATGATTTTTTTACAGACAATGACACAAAGATAATACAAACTTAAAAAGAGCACCGAACCTAAAGGTATGGCAAAAAACATAGTTGTAAAATACCGACTTTGGTCATAGTAATAACTGACCAGAGAAATGCCGGGAATAAGGCAGAGATAAAACATGACCATGACAAATACAATGCCTAAATAATGCAAAATACCAAACAGAGTATTTTCAAGCATAGTCGACTCTTCTACTTCAATTTTTTTGCACGTAATGTGATCGGCAGGAAGAACGCTTGGTACTGCGGGCGAACCGGAAAAGTAAGCACCCGGTGGAATAAACCGATGTTCTGGTAACATGGACATATCATCCAGCACCGCATTATCGGCAATAACGCTATTAAAGCCAACAACCGCACGCGAACCTAGATAACAATTACTACCAATATCGATTGAGCCAATCTTTAACCAACCATCTTCGACAAGGTATCCATAAAGACGACTGTCAGTACCAATGGATGTATTGTCACCAACAGTCAACAAATCGGGTGTGGCAATCTGCATGGAACCCAAATGGCAATTTTTACCTATTTTGGCACCTAACAAACGAAAGTAAATATTTGCTAAGGGTGAACCAACCAAATATTTACTTAAAAATAAATTTTTTTGCAGTCGTTGTACTAACCACCAGCGATAATAAAACCACCCCCATAGCGGGTATTCCCCCGGTTTTACACGCCCCAGTAATATCCATTTCATACCTACAGTAATCAATAAAGAAAGGATGGGTAACGATAAAAACAAGGCTAAGAAAGCCAATTGCGATTCTCGTGAAATAATGGAATATTCCGAAGTAATCCAGCTATAGCATAAAACCACGGCTAATAACTGCAGCGTACCTACTGCATATTGCAATAAACAACCAAAAAATTGCCCTACGCCACATAAATAATATTTCCATTGCGGGGCACGATATTTTTTCGTTCTTACTTGCTCTTCCTGTTCAAGACAATTCGCATTAAGACTGGCAAATTTTTGCTCTAGAAGGGCAATCGTTGGATTTTTATATAAATCCAAAATAGATATATTTTTTAACGCAGAAATCTTACGCAAACTAGAAATAGCCTTTGCAGCAAGCAACGAATGCCCACCTAAATCGTAAAAAAAGTCAGCATCCACAGAAATATTGGGACAATCCAAAATTTTTTCCCAAACCCGTGCCAGTTCTTTGCCTAACTCAGACTTAGGTGCATGATATGTTTTTTCTGCTTTCAGCAACATTGGTTTTGGTAATTCCTTCCGATTGACTTTACCACTGGATAGAACGGGGAAGGCATCTAAAACCTCAATCGCTGCCGGAATCATGTAATCAGGCAAATTAGCTCTTAAAAAGGTTTTTAGCTCATGCAAATCAACATGACTATTTTTATCAAGTAACAGATAAGCAACCAATATAGGTTGATCCAGTGTTTTTAAAGAAACTACAGCTTGTTTAACACCGGAAAACTGCATAATGACCGCTTCAATTTCATTAAGCTCGATACGAAATCCTCGTAATTTAATCTGATCATCAATACGTCCAACAAAGCGTAAATCACCATTTTCGGCACGTGAAACTAAATCACCAGTACGGTACAAACGTTGGTTTTTATCTGCCGGATTAATGAAAAATTTCTCAGCAGTGCTTTCGGGTCGATTGACATAACCACGCGCTAAAGCACGGCCACCGATGCATAACTCACCTTCTTCGCCATGGGCTACTTCTTGTAAATGCTCATTAACAATGAGTACTTCATAACCAGGTAATGGCTGACCGATGGTCACCTCTTTTTCGGGATGACATTCTGCATAAGTCGCAATAACCGTGGCTTCGGTAGGGCCATAGGTATTAATAATGCGTAAACCGCCTCTGCTCCAATGCTTCACTAAACTAGCGGGGCAGGTTTCACCACCTAAAATTAATAAGCGCAAATCAGTCAGTTGTCCTTCTAATGTGGACAATAACGTAGGTACGGTAGAAAAAACACTTACTTGATGTTGTTGCAAAAAGGAGATTAAACCAAGACCAGAACGTACTTCTTTGGCAGTACACGCTATTAATGCAGCACCATTAGCAAATGCCATCCAAAATTCTTCTAAAGACGCATCAAACGCTAGAGAAAAGCCATGATACACCCGATCACTGCTGCTCATCTCATAAAGCACGCTGGCTTCTTTCACATAATGACAAATACTACCTTGGGGAATTTCTACGCCTTTAGGTTTACCTGTTGAACCCGAAGTATAAATTACATAGCTCAAGGCATCCGCATCATCCGCACAGGGAGTCAACGTTAATCGTTTTGTAGACTGCTGAGAAATCGTATCGCTCAGCGTATCGATTGCAAAAGTCTTTGGCCATGCCAGTTTTTTTTGCGCTAATTGCATGGATGAGGTTAAAACCACATCAAAAGAAAGATCGGAAAAAATATAGTTGATCCGCTCCTCAGGGTAATCCACTTCGATAGGAACATAGGCTGCTCCAGCCTTAAGCGTTGCTAAAATAGCAACATAGCACTCCACGGATCGCTCTAAGAGAATACCAACAATACTGCCTTTTACGATTTTATGGTGATGAAGATAATGCGCTAATTGGTTAGCGCGGCATTCTAATTCATAATAGGAGATAAAAACATTATCGCAAATTAAGGCAATATTGCTGGAATAGCGATCAACTGACCGCTCAAAAAAATGATGCAACTGCATAGTGTTATCACCGAATGAAAAACTCAAGTTGGTTGGCTCCTGCTAAATGCACCATTTTTCTACATTTTTATTGATTTTATTGCTTATTTAAAAAAGAGGCGAGTAAGACTCTACATATTAAATAGATTATATTTAGCATCAATAGTAAAAGGCTTATGAAAAAAACACAGTAGCAGAGCTAATTTCAACGGATTATAATTCTTTATCACACTACATGCGACAGTCTTAGTTAGATATTTTTTACAGACCTGTATTGATATTAATCATTCAGTGCAAGTTGGGCCAAAAGGCCCAACAAATCAAGCGCGATTAACCATGGATGGGTCGGTTGCCTCTAATATTTCCTGCAAGAAATTAGTCATTGCCAACCAGGAGCGCTTAGACGCTTCCGCATTATAGATAAGGCCTAATTGCGTATCATGTGCGTGCGGATTAGTAAACGCATGTTGAACCAAACCATACATATGCATTTGCCAATCCACTTTTGCCGCCGTCATTTCCTGGCAAAAAGCATGGGCAACTTCAGGTTTAGCCATGGGATCATCATAGCCGTGTAATGCTAAAATCTTCGCTTTAATTATTCCTGGTTCCATTGTTCCCGGCTTATGTAACAAACCATGGAAGCTAACTGCACCTTTAATATCAGCCCCAGAGCGAGCCAATTCAAGAGCACACAAACCACCAAAACAAAAGCCAATAATCGCAATTCGTTGCTTATCGACTTCCGGCATAGCACAAACAGCATGCAAAGCAGCGGTCACCCGTTCACGCAATAAGGATTGATTCGCCATAATGGGTTCTATTAACGCTGATTTTTCTTCGGTAGTCGCGCCTAGGCGTGCTTGGCCAAACATATCTAAAGCAAAACCAACGTAGCCCATCTTTGCAAGCTGGGTGGCCTTTTGACAAGCAAATTCCCCTCGCCCGGACCAGTCATGAGCCACAATCACTGCAGGACGAGGTTTTTTATAGGTCTCATCATAGGTTAAAAAGCCATGTAACTCCTGTTCACCCTGGTGATAAATATAATTTGAAATATGCATATTCTATCCCTGAAATAAATAGTACTGATAGTCTAAGTTAATCAAAATAAATGTCCAGTAATTTGCAACTTTAGCCTCATCCTAAAAGTTAGTCTAAACTGGAAATAAACACATGGAGTTAACATTATGATAACTGCATCATTAGCGCACGTTAAGGATATGTTGCATGCTCAGTTCTGTTATCAGGTATTTATTACCCCCATTCATTATCCAATCGAAAAAGAATACCGGGATTTTGCAAAACGAGCTTGTGAACTGTTGGAAATAAAACGTAGTGAAGTAATTCATGCAAAACATCCTCGCCATCATGTATTGCATCATTTCACCCCCCAGGGTAACGCGAACGGCAAAAAAATTCTAATTACCCATGGCTGGATGTCACGAGCCGCATATATGGTACGTTTAAGCGATGCATTACACCAACAAGGTTATGAAGTCTATGCTATTGATTTCCCCGCTCATGGTGAGGCAAAAGGATTTCAATTGCCGTGGATAGATGCCGTGGCAGTCATCAAAGAAACCTTAAACCAATACGGTCCTTTCTTTGGTGTTATTGGCCACTCATTTGGTGGATCTATGTTATTGAATACCTTAAATATCGCCGGACAACTCCCTGATTGGCAATTAACGCATAAACCTGAACGTGCGGTATTAATTGCGTCACCAACGCAAATGCGCGGCCCAGTTAATCACGTTGCAAAAAAATTAAAATTAAGTGGACAAGGTTATCTATATCTTCGCAACCTCGTGCAAGATCAGGCAAAAATAAATTTAAGCCGTGTACGTTTACATCATTTTGTTTCTCAAAATCCCAATATTCCCTTTTTATGCATCCATGGGGGGTTAGATGAAACCATTAACCCGAAAGAGTCAATCCGCTTTTGTAGAACCTATCAAAATGCGGATTTGCGTATCTTACCTGATGCCAATCATGTCAGTGTATTGATGGATGAACGGGTGGAACATTTGGTTTGTGATTTTTTGAAATGAGAACGCCTCTAGCCTTGTTCCAATTGAAAATATGTGTTTAAACAAGTAATTTGCTCTCCGTAGTGGATGTCGAAGGAAGTGCCCATGACACGCATTATAAGAATATTTCTTTGCCTATGCTTAGATGTATTAAGTGGGTGCAAAATATCCTTATCCGCCCAAAGCCAACTGGAGCATCGCCAAATATCAAACATGCCATTGGCAAAAGCCTGAACCAGCGAACAGTTTTTGCAGCGGGAAACTGGCCGACACAACAATGGTGGATAAACTATCAGCCACCTGAATTAAATGCGTTAATTAGCGAAAATTTAGTCAATAATCCATCCATTCAAGAAATTCATGGTCGAATTACAGTCGCCAGGCAAGAAACAAGAGTTACGCGTTCTATCCTCTTTCCCCTAGTATTTTTTGATGCCACAGAAACACGGCAATATTTAAGTAAAAATGGCTTTTTTCGTGCGTTTAATCCATCACTTCCATTAAATGCCACCCTGTTAGACCTATCTCTGTCCTTTAGTTATGAGTTGGATTTTAGTTTTTTTACTCGTACTTTTATTGGCTACTTTTTTTGTTCAAGGTCCAAAACTCAAAGGTAAAGAAGAATTTCCTGCTGAACCAGTGTTAACGTTAAATCCATTGACTGAAGAAGAATCGTTATTGTAGATTGGTACTAAACGAAGTGCAGCCGAACATATGGCGGTCGCTTCGCAAGCTCAGCACCAACTTATGAAATATCGAGAAGAGGGAATTAAGCTTCGATGAATTGGCGCAACTTCTTCATGGCATTTTTTTCGAGTTGGCGAACGCGCTCGGCAGAAATATCATATTTTTCAGCCAAGTCATGTAAAGTTAATTTATCATCGGCTAACCAACGTTGTTGCAAAATGTCCTGACTACGCTCATCAAGTTGCTCTAAGGCAAGCAGAAGTTGCTCACGGCCTCGCTCGCCAGTGCTTTCTTTCTCTAATACCAAAGCGGGGTCATCATTGGCATTAAATAAATAACGCTCAGGTGCCATATGAAAATCATCATTATCGTCAGCATCTGGGGCATCATAAGGAGCATCCATCGCGTTCAAGCGTTGCTCCATAACTAAAACCTCATCCGTGCTTACGCCCAAATCTTTAGCAACGGCAGCGACTTCCTCATTACTAAACCAACCCAAACGATTTTTCATTTGGCGAAGATTAAAAAATAATTTACGCTGCGCTTTCGTCGTGGCAATTTTGACAATACGCCAATTACGCAATACAAATTCATGAATTTCGGCTTTAATCCAATGGACAGCAAAGGACACAAGACGCACACCCATTTTGGGATCAAAGCGCTTTACCGCTTTCATTAAACCAACATTACCTTCTTGAATTAAATCATTTAAAGGCAAGCCATATCCTAAATAGCCACGTGCCACACGGACAACATAACGCAAATGAGCAAGAACCAAGCGTCGAGCCGCCTCAATATCCCCTTCAGAATGAAAACGCTCCGCGCAGGCGATTTCCTCCTCCAAAGTTAACATAGGAATTTGATTGACCCTATGAATATAGGCGTCAAGACTACCCACAGGTAAATTCATTGCAGCAAGTTGCAACTGTTGACTCATACTACTTCCTCTAGTGCTAAGACTTTAAAAAACTACAATTGCGGTTCGATAGATGCTAGCTGCCGTTTTACCGACAAACGCGCGCCTAACCATCCCAGTATAATAGCAAATGTTATAAGTAGCAAGATCTGCCGCACAGACAAAAGATCAAGCGAATAGTGCATTTGATATACAGTAGCTAATTGGTTAACCGCCATCCCTAAACTTAATATAAAAATATTTACTAAAAAAACCGCAAAAATTGCGCCAATGGCCCCATACCATGCCCCCGAATACAAAAAAGGTCTCAATATGAAAGGATCTTTCGCGCCAATTAATTTTAAAACTTGTATCTCTTCATGTCGACTGTGTAAGGCCAAACGTAAAGTAGTGCCAATAATAAAAACCACGGCCAAAGCTAACAAGGCCAATAAGGCATTTGCAAAATTAGCCGCAAAACCAAGTAGCGCATCGAGACGGCGTATCCATTCCATATCAATCTTTGTTTGCTCGATTTCCGTTATCGTTTGGAATTGACGTGATAATAAATCCAATTTTGCCGGTGAATCAACAGCCACTGCCGGGAGTACATTAATTACCGCGGGCAAAGGGTTTTCAGGAAGGTAGCGCATAATATCCTGCATCCCTTCTTGTTGGGTTAATTCAGATAAGCCATCAACCGAAGATTTTAAAGAAGCTTGGCCAACGCCTTCTGTTTCACGCACACGCTGTAGTACCTGCTGCTGTTCTGCTTCAGTCAACTTGGGTTTTAAATAAAGCGAAATATGTCCGCCACGCTGCCAATGCGCAGTGAGCTTATCCATATTATCGCTAAACACCCAAAAAAGAGCGGGCAAGGCTAAGGCAATCGCAATAACCACCGACGTCATCAAAGTTGCTACAGGCTTATTACATAAATAATTTAAACTTTGAGTTGCGGCTTGAAAATGATAGGCCAAAAGTAAGCGTAGATTTTTAATCACGACAAGCGCCCTCCTTTAAGCATGACAATACGATGTTTCATCCGGGCGATTAAGGGTAAATCGTGCGTAGCTATCAGCACACTTACCCCAACGTGATTAAATTGTTCAAAAAGGGCCATGATTTCGTTAGAAAGTTTGGGATCTAAATTGCCCGTAGGTTCATCGGCTAGAAGTAATGCTGGTTTATGCACTACTGCGCGCGCAATCCCCACGCGTTGTTGTTCGCCCCCAGATAAATGAGATGGAAGTATCTTTTCCTTGGTCAATAAGCCGACCATATCTAAAGCGGCATGCACTCGTTTGGCAATCATGGGGTAAGGAGTCCCTTGAATTTGCAAGGGCAAAGCCACATTATCAAAAACGGTACGGTCATTGAGTAAATACGGTGATTGAAAGGTAATGCCTAATTGACTGCGATGCGCAGCCACATCACGATGTTTCAAGTGATTCAAGCGCAAACCATTAACCATCAATTGTCCGGAGGTAGGCCACTCTAAAAGGGCGATTAATTTCAATAAAGTACTTTTCCCAGCCCCCGAATGACCGGTAAGGAAAGCCATTTCACCTTTTTGCAAAGAAAAGTTGACATTGCTTAACGCCTCAAAACCACCAGGATAACGTTTACTGACTTGGTCAAATGTGATCATGAAACAAGGCACCAACAAATTGTTCTGCATCAAAGGGGCGTAAATCATCAATCCCTTCACCAATCCCTATATAACGAAAAGGGATTCCCAGTTCGTTTGCAATCGCAAATAATATTCCGCCTTTCGCAGTTCCATCCAACTTAGTCATGGTAATGCCAGTCACGGTGACCGCTTCATGAAATTGTCGTGCCTGCACTAAAGCATTTTGCCCTATACTTGCATCCAAGATCAACATCGTTTCATGGGGAGCTTCAGGACAAAGTTTCTGCAAAACTCGTTTTACTTTTTTCAATTCATCCATAAGATTACTTTGAGTATGTAAACGCCCTGCGGTGTCCGCAATTAAGATGTCTATTTTACGGGCCTTAGCTGCCTGTAAAGCATCAAAAATAACCGAAGCGCTATCGGCTCCAGTATGTTGTGCAATCACCGGAATATCATTGCGTTCGCCCCACACCTGCAGCTGCTCTACCGCTGCGGCTCTAAAAGTATCACCGGCAGCCAACATAACCTTTTTGCCTTGCTGCTGGAATTGCTTCGCTAATTTACCAATCGTTGTTGTTTTACCCGCACCATTAACCCCAACCATCAAGATAACAAAAGGCACATGATCTACAGTTTGCAATGTGAGTGGGTTATTATCCGTGGCTAAAATCGCTTGCAAATGAGCTTTCAATGCCTCATAGACAGCATCACCATTCGCCAATTGTTTACGCTGCAAACCTTCGGTTAATTGCTTGAGTACATCTTGAGTCGTGTCAATACCTAAATCAGCACTGATTAACAGCGTTTCCAGTTCATCCAATAAATCCTGGCTGATTTCTTTTTTGCCCAGCAACAAACGGCCAATGCCATCCCCTAATTGATGACGGGTTTTGCTTAAACCTTTACGGAAACGGGCAAAAATACCTTGTTTCGTGGTTTCAGCTTCGGCCTCAACAACGTGCTTAAGCTCCTCAGGTAAAGGCGCTATAATTTCCGCAGAATCATCGATTGTGGGCGGTTTTTTTTCGTGGCTTCGTTTAAACCATTTAATCATATTAGTGTACAAATCCTAAAAAATGTGAAATTCTATCATCTTTTTTGCTTTGAGGTTAATTTGTGCGCAAAATACTCATCACTCTACTAATGGTACTATCTTGCCAGACCTTCAGCCAAGTTCAAGAGTATACCTTGAATAATGGATTAAAAATATTAGTTAAAGAAGATCATCGTGCCCCAATCGCCGTATCCATGATTTGGTATAACGTCGGCTCTGCTGATGAACCAGGCGGTATTAGCGGGGTTTCCCATGCAATTGAACACCTGATGTTTAAAGGGACGCCCAAATACCCTTTAGGTGTCTTTTCTAAGACAATCGCAGCGATTGGCGGTCAATCAAATGCATTTACCAACAATGATTACACTGCTTTCTTTGAAAAAACCGCGGCAGCGCAGCTAGCAACCAGCTTTGAATTGGAAGCGGATCGCATGAATAATTTATTGCTTAATGCCGATGAATTTGCCAAAGAAATTAAGGTAATCCAAGAAGAACGTCGTTTGCGTACAGATGATAATCCCCAAGCACTTGCCTTTGAGCGCTTTTTAGCAACAGCGCATTTAGCGGCGCCCTACAATCATCCAGTGATAGGGTGGATGAGTGATCTACAGCAAATGACAGTGGGCGATCTAAAAAAATGGTATGAAACTTATTACGCACCGAATAATGCAACTTTAGTTGTTGTTGGTGATGTTCATGCAGAACAAGTCCATACTTTAGCGGAACATTATTTTGGTGCCCTGGAAAAACGCATCATTCCACAACGTAAACAACAAGTAGAACCACCGACCTTAGGGAAAAAATCCGTGCATGTGAAAAGCCGTGCTAAATTACCAATTGTCATGCTTGGTTACTCGGTACCTGGTGTTACCATGGCAAAAAATGCGTTTGAACCTTATGCCTTAGAAATCATCGCAGGAATTTTGGATGCCGGAGAAAGCGCTCGTTTTGCTAAAAATCTGATTCGCGGCAAACACATTGCTACAGGTGCCAGTACCTATTACAACCTCTATACCCGTTATCAAACGCAATTCATTGTCTATGGTGCGCCAACGCAAAATGAGCAGATTAACATCTTGCAAAATGGCTTGATCTCAGAATTAGAGGATTTGAAAAAAACGGTGATTAGTGCTAAAGAATTGCAACGCATAAAAAATCAAATCATTGCGCAAAAAACTTATGAAAAAGACTCTATTTTCGGGCAAGCCAATGAATTAGGCCTATTAGAAACAGTAGGTTTAGGCTGGAAAAAAGCGGACGATTATACACAGGAAATAAATGCCGTAACCGCGGAGCAAATCCAACAAACCGCACAACGCTATTTTCAAGAAAATAATATGACTGTAGCCACATTGGAACCCGAAACGCAACCGAAGGTGAACCCATGAGAATTTTTAGCACCTGCCTTATGGCACTGGCCATTAGCCTATCACAAACTGTGGCCGCTAATACCTTTAAAACGGAGAAATGGCGCACCGAAAATGGCGTGCAAGTAGTCTTTTATCCCGCTATGGAAGTGCCAATGCTCGACGTGAGCTTGGCCTTTGCCGCAGGCTCATCGTACGATGGCCAACACTACGGTCTAAGTTCATTAACCAGTCATATGCTAAATCAAGGGAATGCTGGACAGGATGCAACGGCTGTTGCTGAAGCTTTAGCAGACACCGGTGCGCAATTTAGCATTGAAACCAGCCGAGATATGGTCATTTTAAATCTCAGAACCTTAGTCAGCAATGATGCATTAGCACAATCAAGCACCACTTTTGCGCGCATTATTAATCATCCAGACTTCCCTGATGAAGCATTTATGCGGGAGAAAAAACAATTATTAATGGCCATTGAACAAGGCCAAGAGTCTCCAGAGGAAGTTGCCGACCTCAAGTTCTTTAACGCCTTATATCAACAACATCCTTATGCACATGCAGTCAATGGCACCAAGAAAACACTCAATGCGATTAATAAAAACCAGTTAGTAGAATTTTATCATCGTTATTATGTGGGTACTAACGCCGTACTGGTTATGGTCGGCAGTATCAACAGCCTAACAGCACACCAACTTGCTGAGCAACTTACCCAGGAATTGCCGAAAGGCACACCAGCAACCCCGATTGCGCAAGCAGCACCATTAGCACAGGCAGAAAAACGCAATACGGCATTTCCTTCATCACAAACCATGATACGCCTCGGCCAAATTGGTATTGATCATCAAAATCCCCACTACTTCCCACTGATGGTTGGTAACTATATTTTAGGTGGAGGTTCTTTGGTTTCGCGTTTAGCCGTGGAGGTGCGTGAAAAGCGCGGCTTAACTTATGGTGTCGATAGCCAATTTGCACCGATGCCCGGAGAAGGCCCGTTTCTAATTAGCCTATCTACCCGCAATGAACAAGCCCAACAAGCCTTGGATATTATCCAAAAGGTGTTACATAATTACATCAGTAATGGCCCTGGCGAGAAAGAATTGGCAGCAGCAAAACAATACCTTACCGGCAGTTTTCCACTGTCCTTAGCTAGCAATCGGACGATTGCGACTTTATTGCTGCGCATGGCTTTTTATCATTTACCGGATAACTATTTGGATACTTATATAACGCGAATCAATGCCGTCACCCAAGATGAGATCAAGGAAGCATTCAAGCAACAAGTGAATCCAGATAAATTACTCCTTGTTACGGTGGGACAATCTTGAAACAAGAAATTCGAATTATAGGCGGCCAGTATCGAGGGAAAAAACTGCATTTCCCCAATATAGAAGGTTTAAGACCTACGCCTGACCGCGTACGCGAAACCCTCTTTAACTGGTTAATGCACGATATAAGAGATGCGCGTTGTCTGGATGCTTTTGCCGGCAGCGGTGCTTTAGGCCTGGAAGCATTTTCCCGCGGCGCCTCCCAAGTAATTTTGGTCGAACAATCACCGCAAGCTCATGCTAATTTGCAGAAAATAATTCATGCATTTAATAGCCCTATTGTAAAACTTTTAAAAATGGATGCCCAACATTATCTGCAAACCAGCAAAGAACAATTTGATATTATTTTTCTTGATCCACCTTTTGCCCATAACTATCTTCCGCAATGCATCGCAGACTTAGCACAGAACGATATTCTCGTTCAGGGGGGATTGGTTTATCTCGAATCCCCTACGCCAATTGAGATGGATGAAAAACAATGGCAGCAAATTAAACTCAAACAAGCCGGGCAGGTTTTGTATGGTTTATTTAAAAAGCGCTAATGCCTATTTGTTCCGCCACGAAAACAGCTCGCTCTACTTGGCCAGAGTGAGCCAGGGAAGACAACGCCACTGTACATTTGCTAACCTCGATGTTAGGCAATAAAGATGCGCTCTATTCTTTGTTCAAACTGTCATTAATTAAAGTAACTAACTAATATTAGAAAAGAAATTTATTGAATTACCCACCTCGATAAGCTTGACAAGGAGCCTGGCTCCTGTTTCAATCAAACCAATATTATTAGCCAAAAAAGAATTTTGAATGAACAACAAGCTTGTCATGCTGTTTATTGCTTCACTCCTACTTGTCAGTTGTAAGTCTACAGGCCTATTTAAAAAGCCCCCAGTAAACAACCCAAGTGACGATGCTACAATTAAGTTGGCTGAAGCCGCTGTTTCAGTAAGTGATTCAATGCATGAGATGGCGCGCATTGAAAAGGTCGTTGTGCCACCACATAAAGACAATACGTTAACAATCCCTAATGCCTATAATCTACAAGCTCGAGCAAGTGTTGATTGGTCTGGTCCAATAGAAGAGTTAACCTACCGGATTGCGAAAGCGGCTCATTATAAAGTACGGGTATTAGGAAAAGTTCCGGCAATTCCTATTTTAATAAGTCTTACGATTAAAGATCAAAGTTTAGCTGAAATTCTGCGTGATATTGATTATCAAGCAGGAATGAAAGCCTCTATTCACGTTTATCCTAACAGTCAGGTTGTTGAATTACGTTATGCCAAAATTTACTCTTAGTCTAACAGTTCTATTGTCCGCTTTACTGCTGGCATGCACAAAATCCTCTGGCTATATGGGGGACACCGCTTCGTTAGCCGGCATTCAAGCTATGGCGAATACAAGCGTCAAACAAAAAACCAAGAGACAAGCAGGTAAGTTTCGCCAAATGGCGCTTAAAGAAACGGCGCTGAGTCTTGGAGCTCAAGCAGGTTTAGCGGCACGTGCAAAAATTATCGATGAGCAACTAACCAAACAAAGCCGAACACTTGATACCATTTATGATTTTAATTCACTAATCCTAGAACACAACATTTTACCGCCTGTATTGCTTGAAGGTCGCAATACGTTAAATCTTGCCGATGCACAAAACATCCGCGTTGCAGACCGTACTTATAAAGTATCCAAACAAGCACATTTTGTGACTACGCCACCAACCTGGCGCCAATATTTATGGCTGGATTATGTAAAACCAGAATACCCAAATTATACCTTGCTTCCCAAAACAAAGGTCGAAAAGAAAATCTGGTGCATGTATACCGCCAAAGGCTGGAAAAATGGCGTTGAACAAGCCAATATCATTCTTGAAGAAAATATCGCCCGCATCAAAGAAGATTTTGGCGGCATGATCCTTTATCGAAAATTATTAGCAATGAACATGGTATCCCCTCCTTACGTTTCACATACGGACTTAGGAGTAACTGGCGATGCATCTGAAATTCGTATTGATGATCGTGTATTAAGAATCACGGCCTTACCTGCTCTGAACATAAACAGTAGTGAATGGCGAGCAGCTGTTGCCAAAGATGAAAATGCCTTGGAGCAATTTAAAAACATGGAAAAATTGGCAAATCAATCTAAAATCATCATAACAAACAAATCTTGGCAGCCAACAATTACGCCAACAAACTGATTAAGAAATTATGACAAATTTAAACTTAATGTCTGATGAACCAACACGCTTTACGCCATTGTTTATGGATAGAATGCTTGAGCATACTGAACGTTTAAATGCATCGGATATCACCATACAAACTGGCGAACCGATTTATGCCGAGGTTTATGGTAAGTTGTTACGGATTACGAATCGTCGCCTCTCGAATACAGAGCTTGGTGATTTAATTAATGCGATTTATGGTCCGAATGCGACGACACAACTTCTTTCAGGTAAAGACATTGATACCCACTATGAATTTCGTCCTAATCGTGGCGTTAGATATCGTTACCGGGTTAATGGCACCGCATGTCTGGTTGAAGGCCACGATGCGATTCAAATCACCTTAAGAACCATTCCCACAACGCCCCCAAAACTTGAAACCATGCATCTTCCCGATAACGTGCTTGAAGCCGTGGCACCTCAGGAAGGTATTGTGTTTATTACGGGCGCGACAGGTTCGGGTAAATCAACCCTGTTAGCATCAATTATTCGGGACCTGATTGAAAAAGAAGATTCAAACCGTAAGGTTTTAACCTATGAATCACCAATTGAATTCGTCTATGATGAGATTGAAACGATTTCATCTGTAGTCAGTCAGTCAGAAATCCCCCGGCATTTGCCTAGTTTTGCTGACGGAGTTAGAAATGCCTTACGACGTAAGCCTCGTTTAATCATGGTAGGTGAGTGTCGGGATGCGGAAACAATCAGTGCCGCACTGGAAGCAGCACTTACAGGACACCCTGTTTACACCACCTTGCATACATCAGGTGTGGCGGAAACCATGCGCCGTTTGGTAACCTCCTTTTCCGGGGAAGAACGCCTAGGTCGGACCATTGATATTCTGGAAACAATCAGACTGTGTATTTGGCAAAAATTAGTACCCACTGTGGATGAAAAACGAGTTGCGCTTAGAGAATATTTAGTCTTTGACGAAGAAGTTCGGGATATCCTGCTCGAGAGCGATCCCAATGATGTGACCTCAGCTACACGTAAATTAGTACGCAAAAAAGGTCAACTCATGACCTGGGATGCCAAAAACAAATTTGAACAAGGCATTATTAGTGAGCGGGTCTATAAATTAATTATTGCCGGAGCAAAGGACTATCAGCAATAAACGCCAAGGGGTATAGCTATCAACGGGAATGCTTTACGTTATTATAAAAGTGCTCAAACCCTTTACTTACCGGTAAAACCAATCCAGGAACTCGAGGGGTTTGAACTCATACTCAATAAATACCACTATTTTTTTTGTGGCGCTGAACCTCCGATTAACCAATCAAGCAGTACCCGCATTGCCCGCCATAAATTTATTGCCAACCGCATATTAGAAGAAGCGGAGATTCCTGTCCCCAAGGCTGCATTAGTTAGTGATGACGAACTGACAAATGATGCCTTTATCCAAACGATAAAACACTTAAATTTCCCACTTGTAGTAAAACCCCTGAATGAACGGCGCGGGAAAGGGGTGTTATGTAACGTGCAAACACTCGATGAATTACGCAACGCCTTAAGCCAAGCATTTACCGTATACACCGTGGTCATCGTTGAGGAGTTCCATGCTCAATTAAACTCGTATCGCGTCTTGGTTTTTAATCAACGCATACTTGGTGTTATTCTACGTCATCCGGCGCATGTTATTGGGGATGGCCATCATAATATCGAGGAATTGGTAAGCATAACGAATAAAGAGCGCAAAAGAATTAACGAGTTTTTAGGGCCAATTACTCTGGATCAAGAAGCGTATATTTGCCTTAAAGAACAGAATCTTCACATTGATTATGTGCCTAAAACTGGCGAGCATGTTGCCTTAGGTTACACCAGCAACGCGACCCGCGGCGGTACCTATGAAACCCTAAGCAAGAAAATATGTAAAAAAAATCGTCACTTAATGATTCGCGTTGCCAATACCTTAAGTTTAAAATTAGTAGGTATTGATGTTCAATGCGCAGATATCGCCAATACAGAGATCGAATATCCCGCTGGTGTCATTATTGAAGTAAATGACGTTCCCAGCATCCGTATTCACGAAGTCCCCATGTATGGCCCTCCCCATCTTGTGACCCGAAAAATTATGCGCTATTTTATCTATCGTCATCCCTTTGCCTATTTATGTTCGCTATACTTTAATAAACAGACGGCTTTTTACGTACGAAGTTTCATAGTCGCCATAATTTTAGCTATTGTTTATTTGCTACTATCAAAGGGTACGATATGAACAAAAACATACAACTGCTGGATGCCTCGCTTAGAGATGGTGGACATCGCACCAATTTTCACTTTCAAGACTGCGCATTGAAAGAAATTATCCCTGCCCTTGATCGCTCAGGGATTGAATACATAGAAATTGGTTATCGCAATGGCTCATTGCATCCGATTAATAATTTAGGCCGCGCTGGATGGTGTGATAAGGAGTACCTGCTCTTTTGCCGCGCCTTAATTCTAAACGCAAAAATGGCCGTTATGGCTCATCCTGAGAATGTGAATCAGGATGATCTTCTGGAATTAAAAAATTCTGGGGTTGATTTATTACGCATATGCATCGCGAAAGACCATTTTGCTTCAGCAATTCCTGTAATCAAAATAGCCAAACAACTCGGTTTAGAGGTTTCAGTTAACTTTATTCACATCTCCTATTACACGAATGTTGAATTAGACGCAGTAATCGCAGAGGCAAGCTTACAGCAACCCGACATTATTTATTTTGCTGATTCCAATGGCAGTTTGTTACCCACACGCATTAACGAAATTTATGATCGCTATGTTAATAAATATGCCATACCATTCGGTTTTCACGCCCATGACAATATAGGTTTAGCACAAGCAAATGCTTTAGCCGCCATGAATGCTGGTGTTCGTTTTATTGATGCCTCACTTGCGGGTATGGGCAAAGGAACAGGCAACTTAAAAACTGAGTTTTTCATCGCTTATCTGCATGCAATTAATATAAAAAAATACGATTTACACGACATTTTATATGCCGCAAATTACGTACGTGATATGTTAAAAATAGGCCATGAAGCCATTGAAATGGATGAATTTATCCGCGGGGTTACTGATCTATCAACTGCCGATCTAAAAACTTATAAAGCCAAGCACATGTCCCCACCATCATCGTCCTAAACAATACTAGTTAAATTTGGAGCCCCAATGCAAAAGAAAAAAATAATAACTATTGGGCCGGTTTCAGCGCAACCCGAAGACATTAACTCTATTGCAAACACCTTATCTTTTCTTGATGAAGACTACACCATTGACTACCTAGACTCACTATCCATCATGCAAAACGTTCCTAATAAGGCCTATTACCAACTTTGGGGACAAGAATTAGCCCCCTATATCGATAATTATGATGCTTTTTTGGGCTTTTCGTTTGGTGGTGTCATCATTCAGCAATGTTTTTCACTATTTGCCAAAGTACACAAGCCCATTATCTTATTTTCAACACCAACTTTTGCGGACAACACACTCACGGAAAAATTAGGCAAAGTAATTAGTTTATGCCAAGAAAAAAAACTTGACGAAGCATTATATGCGCTCTATCAACCCGTTTTTTATCCTAATAAAATGCCTCCTTTATTAACTATTGCCCCCCCCTATAAAAAGCAAGCTTATGAACGTTTGATTTTTGGATTAACACGTGTATTAAATACCGATGCCACTGCAATTTTACAAGAAAATAAAGTGGCGCATCTGCATTTAATTGGTGAGAATTCTAATTTAGTTAATAGCAAAAATGTCATTGCCCCAAACAATGGACGTTTAATTATCGTACCTCATTCGAGTATGCGTATGTTGCAAGACAACCGTCTTTTTTGCCAAAAAATTATCTTGGAGGCCTTAAACAATGCCCCCCTCTAAGAAGCTTAATATTGCCGTATTACCCGGGGATGGCATTGGTATTGAAGTCACACAGGCGGCTCTCCCTATATTTAGCGCACTAAATATCCCCGTAAACTTAACCCTAGGTGACATTGGCTGGTCGTATTGGCAAACAGAAGGAACACCAATTCCGAAGCGGACTTGGCACTTAATTAATGAAGCAGATACTGTCTTGTTAGGAGCCATTACCAGCAAGCCTCAACGTGAAGCACATAATGAATTGACGAAAGAACTACAGCAGCAAAAATTAAACTATATTTCGCCTATTATTTCATTAAGACAAAATTTAGATCTCTATGCAAATATACGTCCCTGTTTTTCACTTAAAAATACCAGCAAGCCATTTGATTTCTGTATCATTCGTGAAAATACAGAAGGACTCTATGCAGGTTTTGATTACCATCCACTACCTGAACCAATACTTAATTTACTTGCTAAAAATCCGCATTGGCAATCTATCCCGGCTGATGAGGTGAGTTGTGCGCTGCGCTTGCAATCCACTGCGGGCTTAACACGTTTATTTCACTATGCTTTTCAATATGCGGATACCCAGCAAATGAAACGCGTAACATTTGCAGACAAACCAAATGTATTGCGCCTTAGTGGTGGGTTTGCACGCGAAATTTTTGAAGCGACCGCCAATCAATACCCGCACATTCATGCGGATATTTTAAATGTTGATGCCGTTGCTCTATGGCTGATAAGACGTCCAGAGGAATTTGCTGTTATTGTTGCTGAAAATATGTTTGGTGATATCTTATCCGATGTAGGGGCTGGAGTAATGGGGGGTTTAGGCTTTGCGCCAAGTGCTAATATAGGGGCAAAAAAATGCTATTTCGAACCGGTTCATGGCAGCGCACCACGAATAGGCGCCAACAAAGCCAATCCCTGCGCCATGTTTTTAACCATAGGTATGCTATTGCAGCATTTTGGTTATGAGAAACAAGCGCGACTGATTAGACAATCAATCAGCATTATTATGAATAAAGGACGTTTTGTCACCTATGACGTAGGCGGCAATGCCAGCACTTCTGATATGGCAAAGGCGATTATCGATCAGTGTCTACATACCATCAACAAGGCGAATAACAGCAAACATAAAGAGCACTTGATGGAAGCTCAATTGCATAAATTACACGCATTTAATACCACCGAAATTTCTGACGCACTTGATGCCTGTGGCGTTGAAGGAGCCTTACTGAATATTAAACCATTAGCACCTGGCATGAAACTTATTGGCCCAGCATACACAGTACACTATGCAGCCAATGCCAAGCAAAGTGGTACGTTCAAGAATGCAGCAAATTACATAGATGCCATACCCGAAAAATCGATAATCGTTATTGATAATGAGGGACGCATTGATTGCACGGCCTGGGGTGCTATTCTTACCAAAATGGCCATGCAGATGGATATAGCCGGTACCCTAGTCCATGGTGCGGTACGTGATGTTGAATTTATTCGCGCAGTAAATTACCCCCTATTTTGCAGCGGCATTTATATGCGCTCCGGTAAAAACCGCATTCACAAAGTGAATGAACAATGTCCCCTGCTAATTAATGGGGTGACAATTAACCCTGGGGATATTATTTTTGCCGATGATAATGGCGCGTTAGTGATTCCCCAGTGTTTACTTACTGATATTCTTAATAAAGCAGAAAATATCAAATTAACTGAACAAAATATTGCTACGGCAATTACAGAAGGGGCTTCTCTGGAACAAGCAAGAATCGATTATCGCTATGATCAACCTTGGTTAGGAACTAAAAAGAAGTGACCAAACTTACTGAGTATACATTTATTGATATTCATTATCATGCAAGTCCCGATCTTTATAAACGACGGTGGCACGCACTTGAAGCCGGGCAAATTTATCAAAAATTGAACGGCGCTGTCTTTTTAACCAGCCATTTGGGAGCAACGAGTGTCCAAGCAACATTAGCGCAAAAATTAGGCTTACCTGTTTTTCCATCCTTAGTGTTAAACCACCTGGCTGGAGGAATTAATTACCGTGTCATCCTGCATGCGCTAAATGAGTATCAACCGGTAACTGCTGCAAAGATGCTGGTTCACTTTCCAACGATAACTGGTCGCAATTTTTCATCCAAATTATCAAGACAATTAATTAACCCAAATTTAAGCCAATACAGTCAGCACAGTGAAACACTGTTTAATAGGCAAAAAAAATTACGCAAAAACGCCATCGATATTTTAAAAATGGCAAATGATTATCCAATTGTACTTACAACCGGACATGCTTCAACGGAGGAGGTTTATAGCTTAATTGATGCCTGTATTACTTATAATGTGCCCGCTTTACTCTTAAATCAGCCCGCACACCCACTGGTTAATCTAAACGCTGCGGCCTTAAATGAACTGGCAAAAAACGAATTTGTTTGGGTTGAACAAACAGTCTTAACCTATTTATTAGGACATCAGGATAAAGAAGATTTTACCGCGCTCTTAACAACAACACCACGCGTTATCTATAGTTCTGATCTGGGACAAACAAATCAAATGGATGTAGAGAATTGGCTGGATTATTCAAATGCCCTTTTTGCTGAGTTACAGCTCTCTCCCCAAAGAAAAACTGATTTAATCTGCGCCAATGCCGCAAAATTACTCACACTGTAATATAAAACCTAGTTATGCTCAAAAACCTCGTTTAAAAAGGCTTCTGTACTCTGCCACGAACGGTAATCCGCTTGAGCATTGTAATGCAATCCCATTTCATCATCATTTGCCAGTGGATTAGTAAACGAATGGGCGGTAAGACCATAAACATGAATTTGCCAATCGGCTTTACGCGCCGTCATTTCAACAGCAAATTGATTAAGCTGCTCCGGTTTAACTAAAGGATCATCATAACCGTGTAATACCAAGATCTTCGTCTTAATCGGTTTATCAGTAGCATCAGGAGGAGCATGGAGCACGCCATGAAAACTTACAACCGCATTCACCTCCGTACCTGCACGGGCCAAATCCAATACGCATAAACCACCAAAACAATAGCCAATGGCGGCAATGTTTTTTTTGTCAACCGAAGGTAACTCTGCTAGCACGTTAAAGGCCGCTTTAATACGGTTTACTAGTTTACGTCGGTCATTCATCAATGGGGTCATTAACGCTCTTTTATCGACCTTATCAACCGCCGTTTGCGCCATTCCATACATATCAATGGCAAAACCTACATAACCAAGTGACGCGAGTTGTTTGGCTTTATTACACGCATCCTCACCTCGCCCCCCCCAATCATGCGCAACCATAACCGCCGGCCTGGGCGATGAAAGATTCGGGTTGTAAGCAAGAAAACCGCAACAGACAGTACCTTCATCCGTATAATTTAATTCATCCGTTATAATCACTGTAACTCTCTATGTATTATGTATCACATGCCTTATAAAGAAAAAGCCCTCGCATCAAGAGGGCTCTCATTCATCGTCAATATTGATTAAGCACCACCAACTTCTCCCATGTCCATTCCTTTCCCGCCGCCACCACCGCTCTTCTTGCTGCCGCCAGTATCACCGCCGCCGCCTCCACCACCGCTATCAGGTGAAGCTTCTATACTGCCACCACCGCCCATCATGCTACCGACGGAACCAAGAGCCTCTTTACCTTTGCTAACAGCTTGCGCACCATAAGCCCCAAGTTTTTTATCCATTGCTCCTTGTGCATCTCCAGTCTTGGTAGCGGCTCCTTCGTGTTGTTTTTGGACATCACCAGCCCACTGCGCAGATTCTTGACCAGTGCTTTCTGGGTTACCACCTATCCAGCGTAATACCTTATCTGGCAGTACAGAAATCAACGTAAATGATTTTTGTACCAAGACTAAGTACATGGTGGTATAGGTTAATATTGAGAAGAAGAACGCATAAATACCAGCCCAGTCAGAATAGCCTCCCGAACCAGAAGGCAGATCGCTCGCGCCCCAATTGGCAGCGCTTCGACCTTGCCCTTGCACAAATCCAATTGCGGTATCAAACCCGGCGTTAAGAATCCACACGCCAACATAAGATAAGGCAATGGCAGAAATATAACCAATAATCATCATCGAAGGCCTTAAAAAGACATTGAGTAAGATCATGATGGCAGCTTCTCCTTTACCAAAAGCATCATGCCCCTCAGGGTGAGTAACACCCAGGGCAACAATTGGTGCAGCAACCATGGCCTCGATTACGGAAATTAACCACGCCAAAGCGCCAAAGGTAAAGATCATATACGGCAAGATAGGAATATAATATGCCGTTGTAAAGCCAATGGAGACCATCACTCCGACCCAAGCCATCAGCAGAGGCATCGCCAAAGACATCAAAGCGAAGATGAAAACACCCAATACAGGGAGTAACGCACTAGTAACCGAAAGACCCAATAACATCATCCATAAATTACCGGCGAAATTAATGTATTGAACCCCCATATTCGCTAAAGCAACAACTGGGTTCGCTCCTGGTTCAGCAAGTACCTCAACACCTTGCCTAAAAATACTGGCCATACCACTTAGTGGAATCATTAAGAAGGCCATGACAACTTCGTTAATAATCTGTCCAAACATTGTCATTAAAGCATTATAGACGAACAAAAATATCCCGTTATAGAACACGTTACCTATTATTGCCCCCAAACAGATAGAGAAGAAGGGTTTCACTGCACCGCAAGGGAAATTGATTTCAGGCAAGGTATATATAGAGGTATCAACAGAGAAACTAATGGTATTTGCAAAAGTCAGTGGTTTTAGACCTGGTTGACCTGGTAGTTGTACCATAATGGAGTTATTTGCCAATCCATAGACACTCGTTGCTGCTTGCGTAAGAATTGCATTTCGCTGTGGACTACCAGACATAGTCGGTTTCTGAATTGGCGAAGTATTAGTCGCGGTATTCCCGGCATTAATTAATGTCTGTACGTAACCTAGTGGCGTAGCAACGCCACTAAACCAGGCACACAACGGAACATAATCACTGGTGCATTGGCCATCTTTAAAAGCCTTGACAAGCTTGGCGGCATCAAAGCTACTCTTTTCTAAACCAGTATTCGAATCAGTCTGGCTAGAGTTCATCGTTGCACTACCTTGAATTTTTACTAAATTAAAAAAGTAGGCTCCGGCCATAATCCAACCCTGGCTTGAAGCCTGATTAATAAACGCCCGCGCATCACTTGCAGTCTTTGCATCATTTATTTGCGCGATTAGATTAAGGGTTGGCATCATCACCCCATTATAATCATTAATGGCATTAAGAAATTCGGTACCATTAAACAAGGTGGCGCCTCCTGAACTACCCGATGTAGGTCCCCAAGTATAGCAATTATTACTATAGTTCGCGCATACGGTTGAATTTTGCGTATAGGGCACACCAAACTGTTGCGTAGCAATATTAGCAATATATGGCGTTGTACTGCTACTGCTGCTCGTACTGCTGGAAGGAGACAGTGCAGGGGCATTACCAATAATAGTTTGTGCGACTGAGGCTAAATCAACATACATTTGCTGAATTGCAATTGCACGTGACATCTGTGCGGTTGACAATTCATCCGAGGTAAGATTAGCGCCTCCCACTGAGGCAGTTGAGCCAACGACAGCGTTTGCATTCGCTAACACCGACGAGCTTGAACTAATATTATTCCAACTAATCGTTCCACAAATGCCATTTAAAAAACCATAAACACTAGAAGTTCCACTAGGCAAATTAGGCATGGAAACAGAGAATGAACTCGCGCTTGGGTTGGCATTTTGGATGCTAACCGCATTAACTGAACCGATAAAATCAGGGACAGCAGTATTACAAAAAGGCGCCATTGTTGCTGAAGGAGTACCCGCACAAGGTCCTGAATTATTTGCTTTCTGATCCAGATAAGCTTGCCTTTGATTTTGTAATTGGGTCTGCAAACCAAGCATACACACTTGCCCCGCAAGAATATTGAGTGCACCTGTAGCAATATCGCCCATACTCGAATTACCGGTAAGTGCTGTAGCAGGATTAACTTGCTGGGCTTGAATGATTACCCCACCACGGTTCAAATAACTTAATGCTGCATTCCAAACTTTATCTGCAGCACCAACCCCTTGAACCACAATCCACATCACAAAAATCTGCATCAAGCAATATCCTGATGCTTTAGGGATTAATAAAGCCAACCCCATGGTGGAGCGCACAGGAATCCAAATAGAGGACCATTTTTGCCCAAGCATTTGCCCTTCATGCGCGGTATTCATGGTCGAAACCATCAGGGTATACATAATAATAACCCCACCAATCGCTAAAACGGCAGAGTTAAATACCCCAAGCATACTCCCCATGATTTGGCTACCCGTACCGCTTAAGACCCCATCCACGATACCAAATAAATTAGCCAGGAATACCACGGAGAAGTCGCTAGCCGGAGGAGCAAAATTCAATGAGTTGTCCGCAAGCACCAGACTAGGAAAAAACAAGAGGAGTACAGTGGTGGTTAGCTTGTTCATTTTTTCTCCCCTAACAATCCTTGCCTGAACCATTCATCAAAGGTGCATCCTAATTTGCGATGCTTAATCTGGTAATACCAAAAATGATAGCGAAAGGCCAATGTCAATGCGATAAGCGTGACAACCAGACTCACAATAACCGCTTTAAAAGAACCATAGAACAATTGATAGCCCGCATAGCCAAACATCAGACCTGCAACGACTACCATAAGTAGACTTAAACGAAGTAATGCTTTTTGTTTAACAAGTAAATTTTCATCATCGATATCTAACTTGGCCGTGACATCCTTAAAGGACTCAGCCTTAACGCTTTTCTGAGGAACAAACAGCTGTTTAAAGCCATTTGTCAAATAAAGAGTAAACGATCTTACCCGCTCCCAATCAAACCATTCTCGCACATTAAGGATGCTGCTAATCAATTTAACTATTCTCAATTCGGATTGCTTTTTCATAGTATTTACTTACTTTAAATTTTAGGAATAATATACTTTTACCGTTCATAATATACTATAGTAGTAAGTAATGAATTCGTCCATTAATCTGAGACCGTAAAAAAAGAGTAAATCATGCCCGATCTTAGCCATGAAGCATCTGCCCAATATTGGTTTGAATATATAGACCCCATGATCTACCGTGTTATCACTTTTATGGAAAGTGTTGAAGACTGGACCCTAGATGGAAATCCAGACTTTGAAGCTGCTATGACGCAGCTTGGTAAGGAGCTTGATGATATTGAAAAAATTGATATGGGGCTCTTAGCAGAAGAAGAAAAATTTATTCGTATTGTTGGCAATATTAAATCAGGTAGAGGACTGCGATTGCTGCAAGCAATCGATACTGTTCATCCGGGAAGCGCTTCACGTATCTTAATCCATGCGGAAGAAACAAGCACCGGAAGCCATGATCCTGCAGGAGTTTTTCTCAAAAGAAACATTGTATTTGAACGTTTACGGTTATTATCGCGAGTTTTTTGCCAATATCGATTGAAACTTGTCTTACGCGCACTTGAAGGGGATGAATGATGAAACGGTTTTCCAAATTTGCACTGATTAATTTATTTTGCTTAACCACTCTACCAGCCGTAGCAGATGACTCACTTAACCAATACGGTACACAACAAACAGCAACCAATACCCAAAATTTAGTCCAATACTTACTTAATCTTGGTGGTTACTTAGGCTATAACTTAACCCAATCGCCCACCGCCAATAACGCCACAGTAAGTCAAACCCTCCTGAACGCAACAGCCACTCAAGTTCTGGAAACGTTTATGTTTAATACGTTTTTAGGCGCTATTCCCGTCAATTCAGCATTAGCGCAATTTCTACCCGCTGAAGGAGGTATTCCTAACGCAGCAGCAATCAATGCATTTGCGAATAATGTGTTCAACTCACAAAATTACAGCAACCCTCAATCACAACAACAAGGCACTGTTGCTGTGAGTACGGCCATTGATCAACCTAGTTTCCAACAAGACCCTGTAAGTCAATCGGTATTAAATATCCTAAGTACACCCGATGTAAGTTATTGTATGACTTATGATGGTTCTTCCTGGCAAGGCTGTTCACAAGTAGGTGGTAATAGTAATACCATTTTGCCTGCTAGCGGTGTCACTTCCAATATTATTGGCACCCTACCGTCAACTTATCAATACTATACGTATCAATATAACCAGCAATTAATAAGCCAGCTTAACAGCAACTCACTAACAGCCCCATTACTGTATGCAACACAAAATGCGTCAGCAAATAGCACATCAAGCCCTAGTACTAACAACCAAAACACGGGCTTAAACGCTCAAACTCAGGCGCAACAAGCAGCTAATTTTGTGCGCTATGTTTCGGGCGCAGTCACTCCTTTGCAGTTACCGAAGCTAAAAGCTTATGATACTTTGTATACCCAAGCACAGATTAAGTCAGGTGCAACCCCCACCATACAGCAAGTTCAAGCACAGGCAACACTTGATAATTACTTTACTACCCTGCGCACCTATGCAGCGCAATATTCAGTGGGTATTAGTAATCTGTATTTCATTATGTCGAAAAGATTACCCCAAAATCAAAGTGGCACCAGTCAATCTACGCCATCAAGCCAAGCCTTGAGTGAATTTAATATGGCCACTTGGCGATTATTCAATCCAGATATGAGTCAAAATAATCAATGGCTTAACCAAATCAATAATGCCTCACCAGCAACCGTAGAAAAAGAAATTGCCTCCTTACTTGCGGAAATGAACTATCAAATGTATTTGGATCGCCAAATCCAAGAACGCCTCTTACTAACAAACAGTGTTATGCTCCTTAAAAGTCTCAGCACTACCCCTCCAAATTCTGATTTGAGCAATAGCGCAGCACAGTCCTCTTCCTCATCACAATAATACCATTGGGCCGTAAGGCCCAATAACCCAATAAATAGAACATCGTGGTGAACGACTTCCTTGTTATTTTAAGAAGCATTACGTCGTTTATAAAGCAAGTAATGATCGATAGCCTCCATCGATGTCGCCCGGGCTCGTAACGTTGCAACAACCTGGTACTGGCTTAAAAACTGCTTCTGCACTAAAATTTCCATTAAAAGACTAAGGTGCACAGCTAACGCAGGTTGATTCACGACAACCCACTCCGGCTTCACTTCCTGCTGCAGATGATCGGCATAACGCGCCAAATTATTATGATAAATAGCCTGCGCTAAAGACACATTATTTAAACACTGACTGTCGATAAAATGAAGATCTTGACGTGCATGAAACAGAACCATCCCGCAATCATCTAAAAGAACAGTAGCTCCTATGCTTGCTTGCTCATTTAATATTTTACTAATCATCATCCGATTGTGATTTCGCCCCTGATATTCTGCTGCTGTAGCGTGCAAATGGGCAAGATTATTTCCAGGAATAATGGCAAAAGTCAAAATGATGATCACAAAACCGGTCATTAACGTTAAATCCCATTGCGAGAATTTAAAATACTGTAAAAACTGATATACCCCTAAAACAGCCGCTAAAGAGAACAGTGCCAAAGGCGCTAAAAAGAAGCGTAAATGATAAGCAAGCAACGGATCGGCCTTCCAAAGCATGACCCCATAAAGTAATGACGGCAGCCACAATAACAAATGACGGCAATCTTTAAGTGATAAAAAATAGGGCAACGAAGCCACAATCAACGCGATAGCAATGCGCAAATAATCTAAATCAACTACCCCTATTTGCCCAGGGACCATGGCTTTACAAAGATAACTATTGGGAATCCAATGACCAAAATATTCAAAACGCCAAACAAAATAAATCGTATAAGGAAGCACAAAACAACAAAAAGTAATAATTCCCCATAAATATAATGTCTTATATCCATGTACAAATCGGGTTAAACCCTCTTTTCTCAATTGGCAAACAGTAAATAAAGCAACGGGGAGCAACCATACAAGACCTTCAAATCGGGTTAATCCTAGGAGTAGCAAGGCAATATTGGTCATAATCCATGCCGAAGTGGAATTCTTTGGCAAGGTCATTGGCGATGCGGATAACATGACATAGCCAAAAGCAGCGGCACATTGCCATATCAATAAAAGCGCAAGCGCACAAAAAAAAATACTTTCTAAGCCACTAACAGTCCACCAAACAACCCCAGTATAATGGCTGAATAAAAATACCGGCAACATAGCCAACAAGGGACTAAAAAAAAGCCTACTTAACCGATATAAATAGCTAAGCCCCATTCCTAAACTAATAACGGAAATCCATTTGATGCTAAGTACTAATGGCCATTGCAATTTGATGACTAAAGCCGCCAGCATAACCCACAAAAAATTGGAATATCCCTCAACTGGTGGCATCATATCCTGCCAATGCAAACCGTGACCATGGACTAGTTGGTGAGCATAAAACCAACTAATATAGGCATCATCGGTAGTAAAACCCCAGGCCGCAGCCAATGAGATAATTAAATAATAAGCACAATATGCAGCAAGAAAATAAGTCAGCCATAATTCCTTGCGGAATGATAAAAATTTCAAAATCGTCTACACTCCGTATACTGGGGGCCATAGCACTACACCATCTTTTGGATAAAAGGTTTATTTTTTAACATCGGAACACAGAAAATCAACCTGTTATGGCCAAGAGAAGAGCAAGGTTAACAACCCCTGAAATCTTGCCCCAAGAATAACCACAATAACCCACGCTGTCATCCGGTTTTTCATAAAGAAAACCAGGGTATAGCAAATAAAATGCCATGAATAATTTAATCTTTATGTGGCAATTTGATGCGTATTAACTTAATATTCACCAATATTTCCCCTACGGCAATAGAGTCGACATAAGAGTTATACATAATGGCAAAAAAAATAATTTTCCAAGATTCCTTTTTAGTCTCAGGGATTATGTGTTTCCAAGGATGTGGAGCAATTATTCAACGCGGTTTTAATAATTGTTTGGATCAATGTAAAGAAGAAAATCTTGTACCGAAAAATGCCCAATTAATCATGGATGCTGAGCCGCAAGCTTTAGGCATTCATCGTTTATTTATTACGGTTACCACGAATGAGCCAGAGTTTAATCAGAATAAACCGCTTAAAAAACAAATTTCCGCAATGTTCAAAGAAGGCATCGAATCTTTAGGCTTTGAAATCATTAATAACTACGAAGAAGAAAAAAATGAGCGCTACAATGTAAACTGGATAAACATCATCATTAATCTATTGACGATTGCCGCCATCGCTACATTAGCCATCATTTTTTCCCCATCAATACTTCTTACATTTGCACTAACATCCTTCTCATTTTTAACTACTGCCTTTACAGCCAGGCATTACCTACTCAATTTTTTTCGCAATTTACGTGATAAAAATGTGCTGAACATGAACACAACAGTCACCTTAGGCTGGTTTTTATCTCTAGCGCATACACTCTATCATGCCATTTCTATGCCATTGTTAAGCGGTTTTTCCATGATGTTTATGTGTTTTATCATGCCCGTGATGCTCATTGCCATTATTAATGGCATGGATGAGATAAAACGTAAGGTTTTGAATCAGTCGAAGAAAATGCATTTGCAAGGAATAAAAATGTTGTTCCCACAAATGGCTGAAGAATACCCTTGTTACCAACTCTCATCATCAGAACAGACGTTTTTGTCGCAACCGATTGATGTCATTCTTGGCCGTGATGAAGGTCTTGACGTTTTTTTTAAGTGTATAGAGAATATGGTTGTTAGTAATAAGCTGGTTATGGAGCGCAAAAGTTCACTGAAAGAAGGAATGATCATTAAAATTAATCGTGGAGAATGTTTTCCTGTTGATTGCATTTTGATTAATGGACAGACCATTGTTGACTCATCCCTGTTAACCGGAGAACCGCAGCAGATAAAACGGCGCTTAGATTTTATCCCTGCCGGCGCCATTAATTTAAGTGAGCCGGTTGTTGTTTATGCCTCTAAAGATCCTTACCACAGCACCGTGAATCAATTATTATTTCGTTCAAATCGCGCCAAAGAAAATATTATTGCCAAACCGAATCATACCTTTACCTACCTCTACACAGCCTTAGTTGTTCTCGGAATCGCCGCGGCAATTATTGCCCCCTGGGCCTTAGGCATACTTACTTTTTCTTTATCCTTACAAAATATTACCGGTATTTTATTTGCCGTTTGCCCATGCACCATGGCTATAGCCCACCAATTACCTAATTTACTTAATCTTTACCAACGGAGTAATCAAGGCATCACCATACGTGATGAAAATATATGCCGTCAAAATGCAGAAATACATACCGTCATATTTGATAAGACGGGCACCTTGACCACCGGTAATAGTCAAGTCGAATCAGCTGAAGGTATTTCCGCCTCCCTATGGGAGCGAATTTATCTATTGGAAAAACACCATGGCGCCGACCATCCACTTGCCAAAGCCATTGTTCGTTATTATGAAAGCAAAACAGCGCAGCGCAGCATTATTCAAAACATAGACAAAGTAACCAATGATCTAAATAGCCGTGGCTTATCCGCGGTAGTGCAAGGAAGACAACTTCATGTAGGAAGTGCCGATTATTTACGACAATTTAATATCCATGTACCGGAACTCGACAGCCATAAAACAGAACAAGGATTTACGCCCGTTTATATTGCAGAAGATAAAAAATACAAAGGCGCAATCTATATTAAACATGAAATTAGAAAAGACGTTTTAGCCGCACTAACTCGTTTAAAAAGTGCAGGAATAAAAATAATTATGCTCACTGGCGACAGTGAATCTTCAGCCCTAGGTTTTAACGAACAAAATGGCTCTATTTTTGCACTAGAAGACATTCATGCAGAACAAACACCACAAAATAAAGAAAACTTTTTAAGCACATTAATGCAGTCGAACACTATAGGACCCAACGGTGTTTGGTTTATTGGTGATGGCTTAAATGATGCGCCCTGTGCAAAAACAGTAAGCGAAAAAGGAGGGATTAGTTGTGCCATGACCGCCGATGATAAAACATCTTTTTTTACGGACATTACTTTAAATGGTACGCTAAATTATCTATTTGCACACAATAAATTGAATCAAGCTTTGAAAAAAAATATTCTCCAAAACCAAGGGCTATTAATGTATAGCGCCCTTGCGTTCACTGCGTTCATTGTTTCTTTTGCAGTTGCAGGCATCGCGGTTTCCCCCATTATCCCGTTAATGGTCATGGCGTCAACAACCTTGATGGTATTGTTTAATTCCTACCGTATGCAACTGACCATTGACTGTGCCTTAGATAAAAAAACGTCCTGGTTAAAACGACTTTTAGCTTCTGATACATCCATTAGCTTACTGGCTGGAGCCAGCTTGCTGCTCATGTGCGGTCTTTTAATATCAACCATTGCAACAGGTGGCCTTGCTTTTCCAGCTATTGTCTTTACTGCAGGCGCAGCCCTGGCAATTAGTAGTGTATGCTTATTAGTCGCGGCTACTTTATGCGCTTTATTTATTGCCCTGGCAAGCGCCTACGTCCTCTTTGACAAGTACGTTAATATCCAGAAAGAAAATAGCCCGGTTGCTCCTTCTCCATTAAGTGCAAATGTGGCGGCTTCACCAGAACAAACAGCAGAGCAAGACGATAAAAAGATCCCTACCTCTCTATGGAGTTCTGCAACGCCTAAAGAGGTAGGGGATGATGCATCCAATCAATCAAACTATTCTATGAATGGGACTTATTGACAAGTACAACTAGGTGATGCAGTGCCATCTTTACACATTTGATGACCACTCGCCTTATCACATTGAGCTACCCCACCATGGCGTGAGCAACAGCCTTTAGCACTAGTACTACTGGCTGGAGTACTTTTAGTTGTTGTGCTGGGTGTCGTTGTAGTCGATTTTTTGCCCCCCCACCAACTACTTTTAGGTTTCGTAGTGGTAGTCGTCGTGCTCTTAGTTGTTGTCGGGGTAGTTTTGGTCATTGTTTTAGGTTTTGTGCTTGTCGCTGGTGCCGTAGCAGGTGTGCTCGCTTTTTTAGTCTTGGGAACAGCACAAGTACATGTTGGAGAAGCAGTACCGTCTTTACACATCTGGTGACCTGTCGATTTATTACATGAAGCAACACCGCCATGACCGGCGCAACATGCAGCATAGACACCGGCTAATGGGCTGGCAAATAAAAACAGCACCATAATAACTTGGTTTAAACTTCTAAATCTAGAAGTCAAATTTGTATTTTTCATTTGGAACTCCCTATCCGTCATTAACATTGTAAAATATAGACCATATTTTAATGAAATTGCGTAAATCACTACAACACAAGTCCAAATTCTTCTCAAACAAATTAAAATCGTGGCACTAAGAGTTTGCAGTCGTCAAAGATTTATGAACGATAAGCTGGCCCTCTGTCAATTGCCTAATTAAAAAGTGAGTTTTCGGTGAGCGACCTTATGCTTTGCTTCCTGAGATCAGTAATACTCTGCTAAAATTAAAATAATTTCCGCGCATTTTATAAAATTTATGGCGAAATATGCCTTGCCCATGCTATCCATGCGTATTTTAATCAAGCATTTTTAATTTAAGAAACACCTATGAACCTTTGGAACATTGTCTCAAAGATAAAGCACAAGAAGTTCAGAATTTTGATGTGGTTTATCTTCTTCTGTCCAATTTTTGTTATGCTTTTAGCGCTGACAATTTTAATTGGCTGGATAACTCATTCTGTCAAAACTATTACCATCATTCCTAATTGTGCACCAATGCAATTCAATGACGCCTTGTGCTTTATTTTTTGTAGCACGGCCTTTTTGATAAGCCTATCGAGAACGCACAATCTCTTGCGAATTAGTTTAGCAATGACCACTACATTCATTGCCTTGTTAACCCTGACTCAATACCCTCTGCATGAAAATTTCGGTATAGATACATTGTTTATTAAGCCTTTTTGGATAAATTCGCATCATCCAGGCAGAATGGCTCCGAATAACGCTTTAGCATTTATTTTTATTAGTTTAAGCTTAATTTCATTTGGCTCTAGTTCTCGTTTACCTCGTTCCAAAGCCTTAATCATTAGCCTATTAGCGAGTATGAGTTTTGCACTTGGACTGGTGCCCTTATTGGGTTATCTAACCCGCATAGAAACTGCCTATACTTGGGGCACATTCACCATGATTCCTATTGAATCAGCCTGCTGTTTCGTGCTTTTGAGTATTGCCACCATTAGCTCTGTTTGGAACCGTTCAGAAACAGAATCTATTTGGTTACCAATCCCTATTTTTATCGCCTTCCTTACAGTAACCCTATCGATGTCCGCTGCGGTTTATAATAAAGAACTAAATCAATTCAAGCAGATATTAGAAAATAATGCTCAAAATGCAGCAACCCTAACGCAACAAACCCTGGAAAACTTAATTAAAGCATTAACGCGTATGGCAAACCGTTGGGATGCTGAGAAAAAAAACCAAATAGCACTATGGCATACCGATGCCCAAGCTTATATCCACGACTTCTCTTTTCTCTTAGCCCTTGAAATTCTGGATAAAAACCTAACTATTCAAGCAATAGAACCATCGGCAACCTATGCCGATCTAATTGGAAAAAATTTAAATGATAATCCCCAACGGCAACGAGTTATTCAAGAAGCAATCAGAACGCGGGCACCGACTATCAGTAAACACTTAACCCTCAAACAAGGAGGACAAGGCTTTCTGTGCTTTATCCCCTTATTCATTGATAATCAATTTGCAGGTATGTTGGTCGCGGTATTCCGTGCGAACAACCTGTTTAACTATATTTTTACTTCAGCGCGTTTTCCTTCTTATTACGTTACTATTTATGAACAGGGGCACGCCATCTTTTCTAATGCCCCCCCAAAAAAAGATGATTCATTGCGCACGCACCATAACACTATAATGCATTACAAAAACATCGCCTGGGTGCTTACACTAAGGCCTAATACAGATGCTTTAGCAAATCGAGTATCACAGAGCTATTTAGTCATTTTTTGCTTTGGTTTCATTATGTCAATGCTGGTCTCATTATGCGCTTACTTAGTGCTCAAGTCATACGAAAAAAGCAACGCGCTTACTGAAAGTGAAAATCGCTATAGGATGATCCTGGATGGTATTAAAGATTATGCCATATTCATGCTAACGCCCTCAGGAAACGTGAAAAGCTGGAATATCGGCGCCCAAAGACTCGAAGGGTATTCTGATCGAGAAATTATCGGCGAACCCTTTTCAATATTCTATACTGCAGAAGACATTGCCAATAATGTCCCGAAACACAACTTAAATATTGCTAGAACACAAGGACGATATGAAGAAGAAAATATCAGAGTACGTAAAGATGGCAGTCATTTTTGGGCCAAAGTTTTAGTTGAGGCGTTGTATGATCCTGATGAGAAACTGGTCGGATTCGTGAACATTACCCGGGATATTACAGACAGCCGCCAAATGGAACTGGAACGTTCCAAACTCATTGCATTAATTGACGAGTCCTCTGATTTTGTGGGCATTTCCGATTTACAAGGAAACTTGCAATACCATAACCCTAGCGCAAGACTACTTATAGGCTTGCCTCACGATTATGATATGTCACAGATGAACATTAGTGACGTGCACCCGGCCTGGGCTACAAAACAGATCATGGAAGAAGGAATTCCTACCGTATTTGAAAAAGGTATATGGACTGGCGAGACCGCTCTACTCCATCGTAATGGCCAAGAGATCCCAGTCTTACAGGCGTTTAATTTACATCGTGACGCCATGGGTGAACCGGTTTGTTTCACCACCATTATGCGCGATATTACCGAACGTAAAGCACAAGAAGAGGCTACAAAGGCAAGTGAAGAAACCTTTCGTTTGGCCATGCACTATGCCTCCATTGGTATGGCCTTAGTTTCCACCGAAGGAAAATGGCTCAATGTTAATCAAGCCTTACTCAACATGATGGGCTATAGCAAAGAAGAATTTCTGGCCATGGATTTCCAGACCATTACCCACCCAGATGATTTGAAGAAGGATTTAGGTTATTTAGTACGAATGTTAAATAAAGAAATTGATAACTACCGAATGGAAAAAAGATATTTTCATAAGAACGGTCATATTATTTGGGGATTATTAGATGTCTCTCTAATCTGGAATACAGATGGCACCCCCCAATATTTTATTTCCCAGGTGCAAAATATTACTGCGCGCAAAAAAGCAGAAGCTGCAAATAAAAAAACAGAAGCTGCAAACAAAAAACTGATGGAAGCCTTAGCCAACTCGAATGCAGAATTAGAGCGTTTTGCCTACGTTGCATCGCATGATTTGCAAGAACCAATACGCATGATAAATAATTTTGGGGCGCTCTTACTTGCTGAAAAACTAACAGCGCTGGATGATGAAGCTAAAGAATATTTGCGGATAATGACTAATGCTGGTATACGTATGCGTGATGTAATTAACGATTTGCTAGCCTATTCTCATGTAAGTAAACAAACGACCTTTGTGAGATTTAATGGCGAAGAAATCCTACAAGGTGCACTGGAAAATATAAAAACCCTCGTTGAAGAGCAAAAAGCCCAAATTACGCATGATCCATTGCCTATACTATATGGTAACCCTATGCAAATTATGCGCTTGCTGCAAAATTTACTAACTAATGCAATTAAATATCAACGCAATGGAAATACGCCTGTTATCCATGTTGGTTTAGAAGATCAAGGAGAAAATTGGCGTCTTTCGATTAAGGATAATGGCCTAGGAATTGAAGAGCAATTTATTGACGAAATTTTTGAACCATTCCGCCGCTTACATACCTGGGAATCCATTAAAGGCAGTGGGCTTGGCTTATCGATTTGCAAAAAAATTGCGGAGATTCATGAAGGAACACTTTCTGTAACATCCGTCATTGGCTCAGGTAGTGTCTTCTTTTTAACTATTCCTAAATGCGATAAGCACTGACAGGAGCTTGTTAATGAATAACGACACATTGCAGCATAAAGAGCGCCCTGTGCGCCTCCTTTTGGTGGAAGATAACCACGGTGATGCATTGCTCGTAAAACGTGCTTTTGAACGTACAAAATTTGAAAATAAAATAACCGTTGCCTCCACTGGCGAAGAAGCACTTAGCTTATTGTGCAGTAAAAATAAAAAAGACAAATTGAAAATGCCTGACATTATTATACTCGATTTAAATCTTCCTGGAATAAATGGCCTAGAAGTACTTAAAGTAATTAAAAAGGACGTGCAACTTCGACGGATTCCCGTAATTATTCTTTCCAGCTCTAGCGCGGAATACGATGTAATTCATTGTTATGATAATTATGCAAATTGTTATATCAAAAAGGCAGCCAATCTAGAGGAACTCTATGAACTTACCGATAAAATTGAACAATTTTGGTTTAAGCTCGTTATATTACCTGATGAAGAAAAGAAAAAAAGATGAATTATATCAAAACTATCGATGTATGGTTGTACAGTTTAAAGTAAGGATACTAGTATTAATAGTTAGAACCAATTATGCACCATGCTAATAGCTCGAACTGTTCAAAAAAAGCGAGCATCTCGATCTGACTCTAATTTAAGTAACTGAGAGAAACTCTGATGAACGCAACGTCTACATCTAATCCGTTAAAAATATTGCTGATTGAAGACTCCTATGGCGATGCTATTCTTATTAGCAAAGTGCTGCAACAAGCCCTACCCCAAACGCATGTATTAATAAACACCTCGACGATTTCTGACGCCCTGAAAATAGTCTCGGAAGAAGAGTTTGACGTCGCACTTTTGGATCGCACTTTGCCAGATACTCGTGGATTTAGCGGATTACATAGCATTCAAAATATGTCGCCACGCCTACCCGTAATTTTTTTAACCGGCTATAAAGATGAATATTTAGCTCTTGAAGCCATTAAGCAAGGCGCTCAAGATTACTTATTCAAAGATCAACTCGATGCCCATCTTATCAGACGCGCGATTCAGTATGCGGTCTTACGGAAACAATTTGAAAGTACACTGATTATGCGCGCTAATTTTGACATGCTGACTGGCCTTGCCAATCGCATGCTCTTCGAAAATAGACTTGATGTCGCCCTAACCAAAATGAAACGGCTTGGAGGCATCATCAGTGTATTGCTAATCGATCTGGATAAATTTAAGCGCGTCAATGACACGCTGGGACACATTGCTGGCGATAAATTGTTAAAAGAAGTAGGTTTGCGCCTGAAACAATCGCTTCGAGCCTATGATGTTGCCGCACGTTTTGGCGGCGATGAATTTGCCATCTTACTGGAAGATTTATCCGAATGCCACCAAAGCGAGATGGTCGCTAAAAAAATTACGCAATTGATGGAAACCCCTTTTCTTTTGTCAGGTAATGAATTATCCGTAGGAGTAAGCATTGGTGTCGTCAATTGCCATGACAATAAGAATATAAGTCGTGAATCATTATTATTACAAGCAGATACCGCCATGTATGAAGCCAAAACAATGTCAGGCAGTACCTATCGAATATTTGGTACAAAAAACATCCATACCCCCCTTTAGCCCTGATGACAATGAAACAGCCGGTGGCGTGAGGGCTTCTTTTTTAGCGGTATCTTGTTCTTTACTTTACTGAAGCTTTGCGCAAACAATCATTGCGATTTTAACTGGTATTAACCATTCGTGTATTTTGTAAATAAAAAATACCCTAGAATGTAAGCTTGACCCGATATCTGCTGTTTAGAAAGGAGACCATAATGCAGCCTCTATTAAGTCGAGGATTAAACTTGTTAGAACGCTCCTTTGATTTTATAAGATTGTTGCTAACGCGCTGGAGTCAAGACAGAGTTTCGTCTTATGCAGCCTCACTGGCCTATTACTCAATTTTTGCGCTGACGCCGTTGATTATCATTTTTACGTCATTCATCGGTTTAACCCGTGGCAAAAATGTTGCCCAAACGCGAATCATCGAAACAGCAGCACTGCTAATGGGCGATGAAGGAGCACAACAATTACAGACCATGATATTAAACTCTGCGACACCGATGCACGGAATCACTGCTGAAATTATTAGCTTTATTATTTTATTTGTTGGTGCCTCAGGTATCTTCACTCAAATTCAAATAGGCTTAAATGCCATTTTCCCGACAGTCCCCCCAAAGCAACAGCAAAAATTTCTAAAACTTATCATCGATCGCTTCTTTTCATTAGCACTAGTTTTAGGCGTTGCCTTTTTATTATTGGTTTCATTGATTTTTAGCGCCGTTTTATCATTTTTTAGCAATTATCTTAGTTCACTATTTACTATAGGCATTGTCATTACCTGGTTTCTTGATTTTATTATCTCATTCATCACCATCACTTTTCTTTTTGGCTTACTTTATAAATATCTACCCGACCTAAAACTAAGCTGGTCAGAAGTGCGATTTGGTTCTATGATTGCAGCCTTTTTATTTATTCTAGGCAAATTTATACTGGGCTTTTATTTAGGAAAAAAACATGTTGACAGTGCTTTTGGGCCTGCCGGCTCTTTAGTGATCATTTTAATCTGGCTTTATTACTCAGCCCAACTTTTATTTTTAGGCGCTGAAATAATCATGATAAAAAAAATGAACAAAACCGTACAAGGAGTTTAACGAATGCATAAGGAACAGTTGAATAAATTCAAGAAGCAAAGTACCTTCTACAACCCAGCCCTCAGACTCTACTGTTGGGGAGCATATCTATGAGCCGTATCATTGCTTTTGCATCAGGACTAATTATTGTATGGATTATTGGCTATTTCCTTATCGTCGGCAGCAGCATCTTAATTCCCATTATTATTGCAGTATTTATATGGCATCTCCTTAACACCACCAGTGGAATTATCCAACGGATACCAGGTATTGGTGAATTATTACCCACATGGCTAAGCATGATTTTATCTTTTGCTGTTGCCGCAATTTTTATCACCATTTTTGTTAATATCATTTCCAATAATGTCAGCAACGTCATCGACGCCTCAGGCCGCTATCAAGAAAATTTATTAACGATTGTTGATGGGATTGATAAAAAATATCGCATCGAAGTCTTAGCGAATATTAATCAATTAATCAAAACCATTAATGTGCAAACCATTGTCTTAAAAATTTCGGGTGTATTTACGACACTTGCCAGTTCCACCGTACTTATCGGCCTGTATGTGGCTTTCTTATTCGTTGAACAACATTTTTTCCAAAGAAAGATGGACTCCATGATAACCTCATTGGAAAATCAACATTTAATGACAAATATCCTCACCCATATTGTGAATGACACCCAAACTTATCTTGGCTTAAAGACCCTTTTAAGCCTGGGTACCGCCATCGCCAGTTGGTTCATTATGAAATGGGTAGGCGTCGATTTTGCTGAATTTTGGGCGCTGCTTATTTTCTTTTTAAATTACATTCCCAATATTGGGGCAATCATCGCCACGCTGTTTCCTGCTACTTTAGCCGTAGTACAATTTGCTAGCTGGCTGCCTTTTATTGAAGTGATTGTAGGGCTAGGAACGGTTCAGTTCATCGTAGGCAACTTAATTGAGCCGCGTTTTTTAAGCCATACCTTAAATTTAAGCCCCTTAGTCATCTTGATTTCCCTAGCACTTTGGGGGGCAATATGGGGCGTTTTAGGAATGTTTCTCTCCGTCCCCATCACGGTCATGCTGATGATAATATTTGCTCATTTTGAAAAAACGCGCCCTATTGCCATTCTTTTATCGCAAAATGGGGATATATTCAAAACCTATGAAACTATTTCAATTGAACGAATATCTGAAAAAAACTGGCTGCAATATTAGGACCTGTTAACATTTTATCAGCATAAGCAAGGATTGAACAATGCACGATGTAGACCATGAGCCGGTGCTAAAACGCAAACTCAATGCCCGTATATTAGGCATGATAGCACTTGGTGGTTCGATTGGAACGGGTATTTTTTTAGCAAGCGGTAATGCTCTATCCTTAGCGGGGCCAGGAGGTACTTTGCTGGCCTATTTTATTATGGGCATCATGGTGTATTTTTTAATGACCGGCCTTGGTGAAATGGCCGCATTCCTGCCCAATACCGGAGCTTTCTATGTTTATGCCGCCCGTTTTGTAGATCCGTCTTTTGGTTATGCTCTAGGATGGAATTATTGGTACAGTTGCGCCATTTATATTGCTTCAGAAATTTCCGCCTCGGCATTAATCATGCATTTTTGGTTTCCCGATAGCCCATCCTATATTTGGTGCGCGACTTTTCTGGTTTTAATTATTGGTTTTAATACCATATCTACTAAAGTATTTGGAGAAATAGAATATTGGATGTCCTTTCTCAAAATTACCGTGGTTATTCTCTTCATTGTTACAGGATTCCTGATTGTCGCCGGTGTCACCGCTTATAAAGCGGGAGGATTCCACAATTGGGCCATTGGAGATGCCCCCTTCCATGGTGGTTGGGAGGGTATCATTAGTGCCTTTGTTATTGCTGGTTTTTCTTTTCAAGGAACAGAAATGATTGGCATCGCGGCAGGAGAAAGTGAGAAACCACGTGAAAATATCCCCAAAGCAGTAAAAATGGTCTTTTGGCGCATCTTAATCTTTTACATTTTATCAATTTTTGTTATCAGTCTGCTAATACCCTACACCTCACCTAAATTAGTAACTCCTGAGGTGGTTATGAGTCCATTTACCTTGGTTTTTGAACAATACAATAAATCCTTTGCGGCGACCATCATGAATACCGTGATTCTTTTAGCCATTGTATCAACCGCCAACTCCTTTATGTATGTAGGGAGCAGAATGCTGTGGTATCTTGCTAAAGTCGGTCATGTACCACGTGTTTTTTCCAAAGTAAATCAACGTGGCATCCCTATTTATGCCGTAGCATTAACCAGTGCCGTGGCGATGCTGGCGTTTCTCTCCTCTTTTTTTGGCAATGGCACGGTGTATTTCTGGTTACTCAATGCCACCAGCCTATCAGGATTTATTGCCTGGATAGGAATAGCAATCAGTCATTATCGCTTTAGAAAAGCTTATTTATTGCAAGGAAAAGATCCGGCCTTGCTGCCCTATGTTGCGAAAGGATATCCGTTTGGTCCCTTGTGTGCTTTTGTCTTGTGCCTCATCGTGATTGGTGGACAAAATTATGCCGCCTTAATCGCCAATCCCATAGATTGGTACGGCTTACTCATTTCCTACATTTGCCTCCCACTTTTCTTACTCGTCTGGATTGGGCATAAATTGATTAAAAAGACGAAGCTCGTCCCGTTAACAGAATGTAACTTTAATGAAGAATAGATGGCAATGCGACCATTCTTCAGGTAATGTCTCGCACTAATCAACCAGCATAAAGCATTTATGTTCATCTGATTTATTTTATACTGAAAGACAACGAAAATAACCCTATCGTTTTGAGGACCTCCTGATGATTATTCACAGTGAATTTAAACCAGCTTGGTGGCTTACGAATAAACACGGGCAAACGCTGTACCGCACCTTCACCAATCGTTTACAGGCCCCTATTGACCGTCATGAACGCCTTGAATTACCTGATGGCGACTTTATTGATTTAGCCTGGGCTGTTAATGGCTTAAGTAATGAGACGCCGGTAATTGTTTTACTTTATGGCTTAGGTGGCAGCATTAATTCACCCTATGTTCCAGGATTACTAAGGACCTTTAATAAAGCGGGGTATCGCGGTGTCTTAATGCACTATCGTGGTACTAGTGGCGAACCCAATCGCTTACCGCGTACGTATCATGGCGGAGAGACCTCAGACTTAGCCTATTTTCTGCAGTTACTAAAAACACGTGAACCTATGACAAAAAAGGCAACGGTTGGCATTTCATTAGGTGGCAATGTATTGTTGAAATGGCTTGGCGAAACAGGGACACAAACCTTGATTAATGCAGCGGTCGCTATTTCAGTCCCCTTTAAACTACAGGATGTAGTGCAACAAATGAATAAGGGCTTTGCGCGTATTTATCAAGCAAACTTAATCCAAAGCTTACGTGCGGTATTTTCGCAAAAACTAGATGTCATTAATTGTCAGATCGCCATTTCTAAGCAAAAACTATTTTCCTTAAAAACTCTATACGATTTTGACCAACAGATAACCGCCCCCTTACATGGCTTTTCTAGTGCCGCAGAGTATTATCAGACGGCCAGTTGCAGACAATATCTGCAAAATATTAACACCCCTACCTTAATTATTCATGCTTTGGATGATCCCTTCATGACACCAGCCACGATTCCAAGCAATGACGAATTATCTGCTGATATTCTCTTAGAATTAAGCCAACACGGAGGCCATGTCGGCTTTATTATGGACAGCTCCCAATGTTGGTTAGAACAACGCATTACTACTTTTTTAGCATCTCAACCACTAAGGAGTTAAACTCTTCTTCCTGATACAAAGTATTTTCCACCATTTGGCGTGGATATTCTTTTTCTCCTGGAGAGATAATAAATACCTGTCTGGAAGGCTCATAATAAGCCTGTATGCCACTATCCTCAAAAGAATCCGTTACGGCATCAGACTGCAGAGAACACTTGCCTTTGAGCCATTTTTTAAAACTCTCATGATAAAAGCTATCTAAACTCATTTTGTCTTCCTTGATTTATAAGCTCTAAACATAAATATAGATTAATTTAATTATTTTGTTAGCTTAGGGTCTATTAATATTTTTCGCTAGCTTGAGGAAAAATAGGTTGATTTTCGAACACAGGAACGCCGCATACACTGAGTATGTAAGTACCTGAACACAGAAAATCTGCCTATTTTGGCCAATATGGCAGAAATATCAACAAACACTGATTTCTATAATGTCCTTGACGCCAACTACAAGCCCTGACTATTTTAAACTAATGAAATCCTTAGCCATAGGAAAAACTAATCATGCCCTCCGCTCTGTTACAGAATGCTTTGTGCCGTCAATTAAATTTAAAATGGCCACTGATCCAGGCCCCAATGGGCGGGCTCACCACACCCGAGCTAGTGGCTACCGTTTCCAATACTGGCGCCCTTGGTTCACTAGGTGCAGCCTATTTAGCCCCAGAGCTACTTGAACAAACCATAAAGAGTATTCAACAGCGCACCAAGAATTCCTTTGGCGTCAATCTATTTGCGCCAACACCAACGCCGAAGCTTAGCCGCTCACAAATTACTGCCGCACTCAAAGTAACCCAGGACTATAGGAATGAACTAGCGCTTGCAGCCCCCCATGTCCAAGCGCCTTTTGACGAGCATTTTGATGAGCAATTTGCCGTAGTATTAAAATATAAACCCGCTGTTTTTAGTTATACCTTTGGCTTGCTTACTAAAGAACTAATTAAAGAATGTCATCAACACAAGATTATAACCATGGGTACCGCAACTACACTTGAGGAAGGGATGATACTGCAAGAATATGGTGTTGATGCCATTATTGCCCAAGGTGCAGAAGCCGGCGGCCATCGGGGGTACCTTTACCGCAGAACAACACGATTCACTAATAAGCACTTCTGTTTTAACGCGTATTCTAACGCACGCTCTGCGCATCCCTGTAATTGCATCGGGCGGCATTATGGATGGCGCAGGCATTGCCGCGGTGTTGATGCTAGGAGCACAAGCAGCGCAACTAGGCACCGCCTTCCTATTATGTGCTGAAACAGGAGCCTCAGCCGCTTACCGAACAGCCCTGAGCCAGGCCCAAGGCCAAGATACCCAACTTACACGTGCCTTTTCGGGGCGCTGGGCTCGTGGCCTTAAAAATCGTTTCATGGCCGAAATGGCGCAACATAATCACAGTATTCTCCCCTTCCCAGCCCAAAATGCCTTTACCCGCGACATCAGGAAAAAAGCCGCCGAATTAGGTCGGGCTGAATTTTTATCCCTGTGGGCAGGTCAAGGAGTTGGTTTAATCCGTAAGATGAATGCGCAAAAACTGGTGCATGTCTTGTATAAGGAAACCGTACTCGCGCTGGAAAAGAGGTAATATGATTTAGCCGTGACGGACTAACTTCATGACCTTACCAAGAAAAAATGGCCCAGGATCGGTCTTATCCGTTTGATAATTAGGATCGAGTTCGAGCCACAGAGCTGTCTTTTTGAAATTTAAATAATCATTATGACCGATAACATAGTTAATTTCCGGGTATTTCTTTTTTAAGTAACAGACTAAAAATGCATTGGCTTTTACTTGAGCATCGGTTAAGTCATCCTTCCCATCAATGCCACCTATATTTTCAATGCCAATCGCATAATGATTTAGACCAATGACGTGTCTTGCCATCCAGTGATCAGGCATGAGCTGATGAATGCGGCCATCACGATCCACAACAAAATGACTTGATACATTTAAGTTACCAGGCAATTCATTGATGCGTGGTGAGTTTTGTGGAAATGTAGGCGAATTAAATACACGAAAAGTCGCCTTGAAGGTGGGTATGCATGTCCAATGCAAGACTATCATTTTCGGCTCAATTTCGATTGATTTAGCGTTAATTCCATAATGGGATAATTGATATTGCCGTGTTAAAGCAATACGCTCTTCATTAAACTGAATCGGCGTTTTATGAATTTTCTGCGCATCATGACAAGAAAAGGCATGCCCCAAAGAACTTTGCAAGAAGAAGCCAGCTATAAAAATTTTCATCTTATTTTTTTAACACCATAAAATAGGCCGCCACATAATCAGGTAAATGACGATTTGCCTGATAAAAAGCCTCTTTACCCGCATAACTGCCCGTTAAAAAATCTACTTGATATAGGTTATTTTCGAATGCACCACCAGTATCAGCAAAAATACCTGCGCGCGTCACTATTGTTCCTGATTGGTCAGGGTATTGCACCATAAGTAGTTTTCCCAGCCCAAATTGCTCCAGATCTGCCGCGAACGTAACTTCGCTATTGACGGTGATTTTATGCTCTGCATCTTTGCCATAACCTTTGATGCCATTTACGGCTTTAAAATACCAATAGCGCTCTTGTTTATACGGATTTTGCGCTTTATCGTAGGGAACGTTATTACAACGATGAACATTAAAGTTTTTTACCTGACCACCAAAATCAGCTAAAACCGTACCTTGCATTAATGCGGCTTCCAAATCCTCTCGCTGCAAATAAGCCAATACCGGAACATTTTTGTTTGCCAATGCGCCTTTTAAGATGGCTTGTTTTCCATATTGGAAGCGAGTAAGTCCAGATTTGGCATCAGCTACTTCCAGGCTGAGCGATTCTTCATCCTTTGGCAGAGCGTAAAGTGCAAAGGGATAGGCTACAGAGGGTTTGCTTGCTGCTTTAGCGCGATGAACATAATACTTGGTCATCAAAATTTTATCTTTGGGCAAGTTAGCAAGGAGCGGTTTTGTTAAGCGCAGCGCTTTCGTCTGCTCCAGATCTGGATACCAGCGCACAAAATCAAAGTGTTTTTTAATAAAAGCGGGATTCTGAAGATTATGTTGATACTGGCAAATAAAAAGTAACGTTGCTTTGACGCGAGCAAGAGGCACTTTAATCACTTTGCCATCATGAATAACCCGCGGATCATAATGACTGCCTTTGTTTAAATAAGCCAAGGTTTCTTTGGCGGTTGCGCACAAGGCCGGTCCATTAATCGCATAACGAGGAGCAGGATATGGTTCAGCAGGAGAAAAATGTGGCGCAGCAACAGCCTGGAGACTAAGGAACAAACCGCACGCAAAACTTTTTATTTTCATTGTTAACAACAAACTGACGTTAAAAAAAAATGATACCATATTTACCCGCTTAAATTATAAAAATTAGCTGTAAAATGTGGTCATATCAGCAGGATACGTTACTTAAGCCTGAATGTGGTTGAGAGCAGTAAAGAATCAGGCGTTGATGTCGCGCATAAAAGAAATTCTATGGGTACGTCATTTCGTTCTAACAAGGGTCTTATGGCCTTAACGGCTAAATCCGAAGTTGCCTCAGCAGCAGAGGCTTTATGTCTTGTTTTAATACCTGTTCGTCGTTCTATGCAATCTGGACTTAAATTGAAAAAACCATAGATAATTTAGCCATTACCTCAGCAACGGTAATTAACTTCATGCTTTCATCACCATGAACATGTTGTCCCCAAACATCCTCAATCGACTCACTACCTAATATCTTTGCTGCCGCTTCAGGGTAACGATTCACCACTAAATGAGGAAAAAGATAAGGACCAGAAATCAGAGGATTGGTTACTGCATGCAAAGCAATTACGGGGGTGTTTACCGCCGTCGCCATATGTGAAGGACCAGTATCAGGGCACAGCACTACGGTTGCCTTGCTGATCAATGCTAACAATTGCTTGGGCTTGGTTTTTCCGGCTAAGTTGATGGCAGGGAGCTCTTGGGCGATTTGCGCGGCTAATTGCTTATCAAAATCACCTGGGCCACCGGTTATTACTACCTGTACCTGCCATTGCTTCTGGGCTTGACGCAAGACATCAATATAACGTTCCACCGGCCAACTGCGTTCTGGCTTACTGGCAGCGGGATTAATCACGAGGATAGGACCTTGTTGGGGCAACTGCTGCTCGGCCCATTCATAATCAACAGCGGCAATCGGTAAATCCCAACGGATTACTTTATCATGGATTCCCAGCGCTGCAGCAAATTTTAAAAAACCATCCAAAGTATGTTCAAAACCAGGAGTAACCCGTTCATTAACAAACCAACGGTGACCATCATTGGCGCGCCGATCATCATAACCAATTTTACGTTTAGCCTTAATCAAGGGATAAAGGAAGTTTGTGCGTAAACTGGCTTGCGGAGCAAGTAATACATCAAACGTTCGTCCATTCATTTGCTTCTTAAAACGCCAATAATCTGCCAGATGGTGCGGTTTATCAATGACAATAAACTCAACACCATCCATCCCTTCCACTAAATCAAACGCGGGTCTGGAAATAATCCAGGTTAGTTTGGCTTGCGGTAAACTAGCTTGCAAGGTTCTAATGAGAGGAACCGCCATCAGAACATCACCAAGCGCAGATAATCTTACAATACAAATAGAATTAATCATTCTGTAATACAAATCTCGAACCACAATAAGGACATACTTCCACGCCAGTTTTTTCTATAGGCAAATAAACTTTAGGATGCGCGTTCCATAAGATCATGTCATCAGTTGGACAGCTTAATGGCAATTGCTCACGATGCACCACGTAATTTTTTTTCGTGCTTGCTGGTTCTAATTTTTCTTTTAACATTATGTTCCTCAATTATAAAAATCCCTTTCCCCTCAACAGGTCACAGGATTTCATTCAATAAATGATTTAGCGATTATCTAATATTTCCCTGGTTTTCGCCATAATCCCATCACGAAAAGCTGTATTTTGTGGATCATAGTACAACACATCATCCCAATGCCTAAGCCAAGTCAACTGTCGTTTTGCGAGCTGACGAGTAGCCGCGATGCCTTTATCACGCATCAGCGCATAGTCATAATCTCCATGCAAATACTCCAGTGCCTGTCGATATCCCACACAACGCATCGCCGGTAAGTTCATGGTTAAATTCCATTTTTTCTGTAATTGCTCTACTTCTTCAATAAAGCCTTGAGCCAACATTTGCTCAAAACGCAAAGTAATCCGCTCATGCAACCAAACGCGTTGAGCGGGAAACAGAGCAAAATTTATAAACTGATAATCAGTGTCTTTTTTTTGTCGCTCCAGAAATGCAGATAAAGAAGTTCCGGTTAGATAATAAACTTCCAACGCCCGTTGAATTCTTTGCGTATCATGGGCATGAATACGGGTTGCAGCTTTGGGATCAACCTGCATCAATTTTTGATGCAGCGCATCCCAGCCGTGCACAGCAGCTTCATCTTCCAATTGCTGTCGTATTGCTGGATTAGCTTCAGGCAAGGTAGATAAGCCCTGTTGTAAGGCATTAAAGTACATCATGGTCCCCCCAACTAATAAAGGGATATTGCCCCTATTGCCAATCGTCACAGCTAAAGATGCTACATCCGCACAAAATTGCGCCGCAGAATAAGCTTCGATGGGATCTTTAATATCTATTAAATGATGTGGCGCAACACGCAGCTCCTCAGAGGTTGGCTTCGCGGTGCCAATATTCATCTCACGATAAATCATTGCGGAATCAACACTAATAATCTCAAAGGGGTACTGTTTTATTAGCTCACACGCTAAAGTGGTTTTCCCTGACGCTGTAGGTCCCATTAAACAAAAAATCAATTTAGACATGTAATAACTTCCGACAATCTTCAACCGTTAGTGCTTTAAATAAGCCTGGTTTTTCCTGTTCCTGTCCATGCGATTTAATCAATAACTGATTCAATTCCATTTTTTCTTCTGAGCTCAATAGTCTGGGATCAAAAATTTGTGCCTCACTCACTAACGTCAACAAGGCATTCAGGTGCAATTGTTCTAAGCATGCTACTGCATCCAAAAACAAACGCAGATCCAAATACGGAATACTTAGAGGAATCGTGCGAATCAATACCTCATTCTCGCCTGATAATTCAAGCAAAATACCTAATTGGCTTAAATTGTAACTTAGTTCCGTAATTTCCTGTCGTAAATGAGGGGTAATAGTATAACGAATAGGTACCAACAAGGGCCGGCTGGCTAAAGGCAAGTTTTGCTGAGTTAATTGCTCCTGCAAAAGATATTTTTGCAAGGCAAAGACATCCACGATATACGGTTGTTGCTGGATAAACGCTAAAAGATAATGGCTATTTAAGATAACCCAGGGTACCTCAACATCCACTGATGCACTCCGCGGCATCAAGGCAAATAACTGTGGATAGGGCTCGCAAATTGCTTTCGTTTGCTCATGCGCAACCAGTGCGTACGGTTCTTCTGTATTAGCTTGCGGCTCAGCGTGCAAGGCAGCAGTTAATTGCGATGTGAAAAAATCATGAACTAAACGTGGTTGTTGAAAGCGCACCTCATGCTTGGTGGGATGTACGTTCACATCAACTTCCGCGCGATCAATGGTAAAATATAGCAGGCATGCTGGAAAGCGCCCTGGGTGCAACAAATCGTCATAGGCTTGCTTGATGGCATGATTAATTAGTTTATCTTTAACCATGCGTTGATTGATATAAACCCACTGCCGGTCATTTTGACTGCGTTGAAAATTTGCACCACTGGTCCAGCCATAAAGACGCATCGCACCACACTCTACATCCAAATAAATAGCCTCTTTTACAAAGGCACTCCCCAGTAAGCGTGTGATGCGAGTTAACTGAGCCTGTTCATTGATTGCCGCCGGCAAGGATAAAACCTGCTTGCCATTATGTTTTAACGTTAAAGCGATTCCTGGCGCAGCTAAAGCAAAGCGTTTCACCACTGTCTCAATCGCTTGGAATTCCAGTTTTTCACTTTTTAAAAAGCGTTTGCGTACCGGTGCATTAAAAAATAAATCAACCACATCAATAGTGGTTCCCTGCGTGCGTGCACAAGGAGAAATGGTTGTTTCCGTACCATGAACCCGTAGCATCATAGCAGTATCTTGTTCTGCAGGTTTGGAACTGATGCTCACTTTAGCAACGGAAGCGATACTAGCTAATGCCTCACCACGAAAGCCCATACTGTCAATCGCATATAAATCATTGAGCGTGTTGATTTTACTGGTGGCATGCGCGGCAATGGCTAAAGGTAAATCATCAGCAACGATGCCCGCCCCGTTATCACTGATTTTAATTTGATTCAGGCCGCCATAACCAATTTCAACGGTAATCGCATCGGCGCCTGCATCCAAAGAATTTTCCAGTAACTCTTTTACCACCGATGCCGGGCGTTCAATCACCTCACCCGCAGCAATTTGATTGGCAATCAATGGGGGTAATTGATGAATCCTTATGCCCATGCCGCTGGAATCACTAATTTTTGACCAGGCCGCAGTCGAGTTATACCACGCAAATGATTTGCTGCTTGCAAGGCATTCACGGAAACATGATAACGGGCAGCAATTGCGGGCAAAGTATCACCGGCACGCACTAAATGAAATTTATTCGCGACCGTGGCTTCAATACGTGAACCATGCGGTGGATTTTCCCAAAAATAGCCTTTAATTCCTTGAAATATTGCCTGACTTAAACGAACTTGATAGGCGGGGCTAGTCAAGTTGCGCTCTTCGCGCGGATTAGAAATAAATCCCGTTTCGACCAAAATGGAAGGAATATCAGGTGATTTTAACACCATAAAGCGCGCCTGCTCCACACGAGCATTGTGTAAGGTGGTGAAACTACCTAATTGGCTTAATACACGTCCGCCCATCTGTAAGCCTGAGTTGATGGTTGCCGTTTGCGATAAATCGATTAATACCGAACGCACTACCCCATTGCGATCATCTAATTCACCTAAGTTCACCCCACCTAACTCTGAATAGTTTTCTTTTTCAGCAAGCCAACGCGCAGCTTCGCTCGTAGCCCCGCGTTGTGACAGAGCAAATACAGAAGCACCATTGGAATGAGGGTTATGAAAAGCATCGGCATGAATCGCGACAAATACATCACCATTATATTTACGAGCAATCTCCATGCGCTCACGCAGGCCAACATAATAATCACCAGAACGCGTCAATACAGCATGCATACCTGGCTGCTGATCAATTAAACGTTTCAATTTCAACGTAATCGCTAAAACCACATCTTTTTCTTTACTATTATGCGGACCACGGGCGCCTGAATCCTTGCCACCATGACCAGCATCCAAAACAACAATCACATTACGTAAGGCCTTAGGCAGGTTATTGCTAACTTTAACCGGGGGTTGCTGTGCCAAAATAAGTTGTACCTTTTGCGCCGGCTGATTTTTTATCGGTAACGAGGGCGAGGAAGTCACTACTGGACGCACTGGTGTTGCCTTACCTACAGGATTGACTGGAGTTAAGGCAACTGGTTCTTGGCTGTATAATAAATCAACACGTACGCCAAAAACACCGCCTGGGGGCTGCCAAGGAGCCGAACGTATCTGTACTTGTTGACTGAGATCTAAAACTAAGCGTAAATTTTTAGCCACGGCATGACCAGTACGTACGTGTTGAATCAGCGCATTAGTTAAGCCTGGCTGGCTTAAATTCACCGCCAGTTGGGTGCCACTAAAATCGACTACAGCACGCGTTGGCTGTGACAAAAGAAACAATTTATGTGTAAATGGTCCATCAAGGGTAAAAAAAGCGACGTTTGCTTTTTTTGCTGTTTTACTTCAACCGCCTTAAGTCGGGAGCCAAAGGCAGCCAAAGAGCTGAAGCACATCACCATCAACAAACACCATAAGCGTAAGATCATAATTCACCTGCAAGGCGAGCTAAAATTCTTTTGCCAGTGTCGCTAAATGTTGTAATTTGCATTTCACGTCCCGCCCCCTTCATATTTAACTTAAAACGAATATCTACCTTAGGCAATGCCTTTCCTGCTTTTTCAGCCCACTCAATACAACAGATACTTTCATTAGTGAAATAATCCCTAAAGCCCAAATATTCCAACTCCTCTTCATGCAGGATGCGATATAAGTCAAAATGATGCACAGGCATATTCTGACATACATAACTTTCCACCAACGAAAAGGTAGGGCTTTTGATTGCGGAGCGGATGCCTAAATATTTGAGCATGGCACGGATAATGGTCGTTTTTCCTGCACCAAGATCACCACAAAAGGTGATAATTAATGGCGAAGTAAGGCACGAAGCCAGACGAGTCGCAAACTCCTCGCTGGCTTGTTCATTAGGTAAATCCAAAGTTATAGCGTTATTCAATTCATTCACGGTTATTCAGTACATAAGGTAAAACATCAAACAAATCACTGGCTAATAATCCAGCCCCCCCCATGGCCTGCGCCACTTTATCTCCAGCAACGGCATGCGCATACACCGCACACTGTGTTGCTTCGGATAAGGATAAGCCTTGAGCACAAAGGCCCGCAATGATACCGCTTAATACATCTCCCATGCCAGCACTTGCCATAGCAGGATTACCTTTTGTGCATACAAAGGCATTTTTTTCCGTCGTTTGGACGATTGAACCAGTACCTTTAAGCACCACAATGCCACCATATTGTTTTTGGATCTTTGCTGCAGCCTGATAACGGTCCTTCTGAATCTGCTCAGTAGAACAAGAAAGTAACGCGGCCGCTTCACCCGGATGTGGTGTTAATATCCAATTATCATCCATTTGTGGATGTTCTGCTAACAATCTTAATGCAGAAGCATCAATAACCATTGGCAATTGTGAGGTAATTGCGGCTAAATATAGATTGACGGCCCAGTCACTGTCGCCCAATCCAGGCCCAATGACACAAACCGTGGCGCGAGCTAATAATGGCTGCAAATCTTTTGCCGTGTTCACGCCCCAAATCATCGCTTCAGGCATTAAGGGCAAAGGCCCTTTTGCATGTTCTGGCCAGGTGGCGATTGTTACGCCACCAGCCCCTACACGCATTGCCGCTTTTGCAGCTAAAGCAATCGCTCCCGGCATGCCAGGACCACCACCGATTACTAGAACATGTCCATAATCCCCTTTATGCGAGTTTTTTTTACGTGGAGTCAAGGGCAAGGCAACCGTAGCAGAATTTAAAAGGCGAGCTACCGGCGCCTGTTTGGCAACGCACGTCTCAAGTTCTATGGAACAAATATGTATTTCACCGCAATAATCAGGGCCATCACCAGTATACATGCCGGACTTTAAGGCAATAAAGGTCAAGGTAGTATCTGCTTTAACACAAAAATTTTCAACGCAGCCAGTATCTGCATTGAGTCCGGAAGGAATATCCAAAGAAACAACGGGTAAGCCACTGGTATTGATCTGATTAATTGCCGCCGTAATTACCCCGTGAACCGGCCCTTTTAAGCCGATACCTAAAAGGGCATCAACGATTAATTCAACATCACTATCTAAAGGCTCATCCACAGGTTGACACTCAACGCCAACTCCAGTTGCCATTAAGGCGGCATATTGCGCTGCCGGCGGTAAATCTGCTAACGATTTACCTTGATAAATCGTTACAAAGAACCCCTGCTCATGTGCTAAGCGCGCAACCACATAGCCATCGCCAGCATTATTTCCTGAGCCACAAAATACAGCGAGGTGCTTCACTTGTGGATATAATTTTTTAATATAAAAAAACGCCTCTGCACCAGCTCGAGACATTAATTCATGTTCATCTAATTGATATAAAGACGTGGCTTGCTGTTCGCAGGCTCTTATTTGTTCACAACGATAAAGGGCAGTGTCTGGTTTAGTCACCTATTTGCTCCAAGATCGAATCCATAAGATAAGGGAAGATTATGGTTATCCCCCCTCTCCGATTAAGTCGAAAACTCCCTTCTCCCCTTGGGGCTTAACTCGACGCCTATGCCCCAAAGGGAGAAAGAATCTGCCAGCTTAATTTGACAATCTACATTACTTAACTAATTTTAACGACGGCTTACTTTTAATCGCAGTAACTTCAGCATCACCCATCGTGATCGGTGGAGGTGGTGGCGGCTCATCTTCAAGCTCAAAGGCAATGCCTCTACCATTTTCCTTGGCATAAATTTCCAAAACCGCAGCCGGAGGCACAAAAATTTGCTCCGTTTTTCCTGAAAAACGTGCGGTAAAGACGATGCGATCGTTTTCCAATAAAAGACCACGCGTTGCCGATGGGGAAATATTTAACACAATCCGTGCCTCAACAACATGCTCTTGAGGAACCTGCACACCTAAATACTCAGCATGAACTAAAATATAAGGCGTTAATTCATTATCTACAATCCAATCGTAGAAGGCGCGAATTAAATAAGGTTTGTTTGATGTCATAGTCATATCTTTATGCCACTCTTAATTGTCGCTCAGCCTCAGTCAAGCTTGCTAAAAACGAGTCGCGTTTAAACAAACGCTGCATGTATGCAACTAAACCCTTAAATCCTGGTGCAATTTCGATGCCTAATCGGGGCAAACGCCACAATAAAGGAGCTAATGCACAATCCAATAAGGAAAACTCTTCACTTAAGAAATACTGTTTATCTGCAAAAACAGGATCAAGACTGGTTAAGCTTTCAAACAGATTTGCTCTTGCTTGTTCGGTATTCGTATCTCTTAAAATTTGATTCATTAAGTAATACCAATCGTGCTCTATACGATGCATCATTTTACGGGTTTCCGCACGTGCAACAGGATAAACAGGCAATAATGGTGGATGAGGGAAGCGCTCGTCTAAATATTCCATAATAATACGTGGTTCATACAGGACAAGTTCTCTATCAATCAGAGTAGGTACGGTGCCATAAGGATTTAAAGCTAAAAGATCAGCGCTTGGTTCATTTTGTTTGGCGGGAAGAATTTCAACATTAACTCCTTTTTCAGCCAATACAATCCGTACTTGATGACTATACACATCATCAATATCAGAAAATAAAGACATTATAGTGCGCTTTGCAACAATTGCCATGAGCAACTCCTATTTATTTCATGAAAAACAGTAAGGGACCTTACAGTACAAACGTTACACTTTACCACATTTTTAACCTTTTGGGTTACTTTACTACCTAAATCTATGGTATTTTTCGCCAATAGGCTTTCTTCAAGCCAAGAGCCACCAACAAAAAAACACTTAAAAAAGCGATAACAATCAAGCCTATTCGGTAGCGAATGCTTTGTATCGGCTCACCAACATAGACAAGGAAAGAAACCAAATCCTGCAAAAAACTATCGATTTGCGCTTGTGACAATTCACCTTCTTTTACTAAAGATAAGGATGAGGAACAATCTTTGCTATTTTGTTCTAAAGCCATTTCACCAATGAACGACGCTAAAACATTGGGCATGGCAACACCCGGCGTAAGCAAATTATTGGTACCAAACGGCCTGGATTTATCATTATAGAAACTTTTCAGGTAAGTATAGAGCCAATCAGCTCCTTTTTCGCGGGAAATTAACGACAAATCCGGTGGTACAACACCAAACCATTGCTTTGCATCTTCTGGAGGTAAGGCAATCTGAATCGGATCATTAATTGATGCTTGCGTGAAAATAAGATTGTTTTTTAATAAGTCTTCATCAACACGCCCATCAAAGCCAATTAAACCTACACCTTTAGCCATCTGATTATAGCGTAAATATTTTAATGAATGACAACCTGAACAGTAATTCATATACAATTTAGCACCACGTTGTAGACTTGCTTGATTGTGCACATCAATAACAAGCGACTGCCCCCACAAAAAGGGGCTTCCTAGAAGAACAAAGATGCTGAGCAAGTAGCACCATTTTTTATGCATAATTACCCCCCTATCCTCGTTGGCAATGCACGTACTGTTTCCCAACGTGTATAAAAGGGCATCAACATAAAATAAGCAAAATACAAAACCGTGCTCATGCGTGCCACGAGCAACCGCCCGGGAGTAACTGGTAGCGTTCCTAAATAGCCTAAAACGATAAAGGTGCTCACCCCCACAAATAACATCAAGCGTGAAACGCATCCTTTATAACGCATAGAACGCACAGGACTGCGATCTAACCAAGGCAAAAAGAAAAGGAGTACTATGGCAGCCCCCATACAAATAATGCCTAATAGCTTATCTGGAATGGCGCGTAGAATGGCGTAAAACGGCGACATATACCACATTGGCGCAATATGATCCGGGGTAACCATAAGATTGGCAGGCGCAAAATTATTTTGTTCCAGAAAGTAGCCCCCCATCTCTGGAGCAAAAAAGACTACGGCAAAAAATAAAATTAAAAAAACAAGCACCCCGACCAAATATTTAACCAGGAAATATGGATGAAAAGGAATGCCATCGATAGGGTTTCCCTGCTCATTCAAAGTATTTTTAATATCAATGCCTTCAGGATTATTTGAGCCTACTTTATGTAAAGCAACCACATGTAAGAAAGCAAGCACCATGATTAAGAAGGGGACCGCTATGACATGTAAGGCAAAAAATCGTTGTAAGGTCGCATTAGTAACCGAATAATCGCCTCTTAGCCAGACCATTAAGTGTTCGCCAATATAAGGAATAGCACCTACCAAAGAGCTAATAACTTCTGCCCCCCAATACGACATTTGCCCCCAAGGCAACAAATACCCTAAAAAAGCAGCCGCCAATAATAAAACGTATAACAACATTCCCAAAAGCCAAACCAATTCCCTTGGCTGTTGATAGGAACCATAAAGCAGACCGCGAAACAAATGCAAATAAATGACGATAAAGAACGCTGAAGCACCAGTGGAATGCATATAACGCAATAACCAACCATAATTTACATCGCGCATAATGTATTCAACGGAAGAAAAAGCCTGCTCTGCACTTGGGGTGTAAAACATGGTGAGCCACAAACCAGTAATAAACTGGTTGATTAACACGAGTAATGCAAGCGAGCCAAAAAAATAAAAGAAGTTTAAGTTTTTAGGTACGTAATAGGCACTGAAATATTGTTTCCAAGTACTCACTAAGGGGAAACGTGCATCAAGCCAATTAAATAATTGATTCATTCTTAAGCCTCATAAATCATCTCTGCAACAAATAAAGAGCAAGCAACACCGCAGCAACATGGCTACAACCTATTGCTCGTGGTTTTTATCCTCACCAATAACAACTGTATGTTTATCAATAAAATAATACGGTGGTACTTCCATATTAATCGGCGCAGGCACGTCTTTAAAAACACGACCGGAAAGATCAAAGGTGGAACCGTGACAAGGACAGAAAAATCCTCCTGGCCAATCAGGCCCCAAATCACCTAGAGAGGGCTTATATTTAGGGGAACAACCAAGATGGGTGCAAATCCCAATCAGAATTAAATATTCTGGATTAATTGAGCGATATTCATTTTGCGCATACGCGGGTTGCTGCGTGGTTAATGATCGTGGATCGCGCAACTGTGCCGCATTCTGCGACAAACTTTGTAACATTGCGCTAGTGCGGCGGATAATCCAGACCGGTTTACCACGCCATTCAACAACAGCTTGTTCACCAGGCTCCATTTTACTTAAATCCACTTGCACCGGTGCCCCCTCAGCTTGTGCCTTAGCGCTAGGCAACCAGGACGATACCAGTGGCGTTAATGCACATAAGGCTCCGACCCCTCCCAAAACACAAGTAGTTGCTCGCAAAAAGCGTCGCCGGTCTTCATCTACACACTTGATGTTCTCTGGTTCATGATCAAAAATATCACTCATGATAAGCTCGCTTCATAATGTAGGTTCATTATAGATTTGACGTTGCTGATGAGCCCTGTTGTTGAATCAAACGACCCAACCTACACTGAGAATATAGATAATTTGTCTTAGCAGGACGCCATAAAAAAACCCCGCATAAGCGGGGTTTTTTCGTATCCAATAAACGATTAACGCTTGGAGTACTGAGTAGCACGACGTGCTTTGTGTAAACCTACTTTCTTTCTTTCCACACGACGTGAATCACGTGTTAACAAACCACGAGCACGAAGCTTTCTACGAAATGAATCTGGGTTTGGCTCAGCATCTTCTGCCAATCCTTGCTCATCATAAACAACTAAGGCTCTAGCGATACCTAAACGAACAGCACCTGCTTGACCAGAAATTCCGCCACCGACAACAGTTACATAAATATCAAATTTATTAACTAATTCAACTGTTTCTAAAGGTTGCATTACAACCATGCAAGAGGTTTCACGGCAAAAATATTCTTGTAAAGAGCGACCATTAACTTTGATCTCCCCTTTACCTGGGCGCAAAAACACACGAGCTGTTGAACTTTTTCTACGGCCTGTGCCGTAGTATTGCTTCATTTCAGCCATAATACTTATTCCTCAATATCTAGTTGCTTGGGTTGCTGTGCAGTATGCGGATGCTCGCTGCCAACATATATTTTCAGCTTGCGATACATCTCTCTACCCAAAGGATTTTTTGGTAACATGCCTTTTACAGCAAGCTCGATAATTTTAGCTGGATTTCTAGCCTGTAATTTTTCAAAACTATCTGATTTTATACCACCTGGGTGACCAGTATGACGGTAATACATCTTGTCTTTAAACTTACGACCAGTCACAGTAACTTTTTCTGCGTTTGTGACGATGATGTAGTCGCCAGTATCAACATGGGGGGTAAACTCAGCTTTATGCTTGCCGCGTAAACGACGGGCAATCTCAGTAGCTAAGCGACCTAAAACTTTATCGCTGGCATCAACCACGAACCAGTCACGTTTGACTTCATGGCTTTTGGCACTAAATGTCTTCATTAAATGAACTCCGAACTGCCTAAATTAGTAATCTTCTATCATGGACGGGCGATTTTAACCAAAACAGAAACATCCTACAAGTAAAAAGGGTAAAAATTTACAAACAAATAATTAAATTCATGGAAATAGAACAAATTTCATGTATTTAAATGTGTATCTTGAGCGCAGGTTGGGCCTTGACCCAACCGGCTAAGTATCGCACAACTCTTGCATCAGGCCAAGGCCAAAATAATAACGATTGGATTATACTTGCTCAGAATCAATTAGCAATTCGTGAGCGACTACACCAGAAATTAAGTGAGAATCGATAATTTCATCAATATCGGCAAAAGATGCATAAGAATACCATACACCTTCAGGATAAATTACGACGCAAGGTCCTGAACCACAACGACCAAGACAACCTGATTTACTGACGCGAACATTACCTGGACCATGGATGCCCAGCTCGACTAAGCGAGATTTCATGTAAGTAAAAAACTCGTCACCACCAGAGTTAGCGCAGCATTGCTTGCCTGCGGCTTTCTGGTTCGTACATATGAGTATGTGTTTCGCATAATAAGCCAACGAACTAACTTCCTATCTCTTCAATTTTAGTTTTTAATTTCAAGCCAGATTTAAACGTCACGACTCTTCTGGCTACAACTGGGATTTCTTCACCAGTTTTTGGATTTCTACCAGGTCTTTGTGGCTTATCCCTTAACGTAAAATTACCAAAACCTGACAATTTCACATGATGTCCGTGCTCCAGGGCATATCGAAGTACTTCAAAAAAATTCTCGACCATCTCCTTAGAGGCAGGCTTAGACAATTTTAATTCATCACACAGGGTTTCTGCCATTATTGCTTTGCTCAGTGCATTCACGATTATTCCCTCAACATGATTGAAAATTCATTTTCCAACGTTTTGATTATAGCACTGATTAAAGAATTGATCTCAGTATCAACTAAAGTGCGACTATCGTCTTGTAAAGTCATAGCAATGGCTAAACTTTTCTTACCTTCAGGGATACCTTGCCCCGTATAAACATCAAATACGTCAAACGCCTTTAACCAATTTTCGGTTACCGTATCGCGAACTGCCGATTCAATCTGCTTCACACTGATATTCTTATCGACCAGGAATGATAGATCCCGACGAATCTGCGGATATTTTGAAATTGTCTTATAACGTGGAGCATCATAACCAGCCAGCACTGCTAAATTTAATTCAAACAATAAGACATCATGTTGTAAATCCAACGCATCAGCCAAACGTGGGTGTAATGTCCCTATCCATCCGGCAAAGACACCATTAATCTGTATTTGTGCTGACTGACCAGGATGCAAGGCTTCGTGAGTCGCAGCAATAAACTCGACATGATTTAATTTTAAAGTGGTAAATAAAGATTGTAAATCACCCTTTAAATCAAAAAAGTCAAAGAAGCGGCAGGGTTCACTCCAATTAACACTTCCTTGCTCGCCAGTCAGTAAGCCGGCAATGCATGGACGTTCGGTTAATTGCTGCTGCTTCACATCAAAAACCACACCAACTTCAAAAAACTTAATGAAATTTTGTTGGCGATGAACGTTATAAATCATCGAAGCAATTAATCCAGGCCACATACCAGCTCGCATCTGCGATAACTCAGAGGAAATAGGATTGAGTAATTGCATAAATTCATGCTGCGGATAAATCTCTTCTTGCAATTGCGGATCAACGAAACTGTAACTGATTGTTTCATGATAGCCCTTACTGCTAAACCAGCGTGCTAAGCGAGTGGCTATTTCTTCATTCACACAGGCACTTCCTGCTTGCACAGGAGCAGTCATTGGCTCTGCTTTTAAATTATCGTAACCATAAAGACGAATAATTTCTTCAACTAAATCCACGTCTTGTTGAATATCAAATCGATGAGAAGGAACGCTAACATCAAATAAATTAGTGCGTTCACTGACAATTGTAATCCCGATGCCTGTTAATAAATCTTTCATTTCTTCTTGCGAAATACTCAAGCCAGTTAATTGCTTAACTTTATCGGTATCAAAAACAAATTTAATAGTTGCTGGTAAATAATGTGTATCTTTAGCTTCAATTACGGGTCCTGCGTCACCACCAACAATCGCTAAAATAAGAGACGTTGCCCGTTCCAGCGCTTTTACTTGTAAATAAGGATCCACTCCACGCTCAAAGCGTTGTGAGGAGTCACTAAATAAACCAAATCTGCGCGCCACACCGGCAATAATAATGGGATTAAAAAAGGCGCTTTCTAAAAATACGTCTATCGTATGGGCTTGAACTGCACTCGCCTCGCCACCCATCACGCCGGCCATTGCTAAGGGTTTTTCTTGATCCGCAATGATCAATACTTTTTCATTTAAAGTTAAATCTTGACCATCAAGCAGCTCGAGTTGCTCCTGCTCACTGCTAAAGCGCACCTGAATGCCACCTTTTATCGTCGCCAAATCAAAAGCATGCATCGGCTGCCCCAGTTCGAGCATAACGTAATTCATAATATCGACCACTGGATGCAAGGCTCTGATTCCAGAACGGCGTAAACGCTCACTCATCCACAAAGGCGTGCTTGCCTGAATATTGATATTACGAATAATACGTCCACAATAATGTGCGCAGGCTTCAGGGTTTTGTATCTGTATGGGCAATACATCATCAATACTTGGTGTCACCGGAGTAACCGCTGGCTCTAGTAAGGGCAATTTATTCAATACAGCTACTTCACGAGCAATACCTAAAACACTAAAACAATCAGCCCGGTTAGGTGTTAAATCAACGTCTATTACATGGTCATCAAGCGTTAAATAATCACGCAAATCCATACCCACAGGCGCATCAGCCTCTAACTCCATGATGCCATCTGATTGTTCCGCCATTCCTAACTCTGTAACCGAACAAAGCATGCCTTGCGACAACTGCCCACGCAGTTTAGATTCCTTAATTTTAAAACCACCCGGTAAAACAGCGCCAATCATTGACAACGCAACTTTCAATCCAGCTCTAACATTTGCGGCGCCACAAACAACTTGTAAGGGTTTATCACTATTTATATTTACTTCGCATAACGTTAATTTATCCGCATCAGGATGAGGCTTAGTGCTAAGAACTTCAGCAACGATTACGTGAGTAAACTCTCCGGCTACTGGACTTACTCCATCTACTTCCAGGCCTGCCATAGTCAATTGCTCGGCTAATTCGTGTTCAGTTAATGAGAACTTCACCCATTCACGTAACCATAATTTACTTAATTTCATCTATAGTCCTTACCACCTGATTAAACTTCTTATATATATGCGCATTAGCCATCACCCAACGTTTGCGTGTGCTGAAGATGATGACAAGGGAAATAAATTAACCGCAAATTCTAAAATTGACTTAAAAAAGTAAGATCGTTTTCAAACATCATACGCAAGTCATCGATCCCGTAGTACAACATCGCTAACCTATCCATACCCATCCCAAATGCCCAACCTTGATACTCATCGGGGGAAATATTGACCGCCTTTAAAACGTTAGGATGTACCATTCCGCAACCCAATACTTCAAGCCAACCAGTAAATTTACAGGAACGACAGCCTTTGCCACTGCATTGGGTACATTCAATGTCCACTTCAGCAGAAGGTTCGGTAAAAGGGAAATAAGAAGGTCTGAAGCGTAAGGCCAATTCACGGCCAAAAAAATGGGCGAAAAAGTCGTGTAATAGCCCTTTTAAACCAGCCAAGGTTGCATGCTTATCAATTAATAGACCTTCTACCTGATGGAACATGGGCGTATGCGTCAGATCCGAATCACAACGATAAACCCGACCCGGCGCTATTAAGCGAAACGGTGGCTTACGTTCTTCCATAGTCCGGATTTGTACGGGTGACGTATGGGTCCGTAAAAGACGACCATCGCCAAAATAAAAAGTATCATGCATTGCTCGCGCGGGATGATGCCCTGGAATATTCAATGCTTCAAAATTATAAAACTCAGTTTCTATTTCAGGACCATCAACAATGTCGAAGCCTAAACGACTGAAAAATTCGTTAATGCGATGTTTTACTTGCGTAACAGGATGTAAGGAACCACTTTCGTTAGCACGGCCAGGCAAGGTTACATCAATACGCTCGGAAGAAAGCTTCTCTAAGAGTTGTTTCTCTTTTAACTCATGCATTTTGGTTTCAATCAACAGACTGATTTCACGTTTGACCTGATTAACCAATTGCCCCATTTTGGGTTTCTCTTCAGCAGATAAATGAGCCAGCCCTTTTAAAATTTCGGTGAGCCTGCCTTTTTTACCTAAAAAATCGACGCGAATTAATTCTAATCCAGCAACATCTTGTGCTGCATTAATCGCTTCTGAAGCCTGTTCTTGTATGGTGATGATATCCTGCATAATTAGACCCACAAGTAAAAAGGAGGCCTTAGCCTCCTTAGAATAGTTCATTGTCATTGCTTTAGTTCTCTTAATTAGGCAATAAAGCCCAATCTAGTTCCCAAAACAATTAGTTTGCTAATGCAGCCTTCGCCTGTTCAGCTACTGCAGCAAAAGCTACTTTGTCGTGAACAGCCATATCAGCCAATATTTTTCTATCTAATTCAATCGATGCTTTTTTCAAACCATCAATCAAACGGCTGTAGGATAAACCACATTCACGAGCTTGTGCGTTAATACGAGTAATCCATAATGCACGGAATTGACGTTTTTTCTGACGTCTATCACGGTACGCATATTGACCCGCTTTAATAACAGCTTGTTTGGCTACGCGATAGGTACGACTACGGGCACCGTAATAACCTTTCGCAAGCTTCATTATCTTCTTGTGACGTGCTTTCGCGGTCACACCACGTTTAACTCTTGGCATTATTCATTCTCCCCTTAACTACCGTGCAACATACGCTCTGCCAAACGCGCATCGCATGGCTTCAAAGTACTAGCGCCAACGCGTAAATGACGTTTTTGCTTTGTAGACTTTTTGGTGAGGATATGATTTCTGTAAGCACCACGGCGTTTAACCGCACCACTTGCAGTCTTACGGAAACGTTTACACGCTCCGCGATGTGACTTTAACTTAGGCATAGCAATATACTCCGCATTTGTTTCAGCTACTTAGTTTTTTTGGGTGATAAAACCATCAGTAGTTGTCTTCCTTCGCGTTTTGCATGTTGTTCAACAACAGCAACATCAGCAGTATCCAGCTGTATACGCTCAAGAATCTTCATACCGAGGTCTTGATGAGCCATTTCACGACCACGAAAACGCAGCGTAATTTTGACCTTATCACCATGGTTTAGGAAACGGATCAGGTTGCGTAGCTTGACCTGATAATCTCCATCTTCCGTCGTAGGACGGAATTTTAATTCTTTGACCTGAATTTGCTTTTGCTTTTTCTTAGCTTCAGCTTGTTTTTTGCTCAGCTCAAAGAGAAATTTACCATAATCCATAATACGGCATACAGGCGGTTTGGCTGTTGGCGATATTTCCACCAAATCGAAGCCGCCTTCTTCGGCAGTACGCAGGGCTTCGCGTGTTGATACAATTCCTGCCTGGTTACCATCGACATCAATTAAGCGTACCTCAGGTACATTGATCTGTTCATTAATTCTTGCGCGATCACTTTCACGCTTAGTCGGTGCACTAATGGTTTAATCCCCCCTGCTTGTTAATTGGATATTGATCCCTTATGGGCAATTTCTTGCATTAAGGTATCACAAACTGTATCTATTGTCATCATACCCAAGTCCGTACCTTCACGTGAACGCACAGTAGCTTGGCCTGACTCAACTTCTTTATCCCCTATTACTAATAGATAAGGAACTTTTTGTAAAGTATGTTCGCGGATTTTAAAGCCAATTTTCTCATTTCTCAAGTCAAAGTTAGCTCTAAGCCCTCTTTTTTGCAAAATTTGCGTTACGTGTTGCGCATAATCATTTTGTTTTTCACTAATCGTCAACACTACCGCCTGTACGGGAGACAGCCATAATGGCAGTTTGCCCGCATAGTGCTCAATCAAGATCCCCATAAAACGCTCAAAAGATCCTAAAATTGCACGGTGCAACATTACCGGGATTTGTTTACTACCGTCTTCGGCTATATAACTGGCATCTAAACGGCCTGGCATCGAGAAATCGACCTGAATTGTTCCACATTGCCAAATTCGGCCCAGACAATCGGCCAAAGAACATTCGATTTTCGGTCCATAAAAAGCCCCTTCGCCCGGCGCATCAACCCATTCAATATTTCTATCTTTCATCGCTTGTTTTAAAGCCGCTTCAGCCTTGTCCCAAACATCATCACCACCAACACGTTTTTCTGGACGGAGGGCCAAACGATATTTAATTTCATTAAAGCCAAAATCAGTATAGACTGATTGTACCAATTGCAACATCATATCTACTTCAGATTGAATTTGATCTTCGGTACAAAAAATATGCGCATCATCTTGAACCATATTACGAACGCGCATTAAACCATGCAATGAACCCGATGGCTCACAGCGATGGCAATTACCAAATTCAGAAAATCTTAATGGTAGATCTCTATAGCTTTTTAAGCCTTGATTATAAACTTGAATATGACATGGGCAATTCATTGGTTTTACGGCGTAATGACGATTATCCGTTTCAGTAACGAACATTTCATCTCTAAAATTAGCCCAATGCCCTGATTTTTCCCACAAAACTTTATCCACCAATTGTGGTGTCTTAATTTCTTGGTAGCCAAAATCAGCTAAGCGAGCGCGCATGTAACGCTCTAGTTCTTGATAAATAGTCCAGCCTTTAGGATGCCAAAATACCATTCCTGGAGCAATGTCTTGAAAGTGAAACAACGCTAAGGTCTTGCCTAATTTCCGATGGTCGCGTTTTTCAGCTTCTTCAATACGGAATAAATAATCGGCCAACGATTTTTTATCTGCCCAAGCGGTACCATAAATACGTTGTAACATTTCATTATTGGAATCACCACGCCAATAGGCACCCGCCAATTTAGTCAACTTAAATGCTTTCAAAAAGCCAGTTGCAGGCACATGAGGGCCACGACAAAGATCTTCAAAGTCGCCTTGCTTATAAAGGGAAAGAACTTCCGTGGCCGGAATATCAGCAATAATTTTCGCTTTATATTCTTCGCCGATACCTTTGAAATAATTAATTGCGTCATCGCGCGGTAATTCTCGGCGGGTAATGGGATAATTTGCCTTCGCCAATTCCGACATTTTTGTTTCAATTTGCTCTAGATCTTCAGGTGTAAAGGGTCTTTGAAAGGCAAAATCATAATAAAAACCATCTTCAATCACAGGACCTATAGTCACTTGCGCACTAGGAAACAGGCTTTTAACTGCCTGCGCTAATAAATGCGCCGTGGAATGACGAATCACTTCCAGACTTTCTTCTTGTTTTTCAGTAATAATGACCAAAGAGCAATCATGCTCCATAAGATAAGATGTATCAACCAAATGCCCATCAACGCGACCAGCCAAGGCTGCTTTAGCTAATCCTGGACTTATATTGTGTGCAACATCATAAACAGTCAAAGGCGCTTCAAAATGTTTTACACTTCCATCAGGTAATTTAATGTTTGGCATGATTTTATCCGTCCGTCTTTCAAGCACTTCTTTTCAAAAAAAAACCCTGCATCGCAGGGCTTAAACCGTAATAGATAATCGTTAGGGAAAAGATTTTCGCTAGGACGAATGAAAGGAATGATGATTTAAATCATCCTTTTCCCCGGCATCTCTTCCATCAATAGAGAGATGCTTAAGCCCTTACATAGGCTATTTAAACTTTAGTTATATGGTAGGCACGAGTGGGATTGAACCACCGACCACCACCATGTCAAGGTGGTGCTCTACCACTGAGCTACGTGCCTATAAATCGAACCAGGTCTATATTGGGATGAAGTATATAATAAGGTGACATTATAAAGCAAATAATTTACAGGGCAAACGCATCTTAAATTACTTGCCTAATGATAACTTCTCTGAAATCATCCTCTAATGCAGCCATAAACCGCTTACGTTTAACGCTGGCTTTTCTTGATGTGTCATTTTTAATTAGATTCAACGCAATATGTCGCATGATAGCAAAATTTTCAGGTGCAGCCTCTGTTCGTATGCGGGATTCATCTTCTCTGAAAGTCATATCAAGCGTCCAGTGTAGCTTATTTTCTATGCCCCAGTGCTGACGAACAACGGTTAAAACTTTCTTTGCATTTGGCTCAATGGATGCAATATAAAAACGAGTATCCTTTGTATCAGGGGTAAGTTGATCTTTAAATTCTCTATAAGATTTTATCATAATGAGGCTCTTTAAATTGGGCCATTTTTTAAATGATGGGAAATATTCAGCAGATGGGGTGATAGCCCAACATTGCCTGTGTTCAATGCGCCCATGACCAGCATCATATTCTTCATAATAATTATGTTCGACTTGCTTAAAATGTTCCGCTAATGCTATTTCAAAAAAATCATTAACTTCAGCATGTAGGTTGCCCTGATTGCCTTTTAATGCGAGTACATAATCTGCTTTTTTCTGAATTATTTTTTCGGCAATAGCGGTCTGACAGCCCATCGCATCAATGGTAACAAGGCATCCCTTAAGCTCAAGGACATCCAAAAGTTGTGGGATGGCTGTAATTTCGTTACTCTTTTCTGCTGTTTTTTCTTGGCCAAGAACAAGTCCATTTTCACTGCTCCAAGCACTCACCATATGAATTGCTGGGACACCATCTCGATGATTGTGGCTCCGACGTAGGGTTTTTCCATCGATGGCAACAACATCCCCTGATGTCGCTTTAGAGACAGACTGAATCCATCGCATAAAACAGGCTTGAAATTCTTTTGTATCAATTTTACGCATGATTCGCGCTATAGTGTCATCAACAGGGATTCCATCTTTATATGGCAAGAACTTTCTAAGCCAATCCAATTTGGCCTCACCAAAATCTTTGATTGATTTCCAACCATCACAACCAGATACTGTTCCAGAGATAATCAGGAAAATAACTTCTATTAATGGATATCGTTTGGTTCGATCTATTCGTGGATCAGGCAATGCTTCAAAATGTTCGATTAACCCGTTATTCATCTATATCCCCTTATAAACATGGAGGGTAGTAGATCATAGATGGATAAATTTGTCGATCTTTCTTAAACAAATCGTCTAAATAGTGGCGCAGCCGCTATTTAGACGATCTTGCCCTGAAATAATTTAAATAATATTCTTGATAAATCCAAGCACTTCTCTATTTTGTGTCACTGTTTCTCCATATTTTATTGAATTGTGAACCCTAATTACTCATCTTGACAATGCGCTACACATCCATGAACTATAGTGTATCGTTAAATCTGAACATCCGCTTAAAAACTAAGCGGTGCTGTTGGGGACTAACCTATTACCCTAAAAAAAAGGCCTGAATGATGGGGTCATTCAGGCCTTAGTAATGCGAGGTTAACCGCTATGGTTACACCACTTTTTCCGTTTGTTGAACTGTTGGTGATACCTGTTCCATCGCGTATCACCTATTTCCATGTTATTTCTTTGGACTTGTGAAATTCTTTTCCGTAAATTTCAGGGTGAGTATACTGGCTTGGTTTCCATTAGTCAACCGTTAATTTCGAAACGAAACTAACGGTTTCCAAAAATTGCTAATATTTGCAGGTTGCCGCGGGCTTTGCTACACTGCCAGCAAGTCCTCTATCTTCTGGTTTTTTGCATTTTCATGGAAAAAGTTGATTTAACAAAACAGTTTGCTTACCGCTTACGTGATGCCATGATCGCGGCGGGGTTCAATTCACAACGCTCCACCTCTGGAGTATGCATCCACAAACTCGCTGAAATCACCGGTTATTCACTACAAATTTGTCGGAAATACCTGCGTGGCGAAGCTATACCCGAGCCACTTAAATTAGCAGAGATTGCCACGAAACTTCATGTTTCGCCAGGTTGGTTATTATTTGGCGACTCCCACAATGACCAAGGAATTTCGCAAGATAAGATAGCCATAAGTAAATCTTTACTCCACTATATTTTCACCAGGGCAGCAAGTCTATATAATAGCCCGCTGCAGGAACAAGAAGTACCTGATTTTTTAATGGAATTGATTCATGACGTCAGTTTAATCAATGCCAACGATGAGCAATCGAAAAAAATTATAGATCTGGCTTTAGCTTCAGTGAAGCATTTTAGCCATCCACATGGAACATAAAATAAGAATGGTTTTATGGAAAATAGTCGTAATGAAGTAGTACTCCACCCTGAACTTCTCGAAGTGCTCTTTGCTTTTCGAAGTAAGGTTTCATCAGTATTTCGCGATGTTTTAGGAATACATGAAATTAATCATATAGCCTTTACGCGAATAAATAAAAACAATCAATTGCTTACCCTTTCATCAACGCCGGCAATGGAATTTAACTTATTCAGTAGTTCGCTGTGGCGTTATGATAAAACCTATACGCCCCCATGGTTCCAATTAGGTCAGCAAGATTATTGGCAAAATTTATATTGCCACACGCGCTATGATGAACTGTATTACCTTAAGCAAATAAAACATGCTTATCCTATTGGCTTAAACCTCGCGGCAAAAACAGATGAGGAGTATATTATCTACTCAATAGCAAGCCGTAGCTCCTGTATGCATACCCGCGAACTTTTTGCCACGCAACATGATGATTTTTATAAAATAGGACAATATTGTTCGAATAGTTTAAATCCCTTATTAAACACCTGTGACAATTTTTCCACCCATCATTTACCCATACAGGTTGAACATGAAACATCAAAATAAAGCAATACTAGGCGGCCTCATGGGAAACATCGTGGAGGCATATGACATGTCAATTTGCTATTTCATGGCAACTGAAATGTCACGTCACCTTATTGGCGAGAATAAGGGCAGCCTTACTGTTGTCTTATCTCTAATTTTTATTGCTTATTTAGCAAAACCCATAGGCGCCTTCATTCTGGGATTATTTTCAGATTTATATGGCCGCAAAAATGTACTGATGGTATCTATTCTCATTATGGGCGTCTCAACTGCGTTAATTGGTGTCATTCCCGGATACCAACAAATAGGCCTATTTGCAGCAGGTCTATTGTTAACGCTGCGCATTATTCAAAGCATGGCTTTAGGTTCTGAATTTTTGAACTCAGCGTCCTTGCTTGTTGAAAGTGGTGATGACAAGCAACGTGGATTTAGAGGATGTTGGTCTTCTGTGGGCGTAAAAGCAGGTTATTTACTTGCCTGCCTCATTGTCGAAGGGATACGTCATTACGCAACAGCGTATTCTGATATTGACTCTCTGTGGCGTCTGCCCTTTTTATTCGCCTTGTTCACGACCATTATCGGATTTTATATTCGCGCAAAAATGCCAGAAAGCCTGGCTTATATTGTCTATTATGCCAATAGAGCCAAGCCATCAACGCAGGATATTTACAAACAAGCATTAAGTTATGTTAAAAAATATCCATTTATGTTCCATTATGCTTTTTTCTCGAGCTTTTTATCGGTAACCACGGGGTTCTTTTTTTATTTATATATTCCCTTACACGCCATTCAATACGCGAATCTATCGCGCTCCTTGATTATGACCTCGAATACCATTTCCTTAACCTTTGTAACCCTACTTATCCCTATTTTTGGCTGGATATCAGACAAGCAAGACCGCTTAAAAATGCTGACGTTTGCCAGCAGCGGTTTACTCGTCTTAGCGTACCCGTTTATGCATGGAATCAATTATGGCAGTGCAGGATATTATATTTTAATGCAATTACTGATCTCGATCCCTTGTGCATGCTATTACAGCGTTGCGACCGTATTGCTTACTGAATTATTCCCATTACAAATACGCTGTACCGCCCTCTCGATTGTTTATTCTATTGCGGCAAGCCTTGCTGCGGGTCTACCACCACTATTATCTGACTATCTTGCTCGCAAAACGCAAATGCCAAGCTCTCCCAGTATTATCATCATCATCCTCGCCACAATTGTCTTAATGAATATTAAAATTTTGGCACAACGCTATCGTAGAGGGAAAAATAGTTACAGCAGTACCACCTTAGAAGACGCGGCCCCGATATTTACTATTCAATACAGTAAATCGGCATAAACTCATGTGAAGGGAATAGGTCTCGAGGGAATGTCAGAATCATCCGGATTACGGTGGCGGGCCTAATCCGGTTTATAGTTTCAAGAACTAACTTAATTTTAGCGCATACACTTAGCGTTCATTAACACTAGACGCTAAAGCAACTACTGGATTTATTGCTTTGATGGCTTGATCCACTTCATTAATCAAATCGGCAAAATCTTCTCCCTCAGCAAGGTGTAATTTGGCTTCTATTTCTTCACGTAATTTCTTTAATTGTTGCTCTAAACCAACGATATTTTCCCGCATATTGCCCCCTGTATCCATATCCATTCATGTTCTCCAAATAAAAAATAAATTTTAACTGAACCCTCTCTTCCGCCACTTGGCTCAACAGTGCTATCATTGGTCTTTTTAAAGGCAGTGAGCCATATGTTACTCCATTATCTTTTCATCATGGGTATTTGTGTAGAAGCAGTTACAGGTGCCTTGGCAGCTGGCCGTAAAAAAATGGATTTTTTTGGCGTCATGCTTATTGCCTGTATTGCCGCACTTGGTGGTGGCACCGTAAGGGATGCCCTGCTTAACACGTATCCCCTGACTTGGGTGATTCATCCTGAATACTTATTATATACTTCCTTGTGTGCTTTTCTAACCATATTTATTGCCCATTCATTAATAAGAATTATGAAAATCTTTTTAATCCTTGATGCACTAGGGCTATCGACCTTTGTCATCATTGGCACATTAAAAGCGCTAAATTATGGCTTGCCCCCCAGCATTGCGGTTATTAGCGGCATGATTACGGGTATTTGCGGCGGCATGTTGCGTGATATTTTATGTAATGATATTCCCTTAGTGTTGCGCAAAGAACTTTACGCCGTTATTGCCTTAGCCGGAGCCTTACTGTTCATTACCTTAGATTACTTCCAGATCTCACAAAATATAAATATTATCATTACGCTAATTAGTATTTTTAGCACGCGTTTATTGGCAATTTTCTTTCACATTGAAATACCCGTTTTTGACTATTCAGAAAACACCAGGAAACGCTAAAGGGAATAAAAAATAAAGCCTTCGAGACTTGTTTTGCCCACGCGTGTCGCTACCTCGTTAAAAATTCCAGGACATCCCAGTCCCCGGAGTTCACTCGCCAATGCGGCAGGTAAAAGGCCACGTGCGTAAAACATATGCCTGCACCAATGGCTTAACGGCTGCATATAGATTTACTACGCCCCTCGGCTTTCAGCCTTCCTTGGCACGCCGGGAATTAAAATTCTATTACATTCATATAGATAGTGCGCAATCCATTGCGTCAGACGAATTATTTGCATCAGCGGTATAATTTCCTTCACCGTTACTCGAGGCATTCTTCTTAAAGTTATAAAATTCTTCCATTTGTTTATAAGCGGTTTTTTTACCAGCACCAAAAGAAAAGAAACCAGCTCCGCCTGTAAGGCCTTCAAGACCAAACTCAAGACATGCCATGCCTCCCAGAGCAATCACCGGATCAAGCGCTACAACAGATACGGCTAAGAAGACAACTCCCGTAACTGCTAGCAATGCTCCCAAAGCCATCATCAGGCCACCAAAGACTTTCCACCCACGAGAGGTTTCACCCTGTATTTCTCTGGCCTTCTCCATATACTCTTGGGGAGATAACGTACCAATTAACATGGAATAGGTTAATTCTAACTGTTGATTTAAGGCTACAGAATGCCTTAATTTCCCCGCATGATTAATCAATTCCAAAAGTTGTTTATTGATTCGTTCATCCTTTTGTTCTTGCTGGGCAAGTAATTTTAATTTATTTAAAATTTCGACATTTTTCTGAAGTATCTCGTTCTCGACGTCTAGGTCTATATTTTGTATATTTAAGGGCATAACATTACTCCATTTAAACGATTAATTACTATAAAAATACCTCATGACCGGATTTTTGTCTTTTTTTCAATCAAATAGTTTAAAAAATAGACTTTAACTAAAAAAGTACCTCCAGTCAAATTTAAGTTACTTAACGTCGAGCTACTCCCCCGCACGGAGGAGTAGCTACTGTACTAATATCACCAGTAACAGAACAAAACATAAGCAAGAACGCTCAGGGATTTAAAATGATACAAAGTAGTTATTATTTAATGGAAACCGTCCCTAAGAAAGAAAAAGGATTCCCCCTGCATAAGGCTTTTATGTTTTTATTGCTCAAACAGGCTTATAAGGCTACAATTAATCACTAATTAAACCACTTTATAGTAGACCATGAATAGCAACCTCTTTAATAAGCATTTCATCCATATTTCATTACCCCAAGATCTGAATGACTTTTCTGCTATTTATAGTGAGGCTCCTGTATACTTTGTTGCTGTTTCTGAACAAGATACCAATAAGCAATTAGTCGAATTTAGACAATCGCCTTCTTTTTCATTATTTAAAACTCAATTTGAAATATTATTAACTAAGATAGACGAATGGTGTAGTAATCATAATATCCAGAACACTTTTCCTCAAAGAAATAATCTCTCAGCAATCTCAATATTTAAAGCAAATTTATTTGCTGCAAGAAGACATTTTGATATTGGCGAGACAGTGCTTTTTAACCAGGGGAAAAAAGCACTAGAAGAATTGTTCTTACTTATAGAGAATAATGAAATATCTGTTGATGGGAAAAAAAATGTGCTCTCTAATTTGCAAAAAGGGATTGTCGTTTGTGTTGGTGGTGTATTAACCAATGTAGTCGATGCCAAGGATGATTTAAAAGCCTATACAGGGCTCAATGAAATCTTATATAAAATCAAAGTCACATTGATTCAACAAATAGCATTAACTGAAATTCGACAACAATATGGCAATACAGAAGGAAACGAGATTCACTATGTGAATGCCTATTATAATTATGTAGCTAAAGATTATGGACTGAAACAAAAAGAAGATAATTTCATTCATTATGCATTAAGAAATATTAATTCAACTGACTTAGAAGAGTTTAAAAAGACACTCAATGAGCGTTTTACTCCGAAAATTGTGCTTAATAATCTAATTGATAAGCTCAAAGAGAATTGGAATACACTCTATAATGCTCTTCTTAAGGATCTGCAAAATAATCCTCATATCAGCTCTTCTGAATCAGAAAAATTAAGGCGCCTTTTTTTTTACCAGGAACAATGGAATCAAAAATATGCTGCATTATTTGAACTCAGCATTTATGATTTAGGCAACGCACAAGATAATGGGGATTTCATGCTCCATGATCTGACGATGCTCAATTCAACGCTTAGCCCCAAAGTAATTAAAAATTTTAGTGAACGCTACCTAAATCAGGAGAGAAAACGTAGCCTACCGGTCAATGATCATGCTTATATCAGTTATTACGATGAACTACTATGGTATGAAAACCAGGGTAATCCCGAATTAGTCACCCTGGAAACCATACAACAAATTAATAAAAAAGATCTATCGCCTGAAGCAATGATTAATTACTGTTATGTAATGGAACAGTTATTAGTGGAATATCCTAATGCTAAAGAACAATTTTTGCATCTGTTAAATCCATTAAGTGATGAATTTTCCCATATTATTTTAGAACATATGTTATTAGGTCTTATATTTTTTATAGAAAAAAATGATTTGACTCGTCTTTTAAAGGAGCAATTTTATTCGGATACCAATAAATTGCATCAATTAATCTCTGCCTATCCTGATGAAATATTAAATTACTTATTTGCATTAAAAAACACACACCACTTCCAAGATCCTGCCTTTATAAACAATGCACTTGATGAAATGTATGATAATGAGGATGCAGGTGAAGCTACTACACTACTGTGGTATTTAGTACATTATAAAAAGTGGGACTCCGTTGATCTGTTAATCAAAAACAAATCAATTACTACCAAACAGTTAACGCTTGCCCCAGTGGAAGGAGTTTATCAAGGAGTTAATGCGTTACGGCTTTTGGCTGATATGAAACAATGGCGCTTCATAAACAAGCTTTTACATCTTAAGCTCATTACGTCGGAGCAATTAGATTCAATATCCCAACAAGGAAAGCATAAAAAAATGGATGTACTATGGCTTTTGGCTTGTTGTAATCAATGGGAAATAATCAAAGAGCTTATACGTCAAAATTTAATTACAGCAACGCAGCTTTCCTTCTTACTTCAACAAGGAGAATATCAAGGAATTAATATACTATGGCTTTTTGCAAATCATAATCAATGGGAAATAATCACAGCGCTGATAAACAAAAACTTGCTTAGATCAGAAGACCTATCTTCCAAACCACTACAAGGAGAAAACCAAGGAAAAAATATATTGTGGTTTTTAGCGGCAAATCAACAATGGCAATTACTGGATTATCTTTTAAATCACCTTGTAATTACTGCAGAGCAGTTATCCTCTTTAGCAGAACAAGCAAAAGATAACGGTATAAACATACCTTGGATTTTAGTGCGTTATAGTCAATGGGGATTGTTCAGAAAACTGTTAGAACAAAGGCTAATTACCTCTGAACAGTTACTTCCCGTGCCACAACAAGGAGAGGCGCAGGGAAAAAACATTCTGTTGCTTTTAGTATTTCAATACAAATGGGACATTTTTACAGAACTTTTAAAGCAAAAACTCATCACCTCAAAACACTTATCCGTTATCCCCCAATTTGAACAAGAGAAAGGACTTACCATATTGTGGTGTTTCGCTCATCATCATCAATGGAATATATTCAAAGAATTGGTTCGCCAAAAACTGATTACTTCTAAACAACTATCATCTGCACCCCAACAAGGTCCAAACAAAGGGGGCAATGCGCTATGGATTTTAGCTTATAGGTGTAGATGGGAAATAATAGAAGAGCTAGTACAGCAAAAACTGATTATTCCGCAACACATTTCATCCACGCTTCACGAAGGTGATGAGCAAGGCATAAATGTATTGTCCTTTTTAGCTTATCATCGTCAATGGCGAATAATTGAAAAACTTTTACGTCAAAAACTAATTACCTCAGAGCAGTTATCTTGCGTTCCCCTCAAAGGAGCGGAGCAAAATGTAAATGTGCTTTGGTCTTTAGCGTGTCACCATCAATGGGGTCTTATCAAAGAGTTATTGCAGCAAAAATTGATTACGTCAGAACAACTCTCATCTACCATTTCTTATGGCCCCAGCCAAGGAAAAAATGTGCTCTGGCTTTTAGCAAGACATCAGCAATGGGAAATTATCGAAGAGCTGTTACGCCAAAAGCGGGTTACTTCAGAACACTTATATTCTTCCCCCAAAAAACAAACGAGCCTGCTAAGCTATTTTATCATCAATAAACGGGAGAAAGATGAGGGAAAAAATGTTCTCTCATTCTTGGTAGCTCATCATCAACGACGTATCTTTAAAGAACTTTCAGCTCAAAATCTAATTACCTCGGAACAGTTCTCTTCCCTGTGCCCACCAAAAGAGAAACAAGTAAAGAAATTCAAACCGGGTTTATTTAAAGATCATGCACAAGAACAGGCCCCCAAAAATCCCCCCCATAAAAATTTAAATGAGGCCAAAAATAAAAATCATCATCCATAGATAAAGGCGTCGTCATTGCCCTGTATGAACCACGGTTTTGAGTCCATCAGAGGTTGGCCCCCATCATTTACCAAAGCAAATTAATGAGCATATAAACGGTGAATTAACGTTGTTGCGGATAAAAAAAATCTCAATAACTCTGTTTGAGTTAATTTAATATGTACTTTTTAAAATCATTCATCATCATCATTTTTCTCAACCCAATAATCACTAGGCCCCCCAGGAGGAATAGGTCTTCTTGATAGTGGGCTCAATGTCACACCAGTGCTATTTCCTGCTATACCAGAAGATTTTAATGCTTTATTATCAATAATATATCTATTTAATGTGGCAAATAGTACTTGGTCTTTAAAAATCAAAAAGGTATCTCCAGAATCTGATTTATCCTCTCTTGAGCACTTATCGATAACAAACAAGTTAGCATCCGCTTCATCATTAAAGTATGCGATGGTTATTCTTTCCAATGAATTTGTAACCTGAATCGTCACATTGAAAGAAAATTGAGCGTTGCTATAGGTTTCCGCATCTTCAGGTTCTGTGAACAATTGGGTTTCATTATTAAATTCCGCCACTAATTCGTTATCGTCATAAATTCGATATAAAGTCTTGGTTCGATTTATTTCATCATGGGTTAATTTTTGGGCTATAAAAATTTCAGCATCATTTAAAGCAGAAAATGCCGCTATTAGGACGTCTTTGGTCTTTAAATAGTGTTTGGTAACTTTGTATTTCATATGAGCACCTTTAAGTCTAATAGTAGTATCAATCAGACTTAAATTAAAATTATAGTGATACTGGACTACTGCAAATTATATAACCTGAATAATGCATAATCATGTCTATAACTGCGATATTCAGGCTTATTGCTCTTTAATTTGTGGTAATGACGGCATTTTCAATTTTAGTTCAAGGCCGCGATAAGAATGCAATTAAAAAATGTGGCTCTTAATATTTCTCTAATATTTGCTGGTTATAATGGAGACAAAAAGAGCTGAATTGGCAGTAATTAATCATTTTTTCGTATTGAGATCCACAAAATATCTAAGAAAATTAAGACATTATCCAAAACGAAGAGCTCTTTATCCATAAACTTAAAGCTAAGTAGGTATTAAAGATGAATAAAGAAGGTTCAAATCCTCTCTATAAGCTGATTGATGACGAGAATAAGTTTATCAAAGAGGAATTCATACTATTTGAAAGAAAGTCCCTATCTAATACAAATTATTACATGCTTACACCCAGAAACCGCGATAGAAGTAAAATCAGCACGGAAAATGGGGATCTTACCGCCGTGGACTACCATATTACCGTTTATGAAGAGGTAAAGAAAGAAGTTCAATATTCTACCTTTCATATTACGATTAGCTTAATTGATAAAAATAAAAAGAGCTACGTTGCAAGAATATATTACACAGAATTTGGTACATCTCTCTTTTATACCATTAAAGATGAAGAAAATATTCCTGTTGACATTAGTGCTAAAAACAGCCTATTAAAATTCGCAGCCTCTAACATAGAGCGGTTTGTTAATATGCTTTTGAGTTTGGAACAAGATTATGATAATCAATATCGGGCTCTGGCAAATGAGCTCATTCAAAAAAACAAAGAGCTGGAAAATATAGATCTCTGTTTATTAGGAGCGAAGCTACTGCAGTACAAACGTGGATTGCAAACCATTATTAGTCATATTGAATCTGGAACCATGTTTAATCAGGAGCATTTAGCTGCATTGGAAATCTATGGGCATTTATTAAGCGAAACAGAAGATAAAATAAGCCTGATACAGGCAAACACAACTCAATCAGAGCCTATTATGACGCAATCTGAATCAGAACCTATAGGCGTTAAATCACCTCATCCGCAACCTGTACCTAAAATTTTAAAAAGCTCTTCGTCAACGACTAAATCGGTCACAAAAAAAGAGCCCTCTCATGCAATTGATAACATAAAAATTGATGAATTAAATAAAAAAATAGCAACAATTCCACGCTTAAAAAATATAGGTCCCCTTGATAAAATATTTCAAGAATATGAGCTGCAAAACCAAAAACTAAATCTGCTCAATAAAACAAATGAGACAAAAGATAAAAAATCTAACCAAGCACAAAGTGAAACTGATTTAATTGATACTACAATTCGATGTAATCAGTTATTGGATGAAATCAATAAAATAGTTCTTAATGTTCTCAAAGACGAAGCTGCATATAAAAAAATAGAGAAACAATCCATAAGAGCATTGTTACAACAATGCCATCTAGAAACAGAGAATCTTGTGGAACTAGCCGTTAATAATAACCGCCCACTCGTGTTATCGTTGTTAATGCAAATACGAAATGGCATCAATTTAGAGATGAAAACTAAGGACGAAAAACAGCATCTCTTGGAAAGAGCCTATAACAAAGGCCATTTAGAGATGTTCCAATTTTTATTGGCTCATAAGGTCTCACCCAATACGGTATGTGCGAATAAACAGTCTATTCTTTTTCGTGCCTGTTCCGATGGTCGCGCAAAGGAAATGGAGGCACTACTAGAAGCAAAAGCAAATCCATTAGCTGTAGATGATTACACGGGGTTTGCTCCCTTGGCCGGCTTAGTAATGAGAAGCGATCAGGAGCAAATTAACATTCCGATGGCGAACGTGTTCTTAACCTATGCGCCTCATACAATTGAGCAATTACAAGGAAGAAAAGGTGTAGAATCTACTCCTCTTGCTTATGCTTGTCAGCAAGGTATGTGGAATGTAGTTGAATTATTACTTCGATTTGGTGCCAACCCTAATAACGCACGTTACGATGGTGCTACTCCTTTTGGAATTTGCGTCTATAAGGATAATTTTGAATTATTTAAATATGTGGTTGAAAATTCTACCATTCCTATTCGAGAAGGCATATCTAATGCCTTAGATATGGCAGTGGTGTGCGGCAAACAACAATTTGTTGAATACATCATTGAATATAGTAACGAACATCAATTGGACTTATCAGTACCCAAGATAGAGGAGGCTAAAAAACGGTTTGAAAAACACAAACTGTCTCCTGCTGTAGTCTCTTTTGGCAATAATATCACGAGTTTATTTTTTCGAAGTTTATTGAGTGATGACAGTGAGGAAAACGATTTACCATTAGTAAGTGCCATAAAAAAATAGCTAAATTTCTTGTTCAGATATCTGGCATCGCTTTTTTGTGTGGCGATGTTTTTTAATTACTAATTGCGTTTATTTATCCCTAAGCCATGCGCCCCATTTCCCTTAATCTAATGCAGGCCAGGTAATTTTTTGCCCGGCCTACGCTTGTTACATAGAAGGTGAAAAATCTGAATCCGATTCTTTCACGTTCTGGTTATCGCCTACGTGTGTTCGCGTGGGCTTTTGATCAAAGAGCCGCGAAGAGGATCTGGTCACAGTACTTTTTTTATTTTGCTCACTATCAAGAGCCGTTTCAGCAGTCATTTGCGATGTGGAATTTGCAGGAATTGGCTCACTCTCCAGCCATTCGCTCTTTTTAATAAATTGCCTAATTTTTGGATAAAGTGCTCTGGCACTTGCTACTCGAACTTTATTAGTAGACTTCAAATCAAAAAAATATAAATTCCCCCCTTGAGATCCCATACTTTGACTTACAACATTAGAGCTCTTTTTGTTAGATTGCTTTTGCACCCGAGAAACCGACCTGTTTGTTGAATAGCATTCCTCAGAGCCTTCTGCTCGAACAATATCCTGATTTGGAACCATAGAGGAGGATTCTTGCATTGTTTTTAAACAAATCTTTTCGGCTTGTATTACTTTAACTCCACCAAAATTGATATTCCAATTAGATAAATTAGCTCCCAGAGGATTATTGCTTTGCTTTACATCGCTCGAATTCTCTTCGTCAGGTAGTAGTTTTTCAAAGTCGCTCAATACCTCATCATAATCAAGAGTCAATTGAGTCCCGCTATTTGGTTGCTTTAAACACTCGTTCTCCCACTCATCAAATACACTACTAAGTTGGTTATAGGTCTCTTGATCTAACATAAAGATGATTCTCCAAATAAATTATTTTTTGTCTAAAATGGTCCACTGCGCTGTTATTCGAAAGGATTTGTAACACTGAAGGTAATCAACCTAAAACGAGGATTAAGTGCAATAAAGCGGGTGATACTATAATAGAAGCAATTATATTTATATAATGGTAATCCCTAGTACTCTTTCCAAGAGGTTATGACAGGTTGAGCGCCTCATAAGCTCGTGTCAATTTAGCACGAGCTTTATCTAAATCAAACATCCACTTAATCGTTGCTTTCTCATTATTTCTAGCATTCTCCCATGAACTAAGCTCATTTTTAAGCATTTCCCAATCTGCGATTCTTCGATCAAGGCATTGCTGGTTCATATTACCAATTTCAATTTCAACCATATTTAACCAACTGGCATGTTTGGGTGTGTAATGAAATTCTATTTTACGCAGAATACGGCGTGCCTCTTGAGGGGCAAAAGTTTTGTATAATGATGCTGGATTGTGGGTGTTTAAATTATCAAGCACAAGGCGTATTTTTTCTGAATTCGGATAATGTATATCGACTAGCTCCTGCATACACTCAGCAAAATCTTTGGCTGTTTTTTGTTCGGTTACTTTTGCTTTTCTCCATCCTCGATGCCGGTCAAAAAACAAAAAAATATTCGCCGTGCCTACCCGTCTGTACTCATAATCCTGCTTTGCTGTTTGACCAGGACTGGCTGGTATGGGCTCTCGAGTATCAGCTATCATTTGCTTCATTGCTTCGTCAAAGTTAACAACAGGCTGTAAAGGATTCTCAGGTTCTGCATATAAATCAAGTATCTCTTCCATATGTGCTACATAATCTGCATCAAACTTTGGTATACACCACATTTTTTTTTGCCAAGGTTTGATTTCTTTTTCTTTTAGACGGCTTCGGATCGTTTCAAGTGAAATGCTCTCTAAATCGGTCAATGCAATCAGGCGATCAGCAAGTAATTGCAGCGTCCATCGCGAACGCCCTTTGGGCGCATCACTACAAGCAATGGACACTAATAATGCTTCTTCTACTCCACTTAATAAACGAGCCCCGCCAGGTCGCTCATCATCCTTATCCAACGCAGAATCCAAACCATTCTCAACAAAGGAGCGTTTTGTTCGATATACCGTAGATATACCAGCAGATAATGCATTAGCAATATCTATATCCTGGTAAATTCGCTTATCTGCCATCAATAAAATATTCGCTCGTTTTAATTTTCTGGCATTTGCCGCTCCTTTTGAAATCAAATCCAATAAAAATTTTCGTTCTGATTCATTAAGTTCTACGATATATTTGACGTTCATACCCTGATCCATAAGGTTTAATTACATGACATCTGATCATAAAACTCATCACTTGTCGATCCTAATAGCAGAACAAATAGATGAAAAAATTTACACGGAAAAGCAGGGGCAATACTTGGCTTTTATCTATTACTACACAAAAATTAATGGGCAACCACCCGCTGAAAATGACATGCAACGATATTTTAATGTCTCACCACCATCCGTTCACCGCATGATTGTTGAGCTTGAGAAAAAAAACTTGATAGAACGTGAAAGAAAAAGATCGAGAAGTATCAAAATTCGGGTAGCTATTGGACAATTACCTCAACTAACTTGATGCCTCAAACGATCTTTTTCCCTTGGAAAGAGTACTAGGGTCCGCAGCAAATTTATAGAAATTAGCAATTAATCAGCGATGCGAGGGTCCATCTTTAATTCAGAGTTTTGCACGTCATGTCATTAAATAGTTGATGCGGTATTTTATGTGCCTGAAAAATTGGTGGCGTTGAAAGATGTTCATTACCCGCGCAACTCAAGGAAGTGAAAAATTTGCTAAAAACGCCTATCGATGAGTTAACTGGGGAGACGTTTGATGAAAATTATCGGCCTGTTACACAAGAAGTTCAGAAGCGCCAACAGGCGCTTCTCAAAATCGCGTAAAGCAATTTTTTTTGATATAATGAACCGCTTAAATCAGTACGATATTAGCTCCTATTACTTAGCACGTTCCTTTAATTATTTAACCTCAAGAAAATGAAAGAAAAAATAACTCAGGAAAAATTACCTCCAGCGAACTTAAAAAGAGCACTGGAATACGTGGCGAGCCTTTGCCCCTTGGGATCTTCTAACAAAGTGACCGACCAGCAAAGAACTAATTTTTGGACCAGAACCGCTACTAGCCTCAGAACGAATCAAACTTATTTTATTCCTTTCAATAGAGCAACTAAAGAAGACCAAGAACAGAATGCTACATATAAACCTAATCAAGGTATTTTTATGTACACAAAGAAAAATTGGCTCTACCGTTACAAAAAAATTGGTTCATCTTCTTTACGACTTTGTCCGTTAGAGCTTACTGATCAAAAAATCACATTAGAGGTGTTTCAATTAGAGCGTGAACAAGTATGGATTTTATTGCTGGCGATGACCGCCAAAGAATTAGGCGGGGGAACTTGCGATTTTAAAGCAGCACTGGCGGTCAAATATCTCTGGGAACATAGCGAAGGGATCAACCGAATTGAAGTTGTTAGCGCGTCAGATTTTGAGCACTGCTATGTTATCATAAATCGAGAGGGAGTACTCGCTGATTATAAAACTTGGGGAGAAGATGCATGGATACTTGATCCGTGGTATGGTGAAAAAGGGATAATTTATCCTGCATCCAGTTTTGCAGAAACCATAATTAAAGTAAAAGCATTTGATTTCAATCAACATATGAATTTACAAGCACTGGGTTATGGGCAAGGACCCTACACACTTTATCCTCCTTCAGCGGAGGCATGCACGTGCACTTGTGAGATTAAACCACAGAGCCAACCATATCCTTCATATGATGGGAAACCGTTGGATCATTATTTCAGTGTTGATATGTATCCACATAAAGAAGATGAATTAGAAACCCCTTTTGCCGTGGTTAAATATTTAAATGAGCACAAAGAAAAAATGTCCCCGTGTTTCACTGAGCTAGAAAAAAATTCATATTCATTGAAAAACTCTAGGCATTCATTATTCGCTCATGAACAAAATCAAGTAGACCGTTGCGATGGCTATGTGGCTGACTTGTCACCATAAAAATCCCTTTCCCCGCCCAAGGGAAATTATACCCGAACGGCGGGAGCACATTTAATTTAAACTTCTTTAACGGCAAGAATACTAACTTCTTCAGCTGGCACGTCTGCATGCCCGTGACTTTGTCCGGTTTTCACTTTAGCAATCGCATCAACTACATCCATACCTTCAACTACTTCACCAAACACACAGTAACCAAAACCTTGCATATTGTCGCCACTGTAGTTTAAAAACCCATTATCAGCGACGTTGATGAAAAATTGTGCCGTTGCCGAGTGCGGATCCATCGTTCTTGCCATAGCGATGGTACCACGCTTATTTTGTTTGCCACTTTTGGCTTCATTTTGAATTGGACTTTGCGTTTGCTTTTGTTCCATATCCGAATTAAGCCCACCGCCTTGAATCATAAAGCCGGCAATAACACGGTGGAAAATTGTGTTATCGTAAAAGCCATCGCGAACATAATTTAGAAAATTCTCAGCGGTAACTGGAGTATTTTCTGTATCTAACTGGATGTGAATATCACCTTTAGATGTACTAATAACGACCATTATATCTCCTGTGAATTAATTACTAACTCGCGCATTTTATCACAGACATCATGCATCACATGGATGTTATGAATACTGGCTAGCGCGGTAAAAAGATTAGCCTTTTGTTTAAACAACTGATGTAAATAAGAGCGTGAATAATTACGGCAAGTATAACAGGTGCAATGCGCCATAATCGGTGATTGATCATCAGCAAAACATGATTTTTTAATTTGAATACGCTCATTGTCATGTTCGCTGGCAAAACGCAACCAATTGCCTTCTTGCACCACTTCGCCACAATACAAAGCCCCATGTCGTGCGTTACGCGTCGGCGCAACACAGTCAAACATATCTATTCCCTCAGCAACAACGTCCAAAAGATCTTGCGGTGACATCCCAACGCCCATGGTGTAGCGTGGTTTATTTTCGGGTAAATAATCACGCACCCAACGAATTACCTCTACAGTGGTTTCCATATCAAAACCAACCGTTTCACCACCTATAGCAATACCATCTGTCTGCATCGAGGAAACAAAATCAGCACTTTCACGACGTAAATCTTTAAAAATACCACCTTGAATAATGCCAAACAACGCTTGCCGGTAACCATAACGAGAGGTGGGGTGCTGTTGATGATACTGCAGCGATTGCTTTAACCAACGATGCGTGCGGGTCATGATTTGCCCCACCTCATCTTTAGTGCAACTGTCTGGGGTACATTGATCAAAGGCCATAATAATATCCGCGCCAATAATCTTTTGTGTTTCTAAGGACATTTCTGGAGTCATATGGATTAATCCTTGACTACCAGGCAGCTTAAAATGCGCCCCCTCCTCATCGATGGTACAAATTTCTTTATTCTTAGACAAACTAAAAACCTGAAAACCACCGCTGTCCGTTAACATCGGACCGTGCCAGCCCATAAATGGATGCATCCCCCCGGCCTGTTCAATAACCTCCATGCCTGGGGCACATAACATATGATAGGTATTACCACCTAAAATAATTTGGCTGTGTGCGGCATGCAGTTCATTAGGGGTCATATTATTAACGCCTGCACGAGTGCCAACGGGCATAAATACAGGCGTTATAAATTCACCATGAGCGGTAGTAACACGCGTCACGCGTGCATTAGTGGCTGAGTGCCTGTGCAGCACTTCGCAAGAAAAGGTTTTCATTAATGTTAACAATAATTCAAAAAAAGCGATAATAGCTAACTCAAACTCAGATTACCAGTATTAGGAATGTTAAACATTGATCAACCTATGATAAAATAATGCGCTAAGTTAAATGAGGATAACAATTATGTCGTCGCAATTCATGGTTGATATTGAAGGGACTGAGCTTTCTGCACTAGAGCACACGATTTTAAAACAGCCTAATGTAGGCGCAGTCATTCTATTCACGCGTAATTTCACGAATCCAGAACAATTAGCCCAACTCATCTTCGACATTGGTGAGGCCAACCCTGAACTGTTTATCGCCGTTGATCATGAAGGAGGGAATGTACAGCGCTTCCAACGCCAAGGATTTAGCGCCCTACCTGCCGCGCGCGCGTACGGTCGCGTCTATGATAAGAATCACGAGGTCGGCATCGCCTATACTCAAGAATATGGCGAAATCATGGCTAAAGAATTACTGGCCTGTGGTGTTGATTTGAGCATTGCTCCAGTTCTTGATGTGCATGAAAAAAGCCGGGTTATTGCCGGTTTAGACCGCGCCTTTCATGAAGATGCCGATGCAGTTATCGATTTAGCAGGGGCATTTATTAAGGGCATGAATACTGCCGGCATGCCCGCGGTGGGCAAGCATTTTCCAGGACATGGCTCTGTTGTTTCGGACTCCCATATTGCCATGCCAGTTTCTCAAGCATCAATGGCTGAATTAGAGGCGAACGATTTAAAACCGTTTGTTGAGCTCATAAATAAGGGCTTATTAACCGCGCTAATGCCCGCGCATGTAACTTATGAGGCCATTGATAAAAAAAATCCCGCCGGCTTTTCCACAATATGGTTGCAGGATATTTTACGGACTAAATTAGGCTTTAAAGGCTTAGTTTTAAGTGATTGTTTAAGCATGAAAGGAGCGGATATTGGTAATTTAACCACCAGAGCTGAAAAAGCACTGTCTGCTGGGTGTGATATGTTAATCGTCTGCCATCAACCACGCGAGTTATTACTGGAATTAATACAAACGCTAAACATAGAACAAACCACAGAATCTAAAGAGCGTATCGCTGCCTTTAAAAATCAGATGCTTCGTTTTTCAAAAAATACAGAGCCAATGTACTCGCCCCAGGCCTTTTATGGGCAGAAAATGCAAGAAAGCGCTACAGGGATACCAGGTACACATGATGGTCTTAATACCACGGTATCAATTTAATTGCCGCCAATAACAGTTAATTAACGCCCTTTGGGGCTAAAAAGTTCATGAGCCAGCGAATCGACAGCCGGGTGCAGTGTCACCAAACTCCCGGTTTTGTTTCGCTGCACTACTCCGGGCGACAATTACTATAAGTATCGAAGTTAATTAATAATTGGCAAAATTGCGTAATGGGCGCGTACACCAGAATAAGAAGCAGCCCATAAAAATCATAAAGATAAAGTACATCGCGCACCAACCCGGCATAGAAATCCCCCAAAGACGCCAAGAGACCTCAGCACAATCACCAGTACCCCACAATAAAGTTTGCACTACCGTTTTCCAGGGAAAATAACGGATTAAAATATCGAGACCCGGCATGCAAGCGGGTACTTGTGATGCAGGCAAAGATTGCAGCCATAATTGGCGCGCGGCAAAAAACAAGCCAGCCCCCGCAAAGATTATTTGCCAAAAGCTAATACAATGTGCCCGTTTTAAAGTGCTGAAGCGAAAGCCCATAACCGCTAATAATAAAAAGACACAAACACGCTGCATAATGCATAAAGGACAAGGGGTTAAGCCAACAATGTACTGAAAATAAAAAGAGGCGAATAATACCAATAAAGTAATGATTGCGTTAAATGTTTGTATGCGTTTATACGTTAATTTTGTCATGATTTAGGCAACATATACGATATTGCAGCCTTCAGATCATCGTCACTGCATTTAAGACAAGTTCCTTTTGTGGGCATAGCATTTAAACCTTTTATTGACGAAGCAACCAAATCTTCTAACGTTCTACCGCCTAAACGCGGTTTCCAATCGTGCTCATTTCTAAATTTAGGCGCACCCGCTAAACCATCTTTATGGCACACCGTACAATACTGCTCATAGGTTGCCTGCCCTGGTTCTTTTTTTGCCACCGGAGTAAGCATTTTAATTTCAGAGTCAGGCTGATTTTGGACCGAAACTTGACCTACAGGTTGAATTCTTAATTGCGTTTCTTGACGCTCAGTATCGTCACTTGCATAAAGGACTAGCGAACAACACGACAATAACACGACAACGAACCACTTCATACCCGTACACCTTTTTAACACAATTTAAAAATCATACCGATAAGTGAACATTTTTTCCAGCCTGCAAGAGCTAACTTGTGATTTAATTTAAGAAAATTCTAACAACTAAGCAGCAGAAACGACCCCAAGAGGAGCATATTTTTAAAATTAAAAAATAATCCGGCAAAATTTGCATGAAGTATGAATCGGTTTAACATCAAAGTCCCCTTGTTGCCGCTTATAGGGACTCTCATGAGCAGCTCAGTAAAACAACACTCTATAATTATTCAGCCCTCATATGCAAGGACGAGTACAAAAGAGGGCTGAATAAACAAAAAAATAAAAAGGAGGTATACTTTAGTTAAAATAAGGAGCCGTTCGAACGGTAATTTTAACCTTTTTAGAGATGTCATTAACCGCTAATCAGCGATCCATTTAGCTCGCTGAATGACAATAGGTGAATTCGAGCACGCGCATCGATGAAATAATCGTCCATTGCGTGGTCTAATATTCTATTTTAGGCTTATATGGTTATAAGCTAGGGAGAGCGATATGAATGTTGATAGACAAACCGATGCTTCCTATGCTCTAGAACCATATGCTTGGCAAATTTTTGTGCCTCCTGTATTTCTGTCTTTGATCTGTGTTTTAATCGGACATGAAACTAACTTTTTAGTTTTTCATACGCTGGCGGAGTTAATTGCGGTGTTTATTGGGTTAACTGCAATGACAGTAGCTGTCACCTCTAGCCAGTTCACAAAAAATCAGTTTGTGGTTTTTATTTCGCTTGCCTCTGGTTGGTACGCGTGCATTGATATAGCTCATATTTTAGCTTATAAAGGAATGAATTTATTGCCTCATGGCGGTGGAAATCTAAGCACGCAGTTTTGGGTATCTGCGCGACTATTCCAGGCGATTGCTTTTCTTTTCGCCATTTATTTCTTCAGACATAACATGAGAGTTTGGATTATTAATTTATGTTTATGTTTAATAACACTCGTTATTTTTATTGCCATTTTATCAGGTCATTTTCCTAGCACCTATATTGATAATTATGGGATTACACGGTTCAAAATATATTGTGAATGGGGAGTTATCCTAATCTTAATCGTAGCGCTAATATTGTTTTGGCGCGAGAAGGTAATGATGACGAAGCAATTGCTGTTTTATATGACTATATGTATGATAACAATGATATTGTCTGAGTTAACTTTGTCATATTATACCGATTTATTTGGTATCCAAAATGAAGTCGGCCATATATTAAAAATATTTTCATTTTGGTTCATCTATGTAGCCTTGGTGTTACAAACTTTGCGCCGGCCTTTTACTATGCTGGCTCGCGCGGCAACTACTTATGATAATATTCCTGACCCAACCTTTATTATTCAATCCGAAAGCACCATCAGTCAAGCTAACAGTTCTGCCGGCGCATTCGCCCATGCAAAACCAGAAGAATTAGTAGGCTTATCTTCGCACATACTTTTTCATAATAAATCTGTCCAACAAGAGCAATGCCCAGTCTGCTCACAACTTTCAATATCAAAAAACAAATTTATTGTTGAAATAGAGACTAAAAAAGGGGACTGGCTAGAATGCAGCTTGTCACCTATAAACTCTGATTTTTTTCCTAACTCTTGGGTACAAGTGGTCAGAAATATTACCGTTCGTAAGATGCTTGAAAAAGAGAGGCAAAAATTGACGGCCGATTTAGGTGGGCGTATCAAAGAACTTGGCTGTCTTTATACAATTTCAAATTTAATTGCCTTCCAGAACACGATAGAAGAACTATTTATAGGAACAGTCAATGCGCTGCCTAATGCTTTCCAATTTCCAAAGTATGTGGTTGCAAAAATAGAAAGCGACTGGGGGACGTTTAGTTCTGCCCCTGATGAGGAAAAACCACCTTATCAATTGGAAAAAGAATTCTTACTCAAGAACAAATCTATAGTAAAAATAAAAGTATTTTATCGTGTTCAACCTCCGGCATCAGATGTTATTTTTATACCAGAAGAATCTGCGCTTTTAGACGCAGTCGCTACGCTTTTACAAAATGCACTTGCACGGTTTTATTCTGAACAAAGAGCGACAAAGGCAGAAAATCAATTTAAAGAAAGTGAGAAACACTTCCAATCATTTATTGAGCAATCGCATGTTGGTGTATATATATGTGACAATAATCGATTCTTGTATGTCAATCCACGCTTTTGTGAGATTGTTGGGAGAAAAGAAGAGAACTTATTATCAATAGGAATGGCTGATTTGATTGAGGATGAGGCGACTAAAAAATGGGCTCTCAATCAATGGAATCAGTTAGGAAAGGACAAATCAAGTATTACTTATAATTTGCCTTTAAAAAGAAAAAGTGATGGCGTTTCTTTAATCTTAAGGGTCGATGCGACTATTATTTCCTGGCAGGGTAAATCTCAGTTTTTCGCTATAACAGATGACATTACCCAGATGCAGCATGCCAGAGACCGAATAGAGCAATACGTTACTGAGTTAGAAAGGGCTTTAAAAGGAACTATTGTGGCTGTTTCCAATATGCTCGAATTTCGTGATCCCTATACTGCGGGACATGGGCGTCGAGTCGGACTAATTGCGAAGGCAATTGGTGAAGAACTAGGCTGGTCATCGGAGCGTTGTTCATCACTTGAACTCATGGGTTTGGTCCATGATATAGGTAAAATTTCCATCCCTTCTGAAATTCTTACTAAACCAAGTCGATTAACCACAATTGAAATGGAACTACTTAAAAGGCATCCCCAAGCAGGCTATGATATTTTAAAAGATGTTTCATTTAAAGCCCCCATAGCAGAAGTCATATTGCAACATCATGAACGGCTTGATGGCAGCGGTTATCCTCGAGGTTTGAAAGGGGAGGAAATTTTGCCTGAAGCACGCATTATTTCCGTAGCAGATGTATTGGAATCAATGTCATCATACAGACCATACAGGCTTGCATTAGGTATTGAGGCTGCTACCGCAGAAATCAAGCGAGGGAGAGGTATTCAATATGATGCACAAGTTGTAGATGCGGCATTAAGGCTTATTAAAGAACCCCTTGTTCGGAGTTATTTAACTGTTGAAAAAGAATCTGCACGCCCCCCCTAACATGCTGATGTTTATCTGATTGGTGAACACGATGAGGCCATTCATCCTAATGAATAACGTCCTTTCTAAAGGTTTACGTACCAACGGGCAAAAATAGGCTATATTAAAATTACAACCATTAAAAGGAACTGATATGGCGAATACAAATAATGTTATCGATATTCCTGGTACAGAAAACTTACAACGTCATTGGGGATGGCTCTTAGGTTTAGGAGTCGTATTGTTGCTCCTGGGTTGTATCGGCTTGGGCATGGAAATTGCGCTGACCATTGTCAGCATGTATTTTTTTGCCGCCTTATTAATGATTTCTGGACTATCGCACTTTGCCGACGCATTTAAATATAAAAAATGGAAAGGGGCGGTTTGGCAAATCCTGATTGCGATTTTGTACCTAATTGCAGCAGGCATTGTCTTGTATGATCCACTGCTTGCATCAACCATAATTACCGCCTTACTGGCTTGGACGTTAATCATTATTGGAGTTACCCGAATATTCATGGCCATCTCGTTAAGAGACAGCAAAAGCTGGGGCTGGATCTTATTCGCAGGAATCACCTCACTAATCCTGGGTATATTAATTCTCATGCAATGGCCAATGAGTGGACTATGGGTGATTGGGATGTTTATTGCGATTGATATGATAGTCAGTGGTTGGACTTATATTTTTATGGCAATCGCGTTGCGCACAGCCAAATAAAATAATATAACCCGGGCCCCCCGGGTTAACTTTGCGAGCACACATTCTTTAAATAAAATGCTATGATAAGGCATCATCAAATAAATGCCTGTAACTCTATGAACTCAAGAACAATCCATATTGCCACCCGCCAAAGCCCCCTAGCTTTATGGCAAGCTAATCATGTTCGTGACCTGCTGCTCAAACAATGGCCAAACCTTCAAGTTGAACTCTTACCCATGACCACATCCGGTGATAAATTCCTTAAAGATAAATTGCTTGCAGTTGGTGGCAAAGGTTTATTTGTAAAAGAATTAGAAGAGGCCTTGCTGGATAAACGAGCAGACCTTGCCGTACATTCAGCCAAAGATATGCCTGCTGAATTCCCGGCCGGATTAGGCTTGGCGGCAATTTGCAAACGCGACAACCCTTTTGATGTCTTGGTCAGCAAACACTATGCCAGGCTCGCAGATCTTCCGCAACAAGCGATTGTGGGGACCGGAAGCCTTAGACGCCAATCCCAATTACTCGCCTACCGACCCGATTTATGCATTAAACCATTGCGTGGCAATATTCATACACGCCTTGCGAAACTTGAGTCAGGTGAATACCAAGCCATTATCCTCGCCGCCGCCGGTCTTGAACGCATGGGATTTAATCACGCGATCAGCGAACAATTATCGGCACAAATCATGTTACCTGCTTGCGCTCAAGGTGCCTTAGCAATCGAATGCCGAACTGATGATAAAGAAATACACGAATTGCTCGCCGGCTTAAACGATCCGCTTTCGGCTGTTTGCGTGCATACTGAACGTCAAGTCAATGCTCTATTAGGTGGAAATTGTCATGTTCCTTTAGCGGTTTTTTGTGCGCCAACCTCATCCAATCAATTATTTTTGCAAGCAAAAATATTAAATCATGATGGCTCGCAAATTATTCAAAACCAGCAAACAGGGGCTCTGGATAAGGCGACTATTTTAGCGGATAACTGTGCGCAATCTCTGCTGGCTCAGGGAGCCGCCACCCTTCTTGCAGCAATACCTAAATGAGTCGCTCACTGCAAGGACTGCGTGTTTTAAATACGCGTCCCCAAGGACAAGCCGAGCACTTAAGTCAAACCATCCGCGCCGCAGGTGGTGTTGTTATTGAATTACCAACCTTAGCTATCGAGGCAACTTCTGATTGGCTCAGTGCTGTGCCTGATTTAAAAAAAATAGATCAAGCCATTTTCGTTAGCGCCAATGCCGTAGAACAATGCTTTATGCAACTCCAACAAGCAGGTCTTCGCTGGCCAGTAACAATTGTGGTGATTGCCATAGGCCAAGGGAGCGCCGCAGCACTCAAAAAATTTAATATAATGATTCATGCCATACCAGAAATAACGGATAGTGAACATTTATTGACGCTGCCAAGCTTACTGCAACCGCAAAAACAAAACATCCTTTTATTTAAAGGCGCAGGAGGCAGAGCGCTTATTGAAGAGACACTATTGCGCAAAGGAGTTAATTTACTCGCTCTAAACGTATACCAACGTGTCATGCCTAAAATAAACCCCCAATTTGTAAAATCAATATGGCGCGATGATTTAGTGGATATTATACTGTTAACTAGTGAACAGTCGATGCACCATCTTTTTAAACTATTTGAAGAAGATGCGCATCATTGGCTGCGCCAGAAAACCTGCCTGGTTATCAGTGAACGCCTGGCTCAAGTTGCCTCATCTTTGGGGATAAGCACTATTATTCGTAGTCATCCTGATGGAATAATGAATACATTATTTGACTATGTTATCAAGGATTAATTTATGGCCAACAGCAATGAAGAAGCGAAAGAAACTACGGAAATAAAACCAGAAGTGCAGGTAGACTCCGCCGCCCCCAAAACAACAAATCCCCCTCCGACGGTGAAACCTAAATCATTGATGACGGCGGGCACTGTGATTATTGCGCTTGGCGCCTTAGCAACATCGATATATACCTTATCGCTTAATCAGCAATTACAAAATCAATTAACTGCTAAAAACAATCAATTAACAGCACAATTAGAAAAATTAGACCAAAAACAAGAAAAAACCCAAGACCAGATTGATAACAAAATTGCCGCCAAAACAAATACTATTGAAGAAACACGCCTTGCATTAGAGGCAAAATTTGATGCGTTAAATAAACAGTTACAAAACGCGATGAACCAACGACTCTACCAAACTCAAAATTGGCAACTTCTAAAAGCACGTTATTATCTTGAATTAGCCCAAATTAATGCCCACTGGAGTAAAAGCTTTGGTGCAACGATAGCGATGCTTCAACAGGCGGATCAATTGTTACAACAAGTAAACGATCCGAAGATTTTTGCCATCAGACAAGCAATAGCCAAAGACATTGCCCAATTACAAGCACTGCCAAAAATTGACGTTGCGGGTCTATTAAGTCAATTAGATGCGGCACAAAACAGCCTTAATAATCTAAATGTTCCATCTATTCTTGGCGAAAGAAAACCAGAAATAACAAGTCCTGAAGCGATGCAGAGCAACATTTCTGTTTGGCGTTTACGTTTACAAGACAGCATGAGTTTACTCAGCAAACTGGTGGTAATCCGTCGCAATGATGAAGACATTAAGCCACTTATCTCACCCGCATTCAAAGCCATACTGAAAGAAAATATTCATCTGAATCTACAGGAAGCTCAATGGGCGGTTCTTGCTCACAATCCACAAATCTATAAGCTGGTACTGACTCAAGCTCTAACTACCCTTAAAAAGAACTTCAATGAAGGATCACAAAATACGGTGGCGCTCATAAAAACATTGACAAAATTACAGCAAGTTCAATTAACACAAGCAAAACCTGAAATTGGCGCAGCGCTACCGCTACTGAATGAATTAATTAACGCTAAAGAACCCAATGCCAATCAGCCAAGCGCAACGGAACAAGGAGGAAATGCACCATGATACGTCTTCTCTTTGCTTTTGTTGTCTTACTGGGAGCTATAACTCTGGGAGTGCAGCTCAATAAAGATCCGGGTTATGTCTTGATTGCAATGAATCATTGGACGGTGGAAACCACTCTTTGGGTCATGATCCTGGGCTTAATTCTCATATTTTTGCTGCTGTATCTTTTTCTGCGTTTATGTCATAAAGTTTCGCACACCCCCCGAGCCATCAGTCGTTGGCATTCAAAGCGCCTGGCACAAAAAGCACAAGTCATTACGCGCAAAGGTTTAATCGAATACAGTGAAGGGTACTGGAATAAAGCAAAAAACCATTTGGTTCAGGCACTACCCAACACCGATACCCCATTGCTAAATTATTTAACCGCCGCACGCGCCGCACAAAAAATGGGCGATAGCCAATTACGTGATGACTTTTTGCGTGAAGCACAACAATCCATGCCCGAAGCCAAAATTGCCGTTGAATTAACGCAGGCACAATTGCAATTAGCCAATCATCAATGGGAGCAAGCTTTAGCAACACTAAGACACTTGCATGACATTGCCCCTCGTCATCCCTATGTATTAAAGTTATTGATGCAACTCTATCAAGAAGTAAGAGACTGGCAGCAACTGATTGCACTGTTACCCGATTTAAAAAAATATAATGTGATTGCTCACGCGGAATTTGAGTCCTTACAACATAATGCCTATTTGCAAGCACTTACTGATCTTGTAAAGCAAAATCAATCTGAAGCAGTCACCACACTGTTCCATTCACTGCCGAAGCCCTTAGCAACAGATCCCAATATTGTTGCCGAATATGCACGCTTTTTATTAAAAAATAATGACAACACTACCGCAAAAGACTTACTCCGCCGCAGCCTGCGTAAGGATTTTCATCCGCAATTAATCGCACTTTATGGCAGTTTGCCCAGTGATGAAAAACAATTGGTTTTTGCGGAAAGCCTACTCAAGAAGCACTCGCATTCTGCAGCACTTTATTTATGTTTAGGTCAATTATGCATCAAGCAACAATTATGGGGAAAAGCAAAGCATTATCTTGAGCAATCCAATGAACTTGAACCATCACCACTTGCCTATCTGACACTAGGCAAGCTCCATGAAAAACTAGGTGACCCCGTACTGGCCAGTGCAAGCTATAAACGAGGGCTGGATTTCGCAACAAAAAAAGAATAATTAATAATTATAAGCCGTTGAACGTAAGCATAGTAGTAACTGTCTTGAATTAAAAAGTTCAAGACAGTTACTACTATGCTACAAGAGGATACATCAGCAGGTCGTACAGACTATAAAAAGCCAGGACAATGACAAGCATCATTACAATCTTTTTCTGTTTTTTCTACCTGAATAGTCACATGTTGAATACTAAATTCGTGACGCAGCTGCTCAACCCATTCCATACGCAATTGATCGGTTAACGGTGCTTCAGGCATATATAAATGGACCGACATTGCATTTTCTTGCGTACTCAATGCCCAAATATGCAAATCATGGAAACTTTCGACACCTGGTTTGGCTAACAAAAACTCGCTCACAGCAGACCAGGAAATATTATCTGGAACCCCATCAATAATTAACCTAAAACTATTAATAAATAAAGACCAAGTGCCTTTAAGTATGATAATGGCAATCAATAAACCAACTACAGGGTCAATCCACAACCAACCAGTCCAATACAATAAAGCAGCAGAAATCACCACACCAACAGATATCAAGGCATCATAAAATAAATGCAGATAAGCCCCTTTGATATTTAAATCATCAGAACCACGCATAAATAAAAGCGCTGTAGTTGAGTTAACAACAATACCAATACCCGCCACAACCATAACGGATACTGCCTGAATTTCCGTTGGCGAGAATAATTTATACATGGCTTCTGTAGCAATAATGCCACAAGTAAAGACCAGCAAAATTCCATTAGCCAAGGCAGACAAAATAGATGTTTTCTTCAAACCGTAGGTTGCTTTCATCGTTGGAGCACGTTTCATTAAGCCCATTGCAATCCATGCCAAAACTAATCCCAAGACATCACCGAGATTATGAAAAGCATCAGCTAACAAGCTAGTTGAGTTCGATACATAAGCAAAAATAATCTGCAAAATAACGAACAGCCCATTAGCAACAATAGCAATTAGAAAAGCCCGATCGTAAGTGGGCTCACCATGGTTATGCCCATGGTGATTATGTGTCCCTTCATGAGAATGATTAGTCATACGTCCTCTTCGCCTTGAGAACCCTCGGCATAATAATTAATACCAATTTTAATTCGATTCCGTTCTTTTTGCTTTCGCCAAGCATTTGTATCACGTAACGAATAAACACAGCCACAATATTCTTGTTTATAAAATTGCTCGCGCTTAGCGATTTCATACATCCGTTCAGAACCACCATTTTTCCGCCAATTATAAGTCCAATATTCAATCTCAGGATAATGACTGGCAGCACGCAAACCACTGTCGTTAATTTGATTCATGTCTTTCCAGCGCGAAATTCCCAAAGAACTGCTAATCACAGGAAATCCATGTTCATGGGCATACAAGGCCGTACGTTCAAAACGCATGTCAAAACACATGGAACAACGCTTACCACGCTCAGGCTCCCACTCTAAGCCTTTAGCACGCTCAAACCAGTTATCTTTGTCGTAATCTGCATCAATAAAAGGTATATGATGTTTTTCCGCAAACTTAATATTTTCCTGTTTGCGAATTTCATATTCTTGCACCGGATGTATATTCGGATTATAAAAAAATATAGCAAAATTGATTTCCGAACTGATCAGAGCTTCCATGACCTCACCAGAACAAGGTGCGCAGCATGAATGCAGTAATAATTTGTCTGCACCATTAGGTAATTCCAATCGTTCTCTATCTATCATTGTCCTACTTCCGGCAAATTTATAAAATGTTGACGATAATAAACCAATTCTGCAATCGAGTCTTTAATATCCTCTAAAGCCAGGTGTTTTGATGCCTTTGTAAAGCCATTTAACAATCCGGGTTTCCAACGAATCGCTAACTCTTTAAGTGTACTTACATCTAAATTACGGTAATGGAAAAAAGCCGCTAACTCAGGCATGTATTTATACATAAAACGTCGATCTTGGCACACACTATTACCACACATTGGTGATTTGCCTTTATCCACATACTGCTTTAAGAACTTAATCGTTTGTTGTTCTGCATCAGCCTCACTTATTTCGCTGTCTAAAACCCGTTTTACTAATCCAGATTGCCCATGCTGTTTGGTATTCCATGAATCCATACCATCTAAAAGTTCTTTGGGCTGCGCTATCGCAAATACAGGACCTTCGCCAATAATATTTAGATGAGGATCCGTCACTACCGTTGCAATTTCAATAATTCGGTTTTCTTCAGGATCAAGGCCTGTCATTTCTAGATCGATCCAAATTAAATTATGATTATTTTTCATTTGTCTTCCAGGAGTTTAATATCAGTTCCACACAAGCAACGCGATGTTGATGTAATGCCTGTTTAATTGCCCCACCGGTATAACCTTGTGTGATTATTGTTTGTACATTTACTTTAGCACACTCTGCTAAGAGATAGTGCCACAAAACACTTTGTTGGTAATCAATTTCACGGCCGCAACCTTCTGCGTCTGCCTGACAGGCAATCAACATATTATAAAAAAGTTGCGGGCGTCGAAATGCATCCGCCTGCTCTAAAAGCATTACGATGGTATCGGCTCGTAATACTGATAAACGATGAATCATTAAATGAAAGCGCGAAACCACCGTCGCCAATGTACGATATTCATTTGGAATACGCAAACGTAAACATAATGATTCAATTATAGGAACACCACGCTCTTCATGACCATGATGACTCGGCCAATTGGACATGGGTGATGTTGCTTTACCTAAATCATGAGTTAATGCAGCAAAACGAATGATAGGATCCGTCGTTAGTGCAACCGCGCCTTGTAATACCATTAAGGTATGCACACCGCTATCTACTTCATGATGATAATGGTAAGGATTAGGTACACCAAATAATGCCTGTAATTCAGGTAAAATAACGCGTAAGGCATCACAAGAACGTAAGGTGATAATAAATTGTTCTGGATTTTTTTCTTCTAAACTGCGTTGCCATTCTTGCCAGACTCGCTCAGCAACCAAATGCGCCAACTCACCTTGCGTGACCATTGAATACATCAATGAGCGCGTTTCTTCGGCTACCGTAAACCCTAAATAATGAAAACGTGCAGCAAAGCGAGCAAGACGTAATACACGCACGGGATCCTCAGCAAAAGCCGGTGAAATATGACGCAATACCCGATTTGCTAAATCGCGTTGTCCTTGATAGGGATCAATGAGCGCCCCCAGCTCATCCATAGCCATGGCGTTAATGGTCAAATCACGCCGGGCCAGATCTTCTTCTAACGTGACTGAGCTGCTAAAATTACAAGCAAAACCATAATAACCTGGTGCTGATTTACGCTCAGTTCTTGCCAACGCATATTCTTCATTGGTCTGCGGATGTAAAAATACTGGAAAATCACGCCCGACTTGGCGAAATTTTTGTTTTAATAATTGTTCTGGGCTTGCCCCAACAACTACCCAATCACGCTCCTTTACAGGAAGATTCAGTAATTGATCACGAACTGCACCACCGACTAAATAGACTTTCATTAAATGTAATTTACCTTCATACTGTAGGATTAGAATTTTGTCCCTTTGGACTTAATCAATTATATTATAGATCGCCATCATGAGTAAAAGACGTATTAATAAGCAACAATCTGCCCGTATTGAAAAAATTCAGCAAACCTATCAACAAAATAAAGAGCATCACGAAGATCTCGCCGATGGCTTGATTATCACGAGGTTTAGCCGCCATGTTGCACTTGAAGACAAACAAGGAAAACTTATTCGTTGTTCAATCAGACCCAACCTAGAAACCTTGGTTGCTGGCGATCGGGTTATCTGGCAAAACGAAGGTACTAATCAAGGGGTCGTCGTGAGCCTTTATCCGCGTACCAGTGTTTTGGCCAAACCAACTCATGCGGGACTGAGCAAGCCCGTGGCAGCAAACATAACACAACTTATTATTGTTATTGCGCCTAAACCAGAAATATCCTGGCCACTTCTTGATAGTTATTTAGTAATGGCAGAAACACTGCGTTTACGTGCCGTAATCTTATTAAATAAAACCGATTTACCTTGTGTGTCACTGAAAAAACAATTAACGACTAATTATCAAAATCTAAATTATCCCATTATTTTAGTAAGCAAAGACTATCCAGAGAGCATTGAGCAACTAAAAGAAGAATTAAATCATCAGGTGAGTGTTTTTGTAGGTCAATCTGGCGTAGGAAAATCATCATTGATTTCAGGCATCTTGCCACATGAACAAGATATCGCTACGGGAGCACTTTCCGAAATTTCAGAGCTAGGTAAACATACTACCAGTAATTCTAAATATTACCATTTGCCCAGTGGTGGTGCATTAATTGATTCACCAGGCGTCAGAGAATTCAGTTTAGGACATATTGATGCAGCAGAGATAGCCCGTGGCTACATTGAATTTCGACACTACTTATCACAATGTAAATTTAGAAATTGTACTCACAAAGACACACCTTTTTGCGCCATAATAAAAGCAGTAGATGAGGGGGGAATTTCGTCCCAAAGATATGAAAACTTTATAAAGCTCTGCGCCCAATATATGCAAAACTCATAAGCCCCCTCTTTAACCTAGAAAGAATAGGGGCACGGTAAACAAAAACACTGAAGCGCGGCGTTTTTTCTAGGTTTAGGTATACGCGCCAATCGGATCGACAGTAACTCGCAACTCATCCTCAATCTCCCTTAACTGATCTGCAGTTAAAATCGGATAATGTAAATCAGAGAAATAGTTTTGGATATTTTTTTGCGCATTTGATTCAAGATGCTTCAGGTTGAGTTTATTGTATACGTCAATAACGCTATCCTTATCTACAGCCTCCGTATAATGATCGGCAGCATCTGATGGTGGCCTATACCCCATGGATGTTATTCGTCGCACGATGTATGAGGTACAATGCTCATTAAAACGTATTTTTGCCGCTTCTGTCTCAGTATCTGGCTCAGTAAGAGTTAACCATATTATTAAATGTCTACGCGTACATTCTTCCAAGGAAGAAAGAAACTTTGAAAACAAAATATTTACTCTTAGCGCTTTTGCAAAAGCAGGTTTATCTTGAGAATAAGTGTGAATTAATTCATCTAAAAAACTGTCTATAAGCTTTTGATTTTTACTTTCGGCTTTATTATATGCTAAAAGCGCATATAAAATTATAGGCGGCTCAAACCAATAACTGCCCAGTTGTGCCAAGTTCTTATGTTCCACTAAGTCTAACCATGTAGCAGTTGCTTTATTTCGCGTTATTAGTTTCATACACTGTGAGAAAAAACCATTACTATTGGACTTTGGAACAACATATTCATTAATGATCTCATCATAAGTCGCAATAAAATCAGGCTCCGCCTTATTAAATAAAGCATGCAACAACTTATAAATATCACCCAATTCACTAGGTATCGTATTAACGATATCCCAACAGCTTATCGATTGACCAGAAGTCCACATTTTAAACTCGGTGGCAAATAAAGAGATATATATACTACAACAGCGCTCATAAGCGAAATATTTCGCATTCGTATTATCAGCAGGAGCATGTCGACTGCTATACAGCTCGCGTAACTCGTTGCTATTTGCTTTTAAAATTGGAGAATATTTGAATAAACAAGAAGTTAGCGCCATTATTTCCTCATCAATAGTAAAAGTATTGGCTTGAAAAATGGCAATAAAAACATCCAGTAAATATTGATCTTTCTCTTTATAGCGTACCTTTTGGCCATACAAGTAGTTTACATTTGATAGAGGATACTGGTATAAACGTGCAACAAAACGTTGGAAAACATCTTTAAACAGATGAAAACTGTCATCCTTAGCTTTTAAAAACGTGTAATAATCTTCAATCACCTCAATTAAATGGGGCAATAATCCTATTGGCATGCCTCCACCAAATGTTAAGCGGGGAAATGACTCTTTAGTTAAAAAATCCCAAAAACTATCAAACTCCTCTGTTTTTGATGGATAGAGAATGGAAAACTTTCCGCTTTCCTGTTTGCAGCGTTGTAAATGATGTAATTCAGCAATAGTAACAATTTTTAATATCTTTCCTGTGATGTCGGTTGAACATAACATGTAATTCTGTTCCTTCATACGGTCATATAAAACACGTTTTCGACATAATTGATTTTCATCATTAAGATAAAAATTAGTTAATTTTGTTGTTTCTGTAAGCCATGAACCATCAGCAGGATCATGAGTATTGGTTACATCATAGAAAAGTATTGATAAATATGAAATATCTAATTCAGCAGCAATCACTTTGGCCAAATTAACCCATTTTTGATTAACACTCGAAGCACTAAGCGTATAATCCTCGATCGTTCTTTTAACATTTTGCCAGCGTGCATTATAACATTCACGTAAAAACTGCCAATCGTCGTTGCTAAGCTCTTCAGTAGTTTTCTTGCCCGAAAAACGTTCGATAATAGATTTAAGCAGTCCCTTATCACAATTGATAAGCACTTTTTCCTTACCGAGCTCTGTATAAAAATCCACAATTTTTTGGACTAACATAGATTTAATACCAATCCTAAATAATATTAATAAATTAAACGAAAAATTATTAAAAATCAATATAAAACATCTGGACAGGTTAAGAAATAACCATGCTTTTGTGCGAAAATATCACCACACACATCAATTAATACTGCAAATTTTTAATAAATAATTTTTTGTTCTCTGAAAATTTAACCGCTAGCATTAACACTAACATTGACATAATAAAATCTCAAGTATCACCACAATGCCACAGCGATTGAGGTTGCCAACATGTTCTGATAAAGAAGAAATAACTTATGAAAAACATCGAATAAAAATTAGAGCAAGCTAATTTTGGTCCCATCCACTAATGCTTGTGAGGAGATATATCGCGCCAAATTAATAGTAGACAGAACTGTAAGGCCCCATATCTTAAGCTAGCCTTAAATCTCAAGACATCAATTTGTTGGATTAAATTGGTAACAAGGCGTTACAACCAGGCCTACAGGAGTTCAAATGGAAGTGTTTAGGCCAGAGCTAACTATCCTGTTCTTGTAGGTTGGTCATTGACTCAACAACCTATGGAAGAAACAATCGAAAACTCGGCAACCGATTTAGAGGTAAATGGAATAAATTTCAGAAACAAAAAAAGCGGCAATTAGCCGCTTTTCTTTAAATAAAACCCTGGCGATGACCTACTTTCACATGAGGAGACCTCACACTATCATTGGCGCATGTTCGTTTCACTTCTGAGTTCGAGATGGGATCAGGTGGTTCCAAACCGCTATTGTCGCCAGGAAAACTGGTTACTGTGCTGGCTTTAATGGGCAATTCTCCCAAAACCAGACAGCCGGTAAATAAAGAGTACACAAATTTCGTATTGATTCGTATCTAATCCAAAGCAACTCAGATTATATGGTCAAGACAATCAGCCAATTAGTACAAGTTAGCTTCACACATTACTGCGCTTCCACACCTTGCCTATCAACGTCGTAGTCTTCAACGGGCTTCATGGGAAAACTCATCTTGAGGGAGGCTTCCCGCTTAGATGCTTTCAGCGGTTATCCCGTCCGAACTTAGCTACCCGGCGATGCCACTGGCGTGACAACCGGTACACCAGAGGTTCGTCCACTCCGGTCCTCTCGTACTAGGAGCAGCTCCTCTCAATTTTCCTACGCCCACGGCAGATAGGGACCGAACTGTCTCACGACGTTCTAAACCCAGCTCGCGTACCACTTTAAATGGCGAACAGCCATACCCTTGGGACCTGCTTCAGCCCCAGGATGTGATGAGCCGACATCGAGGTGCCAAACACCGCCGTCGATATGAACTCTTGGGCGGTATCAGCCTGTTATCCCCGGAGTACCTTTTATCCGTTGAGCGATGGCCCTTCCATACAGAACCACCGGATCACTAAGACCTACTTTCGTACCTGCTCGAGCCGTCACTCTCGCAGTCAAGCACCCTTATGCCTTTACACTCTTGGTACGATGTCCGACCGTACCGAGGGTACCTTTGTGCTCCTCCGTTACTCTTTGGGAGGAGACCGCCCCAGTCAAACTACCCATCATACACTGTCCTCATCCCGGATTACGGGACCAAGTTAGAACCTCAATAACAACAGGGTGGTATTTCAAGGTTGGCTCCATGAGAACTAGCGTCATCACTTCATAGCCTCCCACCTATCCTACACAGTTATTATCAAAGTCCAGTGCAAAACTATAGTAAAGGTTCACGGGGTCTTTCCGTCTAGCCGCGGGTACACTGCATCTTCACAGCGATTTCAATTTCACTGAGTCTCGGGTGGAGACAGTGTGGCCATCGTTACGCCATTCGTGCAGGTCGGAACTTACCCGACAAGGAATTTCGCTACCTTAGGACCGTTATAGTTACGGCCGCCGTTTACCGGGGCTTCGATCAAGAGCTTCTCCGAAGATAACCCCATCAATTAACCTTCCGGCACCGGGCAGGCGTCACACCCTATACGTCTTCTTACGAATTTGCAGAGTGCTGTGTTTTTAATAAACAGTCGCAGCCACCTGGTCTCTGCGGCCCTCATTCGCTTCATTGAGCAAGTCAATTAACAAACAAGGGCGTACCTTCTCCCGAAGTTACGGTACCATTTTGCCTAGTTCCTTCACCCGAGTTCTCTCAAGCGCCTTAGTATTCTCTACCTGTCCACCTGTGTCGGTTTGCGGTACGGTTCTCTATAAGTTATGGCTAGCAGCTTTTCCTGGAAGCCGGGCATTAATGACTTCGCTGTACACCGAAGTGTCAGCACCATGTCGCACCTCAGAGTTAATAGTAAACCGGATTTGCCAAGTCTACCCCCCTACATGCACATACCAGGACAACCAACGCCTGGCTCATCTAGCCTTCTCCGTCCCCACTTCACCACTTATAAAAAGTCCAGGAATATTAACCTGGTTCCCATCGACTACGCTCTTCAGCCTCGCCTTAGGGGCCGACTCACCCTGCTCCGATTAACGTCGTGCAGGAAACCTGGGACTTCCGGCGTGAGGGCTTTTCACCCTCATTATCGTTACTCATGTCAGCATTCGCACTTCTGATACCTCCAGCAGACTTCTCAATCCACCTTCATCGGCTTACAGAACGCTCCCCTACCACGTGCACTTAGTGCACATCCGCAGCTTCGGTGACTAGTTTTAGCCCCGTTACATCTTCCGCGCAGGCCGACTCGACCAGTGAGCTATTACGCTTTCTTTAAAGGGTGGCTGCTTCTAAGCCAACCTCCTGGCTGTCTGTGCCTTCCCACATCGTTTCCCACTTAACTAGTACTTTGGGACCTTAGCTGGCGGTCTGGGTTGTTTCCCTCTTCACGACGGACGTTAGCACCCGCCGTGTGTCTCCCGTGATTCAATTAACCGGTATTCGGAGTTTGCATCGGTTTGGTAAGCCATGACAGCCCCCTAGCCGAAACAGTGCTCTACCCCCAGCAATCATTCACGAGGCGCTACCTAAATAGCTTTCGGGGAGAACCAGCTATCTCCGGGCTTGATTAGCCTTTCACTCCTAGCCACACGTCATCCGATAATTTTTCAACATTACCCGGTTCGGACCTCCAGTTGGTGTTACCCAACCTTCATCCTGCACATGGCTAGATCGCCCGGTTTCGGGTCTACTCACAGCGACTCGCGCCCTATTCAGACTCGATTTCTCT